>NZ_CAJYHX010000038.1 GCF_913774285.1 uncultured Sphingomonas sp. | reverse complement strand
CGGCCAAGGCGTCGCCGCTGTTCGGCACGCCGAATTTCGTCAGCACGCCGCACCTGGGCGCGTCGACCACCGAAGCGCAGGTCAATGTCGCGATCCAGGTCGCCGAGCAGATGGCCGACTTCCTGGTGTCGGGCGGCGTCACCAACGCGCTCAACATGCCGAGCCTGTCGGCCGAGGAAGCGCCCAAGCTGAAGCCCTATATGGCGCTTGCGGAGAAGCTGGGTTCGCTGGTCGGGCAGCTCACCACCGGTGCGATCAGCCGCATCTCGGTGCATACCGAAGGCGCGGCGGCGGACCTCAATGCCAAGCCGATCGTCAGCGCGGTGCTCGCCGGGTTCCTGCGCAACCAGACCGACACGGTGAACATGGTCAACGCGCCGCTGCTCGCCCGCGACCGCGGTGTCGAGGTGCGCGAGGTGCGGACCGAGCGCGAGGGCGATTACCACACGCTGCTGCGCGTGTCGGTGAAGACCGCGGATGGCGAACGGTCGGTCGCGGGGACGCTGTTCGGCGATCAGGCGCCGCGCCTGGTCGAACTGTTCGGCATCAAGGTGGAGGCCGATCTCGCCGGTCCCATGCTCTATGTCGTCAACGAAGACGCGCCGGGCTTCATCGGTCGGCTCGGCACGACGCTGGGCGAGGCGGGCGTCAACATCGGCACCTTCCACCTCGGCCGCCGCTCGGCCGGCGGCGAGGCGATCCTGCTGCTCTCGGTCGACGAGGCGGTGGACGACGCGCTGCTCGGCAAGGTCCGCGCGCTCCCGGGCGTGAAGACCGCCATGGCGCTCGGCTTCTGAAGCCATTAGGGGAGGCGGCCATGACTGGTCTCCTCCCCGAAGGGTTTCACGATCGATTGCCGCCTGCCGCCGATGCGGCCGCCCGCCTCGAGACGCGCGTGCTGGGTCTGGCGCGGCTCTATGGCTATGAACAGGTCGACCCGCCGCTCGCCGAGTTCGCTGACGAATTGGCGACGCGGCTCAAGACAGGCGCGGTGCACAATGCGGTGCGCTTCGTCGATCCGGTGTCGCAGCGCAGCCTCGCCATCCGCCCGGACCTGACCGCGCAGGTCGGCCGCATCGCGGCGACGCGCATGGGGCACCATCCGCGCCCGGTGCGGCTCTGCTATGCGGGGCAGGTGCTCAAGCTCAAGGCGCCCGCGCTCGATCCGCGCCGGGCGATGCGACAGATCGGCTGCGAGCTGATCGGGCGCGACAGCGTGGCGGCGGCGATGGAAGTTGTCCGCGTTGCGATCGAGGCGCTGCAATCGGCGGGGGTCGAGGGCCTCGCCATCGATTTCACCCTTCCCGACCTTGTCGATACGCTGGCGAGCGGCACGCTGCCGCCGGAGAAGCTGACTGCACTCCGCGAACGGCTCGATGCCAAGGACGCCGGCGGCGTGGCCGCGATCGATCCCAAGTATCTGCCGCTGATCGAAGCTGCCGGCCCGTTCGACGGCGCGATGGCGAAGCTGCGCGCGACCGATGCCGGCACCGCGCTGGCGAGCCGGATCGATGGCCTCGCCACCATCGCCGCGAGTATCCCGGCGGGCGTCGCGCTTACGCTCGACCCGACCGAACGCCACGGTTTCGAATACCAGACCTGGCTGGGCTTCTCGATCTTCGCGCGCGGGGTGCGCGGCGAGATCGGGCGGGGCGGCACCTATACGGTGGTGCATGACGGCGGTCGCGAGGAACCGGCGGTCGGCTTCTCGCTCTATGCCGATTCGATCCTTGATGCTGGTATCGGCGGCGACGCGCGGCGGCGGCTGTTCCTGCCGTTCGGCACCGATGCGGCGATCGGCGCCGCGCTGCGTGCCGAGGGCTGGGTGACGGTCACCGCGCTGGAGGCGGAGGATACGCCCGAGGCCCAGCTGTGCAGCCACGAATTGCGCGGCGGCGTGCCGGTCGCGCTCTAAGCCATGGCCGTCGCCCCCGCATGAGGGGCGACGGCAGGGGCCTCACTCCATCTGGTCGATCAGCGCCTGGATCGGCGCGAAGGCGAACGCCACCGAGCTGTCCGCCACGCCATAGGGGATGAACAGGCTGTCGCCGTGGCGGATCGCGCCGCAGGTATAGACGACGTTGGGCACATAGCCCTCACGGTCTTGGTCGGCGGCGGCGAGCAGCGGCGCGCGCGAGCGGGCGAGCACCTTCGAGGGATCGTCCTTGTCGAGCAGTGCCGCGCCGATCGAATATTTGCGCATCGCGCCGACGCCGTGGGTGAGCACCAGCCATCCTTGGTCGGTCTCGATCGGCGGGCCGCAATTGCCCATCTGCACCAGCTCCCAGGGGAATTGCGGCTTGATGATCAGGTCGCCGCCTTCCCAGTGCGTGATATCGTCCGACGTATGCAGGAAGATATTTTCGCCGTCCTGTCGGCCTAGCATCATGTATTTGCCGCCCACCTTGCGCGGGAACAGCGCCATGCCCTTGTTGCGCGCGGCGCTGCCGGTCATCGGCACCAAGTCTAGCCCGCGCCAGTCATGGGTGCGCAGCAGCTCGGACTGGATGCCCGAGCCGTTATAGGCGGTGTAGGTGCCGATCCATTCGACCGTGCCGTCGTCATGGGTGAAGTGGCAGATCCGCAGATCCTCCAGCCCGTTCGACTGGGCGCGGGTGATCGGAAAGATGACCGTGCCGGACAGCGTCGAATCGCGGTGACGATAGATTCGCACCGGGCCTTCCATGCGGCGCTCATCGGGCTCGCGCGCGTCGGCGGCGGTGGCGAAGGGCGGCTCGGGGGCAAGCACCAGCTCGTTGCCGTCGGTAATGATGCCCTCGCGGAAGGCGACGGAGGAAATATGGCCTTCGCCCACCGCGCGCAGCGACATCAGGATGCGCATGCTGCCCGGCGGCATGCCGGTCTGGTCGTAATGCGGGACGGCGCTGGGGTTCATCAGCGCGGCGGCGGCATAGCTGTATTCGTGGCAGAAATAGGCGCCGAGCAGCTGGCGCTTCTCGTCGCCGATCGCGGCGCCGTCGAGACCGAGCATCGCCTCGATCTCGTCATAGCGGGTCATGAATACGCGCCGCGTCTGCCAGTGGCGCGCCTCGAAGTCCTTGAGGACCAGTTCGAGCTCGGCGCGCGCCTGGCCCGGCGACAGCGCCAGCACCTCGCTGACGATCCGCTCGGTCCTGCTGGGCGCACCGCCATTGGTGGACGCCCAGGCAATATGGAACGGGCGTACGACGACGCGCGACGGATCGGCACGAAGCCGCAAGGGATGGTGAAACAGTTCCGGCATTGGCAACCCCCGGGGAACGCGCTCGTTACGGCGCCGTCCCCCGGTATCGCTTCAGGCGACGGCGAGTTCCGGTCCTGCCACGCTTTTATTGCCCTTTGAAAGAGCCGAGATTGCGCAATTCGCCAGTTGGAGTGCGAGAATCGACTCGGCGCCTTGATTACGGTTAAGCCCGGTGGGCATCAGCCCGTCGAAACAGCCGCCATCGGCCACGCTGGCGAGCGGCGTGTCGAGATCATTGGCACCGAGATACCAGCGATAGGCGCGCATCGCCTCCTCCGCCCACCGCGTGTCACCGGTCGCTTCGTGCGCGGCCAGGCACGCGTCGATCGTCGCCTGTGCTTCCAGCGGCTGCTGGTCGAAGGGCAGCGGCTCGGCATATTCGCGCCCGAAGCTCTCGGTGCCGACGGCGCGGAAGCGGCCTTCCGGCGAGGTCTGGCGTTCGGCGATCCAGGCGAGCGTTTCCAGTCCGGTGTCGAGGAAATCCTGGCGACCGAGCACCTTGCCGGCGCGCAGCAGCGCCTCGGGCAGGCGGGCATTGTCGTATGCCAGCACGATCTCGAACCAGCTCCATGCCGGGCGACGCGTGCGTTCCAGCAGCGCGACCAGCTCGTCGCCAAAACGGGTGAGGATCTCGCGCGACAAGGCGTGGCCCGGATGCGCCTCCGCCATCGCCGCGGCGCCGAGCATCGCAAAGGCATGCGCGCGCGGGCTGCCAAGGTCGAAGGCGATCGACGCCGTCTCGTCGAACAGCACCGAGGCCCAGTCGCGATGCTTCTGGGCGCGGGCATCGCGGGCGGTGACGCCCAGCGCCCAGATCGCGCGGCCGTTCGAATCTTCCGAGCCTTCGTCCTCGCACCAGGTGCGGTCGAAGTTCATGAAGTTGCGAAACTTGCGCTTATCGGGATTCCAGGCGTGCTGGACGAAGCCGCCATAGATGGCGGTCCAGCGATCCCGCACCGTTTCATCCACCTCGTCGATCTTGCTCATCAGGATCAGCGCGCGGGCATTGTCGTCAATGCAATAGCCGTGGCGGCGATCGGGCACCGAGTAGATCGAGTGCTGGAGCATGCCGGTGGCGTCGCTCATCCGCTCCACCGCGGTCAGCACCGGGGAGAGCGTCGGCAGCTCGTTGGTCGCGGTGCGGATGCGATGCGGCTTCTCGTCGAGAATCGCGTCGAACGCATCGATCGCGCGCTCCGCGAGCCGAGCCCAGAGCATGGTGCGGCCGCGATCATAGGCGCGCCTGGCCAGCGCCAGCCGGGCGTCCCTGTCGCCGAGCAGGCGGTTGATCTCGCGCGAAAACGCTGCGCTGTCGGCGAAATCGACCAGCACGCCGTGGTCCTGGTCGAGGATCTCGGTCGCGTGGACATAGGGCGTCGAAATCACCGGCTTGCCCATGCTCACCGCATAGGAGAGCGTGCCCGAGGTGATCTGGGCGGGGTTCGGATAGGGCGTCGCATAGATGTCGGCCGCCTGAAGATAGTCGAGCAGCTCGCTCTGCTCGACAAAGCCGTCGACGAAGGCGACATTGTCCTGCAGGCCCAGCGCCGCGATCTGCGCTTTCAGCCGATCGCGATACGCCTCGCCTTCGTGCGCGACGAGGTGCGGGTGGGTGGCACCGAGGATCACGTAGAGCGCGCTGGGATGCGCGGCGGCGACCGCCGGCATCGCCTCGATCATCGTCTCGATGCCCTTGCTGGGCGCGAGCAGGCCGAAGGTGAGGATGACGTCGCGGCCCTGCCAGCCGAAGTTCGGCTTGAAGTCGGCCGTGTCGGCGAAGACCCGATCGGGCACGCCGTGCGGAATGACCTCGATCTTGCTGTCCTCGACGCCGTGGACGCGCTTGAGGATCTCGCGGCCCTTCTCGGCCATGACGATCAGCGTCGAGGCGCGACGGATCAGTGCTTCCAGCACCCGGCGCTCGTCGGCGCTAGGGCGCTCGAGCACGGTGTGGAGTGTTACGATCACCGGTACCGAGACGCGGTCGGTCAGCGCGAGCAGCAGCTCGCCCGCCGCGCCGCCGAAAATGCCATATTCATGCTGGATCCACAGCGCCTCGGCGCCGCTCGCCTCGATCTTGCGGGCGGTTTCCAGATAGGCGCTGCGATCGTTCTGGGCGATCGAACCCGTCACCTGCGGCGGGTAGGCGTAATGCCCGGGCAGGTCGTCCATCGCATAGACGTCGACCTGGATGTCCGGATACCGCTCGGCCAGTGCCGTGTAGGTGTCGGTAGTAAAGGTGGCGATGCCGCACTTGCGCGGCAGGAAGTTGCCGATCAGGGCAAGATGCCGGATCCTGGGACCCATAGGAGACCGTGCCATGGCGGACCTTTCGCTACTGCATGATGGACTCGGCCCAAATCTGGGCCTTATGTCCTGCTAAACTCCCGTTTTTCGAATAAGTTGCAGTTTCGCTGCAACGCACAACTCTATACCTGACGAAACGTGCTGTAAATCTGCCGTTCAGCCGCGGCCGCGATATCCGGGAACCCCCTGATCGGGGATCCAAACATCCTCGGGCGGCTTGCCCGACTGCCAGAACACATCGATCGGAATACCACCACGGGGGTACCAATAGCCACCGATTCGCAGCCAGAGCGGCTGCATCTCGCGGAACAGCCGCTCGCCGATGCCGACGGTGCAATCCTCGTGGAAGGCGCCGTGGTTGCGGAAGCTGCCGAGGAACAGCTTGAGCGACTTGGATTCGACGATCTTCTCGCCCGGCACATAGTCGATCACCAGGTGCGCGAAATCGGGCGCGCCGGTGATCGGGCAGAGCGAGGTGAATTCGGGCGCGGCGAAGCGCACCAGATAGCGCGTGCCCGCGCGCGGATTGGGAACGTAATCGAGTTCCGCTTCCTCCGGGCTAGCGGGCAGGGCGGATTGCTTACCGAGATGCTTGGCGTCCATGGCCGCCATGTAGGCGTTTGCCGTGCGGTTTCCATAGGGCTAGGACCTACCCGCATGGACGGATTGATCACCACCGAAGCGCTGGCCGGCCTGCTCGGCGCCCCCGACCTGCTGGTCCTCGACGCGACCTATACCTCCACCATCCCGGGTGCGGCCCGGCAGGATCCGCGCGCGGAGTTCGAGGCGGGGCATATCCCCGGCGCGCGGCTGCTCGATCTCGACACGCTGGTCGACGCCGAGAACCCGCTGCCCTCGATGCTGCCCAAGCGCAGCATATTCGAGGAGCGCATGGCGCGGCTCGGCGTGATGGGCACCACCCGCATCGTCCTCTACGACAACAGCCCGCACCACACGGCGTGCCGCGCCTGGTGGGTGCTGCGGATGTTCGGCGTGCATGCCGAGATCCTCGACGGCAATATCGGCCATTGGCGCGCCGAGGGGCGGCCGGTGGAAACCGGGCCGCATGCCGCCACGCCGTCCAGCTTCACCGCCGGCGAACCCGCCGAGCAGCTGCGGACGCTCGACGACATGCGCAGGACGAGCGAGCAGATCGTCGATGCGCGCTCGGCTGCCCGCTTTACCGGCGAGGAGCCCGATCCGCGCCCCGAATGCGCCGCCGGGCACATGCCGGGGGCCAAGAACATCCCCTATGGCCGCTTCTTCGAGAGCGACGGGCACTGGAAGGCACCCGAGGGCATCCAGGCGGTGTTCGATGCCGCCGGCCTCGATCTGACCCAGCCGCTGGTCGCTACCTGTGGCTCGGGCATCACTGCCTCGGTGATCGTCTTCGCCGCGCACCTGCTCGGCCACGAGATCGCGCTGTACGACGGCAGCTGGACCGAATGGGGCGCGCAGCCCGACACCGCCAAGGTGGTCGGCGCATGAGCGGCGAGGATAAGCAGGACAAGGATGCGACCAAGGTCGTCCATGCCGGCCGCCGCCCCGAATGGACGCAAGGCATCGTCAACCCGCCGGTGTGGCGCGCCTCGACGATCCTCTACGACAATATCGCCGAGATGCGCGAACGCGGCAGTGCCGACACGCACCACAAGCTCTATTATGGCCGCCGCGGCACGCCGACCCAGTGGTCGCTTGCGGACGCGCTGACCGAGCTGGAGCCCGGCGCGCAGGCGACCTTGCTCTATCCCTCGGGTGTGTCGGCAATCACCACCGCGCTGCTCGCGGTGCTCTCGCCCGGCGACGAGGTGCTGCTGCCCGACAGCAGCTACGAACCGACGCGCGCGTTCGGCAACGGCATGCTCAAGCGGCTGGGCATCACTGCCACCTATTATGACCCGCTGATCGGCGACGGCATCGCCGCGCTGTGCACCGAGCGGACCAAGGCGATCCTGCTCGAAAGCCCCGGCAGCCTCACCTTCGAGGTGCAGGACGTGCCCGCAATCGTCGCGGTCGCCAAGGCGCGCGGAATCGTGACGCTGCTCGACAATACCTGGGCCGGGCCGCTCTACTTCCCGGCGATCGAGAAGGGCATCGACTATACGATCCTGTCCTGCTCCAAATATGTCGTGGGCCATTCGGATGTGATGCTCGGCTCGGTCACCGCCGCGCCCGGTCACTATGAGAAACTGCGCGCGACCACCTATCAGCTCGGCCTCTGCGCCAGCCCGGACGATGCCTATCTCGGGTCGCGCGGGCTGCGGACGATGGAAGTACGCCTCCGCCAGTCAGGCGCGAGCGGGCTCAAGGTTGCGCAGTGGCTCAAGACCCGGCCGGAGGTGGCTCGGGTGCTCCACCCGGCGCTGCCCGATTGCCCGGGGCACGACGTGTTCCTGCGCGACTTCCGCGGAAGCGCCGGCCTCTTCTCCTTCGTGCTGAACGGCGGCGACGATGCCGCGCGCACCGCACTGATCGACGGGCTCCGCCACTTCGGCATCGGCTTCAGCTGGGGCGGCTATGAGAGCCTCGCCATCCCCGCCGATCCGCAGCGCATCCGCACGGCGTCGCGCTGGGAAGCCGCGGGGCCGATGATCCGGCTCTATGTCGGTCTGGAAGACACCGACGATCTGATCGCCGATCTCGAGGCCGGGCTCGCCCGCTTCGCCGCCGCGCGCGGATGATCCGCGACCTGCTCGACCGGTTCGCCGGCATGGGGATGCGGTTCCCGTCGCCGGCCGAACTGGGCGAACTGGCGGTAGCGCTGGGCCTCGCCGTGCTGGCTGCGGCGATCGGCGTGCTGATCGGCCGCCGGATCGGCGCGCAGATCGCCGGTTTGTGGCACCGCATCGCCGGCGAGCATATCAACGGCATCCAGGCGCGGCTGTGCCGGATCACCCGCTATCTGACCGTCGCGCTGCTGCTCTCGCCGGTGGCGGGCGGCTATGCCTGGCACCCGCCGGCGACGCTGCTGCTCGGTATCGCGTTGGGGCTGGCGATGGCACTGGCGGTGGTGGAAGTGCTGCGCGGGCTCGGCCTGCCGCGGCTCGCCACCTGGCCGATGGGGGCGATCGCCTTCACCTCGCTGCTCAGCAAGACGATGGGCGGGCTGGGGGTGATCGAGGCGCTGCTGGCCCGGATCGGCTTCGACATCGGCTCGCGGCGGCTGTCGCTCCTGTCGCTGCTCACCTTCCTCGTGACCGTCACGATCATCTATGCGCTGGTGCGGATCGCCAACCGGCTGCTCGCCCAGTGGATCGGGCGGGCCAAGGGGCTGGATCCCACCCAGCAACTGCTCGGGCAGAAGCTGGCGAGCATCGCGATCGTCACCGCCGCCTTCTTCGTCGGCATCGATCTGCTCGGCATCGACCTCACCACCTTCGCGGTGTTCTCGGGCGCGTTCGGTCTCGCCATTGGTTTCGGCATGCAGAAGACAGTCGGCAATCTGATCGCCGGGATCATCCTGCTGATGGATCGTTCGATCAAGCCGGGCGACGTCATCGCGCTCCAGAACGAGATCGGCTGGGTGAACAAGATCGGCGTGCGCGCCGTCTCGATCATCACCCGCGACGGCAAGGAGCATCTGATCCCCAACGAGAATCTGATGACGCAGGAGGTGGAGAACTGGTCCTATTCCGACCGCAATGTCCGCGTCCGCATTCCCGTGTCGATCGCTTATAACAACGACCTGAAGCTGGCGCAGGAATTGATGCTTCGCGCCGCGCGCGAATCACCGCGCGTCCTGAAAAGCCCCAAGCCGACCGTCTGGCTGATGAGCTTTGGCGATTATGCGCTCCAGCATGAAATCCTGGCGTGGATCAGCGACCCGGAAAGCGGCGTCGGCAACGTCCGTTCCGACGTGCTCAACCGCTTGTGGTTCCTCTTTAAAGAGCATGGCATCGGCCTGCCCTATCCCCAGCGTGACATCCATATCCGATCGCTGCCGACGGGGGTTCGGCACGAAAATCTCGACGCCTGATCTGTGTTATTCGCGCAACATCGCGTCATCCGAGCATCATTCGGTGTTCGATTATACTTGTGCAGCGCACCACGGCCTGCCAATCTTTCACCACTCGCCAAGGCAGACGGTCCGCCGGGTTTGACCCGACACATAGAGGCCGCACCGATGCGAGGTTGCAGGTGAGAACATCGAATTTCCGTTTGAAAGGGAAACGATGCGCTTCTCCACGATCCTCCTTGGCGGCCTCTCGCTGGTCGCCGCGACGCCCGCCTTTGCGCAGGATAGCGCCGGTGCGGACACCGCGCCGCCCTCGCCGATCACGGTCAGCGGCAGCGCCGCGATCCTGACCGACTATCGCCTTCGCGGCGTGTCGCAGACCAACAAGAACGCCGCCGTCCAGGCGGCACTGACCGTCGCGCATGAAAGCGGCTTCTATATCGGCACCTTCGCGTCGAACCTGGCGGGCTGGGGCACGTTCGGCGGCGCCAATATGGAGCTGGACGGCATTGCCGGGTACAAGCACACATACGGCACCGCGACCGTCGATGCGGGCGTGACCTGGTACACCTATCCGGGCGGTGCGTCCGAGACCGATGTCGTCGAGTTCTTCGGTCGCCTGTCGGGCACCGCCGGTCCCGCGACGCTGACCGCGGGGGCCTATTATGCGCCCAAGCAGACCTCGCTCGGCAACTTCTCCAACACCTCGTACAGCCGGGGCCAGCGTTGGGATAACGTCTATCTGACCGGCGACGGCGCGGCGGGCATTCCGGGTACGCCGATCACCGCCAAGGCGCATATCGGCTATTCCAAGGGCAATCCGGGCCTGGGCCCCAACGGCACCAGCCTGTCGCCGACCGGCAGCTATTGGGACTGGTCGCTGGGCGCCGATGTCGCGGCGT
>NZ_CAJYHX010000037.1 GCF_913774285.1 uncultured Sphingomonas sp. | reverse complement strand
AGCACCTTCTCCACCTGGGACACGTACCGGGCGCTGCACCCCTGGCTGATCCTGACCCAGCCCGCCCAGGCCAAGAAGCTGATCGACGACATCATCCGCCAGACGCAGCAAAGCGCCTATGGCCCGCCGGTCTGGACGCTGCAGGGCAAGGAGACGGGGATCATGATCGGCTGGCACGGCACGCCGATCATGGCCGAGGCGATGGTGAAGGGCATTCCCGCCGATTACGCCGCCGCCTGGCCTGGCATCGCCAAGCGCAGCTTCGACTTCGCCGCGCCCGACCTGGACAACAGCAAAGGCCGCGACCTGTACGACGCCAAGGGCTATGTCCCTGCCGACAAATGGTGGGAAAGCGTCAGCCGGACGCAGGAATATGCCTATGACGACTGGGCCGCGTCGCACATCGCGCGTCGCGTCGGCAAGGCCGCCGAGGCCGACCGGCTGCTCAAGCGCTCGGGCAACTGGCGCAACGTCATCGATCCCTCGATCGGTTTCGCCCGTCCCCGCTTCAACGACGGCAGCTGGTGGAAGGATTACGACCCCGTCCAGCTCGGCCATATGCCCAAGCCCTGGTGGCGCGACTATACCGAGGCGAATGGCTGGCAGGCGACCTTCCTCAACCAGCACGACGTCTATGGGCTGATCCGGCACATGGGCGGCGACGCGACGTTCGAGGCGAAGCTCGACGCCCTGTTCAACGCGCCCTCCACCCTGCCCGACAATGCGCCGCCGGACATTTCGGGGCTGGTCGGCCAATATGCGCATGGCAACGAGCCGGATCAGCATGCGCCCTATCTCTACGCCTATGTCGGCGCGCCCTGGAAAACCCAGGCGATGGTGCGACGCCTGTGCACCGAGATGTACAAGAACGACCCGGACGGGATCATCGGCAACGATGATTGCGGCCAGATGAGCGCCTGGTTCGTGTTCTCGGCGCTCGGCTTCTATCCGGTCGATCCGGTCGAGGCGGCCTATGTGTTCGGGTCGCCGCTGTTCGAGCGGGCGGAAGTGACCGTCGGCAACGGCCGCAAGCTCGTGATCGAGGCACCGGGTAACCGCGCCGACACGCCGTACATCGCCGCCGTGACCTGGAACGGCAAGCCATGGACCAGAAGCTGGATCGCGCACGCCGATCTGGTGAAGGGCGGCACGCTGCGCTTCACCATGTCGGCTAAGCCGAACCCGGGGTTCGGGCGTGCACGCGCCGATCGGCCGCCGTCCAACGGCCGTACGCCGGGCTGATGCTCCTCGCCGCCGCGCTCCTGACGACGACGGCCCCCTGCGTCGCCGCCGGTGCCGGCGGTGCAGTGGCGGCCGACCTGCTGCGCGCGCGGCTGGAGGAACGGCATGCGCCGTGCGCGCAGGTGTTGCTCGCGCCGCAAGACAGCGTGGAAGCTGCCCTCCCCGCCTCCCGCCGGGCGGCATGGCGCAAGGTGGCGCCGAAGCACGTGCCGCGCGAAGGCTTTGCCGTCCGCCGGATCGGCGACACGCTGGTGATCACCGCGCTGGGCACACGCGGGCTGGTCTATGGCGCGGGCTGGTATTTGCGGACCGGCGCGCGGCCGCTGCGCTACGACAGCGCGCCAGCGCGGCCGGTGCGGCTTACCCAGATCGGCTATCGTGCCAAGAACAACAGCTATGATGCCTGGACGCTGGCGATGTTCCGCCGCCGGATCGAGGATTACGCGCTGTGGGGCGCGAGCGGCGTGCAGGTGATCGCGCCGGTCTCCGACGACGATGCCACCAGCCCGCTCTTCCCCGCCCCGCCGCTGGAGACGCTGCGCGGCATCGGTGACTTCGCGCATCGGCTCGGCATCGACTTCGCACTCTATTATCCCAACCTGCACGACTATGACACGCAAACCGAGCGCGACCACGAACTCGGCCGCTTTCGCCTCCTGCTCGGGTCGTTGCCGCAGGTCGACGCACTCTACGTCCCCGGCGGCGACCCCGGCCGTGCGGCGCCCGACCGGCTGTTCCCGCTGGTCGCCGACGAAGCCGCCACCCTGCGCGCGCGCAACCCGGACGCCAGCGTCTGGATCTCCACCCAGGGCTTCGACGCGGCGGGGCTCGACACCTTCTACGCCCAACTCGCCCGCCGCCCGCGCTGGCTGACCGGCATCTTCGCCGGACCCCAGACGCGCGATCCTGTCTCCACCCAGCGACAACACCTCCCCGCCGGCTACCAGCTGCTCCTTTATCCCGACATCGCCCACACCATGCACGCGCAAGTGCCGGTCGACCGCTGGAGCCCCGCATTCGCGCTCACCGAGGGCCGCGAGCCGATCAACCCGCGTCCGCGCGCGATGACCGCGCTGTTCCGCCATCTCGACCCCGGCAGCAGCGGCTTCGTCACCTATTCCGAAGGCGTGAACGACGATGCGAACCAGTTCCTCTGGTTCCGCCTCGGCTGGGATCCACAGACCACGCCCGAGGCGTTCGCACGCGACTATGCCGCGGACTTCGTTGGCGATCCCGCAGCAGCCAAGGCGTTGTTCGCGCTGGAAGATAATTGGGCCGACGATCCCGCCAAGAACGCCGACATCGATGCCACGCTGGCTCTGGTCGACGGACTCCAGCCCGCCACCTGGGCCGATTGGCGGGTCGACGCGCTCCGCTACCGCGCGGTGTACGATGCGATCGTCCGCCACCGCCTGATCGCCGCCCGCGCCCGCGAGGCCGCCGCCCTTGCCGCCCCCGATGCAGCGACGGCACGCGCAAGGCTGGCCGAAGCCGATCCGGCGCCCGTACCTGCGCTGCGCACCCGCCTGTTCGCCCTCGCCGAGCGACTCTGGCAGGGCGCGCGGCTCCAACTCAGCGTGAAGCTGTACGGCGCCTCCAATGTCGAGCGCGGCGCCAATCTCGACCGCGTCGACGTCGATCTCAACAACCGCGTCTGGATCGAAAAGCAGCTCGCCACGCGCACCCCGGCCCAGCTGGCAGATTACGCCCGCGCAAAGGAAGGCGCGCTCTACGACGATCTCGGCGATCCGTGGAACGCACCCCACCTCGTCCGCGGCAGCAGCCCGGTCACCGATCCGCTGCGCTTCCACGGCGCGGTGGAGGGCATCGCCGACCGCACCCCGAACGATGGCTGGCGGATGTCGTGGATCAGCTATGCCGAGAGCCTGTACGACGCGCCGCTGCGGCTCCACTACACGGGCCTCGACCCAACACGCCGTTACCGGCTTGTCGCAACCTATGCCGGCGAGGATTATTGGCTGCCGATGCGGCTCGTCGCTAATGGCAGCATCGAACTCCATCCGCCGCTCGATCGCCCCACCAACCCGATGACGTTGGACATCCCGCTCCCCGCCGCCGCCACCCATAGCGGCACGCTCGATCTCGCCTGGACGCGCCCCGCCGGCATGGGCGGCAGCGGCCGTGGCCATCAGGTCGCCGAGACCTGGCTCATTCCCGAACCCCTCTCCGGAGAACGCAAATGACGACCCTTTCCCGCCGCGCGTTGGTCGCCGCCGGCATCGCCACCCCGGCGCTCGCCCATGCCGCGACCGGCGCCGCCACCCGGACACCCGCCCCCAAGCCCTATGGCGCCACGCCGAGCGCCCGCCAGTGGAAGTGGCACCAGCGCGAGCAATATGCCTTCATCCACTTCTCGATGAACACCTTCACCGACAAGGAATGGGGCTATGGCGACGAGGACCCCAAGACCTTCAACCCCAGCGACTTCAACGCCGACCAGATCGTCGCGGCGGCCAAGGCGGGCGGGCTCAAGGGCCTGATCCTGGTCTGCAAGCACCATGACGGCTTCTGCCTGTGGCCGACCAAGCTGACCGAGCATTGCATCCGCAACAGCCCCTACAAGAACGGCCAGGGCGACATCGTCCGCGAGATGTCGGATGCGTGCAAGCGCGCCGGCCTGCCCTTCGGCGTCTATCTCTCGCCCTGGGACCGCAACCACCCCGAATATGGCCGCCCGGGCTATATCGCCTACTACCGCGCACAGCTGACCGAGCTCTGCACCCAATATGGTTCGCTGTTCGAAGTGTGGTTCGACGGCGCCAATGGCGGCGACGGCTATTATGGCGGCGCGCGCGAGACACGGAAGATCGACGCGCCCGCTTATTACAACTGGCCGTCGATCGTGGCGCTGGTCCACCAGCTCCAGCCCGATGCCTGCACCTTCGATCCGCTCGGTGCGGACATCCGCTGGGTGGGCAACGAGGACGGCGTGGCGGGCGATCCCTGCTGGCCGACCATGCCCAACCACCCGTACGTCCAGAGCGAGGGCAATGCGGGCGTTCGCGGCGGCGCGCTGTGGTGGCCGGCGGAGACCGACGTCTCGATCCGCCCGGGCTGGTTCTACCATGCCGACGAGGATTCGCGGGTGAAGAGCCCCGAGCGGCTGATCCAGCTCTATGACGAGTCGGTCGGCCGTGGGACCAATCTGAACCTCAACCTGCCCCCCGATCGCCGCGGCCGCATCGCCGACCAGGACGTGAAGATCCTCAAGAGCTTCGGCGACGCGATCCGCGCCACCTTCGCGACGGATCTGGCGAAGGGCGCAGTCGCCCATGCCAGCGCGACGCGCGGCAGCGCCTTCGCGGCCGCACGCGTCCTCGATGGCAATCGCGAAACCTATTGGTCCACCCCGGACGGCACCACCACGCCGACGCTGACGCTCGACCTCAAGCCTGGCACCCGCTTCGACGTGATCCGCTTACGGGAATATCTGCCGCTCGGCACGCGGGTGACTCGCTTCGCGGTGGATGCCGAGATCGACGGCACCTGGCAGCAACTCGCCGAGAAGGAATGCATTTCCGCCCAGCGCATCCTGCGCCTTCCGCAGCCGATCGCGCCGCGCCGGGTGCGGCTGCGCATCCTCGAGGCGCCCGCTTGCCCGGCGATCAGCGAGTTCGCGCTGTTCCGCTCGGTGGCGCCGGTGCCGGTCGCGCCGATCGTCTCGTCCGACCCGACCGTGATCGACACGCGCACCTGGAAGATCGTGAGCGCGCCCGGCACCGGCGCAGAGAAGCTGCTAGATCGCGATCCCGGCACGATCTGGACCGCGCCCTCCCCCAAGGCGAACGCGCCGGTGGAGGTGACCATCGACCTCGGCAGCGAAACCGCACTTGCGGGCTTCAGCCTGACGCCGTCGCGCCATGTGATGACCGATGCCGCCCCGCCCAAGGGCTATGCGGCCGAGGTGAGCACCGACGGCAAGACGTGGCAGCCCGCCGCCAGCGGCGAGTTCGGCAACATCGCCTATGCGCTCTCCACCCAGCGCATCGGCTTTGCGCAAGCGCGCAACGCCCGCTATCTGCGCCTCCGCTTCGGCGAAACCGCGCTGCCCGAGCCCAAGCTGGCCATCGCCGAGATCGGCGGCTTCACCGCGCCGCGCTGAGTCGATCGCGCGGCGCAAGCGGGCCGGAGCGCGCGTGCCGCGCTTCGGCCCGTTGCGTTTCGGCAACAACATATCCGAAAAACGTAACGGATGAGACCATCCACTGCCATATATAAAACCAGTTTCTTTATTTGGTATTGTATACCGATGGGACCTATGACAGCATCCCTGCCAAGCGGTGACAGCAATGTGACTCCGCGGGCAACGAGGAGAGCGGCGCAGCGGTGCCGCGTGGGGATGCGACGATGGGACTGGATCGACGCGATGCGTTGAAATTGGGGCTGGCAGGCGCGGCCGTGCTGCCGGCCGCATCGGCGATGGCGCAAGGCTCGGCCAAGCGCGCACTAATTGTCTCGACCTGGGACTTCGGCGCAGCCGCGAACGCCGCCGCTTATGCCCAGTGGAAGAAGACCGGCTCGCTGATCGATGCGGTCGAGGCCGGCGGCTGGGTGCCCGAAGCAGACGCCAAGAACCACTCAGTGGGCCTGGGCGGCTATCCCGACCGCGACGGCCATGTGACGCTGGATGCGATCATCATGGACGACCGCGGCAATGTCGGCGCAGTCGCGGCATTAGAAGACATTCTCCATCCCGTCTCGGTGGCGCGGCGCGTCATGGAAAAGACCCCGCACACCTTCCTGGTGGGCGAAGGCGCGCGCCAGTTTGCGCTCGAACAGGGTTTCCCGAAGACGCGCCTGCTGACGCCGGAAGCCGAGGCAGCATGGCGCGATTGGCTTAAGACCGCCCAGTACAAGCCTGTAGCCAATATAGAAAATCAGCGCGGTTCGGCGCTGGACCATGACACGATTGGTATTGTCGCCTGTGATGCCAATGGCCGCCTTGCGGGCGCCTGCACCACCTCGGGCATGGCCTTCAAGCTGCGCGGCCGGGTCGGCGATTCGCCCCAGGCCGGTTGCGGCCTGATGGTCGAGCCCGATGTGGGTGCGGCGACCTCCACCGGTGTGGGCGAGGAAGTGACCCGCATCGCCGGTTCAGCCCGCGTCGTGTCCTCGATGCGCGCAGGCATGGACCCGATGGCCGCCTGCCGCGAGGCCGTGCTGCACATCGCCAAATTGCGCGGCGATGCCGTGAAGGACGCGCAGGTCGCGTTCCTCGCCATCGACCGCCACGGCCGCGTGGGCGCCTATGCGCTCCAGCCGGGCTTTACCTACGCGGTTACCGATCTTGCGGGGAAAACAACGGTTCTGCCGGCGCAGAACCTGCGGTCCGCGGCAAGCAACAATCTTTGAAATAAAGGGATGCTGACCACCATGCGTATGACATCGACGACGTTGAAGACTTCCTCCTGCGCTGCGGCGCTGCTCGTTGCGGCGTTCGCCGCGCCTGCCTTCGCCCAGGACGCCGCGCCGCAACCCGCGCAGAGCGAGGGCGACACGGCGAGCAGCGGCGACGACATCGTCGTCACCGGCATCCGCGGCAGCCTCCGTCGCGCGATCGAGGTGAAGCGCAACGCCAACGCGGTCGTCGATGTCATCTCCTCGGAAGACATCGGCAAGTTCCCGGATCGCAACGTTGCCGAATCGCTGTCACACATCCCCGGCGTCAGCATCGACCGCCGCTTCGGCGAGGGTGAGAAGGTCGCGATTCACGGCACCGATCCGGCGCTGAACCGCATGCTGCTGGATGGGCACGGCGTCGCCTCGGCCGATTGGGGCGGCAACGACAACGACCCCAGCAGCCGCACCTTCAACTATTCGCTGCTCGCGCCCGAACTGGTCGAGCGCCTCGAAGTCTACAAGTCGCCGGAAGCGCGTCTCGAGGAAGGCAGCATCGGCGGCAGCGTCATCGTCCGTACCCGTCGTCCGCTGGACCTGAAGGCCAACACGCTGTTCGGTTCCGCCGGCTATTCGTACAATGACCGCGCCGAGAAGGGCAACATTCGCGGCTCGGGCCTGTACAGCTGGAAGAACGATTCCGAGACCTTCGGCATCCTCGTCGCCGGCACCTACGACAAGCAGAACCTCGTCCGCGGCGGTGTCGAGTTCTTCGGCTATTCGCCGGGCAAGGACTTCTTCCAGACCGACGCGAACGGCAACGTCCTGAACGACGCCAGCGGCCAGCCCCTGCTGAAGAACCCGAATGCGACGATCAACGGCGGCACCCGCCAGGACGTGCTGAACGCGCGCTACCCGTTTGGTATCAACCACGCCTTCTTCCAGCAGGAGCGTGAGCGCACCAGCCTGTTCGGCGCGGTCGAATACAAGCCCACCCCGAGCACTCGCATCACGATCAACGGCCTGCACATCGACGGCAACTACAACAACTACAGCCAGTCGCTGTACGTGATCCCCGGTGCCTGGTCCGGCGCGCTGGCGCAGTCGCTGACCGTGGATCGCGGGCTGATCACAGCCGGCAGCTTCGGGGCGGCCGACCGCGACGTCACCCAGAACGCCCAGCTCGACACGCTCGTCCGCAGCACCAAGCTGAAGACGGACAACTATAACGGTGTGTTCGAGTGGACCGCACCGGACGGCGGCAAGATCACCATCGGCGGCGGCTGGAGCAAGGCGACCGGCGGCAAGACCCCCGAATATCTGTTCGATACCCAGGTCGGCCTGCCCTACAGCTACGCCTTCACCGGCAACAGCGCCAAGGTGGACTTCACCGGCGATCTGAAGAACCCGGCGAACTACTTCAACAGCAACAATGTCGAAGCGCAGACCATCGACGGCGTTCCGATCATCGTCAACGGCAAGCAGCTGGTGGCGGCGCGCAGCGGCGGCATCGACATCAGCAAGACCACTGACGAAGATATGTACGGCAATATCGACATGGAATTCCCGGTCGACATCGCCTTCTTCACCAAGGTCCGCGGCGGCCTGAAGTACGTCCACCACATCAATCGCCAGGATGCCGGCGGCAGCAACACCTATCGCGCGAATCCGTACACGGTCGCCGACCTCGGCGTGCCGACCTCGGTGACGCCGGACAATGTGTTCAATGGGCTGAACTCGACCGGCAGCGGCAACGTGTTCCTGAACCTGCCGCGCCAGTCGGTGATCGACATCCTCAACAACTCGATCAACATCCCCGTCGCCAAGCCGACCTCGACCTATTATGTCTCGGAGAGCACGGCGGCCGGCTATGTGCAGCTCGATTTCGAGCAGGGCGGCGTCCGCGGCAACCTCGGCGGCCGACTGGTCTACACCCAGCAGATCTCCAACTCCACCAGCCAGGTGAACCAGGGCGGTACCCCGATCTTCGTGCCGAGCTCGGTCTCGCACGACTATGTGAAGTTCCTGCCCTCGTTCAACATCGCCTATTCGGTGCGTCCGGACGTGCTGGTGCGCGGCGCCGTCGCCAAGGTCATCGCGCGCCCGCGCTTCAGCGACCTGGCGGGCTCGTTCAGCCAGAACGACATCACGCTGGACGCCGGCGGCGGCAATCCGGACCTGAAGCCGTACGAGTCGACCAACTACGAAGTCTCGGCCGAATATTATCCGCGCCCGGGCGCCGTGCTCTCGCTCGAACTCTTCCGGCGTGAGATCGGTTCGTACATCATCAACACCCGCCAGGAAGGCGTTCAGCTCTTCAACGGCCTGACGCAGCGCTTCACCGCCTATGGCGTGTCGCGTCCGATCAACGGCGGCAATGCCAAGGTGAACGGCGTGCTCGTCGCCGGTCAGGCGGAGATCTGGGGCGGGTTCGGCCTGCAGGCCAACTACAGCTATGCCGATGCCTCGACCGACAACGGGCTCAACATGCCCTATCTGTCGCGCCACACGGTCAACGTGATCCCCTATTACGAAAAGGGGCCGATCCAGGCGCGCCTGAGCTACAACTACCGCTCGTCCTACTTCCGGACGATCGGCCGCCTGAACTCGATCGACATGGTGGCGCCGTACAGCCAGCTCGACTTCTCGGCCAGCTACCAGCTGACGCCGCAGATCTCGATCAGCGTCAACGCGCAGAACCTGCTCGACGAGACCTATTATCAGTATAGCGGCGACCGCCGTGCGCCGACCGCCTTCTACAAGAACGGCCGGACCTTCGCGGGCAGCGTCAGCTTCCGCCTGTAACCGACACGCTGCGCTCCCGGGTTTACGCCCGGGAGCCTGGCCACCGACGGTCGAAGCGCCGCCTGCCAGCACCTGCCGGCGGGCGGCTTTTCGTAGGCGCGGCCCGCATTGCCCCCTTCCCGCTTGACCCGCTGCGGCAAACCGCGCAGAGGCTGGCGCCACCTCGCTTCGCGGCAAGCCAGGGCCGGTTTAGCTCAGCTGGTAGAGCAGCGGTTTTGTAAACCGAAGGTCGCGGGTTCGATTCCTGCAACCGGCACCATTTCTCGATCCCACGGAATCCCATACGGCTTTGCAATGCCAAGTGGGCCCTTTTTGCAGGATTACGGGCCGCAAACTTGGCATGGGGCCCCACCCGTTCGGGCCCTCGCTACGAAAGGCCTCAACCATGGCTCTGAGCGGCATCGCAATTCGGAAGGCCAAGACCCGCGACGAAGCCTACAAGCTGTACGTCAAACCCGATTTCCCCGAGGCGAAGACGGACTGGCCGTTCCTGTGGTTCGAGAACGAATAGACGGTCAGCACCACCACTGCCTACATCCTTGCCGCCCGCGCTGCGATGGCGGCATCGGAAGAGGCGAAGTAGCGCTGGCCCGGTGCGGCGGTTTCTCAGAATGCGACTGTGATCGAGGAGTCGCCGCAGCAAACCAGCAGTCGACGATCTACGCTTTGAAAAATGCAGGAACGTCCGCTTCTACGATGTGCCTGGAGGTCCGGAATCGGCTCGAAGTTGGCGCACGGCGGCTGGGGAAGGCTCTGCCCCCGTCTGTTGAGAAGTCGACGCTGCCAGCGCTTGCGGGGATCTGGCAAAGCAGACATGTTCGCCTTCAACGCCTGGGATGAGAATGTCTGATGCACATGGCTTCTGGAAGGTTCGTCTCGAAGGCAGCATTGCTATCGACAACCCTCGCGCTGCTGGCTGGCGCCGCGCCTGTAGCACAGGCGCTCCGCCACCCTGTACCGCATACTCGCGGCGCCGCAGACAGCGATGTCGATGCGGCGGCCTCCGATACAGCGCCGCCCAGGAGCAAGCCCGTCTCTGATGGCGTTCTGCCTGGCCGTCTGAGCGCACTTCCGTTTGCGTTGAAACTGACTGGCCGCGCGGAGACCGTCACCGTAGCTGGAGACAGTCTCACCGTCGTCGCGCCACCGGGCAGCGACCTGTATGCGCCGGCCGGCGGACCGGCGAAGGACACGGCGCCCCGCGTGACCTTCACGCCGCAGGGCGACTTCATCTTCTCGGCGCGGGTGACCCGCCCCGACAAGGGGAAGTATGAAGGCGGCGCGTTGATCATTTCCGCGTCACCTGACCACTGGGCCAAAATACTGTTCGAGCGGTTGAACGACGCGACGCATGCGGTCAGCTCGAGCGTCGCAGATCCGGTCAGCGACAATTCTTATCACATGCGACTTCCCGCAAGCGTAGCCGCGGTTTGGCTCAAGATCGTGCGGGTCGGCGGATCGGTGATGCTATATGCATCAGAAGACGGAAAGCGTTGGGAGATCCTCCGGGACTTCCCCCTCGCTGCTTCCGCGGCAGTGGACGTCGGCTTCGTGGGTCAATCACCCGGCGGCGGTCCCTTCGCGGCCCGGTTCAGCGACGTGCACTATCAAGCCACATCGCTGAAGGATTATTGGCAGGGAACGTAGGGGCGGCCTGCGGTTGCGCCGCCTATCGCCCTTACGCTTCGTTGGCAGCGACAGACCGACTAAAGACGGGTATCAGGCGGGTCGATCAGTCGATCGATGGCCAGCGCAATGTCGATTTGCCGGAACGGCTTCGCGAGCTGTGGGAGCGGTACGTCCAGATCGCCGCCTGCATAGCCGGTGACGATGAGGATCGGCATCTGCGGGTGGCGCTCGCGGATACGCTCCGCGACTTCGGTTCCGTTCATGCGCGGCATCATGTAATCCGACACCACGGCATCGATCTGAATGCCGGTCCGCAGCTTGGCCAGCGCCTGCGCACCGCCGGCCGCCTCATGGACCTCGTGGCCCAGTTCGCGCAGCATCTCCGCCGTGCCCCGGCGCACCAGCTCTTCGTCGTCGATCAGCAGCAGCCTGAGCGGACGCACCGGCTTGCCGGCGACCGGCAGCCGCGCCGACAAAGGCGCGGCGCTCGCCTTGGCAACGGGCAGATACAGGTCCGCCCGGGTGCCTTGCCCGACATTGCTCTCCAGCTCGAACGCGCCGCCGAGCTGCGCCGCCAGCCCGTGCACCATCGACAGGCCGAGACCGGTGCCCTTGCCGACGTCCTTGGTCGAGAAGAAGGGCTCGACCGCCTTGGCAAGCGTCGCCTCGTCCATCCCCGCTCCGGTATCGATCACCGATATGCGGATATAGGCGCCGGGGTTGAGCTTGCTTGCCCGGTCGGACCCCAGCACGACGCGATCGGCGGCGATGGTCAGCACACCGCCGCCCTCCATCGCGTCGCGGGCGTTGACGCACAGGTTGAGGATGGCGAGCTCGAGCTGGTTCGGATCCGCGATGCCGGCGGGCAGATCATGGACGGAAAGCATCCGCAGCTCGATCGTCGGGCCGATCGAGCTGGCGATGAGGTCGCGCATCCCCTCGAACAGCTGGGTGATGTCGACCGCGCGCGTTTCCAGTGCCTGGCGGCGCGCAAAGCCGAGTAGGCGGCTGACCAGGATCTTGGCGCGCTCCGCCGATTGCAGCGCGCCATCCAGCAGGCGCGCCGATCGCGGATCGTCGGCACCGTAGCGCCGATTGAGCAGGTCTAGCGCACCCGTGATCGGGGTCAGCAGATTGTTGATGTCGTGGGCGACGCCCCCGGTCAGCTGGCCGATCGTCTCCAGCTTCTGCGCCTCGTGCAGCTGGGCGATCACCGTCTCGCGCTCGGCGACCGTCGCCGCGACACGCGCTTCGAGGCCCTCGTTCAGCTCGCGCAAATCCTGCTCGGCACGCTTCCGCTCGGTCACGTCCTGGAAGATGACCGCGACCGCCTTCCGGCTGGAGGGCTCGACGCGGAAGGCCGAAAGCTCGAGTTGCCGCCGAGTGGCGACCAGTTCGCGCTCGAAGCGGATCGGCTCCCCGGAGACCAGCACCTGGCGATACAGCGCGACCCAGCCAGCAGCCTCGTCGGGCACCATCTCGCGCACCTTCTGGCCGACGACGTTGGCGATGCCGGTATGTCGTTCATAGGCGGGGTTGGCCTGCACATGGACATAGTCCGACAGCGGGCCTTCGGGGCCGTCGAGAAACTCAATGACGGCGAAGCCTTCGTCCATCGTGTCGAACAGCGTGCGGTAGCGGGCCTCGCCCTCGCGCAGTTCGGTGAGCCGTGCCCGCGCCTCATATTGTCGCTTGCGCGCCCGCAGCGCAGAGCGCGCGAGGCTGATCAGCGTGGTCGGGTGGAAGGGCCGCTCCAGGAAGGTGACATTGCCGAGCACCTCCAGATAGCGCACCGCCGCCGGGTTGCGCTCGAGCCCCCCGCCCCGGGTGGTGAGCAGCACGAACGGCATGTCCGACCACTCCTCCTGGTGCGACAGCCAGTCGGCGAGCGGGTTGAGGTCCGCGCTGGTGATAGCCTCCTCGGTCACCAGCACGAAGGCAGCGCCGGCATCAAGCTCGGTGATCAGTGCGAGCAGCGACGGGCAGACGGTCGCCTCGATACCGCCCTCGGTCAGCATCGCCCCGGCGATCGCCGCGTCGCGGCCGCGCGGCGCCAGCACCAATGCCCGCTCCGAAAGCGTGCTGTGCTTCACGTTTCGGGATCGTCGAGCAGGGTCGCCTCGCCCACCATGACCGGCACCCCGCGGAGCACACCCTGGAAATTGGCCAGCGGTGGCCCCAGCGTAAGCCCGCGCGCGCCGATGCGGTATTCTCGGATCGTGTCCTCGTGCGGACCCGTACGCTTCTTCACCACGGAAACGGCGCGCCGCACCCGACCCAGTGCCTCGAAATAGCGCAGCAGGATGACGGTGTCCGCCAGATAGGTGACGTCCACCGGCGACTTCATGTCGCCGACCAGGCCGTGCTGCGCCACCGTGAGGAAGGTCGTGGCGCCGCGGCGGTTCAGATACTGGAGCAGCTCGTGCACATGGAGCACGAGCGCATTCTCCCCCGGCATCGCGGCCTGATAGCCGTTGAGGCTGTCCAGCACGACGGTGCGGGCGCCGTGCGTCTCGATGCAGGTACGCACTCTTTCGGAGAACTCGCCCGGCGTCAGCTCGGCGGCATCCACCTGTTCCAGCACCAGCGCATCGGCCTCGATCATCGCCTGCAGGTCGATGCCCAGCCCCTTGGCCCGCTCGATCAGCAGCCCGCGTTCCTCGTCGAACACGAACATCGCCGCGCGTTCGCCGCGCGCAACGGCATTGCGCACGAAGGTAAGCGTCATGATCGACTTGCCGGTGCCTGCCGGGCCCAGCACCAGCACGCTGGAGCCGCGCTCGACGCCGCCGCCCAGCAGCGCGTCGAACTCGGCCATGCCCGTGCCCAGCACCGCACGGTCCACCGGCCTTTTGTGTTCGGCCGATACCAGCCGGGGAAAGACCCGTACGCCGCCGGTCTCGATCGCGAAGTCGTGGAAGCCGCCGCGAAACCGCCGGCCGCGATATTTGATCACCCGCAGCCGCCGGCGCTCCGCGCCATATTCGGGCGCGAGTTCCTCCAGCCGAACAACGCCGTGCGCGATCGAGTGGACGGTCTTGTCGTTCGCATCGGTGGTCAGGTCGTCGAGCATCAGCACGGTGGCGTTCTGCCGTGCGAAATAATGCTTCAGCGCCAGGATCTGCCGACGATAGCGGAGCGAGCTCTGCGCGAGCAGCCGGATTTCCGAGAGGCTGTCCAGCACCACGCGATCGGGCCGGACGCGCTCGAACACGTCGAAAATTCGCCGGGTGGTCTCGCCCAGTTCGAGATCCGAGGAGTAGAGCAGGCTCTGCTGCTGCTCCTCGTCGAGCAGGTTCTCGGGCGGCACCAGCTCGAACAGCTCGAGCCCCTGCAGGTCCCAGCCATGCGCGGTGGCGGTGGCGCGCAACTCTTCCTCGGTCTCCGAGAGGGTGATGTACAGGCAGCGCTCGTCCGCGGCCGCGCCCGCACGCAGGAACTGCAGCGCGATCGTCGTCTTGCCCGTGCCGGGGCTGCCCTCGAGCAGGAATACGCGTCCGCGTTCCAGGCCGCCGCTCAGCACGTCATCCAGTCCGTCAATCCCGATGACGGCTTGGGTCCTCGCTCCGATCATATCTTCTCCTGGGAGCGGGCCTGGCGCAAAGCAACGCCGCAGCCAACCCGAACTTCGCGTTATTACGTGGAATCCCCAGCTGTTAGCAAGCGCGGCACAGTTGCGATAGATGCCGCCTATCTGCACTTTCCCGCATCTCTTGCCTTTGCGCTCGCGACCTTGAAGGGACTGCAGCGCACCAACGCTTCAAAGCCAATTCGTCGCGGATAGAAGTCCGGCAACTCCCAAGTCGCGAAGGCTCCGTTGCAGCCCAGGATCTCGCGCCTCCACGCAGGCAGCGGTCGCCATAGCTGCCCGTGCTGGTATAGCTGTGCCCAACGGATGCGGCGCGCGGGTCGGTGCTTTTCGCTTCCGACGACGTGACGATACAGGACGGAGACTTCCGATGGGTGCGAGAAAATTGCTGGTCGCAGCGGCGATGGCGCTCGCCGCGACGGTCGGGCTTGCCGCCTCCGCCGCAGCACCCGAAGCTCCGGCGGTCGCGCGGACCATCGATCTGGCAAAGGCCTTCAACACACGCCCCCCCTGGACGTTCCTGTCGCCCCAGGCTCCGGACATCCCCGATCCGATCTTTGACGAGCCCGGCGAAACCGCCCCCGGCAAGATCCGCCTGTGCATCAGCAAAAATCGTGGCAGGACCTGTTCGCCGGTACTGGATGATGTCCTGACCGTGCAGGGCGAGCCGGACAGCTTCTCCGAGGCGCATTATCTGAACGACGCCCGGATCGTGTATCCCGCCGCCGGCACACCTTTGCTGCTGCTCCAGGTGGGCAGTCTCAAGGCCATGAACGGGGACCAGCGCATCGGCACGGTGGCGCTTGCCTATGATCGTGCGAAGGACGCGTTCTTTGTCGCCTATGAACGGCGTACCAATCGCAACAACAATCAGGAGGTGCGGTACATCGCCGCGGGCCCGTTGCGAGGCGCCATCATCTCGGCCGAGCCGACCGACAATGCGCCGTTCGGTTTCTGGGTGACGGTGAACCGGATCGGCGCCGACCAACATTATGCCGAGGTCCTGCGCTATCGCAGCGCCACGCGCTATGGTGACGGAAACAGGCTTGCGGTGATCGATTCCGAACGCCCGGAACTCTATCGGCGGCTGGGGCTCTGGCGGCCCGGATCGCCGCTGCCGCTGCCAGCGGGCCCCTGCCCCAAGCCGCACCTGGTCCGCGGTGCGCTCTGGTGCCAATAGCACTTGCGTCGTCGCACCCGGTGGAGCCGGCATGCAGCGGCCGGGCGACGGCGTTACGCTGATGGCGGTATTCTTCACCTCGGACACCCATTTCGGCGACCATCGCACGATCAACATTCATCGCCGTCCTTTTGCCTCGGTCGCCGAGATGGACGCGACGCTGGTGACCCGCTGGAATGCCGTCATCGGCCCGGCTGACACGGTGTGGCACCTGGGCGATGTCGCGCGGCGGCCGGGCGATGTGCCAGGGCTGCTCGCCCGGTTGAACGGCATCAAGCATCTGCTCCGCGGCAACAATGACCCGTCGGCGACGTGCGCGGCGGAGGGATGGTCGAGCGTGCAGGACTATGCGGAGATAGAGGCGGAAGGCCATGCGATCGTGCTTTGCCACTATCCGTTTCGAAGCTGGAACGGGCAGCACCGCCGCGCCATCAATCTGCACGGTCACAGCCATGGCAAGCTGAAACCCATGCCGCGCCAGTTCGACGTGGGCGTGGACGTCCACGGCTTCGCGCCCGTCTCGCTGGCCCAGCTGCTCCCGGCGGAAGCGCCGAAGGCCTGATCGATCTGCCACGTCGAGCTGCAGGGACTCCAGCGCTTCTGGATAGCGTCTGCTGCTAGGGGCGATTGCGGCCTCTCTGGTGACGACCTCGCGCACAAGCAGGGAAGGCGCCTACGACCCTGCCGCGACTTCGCTGATGAGGTTGCGCACTCAGCGGTGCGCCGGGTCCTGGCGGTAGCGGACGTGCCGGGCCATCTCGAACGGGAAGGTTCCCAGGCCGACCGGCGCCTCGAGTACCTTCAGCCGCGGATAATGCGCCCGCCTGCGACAGATCAGCGATGGCAGCGTCGCGCGATAATCGGTGACCGCGACCATCTCCGCCACCGCGAAGAAGTTGGTGCCGGAGATCGCCACGTCGCGCTTGAGCTGCTGCTGCGCCAGTGCCTGGAAGTGCATCGCGCAACCAACAGCGAAGCCCTACCAAGGCTATTGATGGTTCAGGCGGTGCCGGATGTCCTTGGCCGGCTTGAAGTATGGGACAATGGTGGATGCAACCTCGACAGCCTCCCCTGTTCGCGGATTTCTCCCGAGTCGTGCATCTCGGCTCCGCGCAGAAAAGATTCCAAACCCTCGCAGTTCGACGCGGCCCCCTTTGCGCAGTTGGCTGACGATTTCATCAAAGAAGGTAGAGACGATGTGCTCCACCTCTGGAACCGAAAGGGATGTGTTCTCCTGTAGCAGGCAGCTAACCAACTCTGAACGTAACATTCTTCCCTCCCGTGCAAGCATCGGCGGTACCGGCGTTACGTGGCAGCTTTATGAGTGCGCAGATAGGTAAAAACACGGTGATCGCCTTCGTCGGGCGAAAGCTCGGGTGGGATCTCAACAGCCAAGATGCCGTTGCAGTTGTCCGACCCAACAATCCGCATAGCCTCCTCCTTCGTCCAACGAAGTTCAGGGAGCCGACGGGCAACACGACAATTTCGGATCCGCGCTCATGGTGCGCTCTTGGCGAATCCGGGCAGGAGATGGAGGCCCCCACCGCCGATCGGGAGCGTGCCGCCGGCGATGCGGCGGGCAAGGTCGATGCCATCACGAAGGCCGTGTTCCCAGCGCTGGCGAACCGAGGCGGGCGAGAAATCCATCGCCTTTCCCGCTACTTCTTGCTGCTGATCGGCATAGAGCAGTTGCGCCAGCGTCACCGAGCAGCCGCGATAGGCAGGGTCGGTCGTATATTGCGCCTGCCAGCGTGCGATCGTGCGGCGCGTCTGACTCGCGAAGGTGAGGTCCTGCGCGCGCGCCGCCATGTCCCCCAGCGTGTCCGGACGGCCGCTGCGCATCGGCAGCAGGTCGACGGCGATGCAGAGCGTTGGGCGTTCCGAGGGCGTCGACAGCACGGCATCTAGCGGCAATTTGGCGGAAAGGCCGCCATCCACATAGAGCCGACCGTCGACGGCTACCGCCGGCAAGGCCGGCGGCATCGCCGCGCTGGCCCGGACATGCTCCACACCGATCGGGCGATCGCAGGTGTCGAAGGCCGTTTCCGCACCGCTTTCCAGGTCGACCGCGACCGCCGTGAAGCGCGGTGCGCCGTCGTTCAGCCGCGCGAAGTCGATGCAGGACTCCAAGGTCGCAGCGAGCGGGCCGGTATCGTACAGCGCCGGCGTGGGCGCGGCGAGCAGTGCGGTGCCCAAGGGTCCGAACACACCGGGCCGGCCGCCGAGCAACGTTGCGCCCGTGGCTATGGTCCTACGCCACGTCTCTGGCCAGGCCTGCCACCAGTCGAAGCCATCCGACCGCCAGAACGCTGCGAGTTTCGTCAGCGCGGCGTCTGGCGCGTTGCCGGCGAGGATCGCGCCGTTGATCGCCCCGGCGGAAGTGCCGACGATCCAGTCTGGGGCGATGCCGCCCTCGTGCAGCGCCTGGCAGACGCCCGCCTGGTAGGCGCCCAGCGCGTTGCCGCCGGCCAGTACCAGCACGATGCGGAGATCGTCCCTCGCCGTCAAAGCGGCTGCCCCGCCTGACAACGCTCTAACTCGACGGCGTCGTGCGCGCAGGCGATCGAGACCTCGTCGCGCCGCTCCATAGAGAGGCGCCGCAGTCGCGCCTGGTTCGCCATCCGGCTGTCGGCATCGACTTCCATCAGTCGCTGATAGGCGCGGAGCCCCGGCGTGCAGCGCCGCCGCGCGTCGCGCATCTCGCCGCGGTAGAAATAGGCGTCGCCCGCATGAAGCAGCCAGCGGCCATCGTCGCGGCGGACGGCCACGCCGGCATGGCCCCAGGTGTGACCGGGCAGCGGCACGAGCAGGATCTCGGGCGGCAATCCCTCCAGGTCGCGCACCGCATCGAAGCCGAACCAGCGCTCGCCCCGCGCGCCATAGCCGCGCCATTGCTGGACGCCGTCCAGCTGGGGCAGCCGCCAGCGGTTGCGCGCGACGACGCCCGCATGCGGGCCGGTGGCGTCGTCATACTCGCGCTGCATCACATGGACGACGGCGTTGGGGAAATCCTCCAGCCCGCCGGCGTGATCGAAATCGAGATGGGTGACGACGATGTGGCGCACGTCGTCCGCCCGAAAGCCGAGCGCCTCGATCTGGCGAACGGCGGTCTCCGCCTCGTGCAAGCGGATGTTGAGCATCGTCCGCCAGGCCCGGGTGATGCGCGGTGCGCCGGGCCCGTGCGGCTGGGTGACGTCGCGCAGGCCATAGCCGGTATCCACCAGCACCAGGCCGTGCGCGTCGGTCTCGATCAGCAGGCAGTGGCAGACCAGCCGGCCCAGCGGCGCGATCGAGCGACCGTCAAACAGCGCGCCGCCCAACGGGCAATCGGTACCGCAATTGAGATGGTGGATCCGCATCATGCTCCTCGACATCTGGCTGCAAAGCGTGATCCCTCAACCTCCGAACCGAGAACATCGCCCCTCCCCCATTCCAAATTAGCCTAACTTTTTCTGTAACTTATGTTGCGCGCACCGGTCGCACCGGGGCACCTCGCCATGCGCCGCACGTTTCCGCGCCATGATCAGCCTGCAGCCGCAACGCGAAGTGTCGTCCGAAGAGCGCGAGCGCGGGCTGCGCCTGCTCGTCACCGAGGCGATCTTCTCGGGCGGCACCGCGGCGCTGACCACCGGCGTGATCCTCACCGCCTTCGCGCTGCACCTCGGCGCCTCCAATGCGATGGTCGGCATTCTGGCGAGCGCGCCCTTCCTAGCACAGCTGCTCCAGCTCCCGGCGATCGGGCTGGTCGAGCGGCTGCGCGCGCGGAAGCGGATCGCGGTGTTCACCAGCCTGATCGGGCGGCTGATGCTGGCGATCATGGCGGTGCTCGCCTTCTTCAGCGGGACCCTGCCGCTGCTCGCCTTCCTCGCCGCGCAGCTGATACTGTGCGGGTTGGGCGCGATCGGCTCGTGCGCGTGGAACGCCTGGATGCGCGACCTCGCGCCTGAGGAACGGCTCGGCACCGTCTTCGCCAGGCGGACAGTGTGGCTAACCGCGATCAGCCTGCTGCTGGGGCTCGCGGCGGCGCTGGCGCTGGACCGGACGCTGCCGGGTTCCTTTCAACGCGATCTCGTCTTCGCCGGCATGTTCGCGGCCGGCTGCATCACCGGTCTGATCAGCGCCCGCGTCGTTGCCGGCATGCCCGAGCCGCTGATGCCGCCCGCGCCGGGGCCGGTCGACCTGATCGCGCTGCTCCGCCGCCCCTTGCGCGACGGCAATTTCCGCCGGCTGCTGGTGTTCGTCGCCAGCTGGCAGTTCGCGGTCAATTTCGCGACGCCTTTCTTCACCGTTTTCATCGTCCGCCAGCTCCACTTCAACATCAGCTTCGTGATGGTGCTGAGCGTGGCGAGCCAGATCGCCAACATCCTCGCGCTACGCCTCTGGGGCACGCTGAGCGACCGCTTCGCCAACAAGTCGGTGCTGGCGGTGTGTGCGCCCGCCTACATCCTCGCGATCGTGGCGATGGCCGGCGCCTCGCAGTTCGCCGACCGCGAGGTGGTGAAGCTTTGGCTGGTCGGGCTGCACCTGCTGATGGGCGCGACGATCGCCGGGGTGACGCTGGCCAACACCAACATCGCGCTCAAGCTCTCGCCCAAGGGCGCTGCTACCGCCTATGTCGCGACCAACGCAATGGTGACCGCCGCCGCCGCCGGCCTCGCGCCGATCCTAGGCGGCCTGCTCGCCGACTTCTTCGCGGCGCGCCAGTTCGAGCTGCTGGCGCGCTGGAGCAGCCCCAACGGCGTCGTCGCCCTGCCCTTCGTGCTGACGCGCTGGGACTTCTACTTCCTGATCGCCGGGCTGATCGGCATCTATGCGATCCACCGCCTGTCGCTGGTCGAGGAGCATGGCGAGATCGAACGGCGGGAGATGGTCGGGCAGCTGCTCAACGAGACGCGCCGCACGATCCGCAACATCTCCAGCGTGGCGGGGCTGCGGTCTGCGACCGACGTCCCCGCCGCGCTCCTGCGCGATGCCCGCCTGCGGGCGCGGCAGCGGCGCGCGGGGCGATCCTAAGGGTTCAGCTCGTCTTCTGGACCAGCGGCTCGATCCGCAGGTTGACCACGTCGCTCGCCGCCCCGCGGGTGAGGACGAAGCGGATCGCCTCGGCGATTTCCTCGGCGTGGAGCATCTCGGCCTGCGCGACTGCCTCCGCCTTCTCGGCGTCGCTGCACTCCTGCATGTCGGTGTCGACCGATCCGGGCTGGATCACGCTGACCTTGATGTTCTTCGCCGCCACCTCCTTGCGCAACGTCTCGGCAAAGGCGTGGATGCCGGCCTTGGTCGCGGCATAGACGCTTTCGCCCTCGGCCTTGATCTCGGTGCTGATCGAGCCGACGAACAGCAGATGGCCGCCGCCCTGCTTTTCCATGCGCTTGACGGCGGCCCTGGCGGAGGCAAGCGTGCCGATCAGGTTCGTGTGGATGACGTAGCGCCAGTCGGCATCGTCCATCTCGTGGATCGGCTGCGCGCCGAGTGCCGCGCAGGTTACCAGCATGTCGACGCTGCCCAGTTCCGCATCGGCGGCCGCGAAGACGCTGTCGACGCCCTCCTTCGTCGCCGCATCGGCGACGATCCCGATGGCCTTCTCGTGCGCCGCGGTAAGCGCGATCGCCTCGTCCAGCGCTTCCTGGTGCCGCCCGAAGGTGAGGACGCGCGCCCCCGCCTCCGACAGCAGCTTTAGGGTCGCCCTGCCAATGCCGGTGGTGCCGCCGGTCAGGACGATGCGTTTGCCGGCAAGCGATGTTGTTTCAAGTGCCATGATCATTCCCAGGTGAGGATCAGCCGGCCGTTCGCCGGCACGACATAGTCGATGCGATCGTCGGAAGTGCCGCTCGGGCGGATCGCGTCGCCGCCCGCGGTGGTGAGGTTGCTCTTGGGCAGCCTGCGCCGCTTCAGCCGCACCAGCCGCACATTGGCGGTGGCGGTTTCGCCCGCGTCGAGCTGGATCGTCAGCGCCTGGTCGCCGGTGCGCTCGACGGCGCGGACGAGCGAGTCGCAGAACAGCAGGAACGGCGCGCCGTCGATGCGGTGGAAGGCGCGCGAGGCGAAGATGAAGGCAGCACCCGCACCGTACACCTCCTGCCCCACTTGGCCCGCCTGCTGCCCGTCGGGATAGAGGTCCTCCAGCGGGAAGGAGAGGTTGCGATCGACATGCCCGTTCGCGTCGCGCTGTTCCTCGGCGACCGCCTCCTCCGGCAAGGCATCGGGGTAGTAGTACCAGGCGCGCGAGAGCACGTATTTGCAATATTCGCCGATCAGCATCCGGGCTTCGGGATCGAGCTCCGGCCCGCCGTCGTCGAGATAATGGCCGAACGCGACATAGCTGTCGAAGCACTCGTACATCGCCATATAGGGCGCGTCCTGCAGGCAGGTGACCGCCAGGAACGTCTCGTACGCCGCCGCATGGCCGATCTGGCTGTCCCAGATCACCGCATTGTGCAGGAAGCTGGCGAGATAGACGTAGCTCTGCTGCAGATACACGTCGCGGTTGGTGACCCGCCACAGCCGCATGCAGGCGGCCGCGCCCCAGGCGGTGAGGTTGGCCTGGTAGTTGATGTCGAACCGCAACCCCATCGCCGCGTCGATCGCCGCCCGCACCTCGTCGAGATAGCGTTTGTCGTCGGTCAGCTCGAACGCCTGCAGCATCACCCAGGCATAGATGCCGCCGACATCGGTCTGGCCGCGACCGTCCGCGGGTGCCTCGGCGGTGATCACGCTGAAATCGGTGACATTGTACTGGATGGGCCAGCGATAGCCGAAATGCCGGGCGGCGCGGATGCCATAGTCGAGCGAGCCAAGGAACAACTCGCGTGCCTCCGCATCGCCGTCGAGCGCGAGGAAGCCCAGGTTCACCAGCGGGTGGTAGAGATACCAGCTGTCGACCGCATCGGCATCCTTGTCCTTGCCGACATTGGGAAGGTAACGCCGCAGGGTCTTAAGCTCGGGGTCGTAGAATTTCCGCAGCCCGGCTTTCAGTTCTGCTTCCAGCGGGTCCGGCTCGCCACGCCAGCTGCCCCAGTCGTGCAGCGCCGACACCACCGACATCTGCACCATGATGTCCGGATATTCGGCCGCCGTGTACGGATGGACATAGCGATGGCCATAGTGTCGGATGGTGGCTTCCGGCGCCTCCGCCAGGTCACGCAGCGACCGTTCGGCCCGCGCGACCCAGTCGCGATACGCCACCGGCGGCAGCTCGAGCATGCGATAGGCGGTGCCCAGCATCTGGAGGAATTGCCGGGCGGATTCACGCTCGTGCGGCGGCGCTTCGTGGCGGAAGACAAGGATCGCATCCGACAGCGTGACCGTCTCGCCGGCCGCCAGCGCCACCTCGGCAGGGTCGGCATTCTCCGGCGGCACCGGCAGCTTGTAGCCGAGCTCGGGCCAGGCACCGCCGACCGCCTCGCGCGGCTTGGTGCCGGTGGCGCGGAAATAGACGTTCGAGGCGGTCAGGTTCTGGACGTAGAGGACGTTGCCGAAGGCCGGTTCGTCGATGCGGAAATAGAGCAGCCCGGTGTTGATCCCGCGCTGCGACGCCTCGACGGTGCCTTCCGCGCGCAGGGGGTCGTCGCGACCACCCAGCGGATAGAGATCGCGGGGCACGAACGGCAGCACCATCGCCACCACCGGAGTGAAACGAGTGACGATCCGGACCTGCTCCAGCGCGTCCTGCGCGGCGACGAAGGACAGGACATGCTCGCCCAACCGGCTGGTCACACGCAGCCGCACCGCCTCGTCCGGCGCCGTGCGCGCCATCGCGACCTCGAAGGGCGCCGGGAGGAACGCCGCCCGGACTGCCAGCCCGCCCCTGCCGTCGCGGCGGATTATGGCGAAGATGGAATCGCCGGTTGCGACGATCTCCACCGCAAGATCGCCGATGTCAAAGCTCGCCACAGGCGCATCGGCCGCGCGCAGCGCATCCCGCAGGGTGAGCAGGTACGGGCTTGCCGGTGTCGCCTCGAGGATTGCCGTATTCGGCATGCGCCTCTCCGAACCAAGGAATGATCCTGGGCAAAGGATTGGCAGCGGCACCGGTTCCGGCGATCCGTAGCGGCTTTAACCCAGGCTAGGAGGTTTTCCGCGGCGTAGGTGCGCCCGAGCGCTTGTTGCGCTCCAGGAACCAATCGCGAGACTCAAACCGACAAGACGGTGCGACATGGCTGCCGTTGAGAAGCACGGTGCGATCGGCCGCTTTTAGCTAAAGCGGGCGTTCCGGCTCCATCGCTTGAACGGCGTATGTTGGTCGACTGCTGTCGGAAGGCTGGTTGACGTTTCTGACACGAAGCCGTCATTCCAACGGGCAGGCCCAAACGGCAGTCTTGCCCGACAGCGGACGTCGATCAGGTTGTCGCAGCTCGGGCCGCGTCCATGGCATAACTTGCCATCGCCGCGCTGCTCGCAACTGCAATCGCGTCGCCAATCAGGATGAGGGTCGGCTGGTCATTGGGAAAGCCCGCTACCGCGATGTGAAGAAGATCAAGACGGGTATGCAGCAACCGCTCGCTGTCCAGACTGACATCGCAAGCTAGCAGGACCGGTGTGGCGCCTGATAGCCCCGCCGCCTGAAGGTTTCGGCCGATTTCTGTCGCCGCGCTGCGGCCCATGTAGAACACGGTGGTGCAATGCGGGTCCGCCAGGGCGGCCCAATCCAGATCCAAAGGCGCATCACCGCGCTTGTGCGCGGTAGCGAACTGTACCCGGCGTGCCAGGCCGCGCAGCGAGAGCGACACGCCCGCGGAGGCCGCGGCCGCGCTGGCGGCGGTGATGCCAGGGCAGATCCGCACCTGCACGCCCGCCTGGACGAGCGCCGAACATTCCTCCATCGATCGGCCGAAGATCGAGGGGTCGCCGCCCTTGAGCCGCACCACCCGCTCGCCTGCCAGCGCTGCGGAGACAAGCAGGTCGTTGATCGTCCCCTGCTCCTTGGAATGCCGGCCCGCGCGCTTGCCCACCGGTACCAGCCGCACCGATGCGGGGACCAGCGCCAGGACGCCCTCGCCCACCAGCGCATCGTAGAAGACGATCGTCGCGGTACGCAGCAGCCGCTCGGCCTTGCGGGTGAGCAGGTCGGGGTCGCCCGGCCCGGCACCGACCAGCCAGACGCTGCCTGCGGGGAATTCGTCAGCCATGCGCGGCCTCCTTTGGCATGTCGTTGAGAATGCGGGCAAGCGCCGGGCGGCACGATCCGCAATTGGTGCCTGCCCCCAATGCCGCGCCGATCGCGGCAACGTCCTGCAATTGCTGGTCGCGGATCGCGGCGGTGATGCTGTGCAACCCGACATCGAAGCAGGCGCAGACGACCGGCCCGCGATCGCTGCTGCGCCCAGGCGCCCGACCGGCGAGCACCTGCGGGCCCTGCGGCTGCCTAAGCTGGCCGATCAGCCAGTCCCGGCTCGGCAATTCTCCGTGGCGGGTGACGAACAGCACTGCAGCAAGGCGGCCGTCCCGCAGGACGCCCACACGGAGGGTGCCGCGCGCAGGATCGCTCGCCTCCATACGCTCCCCGCGAGGCAGCGCCCGATCGAGCGCTGCGGGATCGCCGGTGCCGGCCAGTTCGTAGAGCACGCCCCCGGGCACCGTCACGCGCGTCGCCCACAGGCAGTCCGGCGCCGGTGCCTCGCCCTGCACGATCAAGAAGCCGCGCCAGTCCACCGCCACCGGCGCGACGCGCGCGGGCGAAAGCTTGAAGCCAGGCTGTCCCGAATGCGGGTCGACGAGATCCCGGGCGAGCAATCCCGTGCGCCCCCCACGCGCCTCCTGGTCGGTCCAGTGGATCGGCGTGAACAGCTCGCCGCGGCGCTGGCCGGGCGCGTGCGCGACGCGGAACAGGCTTTCGCCCTGCGGAGTCGTCACCCGTGCGAGCGCGCCGTCCGCAAGGTTCAGCGCGGCGGCATCCTGCGGGTGGATCTCCACCAACGGTTCCGCACGGTGGCGCGCGAGCTTGGGCGACAGGCCGGTGCGCGTCATCGTGTGCCACTGGTCGCGGTAGCGGCCAGTGTTGAGCGTCATCGGCCAGTCGCGCAGCGGCGCGTCGAGCGGCCGCTGTGCAACCGCGACCAGCCGGGCGCGGCCGCTATCAGTCGAGAATCGCCCGTCGGCGAAGGGCTGCGGATTCCACGAGAAGGGCACCATCGCGTCATAGGCTTCGTTGCCGATCGCCGCCTTGGTCCGCAGGTCGAGCATGCGCGCGCCCCGGTTGCGATAGGCGGTCAGCCGGGCATGTTCGCGCCAGATTTCGGCCGGGCGATCATAGGCGAAGGCGGTGCGGAACCCCATCCGCCGCGCCACCTGGCTGACGATCCACCAGTCCGGCTTCGCCTCGCCCGGCAGGGCCAGGAAGGCACGCTGGCGGCTGATCACCCGCTCGGAATTGGTGACGGTACCGTCCTTCTCGCCCCAGGCGGCGGCGGGCAGGCGGACATGGGCATGGACGCTGGTGTCGGTTTCGGCGATCACGTCCGACACGACGACGAAGGGGCAGGCGGCGAGCGCTTCGCGCACCCGGCCGGCATCGGGCATCGAAACGGCCGGGTTGGTCGCCATGATCCACAGCGCCTTGATCCGCCCCTCGCCCACCGCACGGAACAGGTCGACGGCCTTGAGGCCCGGCTTGGTCGCCATCCGCGCGGCGGCCCAAAAGCGGCCGACATCGGCAATATCGTCGGCGCCGAAGCCGCGATGCGCCGCCAGCGTCGAGGCAAGCCCGCCCACTTCCCGCCCGCCCATCGCGTTGGGCTGGCCGGTGATCGAGAAGGGAGCGGCACCGGGCGTGCCGATCCGGCCGGTGGCGAGGTGGAGGTTGAGGATCGCGTTGACCTGATCGGTGCCGCGGATCGACTGGTTGATGCCTTGGCTGAACAGCGTGACGGCGCGCGGGTGGGCGGCGAAGAGCTGGTAGAAGCGCTGGAGGTCTGCGGGCGCGAGGTCGCAGGTCTGGGCGGTGGACCAGAGGTCGTGCCCCTGCCCCAGCGCTTCCCAGAAGCCTTCGGGCACGTCGAGGTTCGCGGCACCGGCGAGGCCCTCCGCCCGGCAATGCGCGAGCAGGCCGTTGAACAGCGCCACGTCGCTGCCGGGGCGCAGCGCCAGATGCAGGTCCGCCTCCTCCGCGGTTTCGGTGCGGCGCGGATCGATGACGACCAGCTTCGTGCCGCGTTCGGCGCGCGCGGCCATGATTCGCTGGTAGACCACCGGATGGCACCAGGCGGTGTTCGATCCCACCAGCACGATCAGATCGGCAGCGTCGAGATCCGCATAGCTGCCCGCGACAACGTCCTCGCCGAACGCGCGCATGTGTCCCGCTACCGCGCTGGACATGCACAGTCGCGAATTGGTGTCGATGTTCGCCGATCCGATGAACCCCTTCATCAGCTTGTTGGCGACGTAATAATCCTCTGTCAGCAGCTGGCCGGAGACGTAGAAGGCGACGCTGTCCGGGCCGTGTTCGGCGATCGCCTCGCGGAAGCGGCGGGCGACGAGATCGAGCGCCTTGTCCCAGCTGGCGCGGCGATCGCCAATCATCGGATGGAGCAGCCGGCCCTGCAGCCCGACCGTCTCGCCGAGATGCGTGCCCTTGGAGCAGAGCCGGCCCTGGTTGGCGGGGTGTTCGGAATCGCCCTCGATGCGAACGGCGCGGTCGCCGGTAACGGTCGCGCGGATGCCGCAGCCGACGCCGCAATAGGCGCAGGTAGTGCGGACGGCGTCGCTCACGCCGCCGCCCGCACCGGCATGGCGAGCAGGATGCGCTCGCCCTCCACCCGCACCGGCACCACCGGCGTGCAGCCGGCATCCTCTCCCAGGGCAGCCCCGGTCGCGAGCGAAATGCGCATGTTGTGGAGCGGGCACGCCACCGCATGGCCATGCACGATCCCCGCGCTGAGCGGGCCGCCCTTGTGCGGGCAGCGGTCGATCAGCGCGAAGACCCGGTCGTCATGGGTGCGGAACACCGCGATGGGCTCCCCGCCCAGCGTCAGCGTACGGCTGCCCCGCAGCGGCAGGTCGGCAAGGGTACCGATATCGGTCCAGTCGGTCATGGGCATCACTCCGCGGCGGCGAGAAGGGGCTGGTGGAGGCCGGCATCGGCGCCGGCGACGCGATCGGCCCAGGGATCGTCCTGGCTGAAGGATTGCGAATGCCAGAAGCGCGCGGCGAGCGCGTCGCGCCCCGCTTCGTCCTCCACCACCCGCCCCTTGATGCTGGCGAGCCCGACCCGCTCGATCCACGGCGCGGTGCGCTCCAGATAGCGCGCCTCCTCGCGGTAGAGCTGCACGAAGGCGGCGGCATAATGCATCGCCTCCTCCTCGGTTGCCACCTTCACCAGCAGGTCCGTCGCGCGGACATGGATGCCGCCATTGCCGCCGACATGCAGTTCGTAGCCCGAGTCCACGCACACCACGCCGAAGTCCTTGATGGTGGCCTCGGCGCAGTTCCGCGGGCAGCCGGAAACCGCCATCTTGAACTTGTGCGGCATCCAGCTGCCCCAGAAGCCGCGCTCCAGCTTGATGCCCAGCCCGGTCGAATCCTGGGTGCCGAAGCGGCACCATTCGGAGCCGACACAGGTCTTCACTGTGCGCAAGGCCTTGGCATAGGCATGGCCCGAGACCATTCCGGCGGCGTTCAGATCGGCCCAGACAGCGGGCAGATCCTCCTTGCGGATGCCGAAGATGTCGAGCCGCTGGCCGCCGGTGACCTTCACCATCGGCGCGTTGTACTTCTCCACCACATCAGCGATGGCGCGCAGTTCGTTCGCCGTGGTCACCCCGCCCCACATGCGCGGCACCACCGAATAGGTGCCGTCCTTCTGGATGTTGGCGTGGAGCCGCTCGTTGACATAGCGGCTCTGCTGGTCGTCGACATATTCGCCGGGCCATGCGCAGAGCAGGTAATAGTTGAGCGCCGGCCGGCAGGAGGAACACCCATCGGGCGTTGACCAGTGCAGCGTCTGCATCACTTCGGGAATGGCGCGCATGCCCTGTTCGACGATCGCGCGGCGGACCTCGTCATGGCCGTAGGTCGTGCATTTGCACATCGTCTTGGGGCCGCTCTGCACGCCCTCCTCGCCCAGCGTCAGTGCCAGCAACTGCTCGACGATGCCGGTGCACGATCCGCAGCTGGCCGAGGCCTTGCACCCGGCCCGCACCGCATCGAGGCTGCACGCCCCGCCGTTGATCGTGGCGACCACCTGCCCCTTGGAAACGCCGTTGCAGCCGCAGATCTCGGCATCGTCCGAGAGCGCCGCAACGGCCGCCTTAGGGTCCGCCAGCCCCCCTCCCGAGGCGAAGGCCTGGCCGTAGATCAGCACGTCGCGGATAGGGGCGACGTCCTCGCCCTTCTTGAGCAGGTCGAAATACCAGCCGCCGTCGCTGGTATCGCCGAACAGCACCGCGCCGATCACGCGGTCGTCCTTCAGCACCACCCGCTTGTAGATTCCCCGCGCCGCATCGCGCAGCACGATGTCCTCGCAGCCCTCGCCGCCCGAGAAGTCGCCCGCCGAGAACACGTCGAGCCCGGCAACTTTGAGCTTGGTCGAGGTGACCGAGCCGCGATAGGGATTGGCGCGTGCCACCAGCCCGTCGGCCAGGCTGCGGCACATGTCCCACAAGGGCGCGACCAGGCCGTAGCACTGCCCGTCATGCTCGACGCATTCGCCGACCGCGAGGACGTTCGCGTCGCTGGTCACCATATGGTCGTCGACCTGGATGCCGCGTCCGACCGCCAGCCCCGCCTCGCGTGCCAGCTTCACCGAGGGACGGATGCCCACTGCCATCACCACCAGCTTCGCCGGGATCACGCGGCCGTCCTTGAGCTGCACGCCCTCGACCTTGCCCTTGCCGAGGATCGCGGCGGTATCGGCGCCGGTGAGGATGGTCTGCCCGCGCGCCTCGAGCGCCGACTTGAGCAGCCAGCCTGCGGCCTCGTCGAGCTGCCGTTCCATCAGCGTCGGCATCAGGTGGAGCACCGTGACCTTCATGCCCCGCAGGGTGAGGCCGTGCGCCGCCTCCAGTCCGAGCAGCCCGCCGCCGATCACCACCGCATCGCCGCCCTCGCCCGCCGCCGCGAGCATTGCATCGACATCGGCCATGTCGCGAAAGCTGATTACGCCGGGCAGGTCGTGCCCCGGCACCGGGATGATGAAGGGATCGGAGCCGGTGGCGACCAGCAACTTGTCATAGCCGGTGACGCGGCCGGACTTTGCCGTGACGGTGCGGGCCGCGCGATCGATCGTCACCACTGGATCGCCGGCGACCAGCTCGATGCCGTGCTGCGCATACCAGCCATGATCGTTGATCACGATCTCCTGGAACGATTTCTCGCCGGCCAGGACCGGCGACAGCATGATGCGGTTATAGTTCACATGCGGCTCGGCGCCGAAGATGGTGACGCGGAAGCGCGCGCCGTCGCGGGCCAGCAGTTCCTCCACCGCGCGGCAACCGGCCATGCCGTTGCCGATGACCACGAGATGCTCGCGCGTCTCTGCGGGCGCCGTCGCCTGCGCGGGGCTGTCGTCGGCCAGGGTCGTGCCGGGATCGAGAAACTCCATCCGCTTCGCTCCAAAACGAAAAAAGCCGCCATCCGGCGCCCGGATCTTGCGAACCGAGCGCTGGATGGCGGCTTTGCCATCAACAGGACCACGTTTGCTCATCTTCGAACTAGCGTGGCTATGTGGGAAGGACAGCCTTGTCCTTCGCGTTGCAACATAAACCGATTCGCGGAATCGCTCAAGCGATTCCACTCAGTAGCTCCAATCGAGCTGCAGCCAGAACTTGCTGGTATCGGTGGCGAGCCGATCAGCCTCGTACCGCGCATAGCGTGCGGACAGCAGCGTCTTCTTGACCTTCACGGTGGCGAGCAGGTCGATCTCGTCGCCATAATGCTGGCCCAGCCGGTCGCTGTCGAAGCGATGCCAGGTCGCCTGCAGCGTCAGCGCGTCCACCCTCCCCAGCTTCTTCCAGCCATAGCCGCCGCCCGCATAGAGGTCGCGCACGCCGTTGGCCGGGGTGGTCAGGAACTTGTCCGCCCAGCCCTGGAACTTGAAGTTGGTGCCGAGCGGCGTCTGGAAGCTGGTAAGCGCGGTGCCCTTGTCCGCGCCCAGTACTTCATAGCCGGTGTTCAGCTTCCAGCCGCGGACGTCCAGCGTCGCATCCGCGAGCCAATAGTCGGCGGTGTAGCGATTGGGGTTGCGGTGATAGTCCGACTGCGTCGCCCAGCTGAGCTGGTAGCTGAGCTTAACCATCGGCACCAACGTGCGGCTGCCCGCCAGCCGGCCGCCATAGGTCTGGCTGGCGAGGCGGTAGCCCTGCACTTCGGCCTCGTCCTGATCGACCAGATAGGCGAAGCCGGTCAGCGTGCCGATCGGCGTCGCCGCGCCAAGATTGGCGAACACATTGTCGCCGCCCACCCCCCGCTGCCGTGCGCCGCGCCCGTCGCTGCCCCAGATGGTCCGTACGTCCCAGGCATAGGCGAGGTCGAGCTTCACGCCGTTCAGCGGCGCCAGCTCCGCGCGCACCGCGTCGAAGGTCTGGGCATTGTTGCGGAAGCCGACATTGCCGACGAACCGCTCATCGTCGAGCGCGATCCGCTGCCGTCCTGCGGTGACGGTGAGCGGCGCGGTGCGGTATTGCAGCTGCGCGCGGTAAATCGCGACATCCTGCGGATCGGCGACCAGCGGCCTGGTCGCGGCGCCGTGCAGCCCGTCATAATAGTTGCCGACCAGCGCCAGATTTCCCTGCGCCTCGCCCAGCGCCGCCCAGGGGCCGCTGCTGAGTTCGGCACCGGCCCGCACGCGCAGCGTCCAGGCATCCGCCGCCGCGTTGAGGCCGTCCTGATCGACATGCTCATAGCGGCTGCGCGCCTCGATCAGCGGCTTCACCGCAATGTCCTGGGCACAAGCAGGGCCGGCGACGGCCAGCGCGGCCGCCGTGAAGAAGATGGTTCGCATGGATATTGCCCCCGAAACGGGGCGGCGCGGTTCTTGCCGCACCGCCCTCCCCTCCGATTCAGATGCGTGCGGCGCTGGTCCAGCGGGCACGCCACGAGGCTTTGACCAGCATCAGGCCCAGCAGCGCCAGCAGCGCAAGGCCCGCGAAGATCAGGAAACCCGGCGCAAAGCTGCCCGCCAGCTGCTTGGCGAGGCCGAGCGACGAGGCGAGGTAGAAGCCGCCGATACCGCCGGCCATGCCGACCAGCCCGGTCATCACGCCGATCTCGGCCTGGAAGCGCTGCGGCACGAGCTGGAACACCGACCCGTTGCCGGTGCCCAGCGCCAGCATCGCGATGACGAAGCAGCCGAGCGCCACCGGCAGCGTCGCTGCGACACTCACGCCTGCCAGCGCCGCGGCGGCGACCAGGAACACGCCCGTCAGCGCCTTCACGCCGCCGATCTTGTCCGCCAGCGCGCCGCCCATCGGCCGCACCAGCGATCCGGCGAATACACAGGCCGCCGTGCAATAGCCCGCGACGATCGGGGTCAGCTTGAACTGGTCGGTGAAATAGATCGGCAGCGAGGCCGCCAGCCCGACGAACCCGCCGAAGGTGACCGCGTAAAAGCCCATCAGCCACCAGGCGTCCGCCGATTTCAGCGGGTGGAGGTATTCGACCAGCGTCTTCGGCGCCGGGGCATTCGGTGCGTCCTTGGCCATCGCCAGGTAGAGCAGAAACACGATGCCCAGCGGAATGCACGCCATGCCGAGCACCGCGTTCCAGCCGAACAGCTTGGCGAGCGCGGGCGCGAACAGCGCGGCTAGCACGGTGCCCGAATTGCCCATGCCCGCGAGCCCCATCGCCTTGCCCTGGTGCTCGGCCGGATACCAGCGGCTGGCGAGCGGCAGCGCGATCGCGAAGCTGGCGCCGGCAAAGCCCAGGATCACCCCCAGCGCCAGCGTGCCGCCGAAGCTGTTCACCCCCAGCAGCCAGGCCGAGAGCAGCCCGCCGATCACGATCATCTGGCTGATCGCGCCCGAGCGCTTGGGGCCGATGCGATCGACCAGCAGGCCGTTGACAACGCGCAGGAAGGCGCCGGCCAGGGTGGGCGTTGCCACCATCAGCCCCTTTTGCGCGGCGGTGAGATGCAGCGTCTTGGCGATGTCGGGCGCGAGCGGCCCGAGCAGCACCCACACCATGAAGGCGAGGTCGAAATACAGGAACGCCGCAACCAGCGTCGGCCAGTGCCCGCTCCGCCAGAAGCTGCCGTCACTTGCCTTGATGGCTCTTGTACCCACGCTTCGATCCAGAAATGCCGTTGCCATGCTGACTTCCCCAATGCCGATCTGAAAAGGACAAGAAAAAAGCCGCTCGCCGGACGTTCGCGGGCTCGCGAAATCCGGTCAGCGGCTTTGCTGCGTTCAGAGGGGGAGGCATGCCCCGGCGTTGGGGTGCGCTCCCGATGGGCGCGCTTCGATGCGCGACTCAAGGATCATCGCGCGGATTGCGGCGTGCTGCAAGTGCGAAATTGGGGCGGGATCGCCCTTGGCGTTACCCGCGCGGGTCCCCGAACCCCGCCAGATAGTCGTCGAGCCGCTCGGGATCGAACACGCGGCCGTCGAAGAACCGATCCGGCCCGAGCGTCAGCGCCCCGCGATGTGCGCCAACCCCGATCGGCGCCGTCACCGCGCCTTCCAGCTTCATGCTCGCACCCGGCATCGCTTCGCCGCTGGCGCCCAGCGCACGACGATATACGTCGGGGCGGAACACCGCCCCGGCCGCCGCCTCCGCCTCGGCGCTGGGCTGCGCCTGCTTCCAGCGGACCAGCTGCGAATAGATCCACAGCGCCTGACTCCGCCATGGGAATGCGGTGGCCTCGCGGTGGAACAGCAGGAAATCGGGTTGCTCCACTGCCGGTGCCTCCGCGCGCGGAATCACCTGCCCTGCCAGCCCCGCCTCGATCAGTTCGGCCGGTTCGCCGACATAGCCGTCACGCGCCAGCAGCGCCGTCAGCTCGCTGCGGTTCGCCGGATCGTCGCACCAGCGCGCCGCCTCCGCCATCGCCACCAGCAGGCGGTCGACGGTGTCGGCATGGGCTTCCATCCAGTCGGTGCGGAGCGCCAGCACCTTCTCGACGCCGCGCTGCCAGATCCGCGCGCCGATCGCGACCGCCTCTGCCAAGCCTTGCGCGATCGCCGCCGCCGGCCAGGGGTCGCCCGCGATGAACCCGTCGATCTCGCCGAGCCGCATCGCCTCCACGGTGAGCGAAGGCGGCAGCACGCGCAGCACCACGTCGCGATCGGGGTCGATGCCGACGCTGCCTAGCCAATAGCGCAGCATCAATGCGTGGCCGGAAAAGCGGTGAACGATGCCGATGATCGGCTTGCGCCGGAACAGCCCGATCGCGCTGGCGAAGTCGTGCCCCGTGCCCAGCGGGTCCGCCAGGCGCGCGGGCAGGTTCTGCTCCAGGGCGGCGGCGAACTCGCCCGACATCACCAGCATGTTGCCGTTGCTGTTGAGCTTGAACGGCGCGGAGAGTGCGGCGGGCTGCTGGCTCAGCCCCAGCGTCACCGCCACCGCGAGCGGCGCCAGCATTTGCGCAGCCTGCACCTGGCCATAGACCAGCCGGTCGCGCAGCGTCGCCCAGCTGGTGGTTCGCACCAGCTCCAGATCGATCCCCCGCGCCTCGGCGAAGCCCTTTTCGCGCGCGGCGACCAGGACGGCGCTGTCGGTAAGCGGCAGGAAGGCAGCGCGGACCGGGGTCATGCCGCGCCTCCGCCGAGCAGGGTGCTGGCGGTGATCAGCGCCTCGGCCACGTCGACGAGCCGGCGGCCCTGGTTCATCGCCGTCGAGCGCAGCAGCGCATAGGCATCGGCTTCGTTCAGTCCGCGCTGTTGCATCAGGATCGCCTTGGCCTTGTCGATCGTCTTGCGGTTGGCGAGCGCGGTGCGCGCCTCGTCCAGTTCGCTCTGCATCCGCGAGAAGGCAGTGAACCGCCGCACCGCCAGCTCGAGGATAGGTTTCACCCGATCCTTGCGCAGCCCGTCCACGACATAGGCGGAAACGCCGGCATCGATGGCCGCGCCGATCATCGTGTCGTCTGACTTGTCGACGAACATCGCGATGGGCTTTGCCAGCGCACGGCTCACCAGCAGCATTTCCTCCAGCGTGTCGCGGCTCGGGCTGCCCAGATCCATGAGTACGACGTCGGGTGCCATGCGCTCGATCCTGGCGACGAACGCGCCGCGCGGCGGCACGAAATGGATATCGTCATAGCCCGCCTCACGCAGTCCCTCTTCGAGGACCGATGCGCGCGCTCCGCTGTCATCGACAATGACGATCCGCACCCCAGCGCCTTTCGCAGTTGCGGCAGGAATTGGCAGCAAAGCACGGGCGCGTCAAACCGTTGGAAGCAAGGAGGTGCATCGGGTTGCGATAGCCTTTGATACGAGGAAGGCCGGCGCGCCCTCATCAACGCGTCGGCACGCGAGCTACGTTGCGTTGCGTCCATCCTGCCACTGCCACAAGCGCATGACGATCCACCATTGCCTAAAGGTTTCGCAAATGTGCGGGTTCGATCAGTCGTGGCGAAGGAAAGCAAAATAACGCGGAGCTAATTGCCGAATGGTAGCGCTACCCTTAGCATGGTGGAAAACAAGAGCTATCAGGAGAGCGCGGGCGTGATTCGCGATTTAGGCAACGGGATGCGTCGAGCTTCGACGTGCATGCTATCGGCTCGCGATACGAACCGGCACCCGCTCCAGATTTTCCGCAATCGGGGCCGATCACGAGGTCTGGATGAGCGCGACGCGCGACGGCTTGTAAAACAACCGCAGCAAAGCCTCCAACCGACATCTTCTACCCGCTGACCACGATCAGCCGCGGCACCGGCAAACACAATCCACAGGAGAGATGCATGCACCGTAAGGTTCTGTCCGCCTTGCTCGCCTCGGTAGCGGCCTCCGCCGTCTCGGGCATGGCCATCGCCCAATCCTTGACGCTTACGCAGGCGGATACGCTCGAGAGGCAGGGCCTGTCGGTCATCGTCGATCAGAACCAGTTCAGCCCGATCTTCTTCGACGAGAAGAATGCCGGAATCCAGATCGTGCTGCACGGCAACCGTATCGCCACCGACGGCGCGGTGCGCCTCGACAAGACCCCCGAACAATGGGCGCCCGTCCCCGCCTTTGTCAGCCGCACCCACGGCACGGAGCCCAACCAGCTGGTGGTCCGCTCGACCTACAAGGACGTGCAGCTCGATTATTCGGTCAAGGTCACCGCCGAAGGCGACGGCTTCCGCATCGCCGTCGATCTCGATCGCCCGCTCCCCGCAGCGCTGGCAGGCAAGGCCGGCTTCAACCTCGATTTCCTGCCGAGCGCCTATTTCGGCAAGACCTATATGATGGACGCCGCCCCCGGGCTGTTCCCGCGCCACCCGACGGGACCGATGGCGAAGGACGGATCGGGCGACCCGCTGCCGCTGGCGTCGGGCGGCAAGTCGGTCACGCTGGCGCCCGAAGACCCGATGACGCGCGTCACCATCACCTCCGACCGCGGCCCGCTGGCGCTCTACGATGCCCGGGCACGCGCACAGAATGGCTGGTTCGTTGTGCGATCGATGATCGCCGAAGGCGCGAAGGAGAATGCCGTCGTCTGGCATGTTCGCCCCAATGTCGTGAAGGACTGGGTGCGCGCGCCCGTCGTCTCGTTCAACCAGGCAGGCTACACGCCCAACCGGCCCAAGGTGGCGCTGATCGAGCTGGATCCGCACTTCGCGGCGCCGGCGGAGGCCGAGCTGGTGCGCCTCACCGCCGACGGCCGAGAGGAGCCGGTGCTGCGCGCACGCACGCTGCCCCGCGGGCACTGGACCCGCTACGACTATGCGGCATTCGACTTCTCGAGTGTCCGCGCGCCCGGCATCTACGCCGTCCGCTACGCAGGCACCACGACCAACCCGTTCCGCATCGCGCCCGATGCCTATGCGCGGATCTGGCAGACCTCGCTCGACACGTTCCTCGCCGAGCAGATGGATCATGTCGGCATCCGCGAGCAATATCGCGTCTGGTCGGCGCCCTCGCATCTCGACGATGCCCGGCAGGCCCCGCCGAACATCACGCATTTCGACGGCTACAAGATGGGCGCGAACCTGGATTCGCCGTTCAAGGCCGGCCAGCATATCCCCGGCCTCGCCGTCGGCGGCTTCCAGGATGCAGGCGACTACGACATCCAGACGCCCGAAAACGCGATGGTCGTGCGCGACCTAGTCTGGGCCCGCGAGCTGTTCGGTCTCGACTGGGACGAAACCAGCGTCGACGAAGCGGCGCGGGCGGTCGAGATCCGCAAGCCCGACGGCGTCGAGGATTCGCTGCAGCAGATCCGGCACGGCGCACTGCAGCTGCTCGCGCAGTACAAGGTCTTCGGGCACGCCATCGTCGGGATCGTCGATCCGACGCTGCGCCAATATGCGCATCTCGGCGACGCGGGCTCGCAGACCGACGGGCTGATCTACGATCCGTCGCTCAAGCCGGCCGAGCGCAAGAACGGCGCGTCGGGCGCGCAGGACGATCGCTGGGCGTTCACCACCGACCTTCCGGCCAACAATCTGATGGTCGCGGCGGGGCTCGCCGGCGCGAGCCGCGCGCTTGCCGAGAGCGACCCCGCCATGGCAGCCGAAGCGCTCCACGCCGCCGAGGCGCTTTGGGCCAAGCAGCAGCAGGGCGTCATCAAGGCCGGCGACGGCCGCGACGATTCAACCTCCCCGCGTTCGGCGGAGGGCGCCAACGTCACCGCCACGGTCGAGCTGCTGCTCACCACCAAGGGCGGCAAGGTCTATGCCGATCGCCTTCGCGCGCTGCTGCCGGTAATCCGCGACAATTTCGAGTGGACCGCGGCGCCGGCGGTGCGCGCTATCCCCTTCATGGACGCCGCCTATCGTGCGCAGCTCGTGCCGCTGGTGCGCGCGATGAAGGCCAAGGTCGACCGCGAGCAGGCGAACAATCCGTTCGGCGTGCCGATCGCCACCGGAACATGGGCTGGCTCCAACCAGGTGGTCGCCTTCGGCTCGACCATGTACCTGCTGCACAAGGCGTTCCCGGAGCTGGTCGGCACCGGCTACACACTCGACGCGATCGACTATGTGCTGGGGCGCCATCCCGCCAACAACCTGTCGCTGGTTTCGACCGTCGGCACCGCGTCGAAGCTGATCGGCTATGGCCACAACCGCGCCGACTACAGCTTCATTCCCGGCGGCCTTGTGCCCGGCGTGCTGATCGTCAAACCCGACTTTCCGGAAGCGAAGACGGACTGGCCGTTCCTGTGGTTCGAGAACGAATACACCGTCAGCACCACAACCGCCTATATCCTCGCCGCCCGCGCCGCGATGGCGGCAACGGAAGAAGCGAACTAGGGTGAAGCCTGTTCGCCGCGTTCCAATGCCGATTGCGCTACCAGCCTGACGTGACAAGGAAAAAGCCGATGAAGAAGCGCCTGCTCGCCGCCGCCCTGGTCGTTGCCGCTACCGCCTCCCCCGCCAGTGCGCAGCTCAAGCTGCCCCATCTGTTCAGCGACCACGCCGTTCTGCAGCGCGATCGGCCGCTGCACGTCTGGGGCTGGTCCAGCGCAGGCGCGACCATCACCGTCACCCTCCACGGCCAGCGCGCGACGGCAATCGCCGACCGGCTCGGCCGCTGGGAGGTCTGGCTGAAGCCGGAAGCGGCAGGCGGCCCCTATGTGCTCACCGTCGACGGCGGCGCGGCCGAGGGCCAGGCGCAGGTCCAGGACGTGATGCTCGGCGATGTGTGGTTCGCCTCGGGCCAGTCGAACATGGAGTTCCCGCTCAAGGGCTTCACAGGCGCGCCCTTGAACAATGGCACCGCAGAAATCGCCGCAGCGACCAACCCGCGCGTCCGCCTCCTTCGCCTCGAGCACAAGAGCAGCACGACGCCGCTCCGCGACATCGATGCGACCTGGACGACGACCACCCCCGCCACCGCAGCCGATTTCTCGGCGATCGGCTATTTCTTCGCGCGCGAGATCGCCGCGCGCGAGAAGGTGACGGTCGGTGTGATCGATTCCACCTGGGGCGGCACGCCCGCCGACAGCTGGGTGTCGACGGATGCCTTCGCGACCGACGCGACGCTCGCCCCCGCGATTGACGCGCGTGCCCGTTTCCAGCACGACCAGGCCGACGCCGATCTCGCGCTCGCGGCCGAGGCGCGCGAGGACGCCGCGATCCGCGCGTCCGGGGGCACTCCTCCCATGCACCCATGGCACCCGCCTGAGGAGGCGTATCGGCCGTCGTCGCTCTACAACGCGATGGTCGCCCCCTTTACCGGCTACGGCATCAAGGGCGTGATCTGGTACCAGGGCGAGACCAACAGCAACGTCGCGCGCGCGCCCTATTATGCAGACCTCTTCCGGGGCCTGATCACCGACTGGCGACACAATTTCGCGCAGGGCGACTTCCCGTTCCTCTATGCGCAGATCTCGTCGTTCAACTCGCCCGAGGAGGAATGGGGTTTGGTACGCGACGCGCAGCGCCGGGCGCTGGGGCTGGTCAACACGGCAATGGCGGTGACGACCGATGTCGGCGACCCGAACAATGTGCATCCGGGCGACAAACAGACGGTTGCCGCCCGGCTCGCGCTCGCTGCACGGGCAATCGCCTATGGCGAACGCGTCGCCTACCAGGGCCCGCTGTTCCGCCAGGCGACCGGCGGAACGGGCGGGATGCGCGTCTGGTTCGATCATGCCGCGGGCCTGACCAGCCGCGGTGCGCCCGTGCCTGGTTTCGAGATCGCCGGCGCGGACCGCAAGTTCGTCGCCGCAACCGCGCGGATCGATGGCGAGACGGTGGTGGTGACAGGGCCCGTACCCCAGCCCCGCTATGTCCGCTACAACTGGAGCGGGGTGGTACCGGGCAGCCTGTACAATGCCGCAGGCCTGCCCATGTCGACCTTCACCTCCGAGGAGCGGATCCAGGGGCATCTCGCCTATCCCTGAACGGTTCGCCTGCCGAAAGCCGACCTCGCGGGCCGCCCCACTGCCGGGCGGCTATCGAACACGCGAACGTCCGATGTTGGGGATTGCCGTCGTTCCGAGCGCCGGATCGGAACGGCCAAGTCTAATCGGGAGCAGCCGAACGGTCGTGGAACATTTTCGCCGTTCGTAGTTGCCCAATCCGATCACGTTTGTGCTTCGAACCCGATTTACGAGAGCGGGAGCCCCGCGAGTGGGTTTGTCCAATGCGTCTGGTGATATTCGGGCGGTTTCCACGCTTTCCGGTTCGTAGCCGCGCGAGCTGAAGTAGTTGGCCCGTTCGGCGGGCTGGAAGATGTCGACCAGCCTTGCCGATCAAACCCCACGACCCGTTGACGGTTCGTTCGCCCGCCTTGCGCAGCATGCTGCCGTGAGCGGGGAGAAGGCCTTTTCAACGGGATTGAAGCCGGGCTTTAGGGCGGGCGGAAGCGCAGGGTTGCGCCGGCCGCTTCGATCCGCTCTTTCACGGCGGCCAGCCTGTGGCTCGAGAAGTTGTCCATGTCGCCACCGCATCGATTGGACACGGTACGGCCATATTCCAACGCAAGACCACGCCAGCGGATCGCACTCGATATGCTGACGCCAAAGCGTGCCGCCGCGGCATGGCAATTCCGGCCGCCGCCACTCGCGGCGACAACCCTGCCCCGAAGATCCTGTGAAAGCGTGCGTGCCATCCATGCTGGCCTCCTGCCACCAGCAGGAAGCGTGCATCACATCACGCCGGAGGCGGGAATCCACGACGAGTCAATTCGCGTGAAAACCGCTTCAGGTTGGAGCCAAAAGCAAAGACAGTATTTCCGTCAACGACTGGGGATCAGAAACCCCGCGTAACACCAAACTCCGTAAACACTCTTCGGAAGTCATAGATCGGGACGGTAGACCAATTGCGCTCGTACCCAAACCGGAACACGGGAGAAAATCCGACGACGTGAACTTTTCTCCAGATCGCTCCGGCGCCGCCACGTACGTACCAATCAGCACGCCGATCGGGGAAGATGAAGAGCCGCGCGTCTGCGGTCAGTCGCGCTGCCGTCGCGCTCGCAAAGAAGGTGATTCGGCCAGCATCATGCCAATACACGCTGGAGAACGCGCCGGACCGCGTTGCGTAGCCAGCGTCTTCGGCAGTTTGGCGGTTGGCAGACAAGGTTATGCTCGCTCCCGATCGGATCGTGAGCGCGCGTTCATAGGTGAACGCGGCCGTGTAAATCATCCCGTTCTGCAGATTGCTTCCCGTATAACGCACCCGATTTACACTGGCCGAAGCGTCGATCTGAGCACGGGGCCCGGCAGGATGAAGCCAGTCGAAGTTGACGCTTTGCGTGCGCGCATAGATCTGGCCGCCATACCAGCGCCATGTATAGCCGGCCGAAGGCGTCAGTCGGTCCGCCTCGCTGCGATACTCGACGCCGACTTGCGCAGAACCCGAAATATCATTGAACTGGCTGGCGCGATAAAGCGTGGCCTGGCTCGACAGGCGGGGCACCAACGTTATGTTGTTCCCCATGTCCAGACGCATATAGGCTTGGCTTGCTTCCTTCAAACCGGTCCCCGACTGCTCCCGGGCGTCGCGCGAGAGGTTCAGTGGCGCGATCACCGTGTCGAGCGTGGTGGCGCTGGTCGCGCGATTGATGTTGCTGTCCGGCGCAAGTGCCAACTCAAGCGAGCCGCCAAGGGGCTTGCGTGAACGCAGCGCTTCGACATAGCGGTTTACCGCCAGGGCGACATTCGGAGGCAGCGATCCGGCCTGGATCTGACGCAAGGCGCGTCGTGCGCCGACGGTGTCGCCGGTTTGAGCCAGCAACGAGGCATATTCCAGCCTCACCGCTGCTGCGTCGGGCTTCTCGTCCAATAGCTGGCGAAGCCACACAAGGGCGCCGAGTCGGTCGCCGTGTTTCAGTAGCAAGTGGGCGATTCGTACCCGAGCTTCAGCGCGAAAATCCGGGTTTCGATCCCTGGTCAACGCCTTGAGAAGTTCGATCGCCTGATCCTCGCGGTTCGCCTCCGCCAGCTTTTGGGCCATCGCGAACATCTGGTCAGGCGTCAAAGACGTCTGGCAGCGCTCGGTGGCGAGCGCTGCGCAGCCGGGTTGCGCCGCCCCTGGGCCCAGGGCCAGGGGCGACGCTTGTATTGCGATGATTGCAGTCAACATTACCGGAGGCGGATCAGTTCTTCTTACCTGCCGCGACGCCGACTGCGGAATAATTGGATCCGGTTACGGCAAAGGTGTAGCCGAATTCCTCTGCATTGGGACCGAAGAACTTCCCGCCCCAGCTGCCGGTCCCCGATCCGCTCAGGTTGCCGTTCAACGGCGACCCGTTCAGAGTGAACGAGCCGGCGGAGCCCGCGTAGTTCTGGGTGCCCAAGCCGGCGCGGCCGTTCGCATCCACGCCGGTGAAGCTCAGCGTCGTCGAATAGGCCCCCTTCGCGAAATCCGCCGTAAGGGTGGAAGTGCCGTTCAGCACGTATAGCTGGCCTGCGTTATCCTGAGCGCTGCCGGCCACCAACCCGGAATAGCTGGCCGAGCCGGTCTTCGGGAGGTCCGCAGTTTGGACACCGAAAACATATGCCTGCTGTACAGACGTTTTCAGCGACGGATCCATCTGCGCGAAGGCGAAGCTGGTATAGGTCAGCGTAAGCGGGTTGCTGGCGCTGTTATAGACGACAATCAGATCTTTGGCGCCAGGCGACCGCGGATCGGAAACCTTGAAATAGGAATAGCCGGGGACCGCACCTGCCACCATTGCATCGGTCGTCAGACGCAGCGGGGTCGAGCTCGAGTCCGTCGAATAGAAGGTGTAGAGCCCACTCGCCGCATCATAGCTGATCGCCTCCTTCAGCCCGGATGCCCCCGTCGCGCTGTAGTTTCCTTTGATTGGACCAGCGGATGCTGCCGACTGCACCTGGGCCGGCATGACGAGCGCCTGAGTCGCGGGTGCCGGCGCAGGCGTAGGCGTAGGCGTAGGGGTCGGCGTCGGCGTCGGCGTCGGCGTCGGCGTCGGCGTCGGCGTCGCGACAGGTCCTTGCGCCGCCGGAGGCGCTGAATTTATGCCCCCGCCGGAGCCCCCGCAAGCCGCAAGCGAAGCGGCCATCATCAAAGCGGCGTTGGTTTTGTAAGCACGCATATAAGCCCCACTTTGTACTCTTTGCCTCCGCCCCACCTACACACAACCGGCAATATATCAACATGTTGCAGCAAATTTACTATATAAAAACCTTCGACCGCGCAGTTACGTAACCTGCCATCACTATACCTTGCACACATTTACTATATCTTAACTTTAGATTGATCTTTCCACGAGCTGAGTCGGCGAGGATTCCCAACCCCGGGCGGACGCGATTCTCGTTTTCTGCTGATGGCGAGAGGCCAGCATGTGTCGCACGCACGCTTTCACAGGAACTCCGGGACCGGTTGGTCATCGATCGATGGCGATCCGCGCTGCCATGCGGCGGCTCGTTTTGAGGTGAGCGTGTCGAGTACGGTCCGCTGCCGGCAGCTTGCGCTCGAGCATGGTCGGGCTGCGGCCAAGTCCCGCGGGTGGTACCCGGCATTCTGGCAGGCGAGCGGGGCACCCTGGTGGCATCGTGCTTTGCAAGGCGAGCCAACGAGCCGTCAGCACGCTAGGAAGTCTGATCGGCAGCCTCGTTGACATCCTTCAGCCGGCCGAATGCCCAAACTACTCCAGCTCGTGCGGCTACGAACCGGAATGCGTGGAAGCCACTCTAGCGGGCGGCACCGTACAGCTACGCCGGTATCGACCGTTCGCCGGAGTTAGGACGTTGTGCCATTTGGCCGTCGGCTCGACGCCGCTCCGCCGCTCACGGTCCGGTCTGGCACGAGATGCTTGTAGCCCCGCGCCGAGCCATTGTCGCAGTTTCCGATGGCGGTGAAAGCGCGATCGATAATGTGCGTGGCATCGAGCGAGGGGCAATAGGCGATTTCCTTGGTGAACGCGCAAATCTTGACTTTGAAAAGGCCTCGCAGGTCCTGCAGCAACGGCAACGACAACCCCATCGCGCTGTGACAGGCGATCAGATACAACTCCGCATCGGCGGCAAAACGGTCCCGCAGCGACTGCGCCAGCGGCTTGCCATTTGAGAGCAGCAGATTGGGGTCGGCCGCGACCTGCACGGAGGCGACGTCTATTGGCCCCGACAGATCCTGCGAACCGGAACCGGCGGTGGAAAGCAAAACCCCGCCGGATCTGTCCACCGTGCCGGACATGGCGATCAGACCGGGATTACCATGGGTGAGGATGTTGACGCGCTTGATCGACTGTAGCGGACGGAAAGCGGAACGGTCTGGCTTCGACGGATCCTCGAACAATATCGCGGATACCATACCGAGGAAGGAGTTAACCTCGAAAATAGCCTTCCCCGGATCGGGCGTGTCCACCTGCGCCACGGCGACGAAATCCCTCGTTGTGGGCGCCCATTGGCCGGATTTGGCTTTGTCGCGCTCTTCCTGCGCCTCCGCGGGAGTGAATACCTCCGGGAACGCTGCGACAATGGTCAGCTCGGTGAGAAGCGTCGGCTGCCTGGCACCCTTGCGCGCGGCCGCAGCAGGCGTACCGAACAGATTGTCGAAACGGCGTTCGAACTGCTGCACAATCGGTGTCCGCGCTTCCTCTTCCAACACGGCGAACATGCTGTCGTCGAAGTCCGGGAACAGCATGCGGTTGAGAAACAGGTAGGTCTCGTCACTCAGCCGATAGTCATTCTCGATCTCGACGATTTCCGGTTCGCTGAAGCCGCGATCCGGAACGCGCAGATCGCCCAGCCCCTGCCGCAGATGCGGCGCGACTTCCTCCAGCCATTCGGCGCGCGCGCGCAGGTCCATGGCGATAAGGTGCGCCCAGAGAACTCCCAGAATATGGAAGCGCGCCGTCGCATCGTCGATGTCGAAGCCGCGCGCGATCGTGCACAGCGCCTGCTCGTCGAACATGGTCAGGATTCGTCGCGCGGCCGCCACCAGCAAAGGCTGCCCCGTTGCCAGAAACGGCACTGCTGTCTCGGCCCATTCGGGGTGCTTGGCCAAAAGCCGTTCAAGCATCTCGCCACCACGTTCTATCGCGTCGTCCCCTCCGCGGATCAGCGAGGCAATCTCCATATTGTCGTCAGCGCTGATCATGGGTCATTTCTCGAGACTGATGAAACCTGAACCGGCCAAGCCGTTCATGACCTTCAAGATGGCTTTCGACTGCTTGGACACGTCCGTCCCGGCAAGAACCGCTTTCAGGAACAATAGCGTCGTGTTCGCGCTGCAGGAATCGCCGGTGACATAGAACATGCATTTGGATTTCGCTGCCGCCTTCCGGCGTCGCAACGCACCGAGGAAATGACGCTTGCTCGAGCAGCTGTTCATGAAGAGCACCGCGCAGGCCAGCTTCTGCTTCTTGAGGTCCGCATCGCCGACCTTCACCAGCGTGTCGAAATCGGTTCCGCCCTTGCGTGCCCGGTAATAATGCCTGCCCGCCAGAGGAGACCCGCCGCGACAGTTCACCCGGGCAGCCTCCCTCGGGAAACAGGCTGACAGGCTGCGCCACGCCTTCGGCGTACCGCATCTGGTCGATTTTGCGGCTATCGCATCTTCGACGATTTTCAGCAGGCCCTTGGATGCGAACACACCCTTTACCGATGTCGGCAATCTGAATTCAGCAGGGTTGATGCCGTGGTGCATGATGTCGCCGATGCAGTCGATAGCGGCAAAGTCCCACCCCATTCGGAAATTGTCGTCCCAGGGGTTGGTCGGAAACGCCGTTATCCCAGGGCAGGTCGGGGTTCTTGCCGGCCCGAACACCGGCCCCTGGCCGATACGCGAATGGCCATCATAGACAACCACCGCACCGCTCTTGTCGAGTGCGGCGGCAAATTCGGACTTGGTGTAGACGAGGCGTACCGTGTGCGTCTTGGCGCCCTTGGGATAGGTCCATTTGCCGGTGCCTGCGGAATCGGCATTGGCATTGAGATACGCGACCACGTCTCTCTCGTTGCCGGTGTCGCGTATCTCGCATCCGTACGCGATGATGATGTCGGTCATCGGACGAGGCCTGCTCGTCGCTAGACCAGCTTCAACTCGTCATAGACGAACCCCTCCGTCGGAACGGTCACCTCGAACTCCTGGACGATGGGATAGATGTCCTCCGGCGTCAGCGGCGCGTTCGGATCGCCCGGTTCGTCACCGATCGTCGAGTCGACGGTGACATAGTCCGGGCCGTTGATGCCCAGCCTCGCCTCCTGATCGCGATATTGCGCGACCTGCTTCAACAGGTCGGCCAGCGGTCCATCCTGAACGTCATAGCCTTCCTCGCCCTCGATATGCCTGGACAGCCAGTCGATCGCTTCCGCCTCCCGACCGGGATAGATGGGCAGGCATACCCGGATCCACGGGCTGTTGAGAAACTCGTTGCGCCGCGCGTCGCCGTCGAGCTGTATCGCCCAGCCAAGCGAACTGCCGAGGGGCGCAGGCTCGGAATCGGCGGTTATCTCGTACGCGGGGCGGGCCGCGCCCGTCGCCACGGGGGTATACCGCGGCTTCCACCAGGACGGGTGGGTGTAGGTGAACATCGCGTCGATTTCGAAATAGCGGTGGAAATATTCGATCTCCAGCGGACTGGGATCATTGCCGCCATTGGCGAACAGATGCGAGATCATCCTGTTCATCACCTCGTAGCGCTCCTCCTTGCGAAGATCGGCTGCGGGGCGGGGCTTGATCTTGCTCCGTTCCGTGATGAGCGCCTTTTCCCGCTCGAACTTCTTGTTGAGCAGATCCTCGGTGATCGCGGCGACAGCTGCCTGCCGCTTCGTCTCCCAGTCGGCCATCACGCTGCCTGCCGGATCCCACGCATAGGTGAAATTCACCGAAACGCTGGCACCATCGCCTTCCAATATGGCGATATTGGTGGTGAAGGTGTGGGCGGCAGCGTCCCAATTGTCGCCCCAGTGCAGGTTGTTCTTGGGCGAGGGCGCCAGATCATCCTTGCCGCCGCCTTCAAGATCGGTGATCGAATCGATGCTGACCGACGTCACCTTGCGGTCGGAGCCGGGCTGAACGACGATGGTCACGTACCAGGTCTTGCGGCCATTGTCCCATTTCAGGCTCGAACTGGTCGTGCCCGTGTCCGTTCCGCCAACCGGCCGCGGCGGCAGACCCGGCGGTTCATTGGGCACAGATATCGGGCCGGACTCCCGGAAATGCACGAATTTGCTACGTGCCAGGCCCTTGCCCGGGGTACGAACATATAGTTGCCAGACCAGCCGCGGCCCCAGGTCCTGCACCTTCACCTTCACCCGGCGCAGGACACGGCGCAGACCATAGCTGACCGGCGCGGGGCTATCGTTGCGGATGATCCGGCGCGTCAGGTTGGTGGTGGTGATGTCGGTGACATCCCGTGTCGTCAGCTTGAATGTCTTGGTGATGCGTTCGGCAGCACGGTTGGTGACTTCCTTCAAGCGCCGGGATGTCTGTTCGCGGCCCCGCTGGCTGGCGTTCTTGAAGCTGGCGTTGGCCGAAGCGCTCGCCTGCCAGACACCGATCGAGCCTGACACGGTTGCCGACATCGCCGCCGAGGAGTCGCGCTGGATCATCGAGGAAACCTTGTCGGACACCTCGTCGGTATTCTTTTCCTCGCTTGCCGTTTCGCTGACCTGCTCCAGTCCGATTTCAAGCACTTCCTCGTGGATCTGCTTGCGAACGGTTTCGTAGACCACCTCGAGCGTCTCGAGCGGCGCCACCGTGAACGCCTGCTCGATCGGGCCGAACCCTTCTTCGGCGTTGAAATAGAGCTGGCGATAGAAGTGCGCGATGCCAATGGGCGACAGGGCTTCCTCGATGCGAAGTTCCGGGAAGAACTGATAGATCCCGCTATCTTTCAGGTGAAGCTGCAACGCTTTGCCGATGTCGCCGTGAGGCGCATGTTTCACCGCCTGCACCATCGAACGGTAGACGTCGCTTTGGGCGGCCTTCAGATTGAAATTGTCTTCGCGGGAAATCGCGTTGCCCGCGACATAGGTGGGAATGTCATCGGCGACGTTGGACACGCTCTTGGCGCGACGCGCCTGCTCGCCGGGCTGCAGGGTCAAACCAAAGGGGTGGATCACGCCGCGATAGGCAACTGCTTGCGGAAACCCCTTGAGTTCAAGCTTTTGGACGCCGGCCGTTTCCGCGCGTTCGGCATCGTCATGGTTGATCAGGTTCCGCCCCTTGACCAGATCGGCCATCGCCGCGGCAGATGGAAGGCTCTTGATGCGGGTCGCCGCATGAACGCTGGCGATTGCGATCGCGGTCGATGCAGCCCCTTCGGCCTGGCGCCTGAACATGTCCGCTTTGGCTTTGCGCTTTGCGATGGTCCCTGCGACGGTGCGCAGCGTCCAGCCGGAGATCCAGCGCAGAATGAGCGGCTCGTAGGTCGCCACCGTCATGGTGGCATAGGCTTCCTTGAACTTGGACAGCTCTGTCGTCACGGTCACCTCCGAGGATGCCTTGCCGCAAGCAGCAAGGGGGCTTCAGTCGGCGACCATTTTTATATCTTCGACGGGCGTTCGCGCTTGAACTGCCTGTATATCCACCAGTTAGCGCGAGAATCTCTGATATTTCACAGCAATCATGTTACCTTCATTATCCAAATTTGTCCATTCTTCTTTCACCACGTGCCGGATCAATGCCGCGAAAGACCAATATGAATGGAGAATAAGAAATATACACAGAGCTTTACTTGGCCAAGCAGAGACGAATTCGCTCCGGATTCTGTTGGACTTGACGGTCCCGTCGACAGTCGCATTCCTGCGCCCCTGTTCTGCGAGAAGCCGAGGCACGCAGAACCATAGCCGCGGTGTGCCGGAACCGGGCGCGGCGGCAGGCCCGCTCACTCCCGCGACAGTGCGGCCACCCGCAGCATTGCCACCGCGGCCAGCAGCAGCGTTCCGCTGGCGAATGCCATGGTCCAGATCGGCTCGCCGGGGAAGAAGCGGTTCATGATCGATCCCATCACCGTCGCCACCAACAGCTGGGGCACCACCACGAAGACGTTGAACAGCCCCATATAGATGCCGAGCTTGGCCTGGGGCAGGCTGGAGGCGAGGATCGCATAGGGCATGGCGAGGATCGATGCCCAGGCGATGCCGATGCCCACTTCGCTGGCGATCAGCCACGCCGGATCGCGGACCAGGAAGAAGCTCGCATAGCCCGCTGCGCCGCACAGCAGCCCGAAAATATGCGTCCGCGCCTTGCCGAGGCGCGCCGAAAGCAGCGGCAGCAGCGTCAGCGCCGCCACCGCGGCAGCACCGTTATAGGTGGCGAACAGCACGTCGACCCAGCTGGCGCCTTCCTGATAGCCGGCACTCTTGGGATCGGGCGAACCGTAAAAGGCGCCGGCGACGATCGGCGTGGTGTTGATCCACATGATGAACAGCGCCGACCAGCTGAAAAACTGCGCCACCGCCAGCCGCTTCATCAGCACCGGCATGCCGGCGAAATCGCCGACGATATGGCCAAGCATGCTCGCCCTGCCCGCCCGCGCCCGCAGGATCGCCACAGCCTGCGCCAGGCCATAGGCGATCAGCAGCCCGCCCAGCAGATAGACTTCCTTCTCCAGCGCGAACCGCGCCACCGCGAGCACCACCAGCGCGCCCGCGACGATCCAGGGCAATCCCGCTGCCGGATGTCGTGCGGCGAGCAGCGTCACCGCGGCGCCGTCCACCGTCGAAGGCCCGTCGAATGCCGTCATTTCCGCCGGACTGTATTCGCGGGTGGTCAGCACCGTCCACAGCACCGAGCAGAACAGCGCCGCGCCGCCGAACCAGAAGGCGTAGCGCACCGTATCCGGCACGCCACGCGCCACCGCGGCATTGGAAACGCCGAGATGCTCGAGCGCCCAGGGGAAGATCGACCCCAGCACCGCGCCCATGCCGATGAATGCGGTCTGCACCGCATAGCCGGCGCTGTGCTGGTCCTTGCGGAGCATGTCGCCGACGAACGCCCGGAACGGCTCCATCGAGATGTTGAGCGAGGCGTCGAGCACCCAGAGCAGCCCCGCGGCGAACCACAGGGCGGGGCTCTCGGGCATCAGCAGCAGCGCGAGCGCGGCGAGGATCGCGCCGCCCAGAAAATAGGGCCGCCGCCGCCCGAGCCGGCCCAGCCAGGTCTTGTCGCTCAGATGCCCGATGATCGGCTGGACCAGCAGCCCGGTGAGCGGCGCCGCCACCCAGAGCGCAGGCAGGTCATCCAGCCGCGTACCCAGCGACTGGAAGATCCGGCTCATATTCGCATTCTGCAGCGCGAAGCCGATCTGGATGCCGAAAAAGCCGAAGCTGATGTTCCACAGGCCTGCGAAGGACTGGCGCGGTTTCTCCATGCTCACGCCCCGCACGACTTGCGCACGATCAGCTTGGTCGGAAGCAGCGCCGGGCCCACCGGCTTCTCGCGGATCCGCCCGATCAGCGTCTCCACCAGCGTGCGGCCGGCAAGCCGGGCGTCCTGCATCACCGTGGTAAGCGGCGGACTGGCCGAGCTGGCCGCGGGAATATCGTCGAAACCGATCACCGAAACATCCTCTGGAATGCGCTTGCCCGCGGCCTGCAGCGCCCGCATCGCGCCGATCGCGATCAGGTCGCTCGCCGCGAGGATCGCGTCGAAATCCGCGCCGCCGTCGAGCAGCGCTTGTGCCGCGGCCGCCCCGGATTCCTCCGTGGTGATCGCGTCGATCTGGAGCGCAGGGTCGGCCGACAGCCCCGCCCCCGCCAGCGCTTCGGCATGGCCGCGATAGCGCTCGTGAAACTCGGGATAATGGCTCGACGCCGTACCCAAAAATGAAATGCGCTTGCGACCCAAGCCCAGCAGGTGCCGCGTCGCCTCCGCCCCGCCGCCGCGATTGTCACAGCCGATGGTCAGCCCGGCGCCCTCCGCCAATACGGATCCCCAGCGCACGAAATGGGTGCCGGCGTCCTGCAGTGCCTTGAGCCGCGCGCGGTACAGCTCGAAATCGCCATAGCCGAGCAGGATCAGTCCGTCGGCCTTGCGCGCATCCTCGTAATCGGTGTGCCAGTCGCTGGATAGCTGCTGGAAGCTGATCAGCAGGTCATGGTTATGCTCCGCACAAGCACGGATGATCGAACCCAGCATCGAATGAAAGAAAGGATTGATCAGTGAATCGTCCGAGGTCGGATCCTCGAAGAAAAGCAGCGCCAGCGTCTGCGAGTGGCGCGTACGGAGATTGGAGGCAGCCTTGTCGACGCGGTAGTTCAACTGCTTGGCGATCGACTCGATACGCAACCGCGTCGCCGGATTGACGCCGGCCTCGCCGCGTAGCGCGCGCGAAACCGTTGGCTGCGAGACGCCCGCCAGCTGCGCGATATCGAACGATGTAGGCTTGCGCTGCATGCCCATCCTGCTTCCTCCCGGCGTACGGCCGTGGTCGCCGCATCGCATATTATGCATGGGCGCAGCATGGCGGTGCCGTCAATCGGCAGACTGGTGCCGAAAGGCCATAGCCGGCCCGGATCGGGCCTGAATACGTATGTGAGCGGCTGGCCTCCATACCCCCTTTTGCAAGATTGAATGCCGCACTGCGCAGAACCGGCGCATCCCGCATGGGGCGGGCATTCATCCGGCCACCCAAGAGCCGGGGGTAGAGACAAAGATTGGGGAGAGACACCTTGCTCAGCACGTTCCGCGGCCGTCGTGCCGCCCGCATCGGCCTCGGCGCCAGCGCCGCCGCGATCGCCTTCTGCTTCACCACCGTTGCCTTCGCGCAGGACAGCGGCACCCCCGCCGCCGATGCGCAGGACAATGGCCCGGGCGAGATCGTCGTCACCGGCTTCCGCGCCGCGCTCGCCAGCTCGGCGAACATCAAGCGCAACAACACGATGATCGTGGACTCGGTCTCGTCCGAGGACATCGGCAAGCTGCCCGACGTCTCGATCGCGGACTCGCTGGCGCGTATCCCGGGCGTCACCGCGCAGCGCCTCGAGGGCCGCGACCAGCGCCTGTCGATCCGCGGCCTCGGCCCCGACTTCTCCACCACGCTGCTCAACGGCCGCGAACAGGTGACCGTCGGCGACAATCGCGGCGTCGAGTTCGACCAATACCCGTCGGAATTCTTCAAGAACGTCAACGTCTACAAGTCGGCCGACGCCTCGCTGATCGCCGCCGGCATCGCCGGTACGGTCGACCTGCGCATGCTGCGCCCGCTCGCCCAGTCGCAGCGCACCTTCGTGGTGGCCGCGCGCGGCCAGATGAACGAGCAGAAGAAGCTCAACCCCGACGGCACCCGCTACGGCTATCGCGCCTCGGCGACCTATGTCGACAAGTTCGCCAACGACACGCTCGGCATCGCGATCGGCCTCTCCGCGCAGAACACGCCCACCCAGATCGAACGCTACGCCGCCTGGGGCTTCCCGGCCGAATCCAACGCCGGCAACAACCTCTTCCTCGGCGGCGCCAAGCCCTATGTGCAGTCCAACCTGCTCAAGCGCTATGGCGGCGTCGCGACGGTGGAATGGCAGCCGAGCGAGAATTTCCACTCGACCTTCGATGCGCTCTATTCGCACTTCGAGGAAACCCAGCGCCTGCGCGGCATCGAATTCCCGATCGCGCCTGCCTATGGTTCGAACGCGACGATCCAGCCGGGCTACACCGTCCAGAACGGTCTGGTCACCGCCGCGACGATTTCCAGCGTCGTCGCCGTACAGCGCAACGATTACAACCAGCGCAAGGCCGAGAACATCTCGCTGGGCTGGAACAACGACTTCAAGCTGAGCGACAGCATCCACTTCGTCGTCGACGCCAGCTGGAGCCACGCCACCCGCACCGACTTCCTGCTCGAGACCTATTCGGGCACCGGCTACAACCAGTCCGGCGCCAAGGACACGATCAAGATCAACCAGAATGCGAACGGCACCTACAGCATCGTGCCGACGCTGGACTATACCAACACGGGCGTGATCAGCCTCACCGATCCGCGTGGCTGGGGGTATAATGGCACCCAGTCGGTGGTGCAGGCCGGCTTCCTCAACCGCCCGGATTTCGAGGACGACCTCAAGTCGCTGCGCGCCAGCTTCAACGGCGAGTTCAGCGGCAGCATCGTCAAGAGCTGGGAAGTCGGCGGCAATTTCAGCCGTCGCGAGAAGCAGAGCCGCTACACCTCCTACTTCCTCTGCCCGCCGGGTGCCGGCACCGGCTGCACGATCGCCAGCGGCACGCCGACCAGCTTCGCGGTGCCGTCGGACGCGGTACTTGGGCAGCAGGTGGCGCTCGCCTATCTCGGCGTGCCGAAGATGCTGACCTATGATCCGCTCAAGGTCTACGGCCTGCTGCGGCCGGTGTTCGACAATCGCCCCGGCTCGCTGGTGCGCGACAACACGGTGACCGAGAAGGTCTATACCGGCTATGCCAAGCTGACGATCGACGGCACCGTGGGCGGCAAGTCGCTCAAGGGCACGCTCGGCCTGCAGGTGGTGCATACCGACCAGGGCTCGTCGGGTGCGATCGCGGCGCTGCAGGGCGGCGTCGTCACCGTGGCGCCGGTGGCGGACAACACCAAATACACCAACTTCCTGCCCTCGGCGACGTTCAGCCTCGAACTCGTCCCCACCTTCTACGTAAAGATGGGTGCCGCGCAGACCATGGTGCGCCCGCGCCTCGACCAGGAGCGGATCACCCAGGCGGTCAACGTCGACCTGTCCAAGCTCGGCCTGGGCAGCCTGCCGCAGAACAGCCCGTTCAGCTCGGACGGCGGCAATTTCCGCCTGCGCCCCTACCAGTCGACCAACATCGACATCTCGCTGGAGAAGTATCTGCGCGGCGGCGGCTATCTCTCGGTAGCCGGCTTCTACAAGCACCTCACCGACTTCGTCGATCCGAACAACAGCACGCTCTATGACTTCTCGGCCCTGATCTCGGCACTGCCGCCTGCGGCGCAGGCGATCGTGCGCGCGCAGAATTCGCAGTTCGGCCTGGTGAAGACCCCGGACAATACCGGCCGCGGCGACATCATCGGCGTGGAGGCCACCGCGTCGGTGCCGTTCAGCATGTTCGCACAGGCGCTCGACGGGTTCGGCGTCTTCGCCAGCGGCTCCTATGTCGACAGCCGCGTGGTCTATGGCAGCAACCCGAACACGCCGGTCACCCTGCCCGGCCAGTCCAAGTGGATCGCCACCGGTACCGCCTATTACGAGAAGAACGGCTTCCAGGCGCGCGCCACCTATCGCTGGCGCGACAGCTTCCTGGCGGAGCTGGCGGGCCTCTCGGCCAATCCGGAGTTCCGCACCGGCAAGTCCGAAGGCGTGCTGGATGCGCAGATCGGCTATGAGTTCCAGACCGGTCCGCTGAAGGGTCTGGCGATCCTGGCGCAGGTCAAGAACCTCACCGACGCGCCGTTCATCACCACCGAGGCGGGCGATACTCGCCTGGTGCGCGAATATCAGCGCTACGGTCGCGATTATTATCTCGGCATCACGTACAAGTTCTGATGGTCGGCGGCCCGGTTTCCTGCGGGAGACCGGGCCGTTCCATCGGCACCGGAGGGGGAGCGCCATGGCAGTCGCAGCACCATATCGCATCGTCGTCGCCGGCGGCGGCACGGCCGGATGGATGGCCGCGGCGGCGCTGTCCCGCTTCCTCGGTGACGGCTTCACGATCACGCTGGTCGAATCCGAAGCGATCGGCACGGTGGGCGTGGGCGAGGCGACCATCCCGCAAATCCGGATGTTCAACGCCGGCCTCGGCGTCGACGAGGACGCCTTCGTCGCCGCCACCCAGGCAACCTACAAGCTTGCGATCGAGTTCGTCGGCTGGACCAACGGCGGGCGCTACATGCACGCTTTCGGCGATGTCGGCCGCGACAATGGCCTGCTCGCCTTCCGCCACACCTGGCTGCGCGGGCTGGCCGAGGGCGTAGCCGAGCCGCTCGCGGCCTATGCGCTCAACAATGTCGCGGCGCTTAGCAACCGGATGCAGCGGGGCCCTGCACGCACCGCGCGGGTGCTGCCCGAGATGCCGTACGCCTTTCATTTCGACGCGGGCCTCTATGCCCGTTTCCTGCGCGACTATGCCGAGGCGCGCGGCGTCGTGCGGCACGAGGGGCGTATCCTTGATGTGGCCCGCGATGGCGAGACAGGGAACCTCCAGTCGATCCATCTAGACGGCGACCGTCGGATCGACGGCGACCTGTTCCTCGATTGCACCGGCTTCCATGCCCGGCTGATCGGCGCGGCGATGGGCGTCGGCTATCACGACTGGTCGCACTGGCTGCCCTGCGACCGCGCGCTCGCCGTGCCCAGCGCCCGCGCCCGCGACTTCACCCCCTATACCCGCGCCACCGCGCATGATGCCGGCTGGCAGTGGCGGATCCCGCTCCAGCACCGCACCGGAAACGGTATCGTCTATGCGAGCGGACACCTTTCGGACGACGAGGCTGCGGCGCGGCTGCTCGCCGGGCTGGACGAACCCGCGCTCGGCGATCCGCGCCCGCTCCGCTTCCACGCCGGACGCCGCGCGTATGCCTGGGCGGGCAATGTCATCGCGCTGGGCCTGTCCAGCGGTTTCCTCGAGCCGCTGGAATCGACCAGCATCCACATGATCCAGTCCGCTGTGGAGCGCGTGCTCAAGCTGCTGCCCGGCCGCCGAGACCTCCCGCCGCTGCGCGACAGCTACAATCGCCAGGCCGCGCACGAAAGCGAGCGCATTCGCGACTTCCTGATCCTTCATTACTGGGCGAACGACCGGGACCAGCCCTTTTGGCGCGAATGCCGCGAAGCGCCCCTGCCCGACGAGCTTGCCGAGAAGATCGCGCTGTGGCGCGAGACCGGCGAGATCGTTCGCGAGGACGGCGATCTGTTCAGCGACGTCGCCTGGCTGCAAGTGCTTGTCGGCCAAGGCATCACCGCCCGGGGACACCATCCCCTCGCCGATCAGCCGCCGCGTGCGCAGATCGCCGAATATCTCGACCTGCTCGCCAAGCTGAACGCGCGCGAAGTCGCGCAGATGCCCTCCCATAGCGACTTCGTCCACGCGCACGGCGCCGCGGACGCGGAGATTGCCGCATGATCCGTTCGACTGCCCTTGCCCTGCTCGCCGCCGCGCTCGCCGCGACGCCGGCCATGGCACAAAGCTTTCGCGACCGATTGCCCGAGGACGAAGTGCTCTACTTCCTCCTCCCCGATCGCTTCGACAATGGCGACACCGCCAATGATCGCGGCGGGCTGGCCGGCGATCGGCTTGTCACCGGTTTCGACCCCGCATCCAAGGGGTTCTACCATGGCGGCGACCTCAAGGGCGTGCTGAACCGGCTCGACTATATCCAGGCGCTGGGCGCCACCGCAATCTGGGTCGGGCCGATCTTCAAGAACAAGCCCGTGCAGGGGCCGAAGGAGCAGGAATCGGCCGGCTATCACGGCTATTGGATTACCGATTTCGCCCAGGTCGATCCGCATTTCGGCACCAATGCCGAGTTCAAGGCGCTGGTGGATGCGGCGCACCGGCGCGGCATCAAGGTCTATATGGATATCGTGGTGAACCACACCGCGGACGTGATCCAGTTCCGGGAGTGCGGCGACTGCAGCTACCGCAGCCGCGCGGACTATCCATACAGCCGTAAAGGGGGCGTCGCCGGCCAAGCCATCAACCCCGGCTTCGCCGGCGACGACGACCACCGCGCCGCCAATTTCGCCAAGCTCACCCGGCCCGACTATGCCTATACGCCGGTTGTCCCCGAGGCGGAGCGGAACGTGAAGGTGCCCGCCTGGCTCAACGACCCGATCTACTATCACAATCGCGGCAACTCGACCTTTGCCGGTGAGAGCTCGACCATGGGCGATTTCGTCGGTCTCGACGACCTGATGACCGAGCATCCGCGCGTCGTCGCGGGCATGATCGACATCTTCGGCGGCTGGATCGATCGCTTCGGCGTGGACGGCTTCCGCATCGACACCGCGCGCCATGTGAACCCCGAGTTCTGGCAGGCCTTCGTTCCGGCGATGCTCGCCCGCGCCAAGGCCAAGGGCATCCCGAACTTCCACATCTTCGGCGAGGTCGCCGATCCCGAGGTGGCAGCACTCGCCCAGCATACCCGCGTCGACAAGTTCCCGGCGGTACTCGACTTCGCCTTCAACCAGGCGGTGATCGACGTTGCCGGGGGCAAGGGCACCGATCGCCTCGCCAAGGTCTTCGCGGCGGACGTGCTGTACGAAGGCGGCGAGAAGACCGCGCACCGCCTGCCCACCTTCGTCAGCAACCATGATGCGGGCCGCGCCGCCACCTTCATCAGGCAGGCCAATCCGAAGATCGGTCAGGCCGAACTGCTCCAGCGCGTCCAGCTCGCCCAGGCGATGCTGCTGCTGCTCCGCGGCGTGCCGACCATCTATTCGGGCGACGAGCAGGGCTTCGTCAGCGACGGCAACGATCAGGATGCCCGCGAGGACATGTTCGGGAGCAAGGTGGCGAGCTACAACGACAACAAGCTGCTCGGCACCGATGCGACCACCGCCACGCCCAGCTTCAATCCCGCCCATCCCCTGTTCCGCGAAATCGCCACGCTCGCCCGGCTGCGGACCAGCCACCCGGCGCTCACCCGCGGCCGGCAGGTCACCCGCTTCGCCAGCGACAAGCCCGGTCTGTTCGCCGTCTCGCGCTTCGATCCGACTACCGGCGCGGAGACCGTGATCGCCTTCAACACCGGCCCCGAGCCCTGGACGGGCAACGTCCAAGTCGAAACCGGCTCCACCGCTTTCCGCACCCTGGCAGGCGCCTGCCCCGCCAACGCCGCTGCCCCCGGCAGCCTCACCCTTTCCCTTCCCGCGTTCGGCTATGCCGTTTGCGCGGCCGGAGCCTCCAAGTGAACCTGATGCCGATGCACGCCCTCTCCACCGAAACCCGGCCCTGGTGGCGCGGCGCGGTGATCTACCAGATCTACCCGCGCAGCTTCGCGGACTCGAACGGCGACGGCGTCGGCGACCTGCCCGGCATCACGGCGCGGCTCGATCATGTCGCGGCGCTGGGCGCGGACGCGGTGTGGATTTCGCCCTTCTTCACGTCACCGATGCGGGACTTCGGCTATGACATCGCCGATTTCTGCGACGTCGATCCCGTGTTCGGCTCGCTGGCGGATTTCGACGCGCTTGTCGCCCGCTCCCATGAACTCGGCCTCAAGGTGCTGATCGACCAGGTCTATTCGCACAGCTCGGACCAGCATCCGTGGTTCCAGGAGAGCCGCACCAGCCGCACCAACCCAAAGGCCGACTGGTATGTCTGGGCCGATGCCAAGCCCGACGGCAGCCCGCCCAACAACTGGCAGTCGGTGTTCGGCGGCCCGGCCTGGACCTGGGACGCACGGCGCGGCCAGTACTATCTCCATAATTTCCTGCGCGAGCAGCCCGACCTCAATTTCCACAATCCCGAGGTGCAGGCCGCTACCCTCGCCACCGCCAAGTTCTGGCTCGATCGCGGCGTCGACGGCTTTCGGCTCGATGCGATCAACTTCACGATGCACGATCCGGAGCTGCGCGATAATCCGCCGGCGCCGGACACGGGGCTGCCACGCACCCGCCCCTTCGACTTCCAGCAGCATGTCTACAACCAGAGCCATGCGGACATCCCGCTGCTGCTCGAGAAGCTGCGCACGCTGGCCGACCGGTATCCGGGGCGCTTTACCGTCGCCGAAGTCGGCGGGCCGGCACCTGAGGCGGAGATGCACCTGTTCACTGCGGGCGAGACCCGCCTGAACAGCGCCTATGGCTTTAACTTCCTCTACGCCGATCGGCTCACACCCGCACTTGTCCGCGACGCGGTGGCCGAATGGCCCGAGGCGCCGGGCGTCGGCTGGCCGAGCTGGGCGTTCGAGAACCACGATGCTCCCCGCGCCATCTCGCGCTGGGTCGCGCCCGAGTACCGTGCCGCCTTCGCCGCGCTCAAGATGCTGCTGCTGCTCTCCCTGCGCGGCAATGCGATCCTCTATTACGGCGAGGAACTGGGGCTCACCCAGGTCGAGATCGGCTTCGAGGACCTGCAGGATCCCGAGGCGATCGCCAACTGGCCGCTCACCCTCAGCCGCGACGGCGCCCGCACGCCGATGCCATGGGTTGCGGACGCACCCAATGCCGGCTTCTCGGTTGCCCGGCCGTGGCTGCCGCTCGGCCCGGACCATCTCGGCCGCGCAGTGGACGTGCAGGAGGCCGACCCCGCCTCGCTGCTCCGCCTCACCCGCCGGCTAATCGACCTGCGCAAGCAGCACCCGGCGCTGGTCGAAGGCGCGATGGCAGTCCTCCATGCCGACGAAGCGCTGCTGGTCTTCGCCCGCACCATCGACGATGCGCACCTCGTCTGCGCGTTCAACCTTTCGGCGGCGCCTGTCGACCTGCCGCCCACCCTGGTGGAGGGACTGGCGGTGGTGGAGGCGCTGAACGGCGCAACGCTCCACCGCCTGCCGGCCTATGCGGGGCTGATCGCCGGCTGATCGGATCCCGCGGGCATGCCGCGGGCGAGCTCGATCATCCGGTTGGCGGTCTCGCGCTCGCCCATCACCACCTCGTCGGCGCCCAGGCCTTCGAGGTGGGCGACCTCGTCGGTCGAATGGGCGCGCACCACCACCGGCACGCCCGGCGCCAGCTGGCGGGCATGCTGGAGGATCGCCCCGCCCTCAAACCCGGCGGGGATCGCGATCAGCAGCTTGCTCGCCTGACCGATCTGCGCGGCGACCAGCGTCCGCACGTCGACGGCGTTGCCCGCCACCACGGTGATGCCCGCCTTACGCGCCTGCTCGGCCATGTCGTTCTGGTCCTCGATCAGCGCGAAGGCCTTGCCATGCTGCTGGAGATCCTCCGCGATCATCTTGCCCACCCGGCCATAGCCGATCAGGATCACATGCCCCTTGGGCAGATCCACCGGGGCAACCGCCTCGCGCGCCGCTTCCGCCGCCTCGTACCGCTTGGCAACCCAGGCGAACAGGAATGGGTTGAGGAAGATCGAGAACATCGCCGCCGCGAGGATCACGTCGCGCGCCGCCGCCGGCATCAGGCCCAGGTCGGTACCGAGGCCCGCCAGGATGAACGAGAATTCGCCGATCTGCGCGAGGCTGACCGCGACGGTGAGCCCGGTCTGGTTGGAATAGCCGAACAGCCGGACGATCCCATAGGCCGCGAGCGACTTGCCGACGAGGATGATCGCCACCGCCGCGAGCAGCACCAGCGGCTGCTCGACCAGCACCGACGGATTGAACAGCATCCCCACCGAGACGAAGAACAACACCGCGAAGGCGTCGCGCAGCGGCAGCGTCTCCTCGGTCGCGCGCCGGCTGAGCGAGGTCTCGCCCAGGATCATGCCCGCGAAGAACGCGCCCAGCGCGAACGACACGTCGAACGCCAGCGCCGCGCCGAACGCGACACCCAGCGCAATGGCCAGCACCGCCAGCCGGAACAGCTCCTGCGAGCCGGTGCCGACCACCCATTGCAGCGTCCATGGGATCACCCGGCGACCGATCAGCAGCATCACTGCGACGAAGCCGGCGACCTTGAGGAAGGTGGAGAGCAAGGGCTGGAGCAGCGACCCGCCGCCCTCGCCGCCCATCACCTCGCCCAGCACCGGCAGCAGCACCAGCGCCACGACCATCGCGAGGTCCTCGACGATCAGCCAGCCGACCGCGATCCGTCCGCGCTCGGTCTGGACGATGTCATGCCCCTGCAGCGCGCGCAGCAGCACGACGGTGCTCGCCACCGACAGCGCCAGGCCGAAGACGATGCCCGCCTGCAGTCCCCATCCGGCGACATGTGCGAGGCCGATGCCCATCGCGGTCGCCGCGGCGATCTGGACCACCGCGCCGGGCACCGCGATCCGGCGCACCGACATCAGGTCGCGTAGCGAGAAGTGCAGGCCGACGCCGAACATCAGCAGGATCACGCCGATCTCGGCAAGCTCGTTGGCGAGCCCCGAATTGGCGACGAAGCCGGGCGTGAACGGCCCCACCGCGACGCCGGCGAGCAGATAGCCGGCAATCGGCGAGACTTTGATCCGGTGCGCGATCGCGCCGAAGAGGAAGGCGACGACGAGCCCGGCGACGATGGTGGCGATCAGGGGCGCATGATGCGGCATCGATCCTCCTTGAAATGGATTACTGGTTCGACACCGGTCGCGCCTGAAGGCGACCGGTGTCGATGCAGGTCAGGCCTGGGCCACGCCGATCGCGGCTGCCAATAGCGCCGCGGTGCCGGCGATGCCGGACCAGACGGCGATGGCGAACCATTTCGGGGGCCGCTTGCCTCTTCTTGTACGCATAAGGTCCTCCTCTACCGCCGCAGCGGCGGCGAAGACGAAGTTCAGGCGTTGGGGCGCGTGTGGCGCCTTAGCAGCGAAGCGCCGGTGGCGACCGTGCGCCGCGCGCACCGCAGCGCACCGGCCGAAGCAGCTTGGCCGGCCTGCAGGCGTAGAGCAGTACGAAGAGAAGGAGGATCGACGCGAGCGCCGGTACGAGGGCGAGCAAAGCTCCGCCGCCGCCAGCGCCATCGTGCCGCACGCCACGGACGCTCTGCCACACACCTGCGGTCTGATCGCTGCGCTTGGCGGCAATCGCCACGCTGGTCGTCGCGGGGTTGAACGCCGGCCCATGCACCAGCGTGTCGGGCGGGCCAATCGGTGCCACCGCGCCGAACAGCAGCGCCAGCACGAACGTCCACACCGCCGTCGGCAGCGCAAAGCGCCGGCGGACGCCCCGATCAGGCAAGAAGGTGGAGGAACGGCCCATCACGCGATCAACGCAGGGATCGCGCGATGGTGCCGTAACGAAATGTTACTTGGGCATGCCCGTCAGCCCGCTCGCCTTGCGCAGCGCGTCGCCGTCGAGGCGGTAGCCGTCGAGGAACACGGTCTGGACATGGCGGAGATTGCCGATGTCCTTGGAGACATCGCCTTGGACGAGGATGATGTCCGCGGTCTTGCCCGGCGCGATCGCGCCGACGCGATCGTCCATCCCGACCATCCGCGCGGGCACGATGGTCGCGGTCTGCAGCGCCTCGACATTGGTCAGGCCGGCTTGCTGGTACAGCTCCAGCTCGCGCACCAGTTCAAGGCCATAGCCGTCGGTGCCTGCAACGATCGGCACGCCCGCCTGGTGCAGGCGTCCGACCACTTCGACCATCTTGCCGAAGCTCTTGCGGAAATCGGCACGGGTCAGGCCGCCGAACAGCGGATAGCCGCCGATCTTCCAGCCACGCGCGACCGAGGGCGGCGCAACGTCGACATAGGCGGCATATTCGGGCGGCACCGCGCTGCCGTCCGACGTCATCAGCGGTTCCCATACGGTCAGCGTCGGGTCGATGATCGTCTTGCGCTTGGCGAGCTCGGCATAGAAGGCGCGCAGCTCGGGGGAGTCGAGGTTGAGGTCCTTGCCGTACTGCGCCGGCCCCTCCAGCCGCGCCGCAGTATTCGCCTTGTCGACCACGTCCTGCGGCATCGCCTGCATCAGGATGAAGTTGATATGGGTGACCTCGTCGTAGCCCGCGCGCACCGCATCAAGCGGACGCATATGCGCCGGCACATGGCCGTGGACGTGCAGCCCGAGCTTGTGCGCCTCGGCCGCCGCGGGCGCGATCCAGGCCGGGTCCATCGAGGTGTAGAACTTCACCCCCCACATGCCAGCGGCCTTGATCTTGTCCACCGCCGCCACGGCTTCCGCCGCCGAGGAGACGGTGAGCGCGCCCTGCGCCGCCAGCGGATCCTTCTTGTCGATGATCACCGACACCTTGCCATCGGGCGCGAGCAGATCGCCCGCCGCGCGGCGTTTGAAGATGCTCTGCGCATCCTCGATCGAGGAGCCGGGGCTGCGATAATTGGTCATGCCGGTGGCGACGTTCTGCAGCAGGTTCCAGTCGTCGCCGACATGCTGGTGCGAGTCCCACAGGCCGGGGAGCAGCGTGCGCCCCTTGCCGTCGAGCACCGTCGCCCCCGCAGGCGCCGCGATGCTGCCGGCCGGACCGACCTTGGCCACCTTGCCGTCCATGATCAGCACGGCCTGGTCGGGCACATAGCGGCCGCCCACCGAGTCGAACAGCAGCACATGGTCGATCAGCGTCGGCGTGCGGTTAGCGGGCACGAGGAAGCGGTGCGCCACCCCGCGCACCATCTCCGCCGCTTCCTTGTCCTGGATCTCCTTCAGCTTCGGGCCGGCGGCCTCATAGCCCTCGGGGAGCAGCGACATGCCCCCGGCCATGCCGAAGAACCGGTTCTGCGCATCGAGCCACACCGGCGAAGGCGAAAAGCCGGTGCCGGTGACATAGGCGAGCTTCACCGTCTTCTTGCCGGCCGGTCCGTCGATCTCCACCGCCTTGCCGATGGAGATGCCGGCATGGCCGCTCGGCAGCAGGTCGATCCCCGCCGAGCCGGCGGCGACCAGCGCGTCGACATCGTTCTCGAACGCCAGCCAGGGGCCGCCATAGCTGCTGTAGCGCGCCTTGCCGAACGGCTTCTCGCCGGCATCGACCGCCGTCTTCCAACGGGCGACACCACCTGCATCGACGGTGAAGGTCTCCGTCGCGTCGCCACTGTCGGTGAAGCCGCGTACGGCGAGGTCGATTGGCCGCTGGTCGGGGCCGAGCTTCACCACCTCGTCTGTCTCGGTGATCCAGCCGCGCAGCGACATCGACATGCGATAGGCGATCCGCCCGTCGGCCAGGGTCCACGACCAGACGTCGCCATGCTTCCCCGCGGTGGAGGTGATGGTGAAGTGCCGCGCGCCCGCAGGCGGCGTCATCAGGTCCGCCTTCTGCGTCTGCGCGGCGGCAGGCAGGATGGCGGCGGTGGCGAGCAGAAGCCCGAGGCGAAGTGCGTGCATGCTTTGGTCCCTCCCAGCGGATCCATGGTCTGGCACGCCGTCGCGCGCGACACAATTGTTCAGCGCCCCCATAGGTGTTGCTGCAAAACCTCGCATGGTGCCAAACCGCATGGCCTGACCAACGGACCATTGACGGCCAGACCAAAGCATGGAAGATAACGCTAACATGACGCTGACAGCATAAGTCGGCGCACACCGCGGGAAGAGGATGGATGAGCCGATCAACGCATTGCATGCCGAGCGAATCGATCGCGAGGGCGGGCGTTGCAGGCGGCGCCGATCCACCCTGACCCGGCACCTTTGAACCAACAGCGCGAACGAACCTCTTCCCTGCGGGCACTGCGTGCGTCCGCCGTCGGAGCATCTCGTCCGCGAACAGCGAAATGATGAAGACAAGGACCGGCCGCGCGCCGGGCCACTTCGAGGGGACCTGAACATGACCAACCTTTCCCGCAGCTTCCGCCCTGCCCGTACCGCCCTGCTGTGCGCCACCATCCTCAGCGCCACCTGCGCCTCCACCGCCTGGGCGCAGAGCACGCCTCCCGCCGGCGAGACCGCGCCGGATGCGCCCTCCGTCTCGCCCCAGTCGGGCGAAGCGCCGATCGCGCAGGGCAGCGAGCAGGAAATCGTCGTCACCGGCTATCGCTCGTCGCTGGCCAAGGCGGTCAATGCCAAGCGCGATTCCACCGGCTTCACGGACTCGATCTTCGCCGAAGACATCGGCAAGTTCCCGGACACCAACATCGCGGAATCGTTCAACCGCATCCCCGGCATCACCATCGCGCGCGATGTGACCGGCGAAGGCGTCAACGTCGCGATCCGCGGCCTCGGCTCGAACTTCACCAACGTCACCCTGAACGGCGCGCCGATCGCCGTCGCCTCCTCCGGCGCCACCGATGCGCAGGGCACCGATCGCTCGGTCGACCTCAGCTTCTTCCCGACCGATCTGTTCACCAAGCTGACCGTGAACAAGAGCTACACCGCCGACCTGCTGGAGGGCGGCGCGGCGGGCAATGTGGACCTGCGCTCGGCACGTCCGTTCGACCGTGCGGACTCGTTCATCGCCTATAACATCCAGGGTTCGAACCAGGAGCCGGCGAAGCAGATCGGCGGCCGCGGCTCGCTGATCGGCAGCTGGCACAACGACACGATCGGCATCCTCGCCGGTGTTTCGGCGCAGCGGCTGTACACCCGCACCAAGGGCTTCGAGACGATCGGCTATACCAATCCGGCGCTGACCACGCCGCCGGCGAATGCCACCGCCGCGCAGATCGCGGCGGCGCAGTGCCGTACCGGCAGCTGCAACACCACCGGCGGCGGCAACTGGACGATCCCGTCGGTCGTACCGGCAGGCGCGGGTGCAGGCCTGGTGGCTGGCACCGCGATCAACCAGGACTTCCTGCTCGCCAACAACCCCGGCGCGACGCTCCAGCAGATCGACAACGGCCTGATCCCGCGCCTGGGCCGCATCGCCGACATCCGCGGCCCGCGTGATCGCATCAACGCGATCCTCAGCGCCGAATACCGTCCGTCGGACACGCTGCATTTCTACATCGACGGCCTGTACGGCTATAAGCACAACGAGCTGATCCGCGAGGACATGGCGTGGGTGGGCCGCAACGGCGCCTCTATCCCGCTGAACCTGAAGTTCGACAAGTCGGATTGCAGCGCCGGCTGCACCGTCACGAGCGGCACCTTCGCCAACACCCAGTTCTTCGACGAATTCCGCCCCTATTACGAGACGACGGAGCTGTGGAGCGTCAATCCGGGCGCGGAATGGGAGATCAACGACAAGCTGAAGGCGACGCTGCAGGGCAATTATGCCCGTTCGACCTTCCACCGCGAGAGCCCGACCGTCGGCGGCATGACCCCGCTCGGCCAGGGCGGCACCGTCACCTATACGAACAATGGCGGCATCCCGGACATCAAGAGCAGTATCGACCTCAACAATCCGGCCAATTTCGGCTGGTACACCGGTGCGCGCCTCAACATGCAGGACGAGCGCCGGCTCAACAAGAACAAGGGTATCCGCGGCGACCTGACCTGGGGCGATCGCGCGCTGAACCTGAAGGTCGGCGGCGCGTATGACGATGTCTCGCGCCGGATCCGCGGCTATGACAATAGCGGCGCCTGGCAGAATGCGGCGTGCGGCAACAACCCGAGCGTCAACCTGCCGAGCCCGAACGGTCAGCCGCCCTGTGCGGGTCTCAACCAGCCGGGCGCGGCACCGGCGGGCTATCCGAACTATCCGGGCTATGGCACCGGCTACACCGCCGGTCAGAGCGGACCGGTCACCTATGCCGGTTCGCTGATCCCGAATGCGGCGTTCCCGAGCTATCTGAAGCCCGGCCCTGCCGGCTTCGTGACGGTCGACTGGGACGCGTTCCGCAAGGCCAGCAACTATGACTTCTTCCATGACAACACGCCGGAAAGCGGCGGATCGAACACCGGCGCCAGCGGCGGCCTGATCCGCGAAGTCGTCAAGTCGGCCTTCGCCACGCTGAACGGCGAGCAGGAAGTCGGCGGCAACACGCTGCGCTTCAATCTCGGCCTGCGCTACGTCAACACGATCCAGACGATCGAAGGCCGCGTATCGGTTGCCGATCCGCGCAACACCACCGCCGGCGGCACCCAGATTCCGGACGGCAGCCGCTATCCCAACCTGGTCACCATCGTGTCGACCCGCAACAATTACACCAACTGGCTGCCCGCCGCGACCGTCGCCTATGACGTGAGCTCGCACGCCGTTGTCCGCCTCGCCGCCTCGAAGACGATGACGCGCCCCGATCCCTCGGCGCAGCTGCCCGGCGTGAGCTTCGGCGCGCCTTCGGCCGACCAGGCGACGATCGGCAACCCCGCGCTTGAACCGTACATCTCCACCAACATCGATCTTGGCTTCGAATACTATACCGGCCGCGACGGCGTGATCAGCTTCAACGCCTTCCGCAAGTCGATCAACGGCTTCACCCAGAACAAAAATCTCGACGTTCCGTTCTCCGCGCTGGCCCAGTACGGCATCACCTACGACACCTTGAACCCGACGCAACGGATCGCGCTGGATTCGCGCGGCGGACCGACCGCGGCGCGCGTGCTGGTTACCAGCCAGGTCAATGTGCCGAACAAGCTGAAGATCAACGGCCTGGAATTCCAGTGGGTCCAGCCGCTCGACTTCCTTACCGAGAAGCTCGGTTTCCGCGGCTTCGGCTTCAACGCCAACGCCACGATCGTCGATCAGACCAGCGATGGTGCGGCACGCGCGTTCGGCGTAGCACCGTTCACCTACAACATCACCGGCTACTACGAGCGCAATGGCGTGATGCTGCGCGTGTCGACCACCTCGCGCGAGGGGTCGCAGAGCAGCGGCGATACGCAGAACGGCATCCCGGCAGCGGCGCTGTTCAACGCCGACTACACCACCTGGGACTTCTCCTCGGCCTTCGATCTCGACAAGATCCTCGGCGTGAAGAAGGCGCCGCAGCTGACGATCAACGTGTCGAACTTCACCAACGCGACGCTGCGTTCCTACTTCCAGTTCCCGAACGCGACGTTCACCCAGTACAAGCCCGGCCGCCAGTTCCTGGTCGGCCTGCGCGGCAGCTTCTGACGCGCGATGCGGGGCGGCGGCTTGCCGTCGCCCCGCTTTCACTACCTTAAGCGCGTCAGGCGGTGCCCGGCCGCGGCGGGGCTACCGAGGCGCGGTGGATCAGCGTCGAGGGGAACAGCGACGGCTCCTCCACCCCCTGCTCGTCGCCGAAGAAATCGGCCAGCAGCTTGAGCGCGGCCGATCGGCCCATCGACACGATCGGCCAGTGCACGGTGGTCAACGGCGGCCACATATGAGCCGCTATCGCCGTGTCGTCGAAACCGATGATCGACAGATCCTCGGGCACGCTCATTCCCCGACGTCTCGCGGCATGGAGCGTCGCGGCCGCCATTTCGTCGTTACAGGAGAAGATCGCGGTGGGACGCGGCGACAGGTCCAGCAACCGGTCGGCGGCGGCCAGCCCGCTCTCGAACGTGTAGGTGCCTTCGGCAATCATGCTGCGCGGCAGCTTGATGCCGGCCTCGTTCAAGGCCTGCTCGAAGCCCTTGCGGCGTTCGCGCGCGGATCGGAAACCGTGCGGGCCCGCGATCAGCCCGATCCGGCGATGGCCGAGCGCAACCAGATGCTGCACCGCCTCCACCACCACGTCGCAGTCGTTCGAGGCGACCATGTGCTCGGGCGCATCCAGCGTCGTCGACCCCATGCGGACATAGCGGGTGCCGAGGCTCTGGCAGAGCTCCGCCAGCATGTCGTTCTCGGAAACGGGGGGCAGGATCAGCACGCCGTACAGCCGCTGCCGCTCGAGAAAGGCGCGCACGTCCGACAGCATGGTGGACGAACCGCGATCGATCGGGCGGACGATCAGCTCGAACTCGGTGTCGCGAATGGCCTCCAGGATGCCCGCCTGGACGTTCATTACCATCTGCGCGTTGGGATTGTCGTGGATCAGGCCGAGCAGGAAATTGTGCCGCAAGGCCAAGGCGCGCGCCTGGACATTGGGGATGTAGCCGAGATCGGCGATCACCGCCTCCACCTTGGCGCGGGTATCCTGGTTCAGAAGCGGCGAACGATTGATGACCCGGCTGACGGTCTTTTTCGACACCCCGGCGATGCGGGCGACGTCGTTGATGGTGGGCTTGCCCGTCTTCTCCATGCCGCCATGCTATACGGCGGCGGCACCGATGGCGATAGCGAACGACGTGCCCGACACCGGTGGACAGGTGCCTTCAACTGCCCAAATCGACACAGGAAGCGGGTCCTGCGCGCGGTGCCGTGCAGGTGCGAAACCACCCGCACACACCGCGCGCCATGCGGTTACCGCCGAACGTCCAGCCCGCCCTCGGCGAAAGCGGCGAGATCGGCGCGGGTGAACAGGCTCGCGTCGCCCGGCAGCGAGTGCTTGAGCGCAGTCAACGCCAGCCCGGCCTCGGCCATCGCGCGGGCGTCGCCACCCTCCAGCAGCCCGTGGAGCACGCCCGCCGCGAAGGCGTCGCCGCCGCCGATGCGGTCGACGATGCCGCTGACGCGCAGTTCCTCGGTCTGGTGCCCGCCGTCGCGGGTGTCGACGCGGGCGGCGATGCGGTGGCTGTCGACATCGTCGACGTGCCGCGCGGTCGAGGCGATCAGCTGGAGCTTGGGGAAGGCTGCGAACGCCGCCTCGGACGCTTCGCGGCGGCGATCGGCGCCGTCGCCCGGGAAATGCTCGCCGAGCAGCAACGAGATGTCGCGGTGGTTGCCGAACAGCACATCGGCATGGCGGATCAGCTGGGTGAGCACGCCGCGCGGATCGCTGTCCCAGGCTTCCCACAGCTTGGCGCGGTAGTTGCCGTCGAACGACACGGCGATGCCGCGCGCGCTCGCTGCCTCGGCCGCGGCGATGGCGGCGGCGGCGGTGTTCGGCCCCAGGGCCGGGGTGATGCCCGAGAGGTGCAGCCGGGTCGCGCCGTCGAGCAGCGCGTCCCAGTCCCAGCTTTCCGCAGGCCGCGTCGCAAACACCGAGTTGGCGCGGTCATAGACGATCTCGGAGGCGCGCAGCCCCGCACCGGGGGTCAGGAAATACAGCCCCATCCGACCCGGCTCGGCGAGCACGCGCCGGGTATCCACGCCGCGCCGGCGCAACTCGCCCACCGCCGCCGCGCCGAGCGGATTGTCCGCCACCGCGCTGATCATCGCCACATCGTGGCCCAGGCAAGCCAGGCCGGTCGCGACATTCGCCTCGGCCCCCGCGACCGCCACGTCGAGCTTGGGCGTCTGCAGCAGCAACTCGCGGCCCGGCGGCGAGAGCCGCAGCATCATTTCCCCGAAGAATGCGAACGTCATCGTGCCAGCCAGCCTCCGTCAACGGCGAGAATATGCCCTTGCACATAATCCGAAGCGCGCGATGCAAGGAAGATCGCAGCGCCCCCCAGATCCTCCGGATCGCCCCAGCGCCCCGCTGGGATGCGCTCGAGGATCTGGCGATTGCGGGTCTCGTCGGCCTGCAGCGCCGAGGTGTTGTTGGTGGCGATATAGCCCGGGGCGATCGCATTGACGTTCACGCCCTTCCCCGCCCACTCGTTGGCCAGCAGCTTGGTCAGCCCCGCAATGCCCGATTTGGACGCGGTGTAGCTCGGCACGCGGATGCCGCCCTGGAAGCTGAGCATCGAGGCGATGTTGATGATGCGGCCCCGCTCGCCCGTCTCGCCATAGCGGCGGACCATGAACTTGCCCGCCGCCTGGCAGAGAAAGAACACCGATTTGAGGTTGGTATCGACCACCGCGTCCCAGTCCGCCTCGGTGAAATCGAGACTGTCGGCGCGGCGGATGATCCCCGCGTTGTTGACCAGGATGTCGACTTTCCCCAGCTTATCCACAGCTTCGTCCACAACCCTGTTCACAGGTTCGATTGTGGACAGGTCGGCGGAAATGATCTCGGCGCGGCGGCCGAGGGCGCGTGCCTTGCGCACGGTTTCCTCGGCCGGAGTGCGGCCGACGGCGGCGATATCCGCCCCCGCGGCGGCGAGCGCCAGCGCGATGCCCTGGCCGATGCCGGTGTTGGCGCCAGTGATGACGGCCACCTGGCCGGTAAGGTCGAAGGGGTTGGTCATCTTGGGATCCCTCTCCCTCTCCACTCGCGCTCCCCTCCCGCTTGCGGGAGGGGTCGGGAGAGGGCCTGAATGTAGAAGCGAGACGCTATCCTCCCCTCCCCCAGCCCCTC
>NZ_CAJYHX010000036.1 GCF_913774285.1 uncultured Sphingomonas sp. | reverse complement strand
CGCATGGGTGCCACGCATCCCGTCATGTGGATCAATCCGCGCAGCAAGGGCCGGGTCTTCTACTCCGCGCTGGGGCATGAGCCGCAGCTCTATGACGATCCCGATTACCGCCGCATCCTGACCAACGCGATACGCTGGGCGGCGGGCCGATAATTAGCACTCGACAACGTTGACCGCGAGGCCGCCAAGGCTGGTTTCCTTATATTGGGATTTCATGTCCTCGCCGGTCTGGCGCATCGTCTCGATCACCTGATCCAGACTGACGATGTGCTTGCCGTCGCCATGCAGCGCCAGATAGGCGGCATTGATCGCCTTGATCGCGCCCATGGTGTTGCGCTCGATACACGGGATCTGGACCAGCCCGCCGATCGGGTCGCAGGTCAGGCCCAGATTATGCTCCATGCCGATCTCGGCGGCATTCTCGATCTGCGCGTTGCTGCCGCCCAGCGCCGCGGCCAGCCCCGCCGCCGCCATCGAGCAGGCGACGCCCACTTCGCCCTGGCAGCCCATCTCGGCCGCCGAGATCGAGGCCTGGCGCTTGTAGAGGATGCCGATCGCGGCGGCGGTGAGCAGCAGGCGGCGGGCGCCGTCCTTCGTCGCATTGCCGACGAAGCATTCATAATAGCGCAGCACCGCCGGGATCACGCCCGCCGCACCGTTGGTCGGCGCGGTGACGACGCGGCCGCCGGCGGCATTCTCCTCGTTCACCGCCAGCGCCCAGAGGCTGACCCATTCGAGCACCGAGGCGGGCTCGACGCGGGGGCCGCGCGCCATCAGCTTCTGGTGGAGCTTGCGCGCGCGGCGGGGGACTTCGAGGCCGCCGGGCAGGATGCCGTCCTGCGCCATGCCGCGATCCATGCAGGCGTTCATCGCATCGTGGATGCCGTCGACGAACGCGAGCGTCTCGCCGTCGTCGCGCCAGCCGCGCTCGTTGGCGAGCATCAGTCCGGCGATGTCGAGCCCGAGTTCGGCGCAGCGCTCCAGCATCTCGCGCGCGCTGGCGAAGGGGTGGTTGGTGCCGGCGGAGAGGCCTGCCGCCGCTTCCTCTCCCTCGCGCCGGATCGCCCCGCCGCCGACCGAATAATAGGTGCGTTCCAGCACGGCGCCGTCGACCAGCGTGGCGCGCAGCTTCATGCCGTTGGGGTGGCCGGGGAGGAACTGGCGCTTGCGGAACTTGAGGTCGGCCTCGGGATCGAACGCCACCGAAGCGGTGCCGTTCAGCAGGATGCGGCGCTCGGCGGCGATCTGGGCCAGCATCGGCTCGACCGCATCGGGATCGACGCCGTCCGGCCGCTCGCCCGCCAACCCGAGGATCACCGCGCGATCGGTGGCATGGCCCCTGCCGGTCAGCGCCAGCGATCCGAACAGCTCGCAACACAGCTTGGTCACCGCGCGCCCGTCCGCCACCACCCAGGCGGCGAAGTCGCGCGCGGCGCGCATCGGCCCCACGGTATGCGAGCTCGACGGCCCGATGCCGATGGTGAACACGTCGGTGATGCTGATCGGCCCTGCATTCGGCCCGACGCCTTTGGTCGCCACGGAACCCGTCTCCTGAAACACTCGGTTGCGGGCCCCTTCTGTCCGTTTGCCTGAGATCGCTATCCCGTCGGCGGGCGCGCGGGGCGCCACTCTCCAGAATGTGGTGGCCGGAAGGTCCTTTTGCCTGAGAGTTTCCGGGGCGGTTGCTCCTTCGGCGATCCGGTTTCCCGGATTCTCTCCCTTTCCGACAGCTTGTGTTTCGCCGTGCGCCTTCCCGCTGTCAAACGCTGATTGGGCGAAGGGTCTCAAGCGCGGAGAGCAATTCGGCGAAGGAATCGATCACCGCCTCGGCGCCCAGCGTGGTCACCGGCACCTGCGAGAAGCCGAAGCTGCAGGCAATGACGGGGATGCCCGCGGCTCGTGCCGCCTGCACGTCGTAGATCGAGTCGCCGACGAATGCCGCCGGGCCGCCGCAGCGCCGGACCATCTCCAGAATCGGCGCGGGCGACGGCTTGGCGATGCCGGGGCCGAGCGTGTCGCCGCCGATCACCGTGGCGAAGCGGGGGAGCAGGCCAGTCGCCTCCAGCAGCGGCAGGGTGAGCCCCTCGAGCTTGTTGGTGACCACCGCCAGCGTGATGCCCTGCGCCGCCAGTGCATCGAGCGCCTCGACCACGCCCGGATAGGGGCGGCTATGCTCGGCATTGTGCGCGGCATAGGTGTCGACGAAGCGGGGATAGAGCCGCGCCACCACCGCCGCATCGCCGCCGTCGGTCGCCGCCACCGCCTGCTCCAGCAGCTTGTGCACCCCGCGGCCGACCATCGCGAGGATGCGATCGAGCGGCAGCGCGGGCCGTCCATCCTCCGCCAGCACGCGGTTGAGCGTCGCGGCGAGGTCGCCGCTGGTATCGAGGAGCGTGCCGTCGAGATCGAAGCCGATGGTGCGGAAGGGCAGGGGCATGCCCGCGCGCATGGCAGCATCGCGCTGGAAAAGCCATGTCCACCGTGGCAGGGGTTGCACCCCCATTATCCGGAGACTGCCACGTGACTGCACCCATCGCCGCGATCATCCTCGCCGCCGGCAAGGGCACGCGGATGAAATCCGATACGCACAAGGTGCTCCACCCGATCGCGGGGCGGCCGATGCTGCTCCACCTGATCGACAGCGTGAAGGCGCTGGGCGCCGCGCGCGAGGTGGTGGTGGTCGGCGCCGGGCGCGAGCAGGTCGAGGCGGCGGTCACGCCGCTGGGTGCGGAGACCGCGCACCAGGCCGAGCAGCTCGGCACCGGCCATGCCGTGCTGCAGGCCAAGGACGCGTTGGCGGGCTTCGAGGGCGATGTGCTGATCCTCTATGGCGACGTCCCCCTGGTCACCACCGCGACGATGCGCCGCATGGTCGAGCGGCTGCACGGCGCGGACGAACCCGCCGTGGTGGTGCTCGGCTTCCGGCCGGCCGATCCGGGCGCCTATGGCCGTCTGATCGTGGAGGGCGGCGACCGCCTGTCGAAGATCGTCGAGTACAAGGATGCGAGTGCAGAGGAGCGCGCCGTCACCCTGTGCAATTCGGGGCTGATGGCGGTGCGCGGCGCCGATCTCTTCGCGCTGCTCGATCGGCTGACCAATCAGAATGCGGCCGGCGAATATTACCTGACCGACATCGTCGAGCTGGCGAACGGCGACGGCCGGGTGGCCGCTGTGATCGAGACAGGGGCGGTGGAAGTCACCGGCGTCAACAGCCGGGGCGAACTGGCGGCGCTGGAGGCCGAGTGGCAGCAGGTCCGCCGCGCCCGTGCGATGGTGGAAGGCGCGACGCTGATCGCGCCCGAGACCGTTTGGTTCGCCCACGACACGCAGATCGGCCGCGACGTCACGATCGAGCCGAACGTCGTGTTCGGTCCCGGCGTCACCGTGGCGGACGGCGTGGTGCTGCGCGCGTTCAGCCATATCGAGGGCGCGACCATCGCCAGCGGCGCGACGGTGGGCCCCTATGCCCGCCTGCGCCCCGGCGCGGTGCTGGAGGCGGACAGCCATGTCGGCAATTTCGTCGAGCTCAAGAACGCGGTGCTGGGCAAGGGCGCCAAGGCCAACCACCTCACCTATCTGGGGGATGCCAGCGTGGGCGCCGGCGCGAACATCGGCGCGGGCACGATCACCTGCAATTACAACGGCTATCTCAAGCAGAAGACGGTGATCGGTGCGGGCGCGTTCATCGGATCGAACAGCGCGCTGGTGGCGCCGGTGGCGATCGGCGACGGCGCGATCATCGGCGCCGGATCAGTCATCACCCGCGACGTCGAGGCCGATGCGCTCGCCGTCACCCGGCCGGAAACATTGAAGAAGCAGGGTTGGGCCACGACCTTCCGTGCGAAAATGAAGGCACGAAAGGCCGCCAAATGACCGATCGCTACACCGACAAGCCGTTCCTCAAGCTGCTCGACTGCTATGTGCTCGACGCGATCGGCCATCTCCCGCCCGACGCGGACGCCGAGCTGACGTCGATCGAGCCGCACCTGCACCGTCTGTTCGAAGCCGAGGGTCCGTGGCGGGGCATCGTCGAGGATAAATTGGGGTTCCAGGACGGCATGCAGGGCGCCATCCTGGAGATATGGCAAAACGGGCGGCAGAAGTTCGTCGAAGCGCAGGGCCATGAACCCGATCCCGGCGAGTTCACCCGGATCTTCATCGACACCAACTTCCCGCACTGACGCCCTGCGCCCGCTCCCTCACTTGGCGGGGGCGGGGCGCAGCGTCGCGGATGCAAGATGCCAGCGCAGCTGTGACGCCGAGGCGCCATCGACGCCGTTGACGCGGCGCACGACATAGCTGCCCGTGAAGCGTTGCGCGCTGCCGTTGTCGAGCGTCGCTTCCACGGTCACCGGCACGGTCTGGTAGACGGAGCCCGCCGCGCCCTCGCTGGGGCCGAGCGTGCCGATCTTCACCTTGGTCGCACGAGTGTGCGCAAAGCCCTTCTCGAACGCCGCGAAGGTCTGGCCCGGCCGGCCGTCGTCGCCCCATTGCGTCCAGGCGGTGTCGAAGTCGCGGGCGTCGATCGCGGCGTAATAGCGGCGGACCACGTCGGCGGCGGCCTGGCTGCTCCTGGGATTGACGGTGCAGCCCTGCACCGGCGCGCCGTCGCCGTCGAGCAGGGCGCAGCTGCGGGCGATCTCGTCCTCGATCATCGCGCAGCTGTTCGCGGCATTGCACGGCGGGTGCGTCGCCGGGGATAGCTTGATGCAGAGGTTCACCCGCTGCGCCGCTGCTGCCTTGCCGATCTCGTCCGTGCAGCTGCGGCGCGTCAGGGCTGCCAAGGTGGCGGAGGCGCTGGGCGCGGGCGCCGGGCGGGTAACGTGGTCCGGGCGCGCCGCCGCCTGGTTGGCGGGCGCCGCTGCGTTCGAGACAGGGGCCGTGCGATCGGAGCTGCCGCAAGCGCCTAGAGGCAGCAACAGCGTAAACAGCGCGATCTTTGGACGGAACATGATCTCTCCTCGATGGCACCTAAGGTGCGGGACCCGAGCCTAAACGTCGCGCGACATATTTGGGCGCATGCATCGTTCAGCTTGTCGCAACGATAGCGCGTCTAGGCGCGGCCGCCCACCCGCGCTAGGGCAGGGGCAGGAGGACGGATGCCATGTGCGGAATCGTTGGAATCGTTGGCAAGGAAGACGTCGCGGAGCGTCTGTTCGAGGGCCTGAAGCGCCTGGAATATCGCGGCTATGATTCGGCCGGCATCGCGACGGACGTAGACGGCAAGATCGAGCGTCGCCGCGCCTCGGGCAAGCTGGTGAACCTCGGCAAGGAGCTCGCCGCCCACCCGCTGCCCGGCACCACCGGCATCGCCCACACCCGCTGGGCGACGCATGGCGGCCCGACCACCAACAACGCCCACCCGCACGCCACCGGCGAAGTGGCGCTGGTCCACAACGGCATCATCGAGAATTTCAAGGCGCTGCGCGAGGAACTGACCGCCCGCGGCCGCACCTTCACCAGCGAGACCGATACCGAAGTCGTCGCACACCTCGTGAGCGAGAAGGTCGAGGCCGGCATGGCCCCGGCCGAGGCGGTGCGCGAGGTGCTGCCGCGCCTGCACGGCGCCTTCGCGCTCGCCATCCTCTTCCGCCAGCATCCGGACCTGCTGATCGGCGCGCGGCTCGGCTCGCCGCTGGTCGTCGGCTATGGCGACGGCGAGACCTATCTGGGTTCGGACGCGCTGGCGCTGGCGCCGCTCACCCAGCGCATCGCCTATCTGGAAGAGGGCGACTGGGTCGTCATCACCAAGGACGGCGCCGAGATCTTCGACAAGGACAACAATCCCGTCGAGCGGCCGATCACCATTTCCGGCGTCACCGGCGAGCTGATCTCCAAGGGCAACCATCGGCACTATATGCTGAAGGAGATCTACGAGCAGCCGATCGTCGTCGCGCAGACGCTGCGCTCCTACCTCCAGCGCATGGAGGAGAAGATCACGCTGCCGATCCCGGAGTTCGATCTCTCGGCGATCAAGCGCGTCACCATCGTCGCCTGCGGCACCAGCTACTACGCGGGCATGGTGGCGAAATACTGGTTCGAGCAGTTCGCCCGCGTGCCGGTGGACATCGATGTCGCCTCCGAATTCCGCTACCGCGCGCCGGTTATGGAAGAAGGCGGGCTGATGATCGTGATCAGCCAGTCGGGCGAGACGGCGGACACGCTCGCCGCGCTCCGCCATGCGCGCAGCGAGGGGCAGAAGATCGCCGCCGTCGTCAATGTGCCGACCAGCTCGATGGCGCGCGAGGCGGACCTGCTGCTGCCCACCCATGCCGGCCCGGAGATCGGCGTCGCCTCGACCAAGGCCTTCACCTGCCAGCTGGCGGTGCTCGCGGCGCTGGCGGCCAATCTCGCCCGCGCCAAGGGCAAGCTGGACGAAGCCGAGGAACGCCGCATCGTCCGCCACCTGGCCGAAGCCCCCGCCTCGCTGAACGCCGCGCTCGCCTATGACGAATCGATCCAGGCGATGGCGGGGGTGATCGCGGCAGCGCGCGACGTGCTCTATCTCGGCCGCGGCACCGATTACCCGCTGGCGCTGGAAGGCGCGCTCAAGCTCAAGGAAATCAGCTACATCCATGCTGAGGGCTATGCCGCTGGCGAGATGAAGCACGGGCCGATCGCGCTGATCGACGATGCCGTGCCGGTGATCGTCATTGCGCCGTCGGGCCCGCTGTTCGACAAGACCGTCAGCAACATGCAGGAAGTGCAGGCGCGCGGCGGCAAGGTGGTGCTGATCTCGGACTATGACGGCATCCAGGCGGCGGGCGACGGCTGCATCGCCACCATCACCATGCCCAAGGTCCACCCGCTGATCGCATCGCTGGTCTATGCGGTGCCGGTGCAGCTGCTGGCCTATCACGTCGCTGTCGCCAAGGGCACCGACGTCGACCAGCCGCGCAACCTCGCCAAGTCCGTCACTGTAGAGTGATGGGGCCGCCCCCGGGGCGTGGCTTCGCCGTACGGGGCGAAGCGCAGGTCGGGCGCGCCACCGGTCAACGCCGCAGGGCGGTGCTCAGCGCCCTGCGGCGTTGACCTGCGCTGCTGCGCGCGGGGCGGACAGCTCCTCGAAGGGCATCGCCTGGGCGCGGCGCGGGCTGCGTGGCTGGGGGCTGTCGAGCAGGATGCGTACCGCCCAAGGGCGGCCGGCATTGCGGGCATAGTTCACGCGCATGGTCGGTCTCCTGGGTGTCGGGCGGCGGGGGGCAGGGGGGCAATGCCGCCCGACCGCGCCGGTATACCGCGATGGTCGCGCTCGACATCAGTATACGGACGTATCCGCTAACCCATGCCAGGGGTGAGCCGCGTCCGGCGACGCGGATGTATGACAGCGACAGCAAGATCTGGAGATGCCGCGCGGGCAAGCGACGGCCGAACGCCCGCCCTTCCTTTCGCGTGTCTCGATAACTAGGCATGCATTTGACATGCAATCGCCCATGCAAATGAATTGTGTATGCATTGGCGATGCTGTATGTCGGGTTCGACAGGGGCGACTCAGGAGCGTTGGTCATGACGCGGACGGCGCAGGGGGCGTTCCCCTGGATTCTCAAATGCGGGTGGAAAGGCTTGTGCCCCCGCTGCAGCGAGGGGCGGATGTTTCGCTCCTGGCTCAAGGTGGTCGACAAGTGCGAGGCCTGCGGCCTAGACTATCGCTTCGCCGCGCCGGACGACGGTCCCGCTTTTTTCTCGCTGTGCATCGTGGTGTTTCCGCTGACCTTCGTGGTGGTGTGGGTGCAGGTGGCGTTCGAGCCGCCGGTGTGGATTCACCTGTTCACCTCGCTGCCGCTGATGGTGCTGGGCAGCCTTTGGCCGCTGCGGCCGATCAAGGGGTGGCTGGTGGCTTCCCAATATGTCAACCGTGCCCGCGAGGCGGGGACCGAGCGGCTGTGGAACCGGCTCGACGGCCGCGCCGCCGGCAGCGATCCGTTCGAGGGGTAAGCGCGATGCGGGGGAGCCATTCGTCGCTCGCTGTCGTCCGCCAGGCGGCCTGGGCCGTGCTGACCCAGAAGGGCCGGTTCAGCGATGCGGAGGTCGTTGCGGTCGGCAAGGGGGATGATTTTCTGGAAGTGCCCACCGCGCTGCTCGCCGTGGAACGGGTGAGCCGGCGCGCGGCGCTGCTCGAGCGTGCACTGCAGTGCTATGCCGATCCGGATTTTTGGGAAGGCGAGCCTTGCGAGGCGATGCTGGCCTATCACGATTGCGGCGAGATCGCACGCGAGGCACTGCAGGGCCGCGAAGGCTTTGCCCGGCATCGGGACTGAAGGTTTCCGATGCGCGTTTCTTATGTAAATTTGTATGGGATCGGCTAGTCGCTTGACGATGCAAGGCTGGAAACCCGACATCGCCGGAGTCCTGGGGCCGAAATACCTCGCCATCGCCGCAGCGATCGCGCGCGACATCGAAGCGGGCGCCCTCAATCCCGGCGACCGATTGCCGCCGCAGCGGATGCTGGCCGAGGCGCTGGGCGTGGATCTCACCACGGTGACCCGCGCCTATGGCGAGGCGCAGCGGCTGGGCCTGATCGAAGGCGATGGTCGCCGCGGCAGCTTCGTGCGCGGCAAGGCGGCCGAGCCCGTCGGCATTCCTTATGCCGAACCGGCCGATGCCGGCATGAACGCGCCCCCCGAAGCCGCGGACCGGCAATTGGAAAAGGCCTTCGCGGCTTCCGCGGCGAACCTGCTCGGCCGGGCGGATGGCCCTGCGCCGTTCCACTATCAGCCGCGCGGCGGCATGCCGCTGGCGCGGGCGGCCGGGGCGGCGCTGCTGCAAGGGCGCGGCATGCCCGCGCAGGAAGATACTGTGCTGGTCAGCGCCGGGGGGCAGCATGCACTGCATGCGGTGATCAGCACCGAGCTGCGCCCCGGCGACATGCTGGCGGTGGGGGCGTTCGTCTATCCTGGGCTGATCGCGATCGCGCGGCGCTACGGCGTGGCGCTGCGGGTGGTCGAAACCGACGGCGAGGGCATGCTGCCACAGGCGCTGGACGAAGCCTGCGCGGACGGCGTGGCGGCAGTCTATGTCGTGCCCACCAACGACAACCCGACCACCGCGACGATGGGCCTGGCGCGGCGAGAGGCGCTGGCGGCGGTGGTGCGCAGCCAGGATCTCAAGCTGATCGAGGACGATGCCTATGGCCTGCTCCCCGAACGCCCGTTGCCGCCGCTCGCCGCGCTGGTGCCCGAGCGGTGCTGGCACATTGCCAGCCTCTCGAAGATTCTCTCCCCAGGCCTCCGCGTCGCCTGGATCGCTGCCCCCGACATCGCGGCGGCGTGGCGCCTGGCGGCCGACCTGCACGAGACGGCGGTGATGGCGCCGCCGCTCAACGTTGCGGTGGTCGCCGACTGGCTGCACGGCGGTAGTTTCGACACGCTGCGCGCCGCCGTGCGCGAAGAAGCACGCGCACGGCAGGCGATCGCCCGCACGGTGCTGCGTCCCGGCAGCTTCCACGCGCAGGAAGAAGGCTATCACCTGTGGGTGCCGCTCCCGGCAGGCGCGAATGTGGCGGAGATCGTCACCGCGCTGCGGTCGCAGGGGCTGGGCGTGGTCGGCGGCGATGCGTTCGCGGTAGAGCCGGCGACGGCGCGACCTGCGTTGCGGGTTTCGATCGGCGGATCGATGCCGCGCGAGCGTGTGGAGCGTGCGCTGCGGCTCCTCGATGCGCTAACCACGCCCGACGTGACCCGAAAGATCGCGCTGGTCTAGGCGGACCTGCGCGCCAGACGGCAGCGCCTGAACCGGAGGTGGATGTCCATCTCCCGTCGAATGTGGCAGATTTGGTGCGGATCCACGGCTGCGGCGACGTTTAATCCTTGGCGTTCCGTGCGTTAGAAAAAGCCGGAATTCCGCCCGCTTGCCGCCCTGTTCCGGCGGTCTATATCGCTCGCACCTGCAGCAAAGAACGATAGCATGACCGCAACCACCCGCCCCCAAGGGCCCAGAGGCCCCAGCCTGCTCGCATCGATCCACGATGTCGGGCCGCGTTCCGAGGGCGCGGTCGACCAGCTTTCCGAGCTGTTCCTGCGGCATATCGGCGCGCCCCGCTATGCGATGCTGGTGGTGCCGGACCATTGGGGCTCGGCCCCGCTCGTCCCCGGCAGCCCCTTCGCCACGCGGCTGCGTGGCTGGGCCGATTCGGGCATCGAGATGTTCCTGCACGGCTGGTTCCACAAGGACGTGTCCGAGCACGCCTCGGCCGGCGCGCGCTTCAAGGCCAAGCACATGACGGCGGGCGAGGGCGAGTTCCTCGGCCTCGACTATGCCACCGCGCGCGACCGGATGGCGCGCGGGCGGGCGCTGGTGGAGGACATTATCGGTCGCCCGGTCACCGGCTTCATCGCGCCGGCCTGGCTTTATGGCGACGGCGCGCGCGAGGCGCTGCGCGACCTCGATTTCGCGCTGGCCGAGGACCATTTCCGCGTCTGGGCGCCGCAGCAGCAGGACCGCGTGCTCGCCAAAGGCCCGGTGATCACCTGGGCCAGCCGCAGCAAGAGCCGGATCGCCTCGTCGCTGGCGGTGGCCGCGCTTGCCCGCACGCTGCTGCCGCGGCGCCCGGCGATGCGGCTCGGCGTGCATCCGGGGGATGTCACCGTGCCGGCGCTGCTGACGAGCATCGACAAGACGCTTGGTGCGCTGACCAAGGGCGGCCGCTTCGGCCAATATCGCGAACTGCTGGAGACGCATTGATGCGCATCCTCGACGTCTGCGCCTTCTACAGCCCCTATGGCGGCGGCGTGAAAACCTATGTCCGTCGCAAGATGGAACTCGGCGCCAAGCTGGGCCACGAGATCATCATCCTCGCCCCGGGCGAGCGCGAGGAGATCCTGGAGGAGCGCGACGGCGCGATCCTCGCGACGATCCCGGCGCCCTTGCTGCCGCTCGACCGCCGCTACCGCTATTTCGACGACGAGCCCGCGCTGCACGCCGCGCTCAACCGCTGGCGGCCCGATTTCGTCGAGGCCTCGTCGCCTTGGCGGAGTGCCTCTATGGTCGCGCGCTGGCAGGGCTCGGCGGCGCGGTCGCTGGTGATGCACGCCGATCCGCTGGCAGCCTATGCCTATCGCTGGTTCGGCACGATCGCCAATCGCGAGACGATCGACAAGGGCTTCTCCTCCTTCTGGCAGCATCTGCGCCGGCTCGACGACGGGTTCGATCAGGTGGTGACGGCGGGGCGCGGGCTTGCCCAGCGGCTGACCGAGGGCGGCCTCACCAAGGTGGTGACGATCCCGATGGGCGTGGAGCCCGGCTATTTCAGCCCGACCCTGCGCGACGAATCCCTGCGCGCCGAACTGCTGGCGAGCTGCGGGCTGGGCCCGGACGCGACGCTGCTGATCGGTGTCGGCCGGCTGGCGGCGGAGAAGCGCTGGCCGATGGTGATCGAGGCGGCGGAGGCGGCGGCGGGACGTCACCCCATGGGGCTGATCCTGATCGGCACCGGCACCGCGCGCTCGAAGGTGATCACCGCGATCGGGCGCAACCCGCATGCCCAATTGTTCGAGCCGACCAGCAATCGCGAGCAGCTCGCCCGGGTGCTGGCGAGCTCCGACGCGCTGGTGCATGGCTGCGAGGCGGAGACATTCTGCATGGTCGCCGCCGAGGCGCGCGCGAGTGGCCTGCCGCTGATCGTTCCCGACGAAGGCGGCGCGGCCGACCAGTTCGTCGAGGGGCAGGGAATGCTCTATCGCTCGGCCGACCCGGTGTCCCTGCGCGACGCGCTGACCCAGTTCGTCGATACCACCCCGATGTTCCACCGCCTGCGCGCCACTGCCGACGCGCCGGGCACGCGGACGATGGACCAGCATTTCGAGGAGCTGTTCGCGAGCTACCAGGCAATGGCATACTCGCGGGCGGCGTGATGTGAGGGCCGGGCGCTGACGGCCCGCGCCGCTATCAGGGGCGGCTGTACGACCAGCAGGGTTTCAAGAGCGACAGGGTTCCGCTGACCCATTGCGACAGGGGCGTTCCCATGTTGCTGCGCAGCTCCATCGGTGTGCCGAGTTCTGCGCCATACCGGCCGTTGAAGCGAACCATGTAGCCGACGCCGTCCATCACCAGCGACTCCGGATCGCCGGGTCGGACGATCGACGGCATCGGTATCGCGTCCCATCGTGCCACCGCCTCGCGCACGCCGCGGCAGGTACGACTGGTCGCCCATGTCACTTGGGGGGCGTCGTCGAGTCGACGCGAGGTCCGTCGCAGTATCACCTCGCCGGCAGGTCCCTCCGCCCCGGCCCTTAGAAACTCGATGGTTTCGGACGTGCGGGCAAGAGCCGCCGAAACCGACAGGCTTGCCCAGACGTCTCGTGGCAAGGGCTGGCTGGCAGCCGCTTGCAGTAAGAGTGCGGCTATCATCTACGCCCCCCCCGTCACCTATCAATCGATCGAGAGCAGCGTACCATCGCCGGGGCCGATCCCAAGCTGCTGATATCATGCCTTGGCGGCGAGGCGCTACACTAGCTGCGCGCGGGCGCCGTTGCCGCCTCCAGCCGCTTCAGGAACTGCGGCAGCGGGCAGCGATGCTCGGCACCTTCGTCGCAGCCCTGCAGCCGCAGCGGCGTCCACACCGTGCGGTCGCGCGCGGCGCGCATGTCGGCGGCGCTCTGGCTGCGGTACCAGAGGCGGACCGCCGGGCGGCCGTCCGGTGCCTTGACGAGCGCGATGGCGATGCCGCCGCCCGGCGAGGGATCGTTGGTGGCGAAGCCCGGCGCCTTGACCGGCACGCCCAGCACCGCCGCCAGCGCCGCGACATTGGTGTCATGGCCGATCAGCACGTCGATCTTGGGGGCGGTGGCAGCGGTGAGGTCGGCCGTGATGCGGTCGACGGTCGGTGCCATCTGGAACGCGGCCATATAGGCCGGCCGGCTGAACACGTCGAATAGCGCGCCGTGCACCGCCCCGAGCGCCTCGAGCCGGGCCGGCGTCGCGCGGCCCCAGCCGACCTGGGCCAGCGGCATGCCCTCGAGATATTGCAGCATCAGCACCTGCGCGGTGCCCGAGGCGGCGCGGATCGGTCCCTTGAGGTCGATGCCGTGGCCGTCTGCGCTGGCGCGAACCGACGCAGGTTCCACCGGACTGCACGGCGCGCTCGGGCAGGCGAGCACTTGCTCCAGCAGCTTCAGTCCCGCGGCATGGCGCCGGATCAGCGTCTCGGCGCCGCCGGTGTAGCGGTTGATCGATTCGATTGCGCGGCTGGCATCGAAAGCGACCGGATGTGCGCCCAGCGGCTCGAAGATCGGATCGTTGGTCCCCTCGGGCTTGTGCCCGACGGGGAGGGCGCAGCCGGGCGCGAAGCCCGCCGAATAGGCCTCGCCACTCGCAATCGTGCGCGGCGAACTGTTGGTCCAGAGCCGGAGCGCCGCAGGATCGGGGCAGCCTTGCGCGGCGACCAGCCCGGCGGCGGCGAACCAGCGGCGGTCTGCCTCGGCGAGTGCGCGCAGCGCGGCGGCGCCGTGCGGCGTCACCTGCTCGGCCGGCGCAGTCCAGCGCGGCCAGGGCCGGCCGGTGCGCGTGGCCGGCGGCACCTCGCCGTTGAGCGGTGCGCGCACGCCGTGGCGCATCAGCAGCACCAGTCGCTCGACCCGGGCAGGGGAGAAGGATGTCGCATGCGCCGCGAGCGGCGTGAGCAGAAGGGTGGCGAGGGCGCCGATGCGGGCAAGGGTGCGAAACGTCATCGCGGCCCGGTAGACTCGTTCCGTGAAGCCTGTGTGACGCAAAAAGAATACCAATCTAATAATTGGTATTATATCAGCAATTCCCGCTGCTTGCGCTGCGGTGCAGCAAATCTGTCACGCCAAGGTGTTGGAATTGCCATGAACGAGACGCCGAATTGCAGCGGCGTGCGGCTAGCGGCGGCGGCGACCAGCAGGAACAGGCTGGCACCAATATCAGCGAAGGACATACCAATGGGACACTGGAACAAGCGCACCGCGCTGCTCCTGGGCGGGGGCATGGTCGCACTCATCGCACAGGGCCAGGCATGGGCGGCGACGCCGCGCGAGGACACCGTCGCAGCTTCGGCATCGGACACGGACGATCAAACGCGCGAAGGCGACACGATCATCGTCACCGGCCAGCGCGCCGCGATCAAGACGGTGCAGGAGGAGCAGGTGAAGAACGCCTCGCTCGTCACCATCGTCTCGGGCGAGGAACTGCGCGCGCAGCCGCAGCAGAACCTGGCCGACCTGCTCACCCGCCTGCCGGGCGTCAATTCCTCGGTCGACCAGTCGCGTAACGCCGCCTCGACGGGTGAGGCGCAGTATCTCTCGATCCGCGGCCTCGACACCGCCTACAATGCCTATGAACTCGACGGCGTCCGCCTGGCGCAGACCGATGCGCGCACCCGCGCCATCTCGATGAACCTGCTTTCGCCCTTTGCGCTCTCCGAAGTCCGCGTCGACAAGGCGCCCACCGCGGCGCAGGATGGCGACGCCATCGCCGGCGTGATCGACCTGCGCACCGCCTCGCCGTTCGATTTCGACGCGCACCATTTCCAGGTCCGCGCGCAGGGCCAGATCGCCGGCCGCGCCGCCGCCCGCGACCAGGATCCCTGGGGCGGCAACATCGCGCTCGAAACCGCGCAGCGCTTCGGCAATTTCGGGATCTATGCCTCGGGCTATTACGGCAAGAAGAACATCTTCAGCGAGTCGGTGGCGATCCACAAGGATTACACCAAGCAGAACGGCAACCTGCCGGGCGCCATCCGCGACAACCTCGCCAATGCGGTGCCGGTCGGCGTCGAATGGAACATCTTCCAGAACAAGATCGAGCGCTTCGGCGGCACGGTGAACCTGGAATGGAAGGGCGACAGCACCGACCTCTACGCCCGCACCACCTATGGCGAATATCGCCTCAAGAACTGGATGGACCAGACCGCCGCGCGCAGCGTGGGGCTCACGGCCGGGCAAACCAACCCGAATGCCGGCAACAAGCTCGGCTCCAACTATGACAGCGCCGGCTATCTGGCGATGTACGGGCTGGGCGGCACCAATTACTTCCGTACCGAGCACAGCAACCAGCGGCTGTTCACCACCAAGATCGGCGGCGAGAGCCGGCTGGGCGACCTGACGCTCGACTATAACGGCGCCTATTCGCGCGGCGCGACCAGCTATCCGCTGCGCATCCAGGCCAAGTGGGGCAGCCCGACCTATATCGGGCCGAATGCCACGGGTCCGGCCACCTACAAGCTGATCACCGGCCTGGCCGACCGCACCAACCCGCAGGTGGTGCTGACCGACGACGCCCGCAACACGATCACCAACCTCGACAATTTCGCCCAGGCCTACACCACGGCGCAGTTCGAGGATTCCTGGGAATCGAAGCTGGAAGGCCGGCTCGACGGCACTTGGAAGTTCGGCGATCGCGGACTTTCCTCGATCCAGGCAGGCGGCAAGTACGAAGCCTCGAAGCGCTATTCCAACAGCCTCGGCGACGACGGTGCGCTGGAATATGACTTCACCGCCACCGATCCCAACATCACCAAGCTGACCGCTGTTCCGGGCAAGCGGCTGAACGGGTTCATGAACGACGTGCAGGTGCCGTTCTACATCCCGGATCACGCCTGGATCGAGGCACAGAACGCCAAGCTGTCGCTCGCCAAGCTGCCGGGGATCGATCCGGTGAAGCTGGAGGAGAACCGGCTCGACGGCAAGGAGCACCGCGCCAGCGGCTATATCCTCGCCAACTTCGCGTTCGGCGGCCTGACGATCACGCCGGGGCTGCGCTACGAGCACAACTGGTTCCAGGGCCGCTACTGGCAGGACAACGGCAAGACCGCGGGCTTCACCACCAGCGCGCGCAGCTACGACCAGTGGCTGCCGAGCCTGATCGCCTCCTATCGTCCGGGTGAGAACACGGTGTATCGCTTCTCGGTACGCAAGAGCTATTCGCGCCCCGCGTTCGACCTGCTGCTCGGGCCGACCAGCGTCTCACGCGACGACAGCGGCAAGATCACCTCGATCTTCGTGCCCAACCCCAATCTCGACGCGGTGGAGGCATGGAACGTCGACACTTCGATCGAGCACAAGGGGGCGGGTACCGACCTGTTCTCGGCAGCGCTGTACTACAAGCGCCTCAACCACGTGATGTTCTCGACCGGCTCGACCAACGCGACCGGCGACCTCAACGTGTGGAATGCGCCGAACAGCCAGCTTTCGCCGGACGGCGTCGAGATCGACACACTCGACACCAGCGGCAAGGGCAGCGTGTACGGCGTGGAACTGTTCGCGCGGTATAGCCTGAAGGGTCTGCCGGGCATGCTCGATGGGCTGGGCTTCCAGGGCAACGTGACGCTGCAGCGCGCCGATGCGACGGTGTTCGTGTCTAACGCCTATCGCCGCCAGCGCATGCCGCAGGCGCCGCAGGTGATGTTCAACACCGAACTGTTCTGGGTGCATGGCGGGTTCAATGCCGCGCTCAACTACAACTATACCGGCAACAAGCTGTACGACCTGCGCTCGTCGCAGCCGGACACCTATGTCCAGCCGGTCTCCACGATGAACGCGATCCTCAGCTACACGGTGAACCGGCATCTCACGGCGGGGGTTTCGGTGCAGAACCTGCTGAATTCGCACAGCTACTGGGCGACGGCGGGCGAGGGTAAGGCGCTGCTCTCGGTGGATCGCAAGGGCGGCTATGTCGAGGTGGGCCGCACCTACATGCTCAACCTGTCTTACGCGTTCTGAACAAATAGGCCGGTCCGCCAAGGGAGGGAAGCGGACCGGCCTGTCATGCGCAAGCAGTACTCTCGTACTCGGAAAACAAGTCGGCGCCCCACTGGGGGGATCGGTCGTGGCGCGCCGACTTGTTCCAAAATGGCTGCGCCCTGCGTCAGTTCAGGGCTGGCCGATACGCGGTTACTGGCGAAGGGAGCGGGGGGAAGCGCTGCCGTTCGCGTGCCCTCTAGTTAGCCGCGCGGGCCGGTTCCGGCCATTCGGGGCGAGTCCGATCCGGGTTTCTCCGTAACGCTTTCTCAACGAACCAATCGATTGCAGTCGGCCACCGCCGCCAGCACGGGCTCCGCCCATTCGCGGCGACAGATCAGCAGATCGGGTACGCTGGTGCTCGCCTGGTTGTAGACGATCGGGCTGCCGTCAATGCGCGAGGCATGCAGCCCCGCCGCCAGCGCGACCGCGACCGGCGCGCAATTGTCCCATTGATGCTGACCACCCGAATGAAGGTAGATCTCCGCCTCGCCCCGTACCACTGCCATCGCCTTGGCCCCCGCCGAGCCCATGCCGACATGCACCGCACCGATCGAACTGCCGACCTCGGCGCAGAGCTGGCTGGCGCGGGTGCGGCTGACCAACATGCGCGGTGGCTGCTGTGGCGTGGCGAGCGCCGGGGGCGTGTCGCTGGCCAGCGTCAGCCCCAGCCGGGGCAAGGCGACCGCGCCCACCGCCGGTTCGCCGTCGATGGCGAGCGCGACGTGCACCGCCCAATCCGCGCGTCGCTCGGCGAACTCGCGGGTGCCGTCGAGCGGATCGATAATCCACACCCGGCTGCGGCCAAGGCGAACGGGGTCGTCGGCGGATTCCTCGGAAAGGATCGCGTCGTCGGGTCGCGCCGCGCGCAGGCGATCGAGGATTAGCGCGTTCGCCTCTTCATCCCCGCGCCCGCCGCCGGCGCACTCGCTCTGGATGTGGAGCAGCAGCGCACCGGCTTCCTCGGCGATGGCATGAGCAAGTTGGGCGTCGTTCACAGCATGGGGCTCCATACGCCCATGATCGCCTCGACGATCTGCTCGGCGGCCTCCTCGGGGCTCGTGCGGGTGGTATCGATCCGGATCTCCGGGGCGAGCGGCGGCTCGTAGGGGCTGGAGATGCCGGTGAAATTGGCGATCTCGCCCGCGCGGGCCCTCTTGTAGAGCCCCTTCACATCGCGGCGCTCCGCCTCCTCGATCGGCGTGTCGACGAAAATCTCGAAGAACTCGCCCTCGGGCAGCAGCGAGCGCACCATCGCCCGCTCCGCGCGGAACGGCGAGATGAAGGCGGTGAGCACGATCAGGCCGGCATCGGTCATCAGCTTGGCAACCTCGCCGATGCGGCGGATATTTTCCACCCTGTCCTGATCGCTGAAGCCGAGATCGCGATTGAGCCCGTGGCGAATATTGTCGCCGTCCAGCAGGAAGCTGTGCTTGCCGAGCGCGTGCAGCTTCTTCTCCACCAGATTGGCGATGGTGGACTTGCCCGAACCCGACAAGCCGGTGAACCAGAGCAGGCGCGGCTGCTGGCCCTTTTGCTGGGCATGCGCCTCGCGGGTGATCTCCACCGCCTGCCAGTGGACGTTCTGCGCCCGGCGCAGGGCGAAATCGAGCATACCGGCGCCGACCGTGGCGTTGGTCAGCTTGTCGATCAGGATGAAGCCGCCGAGATCGTGGCTCTCCGCATAGGTCTCGAACACGATGCCGCGATCGGTGACGACCTCGGCCACGCCGATGTCGTTCAGCGCCAGTGTTTTCGCAGGCGTGCGCGCCATGGTGTTGACGTCGATCGCATATTCTGGCGCGCGGATCACCGCGCTGACCGTCTGCGTGCCGAGCTTGAGCCAATAGGCGCGCCCGGGCAGCAGCTCGGCGGGGTCCATCCAGACCAGCGTCGCCTTGAACTGGTCGGCGACCTGCGGGGGCGCGTCGGCAGTCGCGATCACGTCCCCGCGCGAGCAATCGACTTCGTCGGCGAGCGTTAGCGTCACCGATTCTCCCGCGACGGCCACGTCCTTGTCGCCGCCCATCGCGACGATGCGTGCGATGGTGCTGGTGCGGCCGGACGGCAGGATGCGCACGGGATCGCCCGGCCGGGCGGTGCCGCTGGCGATCATGCCGGCAAAGCCGCGAAAGTCGAGGTTCGGTCGGTTCACCCATTGCACCGGCATGCGGAACGGCTTGATCCGGTCGATGTCGGCATCGACTTCGACGCTTTCGAGATGGTCGAGCAGCACCGGTCCGGTGAACCACGGCATCGCATCGCTGCGCGTCGTGACATTGTCGCCCTGGAAGCCCGAGATCGGGATCGCGGTGAAATCCTGGATGCCGATCGACTGGGCGAATGCGGCATAGTCGTCGACGATCCGCTCGAACACGTTCTGGTCATAGTCGACCAGATCCATCTTGTTCACCGCCACCACCAGGTGCCGGATGCCGAGCAGGTGCGCGAGGAAGCTGTGCCGCCGGGTCTGGCTCAGCACGCCCTTGCGCGCATCGATCAGGATCACGGCCAGGTCGGCGGTGGAGGCGCCGGTGACCATGTTGCGGGTATACTGCTCATGGCCCGGCGTATCGGCGACGATGAACTTTCGCTTCTCGGTCGCGAAGAAGCGATAGGCGACGTCGATGGTGATGCCCTGCTCACGCTCGGCGGCGAGGCCATCGACCAGCAGCGCGAAGTCGATATTCGCCCCCTGCGTCCCGACGCGGCGGCTGTCCGCCTCCAGCTGGCTCAGCTGATCCTCGAAGATGGTCTTCGAGTCGTAGAGCAGCCGCCCGATCAGCGTCGACTTGCCGTCGTCGACCGAGCCGCAGGTGATGAAGCGCAGCATCGACTTGGCGGCATGGGTGGCGAGATAGGCGTCGATATCGGCGGCGATCAGCGCATCGGGTTGATAGGCGGTCATCTTAGAAATACCCCTCGCGCTTCTTCTTCTCCATGCTGGCCGCCTGATCGTGATCGATCGCGCGCCCCTGACGCTCCGAGGTGGTGGTCAGCAGCATTTCCTGGATGACCTCGGATAGCGTCGCCGCCTCGCTCTCGACCGCGCCGGTCAGCGGATAACAGCCGAGCGTACGGAAACGGATCGAGCGTTCGACCGGCACCTCGCCGGGCTTCAGGCGGAAACGGTCGTCATCGACCATCAGCAACATGCCGTCGCGCTCCACCGTCGGCCGGGGGGCGGCGAAATACAGCGGCACGATCTCGATGCCCTCCTGCAGGATATATTGCCAGATATCCAACTCGGTCCAGTTGGACAGCGGGAAGACACGGATGCTCTCCCCCTTATGGATGCGGCTGTTGTAGAGGTTCCACAGTTCGGGCCGCTGCGCCTTGGGGTCCCAGCCATGCGCGGCCGAGCGGAAGGAGAAAACGCGCTCCTTCGCCCGGCTCTTCTCCTCGTCACGCCGCGCGCCGCCGAACGCGGCGTCATAGCCGCCTGCGGTCAGCGCCTGTTTCAGCCCCTCGGTCTTCCACATGTCCGTATGGCGGCTGCCATGGTCGAAGGGATTGATGCCCAGCGCCTCGGCCTCCGGATTGCGGTGGACGATCAGCTCCATTCCCGCCGCCTCGGCCGCGCGGTTGCGCAACTCGTACATCGCCTGGAACTTCCACGTCGTGTCGACATGGAGCAGCGGGAAGGGTGGGCGCGCCGGAAAGAACGCCTTCTTGGCCAGGTGCAGCATCACGGCCGAATCCTTGCCGACCGAGTATAGCATCACCGGCCGCTCGGTCTCGGCGACCACTTCGCGAAGGATATGGATGCTCTCGGCTTCGAGGCGTTGCAGGTGGGTAAGGCCAGTCATCGGATTGTCAGATAATGTCGCCAGCGAACCGCGCGACCAACTTATCCTGTCAATCGCGATAGTCCCGCTCCAGCGAGTCGAGGATGCGCGCACCCGCCATGAACACCGCGATGGGGCAGGCGGCGAACAGGATCTTGCCCGGAAGTCCGGGATAAGCGGTCAGATAATGCATGCCGCGCTCGACCGCGCCGAGGCCCAGGCCATAGATGACCAGAAACGCCTCGAACTTCGACTTGATCGTGAACAGGGCGACCAGGCGGGACCACATGGGGGCGTTACACCACCGGATCGCCCCGCCGCCAAGGGTCAACCGCTTGCCAATTTGAGACAGTCGAGCTCGGTCAGGAGGGCGAGGCGCGCGGCCTCGATCCGGGCGATCAGCGCGGGGTCGCCGATTTCCGTGGGGTCGATGGCGTCGGGCCAATGCGCCTCGATCACGGCGGCGATGCGGTCCAGCGCGGCATGATCGACCAGGAAGCGCGGGTCGATGGTCGCCGGATCGGCCACCACGCGCAGCCGCAGACAGGCGGGGCCGCCACCATTGGCCATGGATTCGCGGACGTTTACGACCTCCAGCCGCCGGATCGGGCCATTGCCCGCGACATGGTCCCGAAGCCAGGACCAGACGGGTTCGTTGTCGCGCGCCTCCTGCGGCACGATCAAGGTCGGCTCGCCGCCCGGTGGTGTGACCAGCTGGGCGTTGAACAGGTAGGATGCGATGGCATCCTCCAGGCTGACGCGCGCGGCGGGCACCTCGACGATCTCGACATCAGGCATCAGGATGCGCAGGTCGGCGTAGAACGTATCACGGTCGGCAAAGGCCTGTTCGTGCGCGAACAATACCCGTTCGTTGGCGACGGCGACGACATCGTTGTGAAAAGCCCCCGCCGCGATGGCCGCGTCGGACTGGCGCGCGAAGAGCACCCGGTCGGGCGACAGGCGGTGCGCGCGGGCGACCGCTTCGCAGGCCTGACGGTGCTGGCGGGCGGGGAAGGGGCCGCCGCTCTCGCCGAAGACGAAGATTTCGACGCCGGGATGGTCGTGACCGCTGCACAAGCGCATATGGTTGGCCGCGCCTTCGTCACCGAAGGGCGCAGGCACGGGCGGATGGACGACGAAGGCCGGGTCGGCGAAGATCATCCGCAACTGCGCCAGCGTCGCGGGCCATTCGTGGCTGCGATGCGGCATGGTCAGCAGATTGGCGACGGTCAGGTGGCAGCGTCCGTCGCGGGTGTCGGGCGCGGGCGAGACGGTCGCGGCATTGGCCGCCCACATCGCCGAGGCGGACAGGCTCTGCGCCTTCAGGACCGGCGAGGCGGCGTCATAATCGGTCGCCAGCCGCCCGAGCCAGCCATGGTCGGGCCGGGGATGCGGCAATAATATGCCCTGCACCAGCCCCAGGTCGAGATTTGCGCGCATCTTGGCGATCCCCTGAAGCGCGGCGGCCTTGGGGTGCGAGGTCTTGCCCGCATTGCGCGTCGCGGCGAGGTTGCCGTGGCTGAGCCCCGCATAATTGTGGCTCGGCCCGATGATGCCGTCGAAGTTGATCTCTCTCAGCATGATACTCACCGATCGATATGCAGGACGGTATCGCCGACCGTCAGGTCGAGCGTGCGGGCGGTTTCTTCGGACAGGATGATCCCGCCATCCCCGTCGCGGATCTCGGCCAGTGCGCAGTGGAAGTCGGTGAGCCGCCCCGTGGCGACCAGCGCCTCGCGCCCCGAATGCGCATCGATCGCGACGACCGTGCTTTCGCGCGCGTCGCGAATGGTCCGCACCTGATCGGTCCGCGCGGTCATCGTCGGGCCGCCGTCGAAAAT
>NZ_CAJYHX010000035.1 GCF_913774285.1 uncultured Sphingomonas sp. | reverse complement strand
CAGACCGGCAAGTCGGCCGTCGCGATCGACGCCTTCATCAACCAGAAGACGGTCAACGCCGGCACCGACGAGTCGAAGAAGCTCTACTGCATCTACGTCGCCGTGGGTCAGAAGCGCTCGACCGTGGCGCAGCTGGTCAAGACGCTCGAAGAGAATGGCGCGATGGAATATTCCATCGTCGTCGCCGCGACCGCGTCGGAGCCTGCGCCGATGCAGTTCCTCGCGCCCTACACCGGCGCCGCGATGGGCGAATATTTCCGCGACAACGGCATGCACGCGCTGATCGTGTTCGACGATCTGTCGAAGCAGGCGGTCGCCTATCGCCAGATGTCGCTGCTGCTGCGCCGTCCGCCGGGCCGTGAAGCGTACCCCGGTGACGTGTTCTATCTGCACAGCCGCCTGCTCGAGCGCGCCGCGAAGATGTCGGACGCCAACGGTGGCGGCTCGCTCACCGCGCTGCCGATCATCGAAACGCAGGCGGGCGACGTGTCGGCCTACATCCCGACCAACGTGATCTCGATCACCGACGGCCAGATCTTCCTCGAAACCGACCTGTTCTTCGCGGGCATCCGCCCGGCGATCAACGTCGGCCTGTCGGTCAGCCGCGTCGGTTCGGCCGCGCAGACCAAGGCGATGAAGAAGGTGTCGGGCTCGATCAAGCTCGAGCTCGCCCAGTATCGCGAAATGGCCGCGTTCGCGCAGTTCGGTTCGGACCTCGACGCCTCGACCCAGAAGCTGCTTAACCGCGGCGCGCGCCTGACCGAGCTGCTCAAGCAGCCGCAGTTCAGCCCGCTGTCGTTCGAAGAGCAGACCATCTCGATCTTCGCCGGCACCAACGGCTACCTCGACAATGTCGCGGTCAAGGACGTGGTCCGCTTCGAAGCCGCGATGCTCGCGCACTTCCGTTCGCAGCATGCCGAGGTGCTCGCCGAGATCCGCGACACCAAGGCCTTCGAGAACGGTACGCGGGACAAGGTGAAGGGCGTGCTCGACGCCTTCACCAAGACCTTCGCCTAAGGGACTGCCGCCGGATGGCCAACCTCAAGGAACTCAAGGGCCGGATCGCCTCGGTCAAGTCGACCCAGAAGATCACCAAGGCCAAGCAGATGGTCGCGGCGGCGAAGCTGCGGAAGGCGCAAGCCGCCGCAGAAGCCGCGCGCCCCTATGCCCAGCGCCTTGAGGGCGTGGTCGCCAGCCTCGCCAGCAAGGTGGGGGCCAGCGACAATGCGCCGCGTCTCCTCGCCAGCACCGGCAAGGCGGACACGCACCTGCTGCTCGTCGCCAATGGTGACAAGGGCCTGTCGGGCGCGTTCAACGCCAACATCGTCAAGGCGGCGATCCTCAAGGCCCGCACGCTGATCGCCGAGGGCAAGACGGTGAAGTTCTACCTCGTGGGCCGCAAGGGCCGCGCGGTAATCGCCCGTACCTTCCCCGGCATGATCGTCGGCCAGTTCGACACGACCGCCGTTCGCACCCCCGGCTATGACGAGGCCCGGGCGATCGCCAAGGACGTGACCGACCGCTTCTTCGCGGGCGAGTTCGACGTGGCGACCCTGTTCTACTCGCACTTCCGCTCGGCGCTGGCCCAGGTGCCGACCGAGCAGCAGCTGATCCCGGTCTCGGTGCCGGAATCCGCGGTGCCGGCCACGGGTGCCGCGGTCGAGTATGAGCCCGACGAAGAGACGATCCTCGCCGATCTGCTGCCGCGCAACCTGACGGTGCAGATCTTCAAGGCGCTGCTGGAGAACCAGGCCAGCGAGCAGGGCGCATCGATGACCGCGATGGACAACGCCACGCGCAACGCCGGCGACCTGATCAACCGTCTGACGATCCAGTATAACCGTTCCCGCCAGGCCGCGATCACGACCGAGCTGGTGGAAATCATTTCGGGCGCCGAAGCGCTCTAAAAGCTGCACGAAGCAAGGAAAGCAACAATGGCAACCGCCGCTGTAGACACCACCCCGACCACGGGTACCAACAATGTCGGCCGCATCAGCCAGGTGATCGGCGCGGTCGTCGACGTGACGTTCGAGAACAACCTGCCGGCGATCCTTTCGGCGCTGGAGACCCAGAACAACGGCAACCGCCTGGTGCTCGAAGTCGCGCAGCATCTGGGCGAGAACACCGTCCGCACGATCGCGATGGACGCGACCGAGGGCCTGACCCGCGGCCAGACCGTGACCGACACCGGCAACCAGATCCAGGTGCCGGTCGGCCCGGCGACGCTCGGCCGCATCCTCAACGTCGTCGGCGAGCCGATCGACGAGCGTGGTCCGGTCGCAACCGACCTCAAGGCGCCGATCCACGCCAAGGCCCCCGAGTTCATCGAGCAGTCGACCGACAGCGCGATTCTCGTCACCGGCATCAAGGTGATCGACCTGCTCGCGCCCTACGCGAAGGGGGGCAAGATCGGCCTGTTCGGCGGCGCCGGCGTGGGCAAGACCGTGCTCATCCAGGAACTGATCAACAACATCGCGAAGGGCCATGGCGGCACCTCGGTGTTCGCAGGCGTGGGCGAGCGTACCCGTGAGGGCAACGATCTCTACCACGAGTTCCTCGACGCCGGCGTTATCGCCAAGGACGCCGACGGCAACGCCATCACCGAGGGCTCGAAGGTCGCGCTGGTCTATGGCCAGATGAACGAGCCGCCGGGCGCCCGTGCCCGCGTCGCGCTGTCGGGCCTGACGATCGCCGAATATTTCCGCGACGTCGAAGGCCAGGACGTGCTGTTCTTCGTCGACAACATCTTCCGCTTCACCCAGGCGGGCGCGGAAGTGTCGGCACTGCTCGGCCGTATTCCGTCGGCCGTGGGCTATCAGCCGACCCTGTCGACCGACATGGGCGCGCTGCAGGAGCGCATCACCTCCACCACCAAGGGTTCGATCACCTCGGTGCAGGCCGTGTACGTGCCCGCCGACGATCTTACCGACCCGGCGCCGGCAACCTCGTTCGCCCACCTCGACGCGACGACCGTGCTCAACCGCGCCATCTCCGAGCTGGGCATCTACCCGGCGGTGGATCCGCTCGACTCGACCAGCCGCGTGCTCGAGCCGCGCGTCGTCGGCCAGGAGCATTACGAGACGGCACGTGCGGTGCAGGCGATCCTGCAGAAGTACAAGTCGCTGCAGGACATCATCGCGATCCTGGGCATGGACGAGCTTTCCGAAGAGGATAAGCTGACCGTCGCCCGCGCCCGCAAGATCCAGCGCTTCCTCAGCCAGCCGTTCCACGTCGCCGAAGTGTTCACCGGCATTCCGGGCGCCTTCGTGCAGCTGGAAGACACGGTGCGCTCGTTCAAGGCGGTGGTCGACGGCGAGTATGACCATCTGCCGGAAGCGGCCTTCTACATGGTCGGCGGCATCGACGACGCGATCGCCAAGGCCAAGAAGCTCGCCGACGAGGCGTAAGACTGCAAGTTCCCCTCCCGCTTGCGGGAGGGGTTAGGGGAGGGGCTGGAAGGGCTGGCCTCGTCTCCGGAAGATTGTATCAGCCCCTCCCCCGACCCCTCCCGCAAGCGGGAGGGGAGTGAGATGCGAACATGCTGCACTTCGAACTCGTCACCCCGGAACGTCTCGTCCGCTCGGAAGAGGTCCATATGGTCGTCGTCCCCGGCAGCGAGGGCGATTTCGGCGTGCTCGAAGGCCATGCGCCGATCATGTCGACGATCCGCGACGGCAATATCGAGCTCTACAAGCCCGGCGCGACCACGCCCGAGCTGATTCGCGTCGAGGGCGGTTTCGCCGAGGTCAACGAGCGCGGCCTGACCGTGCTGGCCGAACGCGCCGAATAAGCCCGGCACCCAGCCGCTGGCCTGCAACAGCCCCGCACAAGCGGGGCTGTTTGCGTTTGGAGCGCCCCGCATAGTTAGCCAAATCGCAAGGCTTCTCCTTTAGTCCCCGTGCCTTCTGGAGGACTGAAGTTCGATGAGCGCGTTCGGGCGTCGTGGCGGCATTGGGGGCGGGACCGGGGGGCGTCCGGCCTTTGGCGTGGCGCGGCCGATGCAGGGCGGCGGCTTCCAGCGCGCCGAGCCGCTGCCGCTCGGCGGCGAGCAGTTCCCGCCGCTCGATTCGGTGCCCCTGCCCGGCCAGCACGTCGCCGACCCGATGCTCGAGCGCGACCCGCTCGGCCCCAGCGCGGCAAGCGCCGATGCGATGCAGCGGCTCGCCGATCGCCAGGCCGCGCCCGCGGACCAGGGCAGTTCCCGCAACGAAGGCTTCGAAGCCTCGATCCACCGCATCAAGGAACAGGTGCTGCCGCGCCTGCTCGAACGCGTCGACCCCGAAGCCGCGGCGACGCTGAGCAAGGACGAGCTGGCGGAGGAATTCCGCCCGATCATCGGCGAAGTGCTCGCCGAGCTGAAGCTCACCCTCAACCGGCGCGAGCAGTTCGCGCTGGAAAAGGTGCTGGTCGACGAGCTGCTGGGGCTCGGGCCGCTCGAGGAACTGCTCGCAGACGCCGCCGTCACCGACATCATGGTCAACGGCCCCGAGCAGACCTATGTCGAGCGCAAGGGCAAGCTGGAGCTTGCCAACATCCAGTTTCGCGACGAGGAGCATCTGTTCCAGATCGCCCAGCGGATCTGCAACTCGGTCGGCCGCCGGGTCGACCAGACCACCCCGCTCGCCGACGCGCGGCTCAAGGACGGCAGCCGCGTCAACGTGATCGTGCCGCCGCTATCCTTGCGCGGCACGGCCATCTCGATCCGCAAATTCTCCGCCAAGCCGATCACGCTCGACATGATGGCAAAGGGCGGATCGATGTCCGAGAAGATGGCGACGGCGCTCAAGATCGCGGGCGCCAGCCGGTTCAACATCGTCATCTCGGGCGGCACCGGCTCGGGCAAGACGACGATGCTCAACGCGATCTCGAAGATGATCGATCCCGGCGAGCGCGTGCTGACGATCGAGGACGCGGCAGAACTCCGCTTGCAGCAGCCGCACTGGCTTCCGCTGGAGACGCGGCCGGCCAACCTGGAAGGCCAGGGCGAGATCTCGATCCGCGACCTGGTCAAGAACGCGCTGCGCATGCGCCCCGATCGCATCATCCTCGGCGAAATCCGCGGCGCCGAGTGTTTCGACATGCTCGCCGCGATGAACACCGGTCACGACGGATCGATGTGCACCCTCCACTCGAACAGCCCGCGCGAGGCGCTGGCGCGTATGGAGAACATGGTGATGATGTCGGACATCAAGGTGCCCAAGGAAGCGATCAGCCGCCAGATCGCCGATTCGGTGGACCTGATCATCCAGGTGAAGCGCCTGCGCGACGGCAGCCGCCGGGTGACCAACGTCACCGAGGTGATCGGCATGGAAGGCCCGGTGATCGTGACGCAGGAGCTGTTCAAGTTCGAATATCTCGACGAGGGCACCGACGGGAAGATCATCGGCGAATATCGCTCGATGGGCCTGCGCCCCTACACGCTCGACAAGGCCAAGCAGTTCGGCTTCGACCAGGCGCTGCTGGAGGCGTGCCTCTGAAAATCCCCCTCCCGCTTGCGGGAGGGGCTAGGGGAGGGTGAGAGAGGCGAGCGGGCGACGCACGTGTTTTCAGCGCCTACGCCGCAGCCCCGCTTCTGCAACCGAGCGCTCGGCTTCCCGCACACACCCTCCCCCAGCCCCTCCCGCAAGCGGGAGGGGAGTTATGCGTGCAATGCGACGCTGACCAGCACCAGCGCGGCGAACAGCCCGGCCATCTGGATCGCCATCCACGGCACCCAGCCGACCCGTTCCAGATTCCGCCGCTTGCGTCGGCGATGCTCGGCCACCCCGGCCATGATCGCGACCAGCAGCGCAACCGCGGCGCCGATCCAGAATTCTAGTTGCATCGTCATCCCGTTGCGTCACAGTCGCGCACCGATAGCAGGGAGCCATCGCTTATGCGCCATCGTCTTGTCGCCGCCGCCGTCGTCACCACCCTCGCCGCCGTCGCCAGCGTTGCTGCGCAGCAACCCGCCGCGTTGCGCCAGGCGCTCGACGCCGCGGTTGCGGCCCCCAGCCGCACGCCCGCCAATACCGCGCGCGACAAGTATCGCCACCCCGCCGACACGCTCGCCTTTTTCGGCGTGAAGCCCGGCGACACGGTGGTCGAGATCTGGCCGAGCGGCGGCTGGTATACGGAGATCCTTGCCCCGCTCACCAAGGGCAAGGGCACGCTCTACGCCGCGGTACCGAGCGGCAACGCCAAGGGCATCGAGGCGCTGAAGGCCAAGGACGCCGCGCTTTACGGCCCGATTCGCGTCGTCAGCTTCCCCGCCGCTGCGGGCCAGGCCAAGGTGCCGGACGGCACCGCCGACGTGGTGCTGACCTTCCGCAACGTCCACAACTGGCGGATGGGCGGCCAGGACGGGAAGGACTATTCGCCCGAGGCGTTCAAGCAGATGTACGCGATGCTCAAGAAGGGCGGCACGCTCGGCATCGAGGACCATCGCCTGCCCGAAAGCGCCAGCGACGAACGCGAGACCAAGAGCGGCTATATCAAGGTCTCGACCGTGCGCCGGCTCGCCGAGGCGGCCGGCTTCAAGTTCGTCGGTGCATCGGAAGTCAACGCCAACAAGGCCGACTCCGCCGACTGGCCGAACGGCGTGTGGACGCTGCCGCCCACCTATGCGCTGAAGGACCAGGACCGCGCCAAATATGCCGCGATCGGCGAGAGCGACCGCATGACGCTCAAGTTCCGCAAGCCGTAAGCGGGAAAAGGGAAGCCGTTTCATCCCCCCCCAGGGGGAGGTGGCGCGCGAAGCGCGACGGAGGGGGAGGATGCCAGAACCTCGCGACCGTCGTGCTTCCTCCCCCTCCGACCCGCTAAAGCGGGCCACCTCCCCCTGGCGGGGGAGGAAACGGGGTCACCACACAGCCTCGGGCACGTTACTTCCCCAGCTTCTCGATCTTTTCCTGCAGCCGGGCCAGTTCGGCCTTGAGCGACGACACGTCGCCGTCGCTGCTGGCTTCGGGAGCGGCGGGCGCCGCAGCAGGCGCAGCACCCGGCGTCGGGTTCGCGGCACCGCCCGGCTGGAAGGCGCTGGCCGCTGCCTCGAACATCGCCATGTTGCGCTTGGCGATCTCGGCGAAGGGCGAGTTGGCGAAGGCGCCCTCGACCGCCGACTTGAACTGTTCCTGGTTGCGACGGAAGCTGTCCATCGACGCTTCCAGATAGCCCGGCACCATAGCCTGCATCGAATCGCCGTACAGCGAGATCAGCTGGCGCAGGAAATTGACCGGCAGCATCGTCTGGCCGCGGGCTTCCTCTTCCATGATGATCTGGGTGAGGACGTTATGGGTGATGTCCTCCTCGGTCTTGGCGTCGACGACCTTGAAGTCGCGGCCTTCGCGCGTCATCGCTGCGAGATGCTCGAGCGTGATGTAGGACGAGGTCTCGGTATTGTAGAGTCGGCGGTTCGCGTACTTCTTGATGATGACCGGACCGCTTCCAGGTGCAGCTTTCTTCATGGGGAACCCCGCGCGTGACAGATGCGCACCTAACTACAGTTTCTGACGCGCCGCAACACGGACCGCGCCCTTTGCCGCTTTTTCTTGCATTGCTGCGCAACGAAACGGCAGCATCGCCCGAAAGACGGGCAGCCGCGCTGGCGGGCCTGGCCGCCTATCAACGCGCGCCACGCCCGGCGCCGCGCCCTGAAAAGCCGATCGTCGCCCGTGCCGGCCGCGCCGTGCTGCGCGACTATGGCGGGCATGGCCGGCCGGTGGTGTTCGTACCCTCGCTGATCAACCCGCCGGTGGTGCTCGATCTCGCCCGCGGCAATTCGCTGCTGCGCTGGCTGTCGCGCCAGGGCGTGCGGCCGCTGCTGGTCGACTGGGGGAGCCCGGCGCCCGACGAGGCGCTGCTCGACGTCAACGGCCATGTCGAGCGCCTGCTGCTCCCCTTGCTGCGCCAGCTGCGGCGCCCGCCGGTGATGGCGGGATATTGCCTGGGCGGCACCATGGCGATTGCTGCAGCGCAGGCGATCGAGACCGCCGGCCTCGTCACCATCGCCGCCCCCTGGCACTTCTCCGGCTATGGTGGCGCGCTGGAGCGGTTCGCGGCACTGTGGGATTCGGCCTATCCCACCTGTGAGCGGCTGGGTTTGGTGCCCATGGAAGTGCTGCAGGCGGGCTTCTGGCAGCTCGACCCCCGCCGCACGATCCTGAAGTACGAGCGCTTCGGCCGGTTGCGGCCGAGGGACCCGGAGGCGCGCGCCTTCATCGTGCTGGAGGACTGGGCCAATGCCGGGGCACCGCTCAGCTTCGGCGCCGGGCGCCAGCTGTTCGACGATTTCCTCTCTGCCGATCTGCCCGGCCGCGGCCGCTGGCAGGTGGCCGGCATCACCGCCCACCCCGATATGCTCGACATGCCTGCGCTGTCGCTCATTTCCACCACCGATCGCATCGTCCCCGCTGCCAGCGCCGCGCGGCTGGGCGAGGTGCGCGAGATGACGCTGGGGCATGTCGGCATGATCGTCGGCGGCCGAGCGCGAAAGGCGGTGTGGGAGCCGCTTGCTCACTGGTTAACTGCACTTCCCCGCACTAGATAGCGACCAAACACACCCCAGGAGACCAGCATGACCGACGTCGTGATCACTGCCGCCAAGCGTACCCCGGTGGGCAGCTTTCTCGGTGCCTTCGCCGCCACCCCCGCGCACGAGCTTGGCCGCGTCGCGATCGAGGCAGCCCTCGCCGAAGCCGGCGTGAAGGGCGAGGAAGTCTCCGAAGTCATTCTCGGCCAGGTGCTCACCGCCGCGCAGGGGCAGAACCCCGCGCGCCAGGCATCGATGCATGCCGGCGTGCCCAAGGAAGTGCCGGCATGGAGCGTGCAGCAGGTCTGCGGCTCGGGCCTGCGCGCGGTGGCGCTCGGCTTCCAGTCGATCCGCAACGGCGACGCCTCGATCATCGTCGCGGGCGGACAAGAGTCGATGTCGATGAGCACCCATGCCCAGTCGCTGCGCCCGGGCACCAAGATGGGTGACCTGAGCCTGGTCGACACGATGATCAAGGACGGCCTGACCGACGTGTTCAACGGCTATCACATGGGCATCACCGCCGAGAATCTCGCCGAGCAATACCAGGTGACCCGCGGCGAGCAGGACGAATTCGCGGTGCGCTCGCAGAACCTCGCCGAGAAGGCGCGCGCCGACGGCCGCTTCAAGGACGAGATCGCGCCGGTGACGGTGAAGACACGCAAGGGCGAGACGATCGTCGCCGACGATGAATATATCCGCGCCGGTGCGACGGTGGACAGCGTCGCCGGCCTGCGCCCGGCCTTCAAGAAGGACGGCACCGTCACCGCCGCCAACGCCTCGGGCCTCAACGACGGCGCAGCGGCGCTGGTGCTGATGAGCCGCGAGGAAGCCGAGAAGCGCGGCGCCCCGATCCTCGCCACGATCAAGAGCTGGGCGAGCACCGGCGTCGATCCGTCGATCATGGGCATCGGCCCGGTCACGGCGAGTCGCAAGGCGCTGGAAAAGGCCGGCTGGACGATCGGCGACCTCGACCTGATCGAAGCGAACGAAGCCTTTGCCGCGCAGGCGCTGTCGGTGGGCAAGGAGCTCGGCTGGGATGCCGACAAGGTGAACGTCAACGGCGGCGCGATCGCCATCGGCCACCCGATCGGCGCCTCGGGCGCGCGCATCCTCACCACGCTGCTCCACGAGATGAACAAGCGCGACGCCAAGAAGGGTCTCGCCACGCTCTGCATCGGCGGCGGCATGGGCATCGCGATGTGCGTCGAGCGCGACTGAGGTCGCACGTCGTTTCTGCAAGGGAGGGCCGGGGAGCAATCCCCGGCCCTTTCTCCTTGGATACTAGGCCCAGATGCGATCGAAGCGCGCGCCTAGCCCGGTGAGCAGCTCGTACTGCGACAGCCCGCTCAGTGCCGCGGTCCCGGGCAGGGCATAGTCCATCGCGACCCAGTCGCCCTCGGTCAGATCGGGCGCCGTGTCGACGCAGATGGCGGTAAGGTCCATCGAGACGCGGCCGACCACCGGCAGCACCGCATCCCCGGCATGCGCCGTGCCCTTGCTGGAGAAGCAGCGCAGATAGCCATCGGCATAGCCGAGGTTCAGGATCGCCACCTCCATGTCCTGCGGCGCGGTATAGGTGGCGTTATAGCCGATCGTCTCGCCCGCGCGGACCAGGCGGCGCTGGAGGATCTGCGCCTCGGGCGTGACCACCTGGGCGATGCCGGCATGCGCCTCGCGCTGGCGGCCGCCATAGAGCGCGATGCCGGGGCGGGTCAGGTCGAAATGATAGTCCGGCCCCAGCGCGATCCCGGAGCTGTTCGCGAGGCTCATCCGGCGGGCTGACGTCCGCCCGGCGAGCGCAGCGAACGCGTCGCGCTGGCGGGCGTTGAGCGGCACGTCCTCGTCGGCGGAGACGAGGTGGCTCATCAGCGTGTCGATCGCCAGCCCGTCGAGCAGCCCGTCCGCCACCTGCTGCGGCGACACGCCCAGCCGGTTCATGCCGGTATCGACCATCACGTCGCACGCGCCCCCGCCCGCATCGCGCCAGCGCCGCACCTGTTCGGCGCTCGCCAGCACTGGCCGGGCATTCGCCGGACGGTCGGCCAGGTCCTCGGCGCGCACGCCGTGCAGCACCGAGACCGGCATGCCCAGATCGGCGATCTCGCGCGCCTCGCCCCAGGTGGCGACGAAGAAATCCCGGCAGCCTGCCGCCGCCAGCCGCGTGACCACGCCGCGAGCACCCAGACCGTAGCCGTTCGCCTTCACCGCCGCGCCGCACGTCGCCGTACCGCTACAGCGCGCGAGCAGCGTCCAGTTGGCGACAAGAGCGGCGGCGTCGAGGCGGAGGCGCAGGGGGGAGTCGGTCATCCCCCGTCGGTTAGCGCCGCGGCGTGCGAAGCGCCACCGTCTCGCGCAGCCCGAACGCCGTCACCACCAGCGCCATCGCCACCACCGCGAAGGTGTACCACAGCCCGGCATAGGGGTTGCCGGTGCGCGCGACGATGTAATGGCTGATGAAGGGCAGGAAGCCGCCGAAATAGCCGGTACCGATATGATAGGGGATCGACATCGACGAATAGCGGATCCGGCTGGGGAACATCTCGCTGAGCAATGCCGCGACCGGGCCATAGGTGGCGCCGCACAGCGCCATCAGCACGGTCATCGCCACCAGGATCATCGCGATATCGATCGATTCGGGGACGATGCGATCAAAGCGATAGCCGGCATCCTCGAGCGCAGCCGTCACCGCCTTGGGATCGTTGTTCTCCACCACTTGCCCGCCGATGGTGACAACCACGGTCGGCGCCTTGGCGGTCTTGTAGCTGACGCCCAGGTGCGAAAGGTGGTCGAGCATCCGCCAGCAGTCGTCAGCCTGGGTGGTGGCGAAGGGATCATAGGCGCAATGCGGCCCGGCGACGACCACCGGCTCCCGCCGCGACGCCTTGGCGAGGCCGGGGTTCGCCGCACTGCCGATCACGTAGAAACAAGGAAAGAGCAGCACCAGCGTCAGCGCATAGCCGATCACGATCGGCGGCTTGCGCCCGACGCGGTCCGACAGCTTGCCGAAATAGAGGAAGAAGCCGACGCCGATCACCGCGCCCGCGCCGGTGATCAGCTGCGCCGCGGTCTGGTCGAGCCGCATCGGGCCGGAGAGGAAGGCGAGCACCGAGAACATCGCGGTGTACCACACCACGGTCAGCCCGCCGGCGATGCCGAACAGCGCGACGAGCAGGCGCTTCTTGTTGCCCGGATAGGTGAAGCTCTCGACGAATGGGTTGCGCGCGGTTTCGCCCGCTTCCTTCATCGCCTCGAACACCGGGCTTTCGGAGAGGCGAACGCGCATCCATACCGAGATGGCGAGCAGCACCAGCGAGAAGAGGAAGGGCAGCCGCCAGCCCCAGCTTTCCCACACGCCCGCCGCCGCGAAGCGGAACAGCAGCACCACCGCGAGGCTGAGGATGAAACCGCCGACCACGCTCGCCTGGATGAAGCTGGTATGGAAGCCCGCCCGGCCCTCGGGCGAATGTTCGGCGACGAAGATCGCCGCACCACCATATTCGCCGCCCAGTGCCAGCCCTTGCGCCACGCGCAGCACCAGGATGACGATCGGCGCGGTGGCGCCGATCTCGCGATAGCCGGGGATCAGGCCGATGCCGGCGGTGGCGAGTCCCATCACCGTGATGGTGACGAGGAAGGTGTATTTGCGCCCCATCTTGTCGCCGAGATAGCCGAACACCACCGCACCGAGCGGCCGGAAGCCGAATCCGATCGCGAAGGTTGCCCAGGAGAGCAGGGTCGCGAGATTTTCGTTGCCCGACGGGAAGAAGGTGCGACCGAGAATGCCGGTGGCGGTCAGCGTGCCCCAGATGAAGAAGTCATACCATTCGAAGACGGTGCCAAGCGACGACGCGCCGATCACCCTCCGCATTTCGCGCGCGCTGGGCGCGCAAGGCTTCTCCGTCATCCGTCCCTCCCCGTGCACGACCGCTTCTACAGAAATTGGCGCAGGCGTCGAGCGGATGGGCGTGAGGTCAGGCGCGGCGGCCCAGCGTCTTGAACATCAGCGTAATCCGCGCGGCATCCGGCGCCACGGCGTAGATCGGCCGCGCCGCGTGGGGGATGGTGCCGGGGAAGATCACCAGCCGATCGGGCTTGGGCACCACGGCCTTCACCACCTCGCTGCCGCTGCGGTTGAAGAACAAGGTTTCTCCGCCCTGGTCGGCGTTCCAGTCGGCCTGGGGATAGTAGATCGCGGTGAGGTGGTCCTTGCAGTCCGAGTCGAGATGCACGCCACCACCTACGCCGGCCGGCATCCGGTTGGCATAGCAGCGCGACAGGCGCTGTGCGCGGAGCGGCTTGCGCAGCAGATCCTCCCAAACCTCGGCGATCAGCGGCGCGGCGGCCTGCAGCTCGTTGCCGATCGCATGGGGGTCGCGATCCTCCTGCGCGCTCTTCTGATAGCCGGCAAAATGCTTGTAGAAATAGCGCGGCGCATCGGGCGCGCCCGAGGAATAGGCGCCGTGCGCCCAGCCCGGCTGGTCGAGATAGTCCCAGACGCGCTGGCGGCGTTCGTCGCCGAGGAAATTGTCGAGTACGCGAATGTCGTTCAACGGGCCGGTCCTTGCGCCACGCCCGGCAGGGCCGCTTCGGACTAGCGGAACAAGGTTAACGGCCGGTTAGAGGACCAGATTCGCCTTGAGGAAATCGACGAAGGAGCGCACCCGCAGCGCCAGCCGGTCATGGCCGACGAACAGCGCATGGATGTCCTCGCCGTCGCCGGGATTCAACGCGGCGAGCAGCTCGACCAGTCGCCCGGCGGCCAAATCGGCGGCGACATGGAAGCGGCCCATCCGCGCGATGCCGCCGCCCGCCAGCGCCATCAGCCGCACCGCCTCGCCCGAATTGGCGAGGAACGGCCCGTCCATCGTCCGCTGCACCACGGCCCCGTCGACGCGGAACGGCCAGCTGTCGATCGAGCGGCGGAAGTTGAAGCGGAGGCAGGTATGACGATCCAGGTCGTTCGGATGCCGGGGCGTGCCACAGCGCGCGAGATAGTCGGGGCTGGCGACCACCACCATCGTGCTGCGCCCGAGCTTGGCGGCCTTGATGCCGGTGTCGCGCAGCGGCCCCACGCGGATCGCGACATCGGCGCGCTCCTCGACCAGCTCGACCAAGGCGTCGGACAAGGTGAGGTCCACCGTCACCCCCGGATGGGCGCGCAGATAGACGGGCAGGATCGGGATCAGGAACTGCATGCCGAGCGGCACCGAGGCGTTGACCCGCAAGGGTCCGCGCGGGACCTGGTCACGCTCGAAGCTGTGCTCGATCGCGTCGATCTCGGCCACCAGACCGGCGACGCGGGCATGATAGGCCTGCCCCTCCGGCGTCAGCGCCAGCGCGCGAGTGGTGCGCGTGGCGAGCTGGACGCCGAGCCGCGCTTCGAGCCGGGCCATGCCGCGGCTGACCGCGGAGGGGGTGATGCGCAGCGCCTTGGCGGCACCCGCCAGGCTGCCCTCGGCCGCCACCGCCAGGAACATCTCCATCTCGCCGAGCCGATTGTCCATCCGTGATTCCAATGCACTTCTGTGATGCTGCACGGCAATCTAATCAGCAATGCATCCCGCGCCTATCTTCCGTTCCGACATTGGAAGGAGATACCCCCATGGACCTGCACCTCACCGGCAAGACCGCCATCGTCACCGGCTCCACCGCCGGCATCGGCCTCGCCATCGCCGAACGGCTCGCCCAGGAAGGCGTGGCGGTGACGATCACCGGCCGCAGCCAGGCCAAGCTCGACGAAGCCGCCGCACGGATCGCCAAGCTCGGCAGCGTGAACCCCGTCCTCGCCGATCCAGCCACGGCGGAAGGCGCCGCGACGCTGATCGCTGCGGTTCCCGACACCGACATCCTCGTCAACAATCTCGGCATCTACGAGGCCAAGCCGTTCACCGAGATCAGCGACGCAGACTGGCACCATCTGTTCGAGGTCAACGTCGTCAGCGGCGCGCGGCTGGCGCGGCACTATTTCCCGCGCATGCTGTCGCGGAACTGGGGCCGGGTGCTGTTCATCGCCAGCGAGAGCGCGCTGGTGATCCCCAGCGAGATGATCCACTACGGCATGACCAAGACCGCACAGCTCGCGATTGCGCGCGGGCTCGCGGAGCAGACCCGCGGTACCGGGGTGACCGTCAATTCGGTGCTGCCGGGGCCGACGCGTTCGGAAGGCATCGTCGAGTTCATCCGGTCGGTGGTCGACAACAAGGATGCGCCCGAGGCCGAGCGCGAGGCCGAGTTCTTCGCCAAGCTGCGCCCGCTGTCGCTGATCCGCCGCCTGATCGAGGCCGAGGAGATCGCCGCGCAGGTCGCGCTGCTCGCCAGCCCGCTGGGTGCGATCACCAATGGCACGGCGATCCGGGTGGAAGGCGGAATCGTGCCGACGATCGCGTGAGGCAAGATCCTTCTTGTCCCCCTCCCGCTTGCGGGAGGGGTTAGGGGAGGGTGTGTAAGGGAAGCGGGCGACCGTTATAAGAAGCGGGTCTGCACCGCATCTGCACCACATTCCCGTTGTGTGCGCTCGCCTGACTCACCCTCCCCTAGGCGGGAGCGGTATAAAGGTCGGTATCAGCCCCCCAGCCCTTCGAGCGCCTCGCTGGCTTCCATCCAGGTCAGCTCGGCCGTCTCGATCTTCGCGCTCACTTCCGCGCGGCGCTTCATCAGGTCGGTCATGGTCAGCTTGGTGAGCGCGGCATCGGCATTGGCCGGATCGAACATCGCCTTTTCCAGCGCCGAAAGCTGCGCCTGCAGCCGGGCGAGCTCGGTCTCGGCTGCCTTGGCCGCCTTGCGCAGCGCGGTACCCTTCTCGCGCGCCTCGGCCGCCGCGCGACGGGCTTCCTTGCGATCGGCCTTGGACGCACCGCCCTTGCCGCCGCCGCTCGAATCCTTCGACAGCACGAAGGCGATATAGTCGTCCAGGCTGCCGTCGAATTCCTTCGCGGTGCCCTGATCGACCAGCACCAGCCGGTCCGCGGTCATCTCGAGCATGTGGCGATCGTGGCTGACCACGACGACCGTGCCCGAATAGCCGTTGAGGGCCTGGATCAGCGCCTCGCGCGCATCGACGTCGAGGTGGTTGGTCGGCTCGTCGAGGATCAGCAAATGCGGCGCGTCGCGGGTGATCAGCGCCAGCGCGAGGCGCGCGCGCTCGCCGCCCGAAAGCTTGCCGACCTTGGTCGTCGCCTTGTCGCCCGAAAAGCCGAAGCGGCCGAGCTGCGCGCGCACCGCGCCGGGGCTCGCACCCGCCATGTTGCGCGTCATGTGCTGCAGCGGCGTGTCGTCGCGGTCGAGCTCCTCCACCTGATACTGGGTGAAGTACCCCACCTTCATCTTGCCGCTCGAATTGATCGCGCCGTCCATCGGCGTCAGTTGCGCGGCGAGCAGCCGGGCGAGCGTGGTCTTGCCGTTGCCGTTGCGGCCGAGCAGCGCGATGCGATCGTCGGGATCGATGCGCAGGTTGAGCCGCTGGAGGATTGGTTTGTCGCCATAGCCGACGCTGGCCATGTCGAGCGTGATCAGCGGCGGACGCAGCTCGTCCGGATTGGGGAAGTCGAAGCTAAGCGAGGGATCGTCGACCAGCTCGGCGATCGGCTGCATCCTGGCCAGCGCTTTTTGCCGGCTCTGCGCCTGCTTGGCGGTGGAGGCGCGCGCCGAGTTGCGGGCGATGTAATCCTGCAGCTTCTCGCGCTCGGCCTGCTGCTTGGCGCGTGCGGCGGCGAGCTGCGCCTGGCGCTCGGCACGCTGGCGCTCGAACGCGTCATAGCCGCCCGGATAGAGCGTCAGCTTGCCCCGCTCCAGGTGCAGGATGTGATCGACGACATTGTTGAGGAAGTCGCGCTCGTGGCTGACCAGCACGATCGTCGCCGGGTAGGACTTCAGGAAGTCCTCCAGCCACAGCACCGCTTCGAGGTCGAGGTGGTTCGAGGGCTCGTCGAGCAGCAGCAGGTCGGGCTGCGAGAAGAGCAGGCTGGCCAGCGCCACGCGCATCCGCCAGCCGCCCGAGAAGCTCTCCAGCTCGCGATGCTGCATCTCTTCGTCGAAGCCGAGGCCGACCAGGATGCGCGCCGCGCGCGAGGGCGCGGCATGCGCGTCGATCGCGATCAGCCGCTCGTGGATCTCGCCGATGCGATCGGGATCGTGGCTGGTCTCGCTCTCCTCGAGCAGCGCGGCGCGCTCCAGATCGGCGGCGAGCACCGTCTCGAACGGCGTCGCGGTGCCGCCCGGGGCTTCCTGCGCGATATAGCCGAGCTTGGCGCCGCGCGGCATGTCGACGCTGCCGCCATCGGGTTCGAGCTGGCTGGCGATCACCTTCACCAGCGTCGACTTGCCGGCGCCGTTGCGGCCGATCAGGCCGATGCGCCCGCGCGGCGGCAGCTTGGCGGTGGCGCCGTCGATGATCGTGCGGCCACCCAGGCGCACCGTGATGTCGGTCAGATTGAGCATGATTGGGCCCCGCCTAGCCGATGCCGCGCCGAAGGGCCAGCCATGCGAAGGCGCCGCTAGCGATCGATGCGAAGGTTTTTCTTCACCGTGTAACTGCCTAGCTCGCCTGCGAAAATGCGTTTCCGACCGTGGAATAGTCGGGCCGGTCGCGAGAAAGCTGCAAGATCGCGCGAATTTTTTGCCCGCGAAACAGGGCCTTCCTCCGGTGTTTTGCCTATAATTTCCATGTTGCGGTTGGATCCAAGACCGCAGGTGCGGACCATGAAGCCCGCGCTAAGAAATCTTACCGGGGAATAAATGGAAATAGAGCTGCAAGTCGCATCCTCTGCCATCATGCGCGATGCTGCCGATCTTCGTCAGCAATGCATCGATGCACTGGCAGAAGAAGGCACAATCAACATTGATATCGCAGGCGTAACGGACGCTGATCTTAGCTTCGTCCAGATCCTCTGTGCGCTGCGCACCGCCGGTGCGGAGGCCGGTCGCGCGGTTCGCCTGCGCAGCCCCGCGCCTGCGCCGGTGGCCGCGCTGCTCGAGCGTGCCGGCTTTCTCGCCGCGGCCAGCCCCCAAGATCTCGACTTCTGGTTTCACGGAGAACGTGCCCAATGACCGCCTCGATCCTCACCGTCGATGATTCGCCCAGCCTGCGCATGGCGATCAAGATCGCGCTGACCGGCGCGGGCTACAGCGTC
>NZ_CAJYHX010000034.1 GCF_913774285.1 uncultured Sphingomonas sp. | reverse complement strand
CATCGTCCGCCGCCTGCCAATAGCTGTTGGTCGACAGGACCTGCCCACCGGCATCGGTCGCCTCCAGCCGGACGAGCACGGCCCCGCGCTTCATGGCGGAGGCGAGGTCGAGGTTGAGGGCCGGCGTCACGCCCTCGGCATTGGCGACGACCTTGGCCTCCTGCTCGCCCTCGCTGCGGCCATCGAGCCCGACGACACGCGCGCGCACCTGCACGCCCTTCAGCGCATCACGGGTGTTATTGACGAGCACGACGCGGTGGTCGGGCAGGTTCATCTGGACATGGATCGGCTCGGCAGCCTTCTTCACGCCGTAAAAGGCGGCGTGCGTGTCATAGTCGGACGAGAAGATCTGCCACGCCGAGGAGGGCCAGGCGGGCTGGGTCATCCACAGCATCCGCCCCGAATTCTCGGTCCAGAGACCCGCATTCATCCCCTCGAAGATGGCGCGGTAAGACTCATACTCCATCATCTGCGCCTTGCGCTCGAAATCCTCGAGGCCCGTGGGCGCGCCGAAACGTTTTTCGAGCGCATCGGTGAAGCTCTTGACCGCGCCGTTCCCGGTCTGGTGCCAGTCATGATAGGCCCAGACATCGCCGATCGGCCAGCGATCCGCCTCGGCCGGGATGGTCCGCTTCCACGATTCCAGCGTCGGCAACGAGGGCGTGCCGACCTCGACCGAAAAGCCCTTGGCAGCGCCCGTGAAATACTCGACCGGCGGCCGCCAATTATAGGGCCCCGAGCCTTGCAGGTTCACCGCATTGGACGAGGGCATGTAGAGCCGCGTCCCGTCTTCGGCGCGCAGCAGCGTGTCGAGCCCGGTGTTGAGGATCGGTTGCGGAACCCCCTCGTTACGCCCGAACCAGGCGACGATCGAGGGATGGTTGCGGAACCGGCGCACCACGTCGGTGGCGTTGGCGAGGAACAGCTGCGGGTCCTCGGCCTCCATATTGTAATCCTGGGTCGACTCCCAGAAGTCGGACAGGACCATCAGGCCGTACTCGTCGGCCAGGTCGAAGAAGCTCTCTTCCGTATTCTGGCCCACCCAGTTGCGGATGATGTTGAGATGCGCGTCGCGGTGCAGGCGGAAGAACGGCTCCAGATGCGCGCGGTCGACGCGCTTCCTATAGTCGTCCATGCCGATATTGCCGCCGCGCGCCGCGATCCGCACGCCGTTGACCCGCAAGGTCAGATAGGGGGCGAGGCGAGGATCGTCGGTGACCTTGGCGACCGCCGCCGACTGGTCGCCGCCCGGCGTGAAGCTCATCGCCCAGCCATTGGCGGTCTTGCGAATGCCCTTGTGGCTGGTGTCGATCACCTTGGGTCCACCGCGCGCGCGGTTGAGGTCCAGCGTCACCCGCTCCAGATCGCCGTCATCGTCGAACAGAGACAGGTCATAGGTCACCTGCCGCATGCCGAAGCGAAGCGCCTTGCTATCCGACAGCGCGCCGTCGACCGCCGCCGTAATGGCGAGGTTGTGCAGCGCCGGGTCGCCATAGCCGTTGGGCCACCAGAGACGCGGATTCTTGACCGACAGCTGCGGGAACTCGGACGGCGACAGGACAGCGCGGATCGTCTGGCCCGGCGCGACCGTCACCGGCTTTTCGACGACCACATCGTCGAACACCGCGCGCACCGTCGTCGTCACCGGCGCTTGGCCGTTATTGGTGACCGGCACCGCGATCTCGACATCGGCGACCGAGTTGTCGGGCTTGGGCAGTGTCGTCACGACCTGCGGATCGCCCATCACCGCCGGGCCCGTCGCAGCCAGCGTCACCCCCTGCCACAGCCCGGTATTGCGATCGCGGACGCTCGGTATCCAGTCCCAGCCCTCGGTCGCGACGAAGGTCGGGCCGTCGATCGCGAGCTGGCCGCCATTCTCGCCGACGCCAGCCTTGATCGACTGTTCGTGCGGGATGCCGGGATGCGGCGGCGGGGAGACGCGCACGGCGATGACGTTCTCGCCGGCGGCGGGCGTGATCTCGAACTGGCCGCGGATGAACGCGCCGCGCGTCTCTCCCTGGCGCTGCCCGTTGACCCACACTTCCGAGGCATAGTTGATGCCGCCGAACACGAGCGTGAGCCGCTTGCCGGCGGCTTCGGCGGGCACGGTGAAGCTGGTGCGGTACCAATAATCCTGCCGGGCGAGGCTCTCGGGAATCTTGAGGTTGTTCAGCCCGTAATAGGGATCGGGATAGACACCGCGATCGACGAGCGTGGTCAGCACCGTGCCGGGCACCGTGGCGGCATACCAGGTGCCTTCGGGCTTGCCGGGCTTCGACAGCGTCGCACCATCCGCAGGCACGCCGGGGGCGGCGGCGAGCTGCCAGTCGTTGATCTGCCAGCGCAAGGGGCCCGTGGGGGCGAGGCTCGGCAGCGCCGGCACCGGCTTGGCGGCCGGGGGCGAGTAGGCCGTATCGCTCTGCGGCAGCGTCCAGGGATCCTGCTGGCGCGTCATGCCGATATTGGCGGTCTTCTGCAGGTTCCAGCCAACGCCGACCTGCCACATCTGGACCAGCTCGAAGGCGGGCGGGGCGGCGGCCTCGCCTTGCACTTCGGTAGCGCCGAGCGCGACGCCGCGCAGCTGTGCCTGGACCAGCGCGCCACCGAAGTGCGGCTGGCCCTGTGTGACCGGCGCAAGCGCGATCCGCGAAGCCACCGCCGAGCCGTTGAGCGCGCCTTCGCCGACCTGCTTGCCGTCGAGATAGAGGCGTACCCGCCCGCCTTCGATCACTGCGGCGACATGGCTCCAGCGTCCGGCGGCGAGCTTCGGCGTGCTGTTCACCGCCGTCCCGCTGCCGAAGAAGTGCAGTGCACCGTTGCGCAGCCCCAGGCAGCGGCAGTCCCCGGCCGGATCGCCGAACGCGATCAGCGTCACCACGCCCTGCGGCACGACATCGGGTTTCACCCAGGCCGAAAGCGTCAACGGCGCGCCCGAGCGGAGCAGCGCGTCGGCGCCGCTCAGCGGCCGGTCGATTCCGATGCCGCCGGCGAGGAAGCTGGCGTTATAGGGCCCGGCATTGTCCGGCTCGGCTGCCTGGACGACGGAGATGGCGAGCAGCGCGGCGCCAGCCAGCATCGCACGGGTGAAACTGCGCATCGGATTTCTTCCCCCAAAACTGCACCAGGCAGGCCAAGTCGGCGACATGTTTTTATTCACCAAATTTCGCAATTCAACCGGCGAGAACGGTTCCATGCTTGCACCCTGGGCCCAAATCGACTGTTATCGCAATCAAGATGAGTAGCGGTTGCCCTCCAATCCGCCTTTCCGGGACCAATCTGGAACGCGCCGCGGACCATAACCAGCGCGTGACGCTGCATGCCATTCGCGCCAATGGCTCGCTTACCAGGGTCGATCTGGCCCGGATCACCGGCCTCACCGCGGCGGCGATCGCCAACATCACCAAGCGGCTGCTCGCCGATGGGCTGATCCAGGAGGCCGGGCGGCGCTTCGGCGGGCGCGGCCAGCCGCCGACGAACCTGATCATCAATCCCCAGGCCTGCTATTCGCTCGGCCTCAACATCGATCGCGACCACGTCACGCTGGTGCTGGTCGACTTTCTCGGCGAGACGGTCGCCCGCGCCTCGCGCGAGATTGACTTCGCGCTGCCCGAGCAGGTTGCCGAATTCTACCACGCCGAGGTGGAAGTGCTGATCGCCTCGGCCGGGGTCGATCCCGCCCGGATCGTAGGCCTGGGCGTGGCGACGCCCGACGATCTCGGCCTGATCGAGCTGCCCGGCAAGCCCGACGCCTATCGCCGCTGGGAACAGACTGATCTCGCCGAACTGCTCGCCTGGCCGCTGGACGTGCCGGTATTCGTCGAGAACGACGCCGCCGCCGCCGCGATGGGCGAGCTGCAGCTGGGGCTGGGCCTCCAGCATTCGAGCTTCTTCTACATCCTGATTTCCTCGGCGCTGGGCGGCGGGCTGGTGATCGACAGCAATTATTTCCGCGGGGCGACGGGCCGCAGCGGCGAGCTCGGCTTCCTTACCCACCGCGATCAGGACGGCGTGGTGCGACAGATCCAGGCGCATGTCTCGCTCTCGGGCCTCGCCGCGCCGCTCGAGGCGGCGGGCTATTCCGTGCAGGACATGCTGACCTGCGACGGGGGCGATCCGAAGCTCGAGGCGGTGGTCGATGCCTGGATCGAGGAGGCCGCACGACTGCTGGTCGGCCCGCTGCTGGCGGTGAACTGCCTGATCAATCCGGAGACGGTGCTGATCGGCGGCCGTCTGCCGCGCCGCCACGTCGACCGGCTGGCCGAACGCGCGAACGCGCTGCTCGCCGAGCAGGGCGGCGATGCGCCCGCGCTGGCGCCGATCGCCCGCGCTCAACTCTCCGCCGACGCTCCCGCGGTCGGCGCGGCGATCCTGCCGTTCAGCTATTTCTTGCTGCCCAAGAGCAGCGCGCTGTGGAAAGACACCGCTGACAGCGCAGCCGCCACGGCTTGACCCTTCATTAAATCAACTGAATAACTTTAATCTTGTGCCCGGCGCCGCCGCGGGGCAGAGGAAGTGCCGCGCGTGGCGCAATGGTTCAGGAACAGACCGGCGTGCTGCCGGCCCGTTGGGGAGGAATATCGGTGGCGATCGATCGCATGGGAAACCAGCCAGCGCGGGGCCTCCGTCGCTGATGTCGACCGCAACGCTTCCCGTTGCCGGGATCGAGCTCGGCGGCACCAAGTGCATCCTTACTCTCGCGCACGGACCCGATCGGATCCTTGCGCAGGAAACCGTGCCGACCGAGGCGCCGGGGAAGACGCTCGCCGCCCTTGAGGCAGTGCTGGGCGGCTGGTGGGAGGCGCATGGATTCGCCGCGCTCGGCATCGCCAGCTTCGGCCCGGTTTGTCTCGACCCCGCCAATGCGCAGTTCGGCCATATCCTCACCACCTCCAAGCCCGGCTGGAGCGACACCGACGTCGCCCGCCGTCTCGCCGCGCCCTTCGCGGTACCGATGGCGTTCGATACCGACGTCAACGGCGCGGCGCTTGCCGAGATGCGCTGGGGCGCGGGGCAGGGGCTCAGCGACTTCGCCTATGTCACCGTGGGCACCGGCGTGGGCGTCGGGCTGGTGATCAACGGCAAGCCGACGCGCGGCATCGGCCATTGCGAGATGGGCCATATCCGCGTGCCGCGCCTGCCCAGCGACACCGCGCCGAGCGGCTGCCCCTTTCATGACGATTGCATCGAGGGCCTCGCTTCGGGCACCGGCATCCGCGCGGCGCTGGGCGACCAGCCTCTCGACAGCGTCGGTGCGGACCATGCGGTGTGGGACCGCGTCGCCTCTGCGATTGCGCTGTTGTGTCACACGATGGTTGCGACCGCCGGGCCGCAACGCATCGCGATCGGCGGCGGGGTGATGCAGCGCCAGCCGCACCTGCTCGCCCGGATCGACCCGCTGCTGCGCGAGAGCATCGCGGGCTATCTGACCGTGCCACCCGCGCCGTACATCGTCTCTCCCGCGCTCGGCGATCAGGCCGGGCCCTTGGGACCGATCGCGATGGCATTGCAGGCGCAGGGCATCTAGCCGCGCGCAAAGTTGACCCGGCGCATGGACTTGTGCGCCGGTCCTGCGGTATCGCCTCCCCAACACCGTTAGGGGAGAGAGACATGTCCGCAGGCCTGAAGCTGCTATTGGTCACCACCATCCTCGCTGCCGCGCCGGCAATGGCACAGCAGGCGCCGACAGCGTTGTCCGGTGTCGCGCATCCGGAGAAATGGCCGGCGGCCAAGAGCCAGGGCCTGATCGATCCCGCCACCGAGAAGTTCGTCACCGATCTGCTGGCGAAGATGACGCTGGAGGAGAAGGTCGGCCAGATGATCCAGGCCGATATCGGCAGCATCAAGCCCGAGGATCTGGCGGTCTACCCGCTCGGCTCGATCCTCGCGGGCGGCAGCTCGCCGCCGCTCGGCGCACCCGATCGCAGCCCGCGCGGACCGTGGCTGGCGACCGCACAGGCCTTCCAGAAGGCCGCGCTCGCCCGCAAGGGCAGCCATGTCGCGATCCCGATCATGTTCGGTATCGACGCGGTGCACGGCAACAACAACATCGTCGGCGCGACGCTCTTCCCGCACAATGTCGGCCTCGGCGCGATGCGCGACCCGGCGCTGATGGAGAAGATCGGCCGCGCGACCGCCGAGGAGACGAGCTCGGTCGGCATCGACTGGGCCTTCGGGCCGACGCTCGCAGTGCCGCAGGACGAACGCTGGGGCCGCGCCTATGAGGGCTATTCGGAGGAGCCGGAGGTCGTCCGCAGCTATGCCGGCGCGATGATCCGCGGCCTGCAGGGCGCACCGGGCACCAAGGACCGGTTGCAGAAGGGCTATGTCGCCGCCTCCGCCAAGCACTTCCTCGGCGACGGCGGCACCTTCGGCGGGCAGGACCAGGGCGATACGCGTGTCTCCGAAGACGAGCTGATCCGCATCCACAATGCCGGCTATCCGGGTGCCATCGATGCCGGCACGATGACCGTGATGGCCTCGTTCAGCAGCTGGAACGGGGTGAAGATGCACGGCAACAAGTCGCTGCTCACCGATGTGCTGAAGGGCAGGATGGGCTTTGACGGCTTCGTCGTCGGCGACTGGAACGGCCATGCCCAGGTGCCGGGCTGCACCCCCACCGATTGCGCCGCGACGTTCAACGCCGGGCTCGACATGGCGATGGCGCCGGACAGCTGGAAGGGGCTGTACGAATCGACGATCGTGCATGTGAAGGACGGCACGATCCCGATGGCGCGGGTGGACGATGCGGTGCGCCGCATCCTGCGCGTGAAGGTGCAGATGGGCCTGTTCAACGCCGCCCGGCCTTATGAGAGCAAGGCCGGGCTGGTGGGCGCGGCCGAGCATCGCGCAATCGCCCGCGAGGCGGTGGCCAAGTCGCTGGTGCTGCTCAAGAACAGCGGGGTGCTGCCGGTGAAGGCGAGCGCCAACGTGCTGGTCGCCGGGCCGGGTGCGGATTCGATGGCGCAGCAGTCGGGCGGCTGGACGCTGAGCTGGCAGGGCGACGGCAATCCGAACAGCATGTTCCCGAATGGCGAGACGATCTTCGCCGGCATCCAGGCCGCGGTGAAGTCGGGCGGCGGCACCGCGACGCTCTCGGCCGACGGCAGCTTCACGGCCAAGCCCGATGTGGCGATCGTCGTTTTCGGCGAGGAGCCCTATGCCGAGATGCGCGGCGACGTCCGCACATTGGAGTTCCAACCGGGCGACAAGCAGGCGCTGGCGCTGCTCAAGAAGCTCAAGGCCGCCGGCGTGCCGGTCGTCTCGGTGTTCCTGTCGGGCCGTCCGCTCTGGGTGAACCCCGAGCTCAACGCCTCGGACGCGTTCGTTGCCGCCTGGCTGCCGGGCAGCGAAGGCGCGGGCGTGGCCGACGTGCTGATCGGCGACAAGGCCGGCAAGCCGCGCCGGGATTTCACCGGCAAACTCTCGTTCAGCTGGCCCAAGACCGCGGGCCAGTTCACCCTCAATCGCGGCGAGCCGGGCTATGACCCGCTCTTCGCCTTCGGCTATGGCCTCAGCTACGCCAAGCCGGGCACGGTGGGTGCGCTGAGCGAAGTCTCGGGTGTCGATGCGTCGCTGGCCAACACCAGCATTTTCTTCGCCAAGGGCGTGACCCCGGCGCCCTTCGCCTTCGCGAGCGATAGCAAGATCACCCGCAAGACCGTCGACGGCCCGGCGACGCAGGAAGGCGCGCAGCAGCTGACCTGGCCCGCGGGCCCGGCGACGCTGCGCATCGGCGGCAGCGACCTCGACCTGAGCCGCGAAACCAATGGCGACCTGTCGTTGCGCCTCGTCTACCGCGTCGATGCGGCGCCGAGCGGCTCGGTGCGGCTGTCGATGGAAGGCGGCAAGAACACGGGAACGATCGACGCGACCAGCCTGTTCTCGGGCAAGAGCGGATGGAAGACGGTCAACGTGCTGCTGAAATGCTATCAGAAGAACGGAGTCGACGTGACCAAGGTGAACGCGCCGATCGTGCTGCAGGCGAACGGGCCCTTCACGCTCTCGCTGGCCGAGGCGAAGATCGTGTCCGATCCCAACAATTCGGTCTGCCCGGGCCAATGAGCGGGATCGAGGTCGTCGAGATTGCGCGCGGGGCGTTTCGCGCGCAGTTCCTCACCCTAGGCGCGACGCTCCACCGGCTGGAGGTGCCCGATCGGGCGGGCCGGTCGGACAATGTCGTGCTCGGCTATGCCGACCTCGAAGACTATCTCCGCCAGCCGCCGCGCTATTATGGCGCGGTGGCGGGGCGATACGCCAATCGCATCGCCGGTGGCCGCTTCACGCTGGACGGCGAGACCTTCCAGCTGACAACCAACGAGAATGGGAACAGCCTGCATTCGGGGCCCGACGGATTCGACCAGCAATTCTGGACGGTGGAGGCGCGCAGCGACAGCGCGGTCACCTTCCGGCTGGAAACGCCGCATGGCTGGAACGGCTTTCCGGGCGATCTCGTCGCGCGCGTCGAATATGTGCTGGAGGAAGGCGGGCTGGCGGTGCGCTTCACCGCCACGTCGGACCGGGCGACAGTGGTCAACCTGACGCAGCACGCGTACTTCAACCTGGCAGGCGAGGGCAGCGGGGAGACGGTGCTCGACCATCTGCTGCAGCTTCCCGCGAGCGCGATCACCCCGGTGAACGATGCGCTGATTCCGACGGGAGAACTGGCGCCGGTGGACGGGGGCGCGTTCGACTTTCGCGGCCCGAAGCCGATCGGTCGCGACATCGATGCGTCGGATGCGCAGCTCGCGCTGGGGCAGGGCTACGATCACAACTTCGTGCTGGATGGCCCGGCCGGATTTGAGCGCCGGATCGCGACGCTGTTCGATCCCGAGTCGGGTCGCGTGCTGGAGGTGCATTCCACCGAGCCGGGGGTGCAGTTCTACTCGGGCAACTACCTCGCCGATGGCGCCCCCGGCACCGGCGGCGGCGTGTATCCGAAGCGCGGCGGTCTTTGCCTGGAGCCGCAGAAGTTTCCTGACAGTCCCAACCAGCCGAGCTTCCCGAGCGCCCGGGTAGAGGTGGGGGAGATCTATCGGCACAGCATGGCGTTCCGGTTCCGGACGGCTGCGGACGTGAACGAGGCGTTCGGGGGCTGAACTGAATTAGCCCCTCCTCCTGGGAGAAGGAGTTGGGGGGGAGGCATTCCAGAAGGTCTGTCGGTCTCTGTGAGACAGGGCCCCACCCCAACCCCTCCCCTAAAGGGGAGGGGCTAGAGGTTGTTCCGCCTGCCAGTCCCCGATACAGCCTCCGCATGGCAAAAGCGGATCGCCTCGAACGGCTCGACAATCGGCGCATCGAACTCGAGGCGGAATATCGCGCCGCGCTGATCGAAGCGCTGGAGCGCACCGCGGCGGGCAAATGGGGGCTGTTCGACCACCAGAAGGACCGCCACGCCCGCGCCGCCATCCGCCCCACCCTCGACCACTTGGCCGAGTTGGGCGAGGAAATCGACGCCGCGCGCGACCGACTGGGGCTGCCGCCCTTCGCGCTCCAGCAGGAATTTCTCGCCGCGCGGGGCCCGGTGGGGCCCTCGGCGGTCGGCGAGCCCAAGCAGGCCCAGGCCTGGCTGACGCGTCTCGCGGCCGACGAGTCTGCGGCGCGCTGATCCGGTCGCCTATTCGGCCTCGGCCCGGGCAACTTCCGCGGCGGTGCGTTCCGCGGCGCGGCGCGCATCCTCTTCCTTCTTCTTCTTGCCCTGATCGTAGTGCCACTTGATGGCGAAGAACATGCCCGTGCCGAACACAGCGAGCTTGAACGTGCCCAGGAGAATCGGAACCCAAATCATCGCTACCACCTGATCTGCGCCGCGTCCGCGTCGATCGCGCGGGCTATCGCCGCGACGCTCTGGCACATATCAACGACAAACAAAACCCATACGATGTTCCATACAATCTTGGATCTGGGATGCGTGTGTCCAGCAAGGGCCCGTGATCAGTCGGCGTCGCCGCCGTCGCCGCCGCCGCCGCGCTGCGAATAGGTGATGCGGATCCGCACCCAGCTGCCGACCAGCAACCGGCTGTTCACCCGCGGCGCCTTCACCCGAAACTGGAACGCCGCCTGGCGCACGGCGCCGGCATAGCCCGAGCCGCGCGGGAATTCGCCGAGTTCCTGGCAATCGGTCACCTGGTAGCGCTCGATCGTCCGGCAGGCGACTTCGCCCCAACCTTCGCGACCCAGCGCGCGCTGCGGAAGGTAGGGGGAGAGCTGCGCATTGGTGGGGCGGCGATACCAGTCGGCGGCGTAGAGCGTCTCGCCATGTGGGCCTGTGCCGGCGCGGGGGGTATCGTCGGCGCCGCTACCGCCGCCGGCGTCGGCGGTCTGGGTGTTGCCCTGGTCGCCTGCCGGCGCGGCGGGTGCTTTGGCGATATCGCTCGCCGCATAGTCGCGCCGGCTCATCACGATGAAGCTCGGCGGGCCGCTGGATACGGATGGCACGACGGGGGGCGGGGGCAGTGCCGAAGTGGGCGGCGCCGGCCGCTCCGCCTCTGCTTCCTCACCGGCGCGCTTGCGGGCCTTTTCGGGGGCCTTGGCAGCGTCCTTCTCGGCCGGCGCCTGCTCGCCTTCCGAGGCCTCGATCCCGAATACCACCGTCTTCGGCTTTTCCTTGGGCGTGACCCGCGGCGCCATCCACAGCAGCATCAGCGCAATCAGCAGCTCGATCGCCAGCGCCAGCAGAATCGCGGCGGTGCGTCCGCGCAGCGAGACGCGCAACCGGCGCACGGGCGAGGCGGAAGAGGTGGACGACATGGCGCGCGGAACACTCAGGACAGGGCGAAGCCGGGGATTCGAGCTCCGTGCCGGCGGTCGTTATACGCCGTAGGGGACGCGGCGGGATTGGGGCGAAATGGTGTCGGCATTCCGCATTCCCGCCGCGATGTGTAACGGCCGCCGTAACAATCAGTCGCGCAGCAGCTCGTTGATCCCGGTCTTGCTGCGGGTCTGCGCGTCGACCGTCTTGACGATCACTGCGCAATAGAGGCCGGGCTTGCCGTCTTCGGCAGGCAGCGTGCCGGGCACCACCACCGCATAGGGCGGCACTTCGCCGCGATAGACTTGGCCGGTCGCGCGATCGACGATCTTGGTCGAGGCGCCGAGATAGACGCCCATCGACAGCACCGCGCCCTCGCCGACCCGCACGCCCTCGGCCACTTCCGAGCGCGCGCCGATGAACGCGCCGTCGCCGATGATCACGGGATCGGCCTGCAGCGGCTCGAGCACGCCGCCGATGCCGACGCCGCCCGAGAGATGCACGTTCCTGCCGATCTGCGCGCAGCTGCCGACCGTGGTCCAGGTATCGACCATGGTGCCTTCGCCGACATAGGCGCCGATGTTGACGAAGCTCGGCATCAGCACCGCGCCCTTGGCGATGTGCGCGCCGTGGCGGACGATGCTGCCCGGCACCGCGCGAAAGCCGGCGTCGCGGAACGCGGCCTCGCCCCAGCCGGTGAACTTCGAGGGCACCTTGTCGAACCACGCGGTGCCTTCGGGGCCGGGGACGACGACATTGTCGTTGAGGCGGAAGCTGAGCAGCACCGCCTTCTTGAGCCACTGGTTGACCTGCCAGCCGCCGTCCACCGGCTCGGCGACGCGCGCTTCGCCGCGATCGAGCAGGTTCAGCGCTTCTGCGACGGCTTCGCGCACCGCGCCCTCGGTGGCGAAGCTCAGGTTCGCACGGTCTTCCCAGGCGGCGTCGATCGTCGCGGCGAGATCGTTCATGTCAGCTCTCCAAGATGCTGTGGAGCCAGGCTCCGAGATCGGTGATGGTGTAGTCGATAAAGCTGCGGTCTGCGTCCGGCGCCTGTTCCGAGCCATTGTTGATCCAGACGGTGGTCATGCCGATCGCCTTCGCCGGCCCCAGGTTGCGCGCCATGTCCTCGACGAACAGCGATTCGCGCGGGTTCAGGTCGTACGCCTCGCACAGGCCGCGATAGGCCGAGGGCTCGGGCTTGGGGCGATAGCTGGTGGCGTGGATGTCGTGGATCGCCTCGAAGGTCTCGCCCAGCCCCAGCTTGTCGAGGACCTTCTGCGCATAGGGCGCATCGCCATTGGTGAAGATCAGCTTGCGGCCGGGAAGCTTCGCCAGTGCCTCGATCAGCGCCTCATTTTGCTCGAGCACGCTCATGTCCACATCGTGGACGTAATCGAGATAGTCGTGCGGATCGGTGCCATGCTCTTCGATCAGCCCGTACAGCGTGGCGCCGTGCGCGTGGAAATAGGCCTTCTGCACCTTGTGCGCCTCTTCCGCCGAACAATGGAGCAGGCGCTGGACATATTCGCCGATCCGCGCATCGATCATCGCGAACAGGTTGGCGCTCGCGGGATAGAGCGTGTTGTCCAGATCGAAGATCCAGTTGCGGACGTGCGAGAGCGAGGCGAGCATCGCCGGGGCGTGTAGGAGGTGCCCCCCGCCGCCGCAAGCGCCGAGCGCGCGCACCGGCATCGGGACTCCCCCGGCACCCGGGTAAACCCAAAAAAAACCACTCCACGCGTAGGTGAGGACCCTCCTGACACGAGGGTTTTCGGTATGCGAGTGGCATTGCGCGTTGGATGGATGCACACGGCGGCGCTCGGCGGCCTCGTGGCGCTGGGCGCGTGCAGCGGTGGCGGCGGTGGTGGTATCGCGAGCACGCCGGCGCCCGCACCGGCGCCCGCGCAGATACCCGTGCCAACGCCAACGCCGACCCCGACACCGACGCCTACCCCCGTGCCGACCCCGACCCCGACCCCGACGCCCACGCCGACGCCCACCACCAATTACGACACGACCGAATATCGCACCACGGTGGGTGCCCTCTCGATGAACGCGCTGATCGCCTACAAGAACGGCGCGACCGGCAGCGGCATCAAGGTGGGTGTGATCGATTCGGGCATCGACGTGCAGAGCGCCGAGTTCGGCGATTGTTCGGGCGGGCTTGGCATCGGTACCTGCCGCATCCTCGCCAGCTCGAGCGATCCCGGCGGCAACGGGACGGTAGACGACGTCGGTGGCCACGGCACCGCGGTGGCCTTCACGATCGCCGGACGGCGCAACGACACTGGCACGCAGGGCGTGGCATTCAATTCGCAGCTCGTCGTCGAGCGCGCGGACCAGCCGGGCACCTGCAACGGGACCGATACCAGCACCTGCAAATTCTCCGACACCGCCATCGCCCAGGGACTCGATCGCGCTCGGCAGGCGGGCGCGCGCGTCGTCAACATCTCGCTAGGGGGTGATTCGGCTTCGTCGGCACTCGCCTCGGCGATCGATCGCGCCACTGCGGCGGGGGTGATCGTGGTGATCGCCGCCGGCAACGACGGCGCCGCGAATCCGGACGCCTTCACCAGCGCGGCGACCAATGCGGCGATTTCGCGCGGGCTGGTGATCATCGCCGGCTCGGTCAATTCCAGCGACGTCATCTCCAGCTTCTCGAACCGCGCCGGGTCCGCCGCCAGCGTGTATCTTGCGGCCGTGGGCGAGGGCGTGCGTGCGCCGGATGCGAACAACACCGCCTATATCTGGTCGGGCACGTCGTTTTCGGCGCCGCAGATCACCGGCGCGATCGCGCTGCTCGCCCAGGCCTTCCCCAACCTCACCGGCAAGCAGATCGTCGACCTGCTCTACGCGACCGCGCGCGACATGGGGGACGCCGGCGTCGACCCGATCTACGGGCGCGGCGTGCTCGATCTCACTCGCGCCTTCCAGCCGGTCGGCACCATGTCGGTGGCGGGGACGAGCGCGGTGATCGCACCGACGATCAACGGCACGCTCAGCGGGCCGATGGGCGATGCCAGCCAGGGCGCGCTGGGCATGGCGGCGCTCGATTCGTTCGGCCGCGCCTATGCGACGACGATCACCAACAGCTTCCAGCGCCAGAGCCTGTCGCGAAACCTGCCGGCGCTGATGGCCACGCGCGATCGCAGCTTTTCGGTCGGCGGCGACCAGATGCGCGTCGCCGTGTCGCTGGTCCCCACGGTCGATTCGGTGCGGATCGAGCGGTTCGGCATCACCAGCCGCGATGCGGGCGTGGCGCGGATGCTGGCAACGACGGTGAGCGGCCGGCTGGGCGCCAAGGCGCAGTTCGCCTTCGGCGCTTCGCAGACCGGCAACGTGCTCACCGCCCAGCTGGCAGGTCGCGACGATCCTGCATTCCTGATCGCGCGCGATCCGCTCAGCAATGCCGGCTTCGATACCGATGTCGGCGGATCGGCGGCCGTGCGCCAGGCGATTGGCCCCTGGGGGCTGACTGTCGCCAGCGAAGTCGGCGACGTGCTCAGCCAGCGTGCCGGCGACGCGGCCGCCCTGCAGGCGCGCTGGCTGCGCTTCGGCTATGACCGCAGCACCATCGCCGTCGACCGGCGCTTCGGCGGGCTCAATGCGAGCCTTGGCGTCACTCGCCTATCGGAAAACAATACCGTGCTCGGCGCGCGATTCAGCGCCGGCCTCGGTTCGGCGCGGGCAAGCAGCCTGTTCGCCGATCTGGGCGTGCGCTGGGATCTCGGCCTGGGGCTGAGCCTCGGCGGCTCGCTCCGCCAGGGCTGGACCAACGTCCGGCTGCGCGAAGGCATCCAGGGTTCGGGCCTGATCCGCACCAATGCATGGGCGGCGGACATCGGCAAGGACGGGCTGTTCGGCAGCGACTCGATCGGCCTGCGCATCGCCCAGCCGCTGCGGGTGGCGCGCGGCGGCATCGGCCTCACCCTGCCGCAGGGATGGGATTATGGCACGCTGAGCGTCACCAGCTGGAGCAGCGAGCGGATCAACCTCGCGCCCGTCGGCCGCGAGATCGACTACGAGCTCCGCTATCACTGGCGTTTTGCCGACGGCGATGTGAGCAGCAACCTGTTCCTCCGCCGCCAACCGGGCAACATCGCGGCGATGCCGAGCGACCTGGGCGGCGCGGTGCGGCTGAGCTGGGGCTTCTGACGGCTTCCCCTGGCGGCGGCGCGCCTGTAGGGCGGACGTGCTGCCAGGGGAGACGCCATGATCGAGATCGCCAGCGCGCGGCTGACCGCCGCGATCAACCCGCACGGGGCCGAGCTCTCGTCGCTGCGCGATCCCGCCGGGCGCGAGCTGATGACCGACGGCGATCCCGCCTTCTGGTCGGGTCACGCGCCGCTGCTCTTCCCGATCGTCGGGCGGCTGGTCGGCGATCGCTATCGGCTGGACGGCAAGGACTATAGCCTGCCGCAGCACGGCTTCGCGCGGCGGCGTGATTTCGCGTTGGTCGAGCAGGGCCCGGATCGGGTAACCTTCCGGCTGGAAGACGATGCCGGGACCCGCGCGGTCTACCCCTTCGCCTTTACCCTCGATGCGACCTACCGGCTGGAAGACGCCACGCTGTGGATCGAGATCGCGGTCACCAACCGCGACACGCGCGACATGCCCGCCAGCTTCGGCTTCCACCCCGCCTTCGCCTGGCCGCTGCCCTATGACCGTCCGCGAGCCGACCACCGCATCTTGTTCGACGAGCCGGAGTTCTCGTCGCTGCGCTACATCGGCGAAGGCGGCATCGCGGCCGATCGGCGGCCGAGCCCGGTGGAGGGGCAGAAGCTATCGCTGTCCGACGACCTCTTCACCGCCGACGCGCTGATCTGGGACCAACTCGCCAGCCGCGGACTGCTGTTCGGCGCAGAGGACGGGCCGCAGCTTCGCGTCCGCTTCCCCGATACCGGGCTGCTCGGCATCTGGACCAAGCCCGGCGCGCGCTTCATCTGCGTCGAACCCTGGTGGGGCATCGCCGATCCGGCGGGCTTCAATGGCGAAATCTGGGACAAGCCGGGCATCCAGCGGCTGGAACCCGGTGAGACTCGGCGCTTCGCGATGGACGTCACGCTGATCGACTGAGAGACGGTTGGGGGCGCGCACGCACCGCTGGATAAAAAGCGCGTCACCGACTAAGGCGTCGCGATTCTCCCTCCCGTTCGAAGTACCCGCATGTCCCCCTCCGATCGTCGCACGTTCGCCATCATCTCGCACCCGGACGCGGGCAAGACCACGCTCACCGAAAAGCTGCTGCTGTTCGGCGGCGCGATCCATCTTGCCGGCGAAGTGAAGGCGCGCGGTGCCGCTCGCCGTGCGCGGTCGGACTGGATGAAGATCGAGCAGCAGCGCGGCATCTCGGTCACCAGCTCCGTGATGACCTTCGAGCGCGACGGGATCACCTTCAACCTGCTCGACACGCCGGGCCACGAGGACTTCTCGGAAGACACCTATCGCACGCTCACCGCGGTCGACTCCGCGGTGATGGTGATCGACGTCGCCAAGGGCATCGAAAGCCAGACGCGCAAGCTGTTCGAGGTCTGTCGCCTGCGCAACGTGCCGATCATCACCTTCGTCAACAAGGTCGACCGCGAAGGTCGCGAGGTGTTCGCCACGCTGGACGAGGTCGCCGAACTGCTCCAGCTCGACGTAGTGCCGATGACCTGGCCGGTTGGGATGGGCGGGACCTTCGAGGGCATTTACGACCTTGCCACCAAGCGCCTGCTGCTCCCCGAGGGCGATGCCCGCGAGTTTCACGGCAAGGTGATCCAGACGACCGGGCTCGACGATCCGCAGCTCGACGCGATCCTCTCGGCCGACAATCTCGCCAAGCTGCGCGAGGACGTGGAGCTCGCCTTGGCGGGCTATGCCGAATTCGACGGCGAGGCGTACCGCAACGGCGACATGACGCCAGTCTATTTCGGCTCGGCGCTGAAGGAGTTTGGCGTGGATTCGCTGATCGCCGCGATCGCCGAATTCGCGCCCCCGCCGCACGCGCTGCCCGCCGAGCCGGCACCGGTGGAGCCGACCCGCGACGAGGTGACCGGCTTCGTGTTCAAGGTCCAGGCGAACATGGACCCCAACCACCGCGATCGCATCGCGTTCATGCGGCTGGTTTCGGGCACCTTCAAGCGTGGCATGAAGCTGACGCCGACCGGGCATGGCAAGCCGATCGCGATCCACTCGCCGATCCTGTTCTTCGCCCGCGAGCGCGAACTGGCCGACGAGGCGTTTCCGGGCGACATCATCGGCATCCCCAACCACGGCACGCTACGGGTGGGCGACACGCTGTCCGAGCGGGCGGGGGTGCGCTTCACCGGGCTACCCAACTTCGCGCCGGAAATCCTGCGTCGCGTGGCGCTCAAGGACCCGACCAAGACCAAGCAGCTCCGTAAGGCGCTGGACGATCTGTCCGAAGAGGGCGTGATTCAGGTCTTCTATCCGGAGATCGGATCGAACTGGATCATCGGCGTGGTCGGCCAGCTGCAGCTCGACGTGCTGCTCAGCCGGCTCGATGCGGAGTACAAGGTCGGCGCGGTGCTCGAGCCTTCGCCCTACGATACCGCACGGTGGATTTCGTCGGACGACGCCGCGGCGCTCAAGGAGTTTCTCGACCTCAACCGCGGTGCGCTCGCCAAGGATCGCGACGGCAATCCCGTCTTCCTCGCCAAGTCGGCCTGGGAAGTCGGGTACATTGCCGAGCGCTACAACAAGGTGAAGCTCGCGGCGACGCGCGAGCGGTAATCAGGCCGCCGCGCGCTGTTCCCGGCCACGCTCGCCGAGGCCGCTGGCGATCCAGTCGCGGATGCGTTCGGCGCGGCCGAGATCGGCTTCGAACTTGGCGAGCAGCTCCTCGGCGCCGCTGGTGTCGGTGCCGGCGGCACGCATCATGGCGAGGACTTCCTGCTGGGCGGCAATGTGACGCTCGGCGAGCACCACATTCTTCTCGGCTTTGACGAGGTCGGTCGGGGTATAGCTCATGTGGTTATTATAGAAGTAACTATGCGGCAGCGGGAATCACGCCGCTATTCGACCCAGTCCGCCGCCAGCCGCCGGCTCGCCAGCGCCATGAGCAGGCCGGCGACGAGATAGAGGCCGAGCCCCGCCGCGATCGCGTAGCGCAGACCGTCGGCGGCGCCGTACGCAGGGGTCAGCTGCTTGGAGAGGAGGCCGATCACCCAGCTGCCGATGCCGAGCCCGATCAGGTTGTTGATCAGCAGGAACGAGGCCGAGGCGGTGGCACGCATCTGCGGCGGCACCAGGTGCTGGACGGCAGTGAGCACGGGCCCGAGCCAGACATAGACCAGCGCCTGCGGCACGAGGAACAGCAGGAACGCTGCCTGCCAGCTGTGCGCAAGCACGCCGGCGACGAACAGCGGCAGGCCGAGGACGTAGCAGATGGCCGGCGCCAGCGCGTACCACTTCCGGTGGCGGCGGCCCAGCCGATCGCCCAGCCAGCCGCCGAGCAGGATGCCCGCCACGCCGCCGGTGAGTGCAAGTGCGCCGAAGAACTGGCCGACCTGGGCGAGGTCGAGCCGGAAGCTGCGCAGGATCAGGCTCGGCAGCCAGAAGGCGACGCCATAGCCGCACATCGATCCCGCCGCCGCGCCGAAGGCGAGCAGCCAGAAGCTCGGCTTGGCGGCGAGGATGCCGAACACGCGGGAGAGCGGTACCTGGCCCTTGGCTGGCGCGGCGCGGGGGGGATCGCGGACGAGCAGCTTGAACGGCACCGTGATCGCCAGCCCGAGCAGCCCCACGACGAGAAAGGCGGTCCGCCACTCCACCTTCTGCGCGATATAGCCGCCGAGCAGAGCCCCGCCCGCCGAGCCGAGCGGGATGCCGAGCGAATAGATCGACAGCGCGCGCGACCGGCGCTCGGCCGGATAGGCATCGGCGATCAGCGCATAGCTGGGCGCCACGCCGCCCGCTTCGCCCACGCCGACGCCGAGCCGGTACAGGAACATGCTCGTGAAATGCTGCGCCGTGCCGCACAGCGCGGTGAAGGCGCTCCACACGCCGAGCGAGATGGCGATCACCCAGCTGCGGCTGGTGCGGTCGGCGAGCATCGCCAGCGGGATGGCGAGGGTGGAATAGAGCAGTGCGAAGGCAAAGCCGCCCAGCATGCCGAGCTGCCCGTCATCGAGCCCCAGGTCCGCCTTTACCGGCTGGGCGAGGATCGAGAGGATCTGCCGGTCGAGGAAGTTGAAGATATAGACCAGCAGCAGCATCGCGAGGACGAGGCCGCGTGGGGCAGCGGGGCGGGTTGGGCTGGGCTGCACGGTCACTCCTCGGCCGGTTTTCATCGAGTCAGGTAGCGCCCCTTCCCGTCGCGGGGGAAGGGGCAGGGAGCCTCAGAACTTCACCGTCCCGGTCACGAACACCTGGCGCGGGTTGCCGTAATAGCCGGTCAGCACGCCTTCGGTCCCCAGCGTCGGCACATAGGCGCCGGCCGGTGTGCGCAGGAAATCGCCCGTGTCGGAGTTCTGCGCGAGAAAGTTGTAGCCGGAGACGATGTAGCGCTTGTCGAACAGGTTGCGGCCATGCACCCCGATCGAGAACCGCTTGTCGATGTCCCAGTTCAGGTTCGCGTCGAACAGCGTGAAGCCCGACTGATCGAGCATCGGCGTGCGCAGCTCGAACTGCTGCGAAGCGCTGCGGTACGAGGCGGTGAAGCTCGCCGCGACCTGGCCGTCGCTGCCAACCGGCACCGAATAGCCGATCGTGCCGCTTGCCGTCCAATCCGGCGTGTTCTGGATGCGGCGGCGGCTGGCGACGTCGATCCCGCGCGAATCGATGAAGCGCTTGTAGCGGGCATCGAGATAGCCGACCGACCAGTTGAGGTTCAGCGTTCCGCCCGGGGTCACCAGATCGCGCGCGGCGATCAGATTGCCCTCGAACTCCACGCCGCGCATCCGCGCCTTGCCGGCATTGGTGGTGATGCCGATGAAGGTCTGCTGGCCGTTGATCGTGGTGCCGATCGAGCCCGGCACCTGCACGTCGGTGTAATCGGCATGGAAGGCGGCGAGCGCGAAGCTCAGCCGGCGATCGAACAGCGATGCCTTGTAGCCGAGCTCGTAACTGCTGACCGTCTCGGGGTCGAACGACATGAAGTCATAGACCTGCGCCGGTGTGCACGTGGCGCCGCTCGGCGTGCGGCACGCGCTGGTCTGTCCGCGCGGATCGAAGCCGCCGCCCTTGAAGCCCTTCGACCAGCTTGCGTAGAGCGTATGGTCCTTGCTCGGCTTGAAGCTGATCGAGGCGCGGGGCGTGAACTTCTTGAAGTCGGCGCTGCCGCGGAAGTCCGAGGTCGTGGCGGCCAGCACGCCCGCGCCGCCGAAATAGGGCGAGCCGCCGCCCAGATAGGTCTGGCGCAGCACGCGCGACTGGCGCTGGTCCCAGGTGTAGCGCCCGCCCGCCGAGATGCTGAACATCGGCGTGAGGTCGTAGGTGAAGTCGCCGAACACCGCGACGGTATCGGTCTTCACGTCGCCGAAGGTCAGTGCAGTCACCCCGCCGGGCAGGCGTACGTCGAACACGGTGCGGGCCTTGGCATCGAGATAATAGACGCCGAGCAGGCCCGAGAGCCCGCCGGTATCCACCAGCAGCTGCGCTTCCTGGCTGAACTGCTTGTTGTTGTAGAAGGCGGGCACGTCGACCTGCACCGCCGGCAGCGCGTCGAAGTCGATCGGCGTGGCGCTGTCGTCCTTGCGATAGGCGGTGATCGAGCGGAAGGTCAGCCACGTCGCGGGGCGCAGCTCGGCGAGGCCGGTCACGCCCCAGGCCTTCACGTCCTGCCGCGGGGTGACGAGGCCGCCTTGCGAATCGAACACGTCGGCCAGCACCGGCGTGCCGCTGACGATGCCCGGGATCAGCCGGTGGCCGCCACGGCTGTTGCTCTTGTCATGCGTATAGTCGCCCGAGACGCGGAAGAAGGCGCTGCTGCTAGGCTCATATTCCACCGTGCCGCGCGCGGCCCACAGGTCCTTGTTGTAATTGTCCTGGCCGGTGGTCAGGTTGGTGCCGAAGCCGCCACGGCTCAGCCGCGCGCCGGCTGCACCGATCTTGAGCCCGGTGTCGCCGATCGGCGCGCTGGCGCTCACCACCAGATCGGCCTGATTGTACGAGCCATAGCTGCCGCGCAGCTGCAGCGTCGGGTCGGCGCCGATCCGCTTGGTGACGTATTTCACCGCACCGCCGATCGTGTTGCGGCCATAGAGCGTGCCCTGTGGCCCGCGCAGCACCTCGATCCGCTCGACGTCATAGATGTCGAGCACCGCCGCCTGCGGCCGGTTGAGGTACACGTCGTCGAGATAGAGCCCAACGCCCGCCTCGAACCCAGCGACTGGATCCTGCTGGCCGACGCCGCGGATGAAGGCGGACAGCGTGTTGTTGGTGCCGCGCGACACCTCGAGCGATACGTTCGGAGCGGATTGGGCGATGTCGGTGATGTCGAGCGCACCCTGGGCATTGAGCTGCGCGCCGCTGATCGCGGTGACGGCGATCGGCACGTCGATCAGGCTCTCCGCGCGGCGGCGGGCGGTGACGATGATCTCGCCGTCCTGCTGTTGCTGCGCGGCCTCTGCGGTCTGGCCGGCAGCTTCGCTGTCCTGGGCGAAGGCGGGCGTGGCGGCGAGCAGCGCGGCGCTCGCGAGCAGGACAATACGAACGGAATCGTGCCGTGACATGGTAATCCTCCCCTGGTGCAACCCATCTTTGAACGCGGGTTGTAAGCCGTTGCGGGACGCTATACTGAAACCTGAACCGGGTTTCAACTTGGGATGTGAAGGGGAGGCGGAGCATGGCAGGCGAACGTGGCATTTCAGCCACTTCCATGCCGGAAGGCGGCGAAGCGGCGAGCGACGCCAAGGTGCCGCGCACCGAGCGCGGCCGCCGGACGCTGCGCGCAATCCTCGACGCCGCCGCGGCGGAATTCGGGGAGAAGGGCTTCCACGAAGGCTCGATCAGCGGGATCACGCGGCGTGCGGGCGTCGCGCTGGGCAGCTTCTACACCTATTTCGACTCGAAGGACGCGGTGTTCCGCGCGCTCGTTCGCGACATGAGCGATCAGGTGCGCGAGCATGTCGGCCCGGCGCTGCGCGGCGCGCGCGATCAGATCGATGCCGAACGCGCGGCGCTGCTCGCCTTCATCCGCTTCGCGCGCGAGCATAAGGAAATCTACCGGATCGTCGACGAGGCCGAGTTCGTCGACCCCGCCAGCTTCCGCCACCATTATGCGAGCACCGCCGATCGCATCGCCGCCCGCCTCCGCGCCGCCGCCGAGCGCGGCGAGGTGCGTGATGATGTCGGCGAGATCCACGCCTGGGCGATCATGGGGATGAACGTGTTTCTCGGCCTGCGCTACAGCGTGTGGGACGAAGGCACGCCGCCTGAGGCGATTGCCGACGTGGTCGCGCAGCTTCTGGCGCAGGGGATCGGCCGCTAAGGCTTGCGAAGCCACCGCGAGCGGCTAGTGTGTATTACATGAACAATACGGAGGCTTCCGCGCGCCTGCCTTTTCGGCTTGCGAGCGCAGGGCTGGTTGCAGGGGCCGCAGCCCATGTCCTCGCCTATGCAGGTGGTCCTGCCTGGATGGCGTGGCTCGGCGCACCGCGATCGACCGTCGCGTCGCGGATGGCGGGAAGCTGGCCGGCGCTGGCTGGCACGCTGGGGATTGCTGTCGTGCTGCTAGGCTTTGCTGTCGCGTGCCGGATGCCCGCGCGCACGACCGTGCATCGCTTGATCCTGGCACTGCTCGCCTTGTTGTTCGTCCTGCGCGGCCTGCTGGTGCTTTCCTATTGGGCAGGGCTGCGCGACTGGCGCACGCCGATCGGCCATTTCGTCGTCCGCGGCGAGTCGTTCGCCGCGGGGTCGCTGGTGGTGCTGGCGACCGGGCTGCTGGTGGCGGGCGGGCTGTTCGCCACCCGCCCGCACCGGCTCATTTCTTCGCGAGCAGATCCTTGAGGCCCGCCAGCGCCTTGGTCGGCCCGGCTTCTTCCTCGCTCTTCACCCCGGCTTCGCGCAGCACGTCGGCGGCGCGGGGGCTGCGCGGATAGGGGTCGAGTTCGAGCGCCATCGTCTCCGCCGCGGCTTCGCCCAGGTCGATCGTGCCGCCCGAATAGAAGACGGTGTCGCACTCGTCCTCGGTCAGCTCCACTTCGTCCTCGCCGGTCGTGGTCGGCTCGGGCACGAAGCGGATCGCGAAATCCTGCTCCACCTTGGCGGGCAGCGGATCGCCGGTTACGACGCAGGCTTGCGTCAGCCGCGCCGAGAGGTGCCCGCGCGCGACCACGCCCTGCGCATCGCGGCGCAGATGATAGACGGCCTCCAGCTTCTCGATCGCCTTGAGCCCGAAGCGGGTGCTGAGCGCGGCGCGCTCGGCCTCGTCGGCGGCAATCTGAACGTCGCTTTCGCCGGCGCCGATCTGGTCGAGGCGATGGGGGCGAGAAAATTCTGGGTCGGTCATTCGGGAAGCTCTCCTGCGATTACACGCGCCAGCGGCAGTGCCGCCAGCGCATCGCGAAAGGCGCGCAGCCGCGCCCCGACATGGGTGAGGGCAGCGGGTGCTGGGGCCTCGCCGCGATAAAGGTTGCGGACCAGCGCGGGGCCGAGGTCGCCCTCCGCCAGCCCGCTGCGATAGGCGCCAAGCCGGCCCCCGAGCATGCCCATCATCCGGCCGACATGCTTGCCGACGATGATGTCGCCGATGCCTATCTCGCGCAGCTGGCCGTCCATGTCGTCGATGAAGCATTCCGCCACTGCGGTGCTGGTGGGGATGCCGGCCGGCTCTTCCTCCAGCCGGAGCAGCACCATGCACAGCACCGCCGCGATCATGTCAAAGCGGCCGTCGACCGTGTCCGGCACCGCGCCGTGGGTGTACCAGTGTGGCGCGCGGCCGCGCGCGACGACGCCCGCATAGAGTTGCGGGGCCGTGCCGCGATCGGGCTTGCCGAAGAGCCGCTGGAGCATTCGCATCGCCGTTGTTCGTGCCTTCCTTGGGTGCGACCTTGTTTGGCCGCATTTTGCCGCATATTGAGGCCTTCGGCCCGCGATGCAATCCGGGGGCCGCTCGTGTTTGCCTGGAGATCCTGATGTCGCTTCCCGTTCGCACGCTCGGCACCGCCGCGTTGTTGGTCGTGCTCGGCACCACCGCCTGTACGCCGGTGCGGACGCATCAGGGCTATGTCGTCGATCACGACCTGGTCGCCTCGGTGCAGCCGGGCATCGATACGCGCGACTCGGTGATGCAGACTCTGGGCCACCCCAGCTTCACCAGCCAGTTCAACGAAGGCGAGTGGTTCTACGTCTCGCGCGACAGCAGCAACTTCGCCTTCCGCAATCCGAAGGTGAAGAGCCAGACGACGCTGCGCATCCGCTTCGACCAAGCCGGCAACGTCACCGCCATCGACCAGACCGGCGTCGAGCTTGCCGCCGCGATCGACCCCTATGGCAAGACGACGCCGACTCTGGGGCGTCGCCGCAGCTTCTTCTCCGATCTGTTTGGCAATATCGGCACGGTCGGCGCGCCGGGGGCTGGCGCCGGCGGCGGCGGCAATACCGGCCCGTAGGTTTCTTTCCCGCGGCTGACCGGACCGTTCGCGCAACGTTCAGCGATGCTTGTTCATAGATCCTGACAAGCCGGCCTTCGGGCCGGCGGGTTCGATCAGGATGGAGAAGCATATGACGAAGCTCGTTCCCATCGCCCTGCTGACGGCGATCGCGGCGCCCGCGCTGCTGGTGCCAGCGAGCGCGATGGCGCAGTCGCGCGCCGAGCTGCGCGAGGACCGCCGCGACATTCGCGACGCCGAGCGCGACCTGCGCCGTGCGCAATGGTCGGGCGATCCGCGCCGCATCCACGAGGAACGTCGCGACCTGCGCGAGGCGCACCGCGAATATCGCGAGGACCTGCGCGATCGCGACCGCCGCTGGGCCGAGAATGACTGGCGCGCTTGGCGCGACCGCAACCGCGGCCTCTATGCGCGCGGCGAATGGCGGGCGCCGTTCCGCTATTATCGGTTCCAGCCCGGCGCACGGATCGGCCCGGTTTATTATGGGCAGCGCTACGTGATCGGCGATCCCTGGCGCTACCACCTGCCGCGCCCGGGTCTCTACCAGAGCTGGGTGCGCCACTATAACGACGTCCTGCTCGTCGATACGCGGCGGGGCACCGTAATTCGGGTGGTGCCGGGCTTCTACTGGTAACAAAAAAAACGGCCGCATCGATTCTGTCGATGCGGCCGGTTTCAGGTTGCGGGTTATCCAAGGGATCTGTTGCGCCAGCAGAACGTCGCGCGCGCCTTTAGGTTCCCAGAAGAGATACAACCGAATTGGTGCCGTTCTTTGGGCAAATTCGATTGCCGAAGAAGGGTTTGCGCCATTCCTTTGCCGGTTCCTGAAACGTTCGGGTTGCTCTGGCTGCATTTCCTCGCAAACATGCTGACGTCCGATTCGGATGCATCGCCCGGGGGGGAATGCTGATGGCACTGAGTATCCTTGATGCTGCCACGCGCGAACTTACCTTATTCGCGGCGATATTTCTTGCCATCGGTGGTGTGGACGATTGCATCATCGATGCACTTTTTCTTTTTGCTAGTATCGCAGGACGTACGGGAAGGCGGCAGCTGACTGGCGGAAGGCCGGGCACGCTAGCGGAACAACGCTTCGCTGTCTTCGTGCCGGCCTGGGACGAATCGGCGGTGATCGCGCCCATGTTGCGGTCGATGATCTGCCGATGGGGTGACGGCCCGTACCGCATCTATGTGGGCACCTATCCCAACGATCCGGCAACCATCGCGGCGGTGCTCTCCCTGGAGGCGGACTCCTCGCGCGTACGACTGGTGATAGGGGCGCGTCCCGGCCCGACGACCAAGGCGGATTGCCTCAATGCGCTATGGGCCGCGCTGGAGCGCGACGAGGCTGCTGAGGGGAATGACTTTACGGCGGTGGTGCTGCACGACGCGGAAGATGTGGTGCACCCGCAGGAACTCGCCGTCTATGCCGGCTGGATTGGCACGCACGGCGCCGTTCAGCTGCCTGTCACGCCGCTCTGCCAGCCGGGGTCGCGGCTCGTCTCCGGGCACTATCTCGACGAGTTCGCCCAGTCGCACGGCGCGACGCTGCTGGTGCGGCAGATGCTGGGGGCCGGCCTACCGCTCGCCGGGGTAGGCTGCGCCATCCGCTGCGACGTGCTGCGCCGGATCGCCGAGGTGCGCGGGATGCCCTTCGATGCGACGAGCCTCACAGAGGATTACGAACTCGGCCTCAGCCTGCGGGCGCTGGGCACGCGCTGCGCCTTCGTCCGCGTGCCCGAACGCCCGGGTGGGCCGCCGGTGGCCGTTCGCGCCTATTTTCCGGCTACGATATCGGCGGCGGTACGGCAAAAGGCGCGCTGGATGGCGGGTATCGCGCTGGCCGGATGGGATCGCACGGGCTGGGCACGCCCCTGGGACCTCGGCGATCACTGGATGCGGATGCGCGATCGGCGGGTGACGCTGGCGATGCCGGTACTCGCCATCGCCTATGCCGCGCTGGTCTGCTGGGGGCTCTCGGTGGCGTGCCATGCGCTGACGGGTAGCCCGGCGCCGGTCCAGGATCGCGTGCTCGAGCGGCTGGTGGCGCTCAACCTGCTGCTGCTCGGCTGGCGGCTGGTGATGCGCACCGCGCTGGTCACGCATCTTCATGGGTGGCGTGAGGGGTGCTGGGCCGTGCCCCGGATGGTGGTCGGCAACATTATCGGGCTGCTCGCCGCGCGGCGGGCGCTGTGGATCTATGTCGGTCTGCTCGCAGGCGGCCCGCTGCGCTGGGACAAGACGGCGCACCAGTTCCCTAGCGGGGCATTCGATCCGCAATCGGTCGTTGCATGAACCGGGCGGGCCGCGGCAGACCGCTGCGGTTCGTCGGTTTCGTCGGGCTGGGCTGGATCGGGGTGCGATGCGTGCTGTTGTGGCCGCCGGCGACAAACACCGCTTCTGCGGTGACCCATCCGATATCTGGCAGCACGCTACTGGCGCCCCGTCTCGTGCAACGGACAGCCGCCCGCGCGCCTGATCTTGGGCTGCCGAAGCGCCGGTCCCCGCCACGGGCATCGGTGGGGTTCGCCGGCACGGGGATCCTGGGGCGCCAAGCGCCGCGATCGACCCTCGATCCCCATGCGGCGTCGCCGACGCCGCTCGGATCCGAAGGTGCCGGTACGGTGTCGGCGCCGGCGGAGGCCGCACAGGCTTTCCCGGGGACCTGGGCAGGCCCGCTCGCCCGGTCCATGCCGTCGCGGTGGAGCGGCAGCGCCTGGTTCGTGCTTCGGCCCGGCCAAGGCATTGGCGCGGCGCCGGCGGCAGGGCAGCTCGGCGGCAGCCAATATGGTGTGCGGGTGGTGCGTACGCTCGACCGGCGGGGCAGGCTGGCGGCGATCGGCCGTATCGCCGGGCCGCTGCGCGGGAAGGGGGCGGAACTCGCGCTGGGGTTCGAGTGGCAGCCCGCCCGTCTCCCGCTGCGGATCTCCGTTGAAGAGCGATTCGGCGTGGACGGCATCCCTGGCGGGCCGGGGCTCGGCGCGGCCGCCGGCGTGACCCGCGACGACACGCGGTTTCGGCTGGAAGCCTATGGCCAGGCGGGCGCGATCCTCCGCGCGCGACTGGAACCTTATGCCGATGGTGCGCTGCGGCTGACCCGGACCGTCGCTCAAACGCGGGCCGCGGCGCTTGGGGTGGGTATCGGCACCTGGGGTGCTGCGCAGCGCGGGGTGCAGCGGCTCGATATCGGTCCGACGCTGGTCACGAGCGTGCCGATCGGTGCGTTGCAGGCGCGCATCGCGCTCGACTGGCGGCAGCGGATTGCCGGCAATGCCCGGCCGGGCTCGGGCGTTGCGCTCACCCTCGGCAGCGATTTCTGAGCCGAGCGCCGCCCAGATCCCCACCTTCTCCCTTTCGCAAAGCCGCACAAACCGGCTAGGCCTAGGGCTGCATGGATCTGTACCTTCCCATCGCCAACCTTTCGGTCAACGCGCTCGTGATCGTGGCGTTGGGGCTGGGCGTGGGGCTGCTCTCGGGCATGTTCGGGGTAGGCGGCGGGTTCCTCACCACGCCGCTGCTGATCTTCTACGGCATCCCGCCCACCGTCGCCGCGGCCTCGGCGGCGAGCCAGGTGACCGGCGCCAGCGTCTCCGGCGTGTTCGCGCATCTCCGCCGCAACGGTGTCGACGTGCAGATGGGGGCGGTGCTGGTCACCGGCGGCATCCTGGGCAGCCTGATCGGGGCATGGCTGTTCAAGCTGCTCCAGGCGAGCGGCCAGATCGACGTGGTGATCGGCATTCTCTACGTCGTCCTGCTCGGCTCGATCGGGGGGCTGATGGCCAAGGAGTCGGTCGGCGCGATCCGGGTCTCGCGCGGCGCCCGCCCGCCCAGGGCCCGCAAGCGGCGGCATCACCCGCTGGTCGCGGCGCTGCCCTTCCGCTGGCGCTTCTATGCCTCGGGTCTCTACATTTCGCCCCTGGCGCCGCTGCTGCTCGGCATGTTTACCGGCGTGCTGACGATGCTGCTGGGCGTGGGCGGCGGCTTCATCCTGGTGCCGGCGATGCTCTACATCCTCGGCATGGGCACGCAGACGGTGGTCGGCACCTCGCTGTTCCAGACGCTGTTCACCACCGCGGTGGCGACGATGGTCCATGCGACGACGACCAAGGCGGTCGATATCGTGCTCGCGATCCTGCTGCTGCTGGGCTCGGTGATCGGCGCGCAGCTCGGCGCGCGCTTTGCCGCCAAGGCCAGGCCCGAATATCTGCGGCTGCTGCTCGCGGTGATCGTGCTGCTGGTTGCGGCGCGGATGCTGGCCGGCCTCGCCTGGCGGCCGGACGAGATCTATTCGGTGGCTGCAGCGTGAGGCGGGCGGGGGCGCTGGCGCTGCTCGCACCTCTGCTGATGGGGCAGGCCAAGCCCGAACTGGTGCCCGACGTCTCCCAGCGCGACATCGAGATCGCCTACAGCTTCACCGGCGCCGAACTGCTGCTGTTTGGCGCGATCCTCTATCCTGGTGGTCGCGCGCCGGGCGAGGGCGAGCGGCCGGCCGACATCGTCGTGGTGATCAAGGGGCCGACCGAATCGGTGGTCGTCCGCGAAAAGTCGAAGATCGCGGGGATCTGGGTGAACGCCGCGCAGATGCGCTACCGCTCGGCGCCGAGCTTCTATGCGATGGCCTCGTCGCGGCCGATTCGCCAATTGGTCGACGAGCGCACGCGGGCGATCTACGAGCTGGGGCTGGACAGCCTGCAGCTCTCCCCCGCCTCGGGCGCGGCACCGCAGATCCAGGAGCGCTTCGACCGCGGTTTCGTCGAGCTGAAGCGCCGCAACGGGCTGTTTTACGAGGCGCCGGGCGCGGTCGAGATTACCGGCGGCGTGCTCTACCGCGCGCGGCTGACCATCCCGGCGCGCGTGCCGGTGGGGCGCTTCACCGCCGAAACTTTCCTGATCCGGGACGGCCGCGTGTTGGCGGCGGCGGTGCGGCCGATCGAGATCCGCAAATCGGGGTTCGAGCGCTTCGTCGCGACCAGCGCGGACCGTAATGCCATTGCCTATGGCTTGGTAGCGGTGGGCGTCTCCTTCCTGTTCGGTTGGGGCGCGGGCGCGCTCTGGCGCCGCTTCTGAGGGCGCACACCTAAAATTTACCCCAGCCTGCGCATGCTGCTCCCGCCTTTTTGGGGGATGCACGATGGAAGGCCAGTTTCGCGTCGGCGAGTTCGAGAGTGAAGCGACCGGTGGCGGTCTTCCGGGAGCGCGCGTGCCCGGTGCCGCCCGCGCGATCGGTGCGGTGTTCGAGATCGCCGGATCGTCGAGCCAGGTGCTGCTCGACCTCGCCGAACTCGATATGCTCGCCGGCAGCGGCGATGCTGCGCTCGCCAATGCCGGGCAGGTGGGCGGCCAGGTCAAGATCCGGGTCGGCAGTGCCTGGTTGATCGCCAGCATCCGGACCGCGCGGCTTGATCCCTCGGGCGCGCGGGTTTCCGCCGCGATCGATTTCCTCGGCGAAGGCGACGAGGAGAAGCTTACCGGCAAGCTCTACCGCTTCCGCCGCGGCGTCACTCGCTATCCGACGCCGGGCGCCGAGGTTTTCCCGGTCACCACCGCCGACCTGCGCCAGATCTACGCCGCCGACGAGCGCCCGCATATCGAGATCGGCACCGTCTACCCGACCAGGGACATCCGCGCCGCCCTCTATGTCGACGCGATGCTCGGCAAGCATTTCGCGCTGCTCGGTTCCACCGGCACCGGCAAGTCGACGTCGGCGGCGCTGATCCTCCACCGGATCTGCGAGCTGGCACCGCAGGGCCATGTCGTGATGATTGATCCGCACGGCGAATATGGCAGTGCCTTCCAGCACAATGGCGCGCTGTTCGACGTGTCGAACCTGCAGCTCCCCTATTGGCTGATGAACTTCGAGGAACATTGCGAGGTGTTCCTCACCAGCGCGGGTAGCGATCGGCAGGTGGACGCCGACATTCTCGCCAAGTGCCTGCTCGCCGCGCGCTCGAAGAACCGGATCGGGCAGGAGATCGGCAAGCTCACCGTCGACGCGCCGGTGCCCTATCTGCTCTCCGACCTTACCAACGCGCTCACGCTTGAAATGGGCAAGATGGACAAGGCGACCGACACGGCGCCCTATCTCCGCCTCAAGAGCAAGATCGACGAGGTGAAAGGCGATCCGCGCTATGCCTTCATGTTCTCGGGCATGCTGGTGGCGGATACGATGGCGGCGTTCCTGTCGCGCATTTTCCGCCTGCCCGGCGAAGGCAAGCCGATCTCGATCATCGACGTGTCGGGAGTGCCCAACGAGATCACGAGCGTGGTGGTCGCGGTGCTCAGCCGGATGGTGTTCGATTATGCGATCTGGTCGCGCGGCGAGGCCAAGCGGCCGGTGTTGCTCGTCTGCGAGGAGGCGCACCGCTATGTCCCCAACGAGCGCAATGCCGATGGCTCATCGGTGGGGCGGATTCTTAGCCGCATCGCCAAGGAAGGGCGCAAATACGGCGTGTCGCTGGGCCTGATCACGCAGCGGCCGTCGGACCTCGCCGAAGGCGTGCTCTCCCAGTGCGGCACCATCCTGTCGATGCGGCTCAACAACGAGCGCGACCAGGCGTTCGTCCGCGCGGCGATGCCGGAAGGCGCGCGCGGCTTCCTCGACGCAATCCCGGCGTTGCGAAATCGGGAATGCATCGCGGTGGGCGAGGGCGTGGCGACGCCGGTGCGGCTGCTGTTCGACGACCTCGACCCTGCCAAGCGTCCGGCCTCGGACGACCCGCTCTTCTCCGAGCTGTGGCGCGAGGTCGGCGGCGAAGAGGCGATGCTGGAGCGGACGATCCGCCGTTGGCGCTCGCAGGGGCGGTAAGGCACCCCTTTCCCCCAACCATCGTCATTCCCGCGAAGGCGGGAATCCATTGGCTGAGTCGGTGCGGCTCTTGCTTTGGCAGCACGGCGAATGGATCCCCGCCTCCGCGGGAATGACGCGGGGTTTGTTGCCCACGAAGTAGCTTACTCTGCCGCGTCCCTCTGGACGCCGTGGCCTACGGGGACCGCCATCAGGCCGTGCAACTTTGCCCGGAACGCACCCAGCGCCCCGCCGGTCAGCCGCCGAACCGATGTAAACGACACCGCGCGCGGGTTGACTGCCTGGCCGTTGCGTGTCGTCTCGAAATGCAGGTGCGGGCCAGTCGACAGGCCCGAATTGCCGCTGCGGCCGATCTGCTGGCCCTTGCGCACCGACTGACCCGGACGGACCATCACCTTGCTCAGATGCGCATAGCCGGTGGCAAAGCCGCCGCCATGGTCGATCCGCACGAGATTGCCATAGCCCGAGGCGCCGCCCGCGACGCGGACTACCCCGTCGACTGCGGCGAAAACCGGCGAGCCATAGGGTGCGGCGATGTCGATGCCCTTGTGCATCCGGGTGAAGCCCAGGATCGGGTGCATCCGCATGCCGAACGCCGACGAGAAACGGCCGTTGACCGGCATGGTCATCATGCCGGTCTTGCTGCCGGTGCCGCTGGCGTCGAACCATTCGGTCTTGCCGTCGTTCTCCCAGGGAGCGAGCTGGACACCGTTCGCGCAGCCGGTGACGCCGGCATACATCAGCTGGCCATACTGGACCTCGCCGGTGGCGGCGCGCGCCTGGCCGAGGATCAGGTCGAACTTGCACGACGAGCCCAGCTTCGACACCGACACTCGGCTGGCCAGCGTGCGCAGGAAGGTCTCCACCGCCTTGGCGGGTGCGCCGGCGGCGCGGGCGGAGCGGTAAAGGCTCGATCCGATCAGCCCCTGCACGCGCAGCGGCGTATGGTCGATCGCGATCGGGATGGACTTGATCGCCAGCGCGGCGCCGGTGCGGACCACTTCGATCCGGCGATCGAAGGCCGCGCGGAAGGCGAGCTTCTCGAGCGGGCGCGGCTGCGACTTGTCGACGCGGCGGCCCAGCGTCATTTCCAGCACCGTGTTGCGCTGGATCTGGCCGAGCGGCATCGCGCCCGACACCAGGTTCGCGACGATCCCCGCATCCGCTTCGCCCACGCCCGAGCGCTGCAGCACGCCGCGCAGCATGGTGCCGCTGGCGAGCCGTGCCTCATGCTCGATGATCGGGCGTTCCGGCGTATCCGTGAGCGGCTTGACCAGGCCGGTCGCGGCAACATGGACGCCGGTGCGCGATCCCTTGGCCAGCGGCGCGATCGCCTGCGCCTGCTGGGCCTGTTCGGCCTCGCCGGTCAGCGGGGCGGGGACGATGCCCGTAATCGGCCGGTCGAAGCCCGGCGACAGCATCCAGGTGGCGGCGCACAGCGCGGCGCAGGTCGCGGCACCGCGAAACCAGGTCGGCGAGCCGATATCGGCGCCAAGATCGGGGACGAGGTCGAGCGTCGCCAGCCGCTTGCCGATCCGCGTGGGAACGACGGCCGGGATCGCGCGCGCCAGGCCACCGCCGCCACCGGCCAGGCCCGAGCCATGATCGTCGCGAAAGAACAAGCCGTGCTGCCCCTAAGACCCGATTGCGCGCGGCAAGAAGCAGCGCGTCCATCGAATCACTCTGGAATCACGGTCTTAAAGTCAAATTAAGTTTGCCACCCGGTGACACCGCACGCGTTCACCCGTGCAACGGCTGCGATGAAACGGCCGAATCGGGCGCAACCGCCACGAAGTCGTGGAAAAGCGCGGCCAAGGAGTTGCCTAATGCCGCGCGGGCGCCGATCTTGGGTGTCGACATGAGCCAGTTCTCCCGTTCGCCCGTCACGGCAGTGCTGGGGCCCACCAATACCGGCAAGACCCACCTCGCCGTCGAGCGGATGTGCGGCCATGCCAGCGGCATGATCGGCTTCCCGCTGCGGTTGCTGGCGCGCGAGGTGTATGACCGCGTCGTCCGGATGAAGGGCCCCACCGAAGTCGCGCTGATCACCGGCGAGGAGAAGATCCTGCCGCCCAAGGCGCGCTGGTTCTGCTGCACGGCGGAGAGCATGCCGCTGGAGCGCGAGACCGCGTTCGTGGCGCTCGACGAGGCGCAGCTCGGCGCCGATCCGGAGCGCGGCCATGTCTTCACCGATCGCCTGCTGCGCGCCCGCGGCCGCGAGGAGACGATGCTCCTCGGCTCCGACAGCCTGCGGCCGATGCTCAAGGCGCTGGTGCCCGAGGCGGAGATCGTCGGGCGGCCGCGCTTCTCGACGCTCAGCTATGCGGGTGCCAAGAAGCTTTCCCGCCTGCCGCGCCGCTCGGCGATCGTCGCCTTCTCGGCCGAGGAAGTCTATGCCGTGGCCGAGGCGCTGCGGCGCTTGCGCGGCGGCGCGGCGGTGGTGATGGGGGCGTTGTCCCCGCGTACCCGCAACGCCCAGGTGGCGATGTTTCAGGCGGGCGAGGTCGATTATCTCGTCGCCACCGATGCGATCGGCATGGGGCTGAACATGGACGTGCACCATGTCGCTTTCGCCTCGCTCCACAAGTTCGACGGGCGCCGCCAGCGCCGGCTGACCATCGCCGAGATGGCGCAGATCGCTGGCCGCGCCGGTCGCCACCAGAAGGACGGCACCTTCGGCGCGCTCCATGCGGAGGGTCCAAGCGCCTTCACCCCCGAGGAGGTGCTGGCGATCGAGGGGCACCAGGTGCCCAGGCTCGAGCATCTCTACTGGCGCGAGGGCGAGCCCGACTTCGACAGCATCGATGCGCTGATCGGCAGCCTCGAGCGCAAGCCCGAGGCCGAGGTGCTGCGCGCCGCGCCGCAGGCGACCGATCTCGCCGTGCTCAAGCGGCTGGCCGAGGAAAGCTGGGTACGCGATCGCGTCCGGCATCCCAGGATGGTCGCGCGGCTCTGGGCGGCGTGCGGGCTGCCCGATTTCCGCAAGCTCGGCGTCGATCCGCATGCTCGCTTCGTAGGGCGACTGTTCGGGCATCTCTCCGAGGGGCGCGGGCATGTGCCGCACCAATGGTTCGCCGACGAGATCCAGCGGCTCGACAATATGGGCGGCGATGTCGAGACGCTTGCCGGGCGCATCGCCGCCGCACGCAGCTGGGCCTATATCGCCCACCGCGCCGACTGGCTGGAGCAGCCCGCCCACTGGGCCGAGCGCACCCGCGCGATCGAGGAAAAGCTGTCCGACGCGCTCCACGCCAGCCTCACCCAGCGCTTCGTCGACAAGCGTACCACGGTGCTGCTCCGCCAGATCGGTGCGGACGCCTCCAACCTGCCGGTGACGATCGGCCCCGAGGGCGAGGTGAGCGTCGAAGAGCATCCGCTCGGCACGCTGCAGGGCTTCCGCTTCACCGTCGCCGCCGAAGCGCGCGCGGGCGACAAACGGATGCTGCTCGCCGCCGCCGAGAAGCGGCTGGCAGGCGAATATCGTCGTCGCGGCGCGGCGCTCGCCGAGGCGCCAGATGCGGAACTGGCGCAGCTCGGCACCGCGATCCACTGGCGCGGGCACGATGTCGCCTTGCTGAAGCCCGGCGCGAACCTGGTGCGCCCGCGCGTGCAGCTCGATCGCGCGCTCGACGTACTCGATCCGCAGGCCAAGGTGGCCGTGCAGGCGCGGCTGGAGCGCTGGTTCGCCGAGCGGGTCGCGGCCGATCTGCCGGTGCTCGCCAAGCTCGACGCGATCACCCGCGAGGAAGCGGCGGGGGCGCCGTTGCGTGCGCTCGCCAACGCGCTGCTCGAACAGGGCGGCTTGCTGCCGCGGCGGGCGGCGGGCGCGATGCTGGAAGCGCTGGACGGCCCCGCGCGTCACCGCCTCCGCAAGATCGGCTTGACGATCGGCACGCTCGACGTGTTCGCACCGTCGCTGCTCAAGCCGCGTGCCGCCGCCCGGCGCCGCGCGCTGCTGGGGCTGGAGCAGGGGCCGCCCGACGCCGCCGTGGTGCTGGCCCGCGATGCCAAGGGTGCGGATCTCGTCCACGGCTTCCGCCCGTTCGGCGCGCAGGCCGTCCGCGTGGACCTGGTCGAGCGCATCGCGCGCGCGGCGCATGAGGCGCGGCAGGGGCGCAAGCCCTTCGCCCCCGATCCGGCGCTCGCCACCTCGATCGGACTCAAGCCGGAGACGATCGCGCGGCTGATGGCGCAGCTCGGCTTCCGCACCGCGCGCGGCGATGCCGATGCGCCGCAGCGCTGGATCTGGCAGGGCCTCACCCCGCTCGCCAAGCCCAAGCCGGTGGCGGTGCCCGGCAATGCCTTCGCGGCGCTGGCAGCGCTCCGCAATGGCTGAGGCTTCGGGGCATGGGCCCGCGATGCGCCTCGATCGCTTCCTCTGGTATGCGCGGATCGTGAAGACCCGCAGCGCGGCGCAGGCCTTGTGCGAGAAAGGGCTGCTGCGGATCGACGGCCGTCGGGTGGAGCGCTCCGCCGCCTCGGTGCGGGTGGGATCGATTCTCGCCTTCCCGATCCAGGGCAAGGTGCGCGTGCTGCGCGTCGAGGCGCTGCCCATCCGGCGCGGCCCGCCGGGCGAGGCGCGGCTGTGCTATGAGGATCTCGTGACCGATCGGGACGTTCAGCCTCCGTCCGATGATTGACGTGCGCGCCGCACGCGCATAGCAGGGCCCCCGCATTGATCGTTCGCAACCAAGGACCGTTTCCCCAATGACCTATGTCGTCACCGACGCATGCATCCGGTGCAAGTACATGGACTGTGTCGAGGTCTGTCCGGTCGACTGTTTCTACGAAGGCGAGAACATGCTCGTCATCAACCCGAACGAATGCATCGATTGCGGCGTCTGCGAACCGGAATGCCCGGCCGAGGCGATCCTGCCCGACACCGAGAACGGCCTCGAGAAGTGGCTGGAGCTCAACCGCACCTATTCGGAGCAGTGGCCCAACATCACAACCAAGGGCGAAGCGCCCGCCGATGCCGACGCGATGAAGGCCGAGACCGACAAGTTCGACAAATATTTCTCGCCGAACCCCGGCTCGGGCGACTGAGGCGCCGGGGCGGCGCCCGCCCCGCCGGCCATGGCCCCGAAATGGTGCAGGGCGCAGGGATTTATGCGCCTTTCGCGTGACCTTTCACTGGTAATTTTATTACGAGCGTGTTAAATAGCGCCCGACGAAGGCAAGGACTCGCCTTCGCCCGGAGACGCTAGCGTATGCCCCGTGTTCCCTCGTCCGCCGCGCCCCGCGCGCTTGGGCGGGATCCGCAATCCAACCGGGGCCGGTAATTCACGAAAGGTTCCTCGCACATGGCTGCCAAGGCGCTGTCCTTCGATGTCGGCGATTATGTCGTTTACCCCAAGCACGGCGTGGGCCGTGTGATCGAGCTGCAGAAGCAGGAAATTGCTGGAATGCAGCTCGAGCTTTACGTCCTGCGTTTCGAAAAAGAGAAAATGACGCTCCGCGTGCCGACCAACAAGGCCGAGAGCGTGGGCATGCGCAAGCTTTCCAGCGACAAGACGCTTCGCGAAGCGCTCGACACGCTGAAGGGCAAGCCCAAGGTCAAGCGCACCATGTGGTCGCGCCGCGCCCAGGAATATGAAGCCAAGATCAACTCGGGCGACCTCGTGTCGATCGCCGAAGTGGTCCGCGACCTGTTCCGTGCCGACGACCAGCCCGAGCAGAGCTATTCCGAGCGCCAGATCTTCGAAGGCGCGGCAAGCCGCCTCGCCCGCGAACTGGCGGCGATGGAAGAGATCGACGAGCCGGCGGCACTGGAAAAGATCCTGGATATCCTGCGCAAGGCCGCAGCGATCCACAACAAGGACAAGGTTCCCGCCTGAAGGCAAGGGACCCATAGGGTCGGATCGAAAGGGGGCGGGGCCACGGGCTCGCGCCCCCTTTTCGTTAGGCCCGGATTGTGTACTATAGCTGCAACACACGATCCGGGAGGTTCCACATGCGTCCGTTGCTCGTCCTCGCCCTGCTGCCGCTCGCCACGGCGTGCCACACCAGCTGGGAAGGCAAGGGTGCAAAGGTGGAGGCAAGCGGCACCGGCACCAGCCGCAGCTTCGCCGCACGCGATTTCACCGGCGTCGCGCTCAAGGGGTCGGATGATGTCGACGTGCGCACCGGAGCGGCGTTCTCGGTGACGGCGGAGGGGGATCCGGCCGTGCTCGACCAGCTCGACATCCGCCTGGACGGCCAGACGCTCAATATCGGCCGCAAGGGCAAGGCCGGCATGTTCTGGGACAAGGGCGGCTCGGCCAAGATCCACGTCGTCCTGCCGCGACTGGCCGAGGCCACGGTGGCGGGTTCGGGCACGATGCTGGTCGATCGCGCAGAGGGCAAGTTCGACGGCGTGGTCGCGGGTTCGGGCGACCTGAACCTTGCATCGGTAACGGCAAGAGAGGCGTCGCTGTCGATTGCCGGCTCGGGCAACATCACCTTGGCAGGGCGTTCGGACAAGATGGATGTCTCGGTCGCGGGTTCGGGCGATCTCAAGGGGCAGCAGTTCACCGCGAGCAGCGCCGACATCTCGATCGCCGGTTCGGGCAGCGTGCGTGCTAACGTGGCGGGGCAGGCATCGGTGTCGATCCTCGGCTCGGGCGATGTCGAGCTCCACGGCGGGGCGAAGTGCGAGGTGAGCAAGGTCGGCTCGGGCGACGTGAAGTGCTCGTGATCGGATCGCACGCAACACGATCACATAGCGCGACAATGTTGGTTCGGCGGCAGCCCCGAAGCCTTCCATCCTCCTTCGGCCCGTCCGCCAAGTGCGAGGGGCTGCCGCGCAAATTCTTGTAATTCGACGGGAAATCTCCGCGTTCTCCGCAAGCCGGTTCTATAAAGCCGGCGGGGGATGGATGGACATGAGCAACTGCTCAGCGCTGAGGTTTCGCCGTGATCGCCTTTTCGAATTTGAAGATTCAGTTCAAGATCCTGCTGCTCCTGGCGGCGCTTGCCGTGGTGACGCTGGGGGTCGCCTGGGTAGGCGGCCGCAATCTCGTGACAGCCGACACGAGCTACAGCGACATCGTCGACAACCAGCTGCCGGACACGGTTAAGCTCGTCCGCGCCTCGCGGCTCGCGACCGCGATGATGTATGATGGCTACAAGACCATGTCCTATGATGGAGGGTCCGCCGCCGCCCGTGCGGCTGCCGATGACGAGAAGACGTCCTACACCAAGGCCTCCACCTTCCTCGACGAGGTGGCGAAGAAGGAAACCGCCCAAGCCGCCGCCCTGACGCCGATGCGGGCGCGGCTTGATGACCTTCATGCGCAGCTTCAGAAGGCTATCGCCCTAGGCCTGCGGAACGACGACGAGGCCGCACGCCGTGCGCTCGCGAGCGCCGACGACACCGCGGCGCAGATGATCGGCACGTTCATGGCCATCAATGATCGCCGGGTACTGGACGCCCAGAAAATTTCGAGCGACCTGACCGACACTTCCTTGTCGCTGCGCGCCATGCTGCTGCTGTCCGCCGTTGCTGCCATTCTCGTGACGATGGGCGCCGCCTTCTGGACGTCGAAGGCGCAGATCGTGGGTCCGCTCGCGCGTCTGCAGGAGGCGATGCGGGCGCTGGCCGGCGGCAATCACGCGGCCGAGGTGCCGGGCACCGATCGCGGCGACGAGGTCGGCGCGATGGCCAAGTCCGTGCTGGTGTTCAAGCAGGCGGCGATCGAGCAGGACGCGAGCGCCAAGGCGAAGGCTGTCAACGATGCGGCGCAGCAGCTCGTCGTCGAGACGCTCGAGGAGCGCCTCAAGCGGCTGGCGGAAGGCGACCTCACCGCTTCGATCGACACGCCGTTCGCGCCTGAATACGCGGTCGTCCGCGACAACTTCAACGCCGCCATCGCCGCGCTCCGCGACCTGATTGCCTCGGTGATGGAAAGCGCGGAGACGATTTCCACCGGCTCGGCCGAGATCGCCCAGGCCAGCGAGGACCTCGCCCGTCGCACCGAAGGCGCTGCCGCCAGCCTCGAAGAGACTTCGGCTGCGGTGACCGAGATGAACCAGCGCATCAAGAACACCGCGACCGCTGCCGTGCAGACGGTGGAGCGGGCGAACGGCGCCATCGGCGTGGTCGATTCCGGCCGCAGCGTCGCCGACGAGGCGATGCAGGCGATGACGCGGGTTTCCGAAAGCGCCAAGGGCATCGACACTGTGATCGAGGGGCTCGACAAGATCGCCTTCCAGACCCGCGTGCTCGCGATGAACGCGGCCGTCGAGGCGGGGCGTGCGGGCGAGGCGGGGCGTGGTTTCGCCGTCGTTGCCGATCTCGTCTCGGCACTGGCAATGCGGGCGGAAGAGGAAGCCGGCCGCGCCCGCGATCAGCTCACTGCCACCCAGGCCGATGTGACGGCAGCGGCAGAGATGGTCCGCCGTGTCGATGCGGCGCTCGGCGCGATCGTCGGCGACGTGAACGAAGTGCATGGGCTGCTCGAGACGATGGCCACCGACAACCAGGCACAATCCTCGACCGTCACCCAGGTGGCCACCGCCATCGGCAGTATCGACCAGATGACCCAGCAGAACGCGGCGATGGTGGAGGAAACCTCCGCGGCTGCCCGCAACCTCAATTCGGAGGTCGGGGCGCTCAAGGCGCAGGCGTTGCGCTTCAACACCGGCGGCCAGCGTGCGGTCTCGTCCGCCCCAGCTGTTCGCCGCGCCGCGGCACCTGTCGCGCCGCGGGTCAAGTCGGTCGCCGAAGTACGCAGCAGCACGGTCGACGCGTCGGAATGGGCGAGCTTCTGATCGCTCGCCAGACAGGGACGGGGCTCAGGCTGCCAGCGGAAAGCGCAGCAGCTTGCGCTCCGTCGCCACCAGCGCCTCGGCGCCGGGCCCTACCGCGCGGACAATCTCCGGATGTCCGGCGTCCAGCCCGCCGGTGAGGGCGCCGAACGCCGGCAGGATCAGCTTGGTACCCGTCGCCACGAAGCAGCGCCGGGCGACATGGCGCCCGCGCACCGTCAGCCGCAGCTTGGGATGGAAGTGGCCGGACAGCTCCGGTCGCGGCTCGCCCGCTTCGGCTTCATGGCGCAGCACCAGGCCGTCGACCTCTGCTTCCTCGTGCACCACCCCGCCGCAGTGATCGACCAGCACCGAGTCATGGTTGCCGGTGATCCAGTGCCATGCGAGCCCGCCGGTCAGCGCGGTGAGCATCGCACGGGCCTGCGCCGGCAGCCGCTCGCAGCCCTCGACGTCGTGGAAGCTGTCGCCGAGGCACCAGAGCTCGATCGGCGCGACGCGCTCCACCAGCGTCGTCAGCGCCGAGAGCGTCGCCAGCGTGTCATAGGGCGGCAGCATCTGCCCGCCGAGCGCGAACCAGCTCGCCTTTTCGAAATGCAGGTCCGCGACGAGCAGCGCCCGCCGCGCCGGCCAGTAGAGCGCGCCCTCGGGCAGCGCGCGAAAGTCGTGGCCGGCGAACGAAAGGGGAACCATTGCGCTGCTATCCCGCTTCCGTTCGCCGGCGTCAATGCTTCTCAGGCGGCCACCGTCGCACGTTCGGCTGCGGCCGTCTCGCCCAGGGCCCCCAGGATGCGCACCCAGGAGCGGATGCCCTTGTGGAAGCTCTTCAGCTCGTACTTCTCGTTGGGTGAGTGGATATTGTCGTCGGGCAGCGCGAAGCCGACCATCACGCTGTCCATGCCCAGGATCGAGCGGATCGAGTTCACCACCGGGATCGAGCCGCCGCAGCCGAGCAGCGCCGACTTGCCCCATTCGGCATCCAGCGCGCCCTGGGTCGCTGCCAGCGGCCCGCTGTCGCTCGCCAGGCTGATCGCGAAGCTGCCGGGGCCGCGGCTCTCGAACGTGGCCGAGCAATCCTCGGGCAGGCGAGTGCGGACGTGGGTCTGGAAGGCGTCCCACACCTGGTCCGGATCCTGGGTGCCGACCAGGCGGAAGCTCACCTTGGCGTGCGCTTCGGCCGGGATCACCGTCTTGAAGCCTTCGCCGGTATAGCCGCCCCACATGCCGTTGATCTCGGCGGTCGGGCGCGACCAGACCTGTTCGAGCACGGTCTTGCCCGTCTCGCCCGCGGGCACGCGCAAGCCGATCTCGCCGAGGAATTCGCCGGCATCGAAGCCGAGCTTGTTCCAGCTCTCCAGCACCGCCGGCTCCGTATCGGGCACGCCGTCATAGAAGCCGTCGAGCGTCACCCGACCATCGGCATCCTTCATCTCGCCCAGGATGCCGGCGAGCAGCTGGAGCGGGTTGCGCGCCGCGCCGCCGTACAGGCCCGAGTGGAGGTCGCGCGAGGGCCCGCGCACCGTCACCTGACCCGCCGCCATGCCGCGCAGGCCGATGGTGATGCCGGGGGTGTCGCGGTCCCACATCAGCGTGTCGCAAATGAGCGCGAAGTCGGCCTTCAGCTCCTCGGCATGGGCGTGGAGGAAGGGTTCGAGGCTGGTCGAGCCCGATTCTTCCTCGCCCTCGAACAGGATGGTCACGCGGCAGGGCAGGCGGCCTTCCGCTGCCTTCCACGCCCGACACGCCTCGACGAAGGTGCGCAGCTGGCCCTTGTCGTCCGAGGCGCCGCGACCGACGATCGTCTTGGAGCCGTCTTCGCGGGTGTCGATCCACGGATCGAACGGGTCGCGCGTCCAGAGTTCGATCGGGTCGACCGGCTGGACGTCGTAATGGCCGTAGAACAGCACGTGCGGCCCGTCGCCGTCATGGTGCGCGACCACCATCGGATGCCCCGGCGTATCCGCAACACGTGCCTCGAAGCCGAGCTCCGCCAGCTCGGCGGCGAGCTGTTCGGCGGCGCGGCGGCAGTCGGCGGCATAGGCCGGATCGGTGGAGATGGAGGGCACGCGCATCAGCGCGACGAGGCGCTCCACGCTGGAATCGAGCTGCGCATCGGCGATCGCAAGGACGGAGTCGGTCATGGGTCCCCAGCTATGCCTCGCCACGCCCGCCCGCAACCCCGGCGGAGGGGCAGGGGTGTCTCGAAAGGGTTGCCGCTATCCCGGCGCTCTGAGATAGTCGCGGTCGGGGAAGGGACCGCGTGACAACGACAGAATCGGGCGCGAGCGCGCGGTACGGCGCGTTCATCAGCTACAACCATGCCGATCGCGGCCGCGCGCGCTGGCTGCACCGCGCGCTGGAGCGCTATCGCATCCCCGCCAAGCTGGTCGGGCGCGAGGCGGCCTTCGGGCCGGTGCCGCGGCGGCTGGGGCGGATCTTCCGCGATCTCGACGAACTCTCCGCCGCCAGCGACCTCAGCGCCGAGGTGCGCGCGGCGCTGGCCGAGTCCGCCTGCCTGATCGTCGTCTGCACGCCTGCGGGTGCCGCCTCGCAATGGGTGGCGCGCGAAATCGCGCTGTTCCGCGAACTCCATCCCGATCGCCCGGTGCTCGCCGCGCTGTTCCAGGGCGAGCCCGGCGAGGCGCTGCCGCTGCCGCTGCGGCGCACCGCCGACGGCGCGGAGACCGAGCCGCTCGCCGCCGATTTCCGCGAGGGCAAGGACGGCAAGCGGCTGGCGCTGCTCAAGCTGGTCGCGGGCGCGGTGGGGGTGCCGCTCGACGCGCTGGTGCAGCGCGACGCGCAGGCGCGGGTGCGGCGCGTGACGGCCGTCACGGCGCTCGCGATTCTTTTGCTGCTAGCCATGGCCGGATTGACGATCCTGGCCGTGCGGGCCCGCGGGGAGGCGGAGGCTCGGCGTGCCCAGGCGGAGGGGCTGGTGGAATTCATGCTGACCGACCTGCGGGGCCGGCTGAAAGAGGTCGGCCGGCTCGACGTGCTTCGGGAAGCCAATGCGCGTGCGCTGCGCTATTATGGCGAGCAGGATCTGGCGACGCTGCCCCCCGACGTCCTCGCCCGCCGCGCCCGCGCGATCATGACGATGGGCGAGGACGCGATGGAGGCAAAGGAAACCGCCCGCGCCCGCGCCGCCTTCCTCCAGGCCAACCGCATCACCCACGCGCTGATCGAGCGGGAGCCGAACCAGTACGACATCGTGTTCGCGCATGCGCAAAGCGAGTTCTATCTGGGAAACCTGCACTTCAAAGCTAGGGAACTCGCTGCTGCCGAGCCACATTTTGAGGCTTACGCAGCATTAGCGCGCCGGCTGATGGCGCTTGGTCCCGCGAATCCGCACAGCGCTGAGGAAGTCGCCTATTCCGCCGGAAATCTGTGCTCTCTTAAGATGGACCAGCATGCGGCCAATAACGTGGTCGCGCTATGCACGGAAGCTCTTAACGCTGTAGAGGCGTTAGCGCGGCGCGAACCCAAATCGGAACAGCGTTGGCGGGACGTTGCGAACCGGCAGGGGTGGCTAGCAGACGCGTATGTCGACCGTCACAAAGTCCCTGAGGCACTCGAATTGCGGCGTCAGCAGGTTGCGTTGCTCCAGCGCTTGCTGGTCCAAGATCCGCAGAATGCGCGCAACCAGCGCATGTTGATCTGGGCCGAACGCGCTCTTGCGAACACCGAAGATCTCCATGGCGATTCTGCAATGGCGCGGCGGCGCATGGAGGCGGCAATCGCCGACCTCCGTAGAATGACGGGGTTAGATACCGAAAATCAAGAACTCGCTACTAGGTTGAAGGATATGGAGGCCGACCTGGTCTACATGCAAAGGCGAGATAAATGATTGGTCAATATCCTCTGTCCATATACCCGCCGTCGTACATCCGGCTGGTAAAGCGGTATCAGATTTTTGCTAGCAGTGAGGGTGGATATCCGCTTGGATCTCTGAAGTTTCATATTCAGGGATTTGAGGCTGTCGATGAGTTCGGTAACGGCAAGGAGGTTTCGCCCGGAGACGACTTTACCAAGATTGTCCGCGACTTCGTCGTAGCGCCGCCGAACATCAAAGTTGGCCTCGCCGGGTTGACGACGCCGCCGCCTACGCCGCTGGATATCGTAGTGCGAGAGCCGTGCTGCGTCATTTTTAAGCTGATCGGTGATTTTTGGGAATATACGCCTAATAGTCTATATGTTAGTACCAAGAATGAATATCCCGATGGTAAGTATCGCCGCGCGTTTCCGCTGCTGGATGATGATGGTAGGATTGCTGCTGTCGGGTTCTTTGTTGAAAGTGTAACCAATCCCCAGCATCGTAAGACGTGCGAAGGGCTGAACTTATACGTAGACTTTATCCAAGGGGATTTGCGCATGCCCACGATTATCGATCCGGACGTGGAAAACCAAGGTGGTCGTAGGCCGCCGACCCCGCCGACGCCGCCGGAACCCGATGAAGGGGATTGAACGAATCTTCGCTTCGAAGACTGGGGAGTATGCCGGGTAGGATGACGTCGAGTGTGCTAGCGATAACGGCCCAGGCGCGTGCCGGTGCGCTCGATCTCGCCTGGCGGATGTTTCGCGACGCGGGTTATGACCGCGTCGCGGACGATCCCGCCGTGCTCAGCCTGCGCGGCAGGCTCCTCAAGGACGAGGCACTGCTGCTCGCCGGCGAGGCCCGGCGGCAGCATGCCCGCGAAGCCGCCGCCGCCTATAGCGCGGCGGCGCAGTTGGCCCCGGCCCCCTATCCCCTGATCAACGCGGCGACGCTCGCACTGATCGCCGGGGACGTGGCGGGCAGCCAGGCGCTGGCCGCCGACGTGCAGGACCTGCTCCAGGCAGGCGTTCCCGACGAAACCCCCTATTGGCTCGGCGCGACCGAGGCCGAGGCGCTGCTGCTCGCCGGCGACCGCGACGCCGCCGAGACCGCGCTCGCCCGCGCGATCGGCGCGGCGCCGCTCGCCTGGGAAGACCATGCCTCGACGCTGCGCCAGTTCGGCGTGATTCTCGCCGAGCAGGGCGCACCGGCGGCATGGCTCGATGCCTATCGCCCGCCGCGCAGCCTCCATTTTGCCGGCCATATGCGCCTGCCCGAGGACGTGGCGGCGCTTTCCGAATCGATCGATGCGCTGCTGGCGCAGGAGCGGGTGGGCTTCGGCTATGGCGCGCTCGCCGCCGGCGCCGACCTGCTGATCGCCGAGCGGCTGATCGCGCGCGGTGCCGAGCTGCACGTGGTGCTGCCCGGCGACGTCGCGGCGTTCGTCGATCGCTCGGTGCGGCCGCATGGCGAAGGCTGGGTGACGCGCTTCGAGGCGGCGCTGGCCGAGGCCGCCAGCGTCCAGGAAATGGGCGAGGCGAGCCCGGCGGCGTTCATGCCCTCGGTCCGGCTCGCCGATCTCGTCGCGATGGGGCGCGCGGCGATGCATGCCGGGCTGCTCCAGTCCGAGGCGGTGCAACTGCTGCTCGGCCCCGCCTCGGTCGACGAAGTCGGCCAGAGCGCGCACGCTGGTGGATTGTGGCGCAAGGCGGGGCGGCGCCAGCATCTGCTGCCGCTGCGCGCCCCCTCGGGTCCGCAGGGGGCCGATCGTACCGCGCCGCAGGTGATCTCGGTGCTCGCGGTCGACCTGCTCGGCGGCGAGGGCGAGGATTTCATGGCGCTCGACCGCGACGTCGCCGGGCGCCTGCCGGCGCTGCGCCAGGCGCTGTGCCACACGCCTACGCTCGCCATCCGCTGGACCTCGCGGCGGCTGCTGATCGCGTTCGAGGGCACCAGCCAGGCGTACGGTGCGGCGGTGCGGCTGTCGGCGACGCTGGGGGCGAGCGGGCCGTTCCGCCAGGCGCTGCACATCGGCCTCGCCATCTCGATCGACGATCCGGTGACCGGCGCGCCCGTGCTGCTGGGCGGCGCCTTCGACCTCGCCGAGCGGATGCTGGGGGTGACGACCGCTGGCGCCACCTTCGCCAGCGAAGCCTTCGCGGCCAGCCTCGCCGCGTGCGAGGCCGATGCGGGGCGGGCGGAGCTGGTCGGTGAGATGGCGCTGGTCGGCCAGGCGCCGACGACGGTCTACGCGCTCAAGCCGCGGTTCAGACGATAAGCGCTTCGAGCCGGGCGGGGGCGACGATCTCCAGCCCGTCCTCGTGCCGCTGGACGATGCCGCGCCGCTCGAGCGCGGATACGGCGCGGGAGACGGTTTCGCGCGCGGTCTGCACACGCAGGGCGAGGTCGGACAGCACCGGCAGCGGGCGGATCCAGCGCCCGTCCTGCGCGCGCGCCAGCCGCAACAGCTCGGCATGGACGCGGCCATTGGCGGAAAGCGTCAGCCGCGCCGAGACGAGCTGGCTCAGCGCGCCGAACTGGCGCACCATCGTCCGGGCCAGCACGATGCCGACACACGCATGGCGTTCGGCGAACGCGTAGAAGTCGGCCGTGGCGAAGCTGGCGATCACGGTCGGCATGGTGGCGGTGCAGTCGCTCGCCTGCTCGCGGCCGGGGTCGACGCCGCCGAAAATGTCGCCGGGATGGTGTTCGGCGATCTGGAGCACGCGGCCGTCCAGCGTCACCATCGCGGCGCGGACATGGCCTTCGAGTAGCACCAGCACGCGGCCCAGTATCTCGCCTTGGTGGACGACGGTGGCACCTTGCGGGCAGCGACGGAGCATCGCCGCCGCGGCCAGCTCGGTCGCGACCGCTTCGCTGCACGCGAAGAGTTGGGCGAACCGCGTCGCCAGGTCGATCTCGCTTGCCCCCACGCCCTGCGTTTCGATGTAAAACCGTGTTGCCACCATGTTGGCTGCAGCGCGGCATGGCAAGTCCGATCCGGAGGCACGGCGTCGGATTTGGATGTTTTCGTTCAATCCTTGCGCAAGCGCGCGTCAGACCGGCTGGAGGTCGACCGCGAACAGCGCCCCGCCGCCCTCGGCGTCCATGGCGCGGATGGGGGCTGCCATCGCCCCGGCAAAGCCCTTGGCGATGGCGAGCCCCAGCCCGCTACCGCCGGCACGGTCGCTGCCGGTCCCGCGCGCGAAGGTCTCGAAGATCGTCGCTTCCTCGCCGGGGGGCAGGCCGGGACCATGGTCGCGCACCGCTAGCCGCACCGCATCCGGGCGGCGCTCGCCGAGGATCTCGATCGGGCCCTCGCCGCCATGCACGGCGGCATTGGAGAGCAGGTTGAGCAGGATATGGTGGAGCAGCCGGGGATCGGCGCGGACCAGCGGCAGGTCCGGCGGCACGCGCAGCACCAGCTCGCGGCCGGCCAGCACGTCGCGCAGGTCGTGCACCGCGGCGGCAGCGGCGTCGGTGAGGTCGATCGGCTCCAGGTTCAGTGCCACGGCGCCGGCATCGATCCGCACCATGTCGATCAGATTGTCGAGGAAGCGGCGCAGCCTGGCGACCTCGGCCCGCGCGATGGCGGTGGCGGGCTCGTGCGGGTGGGCATGGGCGAGCGCGTCCACCGCCGCCGCCACCGAGGTGAGCGGCGTGCGCAGGTCATGGCCGATCGAGGAGAGCAGGGCGGCGCGCAGCCTGTCGCGCTCGCGCAGCACGGAGACTTCGCGCACGTCCTGCTCCAGCCGCAGCCGCTCATGCGCCAGCGCCGCCTGGCCGAGCAGGGTAGAGAGCAATAGCGCACGATCCGCGGTGATCGGCTCGCGGCCGTCGGGCGCGGCGAGGCCGATCACCGCGAGCACGCCCAGGCTGGTGCGCAGGGGGTGGAACTGCCAGTCGGCGGCGATCAGCGTGCCGGTGCCGACCCCGCCCGCCTCGCCGCTGCTCCACGCCCATTCGGCGGCGGCATGGTCGACCGCGCCCATCGGCGGGGCGTCTTCCGGACAGCTGGCGATGCGGGTCAGCGCACCGTCGCGGCGGACCAGCAGCAGCACCGACACGTCGAGCAGCCGCGCGATCTCCTCGCAGACGACGCGGCTGGTCGTCTCGGTGTCGGACGCGCGGGCCAGCGCCTGGCCGAAAGCGGCGACGGCGGCATTTTCCTGCGCGCTGCGCGTGCCGAGTGTCGCGCGCGCGCGCAAGCGGGCAGTGAGGTTGGCGGTGAACAGCGCGATCGCTTCCAGCACGAAGAAGGTCAGCACGCTTTGCGGGTCGCCGATCGTGAAGGTGTAGAGCGGCGGCAGGAAGAAGAAATTGTAGGCGAGCCCCGCCATTGCGGCTGCGGAGACGCCGGGCCCGAAGCCGTAGCGGAAGGCGATCAGGATCACTGGCAGCAGGAACAGGAGATCGGTGCCGCCCGCGCCGATCAGCGGCAGGCTGACCTTTCCCAGCAGCACGGTCAGCGCGACGGACAGCCCTCCGACCAGATGCTCCTGCCAGCGGCCGAGCGCGGGCAGGGCGGGGGCGCGGCGCTCGCGGGCCCGTTCCTCGGTCGAGGGCAGGACGTGGACCGCGACGCCCTGGCTGGCGCGCAGCATCGATTCGACGACCGAGCCGTGGCGCAGCTCGAACCACCAGCTGCGGCGCGAGCGGCCGATCACCAGCTGGGTCGCGCGCATGCCCGCAAGGTGGGTGCGCAGCCCGTCGATCACGGTGGCGGCGGGCACGGTGGCGACGGTGGCGCCGAGGCTGCTCGCCAGTTGCAGCGTTTCGGCGACGCGGTGGCGTTGCTCCGGGCGGAAGCGTTCGGCGCGCGGGGTCTCGATGAACACCACCTGCCAAGGTGCCTTCAGCGCGTCGGAAAGCCGCTTGCCCGCGCGCACCAGTCCGTCGCCGCCCGGCAGTTCGCTCACCGCCACCAGCACGCGCTCGCCGGCCGCGAAGGTGCCGGGCACCGCCAGCGCATCGAGATGGTCGAGCATCGCCCGGTCGACGCTGAGCGCGGCGCGGCGCAGCGCCATCTCCCGGAGCGCGGAAAGGTTCGCCTTGGAGAAGAAATGGGCGAGCGCGCGGCTGGCCTCGGCGGGCACATAGACCTTGCCCTCCTTCAGCCGGTCGATCAGCTCGTCCGGCGGCAGGTCCACCAGCTCGATCTCGGCATCGTCGAAGATCGCGTCGGGCACCGTCTCGCGCACCCGCACACGAGTGACGCTCGCCACCACGTCGTTGAGGCTTTCGACATGCTGGACGTTGAGCGTGGTGTAGACATGGATGCCGGCGTCGCGCAGCTCCTCCACGTCCTGCCAGCGCTTCGGGTGGCGGCAGCCGGGCGCATTGGTGTGGGCGAGCTCGTCGACCAGCACCAGCGTGGGCCGGCGCGCCAGGATCGCGTCGAGATCCATCTCCTCCAACCGGTGGCTCTGATGCTCCACCGCCTTGCGGGGGAGCACCTCGAAGGGGGCGACCAGCGCCTCGGTCTCGGCGCGGCCATGCGTCTCGACAACACCTACAACGACGTCCTTGCCGGCGCGCAGCCGCTCGGCGCCCCCGCGCAGCATCTCGAAGGTCTTGCCCACGCCGGGGGCCGCACCGAGGAAGATCTTCAGCCGCCCGCGCGCCTCGCGCCGGGCTTCGCGCAGCAGCGCATCGGGGTTGGGGCGATCGTTCAATGGGCGAGCCTCTCGCGGGTTGCGTTTTCCCAGTGGCTTGGAGTGCGGGCACTAGCCTCCAAGCCGTCATCCCCGCGAAGGCGGGGATCCATTCGCGCTGATGCGGCGGTTCCTGCCCCCAGCGCACAGGGCAATGGATTCCCGCCTTCGCGGGAATGACGGTGGTGTGTGGCAGGCGCCGACCCGCAATCCATCAGCGATTACCCTGTTCAATGCCGAGAAGCCCTCGATACGCCGAACCCGCAGCCGAACGCCACGCCCCGCCGCCCGACTATATGGATTCTTAATGCCGCCGCCCGGCATTCGCCGTCGAAGCTTAACGCTCACCAGACCTAGATCGCGCCCAAGGCCGCCACCCGGCGGCACGCAACAAGGGCCAACCCCATGTCCGACATTCTCTGGCTCGCCGCGCTCGGCGGGCTTTTCCTGCTTACGCTGGCCTTCGTCCAGCTGTGCGTGAAGGCCTGAGCGATGGGCCTGCACCTGATGCTCGCCGGCGCGACCGCAGTCGCGCTCCTCCTCTACCTAGTCGCGGTGCTGCTGCGGCCCGAGCGTTTCTGAGGAGAGCCGCATGACAGTTCAAGGCTGGGGCTTCATTGCCCTGTTCGTCGCCATCCTCGCTGCCGCCGCCAAGCCGATGGGGCTGTGGCTCTTCGCGCTGTACGAAGGCCGCCGCACCCCGCTCCACCGCGTCCTCGGCCCCGTCGAGCGCGGCATCTACCGCATCAGCGGCATCGATCCGAACGCCGAGCAGGGCTGGCGCGCCTATGCGCTGCACCTGATCCTGTTCAACCTTGCGCTCGCGGTGCTCACCTATGCGGTGCTGCGCCTGCAGGCGGTGCTGCCGTGGAACCCGCGCGGGCTCGCCGGCATGGGCGCCGACGGCGCGTTCAACACCGCGATCAGCTTTGCCACCAACACCAACTGGCAGGGCTATGCGGGCGAATCGACGCTTTCCAACCTGTCGCAGGCGCTGGGGCTGGCGGTTCACAACTTCACGTCCGCTGCGACCGGCATCGCCATCGCCTTCGCGCTTTTCCGCGGTTTCGCGCGGAAGGAGTCGCGCGGCATCGGCAATTTCTGGGCCGACTTCACCCGCGTCGTCCTCTACCTGCTGCTGCCGATCTGCCTTGTCTATGCGCTGTTCCTCGTGGCCAGCGGCGTGCCGCAGACGCTGGCGAGCAGCGTCGACGCGACCACGCTGGAAGGCGCGCGCCAGACGATCGTGCTCGGCCCCGTCGCCAGCCAGGAGGCGATCAAGATGCTCGGCACCAATGGGGGCGGCTTCTTCAACGCCAACTCGGCGCATCCGTTCGAGAACCCGACCGCGCTGACCAACCTGGTGCAGATGCTGTCGATCTTCCTCGTCGGCGTCGGCCTTACCTGGACCTTCGGCAAGGCGGTGGGCGACACCCGCCAGGGCTGGGCGATCCTCGCCGCGATGGCGGTGCTGTTCCTCGGCGGCATCGCGGTGACCTATGCGGCGGAATCCGCCGGAAACCCGGCGCTCCACGCGCTCCATGTCGCCGGCGGCAATCTGGAGGGCAAGGAAACCCGCTTCGGCGTGGTCGGCAGCGCGCTGTTCGCGGTCGTCACCACAGCGGCTTCGTGCGGCGCGGTCAATGCGATGCATGACAGCTTCACCGCGCTGGGTGGCCTGATTCCGCTGTTCAACATCCAGCTTGGCGAGATCGTTGTCGGCGGCGTCGGTGCCGGCATCTACGGCTTCCTGCTGTTCGCCATCCTCTCGGTGTTCGTCGCCGGGCTGATGGTGGGGCGCACGCCCGAATATGTCGGCAAGAAGATCGAGGCGCGCGAAGTGAAGCTGGCGGTGCTCGCGGTGGCCGTGCTGCCGCTGTGCATCCTGGGCGGCGCTGCGCTGGCCTCGGTGCTGCCGGCCGGGCTTGCGGGCATCGCCAATAACGGCCCGCACGGCTTCTCGGAGATCCTCTACGCCTTCACCTCCGCGACCGGCAACAACGGCTCGGCCTTTGCGGGTCTCTCGGCGAACACGCCTTTCTACAACGCCATGCTCGGCATCGCGATGTGGCTCGGCCGCTTCTTCGTGATCGTGCCGGTGCTGGCGATCGCCGGCAGCCTCGCCGCCAAGAAGCAGGTCGCCGGCGGCGTCGGCGCCTTCCCGACCACCGGACCGCTGTGGGTGGGGCTGCTCGTCGGCATCATCCTGATCCTGGGCGGGCTCACCTTCCTGCCGAGCCTGGCGCTGGGGCCGATCGCCGATCACGTCACGCTGCTCCGCGGCCAGCTCTTCTGAGGACGACAAGCAATGTCTGCACCCAAGTCCATCTTCGCGGCCGAGCTGATCGGCCCGGCCATCGGGGACGCGTTCCGCAAGCTCGATCCGCGCGAGCTGATCCGCAACCCCATCCTGTTCACCACGGCCGTCGCGGCACTGCTGCTCACCGTGCTGCTCGCGCTCGGCGGCGAGCCGCTGCCGGTGGGGTTCCAGGTCCAGCTGATCGTCTGGCTGTGGCTCACCGTGCTGTTCGGCACCTTCGCCGAAGCACTCGCCGAGGGCCGGGGCCGCGCCCAGGCAGCGTCGCTGCGCGCGACCAAGTCCGAGCTGGAGGCAAAGAAGCTCACCGGCGTCGGCGAGACCTGGCGCAAGGTCGAGGCGCATCTGCTCGAGCGCGACGACCTCGTGCTGGTCGAGACCGGCGACCTGATCCCGGCCGATGGCGAAGTCATCGAGGGCGTCGCCTCGGTCAACGAGGCCGCGATCACCGGTGAAAGCGCGCCGGTGATCCGCGAGGCGGGCGGCGACCGTTCGGCGGTCACCGCCGGCACGCGCGTCATCTCGGACAAGATCATCCTTCGCGTGACGCAAGATCCCGGCAAGGGCTTCCTCGATCGCATGATCGCGCTGGTCGAAGGCGCCGAGCGCCAGAAGACCCCGAACGAGATCGCGCTGACGATCCTGCTCGTCGGCCTGACGATCATCTTCCTGATCGCGGTGGGCACGATCCCGGCCTTCGCCACCTATGCCGGCGGTGCGATCCCGGTGGCGGTGCTGGCGGCGCTGCTGATCACGCTGATCCCGACGACCATCGCGGCGCTGCTCTCCGCAATCGGCATCGCGGGCATGGACCGGCTGGTGCGCTTCAACGTGCTCGCCAAGTCCGGCCGCGCGGTGGAGGCGGCGGGTGACGTCGACGTGCTGCTGCTCGACAAGACCGGCACCATCACCATCGGCGACCGCCAGGCGAGCGCCTTCCACCCGCTGACCGGGGTGGAAGAACGCACGCTGGCCGAAGCTGCGCTTACCGCCAGCCTCGCCGACGAGACGCCCGAGGGCCGCTCGATCGTGACGCTGGGCCGCGAGAAGTTCGCGTTTGACGCAAAGCTCGATGCCGATGCCGAAGTGATCCCCTTCACCGCGCAGACCCGCAGCTCGGGCGTCCGCCAGGGTGATACGGTTATCCTGAAGGGCGCGGTCGACTCCATCCTCAAGATGGATCCGGATGCTGCCGGTGCCGCCGAGCTCAAGCGCATCACCGACGGCATTGCGCGCGGCGGCATGACCCCGCTGGCGGTGGTCCGCAACGGCCGCCTGCTCGGCGCGGTGGCGCTGAAGGACGTGGTCAAGGCCGGGGTGCGCGAGCGGTTCGCCGAGCTGCGCCGGATGGGCATCCGCACGGTGATGATCACCGGCGACAACCCGCTCACCGCCGCTGCCATCGCTGCCGAGGCGGGCGTGGACGACTTCCTTGCGGAAGCGACGCCCGAGGACAAGCTCGCGCTGATCCGCCAGGAACAGCAGGGCGGCAAGCTCGTCGCGATGTGCGGCGACGGTACCAACGACGCGCCGGCGCTCGCCCAGGCCGATGTCGGCGTGGCGATGAACACCGGCACCCAGGCGGCGCGCGAGGCGGGCAACATGGTCGATCTCGACAGCGATCCGACCAAGCTGATCGAGGTGGTCGGCCTCGGCAAGCAGCTGCTGATGACCCGCGGGGCGCTCACCACCTTCTCGATTGCCAACGACGTCGCGAAGTATTTCGCGATCATCCCGGCGATGTTCGTCGCGCTCTATCCCGGCCTCGGCGTGCTCAATGTGATGGGCCTGTCGAGCCCGACCAGCGCGATCCTGTCGGCGGTGATCTTCAACGCGATCATCATCCCGTTCCTGGTGCCGCTCGCGCTCAAGGGCGTGACCTATAAGCCGATGGGGGCTGGCCAGCTGCTCGCCCGCAACCTTGCCATCTACGGCCTGGGCGGCCTGGTCGCGCCGTTCATCGGCATCAAGCTCATCGATCTGGCCGTTGCCGGCCTTCACCTCGCCTGAGGATTTGAACCCCAATGTTCCGTAGTTTTCTTTCGTTCGCGTCGCTCACCGTCGTTGCCGTTCCGGCCTTCGCGCAGGACAGCGTGCCTGCTGCCCCGGCGGCCGCCGCACCGTCAGCGCCCGCGCTGTGCACCGACCGCCCGACCAAGTCGAACTTCGCCTGCACCGTGCCGCAGGGCATGGTGCAACTCGAGACCGATCTCGGCAACTGGACCCGCACCGATGCCGGCGATACGCGCGTCGACACGATCCTCTACACCAACCCGACGCTCAAATATGGCCTGACCGGCTCGACCGACGTCGAGGCGAGCATCGCGCCCTATGAAACCGTCCGCACCCGCACCGCGCAAGGCACGCAGACGCTCCACGGCGTCGGTGACCTCACGCTGCGGCTGAAGCAGCGGCTCACCGATCCGGCGGGCCAGGTGCAGATCGCGCTGCTGCCCTTCGTGAAGATCCCCACCGCGAAGACGGGCATCGGCAATGGCCAGACCGAGGGCGGGGTGATCGTGCCGGTCAATATCGCACTGCCCAAGAGCTTTACGCTCACCTTCGGTCCCGAAGGCGACGTGCTCGCCGACAGCGACGGCCATGGCCATCATGCCCAGCTGGTCGGCACCGCCAATCTCGGCAAGGCGGTTACGTCGACGTTCACGCTGATCGGCGAGTTCTGGGTGGCCCGGAATTTCGATCCTGCCGGTTACGTCACCCAGACCTCCGCCGACATCGCCGCGACCTATCTGCTGCGCCCGACGCTGCAGCTCGATCTCGGCGCCAATTTCGGCCTGAACCAGGCCACCCCCGATGCCCAGGTCTATCTGGGCGTCTCCACCCGCTTCTGAGGAGGATATCGCCATGCGTTCCGATCTCGTTTCCGGCCTCCGGCCCACGCTCCTGTTCACGCTGATCTTCGCCGCGTTGCTGGGGGTCGTCTATCCGCTGGTGGTGACCGGCGCCGGGCAACTGCTCTTCCCGGCCCAGGCCAATGGCTCGCTGGTGCGCGACGATGCGGGCAAGCTGCGCGGCTCGATGCTGATCGGCCAGAGCTTCGCTGGGCCCCGCTATTTCCAGGGCCGCCCGTCGGCGGCGGGCAATGGCTATGACCCGCTGGCCTCGAGCGGCTCCAACCTGGGGCCGGCCTCGAAGAAGCTGGTCGACCGGGTGACCGCCGACCAGAAGCGTCTCGGTGCCGATGCCCCGGCCGATCTGCTCCAGGCTTCGGGTTCGGGCCTCGATCCCGAGATCAGCCCGGAAGCGGCGCGCTTCCAGGTCGCGCGCGTCGCCAAGGCGCGGGGCATCGCGCCGGATCGCGTAGCGCAGCTGGTGGAGGCGAACGTGCAGGAGCCGCTGCTCGGGCTGATCGGCGCACCGCGGATCAACGTCCTCGCGCTCAATCTCGCGCTCGACCGGCAGGGCGGCGCTCGCTAAGCCGAGCCATGGCGAGTGCAACCAAGGTCCTGATCGTCGAGGACGACAGCCATATCCGGCGGCTGCTGCGCGGGGCGCTTACCCGCGCAGATCACCAGGTGATCGAGGCCGCGACGGCGCGCGAGGCGATCGCCGCCTTCGGCATCGACAAGCCCGACGCGGTGCTGCTCGACCTCGGCCTGCCCGACCGCGACGGCATCGAACTGATCCAGCAGGCCAAGGCGGGCGGCGCGGCGGTGATCGTCGTCTCGGCCCGCACCGAGACGAGCGAGAAGGTCGCGGCGCTCGATCTCGGCGCCGACGATTACTGCACCAAGCCGTTCGATACCGAGGAACTGCTCGCCCGCCTCCGCACCGCGCTGCGCCACCGCATCGCTGGATCGGCCGAACGCGAGCAGCTGGTGGTGGGCAGCGTGGAGATCGACTTGCTCCACCGCCGCGTGCGCAAGGATGGGGAGGCGGTGCATCTGGCCCCCAAGGAATATGGCGTGCTGGCGCTGCTGGCGGCCCATCCCGACCGCGTGATCGCCCATGGCCAGCTGCTCCGCGACGTCTGGGGCCCGGCCCATGTCCAGCAGCTCGACTATTTGCGCATCGTGGTGCGCAATCTCCGGCAGAAGCTGGAGCAGGATCCCGGTCGACCGCAGCTGATCGTCAATGAGCCGGGTGTAGGGTACCGGCTGGTGGGCGGCTGACCCACGCGCGCGCAACGAATTCGCAAGGTCAAGGCTCGTCACCGTGTAGCGCAGCATTTTTGCGATTCCACGCTGTCCCGGCACAATGCGCCAGTGCAGGCCTGACAACGTTTACCTAACGAAATCAGTTTGTTGGCGATCGTTGCTGAAATGCCACAGTCACTGCCTCCATTTAATTGACAATTTGTTTTTCTATTGCGAAACCTCTCCGCAACAACCGCGGGCTCGCATCTGACATCGCGGTCACAAAGAACCATCGAGGGGCCTGGGGGCGCTCGGGTGAGAGAGGGAGAAGGATCGTGTCTCACGGTAATCTGTTCCGTACGTCGACGTTCGCGCGTCAGCGGTTGCTGGCCCAGCTGATGCTCGGCACCAGCCTGTGTGCCGCGCTGCCGGGGCTGGCCTTCGCCCAGGCCGCGACGACGCAGCCGCAAGCCGGCAACACCTCCGCGCCGCAGAACGCCGCGCCCGGGGACAGCGAAGGCGACATCGTCGTCACCGGCTACCGCGCCTCGATCGAGACCAGCCTGGCGCGGAAGCGCGACGCCAATGCGTTCGTCGACGTGATCACCGCCGAGGACGTGGGCAAGTTCCCCGACAAGAATGTGGCGGACGCGCTCCAGCGCGTGCCCGGCGTGGTGATCGAGCGCGACGGCGGCGAAGGCAGTCGGGTGAGCATCCGCGGCCTCAGCTCCGACCTGACGCTGACCGAGCTCAACGGCAACTTTATTGCCTCGGCCGATTCCGGCGATCCCTCGCGCAGCTTCAACTATCTGCTGCTGCCCGCGAACCTGATCGGCAGCGTCGAGGTGTTCAAGTCGTCCGAAGCCCGGCTCGACGAAGGCGGCGTCGGCGGCGTGATCATCAACCACACGCGGCGCCCGTTCGACCTCAAGCCCTGGTCGGGCAACGTCCAGGTCGAAGGCACCTATTCGGACGTCACCAAGAAGGTCGAGCCCAGCGTCTCGGGCCTGCTCTCCTGGCACAATGAGGCCAAGACCTTCGGCCTGCTGCTCGGCGCCACCTATCAGGAGCGCACCAACCGCACGCTCAGCGCCGCCACCGAGAGCTGGCACTGGTGGACGGACGAGAAGAACCCGAAGCAGGCGACCGACGTCAACGGCAAGACCTTCGCCAATGACGACGCCATCTCCTACTGGAACGACGGCGTGACCACTCAGGGTGGCACGCATTACAACGGCTATTGGGCGCCGCAGTCGGTCGACGAGACCGTGCTGATCGAAAAGCGCAAGCGTCTTGGCATCCAGGCGACCGCGCAGTGGCAGCCGTTCGAGGGCTTCAACCTCACCGCCAATTATTTCCGCTTCCAGCTCAACGGCGACAACGTCTCCAACCTCATCAAGATTCCCGAATGGGGCTATGGCGACTTCTTCACCGGCGGCAAGTTCGACAAGAGCGGGACGATCCTCACCTCGGCGACCTTCCAGGTGCCGCCGGACGGCACCGCCTGCCGCACCGGCAACACGCCGTGCACCATGGAAACCCCGGCGATGCAGAGCTATTATGCGCGCCAGAAGACCGTTTCCAACACCTATGACCTGCACGGCGATTTCACCCGCGATCGCCTGACCGTGTCGTTTGCCGGCGGCAAGACCCGCGCGACCGGCGGCCCCTCCTTCCAGTTCTACGCCCAGGCCAAGCCGCGGCTGGTGCTCGGCGACGGCCTCGCCAATCGCGTCAACGGCAACATGCTGAGCCAGTGGAGCTTCACCGACCAGTCGGTGGCGATGCAGTTCTCGCCCGACGTGCAGCAGAACCTGATGAAGGGCATCTCGCAGGTCGATCTCGGCTCGACCGGCTCGGGCTACACCAACAGCGCGATCGAGCAGAAATATGCGCAGATCGACCTGACCCGCCGCTTCGACAGCTTCATCGACTCGATCCAGATCGGCGCGAAGTGGCGCGAGGGCAAGGTTGAGCGGCAAACCGGGCGCTTCGAATGGTATTCGGATGCGGCGGGCACGCTGCGCTATCAGGATACCGCGGGCGCCGCGGTGACCCAGCCCGCCTTCTTCCAGAGCCAGCCGATCGGCAATATCGCCGGCGGCTTCTCGACGAGCGTCTTCCCGGCGTTCAACATGGACAACTATCTCGCCTATCTGAACAAGACCTATAACGGCCCGGTCCGCGTGCCCGAGCCCGAGAACCGCTACGACATCAAGGAGCGGATCTGGGCGGGCTATGCCCAGGCGAACTTCAAGATGAACAACGTCCGCGGCAATCTCGGCCTGCGCGTGGTGAGCACCAAGCAGTCGGGCGTCTCGACCGACGTGATCTATTACGAGAATGATTACTGCCAGAACACCAACGGCAACCCGTTCACGCCCCCGCCGGTCGGCCCGGACGGCAACTGCCTGGTGCTGCCGCAGTCCCAGCGCGAAGTGAAGGTGTTCAGCCCAAACGACGAGTCCAAGAGCTACACGGACTTCCTGCCGAGCTTCAACATCTCGTGGGACGTGACGCCCAACCTGCTGATCCGCGGTGCGGCATCGAAGGTGATCGCGCGTCCGGGCTATGGCGATCTTGCCGGCGCCCGCTCGCTGACCTTCAACTCGGACGCGTTTGTCTACGACCGCAAGCAGTTCGGCGCACTGCCCGGCTGGTTCGGCAGCGGCGGCAACTTCAACCTGAAGCCGTTCAAGGCCTGGCAGTATGACGTCGGCGTGGAATGGTATTTCCACCGCGGATCGGTGCTGGGCGGCACGCTGTTCCGCAAGGACGTGTCGGACTTCATCGTGCCGCTGGTGCTCGACGTGCAGAGCACCGTCGCCGGCAACACCGTGACCGTGCAGCAATATTCGACCCAGGCGAACGGATCGAACGCCGTGTCGCAGGGCATCGAGCTCTATGCACAGCATACGCTGCCCTTCGGGCTCGGTGCGCAGGTGAACTTCACCTATAACGACACCTCGGTCGCCGAGATCACCCTGGACGGCAAGAAGGTGGGCGATTCGCCGCTTGTCGGCAGCTCGAAAACGCAGATCAACGGCTCGATCTTCTATGAGAACAGCAAGCTGCTACTGCGCGCTTCGTATAATCGTCGCGGCACGCGGGTCGGCGGCATCCAGTCGGGCCTGAATGTCTATTCGGACCCGTATGAGCAGGTCGACCTCAACGCCTCGTACAATTTCCTGGAGAATCTGCAGCTGACCGCCTCGGTGATCAACCTCACCAAGTCGGAGGAGCGCGCGCATCTCGGCAACGACACCGACGCGCGGTTCATCAGCAACCAATATACCGGCCGCCGCGCCTATCTGGGCCTCGCCTACAAGTTCTGATCAAACCCCCCTCTGGCGGGGCGGCAACTTGCCGCCCCGCCACCTTTTTTATCCGTTTTTCATGCTGCGGATCGGCCAAGGAGAGGCTCATGCGATCGAAGCTCCGCCGGGCGCTCGCCCTTCTCGCCCTGATGGCGCCGCTCGCCGCCGCCGCGTCCAACCCGATCGTGCGCGGCTGGTATGCCGATCCCGAGATCCGGGTGTTCGACGGCCAATACTGGATCTACCCCACCTATTCCGCCGATGACGGCGTGCCCGACCGCAGCCGGCGCTTCACCCCCGCGCAGGAAGAGGCACGCAAGCGCAAGACGGTGCGGCCCTCCTACGCCTATCAGACCTTCTTCAACGCCTTCTCCTCGCCTGATCTCGTCCACTGGACCAAGCACCCCCACGTCCTCGACGTGACCCGGATTTCCTGGGCGGCCTATGCGATCTGGGCGCCCTCGGTGATCGAGGCGCAGGGGCGCTACTACATGTTCTTCTCCGCCAACGACATCCAGAGCGACAAGGAACTGGGCGGCATCGGCCTCGCGGTCAGCGACAAGCCCGGCGGGCCGTTCCGCGACGCGCTCGGCAAGCCGCTGATCGGCGGCTTCCACAATGGCGCGCAGCCGATCGACCCGTTCGTGTTCCGCGATACCGACGGGCAGGTCTATCTCTATTATGGCGGCTGGCGGCACTGCAATGTGGTGCGGCTGAGCAAGGACCTGCGCCGCGTGCTGCCCTATCCCGACGGTTCGACCTGGAAGGAGATCACGCCCCCGGGCTATGTTGAGGGCTCCTTCGTCATCCAGCGCAAGGGGGTCTATTATCTGATGTGGTCCGAAGGCGAATGGACGGGTTCGGACTACCGCGTCGCCTATGCGACCGGACCGAGCCCGACGGGCCCGTTCACCCCGCGCGGCACCATCCTCCAGGAGGATCCGAAGATCGCGCGGGGGGCGGGGCACCATTCGGTGGTCAACGTGCCCGGCACCGATCGCTGGTACATCGCCTATCATCGCCGCCCGCTCACCGACCAGCAGGGCGAGCATCGCGAACTCGCCATCGATCGCATGACCTTCAACCCGGACGGCACCATCCAGCCGGTCACGCTCACCAACGACGGCGTGGCGCCCGAACCGCTCCGCCGCACCCGCACCCATTGACGCCGCGCCCAGCCAAAGGAACCCTCGTGCCCCTTTTCTCCGCCAAGCCGCTCCGCGCCGCCGCCTTCGCGCTCCTCGCCGGCGTCGCCACGCTGCCTGCCGTCGCGCAGCAGTCCGATCGCAGCGAGGCGCTGGTCGATCTGGTGAACCCCTTGATGGGCACCGACTCCACCTACGAGCTATCCTACGGCAACACCTATCCCGCGGTCGCCGTGCCCTGGGGCATGAACTTCTGGACGCCGGTCACCGGCAAGCCCGGCAGCGGCTGGGGCTATATGTACCACGACAACAAGATCAACGGCATCAAGCAGACTCACCAGCCCAGCCCGTGGATGAACGACTATGCCGCCTTCTCGCTGATGGCGGAGACCGGCCCGGTGCGGATCCGCGAGGCCGAGCGCGCCTCCTGGTACAGCCACAAGGCGGAGGAGAGCCACCCGTACAGCTACCGCGTCTACCTCGCTGATTACGACGTGACCGCGGAGGTCGCACCCACCGCGCGGGCGGCGCAGTTCCGCTTCACCTTCCCCAAGGCCGATGACGCGCACATCGTGCTCGACGCCTTTGCCGGCGGATCGAGCGTGACGATCGACCGTGCGCGGCGGCGGATCAGCGGCTGGGTGCGCAACAACCATGGCGGTGTGCCGGGCAATTTCCGCAACTATTTCGTCGCCGAGTTCGACCATGACTTCGCGGTCACCCGCAGCTGGGACGACAATTGGCAGCTGACCGCCGACGCGCAGCGCGAGGGCAACCATGTCGGCGCGGTGGTGAGCTTCTCGACGCGCGCAGGCGAGCAGGTGCATGTGAAGGTCGCCTCGTCCTTCATCAGCCCCGAACAGGCCGAGCGCAACCTCGTCAGCGAGATCGGCGGCGACGGCTTCGAGCAGACCAAGGCCAAGGCCAAGGCGGCGTGGGAGAAGGAGCTCGGCCGCGTCCGCGTGACCGATCCCAATCTCGACAATCGCCGCACCTTCTACTCGGCGCTCTACCGCATGCTGCAGTTCCCGCGCATGTTCTACGAGATCGATGGGCAGGGGAAGCAGGTCCACTACAGCCCCTATGACGGGCAGGTGCATCCCGGCCCGATGTATACCGACAACGGCTTCTGGGACACGTGGCGCGCGGTCTTCCCCTGGTTCGCGCTGATGTATCGCGAGCGCGATGCCGAGATCATGCAGGGGCTGGTCAACACCTACAAGGAAGGCGGCTGGCTGCCCGAATGGGCGAGCCCGGGCTATCGCGACGTGATGATCGGCTCCAACTCGGCGAACCTGATCGCCGATGCCTATCTGAACGGCGTGCGCGGCTTCGACATCGAACCCCTCTACGAGGCGATGGTCAAGAACGCGACGACCAGCCAAGGCCGGCCGAAGGACAAGAACGGCAATGTCGTCGGCGCGGTCGGGCGCGAGGGCGTCGAATATTACAACCAGCTCGGCTACGTGCCCTATGATGTCGGCATCAACGAGAATGCCGCGCGCACGCTCGAATATGCCACTGCCGACTTCTCGCTGTCGCGCCTAGCCGCGGCGCTGGGCAAGAAGGACGATGCCCGCCTCTATGCCGAGCGCGCGCAGAACTTCCGCAAGCTCTACGATCCCGAGAGCGGCTGGATGCGCGGCCGCAACAAGGACGGCTCGTGGGCGACGCCGTTCAATCCGTACAAATGGGGCGATGCCTTCACCGAGGGCAATGCGCTGCATTACAGCTGGTCGGTGATGCAGGACGTGCAGGGCCTGATCGACCTGATGGGCGGCGACGCCAAGTTTGTCGACCGGCTGGACTCGGTCTTCGCCACCGCGCCGATCTTCGACGACAGCTATTATGGCCAGGTGATCCACGAGATCCGCGAGATGCAGATCGTCGACATGGGCCAGTACGCCCATGGCAACCAGCCGATCCAGCACATGATCTACCTCTACGACTGGGCCGGCGCGCCGTGGAAGACGCAGGCCCATGTCCGCGACGTGATGCGCAAGCTCTATGCCGCGACCCCGGACGGCTATCCGGGCGACGAGGATAACGGCCAGACCTCGGCCTGGTATGTCTTCTCGGCACTCGGCTTCTATCCGGTGACGCCGACGGTCGGCCAATATGCGGTCGGCAGCCCGCTGTTCCGGAGCGTGAAGCTCACCATGCCGGGCGGCAAGGTGCTGACGATCGAGGCGACCAACAACAGCGCCGAGAATGTCTACATCCAGTCCGCCACGCTGAACGGCCGTGCGTACACCAAGCCCTGGCTGTCGCGCGAGGCGCTGCAGGCGGGCGGTACGCTGCGCTTCGTGATGGGGCCGACGCCCAACAAGAACTGGGGTGCGCGCAAGGCCGATGCGCCCTTCTCGATGAGCGCGCCCAAGTGAGCGCGGGGGAGACTAGCATGCAGTTCGATCGACGTTCGCTGATGGCCGGTGCCGCGGCACTGGGTGCCGCCGCCGCGCTGCCGGGGGCCGCGCGCGCTGCCGCCGGGTTCGTCAGCAAGCGCCCGCCGCTGGCCAAGCGCCGCTTCGTCAGCAAGGCGGTGGAGGCGGAGATCGCGCGGGTGAAGGCGCGTATCGCCGATCCCGAACTCGCCTGGCTGTTCGAGAATTGCTACCCCAACACGCTCGACACCACGGTGGAGATCGGCACGCTCGACGGTCGACCGGATACCTTCATCATCACCGGCGACATCAACGCGATGTGGCTGCGCGACAGCTCGGCCCAGGCGCAGACCTATGTCCATCTCGCGGGGCAGGATCCTGCGCTGCGCCGGCTGTTCGTCGGGCTGATCCAGCGCCAGGCGCGCTGCATCCTGGTCGATCCCTATGCCAATGCGTTCGAGAAGGATCCCAAGGCCAAGTCGTCGCTCGAATGGTCGCAGGTCGACGTCACCGACATGAAGCCGGGCGTCGCCGAGCGGAAATGGGAAATCGATTCACTCTGCTACACGATGCGGATCGCCCATGCCTATTGGACCCACACGCGCGACAAGACGCCGTTCGACGATCTCTGGTCGCAGGGCGCCAAGCTGGCGGTCGCCACCTTCCGCGTGCAGCAGCGCAAGGAGGGGCCGGGGCCGTACCACTTCCAGCGCCAAGCGGTCGCGCCGACCGACAGCGTGCCGATGGGCGGATACGGTGCGCCGACGCGCAAGATCGGGCTGATCCACTCGATGTTCCGCCCCTCGGACGATGCCTGCGTCTATCCGTTCCTGATCCCGTCCAACCTCTTCGCGGTCTCGGCGCTGCGCAAGGTGGCCCAACTCCACCGCGAGACGCGCGGCGACGAGGCCGCGGCGAAGGATGCCGAGGCGCTCGCCGACGAGGTCGAGAAGGCGCTGCACGATCATGCGCTGGTGCCGGACGGCAAGGGCGGCAAGGTCTGGGCCTATGAGATCGACGGCTTCGGCAACTGGATCTTCATGGACGATGCCAATGTCCCCAGCCTGTCGGGCCTGGCGATGATCGACGCCGCGCGCCGCGACGATCCCTTGTTCCGCCGTACCGCCGCGCTCGCCTGGAGCGATCGCAACCCATACTATTTCGAGGGCAAGGCGGCGAAGGGCATCGGCGGGCCGCATATCGGGCTCGACATGATCTGGCCGATGTCGATCATCACCCATGCGCTGAACAGCGACGACGATGCCGTGATCGCCCAGTGCCTCACCTGGCTGAAGACCACCCATGGCGGCACCGGCTTCATGCACGAAAGCTTCAACAAGGACGATCCCGCCAAGTTCACCCGCGCCTGGTTCGCCTGGACCAACGGGCTGTTCGGCGACCTGATCCTCGACCTCGAGCGCCGCCGCCCCGCGCTGCTCGCCCGCACCTACTAATCCCTTTGCTTCCACGGAGCCGATGCCGATGACCATCGCCACACGACGCCAACTCCTGCTGGGCAGCGGCACCGCCGCGATCGCCGCCGCGCTGCCGCGCACCGCCTGGTCCGCCGCCTTCGAGGCGGCGCGGCCTGATTTGTTCATCGGCACCGGCGGGCACGGCCATACCTTCCCGGGACCCGCGCTGCCCTTCGGCATGGTCCAGCTGGGCCCCGACACCGACAACAGCCGCTGGGACGCCTGTTCGGGCTACCACAAGGACGATGCCACGATCATGGGCTTCTCGCACACCCACCTGTCGGGCACCGGCATCGGCGACATGCTCGACGTGCTGGTGGTGCCGAGCCGCGGCCCGCTCAAGCTCACGCCGGGCACGCTGGAAAAGCCCGAGGGCAGCTATCGCCAGCGTTACTCGGACGAGCATGCCGAGCCCGGCTATTATCGCGTCCGGCTGGAATCGGGCGTGCTCGCCGAGCTGACCGTCACCGAGCGTACCGGTCAGCACCGCTACACCTTCCCCAAGGGCGAGGGGCACATCCTGATTGATTTCGCGCATGCAATCATCGACAGCTGGGACAAGGGCACGCTGGTCGAGGACGCATCGCTCGTGCTCTCGCCCGACGGGCTGCTCACCGGCAGCCGCAAGGTCAATCGTTGGGCCAAGGGGCGGCATATCCACTTCGCGATGCAGCTGTCGCGCAAGCCGAGCCGGGTGCAGTTCTTCGGCGACGACGACACGCCCGCGCCGGCAGGCGCAACCGGCGTCACCGGCAAGCGGCTCAAGGTCGCCTTCTTCTTCGACGATGCGGGTGCCAAGCCGATCGAGATCAAGACCGGCATTTCGGCGGTCGACGTGGCCGGCGCCAAGGCGGCGCTTGCGGCCGAAGCCCCCGGCTGGGCGTTCGACGCCACCCGCGCGGCGGCGGCGCGGACCTGGGCGCGCGAGCTGGGCAGCATCCGCGTCGAAGGCGGCACGCCCTTGCACCGCACCATCATGGCCAGCGCGCTCTACCATGCCTCGCTCTCGCCGACGCTCTTCACCGATCGCGACGGCCGCTATGTCGGGCTCGACCGGCAGGTCCACCAGACGTCGAGCGACGCGCCTGCCTACAGCACCTATTCGCTATGGGACACCTACCGCGCGCTGCACCCGCTGCTCACGCTGATCCGCCCGGACATGGCGACGCGCTTCACCCAGGATCTCGTCCGCCAGACGCAGCAGAGCCCCTATGGCCCGCCGGTCTGGCCGCTCCAGGGCGTCGAAACCGCGTGCATGATCGGCTGGCACGCCGTGTCGGTGCTGGCGGAAGCGCGCAACAAGGGCATCCAGGCCGACTATGCCGCCGCCTGGCCCAAGATCCGCGCGCGCGCCTTCGACCGCAATTTCCCGGACATCGACAGCACGCTAGGCCGCGGTTTCTATTACGATCTCGGCTATGTGCCCGCCGACAAGATCTGGGAGTCGGTCAGCCGCACCCAGGAATATGCCTATGACGACTGGGCGATGGCGGTGCTCGCCGAAGCGGCCGGCGCGCACGACGATGCGGCGGCGCTGCGCAAGCGCGCGCAGAACTACCGCAACGTGATCAGCACCGAGATCGGCTTTGCGCGGCCCCGCTTCGCCGACGGCAGCTGGTGGAAGGACTATGATCCGATCCAGCTCGGCCACAACCCCGACAAGCAGCGCGACTATACCGAGGCCAATGGCTGGCAGGCGACCTTCCTCAACCAGCACGATGTGTACGGCCTGATCGAGCTGTTCGGCGGGGACCAGAAGTTCGAAGCCAAGCTCGACGCGCTGTTTACCGCGCCCTCGACGCTGCCCAGGAACGCGCCCCCGGACATCTCCGGCCTCGTGGGCCAATATGCCCATGGCAACGAGCCCAACCAGCACGTCGCCTATCTCTACGCCTATGCCGGCGCGCCGTGGAAGACGCAGGCGATGGTCCGCCGCCTGTGCAACGAGATGTACAAGGCCGATCCGGACGGCGTGATCGGCAACGACGATTGCGGCCAGACCAGCGCCTGGTTCATCCTCAGCGCGCTCGGCTTCTATCCGGTCGATCCGGTGAGCGGCGTCTATGTGTTCGGCTCGCCGCTGTTCGACCGCGCCGAGATGCAGCTGGGCGGCGGGCGGACCCTGCGCATCCGAGCGATCGGCAATGCGGCGGACCGGCCCTATGTCCAATCGGTAACCTGGAACGGCAAGCCCTGGACCCGCAACTGGATCGGCCACGCCGATCTGGCACAAGGCGGCGAACTGGTCTTCACCATGGGCGCCAAACCTTCACGCTTCGGTGCCGCCACGTCGGATCGTCCTCCTTCCTATGGTCGCTTGGCGCATTGACGAAGATATGGGGCGTCCCGCGGGCGCCCCGTAATCGTTTGCATGGAAACCAGAATGTAACCTTTCGGCAACGCTTGGCGAAATATCGCAATCAAATTGCTTTTTTAGGTAACCTGCTTGTTGCCCGGATGAAACCAGCATGACACCTTCTTGACACCAAGTCCGGTAAGGCCGCTTGGGACCTCAGACGCGAGCACTGCGCAGCCGCGCTCCCCGGAGCGTGGTGGTCCCGATCGGCCGGATGTCCCGGACCCATGGTCAGCAAGAGGGGACTTGTTCATGATGCTACGGGGAGTTTGGGCCAGCAGTTGTTGCGTGGCCGCGTTGATGGCGGTGCCTGCCGCCGCACAGACCAATGACAATGCGCCGGTCTCGATCGGCGATCCGGTCGCTTCGGCCAAGCTGGCCGACGCACCCGACCAGGATGCCGGCGGCCCGATCGTCGTCACCGGCACGCGCATCGTGCGCCCGAACAACCGTTCGGCCGCGCCGATCGTTACCACCACCGCCGCCGAGATCGCCGCGCAGGGTGCGACCACGATCGAGGAAGTGACCAACCGCCTGCCGCAGGTGCAGGTCAATTCCGAGCAGAATTTCAGCGACTCCGAAGGTCGCCAGCGCATCAAGCTGCGCAGCCTGGGCTATGAGCGCACGCTGATGCTGATCGACGGCCTGCGCATCGGCCTGCCCAACTCGGTCGATGTTGGCATCATCCCGAATGCGCTGGTCGATCGCATCGACGTGCTCACCGGCGGCGCCTCGTCGGTCTACGGGTCGGACGCCGTCGCGGGCGTCGTCAACTTCGTCATGAAGAAGAACTTCACCGGCATCCGCATCGACGGCAACTACAGCTTCTTCAACCATGACAACCGCAGCAGCGCCGTGACCGAGGCGGCAAAGCGCGCCGGCTTCAACGCGCCGCTCGGCATGAAGAACGACGGCGGCCGTGCCGATGTGAGCATCGCGGCGGGCACCAACCTGTTCGACGGCAAGGTCAACATCTCGGCCTTCGCCGATTACCGCCAGTCGAGCCTGGTCCGCCTGCGCGACCGTTCGAACGCGGTCTGCGAAGTGATCACCAGCAGCCGCACTTCGCCGCTCGCCTGCTCGCGAGCCAGCTACACGCCCGCCGGCACGATCATCCCAGGGGGAGCCAGCGGTACGCAGTACGTCAACAACCCCAACGGCAATGGCACCTTCATCCCGATCAACAGCGGGGGCCCGGGCAGCTCGGCCAATCCATATGACGACTGGGCATTCCAGCGGCCGTTCCACCGCGTCAACGCAGGCGGCTTCCTGACCGCGCAGCTCGACGATCACGTCGAACTGTACAGCAACGTACTGTGGTACCGCGACAAGTCGTACAACACCCAGCTCAACCGCGTCCTCTCCTACAGCGCCCTCGGCACCACGCCGTACCAGGTGAACTGCGACAACCCGTTCCTCTCGGCCTCGCAGGGGCAGACGCTGTGCGGCGCGAATGCGGGCGTGGCGGGGCAGTTCGCAACGCTCGACGTGCGCTACCGCTTCGATTCGCAACCGCTGGTTCGCCAGGAATACATCAACGCCGGGTACCGCATCACCGCGGGCTTGCGCGGTCGGGTGCTGGACAATGTCTGGTCCTATGATGTCGCCGGCATGCTGTCGCGCGCCCAGCTCGATACGATCGATGAACCCTTCGCAAGTGTGACGAAGGTCAACCGCTCGCTCGACGTGGTGAACGTGAACGGCCGGCCGACCTGCCGCTCGGTCGTCAACGGCACCGATCCCGCCTGCGTGCCGTTCAACGCCTTCGCGCCGTTCAACAACGACTCTGCGCTGAACAACTATCTGTACGGCGGCGCGACCGGCGGTATCGCCAAGCGCATCCCGCGTCTGTTGCAGTTCGTCGGCACGGTGAGCGGCGATCTGGGCAAGTACGGCGTCACCTCGCCCTTCGCCGAGCAGGGCATCGCGATCGCGATCGGCGCCGAATATCGCGACGAGATGGATCGCACCGACTACAATGATATCTTCCGTCAGAACAACAGCAGCGGCCCCAACGTCCGCGCCACCCAGAATATTCTGGAAGGCAACGTCGAAATCCAGGCGCCGCTGGTCGAGCGTCAGTCCTGGACTCACCTGCTGCAGCTGAACGGCGGCTACCGCCTGTCCAAGTACAACCGCCTGGACAACAAGTTCGGCACGTGGAAGATCGAGGGCATCTGGGCGCCCATCGAGGACATCACCTTCCGCGCTTCGATCAACAAATCGCAGGCGGCGCCGGGCGTCGGCGCGGCGGCGAATGCGTCGAACATCTCGTACAACCAGGGCTTCTACGCCGATCCGTGCGCCCCGCAGATCAATGCGTCCAACCCGAACGGCCCGCGTGTCGCGCCGTCCTGGTCGCCGCAGCAGTGCGCCCGTACCGGCCTCGCAACCAACCTGTACAACAGCGCAACGCTGATCTGCCCGGACGATCGCTGCACCGTTCGTGAAGGTGGCTTCGCGCTGCGCCCCGAAACCGCCTATGGCAAGACGTTCGGAGTCGTCCTGCGTCCGCGCTTCGTGCCCGGCCTGACGGTGTCGGTCGATCGCTGGCTGATCGACCTTCAGGACCAGCTCGAGTTCTTCAATCCGCTCGACTGGATCAACGGCTGCCTCGCTACCGGCAATGATTATTATTGCCGCGGCATCAAGCGCAATCCGGACGGCACGCTGTCCAGCTCGCCGGCCAGCAACCCGTCGGCCGGCTGGGTGTCGCGCGGCTCGACCAATGGCTACAAGTCCAAGTCGCATGGCTGGGATTTCCAGGGCCAGTACAATGTCGGCCTGGGCAACGTCGGTGCGCTCGACATGAGCTTCAACGGCACGCTGATGACGCTCGTCGGCAGCCAGGGCGCGCCGGACATCACGCCGCGCGACTGCACCGGCTATTTCGATAGCGGTTGCGGCGAGAGCATGCCCACCTGGGCGCACCAGTTCCGCACCACCTGGACGGCGCCGGGCCGCATCGCCAGCGTGTCGCTCAACTGGCGGCACCGCAGCGCCATGCCGCGGACGGTCTACGCGCCCGCCAGCACCGGTATTCCGGCGCTGCCCGAAGCCGACAAGCGCGATGCCTATCCGGGCATCAAGGCCTATGACTGGTTCGACCTGGCGCTGACCTTCGACATCAACAAGCGCATGACCTTCCGCCTCGCGGCGAACAACATCTTCGACCGCGACCCGCCGATCGTGCCCGACAGCCGCAGCCGCATCGGCCTGCTGCGCGGCAACACGATCATGGGCTACGACCTGCTGGGCCGCCAGCTGGTCGCGGGCGTCTCGCTGCGCCTGTAATCTAGTGCGGCGTTCCCCCGGAGATCCGTCTCCGGGGGAACGCATGCGTCGCGGCTTCATCCCGCGACGGAAGACCGATCCGGTCTCAACGGTGCAGATCGTACCCCGGATCAACACAAAGGAAACGCGCAAGGGCGGGGAAGCGCCGTGCGCGAGCGAGAGGCGGGCTGCCCCATTGCCGGTACGCTGAGCCGACGATCCGCGGAACGCGGCTTTCCTGAAATCCTGTCATGCGCCTGTCATCCCGGCTCTCGAGTCGGCGCCGAAAAAGGCGAAGATGCGCCCCCGCAGGCGCTCGGCCACCGATGCATCTGCCCGCGTGTCGCTGCCGAAGCCGCGATAAAAGCCTGATTCGTCCAAGGCTTATTCGCAACCACCTCCCGTCGCACGCAAATCGGCATCAGGCTCTTTGCGAATGCCATTTTGTATGCCAAGCATACAGTCAATGACAATGGACGGAGAGTTTGCCATGATCAGCAAGGACGGCGTCTCCTATCGCGTCGAGGACCGTATCGCCTGGGTCTATTTCGCTCGGCCGGACAAGCGCAACGCGATGAATCCAGCGCTCAACCGCCGCATGGCGGAGGTGTTCGACGAACTGGAATATCGCGACGACGTCGGCGTGCTGGTGCTGGGCGGCGAGGGGAGTGCGTGGTCGGCGGGCATGGACCTCAAGGAATATTTCCGCGAGACCGAGGCGCAGGGGCTGGGCGGCATCCGCAAGTCGCAGCGCGAAAGCTATGGCTGGTTCCGCCGGCTGCGCTGGTTCCAGAAGCCGACCATCGCGATGGTCAATGGCTGGTGCTTCGGCGGCGGCTTCGGTCCGCTCTTCGCCTGCGATCTGGCGGTGGCGGCGGACGAGGCGCAGTTCGGCCTCTCCGAGATCAACTGGGGCATCCTGCCCGGGGGTGGCGTGACCAAGGTGGTGGTCGACCTGCTGCCGATGCGCGACGCGATGTGGCTGACGCTCACCGGCGAGCTGATCGACGGCAAGCAGGCCGCGGCCTGCCGGCTGGTCAACGAAAGCGTGCCGCTCGAACGGCTGGAGGCGCGCACCCGCGAGATCGCCGAGCTGCTGCTCAAAAAGAATCCCGTAGCGCTGAAGTTCGCCAAGGATGCGGTCCGCCGGGTCGGTACCCTCACCTATGACGAGGCCGAGGACTATCTCGTGCGGATGCAGGAAGCGGCCAATTTCCACGACAAGAGCGAGGGCCGCAAGGAAGGCATCCGCCAGTTCATCGACGAGAAAAGCTACAAGCCCGGGCTCGGCGCCTATGACCTCAATCGCGGCTGAACGGCGCGTGGATGCGGTGCAGCAGTTGAAGCAGGGTCGCCCGTTCCGGTTCCGTCAGATCGGCAAGCACCGGACCTTCGGATTCGCGCAGCCGCGCGACCATCTCCGGCAGCTGCGTCTCGCCCTCGTGAGTAAGGTGCAGCGCATGGCTGCGCAGATCCCGCCCCGGCCGGCGCTCGACGAGCCCGCGCTCGACCAGCAGGTTGACCAGCTTCATCGCGCTGGCTCGGTTAATCGACAGTGCCCGGCCCAGCGCCGACTGGTCCAGCCCCGGCTGCGCCCGGATCAGCGCCAGCGCCGTCACACGGGCAGGGGAGATGCCGTACGGCTCCAGCGCGGCGTGCGCCGCCTCCATCAGCCGCAAGCGCGCCATCTGCAGCTGATAACCGATCAGCGTGTCGAGTTCGTCGTCCTGGGAAGCGGCGTGGGTCATCTTGTCCGGTCGGTATGCCTGGGATACATTTTCGCAAAATAGAAGATCCGCCGCGGCGAGTCGCGGCCTGTTTTAGGAGATTGGCCTTGGAACGCACCTTCAAGCTGTTGATCAATGGCGAAGCCGTCGACGGCGCATCGCAGTTCGACGTCATCAATCCCGCCACCGCCGAGCCGTTCGCGCGCTGCCCCAAGGCAGACGCCGATCAGCTGAACGCCGCGGTCGCCGCCGCCAAGGCTGCTTTCCCGGCCTGGGCCGCGACGCCGATCGAGGAGCGCGCGGCCAAGGTCGAGGCCGTCGCCGCGCGGCTGCAGGAGCGGCTGAGCGAGTTCGCCAGCCTGCTCACCACCGAGCAGGGCAAGCCGCTCGACCAGGCCACCGGCGAGGTGATGGGCACCGTGTTCACGCTGCGCGCCTTCACCCAGATGCGCCCGGAAACCAAGGTGCTGCGCGACGAGGGGGGCAACCGCGTCGTCGAGCATCGCACCCCGCTGGGCGTCGTCGCGGCGATCACGCCGTGGAACTTCCCGATGATCCTCGCGGCCAACAAGATCGGTCCGGCGCTGGTCGCTGGCAACACCATGGTGCTCAAGCCCGCGCCGACCACGCCGCTCACCACGCTGCTGATGGGCGAGATCTTCGCCGAGCTGCTGCCGCCGGGCGTGATCAACATCGTCTGTGACCAGAACGACCTGGGCGCGCTGCTCACCACCCATCCCGATGTCGCCAAGGTCGCCTTCACCGGGTCGACCGCGACCGGCAAGAAGGTGATGGCCAGTGCCGCCGATGGCGTAAAGCGGGTGACGCTGGAGCTGGGCGGCAACGACGCCGCGATCGTGCTCGACGATGTCGAGCCCGCACTGGCGGCCAAGAAGGTCTTCCAGGGTGCGATGTACAATGCCGGGCAGATCTGCGTGGCGGTGAAGCGCGCCTATGTGCCCGAGGGCATGTACGAGGAATTCTGCGAGGAGATTGCCGAGCTGGCGCGCAATACCGTGGTCGACGACGGCGCCAAGCAGGGTGCCAAGGTCGGCCCCGTGCAGAACGCGATGCAGTTCGAGAAGGTCAAGGCGCTGATCGAGGATGCCAAGCAGCGCGGCACGGTGCTGGCCGGCGGCGACGCGCTCGATCGGCCGGGCTATTTCATCCCGCCGACAATCGTCCGCGACCTCGACGACGATGCGCCGCTGGTCCGCGAGGAGCAGTTCGGCCCGGTGCTGCCGGTGCTAAAGTACCGCGACATCGAGGAGGTGATCGCCCGCGCCAATGATTCCGATTATGGCCTGGGCGGCACGATCTGGGGCCGCGACGTGGCGCGCGCGACGGAAGTGGCGATGAAGATCGACAGCGGCACGGTGTGGGTGAACCAGCATCTCGCCATCGATCCGCGCATCCCGTTCCGCGGATCGAAGCAATCGGGTCTGGGCGGCGAGCTCGGCCAGGCGGGGCTGCACGAATATACCCAGGCGCATATCGTCAATTCGGTCGAACTGGAGCCGGCCGCCTGAGCGCGGTCGAACATTTCACCACCCAGGCGGTGCCGCCCCAGCGGCGGCACCTCTTCTGGCGCGACGTCGTCGCCGAAGCCTTTCCGGGCATGACCGCGATCGCCCCCGAAGGCATCCGCGCCGATCTTGCCCGATGGCACCTGGGACCGGTGGGCCTGGCGCGTGCGCGGAGTGCGCGGGCGCAGGTGCGGCGCGAAGGCAATCGCGACGGGCACAATCTGCTGCTCCATCTCCAGCGGCGCGGGCGGCTGACGATGCTGCACGGCGACACCGCGGCCTCCGGCGGCATGGGCGACTTGCTGATCGCCGACGACAGCCGGCCCTATGCGATCGACATATCGGACGCGAACGAGTGCCTGATCCTGCAGGTGCCCGCCGCGCTGCTGGGCGACGATATCGGGATCGGCGCGCTGCACGGCCGGCTGTTGCCGGCGCAGGAGCCGCATGTCGCCTTCCTCAACCACATGCTGCTTGGCCTGTGGGACCAGCGCGCGATGCTCGGCGATGTCGACGACGGCGTGGGCGTCGGCAACCTGCTGGTCGATGCGACGCGACTGGTCTGCCGCCAGCAGCGCAGCGCGCCCATAGCGCCGGCGGGAACGGAAACGCCGGTAGCCTATGCGCTGCGCCATCTCGGCGATCCGGAACTCGGCACTGCTACGCTATGCGCCGCGACCGGGCTCAGTCCGCGCGCGGTGCAGAAGGCGTTCCTGCGCGAAACCGGCCTTACGCCTACTGCCTTTGTCACCGATCGCCGGCTGACCCGCGCGGCGGAACTGCTGGTGGCGGAGCCGGGCCGCAGCGTGACCGATATCGCCTTTTCGCTCGGCTTCAACGACGCGGCCTTTTTCAGCCGCTGCTTCCGTCGGCGCTTCGCCACCAGCCCGCGCGATTGGCGGTCCCGGGGTGCGCGTCCGTCCTGATCGCGGTGCGCCCCCGTCCAAGACGGGGTCCCAACCGCGCGCTAGCCTTCCCCGATAAGCGCCGCAAAGGCGTGTCATCAGGAGAGGAAAATGCGCATTGGTCTCGCCACGGCCCTGCTTGCTTCGGCGGCATGGGCGGCACCTGTCTGGGCTCAAACCACCGAACAGCCTGCGCAGCCGGAAGCCAAGGCACAGGATGGCGGCATCGCCGAAATCGTCGTCACCGCGCAGAAGCGCGCGGAAAATGTCCAAGACGTGCCGATCGCCATCTCCGCCTTCGGCACCCAGACCCTGCAGGAGCGCGCGGTCGGCAGCGTTGCCCAGCTTTCCGCGATCGCGCCGAACGTCAATCTCGATGCCGGTACGCCCTTCTCGGGCTCGCCCGCGGTGCTCTCCGCCTATATCCGCGGCATCGGCTCCGACGATTTCGCCTTCAACATCGATCCCGGAGTCGGCCTCTATCTCGACGGCGTCTATCTCGCGCGTACGGTGGGTGCGAACCAGGACCTGATGGACGTCGCCCGTGTCGAGGTACTGAAGGGCCCGCAGGGTACGCTGTTCGGCCGCAACACGATCGGCGGCGCGATCTCGATCGTCACCCGCGATCCCGGCAAGGACTTTCGCGTCCAGGGCGACGTGACGACCGGCAGCTACAAGCGGCTGGGTGTGCGTGGTGCGGTCGACATTCCGATCACCAGCGAGTTGGGCACGATCCTCAGCTTCGGGGTGCAGTCGCGCGACGGTTTCCTCCAGCGCATCCCCTATCCGGACCAGCGCGCCAACAACACGCCGTCCTACACCGCCTTCTCCGCCGCGGGATACGGCAATTCCCCACGCGAAGGCGGCAACGACAACTGGAACCTGCGCGGCAAGGCCAAATGGTCGAACGGCGGACCGCTCAGCCTCACCGTCTCCGGCGATTACAGCCGCGACAAGGGCACCAGCGCCAACAAGCTGCTGGGTACCGCGGAGAACGTCCCAGGCAATTTCGCCGGCACCACTAATGTGCCCGGCACCGCCTTCGACCCTACCGGCACCACCGGGTTCAACTTTGCCGGGCTCTACAATTTCTGCATCGGGGCAAGCTCGGCGCAGATCGCGGCGCGGGGGGCGCAGGCGCTGTGCGGCACCTCCGGCACGCAGTTCAACCCGCGCTTCCAGGTGCCGAGCTATGCCGGCGTCAACGTCGACGGCAACCCGGCCAACAACCGCCTGCCCTGGGACAGCCGCTATGTCCTCGCCGATCCGGACAAGAGCTATGCGACCGGCAACAGCTTCTCGGACCTCAAGAACTGGGGCTTTTCCGGCGTCATCGACTATGACCTGAGCGACACCATCGCGCTCAAGTCGATCACCGCCTATCGTCAGCTCGACTGGGCCGCCGGGCTCGATGCCGATGGCTCGCCGCTCAATTTCCTGCAGCTCAGCTTCACCATGCACCAGTGGCAGTTCAGCCAGGAAGTGCAGCTGCTCGGCAAGGCGCTCGACAACAAGCTGAACTACGTGCTCGGCGGCTATTATTTCAAGGAAGCCGGCAATCTCCACGATTACGTCACCTTCGCCGAGGGTCAGGTCCAGGTGGACGGTCCCAACCGGCTGGAGACCGCCAACTATGCCGCGTTCGGCCAGATCGACTATCGCCCCACCGAATGGCTCGGCCTCACCATCGGCGGGCGCTACACCAACGAGAAGAAGCGCTTCGAGGGCGGCCAGCAGGAACTGAACGGCTTCAACTACAAGCTGTTCGGCTGTTCGGATGCCAATGGCAACATCACGCCGAACGGCCCGTTTCCGCTCGCGCCGGTGACCTGCCAGACCGGGCTGGGCTATCCCGATCTGAGCAATCCGGTGCGCGTCTATGTGCCGGGGGTGAACCGCAAAAAGTTCAGCGATTTCTCGCCCAAATTCGGCCTGCAGCTGCACCCGAACGACGATGTGATGGTCTATGGCAGCTGGTCGCGCGGCTACAAGACCGGCGGCTGGACCACGCGCCTCACCAACCCGCAGGGCAATGTCGCGCCCGACTTCAACGAGGAAACCGCGACGACGACCGAGATCGGCGTCAAGTCGACGCTGCTCGATCGCAAGCTCCAGCTCAACGCCGCCGCCTTCAACACCGAGTACAAGGGCATCCAGCTCAACATCCAGATCGGCACCTCGCCGACCATCGCCAATGCCGGCAATGCCCGGATCCGCGGCTTCGAACTGGAGGCGATCGCGGCGCCGGTGCGCGGCCTCACCATCAATGCCTCGCTCGGCTATATCGATGCCTATTACACCAGCGTCTCGCCCGCCGCAGCGGCGGTGGGCGGTCCCAACCAGTTCCAGGCCGGCACCGTGGTCGGCGCCTCGCTGCCCAAGACGCCGAACTGGAAGACCAACATCGCGCCGCGCTACGAGACGCGGATCGGCAATGGCGCATCGCTGATCTTCCTTGCCGACTGGAGCCATGTCAGCAGCGTGTGGAACGATACCCAGCGCACCTTCATCCTGCGGCGCGGCGCGATCGATCTGGTCAATGCCAGCATCGCCTATCAGGCGCCGAACGACCATTGGACGCTCACCATGGGCGGCACCAATCTGACGGACAATCGCTACCTCACCTCCGGCGGCTCCAACATCGCCGACGGCACCTTCTTCGGCACCTATAACCGCCCGCGCGAATGGTATGCGCGCTTCGGCTTCAAGTTCTGACGGGAGCATATCCATGGACATCCAGGCAGCCGTCACCGAGGCGGCCGGCGGCACCTTCACCATCGAGACGCTCCGGATCGATGCGCCCGGGCCCGGTCAGGTGCTGGTGCGGATCGTCGCCTGCGGCGTGTGCCACACCGACATGGTGATGCGCGACGGCGCATTGCCGGTGCCGTTCCCCGCAGTGTTCGGCCATGAGGGCGCGGGGGTGGTCGCGGCGGTGGGACCGGGAGTGACCGGGCTCGCCCCCGGCGACCATGTGCTGCTCAGCTTCGACAGCTGCGGCGCCTGCCCGGCCTGCCACGACCACCAGCCCGGCTATTGCCCCGAATTCTTCCCGCGCAACTTCCTCGGCACGCTGGGACCGGACCAGGGCGGACTCTGGCGCGGCGAGGACCGGATCGGCAGCAACATCTTCGGCCAATCCGCCTTCGCCACCCATGCGCTCGCCCATCCGCGCAACGTGGTGAAGGTGGATGCCGACCTGCCGCTGCACCTGCTTGCGCCGCTCGGTTGCGGCATCCAGACCGGTGCGGGCACGGTGCTGGAAACGTTGAAGGTGGAAGCGGGCCAGTCTATCGCCATCTTCGGCGCGGGTGCGGTGGGGCTGGCCGCGGTGATGGCCGCAGCGATTGCCGGTGCCGCTCGGATCGCGCTGCTCGACCGCCACGTGCATCGCCTGGAGCTCGGCCGCGAACTGGGGGCGACCGACATCGCCACCGGCCTGGAAGCGATGTCGGGCCCGTTCGACCATATCGTCGATACGACTGGCGTGCCGGCGTTGCTGGGGCCGGCGATCGACCTGCTCGCCCCGCGCGGGACGCTGGCGCTGGTCGGTGCCTATCCTCCCGAGCCCAAGCTCGCCATCGACGCTGCCGCGATCATGAGTGTCGGGCGCAGGATCATCGGCGTGGTGGAAGGCGGCATCGATCCGCAGCGCTTCCTCCCCGAACTGATTGCGCATTACCGCGCCGGCTGGCTGCCGCTGGAAAAGCTGGTGCGCACCTATCCGTTCGCCGCCATCGACCAGGCGGTCCACGATTCCGAAACCGGGGCGGTCATCAAGCCGGTATTGCTGATGGAGCCGACTGCATGACGGACGCCACGCCGCGACCCGACGTCGCCGCCTTTCTCGCCTATCTCTCGGAAAATGCGGCGCCCCCGCTCTCGGCCGTGCCGATCGAGGCCGCGCGGCTGATGATGCGGGCGAACTGTGCGGTCGCCGATCTGCCGCCACTGCCGCTCGCGCGCGTGCAGGACTGGAGCGTGCCGGGCCCTGCCGGTCCGCTCGCCGCCCGTCTCTATGATCGCCGGCTCGACCGGATGTCGGGCCCGCTGGTGCTGTTCTTCCATGGCGGCGGCTTCGTGATCGGTGATCTCGGCACCCATCACAGCTTCTGCACCTGGCTCGCCGACACGCTGGACCTGCCGGTGCTGGCGATCGACTATCGCCTCGCGCCCGAGCACCCCTTCCCGGCGGCGGTCGACGATGCCGAGGCTGCGGCGCGCTGGATTGCCGGTGCGTCGGACGTGTTCGGCTTCCGGGTGACCGGCCTGATCCCGTGCGGCGATAGCGCCGGGGGCAATCTGGCGATCGTCACTTCCCAGCAGCTGGCGCTGCGCCCGGTCGCGATACCCGTGCAGGCATGCTGGGCACTCTACCCCTATGTCGGCGGCGGTACCGACTGGCCGTCGCACCGGGCCTTCGGCAACGGCTATTTTCTCGCAGCGGAGGACATGGCCTGGTTCGACGCCCAATATCGGGCGCCCAGCGGCGATCCCCGCCACGATTGCGTCTACGGCCCGGTCCCGCCGGTGCCGTTGCTCGTCCACACCGCGGGCCTCGATCCGCTCCGCGACGCGGCCCGCGCCTATGCCGATCGTGCCGAGCGCGCCGGCGCTCCGGTCCACCGCATCGAAGCGGCCGGGATGATCCACGGCTTTGTCCATTTCCGACAGGCGCTGCCTTCGGCACAGCAGGATTGCGCAGCCTTTGCCGAGGCGGCCAGGGCGATGCTGGCCCCGGGCCAGCCATGATCGGGGCTGGCCCGGCCTCCGACGGACCCGTTGTCAGATCTGCAGCGAGGGCATGGCACGGCGAACACCGATCATCGACATTGCTCGGTTCTGCGGCGCCCCGTTCGTAGCAGCATCGCGTGGAAGCGCGGCCAGGAGCGTCGATCGTGCGGACGCAGCGCGCGGAGACGGAGCGGCAGCCATGCTTCCGCAGCGCGTATCGCCGGCTCCTGCGCCGTCCGGGCGAGGTCTGCCGCGAAGGGGGCGAAATAGACGGGTTCGCCCATTGCCGTCCGCGTCGAGGTCAGCGCCTGATCGATACTGGCACCACGCACATGGAGCGCGATGTCGGCAAGGCCGCGACAGATTCGGAAGAGCATCCAGTGGAGGTGGCCCAGCAGCGCATGTGGCTCCGCGAACAGCCCGTCCTCGGCCATCAGCATTTCGGCATAGCTTCCCCAGCCTTCCGGGAAGGCGGCCGCGTAGCGAAGCCGCAGCGGATGCGGCCGGGCAAGCGCTTCCAGCGGCAGCTGCGCCATGTGGCCCGGCAGCAGCTCGTGCGCAACGACGCTCGGCAGTGAGAAGCTGGGCCTGCGGCGGATGTCCTTCAGGTCCACCACATAGCTGCCGGACGCGGCCGGGCCCGGGAGCATGCGGTAGCCGCCTTTGCCGGCGGCGATCTCCTCGGCGCTAAGGGCGCGGACCTCGACATGGCGGCACTCCGGCGGGAGCGTGCCGACAAGTCGCGGGAGGCGAGGCTGAATGGCGGCAAGCGTTGCCCGCATCTGGTCCGTAGCGGCGGCGCGACCGTCGGGGTCGTCCGGAAACAGGTAGCGCGGGTCGCGCCATAGTCTCTCAAAGCGTGCGCCGAGCGTGGTGCCGGGGAGACCGAGCCGGTCGGCGATGGCGGTCGCCCGCGCCGTTAGCGCGCGGTGGGCCCGATGCAGGTCGCGCTCCACCTGTTCCAATGCGGCGTCATCGCCAGTGATCCGCTGCACGAGAAGCCCGAAGCGCTGCGCACCCGTTGTCGGCGCCCCCAGCGCGACATCGATCCGCGAGCCCGCGCGCCCGGCGTCTAGGTCTAGGCGGCTGCCGAGGGACGCACCCCTCGCTGCTATCGGGGCGAGCAGGGCCAGAGCGCGATCGGGCGGCAGGGTCGCCGCTTCGTCCAGCGCGTGGCGGATGTCCGCGTCGGCGGCAGCGCGCACCGGTACGGGCGCGATCGCCAACGCGCCTGCGCCCGCGAGCACATGACGCCGCGACAGCATCATTGCAAAGCCGTCAGGACAACGCGGTTGTTGAGGCGGGTGATCTCCGGCGCGTTGTGCGGCAGCGCGACCTCGACACTCGCCGCCTGCTGCTTCGGTGCCGCGATCCGCACGACGGCTGTGCGCGGTCGCAGATCGGTAGGCGCATCGATGGGCGGTATCGCGGCCGTCCCCAGCACCGCACCATTGGCCGCGCGTAGCGTGAGTGTACCGCCGGGGGCGGGTTGCGCGCCTAGGCTGTGCACCGTTACCGCGAAACCCTTGGCCGTGCGCACCACATCGTCGACGCCGATGCCGAGGTCCGGCCGCTGCTCCACCGGCGTGGTCGGGGCTGCCAGCACGAAGTCAAAGATCGTGGTGGTATGCGGCGCGAAGACGAGGTCGGTGCCGAGGCTGCGCTCGAGCGGCAGGGTCGCAGTCCCGCCGTCCGCAACCAGGGTCGTGCCGCCGTCGCTGCTTGTCAAGCGCTGCATCGTCCAGCTGCCCGCAGTGACGTTCCACGCGGTCATTGTCGCCCGTTGTGGCCGATCGGTGCGGTTATAGGCGATGACTCGGAAGCGATCGGGCGTCGCGCCGGGCACCAGGATGGCGACCTGCTCGCCCGCCCCAGCCTCAGCGAAGCGCCAGGAGACGCTGTTGCCCGGCCAGGTCTGGTTGCGGCGGAGCGCGATGCCGCCCAGCCGCTCGCGCTGCAGGATCTCGTTGGGCTGCTCGACGCGGTCCGACCACCAATGGCCCTCGGTATACAAATATTCGTGCTGCGCCTTGTCCGCGATCGCCTCGGCATGGAGCCGTTCGAGCGGCCTCATGTCGCCGGTGGCGTCCCAGCGGGCGTAGAGCGAGAAGGGATCGGCCTTTGCCGCGGCGACGATGTCGGCCTGCAGCTTCGCGCCGCCCGGAAGCGCCGTGAAGGCGTTCTCGTTGAACTCGGCCAGGGTCGCGGCGCCGCTCTTGGCAATCCGCGCCTCGATCGGGCGAAGATACTTCGCGTCGCCGGTGAAGCGCCATGCGCTCCAGGCGCTCTGCAGCGGCGTGGTGATGCCGCCGCCGTCGCCGACGCGCTCGGCATCGGTGCCCCAGTTGATCTCGTTGGGGAAGCTCCAGCCGCCGCTCGCATCCTGGCGGCCATGCGCCAGCCACCCGTCCATCGCGCCGGTGACCAGCCCGCGTGCCTGCGCATTGCCGTTGTACAGCCCGATCAGGATCGGCGCATGCATCACGGTGAAGCTGTACGGCTTCTGCCAGGCCCAGGCCGCATCGCGGTACATCTTGCGCCCGCCATACCAGTTCGAAGCGAAGTGCAGGTGCCCCGCCGGGTTCTTCAGGATCACGCCCTGGAGCGCACGCGTGGTCTCCATCAGCCGCTCGACCGCCTTGGGCTCGCCCCAGTTGAGGTACAGCCGCTCGGCATCCGAGTTCAGGCCTTCCTCATAGGCATGGAGCTCGTCGGTGGTGATGGTGCCCAGCCCATTGGTGCGCATGCCGTTGGCGAAGACGGCGTCGGACAGCGCGCGCAGCGACGCGTTGATCTTGTCCGGTTCGATGCCCATCAGCGCGAGCCCGGGCCATTGCTGGGTCAGGTCGGTATCGTCGGAAATGCCGCCGCCGAAATCGCCATAGGGCACCTGCCGCTCGTCGATCCACCAGTCGACGAAGCGGCGGACATAGCGCAAATCCTCCAGCTGCCGGAACGCCCAGAGCGGTTCGCCCGCCTGTGGCACGGGCTGGGTGAAGGCGGGCATGTTCTCGGGGCGATAGTTGATGTCCGCCCAATAGGTTCGCGCGAGCTTGTTGTCGGGATCGACGCGCAGCAGGTCGGTCATGTCGGCGAACAGGCGGCGGTAGAGCGCCATCCTTTTCGACGCGGTATGCTCCTCGACCAGGAAACCCCAATTGTCCTTCACCTGGTTGAGCCGGTCCGCGACATGCTCCGGCAGAGCCGCGGCGCGGGGCTTGAACACCAGCCGGATGCGCGCGCCATCCAGGCTGGCGGCGGAGAAGGCCGGATCGGAGGCGGCAATCGAGAGATACAAGCTGTCCTGCGACAGGATACGATCGCGCAGGTCTAGCCAGAGCGTGCGTTTCTCGCCGGGGCGGACGGTAACCGACAGGTCGATCATGTCGCGCTCGGGCCAGATCGGGTCCTTCACCCGGATGTCGAGCGCGACCGGCTGGCTGCCGGGCAAAGCGGGCAGATCGATGGCGATGCCGTCCAGCCCGTCGTGGATATTCTGCCAGCCATAGTCGAAGGCGCGGGCGACCGGCTGGTCCGGCGGGGCGTCGCCCAGGCTCGCGGGCAGGAGGATATGGACGATCGGCGCCATGCCCGCCAGACGCGCTGCCTTGCCGCCACCGCCCGCCGCACCAGCGCCCACTGCGGCTTTCACACCCGCCGTGGGCATCGCGACGACGGTCGCGCGTTCGTCGGGTGCGTACCGTCCCGCGATAAAGGCGTTGAGCGGGGCCAGCGCCGCCAGCGTCGGCGCCGTGTCCGCGCGGATGGTGTAGTCGAGCTTGAAGCTGCCCGCCGGCTCCGCGCCCGCGCCGATGTCATAGGCCCAGAGCTCCTGGATCGGCTGTTCCTGCATCACGTTGGTGAAGCGCAGGATGCCGCCGGTTCGGGGGGCGAACTGGTCGACGCTGCGCACCGCGCCTTGCGGGCGCTTGGCCAGCACCTGTTCCTTGCCGTCCCCGCTCCAGCTGAGCGTGCCATAGGCGGCGCCGCGCAGTTCAACCCGGTTGAAGCGTTCGCCTGCCGGCACCGTCAGGTCATAGCGCTTGCCGCCCTCGACATAGGTGTTCCAGTCGGGCAGCTCAAAATAATCGTCTCGACCGTGCAGGCGCGAGCGGTTGTAGACGCCGGGCCAGGTCGTCTCGGCGATGCCGTCGACGCCCTTCCACATCCATTCCTTCAGATCCTTCGCATCGGCGAACTCCACCTTGCGCACGCGCGTCACGGGCGCGTCGAGCACCGGCGGCAAGGCCTTGTCCCAGCCATAGCGGTGGAGCCAGGCGGCGCGCTCGGCGGTCCGATCGGGCGCGGGCAGGGGCCCCGGTTCCGCCTTGGCGGCAAGGTTGGCGATATTTGCGGCGGAGAGCATCCGATCATAGACGCGGATCTCGTCCACGTCCGATCCGCGCATGAAGCTGTAGCGGCTCTGCACCTGGTGCGGGGCGATGACGCGGCCGGCGAGCCCGAACTGATCGAGGCCCGAATCCAGATCGGCGCGCTGGTCCTTCCGCGCAACTTCGCGGCCGTCGACATAGAGGCGGACGCCCTGCGTCTCGTCCCAGACGAAGGCAATGTGCTTCCACGCGGCGGGATCGGGCAATTGCTCGATGCGCCAGGAGACTCGGATCCGCGAGAGATTGGCGTCGGTGACGAAGGCGTCGAAGCCATGGCCGTTCCAGTCGATCCGCAGAAAGGCCATGTCCCAGCTGGTGTGGTCGGCAAAGCCTGCGCGGAAGAGCACGAACGGCACTTCGCCCAGCGGCTCGCGGGCGCGCCAGAAGAAGGAGAGCGTGCCGCGCGCCGCGCGCATGTTGCCCGGCGCCTTCCACGCGACATATCCGTCGTCCGCCCAGCGCGCCGCGCCGCCGATCGCCCCGTCAGGTACGATGTCGACATGGGCACGGAAGTTGGGCGCAGGGTCGCCATGCGCGACATCGGCATCCAGCGTGGTGTCGGCAGAGGCGCGGAACAGCAGCCCGGGCGCGGCATCGGTCTGCGCCAGTGCGGGCAGCGACAGGCAACCGACAGCCAGGGCGAGCACGGAGGTGAAGGGGCGGGTGGGCATGGCGGCGATCCTCTCCTGGAACCGGCTCAGATGCTGTCGACGCGGGCGAGGCGCGGGCTCAGCAGATGGACCACCGCAACCGCGAGCAGATAGACGCTGCCGGCGACGGCGAAGATGATGGTGTAGCTGCCCGTCGCCTCGAGGATATAGCCGGTGAACTTGGCCATCATCATCCCCCCGATCGCGCCCACCGTCCCGCCGATGCCGACCACCGAGCCGACCGCGGCGCGCGGGAACATGTCCGACGGGATGGTGTAGAGATTGGCCGAGAAGGCCTGGTGTGCGGCGGTTGCCAGCCCGACGATCGCGACGGCGAGCCAGAGATGGTCGACATATTGGGCGAAGAAGATCGGCGTCACCAGGATCGCGCAGGCCAGCATCGTCCATTTGCGCGCGGCATTGGCGGTGAACCCGCGCTGCATCAGTCGCGACGACGACCAACCGCCCGCGACGCTGCCCAGATCGGAGATCAGGTAGATCACGATCAGCGGCGGGCCGAAGCTGACGAGATCGAGGTGATAGGTCTTGGCGAGAAAGTCGGGCGTCCAGAACAGGAACAGCCACCAGATCGGGTCGATGAGGAACTTGCCCAGCGCATAGGCCCAGGTCTCGCGATAGCCGAGCAGCTTGAGCCAGCCGATCTTGCGCACCGGATCGGGCATGTCGCTTTCGATATAGGCGAGCTCGGCGGCGGATAGCTTGCGGCTCTCCTTCGGGCGGCGATACAGCGCCACCCAGGCGACCAGCCAGACCAGGCTGGCGACGCCGGTGACGATGAAGGCCATCCGCCAGCCAAAGGCGATGGTGATCGCCGGCACGATCAGCGGCGTCACCACCGCGCCGACATTGGCGCCCGCGTTGAAGATGCCGGTGGCCAGCGCACGCTCGCGGGCCGGAAACCACTCGGTCACCGCCTTCAGTCCGGCGGGAAAGTTGCCGCTCTCGCCGATGCCGAGGATGAAGCGGGCGACCGAGAACTGGAAGGCCGAGCCGACGAAGCCGCACAGCGTGTGGCCGAGCGTCCAGATGACGAACGCGATCGAATAGCCGATCCGCGCACCCACCCAGTCGACCAGCTTGCCGAAGGTCAGATAGCCGATCGCATAGGCGGCCTGGAACCAGAAGATGACGTCGGCATAGGTGGTTTCCGACCAGCCGAGCTCGCCCGAGATGGTCGACTTCAGCACGCCGATCATCTGCCGGTCGACATAGTTGATTGCGGTCACCGCAAACAGCAGCGCGCAGATCACCCAGCGGTACCGCCCGACCTTGTCCGCCGCGGCCGCGACCGGCGGCGCCTCCCTGCTAGCCATCGGTCCTCTCTCCTGTGTGCGGCCTCGTTGCGGGCCTTATTGTGCCGTGATCGTGCAGCGTACCGAAAGCCGGCCATCGAACCGCGCTTCCACGTGGTCCCCGATTGCGACCGGGTGAACGCCGGTGACCGCACCGGTGGAAATCCATTGGCCCGGCGTGATCGGGATGCCGCGCGCCGCCAGATGCTCGAACAGGAAGCGCGCCGCGCCGAACGGGCCGTCGAGCATGTCCGCGGCGATGCCGGTGCCGATTTCCGCGCCGTTGATGTGGAGCGCGACGGGCCAGCGGTTCAGGTCGATCTCACGCCAGTCGTCGATGGTGGCACCGACGACCAGGCCGTTATTGTTGCCGAAGTCCGAGATGGTGACCATCGGGCCGTGATCGTTGATGCCGGCAAAGGGCGAACTGGCGATCTCGACGCCGACATGCACGGCATCGATCAGCGCCCGCGCCTCGGCCATGCTGAAGCTGCGCTGCGCCGGATCGGGTGCCTCGCCGATGCGCAACAGGAATTCCGCTTCGGCCGCGCCGAATCCGCCGGCAAAGATCGGCATCCGGGTGCCGTCTTCCGTCTCGACCTGATCGGCGAAGATGGGGCCCGCCAGCCGGTCGATGCCTTCCACGGGCGGGTTGATTCGCCCGACTTTCCAGCCCGCCACGGATTTCGGCACCAGCGCCAACGCCGCATCCTGTACGGCATAGGCTGCAGTCAGGTCCGCTGGAATGGTGCCGGGAAAGGCGACAAGCGGGGAGGCGGCTCGGCGTGCTTCCACGAACGCGCGCGCTATCTGCGAAGTATCGCTATTCGGCTCCACTGCCGCCCCTCTCGCTAGGATTGTCCTTTTCCCGATCGGTATGGGAAACCGGTGTCAATGGCAAGCGGCCGCATTCGGTACGGACATAAAATCCTTCCGATGGCGATCAAGGAAAGTGGATGCAGCGAGTCGAGCCTGGGTGTTGCATGCAAGCAAGACACGGAAGTCGAAGCGGATCGTCACGCGTAGACCCAGCGTGTGGACCATGAAGGGTTGCGCACGCTACTGACACCGGTTACCAATTGTTCCGACCGCTGGGAAAGCGGATGGAGAGGATCGTCATGATCGGTGTTTCACGATGTGGTGCAAGCTGCCTGCCGGTGTCGGCCGGCCTTGCCATGATCGGCGCATCGACTCTCCGTCCCGCATGATGTTGCAAGGAGTGCCGCATGTTCGACCGTACCTTTTACGCCACCCATCCCGACATGATGGAATGCGTAAGCAATGAGGAGCTGCGCGACCGCTATCTGATCTCCGGGCTGTTTCGTCCGGGCGAATGCGTGCTCAACTACACCCATGCCGATCGCTTCGTGATTGGCGGGGTGCAGGTGGACGGCAGCCCGGTGAAGCTGCCGGACCAAACCGAGCCGGCCTCGGCGGCCGGGCATCCCTTCCTCGAACGGCGCGAACTCGCGATCGTCAATGTCGGCGCGGTCGAGGGCACGGTCACGGTGGATGGCGAGGTCTTCCCGCTCGGCAACAAGGACTGCCTCTACGTCACCATGGGCGCGAAGGACGTGACCTTCGCAGGGGAGGGCGCGCGCTACTATCTGGCATCGTGCCCGGCGCACAAGGCGTTCACTACCCGGAAGCTCGGCATTGCCGATGCCAATGCGCTGGAGCGCGGCAGCCTGGCCGAGTCCAACGAGCGGACGATCTACCAGCTTGTCATTCCCGGCGTATGCGACAGCGCGCAACTGGTGATGGGGCTCACCGTGCTCAAGCCGGGCAGCGTGTGGAATACCATGCCGCCCCACGTCCATGAGCGCCGCAGCGAGATCTATTTTTATTTCGAGCTCGACGATCTGGAGAAGGATCGCGTGATGCACTTCATGGGCGAGGGCGAGGCGACCCGGCACATCGTCATGGCGAACGAGGAGGCGGTGATCAGCCCGCCCTGGTCGATCCATATGGGCGCCGGCACCAAGGCCTATGCCTTTATCTGGGCGATGGCGGGCGAGAACCAGGATTACACCGACATGCAAGTGCTGGATATCTGCCAGTTGGCGTGATGGTTGAAGCCCCTTCGCCTCAGCCTGCGCTCCCCTCCCGCTTGCGGGAGGGGCTGGGGGAGGGGAGGATAGCGTCTCGCTTCTACATTCAGGCCCTCTCCCGACCCCTCCCGCAAGCGGGAGGGGAGCGCGAGTGGAGAGGGAGAGGGATCCCAAGAT
>NZ_CAJYHX010000033.1 GCF_913774285.1 uncultured Sphingomonas sp. | reverse complement strand
TTGTAGAGCGAGACGTTGCCCGACACGATCGGATAGTCGAGCGCGCGGCACGCCTGGCTCATGCCCTCCAAGCAGCCGACGATCTGGCCCATGATCTCGGGCCGCTGCGGGTTGGCGAAGTTGAGGCAGTTGGTGATGGCGAGCGGCTTGGCGCCGACAGCCGTGATGTTGCGCCATGTTTCGACCACCGCCTGCATGCCGCCGGTCACGGGGTCGGCATAGCAATAACGCGGCGTGCAGTCGGTGCTCATCGCGAGCCCCTTCTGCGTGCCATGGACGCGGACCACGGCGGCGTCGCCACCGGGGCGCTGCACCGTGTCGCCACCGACCATATGGTCATACTGCTCCCAGATCCACCGACGCGAAGCGATGTCGGGCGAGCCCATCAGCTTGAGCAGGTCCGCAGCCGGGTCCTGGCAACCGGGCGAGGTGATCGCGGCCGGAACCTCGGTCGGCACATGCGGACGGTCGTAAAGCGGCGCATCGTCGGCCAGCGCTGCCAGCGGAATATCGCACACCACTTCGCCCTTGTGGCGAAGGACCATGCGGCCGGTCTCGGTAACATGGCCGATGACGGCGAAGTCCAGCTCCCACTTGCGGAAGATGGCTTCGGCGAAATCCTCGCGGCCGGGCTTCAGCACCATGAGCATCCGCTCCTGGCTTTCCGACAGCATCATTTCATAGGCCGTCATGCCCTCTTCGCGCTGGGGCACGTCGTCCATGATCAGCTCGATGCCGACGCCGCCCTTGGACGCCATCTCGACCGACGACGAGGTCAGGCCCGCCGCACCCATGTCCTGAATCGCGACGATCGCGTCCGAGGCCATGAGTTCGAGGCACGCCTCGATCAGCAGCTTTTCGGTGAAGGGGTCGCCGACCTGGACGGTCGGGCGTTTGGCGTCGGCGTCTTCGCCGAAGTCGGCGCTCGCCATCGTCGCGCCGTGGATGCCGTCGCGGCCGGTCTTCGAGCCGACATAGACGATCGGATTGCCGACGCCGCTGGCGGCCGAATAGAAGATCTTGTCCTGATCGGCGACGCCGACGGTCATCGCGTTGACCAGGATGTTGCCGTCATAGGCCGGGTGGAAGTTCACCTCGCCGCCCACCGTCGGCACGCCGACGCAATTGCCATAGCCGCCGATGCCATGGACCACGCCGGCGATCAGATGCTTCATCTTGGGATGATCGGGCCGGCCGAAGCGCAGCGCGTTCATGTTGGCGATCGGCCGCGCGCCCATGGTGAACACGTCGCGCAGGATGCCGCCCACGCCGGTCGCGGCGCCCTGATAGGGCTCGATGTAGCTCGGGTGGTTGTGGCTCTCCATCTTGAAGATCGCCGCCTGGCCGTCGCCGATATCGACCACGCCGGCATTCTCGCCGGGGCCGCAGATCACCTGCGGGCCGGTGGTCGGCAGCTTCTTCAGGTGGATGCGGCTCGACTTGTAGCTGCAATGCTCGGACCACATCACCGAGAAGATGCCAAGCTCGGTGAGGTTGGGCTCGCGACCGAGCGCCTTGAGGACGCGGTCATATTCTTCGGGCGAAAGGCCGTGCTCGGCCACGATCTCGGGCGTGATCTGGGTCATGGCCGGACCCCTTAGCGGGGTCGTGCGCGCGCGTCACCCCGGGAGTTACGGAGGGGGTGGAGAAGGCTGCGTTAACCTCGCCCATGTTAACGTTTGGCATGCTTATCCAGCCTCTCCTCGGCAAGGGACTGCGCGCCGGCGATCCGCTGATCCCGCTGCCGGCCGCCTGGGAGTGCGATCTGGCAACCGATGCGCTGCGCTGGGCGCCGGGCGTGTACGACCTGTTCGGCGTACCCCGCAGCGAGCCGCTGAGCCGTGACGATGTGGTCGGCATGTACACACCGGAGTCGCAGGCGCTGCTGCGCGAGGTGCGCGAGCGGGCGATAGCGGAGGGAAGCAGCTTCACCATCGACGTAGCGATCCGCCGCCGCGACGGCGAGCTGCGCAAGATGCGGCTCACCGCCGATGTGGAGTGCGAGAACGGCCGGCCGGTGCGTCTCTACGGCACCAAGCAGGACGTGACGGACGAATAGGCGTGTGCTGTCTGATCCTCCCCCTCGCGGGGGAGGATCGTATTACAGCACCGCCCATATTGTCAGGAGCAGCGCGGTCATCGCGGCGTTGAGCGCCATGCCGATGCCGGCGAAGGTGCCGCCGATCTCGCTCACCTGGAAGGCGCGGGCCATGCCGATGCCGTGCGCGGCGACCCCAGTGGCGAAGCCGCGGACACGGTAATCCTCTATCCGCAGTGCGTTGAGCACCGGCGTGGCGATCATCGCGCCGAACACGCCTGCGATCAGCACCACGATCGCCGCGAGCGCCGGGATGCCGCCCAGTTGCTGCGCGAGTGCCATCGCCACCGGCGTCGTTACCGAGCGGGGCGCGACGGTGGCGAGGATATGGGCGCTGCCGCCGAATGCCCATACGATCGCGGTGACGCTGAGGATCGCAGTCAGCGAACCTGCGGTCAGCGCCAGCAGCAGCGGTCCGGCGGCGCTGCGGACCAGCGTGCGGTTGCGCCACAGCGGTATGGCGAGGCCGACGGTCGCGGGGCCGAGGAGGAAGGGGAGCACGGCTGTGTTCTGCGCATAGACCGGGTAGGGCGTGCGCGTAGCCAGCAGGAGGATGATCAGCACCGGCGTCGCCAGCAGCACGGGGTGGCAGAGCGGATGGCGGTTGCTGCGCTTCGACAGGCGGTCGGCGCCCTCGAACACCAGCAGGGTGGCGGTGAGCCAGAACAGGGGCGTCGTCTGGAGCGTCGTCCAGAGCGCGGTCATGCGCCGCGCGCCTGCCGGGCGAGCGCCCAGCGGAAGACGAGTGCGGTCACCGCGACGGTGAGCAGCGTCGAGGCGAGTGTGGCGACAACGATCGCGACGCCGTTCTGCGCCAGCACCGGGCCTTCCTCGATCAGCCCCACGGCGGCGGGGACGAACATCACCGAGAGATGCGCGGTCAGCCAGGCGGAGACCTGGACCAGCGTGGGGCGCTCGCCCGGGCGGAGCAGCAGCCAGCCGAGTAGCAGGAACATGCCCAGCACGGGGCCGGGCAGCGGCAGGCCGGTGAGGAGGTGGATCTCCTCGCCGAGCAACTGGCAGAGGAGCAGGGTAGCGATGGCGGCGATCATGGCTGAATGCCATGCCATGGGCGGGCGGGGAGGTATACTGCGCGGGAAGGAAGGGCTGGTTGCGGACGGCGTAAGCGGGGAACCCTTTGGAGGCGCAGCCCGCGGCCACCATACCCTGTTCGTCATTCCCGCGAAGGCGGGAATCCATTTGCCAGGACGTTGGCGATAGAGCCGCGCCACCAGCGTCAATGGATCCCCGCCTTCGCGGGGATGACGGCGCGGGAGGAGGAGCGACCTGCTACTCGGCCGCCTCTGCCTGCACCTCCGCCGGCATCAGCGCGGCGATGTTCGCCTGGATCCACTCGACCAGATCCTCGACCTTCGCCGCAGCTTGTTCGCCCAGCGGGGTGAGGGTGTATTCCACATGCGGCGGCACCACCGGCAAGCTGTAGCGGGTGACGAGCTGGTGCGCCTCCAGCTGCTGGAGCGTCTGGGCGAGCATGCGTTCGCTCACTCCGTTCACCCGGCGACGCAGTTCGCTGAAGCGGCGGGTCCCGCCTTGCAGCGCGACCAGCACGAGCAGGCCCCAGCTGCTGGTGATCCGCTTCAACACCGCGCGGGAGGGGCAATCGGGCGCGAACACGTTGCCGCGGTCCATCATCGCGGCCAGGGTGCGGGGCGCCTCGTCCGACATTTTTGATACTTACCTTTGTGTGCGTACTTACGATTCGTAAGTGGGGCGCTAGATCGTTGGCGTCAATCCACGATCGAAAGGAACTGCCAATGTACGCCGTTACCGGAGCTTCGGGCCAGCTGGGCCGCCTCGTCGTCGAATCGCTGCTGCAGAAGGTGGCGCCCGGCGAGATCGTCGCATTGGCGCGCAATCCCGAAAGCGTCGCCGACTTCGCCGCCAAGGGCGTGACCGTGCGTGCGTTCGACTATGATGCGCCGGAGACGCTGGCACCGGGGCTTGTGGGGGTGACCCGGCTGCTGCTCATCTCAGGCAATGCCATCGGCAGCCGCGTGCCCCAGCACCGGGCAGTGATCGACGCGGCCAAGGCGGCGGGCGTGCAGCTGATCGCCTATACCAGCCTGCTCCGCGCCCAGACCTCGCCGATGCAGATGGCGGTCGAGCACAAGGCGACCGAGGATCTGCTCACGGCGAGCGGCATCCCCGCCGCGCTGCTCCGCAACGGCTGGTACACCGAGAATTACCTGATGAGCGCCGGTCCCGCCATCGAGCATGGCGTGCTGATCGGCAGCGCGGGCGACGGGCTGGTTTCGGGCGCGGCGCGGGCGGACTATGCCGAGGCGGCGGCGGTGGTGCTGGCGCGGGGGCAGGCGGGGACGTTCGAGCTGGCCGGCGACACGGGCTTCACCCATGCGGAATTGGCGGTGGCGCTGGCCGAGGCCTCGGGCAAACCGGTCGCCTATCAGGACCTGCCGCAGGCGGAGTACGCCAAGGCGCTGGAAGGCGCGGGGTTGCCGGCGCCGTTCGCGGCGATCCTGGCGGACAGCGATGCGCGGGTGGCCGATGGGGCATTGTTCGACGAGTCGAAGACGCTGTCCGGGCTGATCGGCCGGCCGACCACCCCGTGGCGCGAGACGATCGCGGCGGGGGTGAAGGGGTAAGTCCTGATCCTACCCCGCCAGGGGGAGGTGTCAGGCGCAGCCTGACGGAGGGGGAGGAAGCACGGCGGCCGGTTGGTCGCGGACCTCCCCCTCCGTCGTGCTTCGCGCGCCACCTCCCCCTGGCGGGGGAGGATTGCCCGTTACAGGATCTCCCGCACCTTTTCCGGCGGGCGACCCAGCCGCACGCCGCGCTCCGTCACCACCAGCGGGCGTTCGATCAGGATGGGATTGGCCGCCATCGCGTCGAGGATCGTGTCGTCGTCCGCGCCCTTGAGCGGCTTGGCGGCGTCCTCGGCGATGCGCAGGCCTTCGCGGGCGGTCATGCCCGCCCGCTTGTAGAGCTCCGCCAGCGTCTCGCGGCTCGGCGGGGTCTTCAGATATTCGATCACTTCCACCTCGGCGCCGGCGCCCGTGAGGATCGCCAGCGCCTCGCGCGACTTGGAGCAGCGCGGGTTGTGGTAGATGGTCGCCTTCACGCGGCGGCGGCCTCGTCCTGGCGAGCAAGCCACTCCTCGAGCCACTTGATCGTATAGTCGCCCTTCAGGAACTCGGGGTCGTCGAGCAGCGCCTGGTGGAGCGGGATCGTCGTCTTGATGCCGTCGACCACGAACTCTTCCAGGGCGCGCTTCAGTCGCAGGATGCAGCCCTCGCGGGTGCGGCCATAGACGATCAGCTTGGCAATCATCGAGTCGTAATAAGGCGGGATCCGGTAGCCCGAATAGATGCCGCTATCGACGCGGACGTGCATGCCGCCCGGCGCGTGGAAGTGGGTGATCGTGCCCGGCGAGGGCGCGAAGGTCCGCGGATCCTCGGCGTTGATGCGGCATTCGATCGCGTGGCCGCGGAACTCGATGTCCTCCTGGCGCACCGACAGGCCGTGGCCTTCGGCGACGCGGATCTGCTCGCGGACCAGGTCCATGCCGGTGATCATCTCGGTCACCGGATGCTCGACCTGAAGGCGGGTGTTCATCTCGATGAAGTAGAACTCGCCATTTTCCCACAGGAACTCGATCGTGCCCGCGCCGCGATAGCCCATGTCGGACATCGCCTTGGCGACGATGCCGCCCATGTGCGCGCGCTCTTCCGGCGTGATCACCGGCGACAGCGCCTCTTCGAGTACCTTCTGGTGGCGGCGCTGGAGCGAGCAGTCGCGCTCGCCGAGATGGATCGCGTTGCCGTTGCCGTCGCCGAACACTTGGAACTCGATGTGGCGCGGATTGCCGAGATACTTCTCAAGGTAGACGGTCGCGTCGCCGAACGCGGCCTTCGCCTCCGAGCCTGCCTGCTGCATCAGCGTTTCGAGCTGGTCCTCGCTGGTGCACACCTTCATGCCGCGACCGCCGCCGCCCGAGGCGGCCTTGATGATCACCGGATAGCCGGCCTTGGCGGCGATCGCCTTGGCTTCTTCCAGGTCGCTGATCGGGCCGTCCGAGCCCGGCACCAGCGGCAGGCCGAGCGCGCCGGCGGTGCGCTTCGCCTCGATCTTGTCGCCCATGGTGCGGATATGCTCGGGCTTGGGCCCGACGAAGATCAGCCCGTGCGCCTCGACGATCTCGGCGAACTGGGCGTTCTCCGAGAGGAAGCCATAGCCCGGGTGGATCGCATCCGCGCCCGAGATCTCGGCGGCCGAGATGATGTTCGGGATGTTCAGATAGCTCTCCGCTGCGGCCGGCGGGCCGATGCAGATCGCCTCGTCCGCCAGGCGCACATGCATCGCATCGGCATCCGCGGTGGAGTGCACCGCCACCGTCTTGATGCCCATTTCGTGGCAGGCGCGGTGGATGCGCAGCGCGATCTCGCCGCGATTGGCGATCAGCAGCTTCTTGATCTCGGGCATGGTCGTTCCGTTACTCGACCACGACGAGCGGCTGGTCGAACTCGACCGGCTGGCCGTTGTCGACCAGGATCGCCTTGACCGTGCCGGCGGTCGGCGCGTGGATCGGGTTCATCACCTTCATCGCCTCGATGATCAGGAGCGTGTCGCCCGCGGCGACCTGCTGGCCGACCGTGACGAAGGTCTTCGCCTCGGGGTTCGGCTTGAGGTACGCGGTGCCGACCATCGGCGACTTGACTGCATTGGCGGCCGGCTGGGGTGCGGCGACGATCTCGGCCGGCGCGGTTGCAGCGGCCGGCGCGGCGGCTAGCATCGGCGCGGCGGGGGCGGCATACTGCACCGCTGCGGGCGCTGCGGTCACCTTGCGGGCGACGCGGACGCGGCGTTCGCCGTCCTCGACTTCGATCTCGGTCAGCTGGGTGTCATCGAGCACGGCGGCGAGCTGGCGGACCAGCTCGATGTCGACCATCATTGCACCCGACTTGGTTTCTTCGGCCATACGACCCTTCTTTTAAATTCTGTAAATGAAACGGCGTCCTCTGTCAGAGACGCGCGGCGGCTTCAAGCGCGAGCATATAGGAGTTTGCACCAAACCCGGCCACTGTGCCTTTCGCAGCACGGCCGACGAAGCTCGTGTGGCGGAAGGATTCGCGGGCATGCGGGTTCGACAAGTGCACCTCGATCACCGGCGTGCGGATGCTCTTGATCGCATCGTGCAGCGCGACCGAGGTGTGGGTGTAGCCACCCGGATTGAGAAGGACGGCGCGGGCGCCATCGGCCTGCGCCTCGTGCAGCCAGTCGATCAGATGGCCTTCGTGGTTCGACTGGCGCATCTCGATCTCCAGCCCGAGTTCGCGGGCACGGTCCTCCAGCATGCCGGCAATGTCGTCCAGCGTGTCCGACCCATAGATTTCCGGCTCGCGGAGCCCCAGCAGATTGAGGTTGGGACCATTCAAGACGAAGATCGTATCGGCCAATGCAAAGCGCCTTTCGGTTGCGGGCAGGATGCGAGGCTCCTTATATGAGCCGACGTCCCCGATCAAATCCAAGGCTCTTCATGCACAGCGACGGCACCGTTTCCATCCGCGTCAACGGCGAACACAAGCGCATCACCGCCGGGCTCACGCTCGCGCAACTGGCGAGCGAGCTGGGGCTGGTGCCCGAGAAGGTGGCGGTGGAACGCAACCTCGAAGTGGTACCGCGCTCGACGCTGGCGCAAGTGATCGTCGAGGATGGTGATGAGCTGGAGATCGTGCATTTCGTCGGCGGCGGCGATCACGCAGCCCCGCTTGCCGACGACAGCTGGACGGTGGCGGGCAAGACCTTCCGCTCGCGGCTGATCGTCGGCACCGGCAAGTACAAGGATTTCGAGCAGAACGCCGCCGCCGTCGCGGCGTCGGGCGCCGAGATCGTCACCGTGGCGGTGCGCCGGGTGAACGTCAGCGACCCCAAGGCGCCGATGCTCACCGACTATATCGACCCCAAGAAGATCACCTATCTGCCCAACACCGCAGGCTGCTTCGATGCCGACTCGGCGATCCGCACGCTGCGGCTGGCGCGCGAGGCGGGCGGCTGGGAGTTGGTGAAGCTGGAAGTGCTTGGGGAAGCGCGGACGCTCTATCCGGACATGGTCGAGACGCTGCGCGCGACCGAAGTGCTGGCCAAGGAAGGCTTTCTGCCGATGGTCTATTGCGTCGACGATCCCATCGCCGCCAAGCGGCTGGAGGATGCCGGCGCGGTCGCGATCATGCCGCTGGGTGCGCCGATCGGATCGGGGCTCGGCATCCAGAACCAGGTGACGATCCGGCTGATCGTCGAAGGCGCCAAGGTGCCGGTGCTGGTCGATGCGGGCGTCGGCTCGGCCTCGGACGCGGCGGTGGCAATGGAGCTGGGCTGCGACGGCGTGCTGATGAACACCGCGATCGCCGAGGCCAAGGATCCGATCCTGATGGCGGCGGCGATGAAGGCCGCGGTCGAGGCCGGGCGCCTCTCCTATCGCGCCGGCCGCATGGCGAAGCGCCGCTATGCCGATCCGTCGAGCCCGCTGGCGGGTTTGATCTGATGCGGGCGGCGCTGGCTGCGCTGGCACTGGTCGGGGTCGCCGGGTGCCATCCGCGGCCGCAGAATGATCCGGTGGAGAATCAGGGGCCGATCTCGGCCGAGCCGGTGACGCTGCGCGCTGCCGACGGGGTGAAGATCGCGGGCGTCTATACCAAGGCGACCAAGCCCAAGGCGCTGCTGCTGCTGTTCCACCAGGCCGAATCGGGCAAGGACGAATATGCGCTGCTTGCGCCCCAGCTGGCGCAGGCGGGCTATTCGTCGCTGCGAATCGACCAGCGCGCCGGCGGCACGCTGTTCGGGACCAACGAGACGGTGAAGATGCTCGGCCATTCGGCGAGTTACGCCGATGCGAAGCAGGATCTGGATGCCGCCTTCGCCTGGGCGCGGCAGCAGAAGTTGCCGATCATCCTTTGGGGCAGCAGCTATTCGGCCGCGCTGATCTTTCCGCTCGCCGCCGAGCATCCGGGGCAGGTCGAGGCGCTGCTCGCCTTCTCGCCGGGCGAGTATCTGGACGACAAGGGCGCGGTGGCGCGTGCCGCCAAGAAGGTGTCGGTCCCGATCTTCGTCACTTCGGCGCAGGACGGGAAGGAAGAGGATGCCGCGCGGGAGATCCTCGCCGCGTCGCCCTCGACCCAGAAGACCCAGTTCGTGTCCAGGCTGGGCGGCGTGCACGGATCGTCGACGCTGCTGCGGACCAAGAACCCGAACGGCGCGCTGGAAGCATGGCGCGCGACCAAGGCGTTTCTGGGCGAAGTCACGCGCAGCTGATCGGGAACGGTCCGGGCCAACCTTCGTTATTTCAGGCAAGTCGCAGGTGCCGTGTCGTGTGGCACCCGACCTTAGCCAGGAGTATCGAGCATGGGCGAGCTGACCGACAAGATCAAAGGCAATCTCAACGAGCTGGCCGGCAAGGTGAAGCAGCACAGCGACAACCCCGAAACGCGCGACGAAGGCGCTGCGCAGGAGCTGAAGGGCAAGGCCCAGCAGCTCGGTGGCAAGGTCAAGGGTGCGCTCGGCGACGATATCTGAGTCGCGGATTAGACCGGACATTTGGACGGGTCGTACCGAAAGGTGCGGCCCGTTTTCGTTATACCTTGAGCCCCTCCCCTTCAGGGAGGGGCTAAGAAGCATGCATCAATCCGGCACGTAGAACGCCCACATCTCCGGCTCGACCTGCGCCGCGGCGAAGCGCACCGGTGCGGAGGCGGGCCCCACCTCGCAGATCATGAACGAGAATAGCTGGTCGGTATGCAGCGGGTGCGGCAGGCGGACGGTGTTCTTGTTGATCCACCGCCACTCGCACTGCCAGATCTGCCGCCCGCCAAGCCGCACGCGATCCCCGCGCTTGCCGAGATGCGCCGTCTTCCACCGCTCTTTCGTCTGCTGTCCCATGCGCCCGATCCTAGAATCGGGTCGGTTAACGGGTTCCTATCCGTTCAGCGATTTCGTAGCTTCGCAATCGTCGTCGCCGGACTGATCACTTCGACATCGGTCTTGCAATGCAACAGCTTGAGCCCCGGCTGCGCGAGCGCGAGCGCGAGGGCGGGCGCGAACGCCTCCGTGGTTTCCACGGTGGTCGCCCAGCCGCCGAATGCACGGGCGAGCGCGGCGAAATCGGGGTTGCGCAGCTGTGTGCCGGAGAGTCGCTCCGGAAACTCTCGCTCCTGGTGCATGCGGATCGTGCCATAGGCGCCGTTGTCGACGACGATCACCAGCAGGTCGGCGCCGTGCTGCACGGCGGTGGCGAGTTCCTGCCCGTTCATGAGGAAGTCGCCGTCACCCGCGACCGCCACGACTCGGCGGTCGGGGAAGCGCAGCGCCGCCGCCACTGCCGCGGGGACGCCGTATCCCATCGCGCCCGCGGTCGGGGCGAGCTGGCTCGGCTGCGCGGCATAGGGCCAGTAGCGGTGCCACCAGCCCGAGAAATTGCCCGCGCCGTTGCAGATGATCGTGTCAGCCGGCAGCACCTCACGCATCGCCGCGACGCAGGGGCCGAGATCGAGCGCCACGCCGGCACGCGGCTTCGGGGTCGACCATTCCAGCCACTCGGCATGGGCGACGGCGCCGTCGAAGCGGGGCAGGTTGGCCGCCTCCGCCGTCGTCGAGGCGGCCACCGCGAATTCGAACGGCCGCGCGCAGATCGGCAGGTCGACGCGGTAGACGCGGTGGAATTCGCTCGGGTCCGGGTGGACATGGACGAGCGTCTGCCCCGGATGCTCGGGGGTGATCAGGCTGTAGCCATCGGTCGTCGCCTCGCCGAGGCGGGCGCCGACCACCAGCAGCAGGTCCGCCGCCTTGATCCGCTGGACCAGCTTGGGGTTCGGCCCATAGCCGAGATTGCCCGCCCAGACCGGCGAGGCATTGTCGATCGCGTCCTGCCGCCGGAAGGCGCAGGCGACCGGCAGGTCGATCGACTCGGCAAAGCGGGCGAAGTCCTCTGCGGTATCCGAATCCCAGCCGCCCCCGCCGACGATTGCGATCGGGCGCTCGGCGGCGCGGAGCAGGTCGTAGAGCTGGTCGAGATCGAAGGCGTCGGCCGCCTGGATCGGCTCGGCGATGGCGGGGCGGTCAACTGCCTCCACCATGTCGAGCAGCATGTCCTCAGGCAGCGCGATCACCACCGGGCCCGGGCGGCCCGAGGTCGCCACATTCCAGGCGCGGGCGACATATTCGGGGATGCGCCGCGCGTCCTCGATCCGCGTCGCCCATTTGGCGAGCGGCGCGAACATCGCGGGCAGGTCGACTTCCTGGAAGCCCTCGCGGTCGCGCATGCCGCGATCGACATCGCCGATGAACAGCAGCATCGGCTGCGAATCCTGCATCGCGACATGGACGCCGATGCTGGCGTTGGTCGCCCCCGGCCCGCGCGTCACGAAGCACACCCCCGGCCGGCCGGTCATCGTGCCGTCGGCACAGGCCATGAACGCCGCGCCACCCTCCTGGCGGCAGGTGACGAGGTCGATGCTCGGTTCGTCATGGAGCGCGTCGAGCACGGCGAGGAAGCTCTCGCCCGGCACATGGAAGATCCGGTCGCAGCCCTGCGCCACCAGATTGTCGACGAGGATCCTTCCCCCGGTACGTTTCGTGGTCATGCGCCGATGCTAGGCCGGGCGGGGCGGGGAAGTCGAGCGGCGAGCGCGGGCGGCACCCACGAAAAAGCCCCGCATCGTCGCCGATGCGGGGCTTTTCGGGATCAGCGAGGCGCGGGGGCGCGCCTCACTGCCATTGCTTCGCTCAGAAGCGGTAGCCGACGCCTGCCAGCACCTGGTGACGGATCACGTCCTGCGAGGCGTTGGTGTAGCGATACTCAACCTTGCCGTAATAGTGGCCGAAGCTGTGCTCGATGCCACCGCCGACGCGCACGCCGTCGAGGTTCTCGGCGTCGCGGAGCTGGCCCGAACGCGCGATCACGCGGCTGTTGTCATAGCCGACCTTGCCGTACAGCAGGGTTGCGGGAGCGACGACGTAGCCGATGCGGATGCCGGCGTAGAGGTCGCGGCCACCCTTGATGGTGCCGAGGTCGAAGGTCTTCTTGGTGGTGGTGCCGGTGATTTCACCGTCAACGCCGACAACAAGGTTGCCGCGCTGCAGGTCATAGCCGGCTGCGCCGCCATAGACGAAACCCGACGCGCTGATGCCATCCGACTTGATGTTGTCCCAGCCGCCGACTGCTTCGATGCGCGGACCCTGGAAGGTCGCGTCCTGCGCCAGGGCGGGGGTTGCGGATGCCATCAGGGCGAGCGCCGTCGCTGCGAAAATACGCATGATTAGATACCTTTGGACTTGTTACTTGTTATAACCGGATGGCCATCCAGACGCTCCAGATAGGCCCTCTGTTCGCAGGCGCAATATGACAGATGGATTACATTGGTATGTGTGGCGGATGTGCAACAGTCAGCCTTGCCGTAGGGGAAGGTCCAGCCGAGTTGAAAGCCGGTTCAGGTTCGCTTGACCCCGCCGCCCCGAGCGGATTATCGCCGGGCCGAACAGTCGGAGGGAATCGTCGATGGACAAGCTCTACCCCAACGCGAACGCAGCGCTGGAAGGGCTGCTGTTCGACGGGATGATGATCTGCGCGGGCGGTTTCGGCTTGTGCGGCATCCCGGAGCGGCTGATCGACGCGATCCAGGCCGCGGGCGTCAAGGACCTCACCATCGCCTCGAACAACGCCGGCATCGATAACGAGGGCCTGGGCAAGCTGCTGCGTAGCCGCCAGGTCAAGAAGATGATCTCGTCGTATGTCGGCGAGAACAAGGAGTTCGAGCGCCAGTATCTCTCCGGCGAGCTGGAGGTGGAATTCTGCCCGCAAGGCACGCTCGCGGAGCGTTGCCGGGCAGGGGGCGCGGGCATCCCGGGCTTCTACACCAAGACCGGCGTCGGCACGAAGGTTGCCGAGGGCAAGGAAGTGAAGGTGTTCGACGGCGAGGAATATATCCTCGAGCGCGGCATCCGCGCCGACCTATCGATCATCAAGGGCTGGAAGGCGGACGAGGCGGGGAATCTCATATTCCGCAAGACCGCGCGCAACTTCAACCAGCCGATGGCGACCGCCAGCCACCTGTGCATCGCCGAGGTGGAAGAAGTGGTGCCGGTGGGCAGCCTCGACCCCGACCAGATCCACCTGCCGGGCATCTATGTAAAGCGCATGATCGTCGGCGCGCCGTACGACAAGAAGATCGAGTTCCGCACCGTCCGCCCGCGCGAGGCGGCGTGATCCGCTCCGCCCTGCTGCTGGCGGCCTCGGGGCTGGCGCTGTCGGGCTGCGTCGTCGATGCGAGCGTGACGCAGGCGCCACCCGCACCGGCGGCCGTTGCCGCCCCCGGCGGCGCGCCGGCGGGGATGCAGTATCTCTACGGCTCAGGCGAGTCGGCGGCGCTGAGCGTGCAGGCATACAATGCCCTGGTCGACTGGGTCCGGGCGCGCCTGGAGCCGGTGCAGGGCGTCGCGTCGCGCAAGTCGGTCGTGTTGGCGGCGAGTGCGTCGCTCGCGTCGCCGCGGGTGCAGACCTGCGAGACAAGGCCTCCGGCCGTGGTGTTCGACGTCGACGAGACGCTGCTGCTCAATCTCGGCTATGAAGGCGACGATGCGCAGCGATCGGGCGGCTGGGACTCGGCACGCTGGGACCGCTGGGAGAAGACCGGCGCGATGAAGGTCGCCGCTGTGCCCGGTGCGGTCGAGGCGGTGCGGGCGCTGCGGGCGATGGGGGTGACGGTGGTGTTCAACACCAATCGCGCCGCCGCCAATGCCGCCGAGACCGAAGCGGCGCTGAACTTCGCGGGGCTTGGCCCGGCGACGCACGGCGACACGCTGTTCCTGAAGGGCGATGTCGACGGCAAGTCCGGCAAGGACGGCCGGCGCAATGCCATCGCCCAGCGCTGGTGCGTGGTGGCGATGGGCGGCGACCAGCTCGGCGACTTTACCGACCTGTTCGCCGGCCTGACCCCGCCCGAGCGGCGCGCGGCGGCGGCGAGCCCGGCGATCGCGCCCTATTGGGGGCATGGCTGGTTCGTGCTGCCCAACCCCGTCTACGGAACCGGGCTCGGTTCCACCTTTGACCAAACTTTTCCGCCGGCGACGCGCTGGACGGATCCGCAGGAGAAGCACTGATGGCCTGGACCCGCGACGACATGGCGGCGCGCGCCGCGAAGGAGCTGCAGGACGGCTTCTACGTCAATCTGGGCATCGGCATCCCGACCCTGGTGGCGAACCATATCCCGGCGGGCGTCGAGGTGACGCTCCAGTCCGAAAACGGCATGCTCGGCATCGGCCCGTTCCCGCTGGAGGGTGACGAGGATCCGGATCTGATCAATGCCGGCAAGCAGACGATCAGCGAGCTGCCCAGCTCGGTCTATTTCAGCTCGGCCGACAGCTTCGCGATGATCCGCGGCGGGCATATCGACCTGACCGTGCTCGGCGCGATGGAGGTGAGCCAGGAGGGCGACATCGCCAACTGGATGATCCCGGGCAAGATGATCAAGGGCATGGGCGGCGCGATGGACTTGGTCGCGGGCGTGAAGAAAATCATCGTGGTGATGGAACATACTGCCAAGGACGGCAGCCCCAAGTTCATCCCCGACTGCACGCTGCCGCTGACGGGCAAGAATGTGGTGGACATGATCATCACCGATCTGGCGGTGTTTGCCCGTGCGGATCATGCCTCGCCGTTCCGGCTGATCGAGCTGGCGCCGGGCGTGACCGCGGAGGAAGTCGCGGCGAAGACCACGGCACAGTATGAGGTCGCGCTCGCGACAGCGTAAGCGGCTGAGCATTTGAGCATATCCTCCCCCGCCAGGGGGCGGTGGTCCGCGCCAGCGGGTCGGAGGGGGAGGATGCCAGATCGGCCCCCGTGCTTCCTCCCACTCCGCCGCCTTCGGCGCCACCTCCCCCTTGCGGGGAAGGATTGGGAGCCGGCGCCGGCGCTTCAGAATGCGCTGTAGCGGTGTTCGGGCAGAGCGTCCGTTGCGTCTGATACGTGCCTGTCTTTACAGCCTGCCTTAGCCCGTTCGTTTGCCTATTGCTGCTAATGCTCTGCAGCTTCAGGTGGCGAGCTTCTGCAAATTTCCGGAGCTTCTGCTTTGCAACCTTCCAAGGTGCAAAGTGCTGCCGATGTAGTGGTGAGTGCGAGCGCGCCCCTCACCCCGCCGGCTTGCCCCGGCTGTCCCCGACCTCCAGCCAATACCCGTCTGGGTCCTGCACATAGATCTGCCGCACGCCGTCGAAGCGCAGCTGCATCTTGCGCGGCTCGCCGGCGAAGTTGGTCCAGGCGAGATGGTGCGCGTTGAGCCACGCCGTCACCGGCGCGAGATCGTCGACATGGAGCGCGAGATGCTCGTCGCGGTTCGACGGCTTGGGTGCGGTGCGGCCGTCGAGGATGTGCAGCGACATGCCATGGCCGAGATCGAGCCAGCGGCGATTCTGGAGCGGCGTCGGGATGAGCCGCAGCCCGAACGCCTCGTGGTAGAAGGCGGCGCTGCGGTCGATATCGCTGGCCTGGATCGCGACATGCTCGGCCTGGGCCGGGGCGGGCGCTGCGGCTTGGGGCGGGGCGGCCAATGCTTGGAGATGCGTGGCAAGGATCAGCAGAACCGTGTAAGCGAGCATGGGCACCCCCTCGGTTTTTGTCGGAACGTGTTGGGCGGAGACTGAAGTGTCGCCGACCGATTGATCAGTTTCCTCGATCCGCTCCCGGCGGGATAATCAAGCGGTCGTCCAGCTCTCTGCGACGGCATTTCGCAGCGAAGGCCGCTGCAAGGACCATATCGCCCTCAAACGCGACCCGCTCTGAATCGGTCAGCCGGTAATATTCTTCATAGTCTGCCAAGCGATTGCTGACAGGAATGCTCAGATAGGGTTGTCCGCTCACCACGTCGGTGCCGAGCGCGAAACGCCCCTCGCGCGATGCCATGCTGTCGACGAAGCGCGGCATCACCGCGCCGCCACTGCCGCGTCGCTGGCCAGCTTGTCGGCCCGCTCGTTGTCCGGATGGCCGGCATGGCCCTTCACCCATTTCCATTCGACCCGGTGGGGCTTGGCGGCGGCGAGGAGTTCCTGCCAGAGGTCGGCGTTCTTGACCGGCTTCTTGTCGGCGGTGCGCCAGCCGTTCTTCATCCAGCCATGGATCCACTTGGTCAGGCCGTCCATCACATAGCGGCTGTCGGTGGAGAGCGTCACCCGGCACGGGCGCTTGAGCGCCTTCAGCCCCTGGATGGCCGCCATCAGTTCCATGCGGTTGTTGGTGGTGTGCGCCTCGCCGCCGGACATTTCCTTCTCGACCTCGCCCATGCGCAGCAGCGCGCCCCAGCCACCCGGGCCGGGATTGCCCTTGCAGGCGCCGTCGGTCGCGATCTCGACATGCTGGAGTTCGGCGGTCATGCGATCGCCGCCAGTGCCGAGGCATAGACGTGCGCGCGTCGCCAGAAGGCGAGCGGGTCCTTGCGCGTCACCAGCGCGTCGGCGGGGGTGTTGAGCCAGTCCCAGGCACGCGACAGGGTGAAGCGGATGCACGCGCCGGTCGCCAGCAGCGGCAGGATCGCGCGTTCGGCCTCGGTCAGCTTGTAGCTGGTCTCATAGCCCTGAAGCAGCGCCTCGGAGACGTACGGATCGAACCGCTCGCCCGTGGAATCGAACGCCCAGGCGGTGTGCATCACCGCGAGGTCGTAGAGCCGCAGATCGGTGGAGGCGAAGTAGAAGTCGATCAGGCCGGTCACCCGGTTGCCGAGCATCAGCACATTGTCCGGGAACAGGTCGGCATGGATCGCGCAGCTATCGAAGCCCTCGCGCGGCCAGGCGGCGGTGACGCGGTCGAGTGCCGCGCCGAGTTCGTCATACAGCCCGGGCGCGATGTCGTTGAGGCTGGTGCCGCAGCGCTCGAACAGCGGGCGCCAGGTGTCGACGCCCATCGAGTTGGGGCGGTCCTGCGGGAAGTCGGCCACGGCCTTGTGCATCTTGCCCATCGCCTCGGCCGCCGCGCGGGCCTGCGCCGGGGTGGGGTGGGAAACCGAGACGCCCGACAGGAACTGGATCAGGCAGGCCGGGCGGCCCTCCAGCGTGTGGATCAGCGTGCCGTCGCGATCGGGCACCGCCGGGGGCACCGGCAGCCCGCGATCGGCGCAGTGATCGAGCAGCGCCATGAAATAGGGCAGGTCGCCCTGGTCGACGCGCTTCTCGTACAGCGTCAGGATGAAGCGGCTCTTGGTGGTGTCGACCAGATAGTTGCTGTTCTCTACGCCTTCGGCGATGCCCTTGGCGGAAACCAGTTCACCGACGTCGAAGCGCTCGAGAAACGCGGAGAGCGCCTCGGCCGAAACCTGCGTGTAGACGGCCATTACGCGGCCTCGAGTCCGCGCGGCAGCTTGAACACGACGTTCTCCTCGACCGTCTCGACTTCGCGTTCGATCACCGCAAACCGGGTGCCCAGCTGCTCGACGACTTCGCGCACCAGCACTTCCGGGGCCGAGGCGCCGGCGCTGATGCCGACCTTCGACACGCCGTCGAACCAGGCGAAGTCGATCTCGGCGGCGCGCTGGATCAGCACCGCGCGGGCGCCGCCGCGCTTGGCGACCTCGACCAGCCGCAGCGAGTTGGACGAATTGGGCGCACCGATCACCAGCACCAGCTCGGCCTGCTCGGCGATTGCCTTGACCGCACCCTGGCGGTTGGAGGTGGCGTAGCAGATGTCGTCCGCGCCCGGCGCCAGCATCGTCGGGAAGCGGCGCTTGAGGATGCCGAGCACCGCAGCGGTATCGTCCACCGACAGCGTGGTCTGGGTGAGGAAGGCGAGGTTCTCGGGATCGGGCACCGTCACCGATTCGGCATCTGCCTCGGTCTCGACCAGCGTCATTGCGCCTTCGGGCACCTGGCCGAAGGTGCCGATTACCTCGGGGTGGCCCTCGTGCCCGACGAATAGGATGTGGCGCCCGGCCGCAACATGGCGTTCGGCCTGGCGATGGACCTTGGAGACGAGCGGGCAGGTGGCGTCGAGATAGGAAAGCCCGCGCTGCTCGGCCTTGTGCGGCACCGCCTTGGGCACGCCGTGGGCGGAGAACACCACCGGCACGCCGTCGGGCACATGGTCCAGCGTCTCGACGAACACGGCGCCCTTGGCGCGCAGATTCTCGACGACGAACTTGTTGTGGACGATCTCGTGCCGGACATAGACCGGCGCGCCATATTTCTCGATCGCGAGTTCGACGATGCGGATCGCGCGGTCGACGCCGGCGCAGAAGCCGCGGGGCGCTGCGATCAGCAGCTCCAGGGGACGCTTTTCGGTGTTTGCCATCGGGTGGAGCCTCTACGCGATTGCTTGCGCGGGCGGAAGGCGGTTCCTATGGTGCGCGCCGTTCCGGCCCCGGTCCGTGTGAGATGGGGGGCGGCTGTTCGGTTCGAAAGGTTGCCACCCTTGTCTGTCGCGAAGTTCACCGTTCCCGCCCTGATCCTGCTCGCCGCCGGCGGATGTGCCCGCACCGGCGAAATCACCGAAGGCGGCATCAGCGCGGTGCGCACCGCCTGCCCGACGGTGGCGATCCCGGCCGGCACCGGCGACGTGACGCTGTTCGATCCGGCGACCAGCCGCGAGGCAAGCGCGATCGACGTGGTGGCGACGATCACCAATCTGCAGCCCAGCTGCGATGACTCCGGCGACCAGGTGGTGACCAGCATCAAGTTCGACGTGCTGGCGCGGCGTCGCGACGCCGGCCCGGCGCGCGACGTGGTCCTGCCCTATTTCCTCACCGTGGTCCGCGGCGGTACCCAGGTGGAGGCGAAGCGCGTCGCCAACATCACGCTGCACTTCGATGCCGGCCAGATCCGCGCAAGCGCGGTGGGCCAGGCAACCAGCAGCGTCTCGCACGCCGCCGCAACGCTGCCCGACGATGTCCGCCGCCGCCTGACCGCCAAGCGCAAGGCGGGCGACGAATCGGCGGCGACTGATCCGCTGTCCGATCCGTCGATCCGCCGTTCGGTGCTGTCGGCGACGTTCGAGGCGCTGGTCGGCTTCCAGCTGACCGACGAGCAGCTCAAGTACAACGCGACGCGGTGATCTTCTAAGTCCCCCTCCCGCTTGCGGGAGGGGATGGAGCGGCTGGGCGCCACTTCCACGTCGATCCCTCCCCCTACCCCTCCCGCAAGCGGGAGGGGAGCACGCGTGGTCCGATTTTACCCTTTATCCCGATTGACTCGCGCCAGCCCTGCCGCCAAGGCTCGCCGACGTCGATGGCGGGCAACCGGCATGGGCATGCGCGGGAGAGAATCCGGTTCGCCGGATCGCCGAAGGAGCAACCGCCCCGGAATCTCTCAGGCACCGAGGACCGCGCAGGCCACGACACTCTGGAAAGCGAGCCGGCCTTCGAGGCTGGGCTCCACCGAAGGGGTAAGCCGGGCTCAAACCCGCGCGAAAGCTCTCAGGTTCCGTGACAGAGGGGGCGATGGTGTGGCGGGGGCATCGGCTCCATGCGCGCCGTTGAACCCTTGATGCCCGGAGTGCCCCGATGAGCGAAGCCGCCGAAGACACCGTCACCGACCTGCCGATCGAGACGCTGCCGCTCGAAGCCTGGCACCGCGCACGCGGCGGCCGGATGGTGCCGTTCGCGGGCTATGCGATGCCGGTCCAGTATGAAGGCATCATGGCCGAGCATCTCTGGACGCGCGAGCATGCCGGGCTGTTCGACGTCAGCCATATGGGCCAGCTGCTGTTCTCGGGCGTCGACTTCGATGCGGGCCTCGAAAAGCTGCTGCCGGGCGACGTGAAGGGTCTGGGCGAGGGGCGGATGCGCTATTCGCTGCTGCTCAGCGAAGAGGGCGGCATCCATGACGACCTGATGATGACCCGTCTGCCCGCCGACAACGCCTTCGAGATCGAGGGCGGCACGATCTACATGGTCGTCAACGGCGCGACCAAGTGGGACGATCTCGGCGTGTTCCGCGAGTTCCTGCCCGACGAAGTCACGATCAACCATCTGGAAGACCAGGCGCTGCTGGCGCTGCAGGGGCCGGAGGCGGTCACCGCGCTCGCCCGCGTGCTGCCGGGTGTCGAGAAGCTGGTGTTCATGACCGCCGCCGCGTTCGAGTGGAACGGCAACCCGCTCTGGGTCAGCCGCTCGGGCTATACCGGCGAGGACGGCTACGAGATTTCGCTGCCGGGCGAAGCGGCCGAGGCGTTCGCCGATGCGCTCACCGCGCAGCCGGAAGTGAAGCCGATCGGCCTCGGCGCGCGCGACTCGCTGCGTCTGGAAGCCGGGCTGCCGCTCTACGGTCATGATCTCGATCTGGAGACGACGCCGGTCGCCGCCGATCTCGGCTTTGCGCTCTCGAAGCGCCGCCGCGAAGAGGGTGGCTTTGCCGGTGCCGAGCGCATCCTCGCCGAGCGCGAGCAGGGCAGCGCCATGAAGCGCGTCGGCCTGATCGTCGAGGGCCGCCAGCCGGTGCGCGAGGGCGCGGCGGTGGTCGATGCCTCGGGCGCGGAAGTCGGCAAGGTCACCTCGGGCGGGTTCGCGCCTTCGGTGCAGAAGCCGATCGCGATGGCCTATGTGCCGTCGGCCCTTGCAGCGGCCGGCACCAAGATTACGCTTGTCCAGCGGGGCAAGCAGCATTCCGCGGAGGTCGTTGCGATGCCCTTCGTACCCCACCGCTATGTCCGAAAGGGAGCGTGACATGAGCCGCTATTTTACCGAAGACCATGAGTGGATCGAAGTCGACGGCGACGTCGCGACGGTCGGCATCACCGAATATGCCCAGAGCCAGCTCGGCGACATCGTGTTCGTCGAAGTGCCCGACGAGGGCAAGGAACTGAGCAAGGGCGACGATGCCGCGGTCGTCGAGAGCGTCAAGGCGGCGTCGGACGTCTATGCGCCGGTGTCGGGCACCGTCGTCGAGGGCAATGGCGACCTCGCCGATAACCCCGCGCTGGTGAACGAGGACCCGGAAGGCGAAGGCTGGTTCTTCAAGATGACGCTCAGCGACGAGAGCGAGCTGGACGGCCTGATGAACGAGGCCAAGTACCAGGCGTTCGTCAGCAAGCTTTAAGCACGTACTAGCCCCTCCCCTTCAGGGGAGGGGTTGGGGTGGGGGACTCTCCACGAGCGACCCGCCCCGCTGAGCTGACTGCCCCACCCACAACCCCTCCCCTGAAGGGGAGGGGCTTAAGAAAAGGGGCAAATTCCCCTCCCGCTTGCGGGAGGGGTTAGGGGAGGGGATGGCAGCCGCCAGCCCTACCCAGAGAACTTCAGCCCCTCCCCCGACCCCTCCCGCAAGCGGGAGGGGAGGAAAGAGGGAAGGGAACAAGGAACCGTGATGCGCTACCTGCCCCTTACCCCGGCCGACCGTCAGGCGATGCTTGGCACGATCGGCGCCCAGTCGATCGACGACCTCTTCGTCGACGTGCCCGAAAGCGCCCGCCTGAGCGGGCCGATCGCGGGCCTGCCGATGCACGCGTCGGAACTCGCGGTCGAACGCCACATGACCCGCTTGGCCGCCAAGAACCTCGCCGCCGGCGAGGCGCCGTTCTTCCTGGGGGCAGGGGCCTATCGCCACCATGTGCCGGCCTCGGTCGATCACCTCATCCAGCGCGGCGAGTTCCTCACCGCCTACACGCCCTACCAGCCTGAAATCGCGCAGGGCACGCTGCAGATGATGTTCGAGTTCCAGAGCCAGATCGCCCGGCTGCTGGGCTGCGACGTCGCCAACGCCTCGATGTACGACGGCTCGACCGCGTGCTGGGAGGCAATCTCGATGGCGCGCCGCGTCACCAAGCGCGGCAAGGCGATCCTCTCGGGCGGCCTGCACCCGCATTATGTCTCGGTCGCCAAGACGATGGCGCGCTTCACCGGCGACCAGCTCGTCACCGGCGTGCCGACGTTCAGCCCCGAGCCCGACACGCTCGACCTGATCAACGCGATCGACGCCGACACCTCCTGCGTCGTCGTCCAGTATCCGGACATTCTCGGCCGCATCGAGGACATGTCGGCACTCGCGGACGCCTGCCACGCCAAGAAGGCGCTGCTGATCGCCGTCGTCACCGAGCCGGTGGCGCTGGGGGCGATCAAGGCGCCGGGCGAGATGGGCGCGGACATCGTCGTCGGCGAAGGCCAGTCGCTCGGCGTCGGCCTGCAGTTCGGCGGGCCCTATGTGGGCCTGTTCGCCTGCTCGGAAAAGCTGGTCCGCCAGATGCCGGGCCGCCTGTGTGGCGAGACCGTCGACGCCAGCGGCAAGCGTGGCTTCGTGCTGACGCTCTCCACCCGCGAGCAGCATATCCGCCGCGAAAAGGCGACGTCGAACATCTGCACCAGCTCGGTGCTGTGCGCGCTCGCCATGTCGGTGCACATGACGCTGCTGGGCGAGAAGGGCCTGCGCCAGCTCGCCGAGCTCAACCATGTCGGCGCCAGCGCCGCCGCCGATCGCCTGGCCGAAGTGGACGGGGTGGAGCTGGTCACCGACCGGTTCTTCAACGAATTCACCCTGAAGCTGTCGAAGGAAGCGCGCCCCGTCGTCCGCCAGCTGGCCGACAAGGGCATCCTGGCCGGCGTGTCGCTCGGCCGCCTCTATCCGGGCGTCGAGGAACTCCAGAACGGCCTCGTCGTCGCGGTCACCGAAACCACCACGGAGGAGGACGTCGAGACGCTTGCCTCCGCACTCGAGGAGGTGCTGGCATGAGCACGATCAATCCGTCGGGCTGGCGCCCCACCACGCCGTCGCAGGGCGGCGAGAGCGCCGAGGGCACGTTCACCGGCAACCGCGCGCTGATGCTGGAAGAGGCGCTGATCTTCGAGATCGGTTCGGCCGACACCACCGGCGTCGATTTCGGCCAGGCCCCCGCGGGCAAGTCGCGCCTCGCCGGCATGGAGCGGAGCAAGCCGATCGGCCTGCCGGGTCTCTCCGAGCCGGAGACGGTGCGCCACTATACCCGCCTCAGCCGCCAGAACTATGCGATCGACCTCGGCCTGTTCCCGCTGGGCAGCTGCACGATGAAGCACAATCCGCGCCTCAACGAGCGGATGGCGCGCCTGCCGGGCTTCGCCGACATCCACCCGCTCCAGCCGGTCGATACCGTGCAGGGGGCGCTGGAGGCGATCGACCAGCTCGCGCACTGGCTGATCACCCTCACCGGCATGCAGGCGGTGGCGATGAGCCCCAAGGCCGGCGCCCACGGCGAGCTCTGCGGCGTGCTGGCGATCCGCGCCGCGCTCGACGCCAAGGGCGAGACCGCGCGCCGCATCATGCTGGTGCCTGAGTCCGCGCACGGCACCAACCCGGCGACGGCGGCGTTCGCCGGCTTCGCGGTGGAGGACATCCCGGCTACGCCCGAGGGCCGCGTGGACGTGGCGGCGCTCAAGGCGCGGCTGGGGCCGGACATCGCGGGCGTGATGATCACCAACCCGAACACCTGCGGGCTGTTCGAGCCGGAGCTCAAGGACATTTCCGACGCGGTCCATGCCGCCGGTGGCTATGTCTATTGCGACGGCGCCAACTTCAACGCGATCGTCGGCCGGGTGCGTCCGGGCGACCTCGGCGTCGATGCGATGCACATCAACCTGCACAAGACCTTCTCCACCCCGCACGGCGGCGGTGGCCCGGGTTCGGGCCCCGTCGTGCTGTCGGCGGCGCTGGCGCCCTATGCGCCGCTGCCCTTCGTCGAGAAGACCGAGGCCGGGTATCGCATCGTCGAGGAAGAGACTGCCGAGGAGCATCATGCCGGCACCTTCGGCCGCATGACCGCCTTCCACGGCCAGATGGGCATGTTCACCCGCGCGCTGACCTATATCCTCAGCCACGGTGCCGACGGCCTGCGCCAGGTCGCCGAGGATTCGGTGCTCAACGCCAACTATGTGCTGCGCGCGATGGAGGACGTGCTCGACGCGCCCTTCGCCAAGACCGGCCCGTGCATGCATGAGGCGATCTTCAGCGACAAGGGCCTGCCCGAGGGCTTCTCGACGCTCGACATCGCCAAGGGGCTGATCGACGAGGGCTATCACCCGATGACGGTGTATTTCCCGCTGGTCGTCCACGGCGCGATGCTGGTCGAGCCGACCGAGACCGAGAGCAAGGCGGCGCTCGACCAGTTCATCGGCGCGTTCCGCAACGTCGCGACGAAGGCCAAGCAGGGCGAGGCGGCGCTGAAGAGCGCACCGCACTTCGCCCCCCGCCGCCGCCTCGACGAGACGCTCGCCGCGCGCAAGCCGGTGCTGGCCTACAAGGACGCAGCCCCGGCCGAAGCGGCCGAGTAAGCCTCCGACCCGATACCCCCCGAGAGGGTCGCACACGCCGGCTGGAAGCCCCCGCTTCCAGCCGGCGTTTTGCGTCTGGGGCCGGGTCCGGGACACTTGCGGTCGCGACCGCTGCTCTGCATACAGTATGCGCCCGTCCGCACTGCGCCGGGTCCGCATGGGGGAAGCGGCAGGTCACGCGCCTTGGGCCCTCCTTCCTGCGGCTGGCCGACTCCTCTCCTCGGAAAGTCTCTCGATGCGCCTGATCGCCTGCTGTCTCCTGGCTTCCCTGACCGCCGGCACGGCGACTGCGCAGCAACGCCCGGTACTGACCGACGCCGACTATAGCCGCGCCGCGCACCAGCTGGCGCCCTGGACGGCGCCGCTGATCGACCATGCGGTGCGCTCGGCGCATTGGATCGATGCCCGCCGCTTCTGGTATGTCGACACCGACCACGGCGTGCCGACGATCCAGTTGGTCGATGCCGCCAAGCGCACCAAGAAGGCCGCCTTCGAGACCACGGCACTGCTCACGTCGCTCAACGCTGCCGGGCTGAAGGCGCAGGACGCATCGAAGCTCACCATCAGCGACTTCGCGCCGGACCTCGCAAAGAACAGTGCGATCCTCACCGTCGGCGGCAAGCGCTATGCCTGTGCGATGGTGCAGCCCTATGCGTGCAAGGAGTCGGCAGCGCCGAGCGCGGGGCAGATCGCCGGCTATCTGACGCAGCAGGGCCCGGCCGACGCGGTGCTCTCCCCGGACGGCAAGCGCGCCGCCTTCGTGCGCGACTGGAACCTGTGGGTCCGCGACATGGCGACGGGCGCGGAGCGGCGGCTGACCACCGACGGCGTCAAGGATTTCGGCTACGCGACGGACAATGCCGGCTGGAAGCATTCGGATCAGGCGATCGTAATCTGGTCGCCGGACTCCAAGAAGCTCGCGACCTTTCAGCAGGACCAGCGCAAGGTCGCAGACTTTTCCACCACCACGACCCAGGTCGGCCATTCGCAGGTCGACACGTGGAAGTACCCCTTCGTTGGCGACAAGGAGATCTTTCAGATCCAGCGCGTCATCGTCGATGTCGACGGGGCCCAAGTGATCCGCCTCAAGATGCCGGCCGAGCCGCATCGCTCCTCGCTGTGCGACGACGTGGTGTGCGGCGAGGGGCCGCAGGACATGCAATGGGCCAAGGACGCGAAGACGCTCGCGTTCGTCTCGACCTCGCGCGACCACAAGGTGGAAACCGTGCGCATCGCCGATGCCGCCAGCGGCGCGGTGCGGGACCTGTTCACCGAGACCGTCCCGACCTGGTTCGACAGCGGCTATAACGACGAGGGGATCAACTGGCGATATCTGTCCGAGCGCGGCGAGATCCTGTGGTGGTCGCAGCGCGACGACTGGGGCCATTATTATCTGTACAGCGCCGCCACCGGCAAGCTGATCCGCCAGGTGACCCAGGGCCAGTGGAATGTCGACCACCCGGTCTATATCGACGAGCGCAGCGGCAGGATGCTGGTGGCGGGTGTCGGGCGCGAACCGGGCACCGATCCCTATTACCGCAGCATCTATGCGATCGACCTGAAGGGCGGGGCGCCCAAGCTGCTGACGCCGGAGAAGCAGGACCATATCGCGTTCCCGTCCAGCGACGGGCGCTATTTCGTCGACATCTATTCGACGCCGCAGCAGCCGCAGACGGCGGTGCTGCGCCGTGCCGACGGATCGGTCGTCCAGCAACTGGCGAAGGGCGACGTGACGCGGCTGCAGGCGGCGGGCTGGCAGGCGCCGGAGAGCATCGCCGTCCAGTGCAGCGACGGCAAGACGCTCTGCCACGGCCTGTTGTTCAAGCCGGCGGGGCTCGATCCGCAGCGCAAATATCCGGTGATCGACTATGTCTATCCGGGCCCGTTCATGGGGACGATCCCGTCGCGGCAGTTCGCCGCGGCGCAAGGGGATGCAGGCGCGCTAGCGCAGCTGGGCTTTGCCGTGGTGGAGATCGACGCGCTGGGCACGCCGCGCCGGTCCAAGGCCTTCCAGGACTATTACTACCGCGACATGGGCAAGCAGGCCGTCCCCGACCAGAAGAGCGGCATCCAGGATCTGGGCAAGCGCTATGCCTGGCTCGACCTCGACCGGGTAGGGATCTGGGGCCATTCGGGCGGCGGCAATGCCACCGCGACCGCGATGTTCCTCTATCCCGATTTCTTCAAGGTCGGGATTTCGGAAAGCGGCAACCACGACAACCGCAATTACGAGGACGATTTCTACGAGAAATATCTCGGCCTGCTGGAGCGCCAGGGCGACAAGAGCAATTACGACCTGCAGGCCAACCAGGACATCGCCAAGAACCTGAAGGGCAAGCTGCTGCTGGCGCACGGGATGCTTGACGACAATGTGCCGGTATCGTCGACACTGCTGGTGGTCGATGCGCTGGAAAAGGCCAACAAGGATTTCGACCTCGTCCTGTTCCCCCGCGCGCACCACGGCTATGGCGACCAGTCCTATTACATGATGCGCCGCCGCTGGGACTATTTCGTCGAGAACCTGATGGGCGCTACGCCGCCGAAGGAATACAAGATCGAGCGGCCGGGCAACTGATGTCGACGCGCCCGGACCGCGATCGGCGTCGCGGTCCGGGACAGCGCCTGCAAACCGTGTTTTGACGCGGCCGTGCTTCCCCCTATGCTGCACCGCATCGCTCCCGGGGGGACTCCGCCATGCAGCTCGATACACCGCACCTCATCCAATATGGCATCACCGCACTGGTCGTGGGGCTGATCCTCGCGCTCCGCATCCGCCGCATGTCCAAGGCGCGGCCGCTGACCCTCGAGCGATTGTGGATCGTGCCGACGCTCTATGCGGTGCTGGTGGCGGCCTTGCTCCTGCAGGCGCCGCCGAGCCTCGGCGGCTGGGCGCTGTGCGCCGCCGCGCTGGCGATCGGCGCGGGGCTGGGGTGGCAGCGGGGCAAGCTGATGCACCTTTCGGTTGATCCCGCGACCCACCAGCTCAACCAGAAGGCGTCGCTGGGCGGGCTGCTGTTCATCGTCGTGCTGATCGCGGTCCGCTTCATCGGCAAGGCCGAGGGCTCGGCGCTGCACCTCAACGTGATGCTGCTGACGCAAGCCTTCGGCGTGATGGCGCTGGGGCTGTTCAGCGCGATGCGCGTCGAGATGTACCTCCGCGGCAAGCGCCTCCTCGAACAGGCGCGGGCGGCGGCATGAGCGACCGCGAACGCAGCTGGCTGGCTCCGCCCGAAGGCGTGCGGCGCCACGCGCCTGCGACGCTGCGTAATCGCGCGGCAATCGCGACGATGCTGGGCGAACTGCTTCCGGCCGCCGGTCGCGTGCTCGAAGTGGCGAGCGGCAGCGGCGAGCATTGCGCCTATTTCGCCGAGCATTTCCCCAAGCTGGAATGGCATCCGAGCGACCCGGACCAGGACGCGCTCGCCTCGATCGCGTCCTGGTGCGAGGGGCTGGCCAATATCCGCCCGCCGGTCGCGCTCGATGCGGCGGCGGCGACGTGGCCGGTGGCCCATGCCGATGCGATCCTGTGCATCAACATGGTCCATATCAGCCCCTGGGCGGCGACGCTGGGGCTGATGGCGGGGGCGGGGCGACTGCTGCCGCCGGGCGGCCCGCTGGTCCTTTACGGCCCCTATCGCGAAACGGGTGTGCCCACCGCCCCCTCCAACGAGGAGTTCGATCAGTCGCTGCGTGCGCGCGATCCGGCCTGGGGGCTGCGGCTGCTGGACGACGTGATCGCCTCGGCGGCGGCGCAAGGCCTGGTATTCGAGCGGCGGGTGGCGATGCCCGCCAACAACCTCATAGTGGCGTTTCGGCGTAGCTAGCCTGTCCGCGCGCCAGCTTCTGTTCGCGGTACACGATGTAGAGCCCGCTGGCGATGATCACCGGCGCGCCGAGCCAGGTCGAGAAGGTCGGGAACACGTCGAACAGCAGCCAGCCATAGAGCGTCGCCCAGATCAGACCCGAATAGTCCATCGGCACCACCGCGGAGACGGGCGCGAAACGCATCGCCGCGGTGAGCGCCAGCTGGCCGACGCCGCCGACCAGCCCGGTGGCGATCAGGATCGCCCAGGTGGCGGGATCATGGGGGCGGTAGTGGAAGGCGTAGATCGCGCCCAGCACCGGCACCGAGAGCAACGAGAACCAGAACACCGTGGTGCCGGCGCTTTCCGTCCGCGTGATCTGGCGCAGCGTGATCGCAACGATCGCGACGAACAGCGCCGCCATCAGCCCCACGAACGCGCCGAAGATCGGGATCGCCTCGCGCCCCGGCTGCACCACGATCAGCACGCCGACGAAGCCGAGGATCACTGCGCCCCAGCGATGCCAGCCGGTCGGCTCGCCGAGGATCAGCGCGCCGAGCAGCGTGGCGAAGATGGGGACGGTGAACTGGAAAGTCTGCGCCTCGGCCAGCGGCAGCAGGATCACCGCGCCGAAGGTGAAGATCATGCCGGTGAGACCCACCGCCGTGCGCCAGACATGTGCGCCGAAGCGCTGCGTCTTGAGCGACTTGAGGCCCGGGCCCATCGCCACCCACAGGGTGACCAGCGGCACCGCCCAGAGCTGGCGGTGGAACATCGTCTCGATCAGCGAGGCGCCGCGCAGTTCCGACATCTTGATGAGCGCCGACATGCTCGACATGCAGAAGATGGCGAAGAGGCGGAGCGCCAGGCCGGTGGCAATGCGATCGGGACGGGCTTCGGACACGGGGCGAGCGTTACGGACAAGCGATTGGCGCGGCAACCCTTTGCACTCGCCTTTCGGCACGTCGACTTGATTTGCCGGATTTGTTAGGCGGGGCGCGACTGCCCAACCCATGGCTGGAAAAAGGAACCGCAATGGCCTCGTTGAACAAGCTGATCTGGCTGCAACGGCTAATCGTGCGACTTCGCATCCGCTTCTACAATAAATTCTGGGGTATGGACATTCACCCGACGGTTCGGATCTCGAACACGGCGAAGCTCGACAAGACCTTCCCCAAGGGAATCCATATCGACGAATGGTCCTATGTCGCGTTCGGTGCGGCGATCCTGTCGCACGACATGACCCGCAACCTGAAGACCGACACCTATATCGGCAAGAGCTGCTTCATCGGCGCGCGCAGCCTGATTCTGCCGGGCGTCCGGGTGGGCGACGGCTCGATCGTCGCCGCGGGATCGGTGGTGACCAAGGACGTGCCGCCCAAGTCGATCGTCGCCGGCAATCCGGCGGTCGTGGTGCGATCGGGTATCGAAACCGATATCTGGGGCATCCTGCGCAAGCCCGGGGAACCCTATCTGCGCGATGCGCTGGTCAAATAAGCGGTTCGGCCTTGTCCTTGCCGCGTGCGCGCTCGTGACAGCCGGGATCGGCTGGCGCTTCGTGCCCGCGCTCCGTTGGGGTGGTGCTGCGGCGGTAGGGGCGACTCCGCCGCTCGGCCCCCTCGGCGGCACTTTGGCGGTACCGCGGGGCGGCACGATCCTCTGCGCGGGCGACAGCCTCACCTATGGCGCGCAGCGCTGGGGCGGCACGCTGCCGCCGATCCACGGCGCAGGCGCGCAGCGGGTCGCCACGCCCTATCCGGAGGCGCTGGCACGGGCGCTGGGCGGGCGGGTGACCGTGCGCAACCTGGGCTATCCGGCAGACACGGTGACGATGGGGAGCAAGCGCTGGGCGGCCGAACCCCGTGCCGATCTCGTGCTGCTGATGTACGGCACCAACGACGCCAATCCGCGCGGCTGGCGGACGGCGGTGCCGATCGAAACCTATCGGGTGACGTTGGCGGGCCTGATCCGCCGGTATCGCGCGCAGGGCACGCAGCTGCTGGTGCTCGCGCCGCCGCCTGCCGGAACGGCCTATGCGGAAGCCGCGATTGCGCCGTACCGCGCAGCGGCAAGGGCGGCGGCGGCGGCCGAAGGGGTGGCGTTCGCCGACCCGGCTTCGTTCCTGCAAGACATGCCCGTACCGCTCCAGGCCGATGGGCTGCACCTGCGGGCCGAGGCGACGGCGCGGATTGGCGAGGGGCTCGCGCGGCGGATTAGCGTCCGCTGAGCCTTGCGGTTCAGCCGAGCAGTCGCGCTACGACGACCGCGAGCGAATCCTGCCACGGCGGTGCGCGATAGCCAAAGGTCTCGGCGAAGCGCGTGCAATCGAGCCGGGAGTTGGCCGGGCGCCTGGCCGGGGTGGGGTAGCCCGAGGTCGGGATGCCGGCCACCTCGGCGGTCGGGCCGCCATGCTTCGCGCTTTCGGCGAAGATCGCGCGGGCGAAATCTGCCCAATTCGTCTCGCCCGATCCGGTGAAGTGGTAGAGCCCGCTGGTCGTGCCTTCGCGCTGCCAGTGCTCGACCACCGTGAGGATCGCCGTAGCGATATCGAGCGCCGAGCTCGGGCAGCCGCGCTGGTCCTCGACGACGTTCAGCGCATCACGGGTTTCGGCGAGACGCAGCATCGTTTTGACGAAGTTGGCGCCGAACGGGCTGTACACCCAAGCGAGGCGCAGCACGGCATGCTCGGCGCCCGAGGCCTGCACCGCCTGCTCGCCGGCCAGCTTGGTCGCGCCATAGACGCCAAGCGGGCCGGTGGGGTCGTCCTCGCGCCACGGGCGGTCGAGGCTGCCGTCGAACACATAGTCGGTCGACAGATGGATGATCGGCGCGCTGATCTTCGCGCCCGCGCGCGCGAGCACGCCCGGGCCGTCGCCGTTGATCGCCATCGCCAGCTCGGGCTCGCTCTCCGCCTTGTCGACGGCCGTGTAGGCGGCGGCCGAGACGATCAGCTCGGGCTGGATCCGCGCCACCGCGGCTTCGATCGTTTCCGGCTTGGAGAGGTCGAAATCGGGATAGGTGGTGAAGACCAACTCGTGGCCTACTGCCTGCTCGGCCAGCGCTTGGGCGACCTGGCCGTCATGCCCGGTGACGAGGATGCGCATCAGGCGGTCGCGCCCAGACGCTCGCCGGCATATTTGCCGGAGCGGATCGGGCCCCACCACCATTCATTGTCGAGATACCAGTCGATCGTCCGGGCGATGCCGGTGTCGAAATTCTCCTCGGCCTTCCAGCCCAGTTCGGTCTCGAGCTTGGTCGCGTCGATCGCGTAGCGGCGGTCGTGGCCGGGGCGATCGGTGACGAAGGTGATCAGCTCGCGGCGCTTGCGGCCGTCGGCCAGCGGGATGCGCTGGTCGAGCATGTCGCAGATCGTCTCGACCACCTGCAGGTTCGTGCGCTCGTTGCGGCCGCCGACATTGTAGCTCTGGCCGACCTTGCCGGTGGTCGCGATGGTCGCCAGCGCCTTGGCGTGATCGTCCACATACAGCCAGTCGCGGATATTCTCGCCCTTGCCATAGACGGGCAGGGGCTTGCCCTCGAGCGCATTGAGGATGGTCAGCGGGATCAGCTTTTCGGGGAAGTGGAACGGACCGTAATTGTTCGAGCAGTTCGACAGCACCACCGGCAGGCCATAGGTGTGGCCCCAGGCGCGCACCAGGTGGTCGCTCGCCGCCTTCGACGCCGAATAGGGCGAGGAGGGATCGTAGGGCGTTTCTTCGGTGAAGATGCCGCTGTCGAACGGCAGGTCGCCGAACACCTCGTCGGTGGAGATGTGGTGGAAGCGGAACGCGTCGCGCTTCTCGCCCTCCAGCTCGCGCCAATATTGCAGCGCCGACTGGAGCAGCTTGAAGGTGCCGACGACATTGGTCTCGATGAACTCGCCCGGGCCGTCGATCGAGCGATCGACATGGCTCTCGGCGGCGAGGTGCATCACCACGTCGACCTGCTCCTCGCGCAGCAGCGGCAGGATCGTCGCGGTGTCGGCGATGTCGGCATGGACGAAGCGATAGTTGGGCGCGTTCTCGATCGCGGTCAGCGAGGCCGGGTTGCCGGCATAGGTGAGCTTGTCGAGATTGATCACCCGCGCGCCTTGGCGAACCAGATGGCGCACCACTGCCGAGCCGATGAAGCCGGCACCGCCGGTGACGAGGAAGGTCTGCTGCTGCATGGCTCAGCCCTGATAGAAGAAGGGGGTGTTGAACTCGGCGAAGGACGGTGCGACCGCGTCCTTGCCCGAAAGCACGGGCTCGACGCCGACGTCCGGCCAGGCGATGGCGAGATCGGGATCGTCCCAGCGGATCGCCATTTCCTCGTCGGGCGCATAGCGCGCGCTGACCTTGTAGAGGATCTCGCAATCGGGGACGAGCGTCATGAAGCCGTGCGCATAGCCGACCGGAATCAGCAGCTGGTTCCACTTCTCCGCCGACAGCTCGACGCCGACCCATTTGCCATAGGTGGGCGAGCCGCGGCGGATGTCGACCGCGACGTCGAAGATCGCGCCGCGCAGCACGCGGATCAGCTTGGCCTGGGCGAAGGGGGGCGCCTGCAGGTGCAGGCCGCGCACGGTGCCGGGCTGGGCCGAGAAGCTCTGGTTGTCCTGCACCCAACGCGCCTCGACACCCTCGGCGTCGAGCACCGACTGCTTGAACACCTCGGAGAAGAAGCCGCGATGATCGCCGTGCTTGGGCGGCGTGAACTCGATCACGCCGGACAGTTCGTGGTGGTGGACCTGGGTCATGCCGCGGCAACCAGCTTGCGCAGATAGGCGGCATAGCCGGTCTTGCCGAGCCCGGCGGCGCGCGCGAGCAGGTCCTCGGCGCCGAGCCAGCCCGCATCGAACGCGACTTCCTCGGGGCAGGCGATCTTCACGCCGGTGCGGTGCTCCAGCGTGCGGACGAACGAACCGGCATCGTGCAGGCTGTCGTGCGTGCCGGTGTCGAGCCAGGCATAGCCGCGGCCGAGCCGGGTGATATGCAGGTCGCCGCGCTCCAGATAGGTACGGTTGACGTCGGTGATCTCGAGCTCGCCGCGCGCGGAGGGCTGGATCGACTTGGCGATGTCCACCACGTCCTTGTCGTAGAAATAGAGGCCGGTGATCGCCCAGTTGGACTGGGGATTGGCCGGCTTTTCCTCGACGCTGGTGGCGACGCCCGTCTCCGGATCGAACGCGACCACGCCGTAACGCTCGGGATCATCGACATGATAGGCGAACACATTGGCGCCGCCCTGCGACGCCTGATCGGCGGCGGCCTTGCAGCGCTCGCCCATCTTTTCGCCGTGATAGATATTGTCGCCCAGGATCAGCGCGCTGGGATTGTTGCCGACGAAATCGGCGCCGATCACAAAGGCCTCGGCCAGGCCGTTGGGCGAGGGCTGCTCGGCATAGCTGAGGTTGATGCCGAAGGCCGAACCGTCGCCGAGCAGCGCCTGGAACATCGGCAGGTCGCGCGGCGTCGAGATGATCAGGATGTCGCGGATGCCGGTGAGCATCAGCACGGACAGCGGGTAGAAGATCATCGGCTTGTCATAGACGGGAAGCAGCTGCTTCGAGATCGACAGCGTTGCGGGGTAGAGGCGCGTGCCGCTGCCCCCCGCAAGGATGATTCCCTTCATTCGATAATCCCCCATGGTGCGGACCCGGCCGCAACGACAACGAAACGAGAAACGGAAGCCGGGCCGCTGTCAATCCTTGGGCGGATCGATCCTGCGGCCCGGCGACGTGCGTGGATCAGAACGCGTTGGAGTGGACGATCACCCGCAGCGTCTTGAACAGGATGGTGATGTCGCGCCAGATGTCCCAGCCGTCGATATATTCCATATCCGCCTGGAGGCGGTTGGTCAGGTCGACGCGGCGGTCGGTGGCACCGCGGAAGCCGCGCACCTGCGCCAGGCCGGTCATGCCGGGCTTGAGCGTGTGGCGGTGCCAGTAGCGCTCGTCGATTTCCCAGAACAGATGGTCGGCGGCGCGCGAGCCGAGCGCGTGCGGGCGCGGGCCCACAACGCTCATGTCGCCGCGCAGCACGTTGAGCAGCTGCGGCAGTTCGTCGATGCTGGTCTTGCGGATGAAGCGGCCGACCTTGGTGATGCGATCATCGTCGCGGCTGGCCGAGACATTGCCGTTGGCATCGCACAAGGTGACGCGCATCGAGCGGAACTTGAGGATCTTGAACAGCCGGTTGCCGCGGCCGACGCGGTCCTGCGCGAACAGCACCGGGCCGGGGCTCTCCAGCTTGATCAGGATCGCGACGAGGATCATCAGCGGGGCAAGCGCCAGCACCGCGGGCACGGTGATCGCCAGGTCGAGCGCGCGCTTCTTGGCGCGGTTCGGCATGCTGAGCGGGCCTTGCGAGACGACCAGCGTATCCTTGCCGTCATAGGAGTCGACACCGATCGCGCCCAGCGCGTTGAACTGGGGGACGAGGATCTCGCCCTTGATGTTCATGCCCTTGAGCAGCAGCGCCCAGACCGCACGATGCTCCTCGGTGCAGGCGACGACCACGCGATCGAAGCCGATCACGGTGGTGCCGAGGCGGTGGAGCATCTGCGGGTCGCGCGGGTTCGGCGTCAGGTTGATGATCCGCGCGTCGAGCGCGACCGCGTCCCCGGCGACGTCGAGCGCCACGCCATCGACGATCACCAGCTCGTCGAGCAGCCGCCCGCCGGTCGCCGCGCGGACGTGGCGGCGGAACACCAGTCGGCCGGTGATGAGGAAGAAGAGCGAGAGCAGCGTACCCTCGGCCAGCTGCACGCGCGACAGCGGCAGCTCGGCGGTGAGCAGGTAGCTGCCGAGCAGCACGACGAAGACCGAGAAGAAGAACGCCGAGAAGATGTTCTTCACGCCGCTCACCGGATGGCGCAGGCAAGCCAGTGAATAGGTGCCGCTGGCAAGCGCGGTGCCCAGCGTGATCGGCAGCAGGAAGACGCCGACGTTGATGCCGGCGAGCGACAGCCAGTTGCCGTCGCGGGTGCAGGCGGCGAGATAGAAGGCAGCAAGGATCGCGATGCTGTCGAGCAGCAGGAGCTCGGTATATAGCACCATGCGCAGGGTCGAACGCCGCCAGACTGGAGCGATCGACCGGTCGATCCGGGCATGCGCCCGAAGCTGCTCTTCAAAGGCGCGCTGTGCTTCAAAAGCGTTCATGGCCTCACCGGGCTCCCTCAACGGAATTTGCACGCTGACAGCGGCCGAGTCGGCCTGTTGCACTGCATTATAATGAGACGGCTTGCGATGCGATAGTCTCGGTATCGATCAAATGGTCTGTTTTCGGGACCGGGATTCAACAAGATCGCACCCTGGATTGTTGGTCGTGACGAGAGCCTAACCCGCACGAACGCGCGAAGCCCGTGCAAATATCCCTCCGAAACCGACACTATTTGCCGTATTTTCGGGGCTGAGCGACCGAACGCGACTTATCCCCAGGATTGTGGTCGGATCAAGGGCGGGGATGCGGCGGCAGCAGCCAATGCGCCGGTTTGTTCGCGCTTGCAGCGCGATTTCGGCGCTAAATTGTTGCGGTGCACCCCAATATCCCCTCGGCCCGTCGCTGTCTTTTTCGGGGAGACCGTAGCGAGGCCGACTTAAGGATCGTCTAACCAGGCAAGCGAGCGGCGCGCCGCGCCTACGCATAAACCACAGAAACATCTCGATTAATCGAGTCTTTACCAGCCTTCTTCATCATGGCCTCGACGAGTAGCGCCATGGAGGCAGAGTTCCGGAAATGACACGCGACGAAATGCAGGCGACCCTGCAGAGCGCTTTTGCGGGCCCGTCGGCCGCCGAGCGCGAGGCCGAATTGCGCGAATCCGGGCTGGTGGCGCTGTCGCTGCTGCTTGGCGTCCATAATATCGCTATCACCCCCGAACAGCTCCGCCATGCGCTGGGGCATGGCGAATCGCCGACGATCGACGACCTGATCCTGCTCGCCAAGCGCCAGCAGGGCGTGCGCGCCAAGGCGGTGGACGTGCCGCGCGGCGGCCTTGCCCGCCAGCCGCTGCCTGCCATCGCCGACGGCCCCGAGGGCTGGTTCGTGATCGGCGGCCTTACCGAACATGGCGTGATCATCCAGCGCCCCGGCCATGCGCCCGAGCAGGTTGATCGCGACGGGCTCGATTCGCTCTGGTCGGGCACGCTGGTGCTGCTCACCACCCGGGCGGTGGCGGGGCGGCCGCTGCGCTTCGGCTTCTCCTGGTTCACCGCGCAGTTCAAGCGCTACCGCCGACTGTTCCTCGAGGTGCTGGGGGTCACCTTCGCGCTCAACCTGCTCGGCCTCGCCGCGCCGCTGCTCTTCCAAAGCGTGATCGACAAGGTACTGATCCACAACAGCATGAGCACGCTGAGCGTGCTCGCCTTCGCCTTCCTGATCGTTTCGGTCTGGGAAGTGGCGCTGGGCTGGATCCGCACCCGACTGTTCACCGAGACGACGCAGAAGATCGACGTCGAGCTCGGCGCGCGGCTGTTCCACCATCTGCTGGCACTGCCGCTCAGCTATTTCGAGAAGCGCCGGGTGGGCGACACCGTCACCCGCGTCCGCCAGCTCGAGACGATTCGCGAGTTCCTGACCAACGCCTCGCTCACCGTGCTGGTCGATCCGCTGTTCACCCTCGTCTTCCTCGCTGCGATGCTGTTCTATTCGCCGATGCTCTCGGTGATCGTGGTGGCGTCGCTGGTGCTGTACGCGATCGTCTCGTTCAGCATCGCGGGTCCGCTGCGCGCGCTGGTCGAGGACAAGTTCGAGAAAAGCTCGGCCAGCAACGCGCTGCTGGTCGAGAGCGTGTCGGGCATCCACACGATCAAGGCGACCGCGGTGGAACCGCACTGGCAGAATGGCTGGGAGCGCCAGCTCGCCGCCTATACCGGCGCCTCGCAGCGGCTGATCAACACCGCCAATACCGGCAGCCAGGCGATCGAGCTGATCTCCAAGCTGAGCTTCGCCGCGATCCTGTTCTTCGGCGCGCAGGCGGTGATCGGCGGCGCGATGAGCGTCGGCGCGCTGGTGGCGTTCAACATGTTCGCGCAGCGTGTCTCGGGTCCGGTGATCCGCATGGCGCAGCTGTGGCAGGATTTCCAGCAGGTCCGCATCGCGATCGAGCGCCTGGGCGACGTGCTCAACCATCCGGTCGAGCCGCGCCCCGCCTCGGCGGCGACGCTGCCGGTGCTGCACGGCGCGATCCGCTTCGAAAATGTCAGCTTCCGCTATGCCGAGGACCAGCCGCCGGTGCTGAGCGACATCACGCTCGACATCCCGGCGGGCAGTTCGCTCGGCATCGTCGGTTCCTCGGGCTCGGGCAAGTCGACGCTGGCCAAGCTGCTCCAGCGACTGAACCTGCCGAGCAACGGCCGCGTGCTGGTCGACGAGGTCGATGTCGCGCAGCTCGATGCGTCGTGGCTGCGCCGCCAGATCGGCGTGGTGCTGCAGGAGAACCTCCTGTTCAGCCGCACGATCCGCGAGAATATCGCACTGTCCAACCCCGCCATGCCGTTCGAGCATGTCGTGGCGGCCGCCCAGCTTGCCGGCGCGCACGACTTCATCCTGCGCCAGCCGCGCGGCTATGACACCGAGATCGTCGAGCGCGGCGTGAACCTGTCTGGCGGCCAGCGCCAGCGGCTCGCCATCGCCCGCGCGCTGGTCGGCAATCCGCGCATCCTGGTGTTCGACGAGGCGACCTCGGCGCTCGACGCCGAGAGCGAGGAGCTGATCCAGAACAACCTGCGCGCGATCTCCGCCGGCCGCACCCTCGTCATCATTGCCCATCGCCTGTCGGCGGTGCGCGGCTGCGACCGGATCATCACGCTCGAACAGGGCCGCGTCGTCGAGAGCGGCCGTCATGACGAATTGCTGCGCCTGGGCGGCCGCTATGCCGACCTGCACCGCCGCCAAAGCGGCTTCGGGGAGATTGCCGCATGAACGCCGTCGTCACCATGCGGCCTCGCGGCCCGCTCGCCCGGCTCCGCGGCACCGTGCTGCCCGCGCGCAGCACCGACTATGACACCACCTTCCTGCCCGCCGCCCTCGAGATCATCGAGCGGCCGGTGTCGCCCACCGCGCGGCTTACCGCCAAGGTGATGGTGGCGGGGTTGGCGATCACCACCGCCTGGCTGGCGATCGGCAAGGTCGAGGTCGTCGCGCCGACGCAAGGCCGGATCGCGCCGATCGGCGAAACCAAGATCGTCCAGTCGCCCGAATCGGGCATCGTCCGCCGTATCCTGGTGGGCGAGGGGCAGAAGGTGACCAAGGGCCAGGTGCTGGTCACGCTCGACCCGACCATGTCGGCGGCGGAGGCCAACCAGGCCAAGGTCGCGCTGCTCAGTGCGCAGCTTGAGGTCGCGCGCAACCAGGCAATCGTCGACGCGCTCGACGGCAAGGGCTTCCACTTCGTCGCCCCCGCCGGGGCCAGCCCGGCCGAAGCGGCGACCCACCGCGACCTCGCCCGTGCCCGGCTCGGCCAGATCGAGGCGGCGTATGCCGGCGGCCGGTCGGACAGCGGCGCTGCCGTCTCCGCCGCCGCCGAGGCGCAGGCGCAGGTGCAGAAGCTGGAACAATCGCTGCCGCTGCTCGAACAGCAGGTCGCCGCCAACGAGGCGATGGCCGCCAAGGGCTATGTCTCCAAGCTGCGCGTCGTCGAGCTGCGCCGCCAGCTGATCTCCGAGCGCCAGGACCTGGCCGCCGCACGCGCCAGCGTCGCCAAGCTGGGCCAGCAGTCGCACAGCGCGAGCAGCCTTTCGGCCAAGACCCGCGAAGAGGCACGCGCGCAGGTGCTGCAGGATCTCGTGAAGGCCGAGGGCGAGGTGCGCGGCCGCAGCGAAGACGTTGCCAAGGCGAGCCTGCGCAGCAGCTTCCGCGAGCTCCGCGCGCCGGTGAGCGGCACCGTCTCGCAGCTCCAGGTGCATACCGAGGGCGGCGTGGTGGAGGGTGTGAAGCCGCTGCTCTCGATCGTGCCCGACAAGGCGCGGCTCGAGGCCGAGGTGATGATCGACAACAGCGACATCGGTTTCGTCCGCACCGGCATGCCGGTGAAGGTCAAGCTCCAGGCCTTCCCGTACACGCGCTACGGCATGATCCCCGGCACGGTGGTGGGCATCAGCCCCGAGGCGGTGCAGGTGAAGGATGGCCAGCCGCCGGTCTACAAGGCGCGGATCGCGCTGGACCGCAACTACGTGAATGCGCACGGCGCGCAGGTGCCGCTGCGCCCGGGGATGATCGCGAGTGCGGATATCGTCACCGGCAAGAGGACATTGCTCAGCTATCTGGTCGGCCCGGTGCTGGAGACGGGGAGCGACGCGCTGCACGAACGGTGAGGCGAGGGGCAGGGCGGTAGCGCGCGTCGCTACCGCCAAGGCTCCAGCCGACCGGCGCGGCTGAGCAGGTCCAGCACCTCCGCGACCTGCGCCGGTGCGGCGGCTTCAAGCGCCGCCGCGTCGTCGCCCATCAGCGCGCGCATCTGGGGGCGCGCGAACGTCAGATCGATGAACGTGGCTGCAACCGGCAGCGCGCGGGCCATGGCCTCCGGCGCCGGATCGGGATGGCCCAGCATCGCCGTCGCGGCGCGCGCGATAGCGACGTCGCGGCCCATTTGATCGGCGAGCCGTGCCAGGTCGGGCATACGGTGCGCCGTGGTGAGCACTACCCGCATCAGCGCGACCACCTCCGGCCGCAGCGAGTGCGCCAGGATCGATCGGGCCGTCTCCGCCAGCCTGGCTTCGAGCGGCAGGTGCCACGGGATGTCGATCGAGGGCGCGAGCGCCGCCGCGACATGCTGCCGCACCACCGCCGTGAACAGCGCCTCCTTGTTGGCGTAGCGCGCATAGATGCTCGCCTTGCCCGCGCCCGCCAGCGCGGCAATCTGGTCGCAGCTGGTCGCGTCGAAACCCTGCCGAAGGAACAGGCTCGTCGCCGCGTCCAGGATGCGACGATCGACCTCGCCGGCCTTGTCCGCCGGCGGGCGGCCGCCGCGGCGACGTGGCGGATTGTCGTGATCGGAGGGGGAGGGGTCCGCAGTCATCGGAATCTCCTAATCGCGTCCTGTCCAAAAGTGAACTAGACGGTACCGTTCAGTTTATGTAGGCAGCGTGCATGACCAACATCGTTCTGGCCGGTGCGACCGGCGACCTGGGCCATCGAATTGCCATCGCGCTGACCAGGCGGGGTGCCGCAGTGAAGGCCCTTCTCCGCAGGGGCACAGCCGACGCCCGGCAGCAGCAGGTCCGCGCCACCGGCGCGGTGCCGGTGGAAGTCGCCTTCGACGATCCGGCGGCGCTGGCGGACGCCTGTGCCGGTGCCGCCTGCGTCGTCTCCGCGCTCAACGGCGTGGTGCCGACGATCCTGGACGTGCAGGGCCGCCTGCTCGACGCGGCCGTGGCGGCGGGCGTGCCGCGGTTCATGCCGTCGGACTTCTCGCTGGATTTCACGCGGACGCGACCGGGGGACAATCGCAACATGGACCTGCGGCGCGCTTTCATGGTGCGGGTCGATGCCGCGCCGATCCGCGCAACCTCGATCCTCAACGGCGCCTTCGGGGAGCTGCTGACCGGCGAGGCGCCGATCGTGCTGCACAAGCCCCGCCGCATCCTGTGCTGGGGGGATCCCGGCCAGCCGTTCGACTTCACCACCAAGGACGATGTGGCGGACTATGCCGCCGCGGCCGCGCTCGATGCCGATGCACCGCGCTTCCTGCGGATCGCCGGCGACGTCGTCAGCCCGCGCGATCTCGCCGCGCGGATGACGCAGCTCGAGGGGCGGCGCTGGCGCACCTTCCGCGTCGGCGGGCTCGGCCTGCTCGGTGCGCTGATCCAGGTCACGCGTGCGCTATCCCCGGCGAGCGACGCGCCGTTCCCGGCCTGGCAGGGCATGCAATATATCCGCGACATGTCGAGCGGGCGCGGCAAGCTGATCGGGCTCGACAATGATCGTTACGGCAAGACCGACTGGACCAGGGCCCGCGACATCCTCGCACCGACCGTCTGACCCTCATGGGAGCCCCCGACATGACCGATACGATCGAACCCTTTCACTTGGCCGTGCCGCAATCCGATCTGGACGATCTCGCCCGCCGCCTCGCCGCGATCCGTTGGCCCGATCCTGAGACGGTGGACGACACCAGCCAGGGGCCGCCGATCGCCAAGCTCCAGGCGCTGGTCGCGCGCTGGCGGGACGGGTATGACTGGCGCGCGTGCGAGGCGATGCTCAACGGCTGGGGCCAGTACCGCACCATGATCGACGGCCTCGGCATCCACTTCCTCCACATCCGCTCGCCCGAGCCCGAGGCGCTGCCGCTGCTGATGACGCACGGCTGGCCGGGGTCGGTGCTGGAGTTTCGCGACGTCATCGGGCCGCTGACCGATCCGGTCGCGCATGGCGGCAAGGCATCCGACGCCTTCCACCTCGTCCTGCCGACGCTGCCGGGCTTCGGCTTTTCGGACAAGCCGACGGGGACGGGCTGGGACATCGGCCGGATCGCAGCTGCCTGGGCGGTGCTGATGCAGCGGCTCGGCTATGATCGCTGGGCGGCACAGGGCGGGGACTGGGGCGCGGCCGTTACCACCACGCTGGGCCATATGGCGCCGCCGGGATTGGTCGGCATCCATCTCAACATGGTGCTGTTCCAGCCGACCGAGGCGGAGCGCGCCGGGGCGGACGCGGCCGAACGGCAGATGCTGGCGGATGCGGCGCGCTACGACCAGCAGTTCGCCGGCTATTTCAAGCTCCAGTCGACCCGGCCGCAATCGGTGGCCTTCGCGCTGGCGGATTCGCCGGTGGGGCTGGCCGCCTGGATCTATGCGCTGTTCCAGGACGTGTCGGACAGTGGTGGCGATCCCGAGCAGGTCTTTGCGCTCGACGCGATGCTCGACGACATCATGCTCTACTGGCTGCCCAATGCCGGGCCGAGTTCGGCGCGCCTCTACTGGGAGGCGGCGCAGGCGATGCGGCGCGGGGGCTTCCCGATGGCGCCGATGGCGATCCCGGCCGGCATCAGCATGTTCCCGGGGGAGCAGCTGCGGCTCTCGCGGCGCTGGGCCGAGGCGCGGTTCGCCAGGCTGGTCCATTTCGGCGAGCCGGAGCGTGGCGGGCATTTCGCGGCACTGGAGCAGCCGGCCCGCTTTACCGAGGAAGTCCGCCGGACCTTCCGCACCTTGCGCTGATGGAACGCACCGGCACGGTGCCGCTGCCAGGGAGGGGGCGGTGCCGAGCACCGTCCCCCCGCTGTATTCAGGACCCGGCCTGGTGGTGGGGTTCGATCGCCGCGGTCATCTGCGTGCCGAGCAGCGGGCGCAGCACCCGCGGATCGAGCACCTTGACCAACTCGCGCGCGAAATCGAGGTTCGCCGCCAGACCTTCCGCTGCCTCGCTGTTGACCGTCGAGATGCGCACCAACACGCCGTCGACGATCCAGCCGGCCATCTGGCTCTTCAGCCGCGCCATCAGCTGTTCGTTGCCCGACTGGGGCAGATATTCGCCCACCCGCGCCCAGTAGAGGATCTGCTCGGTGCGGTTGTAATTGGTCGCGGTCAGCGCGCGGCCCGGGATCGCCACCTTGTCGGCGACCGGGATCATTTCCGGATGGCTCTCCAGCACGGTGAAGCCGAAGAACGGGTAGCAGACCTCGGGCCGGTGCAGCTGGAGCAGATCGGTCTGGGCATTGCCATAGGCGATCAGCAGCATCACCGTGGTGCCGTCGGGCCGCGAAAAGGCGCGGCTGACCACCTGGTTGTACAGCTTGTCTTCCAGGCTGCCTTCGCGCGGTGGCGCGATCAGGGCGCCGGTATCCTCCGCCTTCCACTGGCCGAACGCCTTGGGCATCAGCGTGTCCAGCTTGGTCGCGCCGAGCAGGTCCATGCGACGGCGCGGCTTGAGGCCGAGCGAGGCGCCGGCCGCGGCGAAGCAGGCGCTGCCGATCAGCAGGTCACGCCGGTTGAACATGGGACCTCCGACGCAGGAACAACTGGGCCTGCTCGACCGCCCAGTCGATCGCGAAGATGCCGAGCAGCGCCACCACGAACATCACCATGCCGGTGGAGACGTGGAGGAAGCTCTGCGCCGCCTCGTCACCCATATGATAGGTGATCAGCACCAGGATGACGATGCGCAGGATGTTGGTGAACACCGCCACCGGGATGACGAGTGCTGCGATGAACAGGGCGTAGCGCCAGGACGGCTTGTTCTTGATGTAGATGTAGAGCAGCGTCACCACGACCAGGCTGGAAAGCGAGCGAAGGCCCGAACAGGCATCCTCGACCAGCAACTGATAGGGGCCGACGAACAGCGTCACGCCCTGGCGCAGGATCGGATAGTCGAGCCACGACAGGAAACCGGTCGCGGCATAGGAGACGAACTCCTTGAGCGGCGCCGTGACCCGGTCGACCGCCCAGCCCGGCGGCGGCACCAGGAAGAACAGCCACAGCACCGGGAACCAGGCCGCACGCAGCGCCCGTCCACCGAAACAGAGATAGCCCGCGCTGATCACCGCGCCGACCAGCCCGAAGGTCTCGATGCTGATGAAGTCGAAGATCCGGCCCAGCGCATAGATCGCCAGCGCCGCGAGCAGTGCCAGCCCGCCGATCGCGAGATTGCCCGGCGCGCGCAGCGCCTCGATCGAGCTGCGCTGGCGGGCGAGCATCCAGGCGCCGGTGGCGAGCACGATCGGGCCGTGCACGCCGCCCTCGGCGCTCCACACCTGGCGGCCCAGGGTGATGAAGGTCGGGATAGCCAGCGCCAGCAGGCCGGCGATGGCAAACCAATAGCCACCGCCCGTCCTGCCTTGCTGCCGCTCGAGAGCGGTCGCGGTCATATGGTCCAAATCAATATCCGTTCAGCACGCAACCGACGACGTTGGTACGGTCTGCACGCAATGTACGGGTGAGCGTGTTTACGTCGCGTATATAGCTGTTGTCCTTGCGGGCGACGATCATCGCATAGCCGGCGACGTTGGCGACGCGCTGCGCATCGGCGCAGGTGTTGGCAGCGGTCGTGTCGAAGATGGTGATGTCGAACTCGCGGAGCAGCTGCGTCGTGACGTCGCGAAACTGTTCGGACGAGAGCAGTTCCTGCGGGCTGTGCTCGACATGGCCGGCGGGAATGACCGAGAGCTGGTCGAGGCCGGTCGGGTGGATGATCGAGGCGAGCTCGACTTCGCCCGACGCGAGATAGTCGGCCAGACCCGACTTGGCCGGATCGATCCCGAAGGCGGGGCCGACGGCCGGCGCGCGCAGATTGGCATCGACCAGCGCGGTCTTGATGCCGATCTGGGCGAGCGCGGTCGCCAGGTTAATCGCGATGAAGCTGCAGCCGGCGCCTTCGGCGGCGGCGCAGATCGCCAGTGCGCGGCGCCCCTCGCGCAGGTGCTGTGCGATGATGCGGGTGCGCAGCGCGCGGATCGCTTCGGCCTCGATCCCGGTGGGGTCGGACAGAACGAGCTGATATTCGAGCGCAGCGGTGGTGTCCGGCGTCGTCGGAACGGCGCTCGGACGATCGCCTTCGGGCAGCGGTTCGGGCGTGGTCATCGCGTCCATCAGTTTACTGCAGCTCCGTGCGATTCGGCGGTTTCGCCGAGAGTTTCATGGGCGCGGCGCAGCCGGGCGGCGAGTGCGGCGCGGCTCTGCACCACGCCCAGCACCGGCGCGTCGACGGCGGTTTCGAGATCCTCGGGGCTGCGCACGCGGCGGCCGAGCAGCTCGACGAGCAGCGCGATGAGCAGGCCCAGGCCCAGGCCGAAGCCCGCGGCACCGCCGATGATCATCGGCACCTTGGGATAATAGGGGCTGTCCGGCGCGCTGGCTTCGCTCAGCGTCGACATGCCGGTGTCGTTGCTGCTCGCCTCGAGGCGAAGATCGGCGACGCGCTGTGCGGCCTTCATGTACTGGTCCTGCTTCAGCGTCACGTCACGCTGCAGCTGGTTCAGCTGGTCCACGTCCTGCCGGTTGCCGAGCACGCGGGCGCGCTGCGCGTTGGCCGCGCTCTGGAGCTGGCTTTGCGCCGAGCCGGCGCCGCCGCCGGCCTGGGCACGTTCCTGCGCCGCCGCCTTGGCATAGACCGCACGCTGGCGCTGGAGCGCCTGGAAGGCCGGGTGGTTCGGGCCGAGATTGGTCGCGGCCTGCTGGATCTGCTGGTCGATCTGCGCGAGCTGGAGCTGCGCCGGGCCCATGCCGCCGCCCACGGCCGGTGCTGCCGGTACCGCGGACTGGCCGGTCAGCTGGGTGAGCTTCTGCGTATCGAGGTCGGAGCCGGTATCGGTGAGGACGATGCCCGACTTCTTGACGAAGGCGGTGCGCGCCTCGACCGCGGCGAGCAGCGCCTGGCGCGCCGATTCCGCCTGCTGGGTGTACCAGTCGGCCGACTTGGCTGCCGCCGCGCGCTTGTTCGCCAGCGACTGGGCGAGGAACGCGGTGCGGATCATGTTGGCGATCCGCTCGGCACGATCGGGCGAGCTGTCCGAATAGGAGATCTCGAGGATGTTGCTCCCCTCGATCACGCTCGCATTGGTGTTGCCGATGATCTGCTTGGCCAGCCAGCGACGGATGTCGCCGGTGGCCGCCGCGGGCGAGGCGTTGAACGCGGCGATGTTCGCCGGGTCATTGGCCCAGCCCAGTTCGTCGACCACGCGGCCGGCGGTGGCATAGTCCTCGATCAGCTCGGTCTGGGTCTGCACATAGGCGCGCATGAACTGCGAGTTCATTACCTGCCCGGTGACCGGATCCGGCTTGAAGGTGTCGAGCACCAGCCGGGTCGTCGCCCGGTAGCGCTCGGGCAGGAACTGCACCACCAGCGTGGCGGTGGTGACGCAGACGAGGAACGCCGGGAGGATGATCCACCGGCGCGCCCAGAGAATGCGGAAGAATTGAATGATGTTCACTGATGCGCCTCGTCCGCTGCCAACATTGCCTGGATCAGAACAACCGCTCGCCGATGACGATCGTGTCGCCCGGCTTGATCGGATCATCCATCTTCAACTTGATCTCCTGGCCATCGCGCGTGACCTTGATCCGCTTGATCGAGCCGGCCGGTCCGAGACCGCCGCCCTGCGCGACCGCGCGGCGGAGAGTCATGTCCGCCCGAATCGGATATACCCCAGGCGCGTTGACTTGACCATAAATGTAGAAACGCTCCACTTCGGGCACGAAAACCTTGTCGCCGGCGGCGACGGTAGGATCGTCCTGCGGCCCGCCCTGGGCGAGCTTCTTGTAGTCGAGCTTGAGATTGGTGCCGTCGGCGCGGGTCAGCATCACGTAATCGGCCGCGTCGGGCTTGAGGCCGCCGGCGCGCGCGATGATCTCGGAGACGTGATAGCCGCGGTCGACCGGCTGCAGACCGGCCGAACCGACCTGGCCGAGCACGGTCACATAGTTGCTCACGAAGGTGACGATGTCGACGCTGACGATCGGCTTGGCATAGTAGCCGCCGGCCTTCAGCAGATCCTCGACCTTCTTGACCAGCGTGATCGCCGTTTCGCCCTTGGCCTGCACCGCGCCCAGATAGGGCAGGGTGATCGTGCCGTCGGACTGGACGCGGGCGCGGGTCTTGAAGTCGCTCTGGCCGAGCACGTCGACCTCGAGCACGTCGTCAACCCCGATGACGTAGCCAACCGGCGCCGATCCGGAGGAGATCGGCGCGGCCGGGGTGCTGGTCTGCACCGGCGTCGCCGGCGCCTGCTGCTGCGGCTGGGCAGCGGCGGGGCGCGAACGTGCTGGGGCAGCGGGACGGGTCGTGGCAATTTGCGCCGCAGCAGGCGCCGCGAGCGCGGTCATGCCGGCGAGCGCCGAGACGAACATAAACCTACCCTTATCGTACATGTATTCGGCCCTTGTCAGAGCGCCAGCGAGGCCGTGAGATTGACCTTCTTGGCGTGGTATTTGAAAAGCCGGAGATTCGACGTCCGTTCGTCATAGCCCGCACCCAGCACGAAGCGCAGGCGCTGAGTCGCGTCGTAGGATGCATTCGCACCCACAGACAACATGTTGTCGTTGCCCGAAATTGGGGCACCGACGAACCGCGTCGACGAAGCATAGTCGCGCCACGTCTTGCTGGCGAACAGCGAAACCTTTGTGCGGCTGGTGATGTCGTGCGTGACCGTCGCGGACAGCGCGGTCATGATCTCGTAGCTGACGAAATAGATCACCGACGGCTGCGCCGCACGCGACCCGGCAAGCTGCACGGTGAACAGGTCGGCGTTGTAGAGCGCCGAAAGATCGAAGCCGATGCCGGAGAAGCTCTCGGTACCCGGCAGCTTCGGATCTACCTTGGTGTAGTTGACCGATCCGCGGAAGTTGAAGCGGCTCGATACGTTGCGCTCGAGCTGGACGCCCGCCGCATAGTTCTTGATGCCGTCGCGACCCGCGCCGGCGGCGTCCGGGCGGTGGACGTACACGCTGTCCGAATAGCGGCCGAACACCGAGATCGTGCCCAGCGAAGGCGACTGAAGCCCGAGCTGCGCGGTGAAGGTGTCGGTATCCGAGTCGGCATATTTGCGGGTGGCCTGGCTGTTGCGCACTTCGGTGCGCGAATAGCCCAGCGTCGGACGCAGGCCATAGGGGCCGCCGCAGCCGATATCAGCGCTGTAGCGCCGCGATTCTTCGGTGTTGTTGAAGCTGTTCGGCGCATCGAGCACATACAGGCTCGACAGGTCGCTGATTCGGCTCTGATAGCCGATTTCGCCGTGCACGAGGCAGGAGGCCAGTCGCTGGTCGGCGCCGCCGGTCAGCGAGATGTTCTCGCGGTTCAGGTTGGTGTATTTGCCATAGAACCGATAGCCGATCGAACCGGCGAGATAGGTGGTGCCGCTTGCCCGCGGCAGCACGACATTCAGGTCGAGGGACGGGGCCGCAAGCACGTCGTCCGCACCGCCGCCGCCGCTGATCCGCGGATCGTTCACGACGACATTGTCGTTATATTCGATCAGCGCGCTTGCCCGCACGTCGATTTGCCGCCCGCTGGTGCTCGGACGCGGCGTGAATGCCGTGCGCTGTGCCAATGCGGGATCGGTCCATGCTGCAGTCGCGAACAAGGCGACCATGCCGCAGGATAGCGTGAAACGGCCAGTAAGGCGCGCTTTTTCAGCCTTTTGAATGTCGTGTTCTCGCACGATGGTCCCCCCGGGTGCTCGCTTCATTATCAATGGCCTCCAATACAAGCAACCGGATCAACGCCTTGGCAAAGGCGCCGGAACCTGCCCTGGCCCTGTCCCCCGACCGTATTTCCTTGCGAAAAAACGTCGAGCCAAGCGCAAACTCCCATTTCGAGGCGGTGGTTGCTTAACGGCCTGTTATCACATTCGCGAGCATCTAGCGAGTTGCTGCGCGCACTGCTAGTGCAGGTGCGAACGCCGCTGGGAAGTCCTTCGATTCCTGCGGTGAATGGAAAGGACATGCATGCAGACGCCATATGATTGGGTCACAATCGCGATATTCGCCGGCCTGATCGTTATCTTCCTGCAACGTTCGCAGGCCGATTCGGTTGTCCGCGACACCATGATCAGCTATTTACCGCCGGCGATAGGCTGCGCCGTCGCGAACTATTTGGGGAACGAGGACTATCATGTCTTCGCGATTCTCACGATTGTTCTGGTGCTTGCGTATATCGCGTTCGTGATCAAGCCGTACGAGTTCATCAAGCGTCGCTGAAAAAGCGATTGCCGATTCGCGAAGAGGATGTCCTGAGGCGCGAGCCCAGGTTCGCCCCGGCTTGCCGGCGGCATTTTTTTAAAGAGGTGGTCGAGTGGCTTTAGGTTCCGCGCTGAAGTTCTTGTGGCCCTTCGGGCGCCGCGAAATGTCTGACGACGAAGGCTATCTCCCGATCGCTGCGACCGTGGTGCCGCATCGGGACGCGCATGGCGCGAGCCGGCTGCGCCCCGATTTCCCGACCTTCCGCGCCTCGGCACTGGATCGCCCGCTGGATCGCCGCCGCGAGGAGCGGCGCGAAATCACCCGGGCGCGCTTCGCCCTGGCGACCTATTTCACCCCGACCCAGCCGGTCGCCGACCGTTCGAGCTTTGCCGGCCGCCTGGGCGTGCTGGCCCGGCTGATCTCGGCGATCGAGGGGCAGCGCAGCCATGTCGTGCTCTATGGCGAGCGCGGCATCGGCAAGACCTCGCTGCTGCACGTTCTGTCCGACGTGGCGCGTGAATCCAGCTACATCGTCAGCTACGCGACCTGCGGCTCGAACGCGAATTTCTCCGATCTCTTCCGCGCGGTGCTGCAGGACGTGCCGCTGCTGTTCCACCGCGAGGTTGCCCCCAATGCCGGTGAGGCGGAGAGCGGCGGCAGCCTTGCCGACCGCCTGCCCGCGGGCAATTTCGGTGCTGGCGAACTCGCCGATCTGTGTGCCGACATCACCGGCACCCGCGTGCTGATCGTTCTCGACGAATATGATCGCGTCGAGGACACTGCTTTCCGCCAGCAGGTTGCCGAGCTGATCAAGAACCTGTCGGACCGCGCTGCGCGGGTCCAGCTGGTGATCGCCGGTGTCGCGTCCAACCTCCAGGAACTGATCGGCTATGTGCCGTCGATCCGCCGCAACGTGATCGGCCTGCCGATGCCGCGACTGGAGGAAACCGAAGTTCAGGAGATGATCGCGCTGGGCGAGACCGCGTCGGGCGTGCGATTCGATCCGAACCTGACCAGAATCATCCACCTGCTTGCGCTGGGCTCGCCCTATTTCGCACGGCTGCTGTGCCACCATGCCGCGGCCGAGGCGCTCGATCAGGGCAGGCTCACCGTCGACCAGGGCCATCTGCGCCGCGCGCTCGATGCCGCGATCGTCGAGATGGAAGGGCGGATGGCGCCGCGGACCGTGCTGGAGATGCGCAAGTTCGTCGGCGGCCGCTATGATCCCCTGCTCGCCGCGCTGGGCGAAGCATCGCGCTCGATCGACGGCTGGTTCGGCGGTCGGGCGGTGGTGGAGCTGCTGCCCGGTGCGCCGATCACCGCGCAGCAGGTCGAGCAGGAACTGGCCGGGCTCACGACGCAGCTGGGTCTCGAAACCGAGATGCAGGACGGTGAGCGCCGCTTCCGCTTCACCGATGACACGCTGCCGATCTATCTGTGGCTGATGGTCGGCCGCCTGCGGCTCGACAGTGGCACGCTCGAGGACGTGCTCGCGACGGTGTGATCCTGCCGGGGAGGGGGCAGGCGCCCCCTCCCCGAAACGCGCTCAGATCGGCAGGCCGATCGCCTGGAGCAGGCCTGCACCGCCGCGCCAGAAGCGAAGCGCGATCAGCGTCCCCAGCGCCTTGGCGCGCGCGCCCTGGGTTTCGGGGGTGCGCAGGATCCGTGCATAGTCGGAGGGGATGAAGGCGGGCTGCATCGCCGAGCGCGCCACCCAGCGCAGCCGGCCGCGCGGCTGCTCCAGGCTGAGCAGGAACAGCTCGCGCTGGATGCGGCGCGTCTTCTTGAGCATCGCGTTCCAGTCGGGCCGGGGCGGATGCCCGACCGAGGCTGCGCCGCAATAGTCGATCTTCATCCCCATGCGGATCGCGCGGTTGCACCATTCGATGTCTTCGGAGACGCCGGTACGGAAGCCGCCGATGCGCTCGAAGTCCGCGCGCATCACGAACAGGTTCGCGGTGACGGTGAATTGCGACTTGCGGACATAGCTTTCATTGTCGAACGCCAGCGCCAGCTCGACCGCGGCGCTGCCGGTGAGCTTGCCCTCCGGGGGCAGCACGAACATGTGGCCGCCCAGGAAGGTGCCCGGCTGCACCATCGCCGCGCCGGCCGCCAGCCAGCCCGGCTGGGCGACGCAGTCGCTGTCGATGAAGGCGAGGATCTCGCCGCGCGCCTGCGCCGCCGCACCGTTGCGGGCGGGCCCGGCGCCCTTCTCGGTCACCGTCACCACGCGCGCGCGACCCGCGACCACGGCCTCGACGGCAGCGAGGCCGCAGGGCGAGGCATTGTCGCCGACGATGATCTCGTAGGCGTCGCGGTCGATGGTCTGCCGGTCGATCGAATCGAGGCAGAGCGCGAGCCCGTGGAGATCGTTGTAATGGGGCAGGACGACGCTGATCCGGGGCGTGCTCACCGCTTTTTCGCTCCCCAGCCCGCGAACAGCTCGCGCAGCCGGTTGGCCAGCGCGGTCTGGTCGGTGGTGGCCAGCTTCGGCTCGGCCGCCTTGGCGGCGGCGACGGCCTCGCCGAGCTTGGTCTCGTCGCGGACGCTCTGCAGCAGGCCGCGATCGGCGAAGGTCTGGGAGATCTCCTCCTGGTGGTCGTCATAATGCTCGCCGAGGTCGAAGCGGCGCGGGAAGGAGATGACGCGGCAGCCCGCGCGCAGCGCGGTGACCAGCGAGCCGCTGCCGCCATGGCAGATCACCATGTCGGCATCGCGCAGCAGCAGCTGCAGTTCATCGAACGGGATGGTCCGGCAGATCTCGACATCGGGGATGCCCGGGTCTTCGAGGTCCTGGTCGCCATGCTGCAGGATCAGCTTGCCCGGCAGCCCGCCGGCGCGCTTCAGATCGAGCACCGCCTTGACCAGCCGCGGGAAGGGCAGGGTGGCGCCGACGGTGGCGAAGGTGAGTTCCTGCTTGGGCGGGCGCGGGGTGTCGAGCATCCGGAACGGATCGAACAGCTCCGCATCGGGCCAGATCTTCTTGAGCGCGGGCGACTGGACGAAGGTGATCGTCGCGACCGGCTTGGCCATCTTGCCGAAGGCGGACGGGTGGTGAAAGCGCGCGAAGCTCTCGACATGGACGAACTTGGCGCCCGACAGCTTGGCGATCAGCGCGGTGAAGAATACCGCGCCGGCGCCGGTCGAGATCACGACGTCGGGCTTCTGCCGGCGGACGATCGCCAGACTTTGCCGGAAATTGCGCCACGCGCCGCCGAGCATGTGCAGCGGATGCCCCAGTCGCGCCTGGCCGAGCGCGTAATGCTCGACGAGCTCGACCGGGTGCTTCTCGCCCAGGCTGCGGCCCAGCGCGGTATCTTCGGTCACGAAGAAGTAATCATGCTCCTTCCAGACCGGTTCCAGATCGAGGATCTGGCGCAGATGGCCGCCGCCCGAGGCGGCAAGGCACACCTTGAGCGGCCTGCCCGCATTTTGTTCCGTCGCGGTCGCGTCTGCCATGTCATCCCCTTCGTACCATCTGTCTCCCGGCGGGAGCCATGCTGCACTGCCAACACTATTGCGGATGCCCGCCCGCCCGAATAGGTTCAAGTAGAAGTTTGTGCCGTGCGCAATTCCGTGCCGGCGGGGAGGTTTTCATGAAGAAATGGTTCCTGGTGACGGCGGCGGCTGCGGCTGCGCTGGCCGTATCCGGATGCGGCAGCAAGGACGGCAAGCTCGACAAGGGCCAGGTCGTCGCCAGCGTCGACGGCGACGAGATCACCATCTTCGAGCTCAACGCGGAAGTGCAGGCTGCACAGGCGCCGGCCGGGACCGATCGCAAGCTGGCGGAGCAGCTTGCGCTGCAGCGCATCATCGAGCGCAAAATCCTCGCGAAGATCGCGCGCGAGCAGAAGCTGGACAAGACTCCGGCCTTCCTGATCCAGCAGCGCCGCGCCGACGAGCTGATTCTGACGACGATGCTGCGCGACAAGATCGCCGGCGGCGTCGCCCAGCCCACCGAAGCCGAGATTACCCAGTATCAGGCGGCGCATCCGGACCGGTTCGCGCAGCGCAAGATCTACACGGTCGAGCAGATCCTGTTCCCGCCGCCCAGCTCGGCAGACAAGTTCAAGCAGTTCGCGCCGCTCAAGACCCTCGATCAGCTCGCCGCCAAGCTGACGGCCGACGGCACCCAGTTCCGCCGTGCGCCGACCCAGCTCGACTCCGCCGCGTTGCCGCCGGAGATCGCCGGCAAGATCGCGGCGCTGCCTGCAGCGGAGATGTTCATCCTGCCGACCCAGCAGGGGCTGACCGCGAACGTGATCACCGCGACGACAGTGCAGCCGCTGCCCGCCGACCAGGCGCATGATCTGGCGCTGAACGCGCTGCGCAACGAGCGCTTCAGCAAGGCGGCCGATGCGCAGCTCAACGAGCGGCTGAAGAAGGCGCGGGCGACCGTGAAGTACCAGCCCGGATATCAGGCGCCGCCGCAGATGCAGGGCGGCGCAGCTTCGCCGGCGGCGAGCCCCGCGGCGCAGTAAGACATGGAAGGGGTGGGGCCGTGCGGCACCACCCCGCTTTTTCTTGCCGGGCTCCAGCTCAGCTGCGGCCCTCGTTCCCGGTGCGATAGCCGTACCACCAGCGCTGCCGCTGCCGGACAATCGGGGTCCACGCGCGGCTCACCGTCGTGAAGCGCTCGCGCTTGCCCGGTATCACGCCGGCCAGCAGCTTGCCGAGCGCAGCATATTTGAGCGCCGCAAGCCAGATCCCCCAGCCCGCTACGACAGCCCCCGTGGGGCTGTAATGCTTGCGGGCATAGTGCATTCGCCCGATCGTCATGAACATGATCCGTCCGGGGGAGAGCGAATGGCCGCTGCCCGCGTCGTGCATGACCTTGACCTCGGGGTTGACCAGCACGGTGTAGCCCTTGTCTCGGATGCGTTTGAACAGGTCAACTTCCTCCGAATAGAGGAAGAAGCTCTCGTCGAAGCCGCCGATCTCGCGCCAGACATCGGCCCGGACCATCATGAACCCGCCGTTGAGCACGTCAACGGGTCCATGTGCCGTGGCGTCCGCAGGCAGACCGCCGCGGCGCAGACGGCCGGCCGATACCACCGACAGTACGAAATCGCCGGGGGTGGGTAGCGCCAGGAAATTGGCAGCATCGAGATTGCCTGCCGGGTCGTAGGAACGGCCGCCCCAGGCGGCAGCCTCCGGCGTCGCCTGGGCAAAGGCCACCAGCCGGTCGATCGCGCCGGGCTGCGGCACGGCGTCCGGGTTGACCAGCAGGAGCAGCGGCGCGCGCGCATGGGCAGCGCAGCGATTATTGCCCGCACCGAAGCCAATATTGCCTTCGGAGGGCACGATCCGCACCTGCGGCAGCTCGGCGCGTACCAGCACTTCGGTATCGCCGCCGCCATTGTCAATCATCAGGATCTCGTGCGGCGTGGTCGGCGCAGCGGCGGCGATCCCGGCCACGCACTGCCGAATGAAATCGGTCGAGTGATAGGCGACCACCAAGACGGAGACGTGCGGCGTTGCTTCGGTGCTCATGCGCACAGCTCTATCGGCAAAGCGTTGCAGCGTCGAGACGCCATGGCTGCCGAAGCACCGGCGAACGAAACGGTCGCCGCGGACGATGAACAACGGTGCGGCGGGGCCCGTTAAGTATTTTTACACCACGCAATTACACCACTTATTTCATGCCGTTGTGGCAGTTTTGGGCGTGAGGGAATCACGCGTCGATTTGGGGTCGACGAGTAACGTAAGGGTAGCTCAACATGCCGGTTGTCACTAATCAGGCCGCGCTCGACGCGGCGATCAAGAACGCGAAGAGCGGCGATGTCATTCTGCTCGCGCCGGGGACGTACAGCTCGATCACGATGACGTCGATCAATCCGGCGGCCAACATCACGATCCAGTCGCTGGATACGAACAACAAGGCGGTGGTGGGCTCGGTGTGGCTTACCAATTCGAGCAACGTCACGCTGAAGGATTTCAACGTCGTCCGCCCGACGATGCCGACCGACGAATTTGCCGTTGCCAACCGGGTGCTCAACTCGAGCAACGTTACCCTCGACGGCGTGCATTTCAGCGGCGGTACCGGCGATCCCAGCAATGCATTGGGTGTCGGCCTCAGCATCCGCGGCGGCACGAACAACAAGATCGTCAACTCGTCGATCGACCATTTCGTGCTCGGCATGGACGTGCGCGGCGTCAACACGATGCTCGTCCGCGGGAACTATTTCCACGACAACCGGCGTGATCACAGCAACTACTCGGAAATGACGAACGTCATCATCGATGACAACAAGTTCGAGGGGTTGTACCCGATCAACGAAGAGCATCCCGATGCTATCCAGTTCATGACCACCGCGCGCGCATACGGCAGCAGCAACATCACGATCACGAACAATGTTGTGCTGCAAGGGGGTGGCCGCGGCACCCAGGGATTCTACATCCAGGACGAAGTCGGCACCATGCCGTACAAGAACGTCACGATCGACAATAATCTGATCTACCTGAGCGGGATGTACCATGGCATCAACGTGATGAATGGCCAGAACGTCAAGGTTACCAACAACTCCGTCCTGTCCGTCGCCGACGAGAAGTCGACCTGGATTCGCGTCGAAAACGTGACGGGCACGGTCGCCAACAATCTGACCGACCAGATCATCAAGGCGGGCACCAATACGCTGACCGAATCGAACAATATCGAACTGGTCAACAATCCCGCCGTGATGCGGCAGATCACCGGGCTCAACCTGGGCGCCAAGGCGACGATCGCCAGCCTGATGTACGACAATGCCGCGTACAAGGTCGGCTATCACACCGGCAAGAATCTCACCGGAAGCGCCAGCCAGTTCGCCAGGGAGGTCACCGCCGAACTGGCGCTGCCCAAGCCTGCGGTAGCGCCCAAGCTGCTCCTCGACCTGACCTTCGGCGCGCAGGGCGTGGTCGACGCGTCGAGCTGGAGCACGGACGAGCCGTCGGCGCCGCTGACGGCCGGCCAGGTCACCAACGGCATGCTGAACGTCAAGACGGGCTCGGGCATGGAGTTGTCGCGCGGCACTTCGCGCCAGCTCTTCAATCTTTCCGCCTTCACCCTGAACTTCGACATGAAGCGCAGCGGCCAGACCGCACCGGCGGGGCAGATCATCGGCATCTACAAGAGCTGGAACATCGCGTTGCGCGCCGATGGCGAGCTGGTGTTCACCATGACCAACGATGCCGGTGTCACGTCGACGATGACGACCAGCGGCGCCAAGATCACCGATACGGCCGTGCACAAGATCGCGCTGAGCTACCAGAGCGGCGGGACCTCGACCCTGTACGTCGACGGCAAGGCGGTCGGCTCAGCGAAAATGACGGGCGCCACGCGCAAGCAGGAGTCCTGGGGCCTTTATGTCGGCAACCAGTTCACTACGGCCTTCACCGGGGCGGTGGGTGACATCGAGATGCGCGATACCGCCCTCAGCCAGTCGCAGATCCTTGCGCTGAACGCCGGCAGCGCGCTGAGCAATCCGGTTACCGCGGCGGACACGCTGAAGGTGATGGTGGCGAAGGGCGTGGCGGACAGCGCCGCAGCGCTGGCTGGCAGCACCGCCTGGGGCGGTGCGATGGCCTCGCCGGCGACGCTGACCCTCACCAGCGCTTTCGGTACGACCGGCAATTCGCAGTCGGCGCTTGCCACGGCGCTCGCTACCGCAAGTGCGAACGGATCGCTCTACACTAGCAGCGCGCCGTTCTCGATGCTCACCACGCCGCGATTGGCGTCGCTCGACCTGTACCATAGCTGAGCCGGGCCGCCCCCAGGCGGCTTGCCCCGTGCGATCGCTTGTCTTAAGCGCGGGGCATCTTCTTGGGGGCGCTCGCTTTGAAGTTTGAGAACTTTCATCTGCGCGGCGTGCGCGGCCAGATGGTGATGGGGTTCGGGGTGAAGGGCCTCGGCGCGGTCACCAGCTTCCTCTTCACTTGGCTGCTCGCCCGTACCGCGGGTGCGGCAGGCGTCGGTGCGTTCGGCGCCTCGCTCACCACGGTACAGATGTGCGTGATCCTGTCGCTGCTCGGGCTCGACGCGATCCTCGTCCGCTCGGTATCGGTCAACCTCTCAATGGAGAAGACCGGCCGCGCCCGTGCTGCAGCGCGGCATGCGATTCGCATGGCGACCTCCGCGGGAATCGCGCTGGCCACGATCATCGTGATCTTCCACTGGCAGATCGCGGCCGAGCTGATCGGCAGCCCCGCGATTGCGCAGAGCCTGATGGTGCTCTCGCTGATCATCCCGATCATGGTCTATTGCCGGCTCGTCTCGACGGTGCTGCGCGGGGTGAAGTGGATCGGCCTTTCCCAGTTCATCGACGGACCGTTGACGACGTCGTTCGGCAGCCTGGTGCTGGGCGTGGTGTTCGTGCTGGGGCTGCCGGTGAGCGCAATCTTCCCCTCGCAGCTCTATCTGGTGGGCTGGATCCTCACCGCGGCGGTGGCGACCTTCCTCTATGCGCGGGCGGTGCGCTCCTGGGCCCCGCATGAGCCGCTGGACGAATCGCTGCTCAAGCCCGGCTTCATGATCCTCGTCGCCAACGCCAACAACCTGTTCACCGACTGGTTCGCGACCATTCTGCTCGCGGCGACGCACGGGCCCGCGGAGGCCGGGCTGTTCCGCGTCGGCTATCAGATCGCGGCGACGCTCAAGCTGTTCTCTGCGACGTCTGAAACCATTTTGCAGCCGGTCTTCGCCGTCGCCTATCGGCAGGGCGACCTCCGGCGGATCGGCAGAATCCTGCGGCTGACCATCTTCGGGCTGCTGCTTGCCTCCGCGCCGCTCGCGATCGGCGTGCTGGTGGTGCCGCAATGGATCATGCGGATCTTTGGTGCGCAGTTCACCGCAGGCGCCACCGCGATGCAGATCATGGTGCTCGGGCAGGTATTCAGCCTGGTCTTCGCGGCCAGCGGCAGCGTGCTGATGATGGCCAGCCGCGAGCGTCTCACCGTCGTGCTGACGACGATCTCGGCGGTGATCGGCACCATACTCGCCTTGCTGTTCATTCCGCCTTATGGTGCATTGGGCGCTGCGGTGGCGATCCTGGGGCCGTTGCTGTTCTTGCGTCTGGCGTCCATGATGGCCGTCCGGCGCCTTGGTGTTCCGATTTTCTGAGGAGGCTTGGTTGGCAGGGGCGGTGCGACGTTCGAAGACGATCCTCGGCCTCGGGGCGCTGCGCCTCGACGCGCCGCTTCGGGGATTGCTGCGCCCCGGGCGGGACGTGCTGCCCGTCTATCACCCTGAGCGTGCCGGCTGGTCGGTAGCGCTGCGCAAGGGCGCGCTGTTCACCGCGATCGTCCTGCTCGCTTTCGTGTACGGCGTGATGGTCGCGATCCTGCCGCCGTCGCTGCTGGTCGGCGCGGCCGCGCCGCTGGGGCTGCTGGCGCTGCTGGTGGTCTGGGCACTGCCCGAGGCGCGGGCAGCGCCGACGCGCGCGCTCAAGCACGCCTATAGCGCGTTCGTGCTGTTCATGATCCTGTGGCCGAATTACCTCGCGATCGCGGTGGCCGGCCTGCCCTGGATCTCGATGCGACGGCTGGTCGGCCTGGTGCTCAGCGCGCTGCTGATGATCTGCCTGTCGACCTCCCGGCCGTTTCGCAAGAGCATGGCGGAGGTTTTCCGCGCTTCGCCCTGGCTGGGCCGGTTGCTGCTCGGCTTCCTCATCATTCAGTTCCTCGCGTCGATCTTCTCGATCGCGCCGAGCGAGACCATCGGCCGCTGGGTCAACGCCACCTTCACCTCGACGGCGGTGTGCTTCACCACGATCTGGCTGTTCGGGCCTGGCGGCAAGACCGTGCCCTGGCTGGTCAACCGCCTCGCCCTTGCGGTCTTCGTCCTGATGGTGATCGGCGTCTTCGAAGCGCGGGCGCAGCACGTGCTGTGGCTCGAGCATATTCCCAGCTTCCTGCGGATCGAGGACGCGGTGCTGCAGCAGCTGATCCAGCCGCACATCCGCAACTGGTACCGCGTCGTCACCACCTACACGACACCGCTCGCTTATGGTGAGCTGCTCGCGCTGACGACGCCCTTCATCCTCTATCGCATGGTCAACGCGAAGACCTGGACGCTGCGGCTGCTGTGGCTGGCCTTCGACGTGTTCATTTTCTACTCGGCGGTGCTGTCGACCGCGCGGCTTGCCCTCGTCGGCTTCCTGACCGCGCACGCGCTGTTCGGACTGCTCTGGGGGCTGCATCGCTGGCGCAACGCCCGCGGCGACATGATCGGCATCTCCGCAACCATGATGTATCCAGCGGTGCTGGTCGCGCTGGCGCTGGCGGTGCTGTTCGTGCCCGCGCTCCACGTGCGCGTATTGGGGGGCGGCGCGGCGCAGGCGAGCACCGATGCGCGCAGCGCGCAGTTCCACATGGCGGTGCCGGTCATCGCCCGACGGCCGCTGCTCGGCTATGGACCGGGCCAGGGCGGCGGCGCGATCAACTGGCGTACGCCGGACGGTACGCTGACGATCGATCTCGGCTTCGTCGCGCTTTGCGCAGACGTCGGCGTGTTCGGGCTGCTCGCCTATCTGGGCATCCTGCTGCTCTCGATCGTCAGCCTCATCCGTGCAGGCCTGCGCGACTTCGCTTCGACGTTCCCAGCGGAGTTTGCGATCGCGATCGCATTGACGGTGCTCATCTCGACGCGCATCGTGCTCGCGCAGGGCGACAACGATCCCCTGTTCATGCTTTTGTTCGGACTGTCCTTGGCGATGCTGTACAAGGCGCGCCAACGCGATCGGGGAGATCGCCTGCCAGTGGGGAACGACGCGAACGGCGGGCGCGCACACTAGTCCGTTTCCACCGCCTATGGGGGGAGAAGCTTGTGATCGATGTCACGCGCAGGGCCGCGGTCGGCGGGCTGTTGGTCGGCTCCTTTGCGCCGGGTGCCTGTTCCGGGGCCAGTTCGGCGAGCGGTGCGGCCCCGGGGGGGCGCGGGAACGGGCTGCGGCCGGGGCGGCGCTGGAACGGCACGGCCGGCAGCGGCGGGACACCGCCGGCGCAGAGCGACATGCCGCGCGGCACCCTCGTTCCGGACGAGCGCTTCATCGGGGGCTTCTCGGCGGCACCCGGGCAGTGGGTGCATGGCGAAGGCATTCGCATCACCGCGCTCGGCCTGCCGCCCCAGTCGGCTGACAGCAGCGAGATCAACTACTTTAAGGAAGCGGTTTTCTACCTGGAGGGGAACAGCGTCACCGTCACCGAGTGGAGCGTCAACCAGACGCCGGTGCGGATGTACGACGGGCGGATGGTACCGCAGGGATCGATCGGCTTCTCGGTAGAGATCGGCGCGGGGGACGGGCCGGTTACCGCGGGCGACGCCATCCTCTATTGTTATCTGCGCGGCGAACACGGGCTGGAGCGCCGCATCGAACTTCCGCTGGTGATCAATGTCGACCGCAGCCTGGATGCGAAGCGGCCGACCCGTTTCGTCGATCCGATCGACGGCGACGATAGTGCCGCCGGCACCCAGACCGCGCCGTGGAGGACGATCGGTCGGGGGCTGTGCGATCGCGGCGTCGGTGATGGCGGGCTGCTGATCCTTGCACGCCCTGGTCGCTATGTCGAAGATCGCAACAGCATCCCGGGCATGCGCCGGATCGACAATGTCCGTACCATCGAAGTGAAGCCGGCCGAGGGGCTCCGCGCCGACCAGGTGGTGATCACACGAAGCGAGCGCTACCTGCCCGATGCGCGCTGGATCATCAACGCGCGACGGGTGCATTTCCATGGCCTGACCGTCGATCTCTCGAAAATCCCCAGGATCATGGGCGCGCAGAGCACCCAGATCGGCTTTTTCGGCTGCCAGCTGCTCGATCGTGGGCGCATGTATGGCGACAAGGATGCGGTGGGGCGGAGCATGGGCCTCAACCTCGGCAATGGCGATCCGCGGCGTCGCGATACCTATCCCGTCTTTCCCTATGCGGGCCAGGGCTTCTATCTGCTGGAAACGCTGTTCGACGCGGCGGCGCCGATGGGCCCCCGCCTGTTTCGCAACGTTACCGCGACGCTGACCACGGACAGCCTGCAGGGCGGCTCGGGCTATGACGATGTCGTGATCGACGGCTATGACGCGACGATCGGCCAGCCCGCGCCCTCACGGCTCCATCTGCCAGCGACGCTGACGATCGAAACCGTCGCGCGCGATGGGCAGGGCAATATCGCGCTGACCGTGCGCGACATGGGCGGCATGGCGCCGATGAAGAAGCAATGGGACCTCAAGGTCCGCGCCGTGTCCGGCGCGGCGACGGGCGGCAAGCCCCTGGCGCTGCTCCTGTCCGATCCCGCCGCGCGCCGCATCGTTGTCGAGGGCGACATGGCTGGCAGGCTGTCGCCGGGCGACGAGATCATGTGCTACCAGATCTGGCACGCCGACTTCATGCAGCAGGGCGGTGTGGTGAAGCCGGGCCAGCGCGGCATGCACAACCTCACGATCTTCCGCTACCGCGCCGAAGGGCCGACGGCGCAGCTGTTCCTCACCCAGGGGCTGGTGGCGCTGCAGCCCGGCACGGTGATCACCACCAGCGGCACGGCGTTCCGGGTGTTCAGCCCGGCCGGGCAGAACGAGATCCTGCCCGACGACCTGCTGCAGCTAGTGGAGGGAGGCGGCCCGCCGGGGGAGTATCGTATCGTCAAGAGCTTCGATGCCGCCACCGGCACGGGGGTGCTGATGGATCCGTTCAGCCGCGACCAGACCAATGTGCCGATCGCACGTTCTAAGGCCGTCACCGATTTCGTGATGGCCCTGTCGATCCTGCGCAAGACCGGCAGTGACTGGGAGATGGGGCAGTTCCAGCACGGTCACCGCAACTTCCTGCTCGCGCAGAACACGTTCATCAGCCAGCCGCTATGCCTCAGCTTCCGCAACAAGGGGCCGGGGCACGGCCACCGCAATCACGTGCAGCTCTTCAACCTGTGCAGCCGCATCGATGCCGACCTGCCCGAGATGCCGCGCTGGGGGCTGCGGATCGAGCATGCCCATCTGCTGGGAGGCAAGCCGCGCGGCAAATTCGGTCGCGTGCGCGAGGTCGCGCTCAGCTTCGGTGCGCAGCAGCGCTACCAGCCTTCGCGCGAGCTGCTGCGGATCGGGCGCAAACCGCTGATCCCCTTCGACAGCTTCGGCAATCCGGTGGACGCCGATTCCGCAGTGGGCGCGCTCTCCGTGTGACGTCGGCGAGCGCCGGCCCTTGCGTCGGCGCGCTTCTGCGCTAAGCGCTGCATCATGATCAAGCACGCCCTTTCCGTCACGCGCGACGGCGATTTCGCGCAATGGTACCAGACCGTCATCAGCGAAGCCGACATGGCCGAGGATTCGGGCGTGCGCGGCTGCATGGTGATCCGGCCCTGGGGCTATGGCATCTGGGAGCGCATCCAGCGCCTGCTCGACGATCGCATCAAGGCGACGGGGCACGAGAACTGCTATTTCCCGCTGTTCATCCCGCTTTCCTATTTCGAGAAGGAAGCCGAGCATGTCGACGGCTTCGCCAAGGAAATGGCGGTCGTCACCCATCACCGCCTCGTCCAGAAGGACGGCCGGCTGGTCCCCGATCCCGAGGCGAAGCTGGAAGAGCCGCTGGTCGTCCGTCCCACTTCGGAGACGGTGATCGGGGCGGCGATGTCGCGCTGGGTGCAGAGCTGGCGCGACCTGCCGGTGCTGATCAACCAATGGGCCAACGTCGTCCGCTGGGAAATGCGCACCCGCATGTTCCTGCGCACCGCCGAGTTCCTGTGGCAGGAAGGGCATACCGCCCACGCCACGGTGGAAGAGGCGCAGGAAGAGACGCTCAAGATGCTCGAGGTCTATCGCAGCTTCGCCGAGGATTGCCTGGCGATGCCGGTGGTCGCGGGCGAGAAGCCGGAGAATGAGCGTTTCCCGGGTGCGGTCTCGACCTTCTCGATCGAGGCGATGATGCAGGACGGCAAGGCGCTGCAGGCCGGCACCTCGCACTTCCTGGGCACCACCTTCTCCTCGGCGCAGGACATCAAGTTCCAGAATTCGGAAGGCCAGTTCGAGCTGGCGCAGACGACCAGCTGGGGCGTCTCCACCCGCATGATCGGCGGGCTGATCATGGTGCATGGCGACGACGACGGCCTGCGCGTGCCGCCGATGGTGGCGCCGTGGCAGATCGTGATCGTGCCGATGCTGCGCGACCAGCCCGAGGACGCGGCGACGATCGAATACTGCAAGTCGCTCCAGGTCGAACTGGCCAAGCTGACCGCGCTGGGCGAGCCGGTGCGCGCGCTGCTCGACCTCAAGGCGGTCAAGGCGCAGACCAAGCGCTGGGGCTGGGTGAAGAAGGGCGCGCCGATCGTGATCGAGGTCGGCGGGCGCGACGTCGCTGGCGGCAATGTCTCGGTGATCCAGCGCAACAAGCTCTACCGCGAGGACGGCAAGCTCGATTCGCAGATCATGCCGCGTGGGGATTTCGTGGCGGAAGCCGCGGCGATCCTCGAGAGCATCCAGCAGGGCCTCTATCTCGATGCGCGCGAGCGGCTGGACAGCAACATCCGCCGCGACGTGACCGACTTCGACGGCCTTGCCGCGATGTTCGCGGATTCGGTGAAGTTCCCCGGCTGGGCCGAGGTGAACTGGGCCAAGCCGACCGGCACCGAGCTCGACGCGGTGGTCGAGCGGCTGAAGGCGCTCAAGCTCACCTTCCGCAACGTGCCGGGTGGTGCGGCGCCGGCGGAGGGCACCTGCCTGTTCACCGGCAAGCCGGCGGTCGAGCGCATCCTGGTCGCCCGGGCATATTGAGTTTTAGATCCTCCCCGGAACGGGGAGGGGGACCGCCGCCGAAGGCGGTGGTGGAGGGGGAGTACAGCGGGCGAGTCCGGTGTGGAGGCCCCCCTCCACCATTCGCTGGCGCGAATGGTCCCCCTCCCCGTGCCGGGGAGGATCTTCATTGACGCTGCGCCGCCATCCAGTAACCACCCTGTTCCCGTAGGGGGAGCAAGCGCATGCGGGTGGTACTGGCAACGCTGGGCACGTTGGGCGACGTGCACCCGTTCATCGCATTGGCACTCGGCATGCAGGCGCGCGGCCACGTGCCTGTGTTCGCGGGGGCAGAATCGGTGCATGGCATCGCCGAGCGGCACGGCATCGAATTCCACCCCGTTCGTCCGGATGGACCCCAGCTGATTGCCGATACCGGCATGGACGAGGGCCAGATCGCGCGGGCAATCGCCACCGACTTCGATTTCATCGTCAACCGGGTGCTCGTTCCCTATGCCGAGGTGACGCTGGCGGACCTGCAGCCGGTGGTCGCCGGCGCCGATATGGTGCTCGCCAGCAGCTTCTCGATCCACGCGCGGATCGCGGCGCAGGCGGCAGGGGTGCCGCTCGCCTCCGCGCTGCTCCAGCCGATCACCTTGCTCTCGGCCGAGGACCCGCCGGTGCTTACCCGCGGCGAGACGGCGCTGGTGACGCTGCGCCGCTGGTTCGGCCCGGGCGCGGTCCGGCCGCTGCTGCGGCTGGCCGAGCGGCGCTACGCCAAGGGGCTCAGGCCCTTCGCCGCCATGCGCAAAGCCGTCGGCGCCCCGCCCTTCGCGGGGAACGAAGTGCTGGCCGGGCCACTCGCGGTGGACCGAGCGATCGGTCTGTGGTCGCCCGCCTTTTTCCCTGCGCCCGGCGATGTCCCGCCGAGCTTCGCGCAGACCGGCTTCGTCTTCTACGATGGCGGGTTCGCCGGGGAGGGGCTCTCCGCCGAGATCGAGGCGTTCCTGGCGGCGGGGCCGCCGCCGCTCGTTTTCACGCTGGGCAGCATGGCGGTCTATGCCGAGGACGGCTTCTATGCGGCCAGCGCCGAGGCGGCGCGGCGGCTGGGGCGGCGGGCGGTGCTGCTGGTCGGCGAGGATCTGATGGAGCGGCACCGGCATCTCGCTGGCGATACGGTGCTCGTGGCAGGCTATGCGCCGCATTCGCAGATCTTCCCGCGTGCCGCCGCAGTGATCGGCCATGGCGGTATCGGCACCACAGGCCAGGCGATCCGCGCCGGGGTGCCGCAGCTCGTCTGCCCGATCTTCGGCGACCAGTTCGACAATGCCGCGCGGATCGAGCGCGCCGGGCTGGGCCTGTCGCTGCCGAAGCGGCGCTACACGTCCGCGCGTGCATCCGCCGCCATCACGCGGCTGCTGGCGAGCGCCACCATCGCCGAGCAGGCGCGAAAAGCGGGGATGGCGATCGCCGCGGAAGACGGAGTGGGGCGGGCGCTCGACGCACTGGGACTCGGCAAGCTCGGCTGAGCGAATCGAGTCGCGCAGCTACCGCGCGGCACCCGATATCGCGTGCTTCCGGCACCGCGCCGGTCCCGTTTCGCAGCGAACCATGGTTACTGCGGAACCGAATCGTCCCGTTCCGCGTCACTCGGGAAAGCCGATGGCGCGGGAATGGCCCTGATTGATGGTAAACGCGCTTTTCATCATCCAAAACCAACCCCATAACGGCGTAAGAGGGGCCGGTCGGGACGGCCCGATGGAGCAGAGGACGGCTGAGCGGTGACCGCATTATCACGTTTCCCGCGTTTCTTCGTGACCAGCCCGTCGCCCTGTCCGTATCTGCCGGGACGCCAGGAACGGAAGATCTTCACCGAACTGTCGGGCGACCATGCCGGCGAACTCAACGATGCGCTGAGCCGCATCGGCTTTCGCCGCAGCCAGTCGGTCGCGTACCGGCCGAGTTGCGCGGGCTGCACGGCCTGTGCTTCGGTGCGGGTGCTGACCAGCGGGTTCGAGCCCAACGCCACCCAGCGGAAGTTGCTCAAGCGCTACAGCGATCTCGAAGTCACCGCCTGCAAGCCCTGGGCGACCGGCGAGCAGTACGAACTCCTCAAGCGTTATCTCGATTCGCGCCACCCCGGCGGCGGCATGGCGGCGATGGACGAGAGCGACTATGCCGACATGGTCGAGCAGTCGCCGGTCAGCTCCTATGTGATCGAATATCGCGAGCCTCCGGTCGACGGTCAGCGCGGCCGGCTGGTGGGGGCGTGCATCACCGACCAGCAGGGCGACGGCCTGTCGATGATCTACAGCTTCTTCGTCACCGACGACGAGACGCGGTCGGGCATGGGCAACTACATCATCATGGACCACATCCTGCGCGCCCGCGCGGCGGGGCTGCCCTATGTCTATCTCGGCTATTGGGTGAAGGGCAGCGCGCGGATGGCCTACAAGACGCGCTATCGCCCGATCGAAGTACTCGGGCCGACGGGCTGGTCGCTGCTGGTGGACGAGGATGCGGTGGGCGCGATGCCGAACGCCATGGCGGCGGCGCTGGCTTGAGGGGACGTTTGTTCAACTAGCCTCCACTGTCATCCCCGCGAAGGCGGGGATCCATTGGCGCTGAACGCCCGGTTCTTTCCCTGAACGTCCTGGCAAATGGATTCCCGCCTTCGCGGGAATGACGGTCGTAAATCGCCGGGGGAATAAAGGAAGCTGCCGCGCTATTCCTCGTTCCCCAGCCGATCGACGTGCAGGTCCACCGCCAGCTGTTCCTCGCCATGCCCGATCCGGTGCCCGGCGACGGCCGCGGCGCCTTCGGAATCGAGCCCGACCGCTACCCGCACATAGCCGTCGTCGGGCGACAAGCCGGTGACCGGATCGAACGCCACCCAGCCGAGCCCCTGCACCCAGGCCTCGCACCAGGCATGCGGCGCGCACTGGGCATCGCCGTCGAGATGATAGCCCGAGACATAGCGCGCCGGTGCCTCCAGCGTGCGTGCGGCGGAGACGAACATCTGCGCCACATCGCGCGAGGCCTCGGCCTTGCCGGCAAAGGCCTCCGCCGCCGTGAGCCCGGTATCGGGCACGTCGGGCACGCAGCGGAAGCGGGCGTGGAGCGCCTGGTTGAGCCGGTGCAGCCGCTCGATCGGATCGCTGGTGCCTGCGCTGACATCGGCCGCGAACGCCGCCAGCTGCGGACTCGGCGCAGTGCGCGGGGTGGTGCGCAGGAACAGGGCAGGGGGTAGCGGCTCGGGCGTCCCGCGCAGCACGCCGGCATTGTCCTGGGTGAGCACCTCGCCGGTTACCGCGATCTCGATCGCCTCGATCGGGCCCTCGGCGTAGAGCATGGTCACGGCATTGCCATATCCGTCGACCGCGTCGCGCAGCCGCGCGTCGCAATCGACCCCGACCATCCAGCTCACCACCGTCTGGTGCTGGGTGTCGCACGGCGTCAGCCGCAGCATCTGGACGATCCGCGCCTGCGGCTGGGTGAAGCGGTAGACCGAGCGGTGTTCGACGGCGATGCGCATCAGAGGAACCGGAACTGGCGAGCGATCGCGCCGTCGAGCAGCGCGTTCTCGGTGATGAAAGCCTCCAGATATTCGTGCAGCCCGCCGACGATGATGTCGGGCGTGCGCGCCTTCTGGACGCGGGCGAGCCGGGCGCGGGCCATGCGATCGGCCTCGCCCTGCAGGCCCGTGCGCTTGGCGAGCTGGCTGAGCAGCGTCACCGTCTCTTCCACGCAGGCCGCCAGGCTGCGCGGCAGCTCGGCGCGGCTGACCAGCAGGTCGATCACATTGTCCGGCCGCAGCCCCTCCGAATAGAGCCAGCGATAGGCGGTGACCGCGGAGACGGTCTGGAGGATCGTCGTCCACTGGTCGCGATCCACCGCGCCGCCGACGCTCTCGCCGGCGGGCAGCAGCAGATGGTATTTCACGTCGACCAGCCGGGCAGTGTTGTCGGCCCGCTCGATCGCGGCGCCGAGCTGGATCAGCAGCGTCGCCTCGTTGCGCATCATCCGGTGGATCGCGCCTTCGAAGCCGCGGGTCTCGCCCTTGACCTGCTCGACCAGGTTGAGCGTCTCGGTGGCGCCGCCGGTCGAGGCGCGGTTGGCGAACAGCCACCAGGCGCGGTTGATCGCCGTCCACGCCTCGCGGGTGAGCGCGGTGCGCACGGCGCGAGCGTTGTTGCGCGCCATTTCGAGGCAGCGGGTGATCGAGCCGGGGTTGCTCGCCTCCAGCGTGAGGAAGCGGGCGACATGCGTCTGGGTGGCAGGATGGCCGGTTTCGGCGAAAAGTTCGTCGGTATAGCTGACGGTGAGCGCGCTCTGCCAGGCGGCCTCGCCGGCGGGGCGGGCGGAAAGCGCGTCGAGGCGGATCGTCGCCTCCACCAGCCGCGCGATGAAGTCCGCACGCTCGACATAGCGGCCGAGCCAGTAGAGCGCGGCGGCGGTACGGGAGAGCATCATCATGCGATGGTCTCCTTGAGGTTCCCCTCCCGCTTGCGGGAGGGGCTAGGGGAGGGACTGACGTGGAAGAAGTGCTGGAACGATCCAGCCCCTCCCCCGACCCCTCCCGCAAGCGGAAGGGGAGCGCAGACTGCGGCGTCTAGAAACTCCCTCATGCCGCATTCCCCAGCAGCACGAAGCTGTCCTTTGTCCCGCCCCCCTGGCTGGAGTTGACCACCAGCGACCCTTCGCGCAGCGCCACACGGGTCAGCCCGCCGGGGACGACGCGCACCTTGTCGCTGCCGGTGAGCACGAAGGGGCGGAAGTCGACATGCCGCGGGGCCAGGCCCTTTTCGGTCAGCGTCGGCACCGTCGACAGCGCCAGCGTCGGCTGGGCGATATAGCGGTGCGGCTCGGCGATCAGCGCGGCGCGGAAGGTCTCGATCTGCTCGCTGGTGGCGGTGGGACCGACCAGCATGCCGTAGCCGCCCGATCCGTCGACCAGCTTCACCACCAATTCGGGAAGGTGATCGAGCACGTACTTCAGCGCCTGCGGCTCGCGGCAGCGCCAGGTCTCGACATTGGGCAGCTTGGCCTCGCCGCCCGAATAGAAGCGGACGATCTCGGGCATGTAGCTGTAGATCGCCTTGTCGTCGGCGATGCCGTTGCCCGGCGCGTTGAGCAGCGCGACATTGCCCGCGCGATAGGCGGCGATCAGCCCCGGCACGCCGAGCAGCGAGTCCGGGCGGAAGACCAGCGGATCGAGGAAGTCGTCGTCGATGCGGCGATAGATCACGTCCACCCGCACCCGGCCGGCGATCGTCTCCATATACACGACGTCGTCGTCGACCACGAGATCGGCGGCCTCGACCAGCTCGACGCCCATCGAGTCCGCAAGGAAGCTGTGCTCGTAATAGGCGGAATTGAAATGCCCCGGCGTCAGCACGACGCACACCGGCCGCGCGCGGCCGAGCGGCGCGACCGAGCGCATCGTCTCCAGCAGCATGTCCGGATAGCTGTCGACCGGCGCCACGCGGAAATCGCGGAACAGTTCGGGGCACAGCCGGATCATCGCCTCGCGATTCTCCAGCATGTAGGAGACGCCCGAGGGCGTGCGGGCATTGTCCTCCAGCACGTAGAATTCGTCGGCGCCGGTGCGGACCAGGTCGATCCCGCAGATATGCGCCCACACCCCGTGCGGCGGCCGGATGCCGGCGACTTCGGGGCGGAACTGCTCGTTGCGCAGGATCAGCTCGGGGGGGAGAATGCCTTCGTCGAGGATGCGGCGGGCGCCGTAGATGTCCTCCAGGAAGGCGTTGATCGCCTCGACGCGCTGGACCAGCCCCTCGCTCAGCTTCTGCCATTCGCGCTGCAGGAACATGCGGGGCACGATATCGAAGGGGATGATGCGCTCGGCGGCGTCGCTGTCGCCATAGACGGCGAAGGTGATGCCCAGCTGGCGAAAGGCGGCCTCGGCGGATTGCTGGCGGCGTTGTAGCTCGTCGGGGGGCGTGTCCGCGATCCATTGCGACAGCGCGGTGAACGCCTCGCGCGGCGCCTCCGGACCGCCATGTCCCCAAATCTCGTCGAACGCCCCCGGTGATCCCATCGAAGCTCCCAAACGCCCGTGTGACCGAATGGCTGCATGCTGCAATGCTTCGTTGCGCTGCACAAGCCGGGAATGCGCAGCTTCGCGCATCGGCGGATTTTTAACGGCGGGCGTGGCAGGATGCGGGCATGTCGCTCTTCTTGCTCGCGCTTGCCGCCGCCGCGCCGTTCACCATCGCAGAGACGGGGCAGGGCTATCCGACGCTTGCCGCCGCCGTCGCCTCGGTGCGGGACGGCACCGCGACGATTCTGATCGCGCCCGGCACCTATCACGAGTGCACGGTGCAGGCGGCCGGGCGGATCACCTACAAGGCGGTGCAGCCGGGCACCGCGATCTTCGAGCGCACCGTGTGCGAGGACAAGGCAGCCTTCGTGCTGCGCGGGCGCGGATCGGCTGTGGACGGCGTGGTCTTTCGCAAGTTCCGCGTGCGCGACGGCAACGGCGCGGGCATCCGAATCGAGATGGGCGACCTGACCGTCACCCGCTCGACCTTCCTCGACAGCCAGGAGGGCATTCTCGGCGGGGGGCACCCGACCGTGCGCAGCATCACCATCGATCGCTCCAGCTTCGCCGGGCTAGGCCAGTGCGACGAATCGCCAAACTGTTCGCATTCGGTGTATCTCTCGGTCGACGGGCAGGTGACGATCACCCACAGCCGCTTCGAGCGCGGCACCGGCGGGCACTATGTGAAGCTGCGCGCGCGGCGCGTGGTGATCACCGGCAACAGCTTCGACGACAGCGCGGGGCGCAAGACCAACTATATGATCGACCTGCCGGAAGGCGGCACGGGCACGATCGCGCAGAATATGTTCGTGCAGGGGCCGGCGAAGGAGAACCGTTCGGGGCTGATCGTCGTCGCGGCGGAAGCGCGAACCTATCCGACCGACGGACTGAAGGTGGAGGGCAACACCGCCGGACTGGCGCCGGGGGCACCGGCGGACCCGGCGTTCGTGGCGGATCTGTCCGGCGGCCGGATCACGGTGGCGAACAACCGGCTCATGGGCATGCGCGCGTTCGAGAAGCGGTAAGCCTCTCCGTCTGCGCTCCCCTCCCGCTTGCGGAAGGGGACGGGGGAGGGTGTGTGAGGGTAGCGGGCGAAGGCGCTGTAGAAAGAGCCGCCACGTCATACCCTCCCCTAGCCCCTCCCGCAGGCGGGAGGGGGATTTGAGGGGCGTTACTTGCAGCTGTCGCCCACGCCCGCGTCGATATCCAGGCAGCGCCCGTCGATCTGCACCGGCACCGGCACCTTGATCAGCGCGGCCAGCGTCGGCGCGATGTCGACCGTTTCCACCGACAGCGGCTGTTCGAAGCCGGTCATGCCCTTGCGCCAGAACAGAATCGGCACGCGGCGGTCATAGTCCCAGAAGCTGCCATGCGTCGCGACATAGCCTCCCACCGGATCGAGGATCGGCGTTACGCGCGGCTTGAGTGCGACGATCAGGTCGCCCGAGCGCTCCGGGTTGTACGAGGCACGGGCGCGCTCCAGCAGACTCCAGGTTTCCGGCGGGGTATGAACGATCGGCGTCGCTTCGATCTGGGCGCGGGTGAACACCGCCTGCACCTGCGGGTTCGCGGTATAGAGCTTCACCGCCTCGGCCAGCACCGCGGCGCGCTTGGCCTGCGGGACCGACGGCGTGACGTAGACGTCGCCGCCCGGGCCGCCGACCAGCACCGGGCCGGTCAGCCCCAGCTTGCCCGCCAGAGCGCGGCTGATGCCGGTGGTGGTAACCTCGGGCGTCACGCGCTGCTCAGTCGGTGCGGCATGTTCGCGGTGGCGTTCGGGCAGGTCGTGGCCGCCATGGTCGGCGGTCAGCACCACCTGATAGTCGACCTTGGTGCGATCGAGCGCGTCGAACAGCCGGCCCAGCGTCTGGTCGAGCGACAGCAGCTGCAGGCACATCTCGCTGCCTTCGGTGCCATAGCTGTGGCCGACATAGTCGGTGGCCGAGGCGCCGAGGATGAGCAGATCGGTATGGCCCTGCTGGCCGAGCTTCATGTCGCTGGCGAGCTTGGCGCCGAGCGCCAGCACCGCATCGTCGATCTCGGGCGAGGCGCGGAACGCCTTGGCGTCCCCCGCGGCGCGGGCGAAGCGACCGTCGCCGACGGTCTTGTTGCCGCCGACCGGGATGGCGCGGCTGCGCGCCTGGCAGAAGCCGGGCAGATCGAGCGCAGGCTGCGCCTCGGCGATGCGTGCGGTGGTCGCGGCGTTGATCTTGGTCACCGCCTCGGGGGCCGTGCGGCCGGCGTAGGACACGAACGCCTTGCCGTCCCACCACCAGAGCTCGTCGACCTTGTGGCCGCCCATCATCACCGCGGCGCGGTCCTTGCCGGCGACCGACACGACGCGCGACTGCGGATCGGCCTGCTTCATCCACTCGCCCAGCGTCGGCACCTTCAGATGCTTGTCGGAGACGGTGTAGTGGTTCGAATCCGAGCCCGGCACGGTCTCGTCCTCGGCGCAATAGACGGTCTTGTCGGCGCGCGGCGCGGCGAAGTCGGTCCAGTCATTGGCGATGATCCCGGTGCGCGACGGATGGTCGCCGGTGAGGATCGTCGAGTGGCCGGGGCAGGTCTCGGTCGCGGCGTGGCTCTGATAGCCCGCCGGGAACACCGCGCCGGTCATCAGCCGGGCGAAGCCGCTGGTGAACTGGCTGCGATATTCGGCGAACAGATCGGCCGAGAACTGGTCGACCGAAATCACCACCACCAGCTTGGGCGGCGTCGCGGGCAGTGCGGGCGCGGCTGCCGGTGCGCTCTGCTGGGCGAGGGCGGGGGTGGCGGCCAGCGCGAGGGCGGCGAGGGGGGCAAGCAATTTCATTCGGGGCCGGCTCCGGGCACGGGTGGACGTTGGTACACCCAGCTATTGTCGAACGCGGCGAACTGGGCAAGGACGGCGCCATGGCCCAGCTTCGTTTCGCTTTGATGTCGCTCCTGCTGCTCCTGCTCGGCGGCACGCCCGCGATGGCACAAGGGTTCGCCAAGGGCCCCCATGTCCGAAGCGAATTGGTGGCGGAGACGGCGACCGCGAAGCCTGGCAGCGACGTCACGCTGGCGCTGGTTTCCACGCCCGATCCGAAATGGCATGCTTATTGGCAGAACCCCGGCGATGCCGGCCTGCCCGCCGAGGCGCATTGGACGCTGCCGGCCGGCACCACCGCCGAGACATTCCGCTATCCGGTGCCGCAGCGGCTGCTGATCGCCGGGCTGATGAACTATGTCTATGAAGGCACCTTCGTCCGGCTGACGACGCTGCACATCCCGTCGGACGCCACGGGCGTGCTGCCAGTGAAGCTGAAGCTCGATTATCTCGTCTGCACGGATACGCTGTGCGTGCCCGAAAAGGCGGAGCTGGAGACCAGCCTCACCATTGGCGACGGTGCGATCGACCGGGTGACGCGGGCGAAGTTCGATGGCTGGCGAGCCAAGCTGCCCAAGCCGCTGAGCACCCCGGCGACCTTCCAGGCCCAGGGCGGCACGCTCCGGATTGCGGTGCCCTATCCGGCGGGGGCGGCGGCCAAGGACGTCTATTTCTACCCGCTGACCGCCAACGCCGTCGACTATGCCGCACCGCAGACCGTCACCCGCGACGGCGACCGGCTGGTACTCGAGACCAAGGTCCGCACGGCACCGGCTGCGCTCGAAGGCGTGCTGGCGATCGACGGGCAGGGGCTGATCGTCACCGCCAAGCCCGGCACCGTCGCTGCGGCTAAGCCGGCGGCGACCCCGTGGCTGGCGGCGATCGGTGCGTTCTTCGCGGCGGTGCTCGGCGGGCTGATCCTCAACGTGATGCCCTGCGTCTTCCCGATCCTCAGTCTCAAGGCGCTGAGCTTCGCCAAGGCAAACAACGATGCCGGCAGCCCGCGCGCCGAGGCGCTTGCCTACACCGCCGGCGTGGTGGCGGTGTGCCTGGCGCTGGGCGGATTGCTGCTTGGACTGCGGGCGGCGGGGGCGACCGTGGGCTGGGCGTTCCAGCTGCAGGATCCACGCGTCATCCTGGTGCTGCTGCTGCTGGTTGCTGCCATCGCCTTCAACCTCGCCGGGCTGTTCGAGATCACCACGCCCGCCTTCGTCAACCGCGCGGCGAGCAAGGGCCATGGCGGTGCCTTCGCCACCGGCGCGCTGGCGGCGTTCATTGCCACGCCGTGCACCGGGCCGTTCATGGCCTCGGCGCTGGGCGCGGCGCTGGTGCTCCCGTGGTTCGCCGGGCTGGCGATCTTCGGCGGGCTGGGGCTGGGCATCGCGCTGCCGTTCCTGCTGCTCGGCTTCGTACCGGCCTTCCGGCGCAAGCTGCCCAAGCCGGGGGCATGGATGGCGACAATGCGGCACATCCTCTCGATCCCGATGTTCCTCACCGCGCTGGCGCTCGCCTGGGTGCTGGGCAAGCAGGCCGGGGTGGACGGCATGACCATCGGGCTGGCCGCGACACTGCTCGCCACGCTCGGCCTGTGGTGGGCAGGTGCCCGGCAGGCCAAGGGCCGCAGCCGCGCCTGGCTGCCGGCGGTGCCGCTGGTGCTGCTGGCGCTCGGCGGCGTCGTGCTGGTCCGTCCGGCCGCGGCGGGCGGCGCACCCGCCGCCATGGCCGGGGCGCAGCCGTTCAGCGAGACCCGCCTCGCCGAGTTGCGGGCGCAGGGGCGGCCGGTCTTCGCCTATTTTACGGCCGACTGGTGCCTGACCTGCAAGGTCAACGAGAAGGCGGTGATCGAAACCGCCGCCGTCGAAAAGGCGCTGGCCGATGGCAAGGTCGCGGTGCTGGTCGGCGACTGGACCAATGGCGACGCCACGCTCGGCCGCTTCATCGAGGCGCACAACCGGGCGGGCGTGCCGCTCTACCTCTGGTACAAGCCCGGGCAGGACTCCCCCGAAGTGCTGCCGCAGGTGCTGACCCAGGACCTGCTGGCAAGCCGCGCAAAGGGCGGGTGAGGGCGTTCCACCTGCCGTCATCCCGGCGGAAGCCGGGATCCATTCGCCGCTCGGCTTCAGCAAGAGCCGAAAGGGAAACCCCAATGGATTCCGGCGTTCGCCGAAATGACGCGGTTGGGGAGCGGCCACCCTCTCACCGCAGCGTCTTGATGATCCCCGAGAAATCCAGCGCGGCGCCTTCGCCCTCGACGAACGCGGCGTAGAGCTGCTCGGCGCGCTCGCCCATCGGCACCTGCGCGCCGACGCTTGCCGCCGCTTCCAGCGCCAGCTTGAGGTCCTTGAGCATCAGCGGTGCGGCGAACCCGCCTTGATAGTCGCGGTCGGCGGGGGTCTCCGGGCCAACACCGGGGACCGGGCAATAGCTCGTCATCGACCAGCTCTGGCCCGAGGAGACCGAGGCGATGTCGAAGAAGCGCTGCTGATCGAGCCCCAGCTTCTCGGCGAGCGCGAAGGCCTCGCAGGTCGCGACCATCGTCGCGCCGAGGATCATGTTGTTGCAGATCTTGGCCGCCTGGCCCGCGCCGCTGGCGCCGGCATGGATGACGGCCTTGCCCATGTCCTCGAGGAACGGCTCGGCGCGCTCGAACGCCGCCACCGCGCCGCCGACCATGAAGGTGAGCGTGCCGGCCGTCGCCGCGGCGATCCCGCCGGACACCGGTGCGTCGACCGCCAGCAGCCCGCGCTGGGTCGCCGCCTCGGCGACACGGCGGGCGGTGGCGACGTCGATCGTCGAACAGTCGATCAGGATCGCGCCCGCCTCGGCATGGTCGAGCAGCGTCTCGGTGTAGAGCGCCTCCACATGCCGCCCGGCGGGCAACATGGTGACGATCGCCTCGGCACCGGCGATCGCCTCGGCGGTGTTCGCGGCGGGCAGGCAGCCGGCCTTCTTCGCGCGCTCCAGCGCTTCCGGGGACAGATCGAAGGCACGGACGTCGTGGCCGGCCTTGGCGAGGTTCGCCGCCATCCCGCCGCCCATGTTGCCGAGGCCGATAATTGCTACGCGTGCCATCTGCTTCCTCTCAAATTTCCCCTCCCGCTTGCGGGAGGGAGCATGGGGTCGGTCATGCCCCGGCATGACCTGAAAAGCGCGGGGCGCTTTTCACCCCGTGCTGGGAGGGGATGACGGTTGCGCCTGCCCTCCACTCTCCATTCCAGCCCCTCCCCCGACCCCTCCCGCAAGCGGGAGGGGAGCGCATGGGGAGTGGTTCAGTGCCTCAACGCCCCGTCCAGTTCCCCGGACGCTTCTCGACGAACGCGGTCATGCCTTCCTTCTGGTCCTCGGTGCCGAACAGCGCGTGGAACAGGCGGCGCTCGAACTGTACGCCCTGGGCCAGCGTCGTCTCGAACGCCACGTTGACCATCTCCTTGTTCGCCTTCACCGCCAGTGGGGGCATCGCGGCGATCGTCGCGGCGGTCTGCACCGCTTCCTCGACCAGTTCGGCGGCGGGCAGGATGCGGCTGACCAGCCCGGCGCGCTCGGCCTCGGCGGCGTCCATCATCCGGCCGGTGAGGCACATTTCCATCGCCTTGGCCTTGCCGACAGCCCGCGTAAGCCGCTGCGAGCCGCCCATGCCGGGCGAGACGCCTAGCTTGATCTCGGGCTGGCCGAACTTGGCCGTGTCTGCCGCGAGGATGAAGTCGCACATCATCGCCACTTCGCAGCCGCCGCCCAGCGCATAGCCCGACACCGCCGCGATGATCGGCTTGCGGGTGCGGGTGAAGGCGTCCCAGCCGGCGAAGAAGTCATGGCCGTACATGTCGGCGAACCCTTGCGCCTGCATCTCCTTGATGTCGGCGCCGGCGGCGAAGGCCTTCTCGCTGCCGGTCAGCACCGCGCAGCCCTGCGACGGGTCGGCATCGAAGGCGCGCGTCACGTCGAGCAGTTCGGTCAGCACCTGGCTGTTGAGTGCATTGAGCGCCTTGGGCCGGTTGAGCGTGATCAGCGTGACGGCGCCGCGCTGTTCGACGAGGAGGGTTTCGTAGGAAGACATGGGGTTCTCCGTTCAGGGCGCCCAGGCCGCGTCGGCGGACAGGGGGGCGAAGATGGCGTCGATCGCGGCGCTGTCCACCGCGTCCGGGGTGGCGGGAGACCAACGCGGGCTATTGTCCTTGTCGAGGATCACGGCGCGTACGCCCTCGGCGAAATCGGGCAGGCGGCAGACGCGGGTGGCGACGGCAAATTCTTGCGCCATCTCGGCCGCGAAGTCCGGCATCGTGCGGCCTTCGCGGACGATCCGCAACGAAACCTTGCAGGCTTGCGGCGACTTGGTGCGCAGCGTGGCGAGGGTCGCGGCTGCCCACTCGCTGTCCTCGGCTTCGAGCGCGCCGAAGATGTCTTCGACGGTGTCGCCGGCGAAAAGCCGATCGATATCGGCGTAATGCGCGAGGATCTTGGCGATCGGCGGTTCAATCGACAGATCGTCGAGGATCGCCAGCGCCTTGTCCGGCGCGGTGGTGATCTGCGCCTTGGCCGAGGCCAGCGCCTCGGCGGGGAGGTAGTGGGTGGCGAGGCCGAGCGCGAGGCATTCGGCGCCGTCGAGCCGGTGCCCGGCCAGCGCCAGATACTCGCCCATCCGCCCGGGCAGGCGCGAGAGATACCAGCCGCCGCCGACGTCCGGGAACAGGCCGATGCCGGTCTCGGGCATGGCGAACTTGGTGTTCTCGGTCGCCACCCGATAGCGCGCCGGCTGCGAGATGCCGACACCCCCGCCCATCACGATGCCGTCGGCAAAGGCGACGATCGGCTTGGGATAGGTGAACAGCCGGTGGTTGAGCCGGTATTCGGTGCGGAAGAAATCCGCCGCTTCGGCGCCATCGCTCGCGCCGCTCTCCGCGATCATGCGAATGTCGCCGCCGGCGCAGAAGCCGCGGCCCTCGGCATGGTCGAGCAGGACGATGTGGACGGCGTCATCCTGCTCCCAGGCGTCGAGCGCGTCGAGCATCGCCTGGCACATGGCGGTGTTGAGCGCGTGGAGGGCCTTGGGGCGATTGAGGCGGATACGAGCGACGGCGCCTTCGATCTTCGTCAGGACGTCGCTCATTCGCGCACCAGCTCCCGCCCGACGATCATCCGCATCACCTGGTTGGTGCCCTCGAGGATCGAATGGACGCGGAGATCGCGCCAGAAGCGTTCGATCGGATAGTCCATCAGATAGCCATAGCCGCCGTGCAGCTGCAGCGCACGATCGACCACCGCCGAGCCGGTGTCGGTGGCGAGGCGCTTGGCCATGGCGGCGAAGCGGGTCTTGTCGGGCGTGCCGGCGGTCACCTTGGCGGCGGCGAGGTAGAGCAACGCGCGGGCGGCCTCCAGCTCGGTCGCCATGTCGGCGAGCATGAACTGGGTGTTCTGGAAGTCGGCGATCGCCTTGCCGAACTGGCGGCGCTCCTGGGTGTAGCGCACCGCTTCGTCGAGGCAGCGCTGCGCGCCGCCGAGCGAGCAGGCGCCGATGTTGAGCCGCCCGCCGTCCAGCCCCATCATCGCGATGCGGAAGCCTTCGCCCTCGGCACCGATCAGGTTCTCGACCGGCACGCGGACGGAATCGAAGTTCACCTGCGCGGTGGGCTGCGAGTGCCAGCCGAGCTTGCGTTCCTGCGCGCCGAAGCTGACGCCGGGCATGTCCTTCTCGATCACCAGCGCGGAGATGCCCTTGGGGCCGTCCTCGCCGGTACGGACCATGGTGACATAGAGGTCGTTTTCGCCGCCGCCCGAGATGAACTGCTTGGTGCCGGTGACGATGTAGTGGTCGCCGTCCCGCACCGCGCGGGTCTTGAGTGCGGCGGCGTCCGAGCCCGAGCCGGGTTCGGTGAGGCAGTAGCTGGCCAGCCGGTCCATCGTGACGAGGCTGGGGAGATACTTGTCCTTCACAGCCTGCGCCCCGAAGCGGTCGATCATCCAGGCGGCCATGTTGTGGATCGAGATGAACGCGCTGGTGGACGGGCAGCCATAGGCCATCGCCTCGAAGATCAGCGCGGACTCGAGACGCCCGATGCCGATGCCGCCCGATTCCTCCGAGACATAGATCGCCGCGAAGCCGAGCTCGGCGGCGGCCCGAATCGTCTCGCGCGGGAAGAGGTGCTTCTCGTCCCATTCGGCCGCATGCGGGGTGATCGCATCGGCGGTGAACTTCTGCGCCATCTCCTGGATCTGGCGCTGGTCGTCGGTGAGGTCGAACTGGTGGGTCATTCGAAATCCCAAGCGAAAATGGTTTTCAGATCGCAGCGGCCTGGGTCTTCGCCTTCCTGGAAAAGGATGACCCGATCAATCGCCGCCAATTGTGCTGCCGAAAGTGGGTGCATGGATTTAAAATAGGCCGCACCCTGCCGGCCGTTCCAGATCGCGACTTGATAGATGCCGCCAACCTTCTTCTGCGCGAACCGGATCTGCCCGCCGGCGGTACGGTCCTTCATCTGCCGCGCCCGAGGTTTGGCGCCCCAGCCAATGCCGCTAACCTCAAGCGTGCCGAAGGCGCCCTCCCATCGGAACGTGCCTGCATGGATGCCGCCTTCGAGCGTGACGATCCGCTCGCCGGCCTTGAGGTCGATGATGGGCGAATAGCCGCAGAACCGGCCTGGCCCGTTCAATTCGCCCGCGATCGCAGGCGCAGCGGCAATCGCCACCAAGCCGATCGCGAGGGGAAGAAGCGCAGGCCGCACCCCCGTCATCCCATGGTCGGGATGACGAAGGCGTTGGCCGCGTCGCCGACGCCGCCGTCGGGCCAGCGCTGGGTGACGGTCTTCACCTTGGTCCAGAAGCGGACGCCTTCCATGCCGTGTTGGTTGATGTCCCCGAACGCCGAGCGCTTCCAGCCGCCGAAGCTGTGGTAGGCGACCGGCACCGGGATCGGCACGTTGATGCCGACCATGCCGACATTCACGCGGGCCGCGAATTCGCGCGCGGCATGGCCGTTGCGGGTGAAGATCGCGACGCCGTTGCCGTACTGGTGCTCGCTCGGCAGGCGCAGCGCGGTCTCGAAATCGGGGGCGCGGACGATCTGGAGGACCGGGCCGAAGATCTCCTCCTGATAGCTCTTCATCGCCGGCGTCACCCGGTCGAACAGCGATGGGCCGATGAAGAAGCCGTTCTCGTGCCCCTGGAGCGAAAAGCCGCGGCCGTCGACCACCAGCTCGGCGCCTTCGTCGACGCCGGTCTGGATCCAGTTCTCGACGCGCCCCTTGTGCGCGGCGTTGACCACCGGGCCGTACTGCGCCTCCGCATCGGTGGAGACGCCGACCCGCAGCGCCTCGATCGCCGGGATCAGCTTTTCGCGGAGCGCATCGGCGGTCTTGTCGCCGACCGGCACTACCACGGGGAGCGCCATGCACCGCTCGCCCGCCGAGCCGAACGCCGCGCCGGAGAGGTCCGCGACGACCTGGTCAAGATCGGCGTCGGGCATGACGATGCCGTGGTTCTTGGCGCCGCCCATCGCCTGGACGCGCTTCCCCGCCTCGACGCCGCGGCGATAGACATAATGGGCGATGTCGGACGAACCGACGAAGCTCACCGCGGAGATCGCGGGATGATCGAGGATCGCGTCGACCATCTCCTTGTCGCCCTGCACCACCTGCAGGATGCCCTCGGGCGCACCGGCGTCCAGCATCAGCTCGGCGAGGCGGACCGGTACCGAGGGGTCGCGCTCGGAGGGCTTCAAAATGAAGGCATTGCCGCAGGCGATCGCCACCCCGAACATCCACATCGGGATCATCGCCGGGAAGTTGAACGGGGTGATCCCCGCGCCGATGCCGAGCGGCATCCGCATCGAATAGACGTCGATGCCGGGGCCGGCGCCCTGGGTATATTCGCCCTTGAGCGCGTGGGGGATGCCGCAGGCGAACTCGATCACCTCGAGCCCGCGCTGGATGTCGCCCTTCGCGTCGGCGATCACCTTGCCGTGCTCGGACGAGAGCAGGTGCGCGAGTGCGTCCATGTTCGCCTCGACCAGCTCCTTGAAGCGGAACATCACGCGGGCGCGGCGCTGCGGGTTGGTCGCGGCCCAGCCGGGCTGCGCAGCCATCGCGGCGGCGACCGCGCGGTCGAGATCGGCAGCGGTGCCGAGCGCCACCTGCGCCTGCACGGCGCCGCTATTGGGGTCGAAAACGTCCGACCGGCGGCCCGCGCCGCCGCCGGAATGGCCGACGATCACATGATCGATAACACGCATCATACTCTCCTGCGGATCGGCTGGACGCCGACTCATGCCTTGTAATTAAGTTGCGCAATGACACAGCGCATCCGGGATGTCACCCCGGGCGATGGGGAGGGCTTTCTCCCATCAACATCGTCATCCCGGCGGAAGCCGGGATCCATTTGCCAGGACGGCGCGGCGCCATCCCCTACGTAGAGGCGAATGGATCCTGGCTTTCGCCGGGATGACGACGGAGAGCGCTTGGCAGCTTCCCCGACCGATGGTCTTTGGTGTACTAGGCGCCTGCAACAGGTGCAGGAGAGACCCATGCCGCCGATCAGCCCCTGGTCGCACACGCGCCGCGAAGGCTATGCCGACGACATCGATTTCGAGATCAAGGGCCAGGAGCTCCAGTTCGTCGAGATCGAGCTCGATCCCGGCGAAAGCGCGGTGGCCGAGGCCGGCGCGATGGTGTGGAAGGATGCCGCCATCACCATGCAGACCGTGTTCGGCGACGGCAGCAACCAGGGCGGCGGCTTCATGGACAAGCTGCTCGGCGCGGGCAAAAGGCTGGTCACCGGCGAGGGGCTGTTCACCACCGTCTTCACCCACCAGGGTAGCGGCAAGGCGCGCGTCTCCTTCGCTTCGCCGGTGCCCGGCGCGATCGTGCCGCTGCGGCTGGCCGATATCGGGGGCACGCTGATCTGCCAGAAGGACGCCTTCCTCGCGGCCGCCAAGGGCGTGCAGATGGGCATCGCCTTCCAGCGCCGGGTGATGACCGGGCTGTTCGGCGGCGAGGGCTTCATCATGCAGCGGCTCGACGGCGACGGCTGGGTGTTCGTCCAGATGGGCGGCGCGATCGTCGAGCGCGAGCTGGCGCCGGGCGAGGAACTCCATGTCGATACCGGTTGTCTTGCCGCGCTGACGCCGTCGGTGGATTTCGATCTCGTCTCGGTCGGGGGCGTGCGCAGCATGGTCTTCGGCGGTGAGGGCGTGTTCTTCGCGCGGCTGCGCGGGCCCGGCAAGGTGTGGATCCAGTCGCTGCCCTTCGCGCGGCTGGCCGGCCGCATGCTCGCGGCGGCCAATGGCGGCGGGCAGAATCGCGGCGAGGGTTCGGTGCTGGGAGGCCTGGGCGACTTCATCGGCGGCAATCGCTGAGATGGCCGACACGCCCGTGCTGACCACCGTGCGGCTGCGCCTGCGGCCGCGGACGGTGGACGATGCCGAGGCGCTGTTCCCCAGCCTCTCCGACCCCGAGCTGATGACCTGGTGGAGCCACGCGCCCCACGAGACCGTCGAGCAGACCCGGGCCAGCCTCTCGCGCGGCGATCCGGCCTGGCGTGTCTGGGCGATCACGCTTGCCGGCGACGATACCGCGATCGGCTATGTCGCGGTGGGCGAGAAGCGGCCCGCGGTCAGCGAGATCGGCTATCTGCTCGCCCGGTCGCATTGGGGGCAGGGGATCGCCGAGGAGGCGATCGGTGCGGTGCTAGACCAGCTATTCCTCGCCGAAGGGCATCGGCGGGTTTTTGCGGACACGGACCCGGACAATGTGTATTCGCGCCGGCTGCTCGAACGGCTGGGCTTCCGGCTGGAAGGGGTGCTGCGCGCCGAATGGGAGACCCATATCGGCGTCCGAGACACCACGCTCTACGGGCTGCTGAAGGAAGACTGGACATGCCGACCCCGCCGAACCTGAACGATCCTGCCGAGCGCGCCGCCTACAAGGCGGAGCTGAAGCAGATCGCGCGGCCGCTGCGGATGGGCGCGGTGTGGCTGGCGGTGCTCGGCGCACTGCTCGCGGCGCTGCGGGCGAAGGTGTGGCCGCTGCCGATCGCGGTGCCCGCGGCGGTGCTGGGGCTGGCCTTCTTTCTGATGGTGCTCGGCGTCACCGTGCGGGTGAAGTATCACCAGCGGCGGATGCGCGGCGACCTATAGATAGCGCATCCACCAGGCGGCGCTCCGACGCTTGCGGTCACCGAAGGCGCGGGTGGCAAACCAGCACGGTAGCGCGACCGCAGCCGCCAACAGCCAGAGCCCGGCGACGTTGGGCACGCTCACCGGCCCCGGCACACCCAGCGCCCAGCCGGCCGTCAGGTTGAGAGCGCGCAGCAGGTATAGGTGGAAGAGGTAGAAGAATAGCGGCGCGGCGCCCAGCACGGCGAGCAGCCGCGCCGCCCGCTCGGGCAGATGCTCGAAGGCCGCCAGCACGATCAGCCCGACTCCCAGCGTTGCCAGCAGAAAATCGGCCGAGGGCGGATATTTGGTGAGGTTGACGAACTGAAGCGCGGTGCCGAGCGCGTCCCTGCCCGCCTGCCACAAATGGAGATCGCCATAGACGTTGGTCGCGCGCAGCAGGACGAACAGCGCCAGCGCGGCGAGGCCCGCCGCCACCAGCTTTCGCTGTCGCGTGCCAGCGTGCACCCCGCGCGCGAACCACGGTCCCAGCGTATAGCCGAGCACGATCACCCCGATCCAAGGCAGCAGCGGATAGCTGATCCGCAGGCGTCCGCCCCACGGCAGGTCGAAGATCGTGCGCTCGTGCAACACCGCCCAGAGCGCGCGACCGGGTTCCGACGTCACGTGCACGCCATCGAGCAGATTGTGCCCCAGCACGATCGCCAGTCCTAGCGCAATCAGCGTAGGGCGGGGCAGGTGGACCAGTGCCGCCAGCGCGAGCATCGACAGCCCGATCACCCAGATCACCTGCAGGTAGAGCATCGGCGGTGTGAGATCGAAACCCCAGGCAAAGTTGACCAGGGTCAGTTCCAGCACGATCAGGAACAGTCCGCGCTTCCACAGAAAGTCGGACGCCGCCGCGGCGCCACCCCGCGACTGCGCATAGAGCCATGCCGCCAGTCCGGTGAGGAAGACGAACACCGGCGCACAGAAATGCGCGGTGAGGCGGGTGAGGAACAGCGCGGTCGGCGTTTCCGGGCCGAGCGGATCAGCGACCGGCACGGTGGAATAGAAGCACTCGCGGGTGTGATCGACCAGCATCAGCAGCATCACCAGCCCGCGCAGCGCGTCGATCGAGCGGATGCGGGGAGGCGCGGATACGGCCAGGGCAACGGTCGACGAAAGCTGGAGCATGCGCAGGACAAATGATACAATGTTACGTCATCGACAACCCTTTTTGTGGGTCGTCCGTCCTTCCCGGCACGGCCGCGCCTGCTCAGCGTGCCGGAGCGGCCAGCTCGGCGGCCTTGCTCACCAGCCCGGCGAAGCGGCTCTGCTCGACATCCTGTGCGGTGTCGTTCCAGCTGGCGGAAAGCACGTACCAGCCGCTGTCCTTGCCCTGCAGCAGCAGGGTCATCGCGACCACCCCCGGCTCGGACCCGCCCTTGTATCCGACGTAATTCCATTTGCCCGCGGCAAGCGGCGGCATGCCGGCGTTCTTCGCCAGCACGGCGCGCGCGTCGGCGCCGTTCGGCCCTTCGGTGTTGCGGCGGATCCAGTCCATCACCCGGACCAGGTCGTTGGGCGTCTCGAACCATTCGAGCCTGTCGATCGACAGCGGCTTGCCGGCGGAGAACAGCGCGCCGTTCACCTGGCTGAGCGGCGTCGCGGCCACCGCGCCCGCGAGCAGCGCGCGGCGCCCGGCTTCGTTTGCGGCAAGGTAGCGGTCGCGCAAGGCCGGGATGGTCTTCAGCTTGAAGACCTCGCCGGTGCCGAGAAACGGCCGGTTGCGCGCCGGATCGGCGATGCCGAGGACCGGCAGCATCGCTTCCACCTTCGCGCGTCCCAGCGTCTTGAGCAGAATGTCGGTCGCGCTGTTGTCGCTGATCGAGATCATCTGCGTCGCGAGTTCGCGCAAGGGCACCTTGGTTCCAGCGGGCTTGGCCGTATACCCGCCGCCGGGCAGTTCGCTGCCGTCGAGCGTGACCAGCTCGTCCCACGTGCGTTCGCCGGCGTTGGTCGCGCGGATCAGCTCGGCGAGGATCACCAGCTTGAATTCGGAGCCGATCGCGAAGACCTGGTTGGCATTGTGCTGGCGGAGCAACTGCGGCGCGCCGTCGCCCAGTCGGGCCAGCACATAGCCGGTGCGGCCGTGCAACCCCTTCAGCGCCGCCTCGACGGCGTCGAGGCTCGTCGCGCGCGCGGACAGACCCTGCACCCTCAGGCCGGTGATGCGGTGGTCGCCTGCCGGATCGACGGAGATCGCCATGGTGGCGATCGCATCGCGATACTCGACCGTCAGCGTGCCGCTCCACGGCGTCTTTGCGTCGAGTTTCTGCAGGGCCGCATAGGGGCCCGCGGCGGCTGCGATCTGCTGAAGGACCGCATCGAACTTGGCCTTGGGCAGCTGCGCGCGGAAGGCGTCCGAGAAGGCGCCCTCATAGTCGCCCTTTCCTTGCAGCAGGTCAGGCAGCTGGTTGACACGGTCGCGAAATTCCTTGGCCGCCTGCACGGGGGCAGCGACGGGAGCAGGGGGTGCGGTCTGTGCCAGGCAGGGCGTGGCGCAGGCAAGCAGCGGCGCGAGAACGGCGATGGCACGCATCGAAATGGTCTCCCCCTGTGTTAGGAGGATGGTACACACAGGCTCGCTGGGCGCAAGCCTGCGAAGATGTTCAGGCGTCGATCACCTCTTCGTCGAGCCGCGCCGCATTTTCCTGGATGAACGCGAAGCGGTGCGCGGGATTGTTGCCCATCAGCCGATCGACCAGATCCTTCACGCCTGCGCGCTCCTCATATTCCTGCGGAAGCGTTACGCGCAGCATGCCCCGCGTCTTGGGATCCATGGTGGTTTCCTTGAGCTGGTTCGGGTTCATCTCGCCGAGCCCCTTGAACCGGCTGACCTCGACCTTCTTGCCCTTGAACGCCGTCTTCTCGATCTCGATGCGGTGCGCGTCGTCGCGGGCGTAGAGGCTCTTGGAGCCCACGGTCAGGCGGTAGAGCGGCGGCTGGGCGAGGTAGAGATGCCCCTTGCGCACCAGGTCCGGCATTTCCTGGAAGAAGAAAGTCATCAAGAGCGTCGCGATGTGCGCGCCGTCGACGTCTGCGTCGGTCATGATGATGATGCGCTCGTAGCGCAGCTGCGTCGCGTCGCAGTCCTTGCGGGTGCCGCAGCCCAGCGCCTGGATCAGGTCGGCGATTTCCTGGTTGGCGAGGATCTTGGCCGAGGTGGCGCTGGCGACGTTGAGGATCTTGCCGCGGATCGGCAGGATCGCCTGGGTCTTGCGGTCGCGCGCCTGCTTGGCCGAGCCGCCGGCCGAATCGCCCTCGACGATGAACAGCTCGGTGCCCTCGGGGCTGTCGGCCGAACAGTCGGTCAGCTTGCCGGGCAGGCGCAGCTTGCGCCCTGACGTGGCCGACTTGCGCTTGACCTCGCGCTCCTGCTTGCGGCGCAGGCGATCGTCCATCCGCTCTAGCACATAGCCGAGCAGCGCCTTGCCGCGATCCATATTGTCGGTGAGATAATGGTCGAAATGGTCGCGCACCGCCTTTTCGACGAGCGCGGTCGCCTCGGGGCTGGTCAGGCGGTCCTTGGTCTGGCTCTGGAACTGCGGCTCGCGGATGAAAACCGAGAGCATCACCTCGGAGCCCGTCACCACGTCGTCCGGATTGAGGTCCTTGGCCTTCTTGTTGCCGACCAGATCGGCGAAGCTGCGGAGACTCCGCACCAGCGCCTGGCGCAGGCCCTGCTCGTGCGTGCCGCCATCGGGCGTCGGGATGGTGTTGCAGTACCAGCTATAGCTGCCGTCGCTCCACAGCGGCCAGGCGACCGCCCATTCGACGCGGCCCTGCGAATCGGGGAATTCCTGGGTGCCCGCGAAGAAGTCGGCGGTGGCGCATTCACGCGTGCCTACCTGCTCCTTCAGGTGATCGGCAAGGCCGCCGGGGAACTGGAACACGGCCTCGGCGGGCGTGTCGTCGGTGATCAGCGACGGATCGCACTTCCAGCGGATCTCGACGCCGGCGAACAGATAGGCCTTGGAGCGGGCGAGCTTGTACAGCCGCGCCGGCTTGAACAGCATCTCGCCGAAGATCTCGGGATCGGGGGTGAAGGCGACACTCGTACCGCGCCGGTTGGGCGTGCCGCCGATCTTCTCCAGCGGGCCCAGCGTCTGGCCCTGGCTGAAGCGCTGGCGATAGAGCTGCTTGTCGCGCGCGACCTCGACGACCGTGTCCACCGACAGCGCGTTGACCACCGAGATGCCGACGCCGTGGAGGCCGCCCGAAGTGGCATAAGCCTTGCCCGAGAATTTGCCGCCCGAGTGGAGCATCGAGAGAATCACCTCGAGCGCCGACTTGTCCGGGAAGCGCGGGTGCGGATCGACCGGCATGCCGCGGCCATTGTCGACGATGGTGATGCGGTTGGGCGCGGCGAGCGTTACCTCGATGCGGTTGGCGTGGCCGGCGACCGCCTCGTCCATCGCATTGTCGAGGATTTCTGCGGCGAGGTGGTGGAGCGCTCGCTCGTCGGTGCCGCCGATATACATGCCCGGCCGGCGCCGTACCGGCTCGAGCCCCTCGAGCACCTCGATCGACGAGGCGTCATAGGTGCCGGCGGGGACGGAGGGCGCAGCGAAGAGGTCTTCGGACATGCGGAACGTATAGGGGGTGCGGGGGTATGGGCGCAAGCGGCGCGCGGCGTGCGTGCTCTGATGGTCGCAATGCCGTCGTCCCGGCTTTCGCCGGGCGCGGCATTGCGATCAGGAGCCTCAGCCCGGCTTGCGGGCAGGGCTGGCAGGACCGGCAACGGCCGGCGCGGCCTGCGCGGATGCCGGCGCCGCGACTGGCTTTGCCGCGCTCTTGCGCGCCAGCGCCATGCTGAGCGACGCCGCGCCCTTGGGCGACATCGCCGCAAGGATCGCCGCGGTGGAAGCCGGGCGCATCCGCTGCGCCACCTTCATCTGCACTTCCATGTCGAGCTGCTCGAACACCGCCGCAGCCTTGGCCGGCTTCATCGCCTGATAGATGCGCGCGAGCTCGTCGAACTGGGCTTCGGCGGGCGAGGGGCTGCCGGGGGCACCCGGCGCACCAGCGGCGTCCTTCTGCTGTGCCTCGACGCTCGCTGCCAGCCGCTGCTCGGCAGCCTTGGCCGCCTGCTCGCGCAGGTCGAGCGCGCGCTGGCGCTTTGCGGCATCCTGATCGCGCGCGCTCAGGTCGCGCTCGATCGAATTGCCCAGCCGGGTTTTGTTGGTGCCGTCCTGATCGCCGGTGGCGATGCTGGCGGCATTGGCCACCGCGGCGATCGCGGAGGCCGCCGCCATCAGCAGCAGCAGGGAAGGACGCGCCATCACGCGGCCTCACGCGTTGCGGGCGTTTCGTCGGCCGGGGCTTCTTCATCCGCTGCCTCGGCCGCGGCTTCCTCCTCGGCCACGCGCAGGGCATTGGCGAGGCTCACCGCGGAGACGATGCGCTCGCAGGCGCTGTCCGCGATGCCGATCATGTCGGAGAGCTCGTCGCGCAGGTCGCGGGCCTGCTCCACCAGCCGCGCATGGCGCGCGCAATCGGTGCCCAGCGTCGCCTTCATGTCCGAAAGCACGGCGCGGGCCTGCACGGTCGCATGGTCCAGGGCCTTCACCACGTCGGTAAGGGCGCCGTCCTTCACGGTGCGCAGGCTGCGCATCATGCGCATGCTCTGCACGAGCACCGCGACGCACAGGATGATCGTCAGCACATTGGCGAAAAGCGCGATACTCATGATACTTTCTTCCTCGTGCGGGAAACGTCGTTGACCAGGCGCACGGCGACGCGGCCGCTGCGCTGGCCGATCTGGGCCTGGGCGAGCTTGATGTCGCCGCACGCCATGTCGAGTGCGTCGTCGGGGCTCTTGTCGAAGGCGATGGTCTGGCCGACCTGCAGCTCCTCCAGGTCGGAAAGCGGCAGCGCCTTTTCGCCGAGCAGCACGTTGACGGTCACGTTGGTCTTGCGGATCTCGGAGGCCATATGCGCCTCCCAGATGCTGTCGCGACCGCTCTTTTCACCCATGAAGCGCTGGAGCAGCTTGTGGCGCACCGGCTCCAGCGTGGCATAAGGGAACACCAGCGTGATGCAGCCGCCGCGACCGTCCATGTCGACGCGGAAGGTCGCGATGGCGCAGATGTTCGAGGTGGCGGCGATCGCGGCGAAGCGCGGGTTGGTCTCGATACGCTCCAGCTTCATGTTCACCGGCTCGATCGGCTCGAACGCGTCGGCGAAATCGCGCAGCGCGGTTTCCAGCACGCGCGAGACCAGCGAGGTCTCGATCGGGGTGAAGCCGCGGCCGTCGATCACCGTCGGCGTGTTGCTGCCGCGGCCGCCGAGCAGCGCGTCCACCACCGAATAGATCAGGCCGGATTCCACCGTGATCAGCCCGTAGCTTTCCCATTCCGCGATCTTGAAAACGCCGACCATCGCGGGCAGCAGCACGCGGTTCATGAACTCGCCGAAGCGCGCCGAGGTCACTTCCTCCAGGCTCACGTCGATCGCGTCCGAGGTCATGTTGCGCATCGAGCTGGCGAAGCTGCGGACCACGCGGTCGCACACCACTTCCAGCATCGGCAGCCGTTCGTGGCTGATGACCTTCGATTCCAGAACGGCGCGCAGGCCCTTCTTCTTCAGAACCGGTTCGCTGCCGCCGAACAGGGCGTCGATGTCCGCCTGGTCGAAGCGGATATCGTCGCCGCCCATTGGCGCGGCGGGGGGATCCGGAAGGTCGAAATCGTCTAGATCGATCATTGCTGGATCAGGTCCTGAATGAGAACTTCCTTGACCATGCCGGGGCCGAGCACGCGGGTGGCGCGGACCATCAGCTCTTCCTTCAGCCGGAACACTGCCGCCGAACCGCCGAGATCCTCGGGACGCAGCTCGCGCAGGAAGGGTTGATAGGCGTCGAGCACGACCGGCAGCTTGTCCTTCAGCGCCTCGGCAGTGGTCTTCGTGCCGGGCACCAGCATCAGGTGCAGCTTCAGGAAGCGCGGCGCACCGTCGGGCGAGCGCAGGTTCACCGAGACGGTGGGCACGTCGACAAACTTGCCCTTGCCTTCGCCTTCCTTGCCGCCTTCGCCTTCCTTGGCATCGCCTTCGCCATGCCCTTCGTCCGCGGCGGCGGCTTCCTCGCCATGCGCCTCGGTCTTGGCCGCGCTCTTGCCGCCCATGAAGAAGGCGGCACCGCCGCCGCCCAGCGTCAGCGCGGCCACGGTGGCGGCGCCGATGATGATCAGCTTCTTCTTCTTGTTGGGCGCCGGGGCCTCCTGCGCGCTTTTATCCTCGACGATCTCGGCCGACATAATAACCCTGGACCTTCCGATTTATCGGCCGCGGCGTCCGCACGTCCGATTTCCCTCTATTATAGAACCGTCACCCGGCAATTTCTGCCTAGTGACCATTTTTCGAAGGACGGTCCGGTGGACATCTCCTCTTATGTGCTCCTCAGCCAGGAGCAGGCGCTGCGGCGCCGGATGGACGTGGTGGCGAACAACATCGCCAACATGAATACGGTGGGGTTCAAGCGCGAGCAGCCGGTGTTCCGCGAATATGTGGAACAGACCGACGGCGCAGTGAAGGCCGCCGAGAAAACCTCGTTCGTGCTCGATTACGGCGCGGTCCACGATGCCTCGAACGGCGCGTTCCAGCCGACCGGCAATCCGCTCGACGTGATGATCGACGGGCCGGGCTATCTGGCGGTGCAGGCCGGCGACGGCACCACCGCCTATACGCGCGCGGGCTATGTGAAGGTGCTGGAGAGCGGCGAGCTCGCCACCTCGGGCGGCCAGGTGATCCTGGGCGAGGGCGGCAAGCCGATCAAGGTGCCGCCGGAGGAAGCCGGCAAGGTCAACGTCCATCCCGACGGCACGGTGATGGGCGAGAACGGCCCGCTCGGCCGCATCGCGGTGACGGTGTTCGACAGCGAGGCGGTGGTCGATCCGCGCGGCAACGACATGTTCACCGCCACCGGCGGCCGCGAACTGCCGGCGGCGCAGACCAAGCTGGTGAGCGGCGGCGTCGAGGGATCGAACGTCAACGCGATCGTCGAGACGACCGACATGATGCAGATCCTGCGCGCCTATCAGACCAGCCAGAGCCTCTCCAACTCGATGTCGGACCTGCGCAAGAGCGCGATCGAAAAGCTCGGCCGCGTCAGCTGAATTTCACGAAGGGATAAACTCCATGCGTACGCTTTCCATCGCCGCGACCGGCATGCTGGCCCAGCAGACCAATGTCGACGTGATCTCGAACAATATCGCCAACATGAACACCACCGCGTTCAAGAAGCAGCGCGCCGAGTTCCAGGACCTGCTCTACCAGCAGGTCTCGCGCCCCGGCTCGTCGACCGGCGGCGACACCAAGGTGCCGGCCGGCATCCAGATCGGCTCGGGCGTGAAGACCGGCGGCGTCTATCGCATCAACCAGCAGGGCTCGCTGCAGCAGACCGACAATCCGTACGACATGGCGGTGACGGGCAAGGGCTATTTCCAGGTGACGATGCCCGACGGCACCACCGCCTATACCCGTGACGGCTCGTTCCAGATCTCGGACCAGGGCGAACTGGTGACGCAGGACGGCTATCCGGTGCAGCCGGGCATCACCGTGCCGCAGGGCGCGCTCGACGTCAGCATCTCGAAGACCGGCCTGGTCGAAGTGACGGTCGCCGGCAACACCCAGCCGCAGCAGCTCGGCCAGCTCCAGCTTGCCACCTTCATGAACGAGAACGGCCTCGAAGCGAAGGGCGGCAACCTGTTCCTCGAGACCGCCGCCTCGGGCCAGCCGACCGTCGGTTCGCCGGGCGATACCGGCATCGGCACGCTGACCCAGGGCTTCATCGAAGGCTCGAACGTCAACCCGGTCTCCGAAATCACCTCGCTGATCACGGCGCAGCGCGCCTATGAAATGAACAGCCGCGTGCTCAAGACGGCCGACGAAATGCTGGCGACGACCAGCCAGCTGCGCTGATGTCCGCGCTGCTGGGCCTGTTGCTGCGCGTGGCGGTGCCTGCCGAGGACGTGCCGGTGGCGGTGGTCCAGCACCCGGTCGCGCGCGGCGAGCGGATCGAGATGGGCGACCTCTCGATCGAAACCCGCCCGGTGGCGAGCGCGCGCGGCGCGCTCCGCCCCGAAGACGCCGTGGGAATGGACGCGTCGCGCGCGCTCGCCCCCGGCACGCTGCTCCGCAGCGGCGACGTGATGAAGCCGCAGCTGGTGAAGCGCGGCGAGCCGGTGACGGCCAAGATCGTCTCCGGCTCCATGGTCATCACCGCCGCCGGCCGCGCGCTGGGCGGCGGCGCCCAAGGCGATCCCGTGCGGATCGTCGTCACTGCCACCAACCGCACGCTCGACGGAATCGTCGACGGTTCGGGCTCGGTGCGGATCTCCACTCCCTGAGGGATAGGTACATGCGTAAGATCATTCTCGCGCTGGCGCTCGGCGCCACGCTCTCGGGCTGCGGTGCAGTCGGCCGGCTGAAGGCGGTGGGCAAGGCGCCCAAGCTCTCGACGATGGATCCGGTAGAGGCGCCCGATGTCGAGCCTTCGCTCGCGTCGCCGCTCGATCGCTCCAACCGGGTGCGGCCCGAGCAGCCGGCAAATGCGCCGACCGCCTCGCTGTTCCGTACCGGCGCCGGCGCCTTCTTCCGCGACCAGCGCGCGGGGCGGGTGGGCGACATTTTGACGATCAAGATCGCGATCGCCGACAAGGCCGATATCGGCAACAATACCTCGCGTACGCGCGGCGGCACCGAGACCAGCGGCATTTCCAGCCTGCTGGGCCTGCAGACGCCGATCAAGAAGCTGACCGGCACCGATCCGTCCAAGCTGGTGGATACCAATTCGGGCTCCAAATATTCGGGCGGCGGCACCACCGTGCGATCGGAGACGATCAACATGACGATGGCCGCCATCGTCACCCAGGTGCTGCCCAACGGCAATCTGATGATCCGCGGCCGGCAGGAAGTGCGGGTGAACTTCGAGATGCGCGAGTTGATCGTCACCGGCATCATCCGGCCGGAGGACATCGCCCGCGACAATTCCATCCAGCACAGCCAGATCGCCGAGGCGCGCGTCATCTATGGCGGCAAGGGCCAGCTGACCGATGCGCAGCAGGCGCGCTGGGGCCAGCAGATCTACGACGCCTTGTTCCCGTTCTGACGCCTGATCCCAGGTCAAGACACAAGAAAGGGCTCGCCGGAAAACCTGGCGGGCCCTTTTCGCATTTACCGAATATTTATCTTAATCTTCCGGTAACCATCAAAATTTTCAGGAGAATTTTGGTCGGTTCGATTTTCTTCCCACAATGGACGTGCAGGGCATTCACGCCCAGTCGAGGGTTGGCGGTTCCGACCCGGGTCGCAGAAGCGGCTCTACTTCCAAGAAGGAAATCACCATGGCATTTTCGGTTAACACGAACGTCGGCGCAATGGCGGCTCTCCAGAGCCTGACCTCGACCCAGAAGGACCTGGCCACCACCCAGAGCCGCATCAACACCGGCCTGTCGGTGTCCTCGACCAAGGACGACTCGGCTTCGTACACGATCGCACAGGGCCTCCGTGGCGACCTGGGCGGCCTGAAGGCGGTTTCGTCGTCGCTCAGCCGCGCGAAGAGCGTGACTGACGTCGCCGTTGCCGGCGCCGAGCAGATCTCCGACATCGTCAACCAGATGCGCTCGAAGGCCACGCAGGCTGCCGACGATGGTATCGACACCGCGTATCGCGACGCCCTGAACAAGGACTTCACCGCGCTGCGTGACCAGATCACCACGATCGTCAACGCGTCGGACTTCAACGGCACGAACCTGCTCAAGACTTCGGGTGGTCAGGTGACCGCGCTGCAGTCGCTGCAGGATTCGAACACCAGCACCACCGCGTGGAACCCCGACTCGCTCACCGTGGCGAACCAGGGTCTCGACCTCGGCGGTTCGGTCGTGACGATTGCTTCGACCGGTCAGATCAACACGCAGGCAGCTGCGCAGTCGATGATCGACACGATCAAGACCACGTCGGACAACCTGAAGACCTCGCTCAGCACGCTCGGCGCCGCTTCGCGCAAGATCGATGCTCAGCAGACCTTCACCAGCAAGCTGTCGGACGTGATCGACGGCGGCATCGGCAACCTCGTCGACGCCGATCTGGCGAAGGAATCGGCTCGCCTGCAGGCTCTGCAGGTCAAGCAGCAGCTCGGTGTTCAGGCTCTGTCGATCGCCAACCAGGCGCCGCAGACGATCACTTCGCTGTTCCGCTAATAGCCCAAGGCCCCAACCCTGGGGGGCCGAAGGCTTGCGGGGGCCGGGATGGTACGCCATCCCGGCCCTCTTTTTTTGCCCGCGTTCATCGCGGGTAATATGGTTTCCGCTTCTATAATGGTTGGAAACTGGGAGATCGGCGTTGTTTCCGAGGATTCGCGAGATTACCGATGCCTTTGGCGGGCGCCTGCGCGTCAGCGTCGAAGAGCATCCCTCGGGCGCGCTGATCGTCGTCGAACGTCCCGATCTGGGCGGGCGGCCGCGCATCCTGCTCGATGGCTACGGCGTGGACGTGCTCGCCGGCTACATCATGTCGGCGCGGCTCTCGGTGCCGCAGGGGCTGCCCGACGAGCATGTCGACGGCATGTTCGCGACGCGCTTCCGGCTGGAGCTCGATCCCAGCGCCGCACTGGTGCTCAGCCAGGAAGGCGCTGCCAGCCTCGAGATCGCCGCGCCCTTCTGGGACCGTCTCTATGCCGAGCTATGCATCGTCGCCGCGCATGCGCGCGAGCTGACCCGCCGCGCCGAGGCGCGCATCCACTGATCCAGCGCCGGTCGCGCGCCCGCTGCGGCGGGCGATCGCAACGTGCCGAACAGCTGTCACCCCCGTGCAGGCGGGGACCCATTGGCGCTGAGAGTGCGGCTTTTCCGCCAAACGTCCAGGTGAATGGATTACCGCCTTCGCGGGAAGGACCGTCGCTCTTGCAGCGCTGCTGGCGTTCCTCTGTTTACGCGCTTGTCTGCGAGCCGCGCGTCGCGCGCACCCGCACCGCGCCCCTGTCATTCCGCGCTCGCAGCGTCAGGGACAAGGACCAGGTCGTCACGGCACAACCAGGGGGCGAGGGCGCTGCGTGCGCCTGCCCGCGCCTGCAGGCCTGCAGCGTCGCAAGCGGTTGGCGTGGTAGGGCGTGCGCGCGGTTCTAGACCGTGGCGGCGCCGGAACCCTGCCTTGGGTCCTGCGGCGAGGCGGACGCGGATGCTGCGGGAGGGGAGGGACGCGATGCCCTCAACATGCGAGCGGCAGGCCAGTTGGGGGGAACTGGCCTGCCGCTATGCCGAGCGGGGGGTGCTCGGCAAATATTGAAGCGCGAGGATCGTGAGGGGATCGGAACGTCCTCGCTGCTTCTGTTTTCGTTATATCGCAGAATCGGACGGGAGAGAAACGAATCCCGCGCTAATCAGCTACAGGATTTGTACTTAAGCTTCTCTCCCTAGGCGATGCTACGGAGAGCAAAGGTTACTTTGCGATCTTCAAGATCATGCTGGTGGGGTATTGGGCGCCATTGATGGATACCACAGGAGATCCATTGAGCATCTGGACGTCATCGACCTTGCCCATGGCAGTTGCGGTGGTGCTGATCTTCGCGCCGGCAGCGGTCGTGCCGGCAAGCGTCAGCTGATACAGGCCGTCGGTATATTTGGTACCGCTCTTGGTGCTGCCGTCCCAGCTGAACTGGCCCGAAGTGCCCTTCACGTCGAGGTCGAAGGTCTCGATCGTCTTGCCCTTGGCATCGGTGATCGTCGCCTTCAGCGTGTCGATCGGATTGGTCGAATCCCACTGCCACTGCGCCGGGGCGGTGGCGCTGAGGCCGGCCTTGTCCGAGCTCAGCTGTACCGGCTGGCCGATCATCGCGGTGCTCGACGTCAGCGAGCTCATGTTGAGGCTCGACAGGATCGAATTCAGCGTCTTGTTCTGGGTGATCGACTGTTCGACCTGCGAATATTGGACCAGCTGCTGGGTGTATTGCGAGCTGTCCATCGGGTTGGTCGGATCCTGGTTCTGCAGCTGCGTGGTCAGCAGCTTGAGGAACAGGTTGTAGTCCGCGGTCAGCTTGGTCGACGATTCGGTGGTGGCCGATTGCCCGGCGGTGGCGGAAGAGACGAGAGTCATGGCGCTACTCCTGAGCGTTAGGCGATGAGGTCGACCTGGCCGTCGCCGCGGATCGGGCGATAGGCCGCGGTCTGGGCGTCGGGTTCGTCGTGGAACTGCTGGTTGCCGCCGCGCGACTGCTGCTGCGAGGCCTGCTGGCCGTTGCCGCCGCCGCCCGTGCCGCCGTCGCGGCTTTCGAAGCGGAAGCTGCTGGCATCGCTGCGGATACCCGCCTGATCGAGCGCGCGGCCGAGATCGGGGGCTTCCTGGCGAAGCAGTTCGAGCGTGTGCTGGCTTTCGGCGCGCATCGTCGCCTGGACGCGGCCCTTGTCGTCGAAGGCGAGGGTGACTTCGACGCGACCGAGTTCGGACGGGTTCATGCGGACGCGCAGCATGTCTTCGCCGGCATCCACCTTGCGGGCGATCTCGACGCCGAGGCTGCGGCCCAGCTCACCCGCGCGCGCGTTGAGCACCGGCTCCGCGGCCGGCGCGGCGGGTGCCGCGCTCGCAGCCGGGGCAACGTGGCCCGAAGCGGTGGGGAAGGGAGCGGCGCCACCATGGCGCGTGTCGGCGGCGGCAAGCTGCTGCCCGAAATTCTGCTGGCCATGATCGCCGGCGCTGCCGCCATCGGTGCCGCCGCCGCCATGCGGACGAGGTCCGACCGCATCGGCGAGGTCGGCCAGCTTGTCGTTGGTGGTCTGCGCAGGCGCGGCGTCGTTGCCCGCCATGGCATCTGCCTTGGCGTAGCGCGGCCCGGTCACGCCGCTGGTCTTGCTCTGCGCTGCCGGCTGCTGGGCAGCGGCAGGCTGGGCGGCGGGCGGCTGCTGCTGCAGCTGCGCGACGGGCACGGCAACGGGCTGAACGACCACCGGGGTGGTCGCTTCCGGCGCGGCCAGCGGGGCGCCCGCGGGATCGAGGCCGTTCTTGTCGCCGCCGGTGCCGCGCGCGGGCTTGGCGACCTTGACTGCCACCATCGGGCGCGCGGGCCCGGCATCTTCGGTGGGCTTGGGTGCGGCCGCGTCCAGCAGCTCGGCGAGCGCATCTGCGGTCTCCGGCTTTGCGTCCGCGGCCGTCGGCTTCGGCTTGGAAGCGGCGATCTCCGACTGTACCGGTTCGCTCGGCGTCGTCACCGTATCATCAGTCTTGCCGCGCGCATCGGCGAGCGCCTTGGCGATGGCATCGGCGAGCGGGTTGCCGCCGGTCGCGACGGGCGGGGTGCTGGCACTCGGCGCGGCGGTGGCGAGCAGCTGGGTCATGCCGACCTGCGGCTTGTCGCCGGGCAGCGCGTTCGCATCGGGGGTACCCGGCAGCAGCGGTGCGCCGGTCTGCGCGCCGAGCAGTCCCGTCGTGCCCGCACCTGCGAAGACCAGGCCCTGGCCCGCCCAGCCGCTCACGCCACCGGTTCCGACTCCGCCCAGCAGGCCGGCAAAGCCGCTGCCGCCGGCCGCATTCGCAGCGCCCTCCTGGCTGACGGGGGCGGCGAAGGGGGAGCCGATGTTCGTGACGTTCATGCAGTCGCCTCTTGCACGGCCGGAAAGAGGCCGTTCCAAACCATTATAGGACGATCGTGGAGACGATCGTTGCGGATCAGCCAATTACGCCGAGCGCACGGATGCGGGCGCGGGCGTGGATCTCGTTCTGCGACAGCACCACCGTTGCGGGCCGCACGCGCTCGATGATCGAGCGGACGAACGGGCGGATCGAAGGGCTGGTGAGCAGGCAGGGAATCTCGCCGTCCTGCGCCAGCCGGTCATAGGTCTCGCGCACCGCGCCGATGAACTGCTGGAGCGCCGACGGGGCCATCGCCAGCTGGCGGTCGTCGCCCGCGCCGAGGATGCTGTCCGCGAACGCCTGGTCCCAATCCGCCGAGAGGGTGACCACCGGGATCGCGTCGCCGCGCGCCTGCGAGGCGCTGATCTGGCGGGCCAGGCGGCTGCGGACATGCTCGGTGATGGTGGTCAGGTTGCTGGTGAGCGGCGCCGATTCCGCGATGCCTTCGAGGATCGTCGGGATGTCGCGGATCGAGATCTGCTCGGCGAGCAGGTTCTGCAGGATGCGCTGGACGCTCGACACCGAGACCTTGGACGGGATGATGTCCGCCACCAGCTTTTCCGATTCCTTGTGGACTTCGGTCAGCAGCTTCTGCGTCTCGGTGTAGGAGAGCAGATCGGCGATGTTTTCCTTCACCAGCTCGGTGAGGTGCGTGGCGATGATCGTGCCGCAATCGACCACGGTGAGGCCGCGGAAGCCGGCTTCGTCGCGCAGCTCGCGATCGATCCACAGCGCGGGCAGACCGAACACGGGTTCCTTGGTGACTTCGCCGGGCAGGCCGACCGAACCGCCGCCCGGATTGATCAGCAGCAGCTTCTCCAGCCGGATGTCGCCGCGGGCCGCCTCGGTCTCCTTGATCGAGATGACATATTCGTTGGGCTTGAGGCCCATATTGTCGATGATCCGGACCGAGGGCAGCACGAAGCCGTACTCGGTCGCCATCTGGCGGCGCAGCGCGCGGACCTGGTCGTCGAGACGCGGTTCGCGGGTATCGTCGTTGATCATCGGCAGCAGGGCATAGCCGATCTCGATGCGCACCGCGTCGATCGCCAGCGTCTCGGAGATCGGCTGCTCGACCGCCTGCGAGTGCGCGACCTCCTGTGCTGCCTGGATGCGCTCGCGCGCGGCCTTGGCGGTGGAGCGGCGCGACATCTCCCAGGCCACCCAGCCCGACAGCGCCGAGAAGGCGGCGAAGGGGATGAAGGGCAGGCCGGGCATCAGCGCCAGCGCACCCATCAGGAACGACACCATGCCGAACGCCTTGGGGTAGCGGCCGAGCTGGTCGCCGAGCGCCGCGCCGGTCTTGCCGGCAACGCCGCCCTTGGAGACGAGCAGGCCCGCCGCGGTCGAGACGATCAGCGCCGGGATCTGGCTGACCAGGCCGTCGCCGGCGGTGAGCACGGTATAGGTGCGGAACGCCTCGCCGATCGGCACGCCGTGCTCGATCACGCCGATTCCGAGACCGACGACGATGTTGATCGCGGTGATCAGCAGGCCCGCGACGGCATCGCCCTTCACGAACTTGGAGGCACCGTCCATCGCGCCGTAGAAGCCGCTTTCGGCCTCCACTTCGGCGCGGCGGGCCTTGGCCTGCTCCTCGTTGATCATGCCGGCCGAGAGATCGGCGTCGATCGCCATCTGCTTGCCGGGCATCGAATCGAGGCTGAAGCGCGCGGCGACTTCGGCGATACGGCCGGCGCCCTTGGTGATGACGACGAAGTTGATCACCACCAGGATCATGAAGATGGTGAGACCGATGATGGTCTCGCCGCCCATCAGGAACTCGCCGAAGGCGCCGATCACGCCGCCGGCGGCATCGGGGCCCTCATGACCATGGCCGAGGATCAGGCGGGTGGAGGCGAGGTTGAGGCCCAGCCGCAGCATCGTCGCGATCAGCAGGATGGTCGGGAAGGCGCTGAGCTCCAGCGGCTTCTCGATGAACAGCGCCGTCATCAGGATCATCACCGAGACGGTGATCGACAGGGCGAGCCCCATGTCGAGCATCCAGCCCGGCATCGGCAGGATCAGCATCGCGATGATCGCGATGACGCCGCCGGCGAGCGCCATGTCGCGGTTGGCGCCGATGCGGTCGAAGAACTTCAGGACGGCGGGAGGCATGGGCTGCTACCGGAAACTGGAGGTCAGGGCGCGGGCGAGACGGCGATGCCGGCGTCGATGAAGCTGCGCAGCTTGTTGCGCATCGTGCGGACCGAGATGCCGAGGATGTTCGAGGCCGAGGTGCGGTTGCCGTGGCAGCGCTCCAGCGTCTGCAGGATCAGCTCGCGCTCCACCTCCTCGACCGTGCGGCCGACCAGGCTGTTGATGTCCAAGGGGTTGGTCTCTGTGTTGAGCTCGGCGAGCGGCGTGCCGTCGGCGCGCACCAGGTCGCCCGGCATGATCGCGGCGCCGCGGCCGAGCAGGATGGCGCGGTGCACCGTCTCGTCCAGCTCGCGGATGTTGCCCGGCCAGACATAGCGCTGGAGCAGCGCCAGCGCCTCGTCGGTGAAGGCGCGCGGCGGCAGGCCATCGACTTCGGCGTGGCGCTTGGCGAAATAGCGGGCGAGGGCGATGATGTCCTCGCCGCGGGCGCGCAGGGGCGGCACCTCGACGCGCACCAGCCCCAGCCGCACCAGCAGGTCGGCGCGGAAGGTGCCGCTTTCGACCAGCGCGTCGAGGTTGAGGCTCGACGTGGCGATCAGTCGGCCGTGAAAGGGAATGGTCTCGTGGCCCGCCAGGCGGCGGAACTGCTGCTTCTGCAGCACGTCGTGCAGCTTGGCCTGCAGTGCGGGCGACAGCATGCCGACCTCGCGGAGCAGCACCGTGCCGTGCCCAGCCTTTTCCAGCCGGCCGATGCGGCGGGCGACGGCGCCCGGGAAGGCGCCCGCCTCGTGGCCGAACAGTTCGGATTCGATCACGTCGGGGGCGACGCCGGCGCATTCGGCGACCAGCATCGGCTGCGGGCGGCCCGAAGCATCGTGCACCGCGCGCGCCATCATCTCCTTGCCGCTGCCCTTCTCGCCGGTGATCAGCACCGGGGCTGCGCTCGGCGCCACACCGGCGGCGAGCGACAGCGCGCGGGCGAGCGCGGGGTGGCCGCCGATCCAGGCCGGGGCCTTGCGCTCGACCACCGAGGCGATGGCGGCGGCGATCAGCTCGCGCTGCGGGGGGAGGGGGACGTAATCGCGCGCACCGGCGCGGATCGCCGCCACCGCGCGCTCGGCCGGGGCGTCGATGCCGCAGGCGAGTACCGCGATGGTGAAGCGCTCGGCGCGGATGCTCGCCATGAAGGCGGTGATGTCCGCCTCGACGTCGATCATCACCAGATCGGCACCGCCCTGGCGCAGCTCGACCAGCCCGTCGCCGGGCGTGTCGGCCATCGCCACTTCGGCGCCGGCGCTGCGGGCGAGCTCGGCGGCGAGACGGAACTCGCTGCCGGGCGCGCCGATCAGGAGCATGCGGATCGGGTTTGCCATCAGCGATCGGGCCGCACGATTTCTGTGAGCGTCACGCCCAGCGCGTTGTCGATCAGGACGACTTCGCCGCGGGCGATCAGCCGGTCATTGACGAAGATGTCGACCGGTTCGCCGACGCGGCGGTCGAGTTCGAGCACGGTGCCCGAGCTGAGCGCGAGCAGATCGCCGATCGGCATCCGCGCGCGGCCGAGCACCGCCTGCACCTTGACCGGCACGTCGTGCACGGCTTCGAGGCCGGCGCTGCCGCCATGGGCCTCGGGCGTGCTGCCCGGCAGTTCGAAATCCTGGAAATCGGGGGCGGGGGCGGGCTGGGGCTCGCTGCCGTCCGACGGGATGATGTCGTGGGGATCGATCGTCATCTGCTAAAATCCTATGCGTTCATCCACTGGCGGATCACCGAGGCGGCCTCGGGCGGGCTGGCCGCGATGGCCGATCCGATCCGCTTGAGGGCGGAGAGCTTGATCCGCCCATCCACCTGGGCGAGGGCGATTTCCTGATCGAGCAGCGCGGTCTCGCTGACCTGCATCTGCTCGAGCTTCTGGAGCGCTTCGGGGTCGCCGTCCGCGGCGAGGGCGGTCAGCGCCCGCATTTCTTCGGACTGCTGCTGTGCCTCCAGCTGGGTCATCTCCGGCTCGATCGGCAGCGGCTCGGGCTTCGGCTTGAGCATGCGCAGGGCGAGCAGGCCGACACCGGCGATCAGCGCGAGCTGCAGGAAGGTCCAGATCCGGTCCATCGGCAGCTTGGAGAAGAGGCTCTCCTTGCCTTCGTCCACCGGCACCGCCGAGAAGGGCATGCTCTCGACGACGACGCTGTCGCCGCGCTGGGTATCGATGCCGACGGCATTCTCGACCAGGCGCTGCAGGCGCTGGATCTGATCGGCGGGCAGCCCCTTCGGACCGCCATCGACCATCACCGCGACGGTGAGGCGGGTGACCTTGCCCGGCGAGCGCAGCGTCACCGTGCGGGTCGAGCTATTGGAATAGGTGGTGTCTTCCGAGGTCTGGTTGCTCGCCGACTGACGCGAGCTGCCCGGCGCACCCGGATTGGCCTTGGCGTCGGGCATCTGGTTGGCGACCGAGGCGGTCTGCGGCCCCGCGTCGCTTTCCTTGTTCTGGTCGCCGGTCTCGACGCTCACCTGGCGGGCGACGACCTGCTTGTCCGGATCATAGACGTTCGATTCCTCGCGCGTCTGGTCGCGGTCGATCTGGGCGGAGACTTCCGCGCGGACCTTGCCTTCGCCGACGATCGGCTGGAGCAGCGCCTCGATCTCGTCGCGCAGCTTGCCCTCGACCGCCTGCTGGCGCTCGTCGGCATCGCCGGCGGCGGCGGTGTCCGGATCGCCCGCACGGGCGAGCAGCGCGCCGGTCTGGTCGACCACCGAGACGGCGTCGGGCGAAAGCTCGGGGACCGAGGAGGAGACGAGGTAGCGGATCGCCGCGACCTGCTCCGAACCGATATGGCCCTTGGTCTTGATGGTGACGGCGGCGGTCGCCTTGCGGCTCTCATTGGCGAACATCGCGCGCTCGGGCATCACGATATGGACGCGCGCGGCGGTGACGCTCTGGATCGTCTGGATCGACTTGGAGAGCTCGCCTTCCACGGCGCGAGTCTCGTTCATCTTGGCGCGGCTGGCGGAAACGCCGAAGGGCTGCTCCTCGTCGAGTACCTCATAGCCGATCTTGCCGCCCAGCTTCTCGCCGGCCATGCTCATGCGCAGTTCGGCGAGCTTGTCCTCGGGCGCCATGATCGCGGTGCCGTCGGCGGAGAGCGTGTACGGCACGTTCTGCGCCTTCAGCTTCTCGGTGATCGTCGAGGCGGCTGCCGGATCCAGGTCCGTGTAGAGATAGCCCATGTTCGACTTGGAGCTGCTCATCGCCACGAAGGTCAGCGCCGCGAGCAGGGCGAAAGCCACGCCCCCCATCATCGCGAGCCGCTTGGTGCCGAGTTGCGCCACCAGATTCTTGATCGCTTCCAAAGCCGCCCCATGCAGTAGCTACGGGGCGCGGAATGCCCCTTGTTAATGGTCTTATAGGAGGCGGGCGGAACGGCAGTTTCTGCCGGGTGGGAATTTTTTGCCTAGCAGTCGCTCGACCTACGCGAAGCTACGGAAGCACGGTTGCGTGCGCCGGCGGCTGCGGCCAAGGGCATCGCCAACGGATGGAGACGACATGCAGGTAAACAGGCGGCACTTCGCGGCAGGGCTGGCGACGCTGGTGCTCGGCGCCCCCCTCGCGCGGGCGGCGGACGACGCGGGCGGGGCGCTGAGCCTGACCTATGACGATGGGCTGCCCTCGCATCTCGACGTGGCGGCGCCCGCGCTGGAGCGGCGGGGCCTGCACGGCACCTTCTACGTCACCTGGGACAATATCGTCGACCGCGTCGCCGACTGGGAGAAGATGCCGGCGCGTGGGCACGAGCTCGGCGCGCATACCATGCACCACCCTTGCAACATCGGTCCGCTCACCGCCGAGGCCTTTGCCGAGAAGGAGTTCCGCCCGCTGGAAGCCTGGCTGGACAAGGTGGCCGGACCCGAGCGGCCGCGCGACTTCGCCTATCCGTGCGATGTCACCGATCTGGGCCCCGGCACCGCCAATGCCGAGCGCGCCCGCTACGAGGCGCTGCTCAAGCGGCTGGGACTCGACAGCGCGCGGAACAGCGAGGGGCCGCCCAACCCGGCGGCCTGGGTGCGGCGCCACCCGTATCGGCTGCAGGCACTGGCGGTCGGCTATGACGCGCAGCCGCTCGACGTGTTCAACTATCTCCAGCTGGCGCGGCACGAGCGGCGCTGGGCGATCCTGGTGTTCCACCAGGTCGGCGCCGGGCCGGAAAGCGACGGGGCGGTGACCGCGGCACAGCAAGAGGCGCTGCTCGACATGGTGCTGGCGAGCGGGCTCGCGGTGCGCACCGTAGGGGAGCAGATGCGGCGTCTCGCTTCGGGCTGACCCGCGCCCGACGCTTGCGCATCCGAAACCAGCGATAGGCGTTTGACGGCCGATGAACGGCCGCTCCAGCGCAGGTTCAGCCTGGAACGGGCAGAAGCTGCGTCAAGGGGGCGGGAAGTGAGGAGCTGTCATGTCCGATCTGTGGAAACGCCCCGCCATGCTGTCGGCGAGCATGCTCGCCATCGCGCTGGCCGCCTGCAGCCCGGGAAATCCGGCACAGCAGGCGGATAGCAACGCGTCGATGGGCAACATGGCCGATGCGCTGCCGGCGCTGCCCGCGGCGGTGCCGCTGCAGGCCGGCGCCGCGACGTCGCTCGCCACCGCCCCGTCGGCCGAGGCGCTGCCCGCGACACGGCGAGTGCGCGTGGCGCAGGTCGCGCGGCGCAGCGACGCTTATGCCTATCTCGATCGCGCCCAGGGTGTTGCCGATGCGATCGGCGATGCGCCGCCCGACTATGCCTATGACGACGGCCGCGTCTCGCCCTGGGTGTGGCAGACCAGCGTCGGCGACCGGCGCTATGCGGAGCCGGTCGATGGCGGCTATCGCTATTATTATTACCAGGCCGGGGCGGACCAGCCCTATCTCGTCCGCGACCCCGACTATAGCTATGCCTATTCGGGCGACGATCTCGTCGCGGTGTACGACGCGGGCGGCGACCTGCTGCCGGCCAACGACTATTACGGCCGCGCCGACACCGCGTCCCGCTATTATGATCGCGCGGAATATCTCTACCGGCTGTCGGCGCAGCGCGAGCATCGCGGGGTGGTCGCAGCCAACTGGGCGGCGCGGCGCGCGGAGATCGCCGCCGCCAACGCGCAATGGGCCGAGGCGCAGGCGCGCCAGGCCGAATGGCAGGCCTATCGCCAGGCACATGCCGCGCAGGAACAGGCCGTCTGGCAGCAGGAGCGCCAGCGCCGCGCCTCTGCCGCCCAGCGCTTCGCCGCGTGGCAGAGCCAGGGCTTCCGCACCCCGGCGCCGCAGCCGGTCGCCTATGTGCCGCCCGCGCCGCCGCCGCAGCGCGGCTGGATGCCCAACTGGTTCGGCGGCGATCGCCAGGCCGAGGCACGGCGCCAGCAGCAGATCCGCGCCCAGCAGATTGCCCAGCAGCAGGCGGCACAACGCCAGGCCCAGCAGATGGCGGCGCAGCGCCAGGCGCAGGCGCAGGCCCAGCAGCGGCTTGCCTTCCAGCAACAGGCGCAGCAGCGCGCGAACCTCCAGGCGCAGCAGCAGCGGCTCGCCGAACAGCAGGCCCGGCAGCGCCAGGTGCAGCAGCAGCTCGCCCAGCAGCAGGCCCGCCAGCGCGTCGCGCAGGCCCAGGCGCAGCAGGCTGCCCAGCAGCGGGTGCGTCAGCAGGCGGCCGAGCAGCAGCGCGTCCGGCAGGCAGCGGCGCAGCGCACGCAACAGCAACAGCTGGCCCAGCAACGCGCGCGTGAAGCGGCGGCGGAGCGCCAGCGTCAGGCCCAGCAAGCTCAGCAGCGCAACCGCGTGCAGATGGCGCAACGTCAACAGGCCCAGCAGCAGGCACAGCAGCGCGCCCGTCAGCAGGCAGCCCAGCGCGAACTGGCGCAGCGACAGGCGCAGACACGTGCCCGCCAGCAGCAGGCAGCACGCGCGCAGGCCGAGCAGCGCCAGCAGGCCCAGGCGCGGCAGCAGGCCCAGGCTCGCGTGCAGATGGCGCAGCAGCAGCGCGCAGAAGCCGCGGCGCGGGCCGAACAGGCGCGGCCGCATCCGCAGCAGCCGCCCCGTCCTGCCCGGCCGGAACGGCCGCGCGATCCGCACCAGAGCTGATCGCGCGCGGGGAGGGGCCGCCGCTTGGCGGCCCCGCGCCGGTCAGGCCTCGACGTTCAGTTCGTCGAGCGCCCGCGGCTCGTGCATCGGGCAGCCGTTGAACCGACCGCGATAGTCGGCGGAAAACTTATAGGGCTCCTTCCGCGCCCGGTTGACGCCGCCGAGCGGCTGGTGCGCGGCGAGGCCGTGCCAGGGCGCGAAGGACAGCCGGTCCTCAATCCGATCGCTTTCGCCATAGATCCAGCCCGTCTGCGGCTCCACGTGCAGCGTCGCGACGGTGCGATAGGGGCTCTCGTCCTCGTCCCAGACGACCGAGGCATCCTCGACCGGCATTTTCTCGAGATCGGTGCACAGCTGCACGCGCAGCTCCCAGGTGCCGCCCTGCTCGACGAGCAATTCGTTCACGGCCTCGCGGATCGCATCGGGGCGGCCGGTGGCGTTGATCGTCTCGTCGGCGAAGTCCTTGATGCCGGATACCGGCACCAGCTGGAACTTGGCGATGTACGCGCCATAGCGGTAGGGCGTCTGGCTGTAATAGGTGGCACCCAGCGGATGCACCGGCTTGGCACCGCCCAGGCTGTTCAGCAGCGCCGACTTGCCGCCGACCGCCTCGATCGCCGCCTCGAAGCTGCGCAGCACCGCCGATAGCAGCTTCTTGGCGCCCTCGGCCTTGTCCGTGGTGCCGGCGAGCAGCTTGAGGTTGCCGAGGAACTTCTTGGCGTCCGGCGCGGCGAAGGCGGGGGCGTTGACCATCACGAAGTCCTGCGTCGTGTCGCCCTCGCTGCCCGGCAGCCGCGCGCCTTCGACGCCGAGCACCTTCAATGCCACGCCGCGGGGTAGGCGGATCGAGTCATCCAGGATGTCGCCGGCATTGGTCGAGAAGCGCAGGATCGCTTCGTGGCGGCCCGGCGTCGCGAACAGGCCCTGGGCGAGTTCGGGCGGCAGATTGTCGGCAATCGTGAAGGTGCCGCGCGCGATGCCATGGCCCTTGGCGTGCACCGAGCGGACCGCGTGCTGATAGTCCTCGGACGTGGTGTCGAGGATCTTCTGGAACTGTTCCTTGAGCCGGGCGACGGTCTCCGCCTCGTCGGGCTGGGGCTGTTCGACGGAGGGCGAATAACGGACGGGCTGCGACATGGCTGGTTTCCTTCGAAGGTTCGAAGGAGCTCAACCGTCATTCCGATTTGCCGTTCCGTCGAGGCCCGCTCAGTGGAGCAGCAGGCTCTCCAGCTCGGCGGTGATCGCCTCGCGGCGCGCTTGCGCGTTGAGTGCGAGGCCGCCTTCGTCCCAATTGATCAGCGCATCGCCCATCGCCAGCGTGGCGTCGGGGGCGACGGTGAGGCTCAGCTTGCGGCGATCCTTGGACTGCCGGTCGGCGATCTTGGCTTCGATATCGTCGACCAGATCGGGGTGGACGCGCACCTGCAGCTCGGTGCCGCGGGCCACCTGGCCCAGCACGCGGCCGATCGCCGCGTCGATCGCGTCGCCGGGGGCGCGCTCGATCGCGCGGGCGGCGATATGGTCGGCGGCGGCGAGCGCGACTTCGGTCGCCTCGCTGGTCACCCGCTCGGTGATTTCGGTGAACTGGGCGTCGATCACCTCGATGCCGGCGTGCAGCGCGTCGACCGCGCTGAGCAGCGCCACTTCGCGCTCGGCGCGCGCCTGGGCGAGTCCGGCCTCGAAACCTTCGGCGCGGGCGCGATCGATCACCGCCTGCTGGTCGGCCTTGAGCAGCGCCAGCTCGGCGCGCAGCGCGGCCAGCTCGATCAGCGCGTCCTCGTCGACCAGCTTCTTGTCCGGCACGGGTGCCGAAAACACGCGGTCGAAGGCGAAACGTTCGACATGGATGCTCATGCTGCCATGCTCCTCAGATAATCATCGCGTCGTCGGACTTGGGATCGACCAGCAGGATCTCGCCGCGATCGGCAAGGTCCTTGGCCAGCCGGACGAGGCTCGACTGGGCCTCTTCGCAATCGCGCGCGCGCACCGGGCCCATACCCGCCATGTCCTCGCGCATCAGCTTGGCGGCGCGCTCGGTCATCGCGTTGAAGAACATCGTCTTCAGCTGCTCCGGCGCACCCTTCAGCGCCAGCGCCATCTCGCGCTTGTCGGCATTGCGGACGATCGACGCGATTGCCGGCGGCAGCAGGTTGGCGAGATCCTCGAAGGTGAACATCAGCGCGCGGATGCGTTCGGCGCTTTCCGGCGCCTTGGCGTCGAGCGCGGTAAGCATCGCTTCCTCGGTCGAGCGGTCGAGCGAGTTGAACAGCTCGGCCATGCTCTCGTGCGGATCGCGCTTCTGCGAGCGGGAGAGGTTGGTCATGAACTCGGTCTTCAGCGTCTGCTCGACCTGGTTGATGACTTCCTTCTGCACCGTGTCCATCCGCAGCATGCGCATGATCACGTCCACCGCGAACTCGCGCGGCAGCTCTGCCAGCACGCGCGCGGCATGATCGGGGCGCAGCTTGGAAAGGATGACGGCGACGGTCTGCGGATATTCCTGCTTGAGCGCGCCGGCCAGCACGGTCTCGGAGACGTTGGACAGCTTGTCCCACATCGTCCGGCCCGAGGGACCACGGATATCCTCCATGATCTCCTTCACTTTGTCGTTCGGCAGGATGCCGGCGAGCAGGCGCTCGGTGGTCTCGTAGCTGCCGTGGAGCGAGGCCATGCTCGCCACTTCGCCGGTGAACTGGACAAGCAGATATTCGACCACGACGCTGGGAATGCGGCCCAGGCTGGAAATGGTCGAGGAAAGCTCCTTGATCTCGTCGGTGGAGAGCTGGTCCCAGATCGGGGCGCCATGTTCCTTGCCGAGCGCGAGCATCAGCGCGGCCGCACGCTGCGGGCCGGTGAATTTCTTCAGTTCGGGCGGTTCACCCACCGTGGCGACAGAAGCCATGCTCATCCCTGCAGAAAATGGTCCGCGCGCACCCGCAAGGCCGCGCTCTCCTCTATTATAGAAGTAAATGGGGAAGGGACGGATCGATTCATGGTTAATTTATCGGCAAATCTCATCGGTCTGAGTTTGCTCACCGGGCAGAACTCGTTCTCGACCAGCGCCATGCCGACCTTCGAAAGCAAGGACGTGCGGACGGCCAAGGCGCTGTTCAACACCACCCCGACCGCCCCGCCCTGGAAAGACAAGGACGGCACGGCGACCTCGTCCCAGCTCACCTCGATCCTGGCGATGCGCACGCTGATCCAGCCGGCGACCAGCGACAGCAACGGCAGCCTTTTGCCGGACGACGTGAAGACCACCTTCACCGCGTTTAAATCCCTCGACAAGCTGCGCGTGCTCGCCGAAGCCGCAGCCGACAAGACAACCTCGGATGCACAGCGCGCGCAATATCAAAAGGCGTTTGCGAAGGGCTTGACCGACCTGCAAAATTATCTGGTCTCTTCGCCTTCGGACAAGGTCAATCTCGCATTCGGCAAGACGACGTCAACGGTGAAGACCGGCGATCTCACCGCTACCAACCCGTACGAAACGTCGGGGAAGGGGCTGGTGAAAAAGGCGTCCGATCCGCTGCCCGGCCTGACCGGCAATGAACAGTTCGTCGTCAGCATCAAGCGCGGCACGCAGTCCCAGAGCTTCACGGTCGACCTGTCGACCGGCCCCCAGCCGCCGACGATCAATTCGGTTGCGCAATCGCTGAATGCGCAGATCAGCTCCGTGCTTCGCTACAAGGACGATGGCACGGTCCTCACCGACGCCAAGGGCGAGCCGGTCAGCAAATGGAATGCCCGTTTTGAACCGGAAATGACGGACGGCATGTGGCACCTCAACCTCGCGACGCCCGATGGCGTCGAGCAGGTGAGCCTAGAGCAGGTGGGCGCCAAGGACTCGCTGGTGGTGACCACCGGTCAGACGCCGCTCGACTCGCCGACAGCGACCCAGGTGTTTCGCCTGAACGATCCCACGGGCGAAAACAGCAAGGTGACGATGGGCACGATCCAGGCGCTGGATCGCCAGGCTACCGAGCAGAATGTCGCGGCGGGCAAAACGACCAATGTTTCCACGGCGGTGGAAGGGCCGGACGGCAAACTCAAGATCGAGACCACCAAGGTCAGCGAAGTCTATGCCAGCACCACGGCGGCGGCGAGCGTCACCGATGCGCAGGGCTTCACCTATGTGGTCGGCACCACCAAGGGCGATCTCGGCGCCAACCTCTCTACCGGTGACGACAATCTGTTTCTCACCAAGATGGACAGCGCCGGCAAGGTGGTGTGGCAGCGCAATCTGGGTGCCAATGGCGCAGCGACGGGCGCCTCGGTCTCGCTGGGGCAGGACGGCAGCGTGGTCGTCGCCGGCACGGTGACCGGCAGCTTCAACGGCGTCACCGCCGACGGCGATATGGCCGTCGCCAAATATGCCGCCAATGGCGACGAGCAGTTCTCCACCTTGGTCGTGTCGAAGGGCGCCGATAGCGCGCGGGCGGTCACCGTCGGCGCCGACGGATCGGTCTTCGTCGCCGGTCGCACCGCAAACAAGGACGGCGGCGACGCCATGGTGGTTCGGATCGATTCCAAGGGCAAGATCGCGGACCGGCGCACCATCGACGGCGGCGGCAGCGACACCATCAACAGCCTGGCGGTCGACAAGGACGGCAATGTGCTGGCGCTGGTATCCAGCCAGGGCGTGGCGAGCGTGATGAAGCTGCAGGCGACGTCGCTGTCGACCACGCTGGCCAGCATCAACCTGGGCGCGGCCGATGCACGCGCCCTGGCGGTGGCGGCGGACGGCAGCGTCGCCGTGGGTGGCGCAACCAGCACCGCGATCGCCGGTAGCCAGTCGAATGCGATCAGCGGCAGCCGCGACGGATTTGTCACGCGCATCGACGCGGGCCTCTCCAGCGCCACCACGACCTATGTCGGCACCGGCGAGGACGACCAGATCGACAGCGTCGCCTTCATGGGTGACAAGATCTATGCCGGCGGCCGCACCACCGGCGACCTGGGCGCGAAACGGCGGGGCCCCGTCGATGGGTTCGTCGCCCAGATCGACACCGCGACCGGCGCCGTCGGCACCACCACCCAGTTCGGCCAGATCCAGACGCGGACCGAGCCGGTGCGCGTGACCGCCGATCTGGGCGGCAGCAACGCGCTGGCGGCAATCGGCTTCAATCGCGGCGTGTTGAACTCCACGGTCTCGGACAAGGTCACGACCCAGACGACGCTGCGTGTCGGCGACTATTTCTCGATCAAGGCGGACAATCTGGCGGTTCGCCGCGTGACGATCGAGAAGGACGACACGCTCAAGACCATCGCAGACCGCATCCAGGGAATGATCGGCGCATCCAAGGGTACGGTGAGCACCAGCAAGGTGGATGGCCAACAGTCCTTGCGCATCACGATGAAGCAGGGCCACGAGATGGAGCTGATCGCCGGCAGCGGGGAGAACGATGCCCTTTCCAAACTCGGCCTGGAGCCGCAGCGGATCGCCAGCCAGGCGGCCGTGGTGGGCACCGCGCCCAAGGTGAAACCCGGCGGCAATTACGGGCTCGAGCTCACCGAATCGCTGACGCTCGCCTCGGTCGACAATGCCAAAGTGGCGCTGGGTAAGATCAAAGACGCGATTTCGATGACGCAGACCGCGTATCGCTCTCTATATTGGGACGACAGCAAGGCCGCGTTCGTCGACGGCAGCAAGACGAGCGGCGGCAGCAAGAAAGGCGCCTCCACCGCGGTCGAGCAGGCCCAGCTGAAAAACTATCAAGCCGCGCTGTCGCGCCTTTCCGCCGGCACCCCCCTGACCCTGGGATTCTGAACCATGTCCGAGATGCCTACCATCTTCTCCGCCATCCAGATGCGGATGCAGAACCTGTCGCAGCGCCAGCAGGTGATCGCGCAGAACCTCGCAAACAGCGAAACGCCAGGCTACAAGTCGCGCGACGTGTCCGAGCCCAATTTCGGTGACCTGCTCCAGGGCGCCGGCGGCATCAGCATCGCCAAGCCACGCGTCGAGCTGACCGGCACGATGAAGAATCTGGGCGCCGTGCAGCCGATGGGCAGCGGGGTGGTGTTCGACAAGGACGTGACCGAGACGAAGCCCGACGGCAACAACGTGACGCTGGAAGACCAGCTGCTCAAGATGGGCAAGGTGCAGGCCGATTTCAGCGCGATGACCAATATCTACCGCAAGCAGATGGTGCTGATGAAGACCGCGCTGGGCAAGGCGGGCGGCTGAGCCCGCCTGCGCCTGGCAGGAACGACAAAAAGGGCCGCGAGCGGGTGCTCGCGGCCCTTTCCGTTTTCAAACGCCGTGGCGTTGCGATCAGGCGATCGCGACGCGCGGGGTACGGCGGCGACGCAGCGCGCCACCCGCCATGCCGAAGCCGGCGATCATCAGGCCCCACGCGGCCGGTTCCGGAACCGCTGCGAAGTCCAGCTGCGCGCTGTAGCCATAGTCCTTGGTCTTCGGGTTCTTCATCACCACCGTCAGCAGCTGCGGCGTGTTCGACGGCGTCACCGCGAAGGTGTAGGTGTCGCCCTTGGTGATGCCGGTCAGCTTGACGCCACCGAACTCGAGGCTGATCAGGTCGAGATAGGTCGACGAGATGGTCACGTTCAGCGTGCCCGGCGCGTTGAGCGTCAGCGCGAACGACTGGGTTGCGGTCGACTTCTTTGCGACCTTGACGTTGTTCCAGCCACCGCCGAAGCCGTCGAAGCTGCAAACGGCTGCAGCCGAATCGACGCAAACGACCGTGGTCGCCTGCGCAGTGCCTGCCATGGTAAGAGCGCCAGCCGCCGTGGCAGCCGCGATCATCAGAGTCTTGAGCTTGTTCATCCACACCTCCCTAAAGCATACACAGCCGCTGGGAGCTGCCCGATCTGTTCAGGCAGGAACCCTCTTCTTCCCATACGCGCTGTCCTTTTCTTTATAAACGAACGCGCGGAATTTGCCACTGTATAGTTAAGGAGAAATACACCATTATAAAAGCGAGATAAATCAGAGGCCTAACGTGCCTTGCTGACGTGTTTCACCGATTTTCCCGCTCGAAATGGCACAGAAACATTCCGCGGCGCAGCGTGGATCCCGAAGCAGGACGAATCAAAAAAATACCTTCACAAACGTGCATTTACAGAAATGGGTGCAGGCGCATCCATGCCATAGAGCCCGCCACAGGCGCTATAGGTCGTGCTGCGGCTGCCGGTAAGACGCTGCGCCTCCGACGCAATCGCTGCCATCATCTCCGCAGACAATTCGATCTGACGCGAAAGTATCCGCGAGTTGACGACCGATGCGTCGCGCAGTGCACGGCTTGCCTCGGACAATTTCTCGCGCGCTTCCGGTTCCAGCGTCTCCAGCCAGTCTTCCGGATTTTCGCGCTTCAGTCGCGCGACTTCCGCTTCGATGCGGCCGGCGAGCCGCAACTTGGCATCGGCGATCTCGCCGAGCTCACGGATATAGGGCGTGCGAGCCAAACGTTCGCTCTCCTCCTCCATCAAAGCGGTGAGGGAGAGCATCGCATCGACGAGCTGCGTGATCATTTCTGTCCTTGCTGAAGCTTGAGGATCTGGTCGAGGACGGCTGGCGCGAGGCCGATTCCGCCGCGGCGCGCCATGGCGGCGCCGAGCTTCTCGGCAAGCATGCCGCGGAAGATCTCTTCGCCGTTACCACCACTAAACTGTTCGTCTTGTTGAACACTTTGCATCATGAGCTGGGTCATCTGGCCCAGAAACACGCTTTCGAACTCTTGCGCCGTCTTGGCGTTCTTCGCGTCCACCTTGGGCAGCGGCTTGGCCGGCGTGGTCGCCCCGGCAAGGGCCGCCGGGGGCAGGGGAGACGTGTCGTTCATCACTGCACCTCGATTTCAGCCTGGAGCGCGCCGGCCGTCTTGATCGCCTGCAGAATGGTGATCAGGTCGCGCGGCGATACGCCGAGCGTGTTGAGCCCGCTCACCAGCGCCTTGAGCGACGACCCGTTGATCACCGCCAGGCTGGCGCCGTTGCCGTCGTTCACCTGCACCTGGGTGCGCGGCACCACCGTGGTCTGCCCCTGCGAGAAGGGACCCGGCTGCGAGACCTGCGGCGTCTCGGTGACCGAGATGGTCAGGCCGCCCTGCGCGATCGCGACCGGCGTGATCCGCACGTCGCTGTTCATCACCACCGTGCCCGAGGCTTCGTTGATCACCACCTTGGCGACCTGGTCGACCTTGACCTCGAGGTCGCCGATCTGGGTGACGAGATCGATCACCGATCCGGCGAACTGGCCGGTCGGGCGCAACTCCACCGTCGCCGGGTCGAGCATCTGCGCAGCGCCGGGGTAGCGACCGTTGATCGCGCGGGCGATGCGGTCGGCGGTGGAGAAATCCGGGTTCTTCAGCGCGAGCTTGAGGCTGTTGGCCGAGCGGAGCTGGTAGGGCACCTCGCGCTCGACGATCGCCCCGCCGGCGATCCGCGCCGAGGTGGTGACGCCGCGGCTGACATTCGCCGCCGCACCCTGCGCCTTGAAGCCGGAAACCGCGACCGGACCCTGGGCCACGGCATAGATCTCGCCGTCGAGCGCGCGCAGCGACGAGGCGATCAGCGTGCCGCCCTGCAGGCTGGTCGCGTCGCCGAGCGCGGAGACCTGTACGTCGATCCGCGAACCGGCGCGCGAGAAGGGGGGCATGGTCGCGGTGATCGAGACGGCGGCGACATTCTGCGTGCGCATCTGCGTGCCGCGGATGTTAACGCCCATCCGCTCGAGCATCGACTGCATCGATTCCTCGGTGAAGGGGGCATTGCGGATGCGGTCGCCGGTGCCGGCGAGGCCGACCACGAGGCCATAGCCAACCAGCTGGTTTTCGCGGACATTCTCGACGTCGACGATGTCCTTGATCCGGGTCTGGGCCATCGCCTGGGGCGCGCCGAAACAGGCCAGCGCGAGCGCCAGGAACGATGCGGAGAGACGATACATAAACCTCTCGGGCCAAGTGGAAAATTAACGCTACTCGTCTTATAGGAAGAGGAGAGCCAAGACGGCTCGCGAGGACCTGATTTCGTGCGTATCGACAGCCTGTCACCGATGATGGCGCGCAACCTGCTGGCGGCGTTGCCCAAGTCTGTGCCCAGCCTGGCGAGCCGCATGGAGGATCAGGTCGCTACGGCGCCGCATCCTCCGCAACCCGTACCGGGTACGGTGGCGGCCACCAGCGTGCAGATGCTGGTCGCGATCGCCGCCAACAATCCCGTCGCCGAACGCCGCCGCAAGCAGGCGCGCGACGTGGAGCGCGGCATCGATGCGCTCGACCGGCTGCACAAGGAACTGGTGGCGGGGACGCCCAACGTCGCGCGCCTGCGCGAAATCGTCCAATGGTCCGAGACGGTGCCGACCCCGGCCGAGCCCCAGCTGGCAGCGCTGATGCGGGAAATCGACGTGCGGGTGCGCGTCGAGCTGGCGAAGCTCGACATCCAGGTCTGAGCCTCCGGGGCTGCGGGTGCCGCGGCGCTTCGTGCTATAGTTGCTGCAGTGCAGTATTGCGCCCCAACCCATTTGCATCACGACCTGTTCGCCGGACGAACTGCTTGGATAAACCGCGATTGTCGGTTAAAGAGTGGTTAACAAAAGAGGGGATCGGTCATGAAGGCTTTTACGCGAATCTTTGCGTTCTTCTCTCTGTGTCTGGCGCCCGTCGCGGCGCATGCCGGGCCTAGCTATTCGGGACTCTACGTCTTCGGGGACAGTCTGGTGGATTCGGGCAACGCCTATCTCGCGACCGGCGGGGCGGTGCCCAGTCCCCGCGATGGCTATGCCGGGGGCCGCTTCTCCAACGGCTTCAACTTCGCCGACTATCTCAGCCTGTCGATCACCGGCCATGGGGCGACGCCGGTCTATGCCGGGGGACTCAACATGGCGTTCGGCGGCGCCACGGCACAGCAGGTGTCGGGCGAGCGCAGCCCCAGTTTCCTTTCCCAGATCGGGTTGTACTGGGACAAGGTGGGCACGCCGATCGACAGCAACGCGCTGGTATTGCTCACCTTCGGCGGGAATGACGTGCGCGACACGCTCGCTGCCGATGGTCCGGTGAGCTTCGGATCGGCACTGAGCGACTTCAGCGACGGCGTGGGCGCGCTCTACGGTCTCGGCGCGCGCCATTTCCTGATCGTCGGTTCGCCGGATATCGGCCTGTTGCCGCGCTCGGTGGCGGACGCGGGCGGCATTCCCGGTCGTCTCGACGCGTTGACCGCGCGCTCGCAGCAGATCAGCCAGGCGTTGCGGGCGACGGCCCAAGGCATCGGCAGCCAGCCCGGCGTCACCGCCGAGTTCTTCGACCTGTTCGCCGTCGAGCACGCCCTGCTCGCGTCGCCGGCCTCGTTCGGCTTGCCGACGACGCTGGATACGACGTCGCCGTGCCAGATCCTCAACGGAGGATCGCCGCAGCGCGCGAATTGCAGCAACGCGCTCTACTTCGACGCAATCCACCCGACCACCCAGGTCCACCTCGCGATCGCCAATGCGATGGCGCGCCAGCTGGGCATCAGCGCGGTGCCCGAAAGCCAGACCTGGATCCTGCTGATCGTGGGAGTCGCCGGTGTGGGTGGCGCGCTTCGGCGCCGGCGGGCGGCGGTCGTCTTGGCGTGAGGGAAGGGGCTGCCGCGCTCAGCGCGGCGGCTGTGCCTCGTTCAGCCAGGCGGAAAGTTCGGCATAGGGAATCATCTCGATGAAGGCCACCCCGGCGGAATCGTCTTCGGCCCACCGTACCGTGCAGCTGCGCGGGCTCAGGCCGGGGACGACCAGCGTCATCACCCGGTCGAGATCGGGCTGGTTCGAAAGCCGCACCCGGGCGCCGCTCTGCGAGATATTCTCCATCGTCACCGTGTGCGACACGCCGTTGCAGACCAGCCGGGCACTGCTGGCAACCGCGAACCGGGGCGCGCGCGGCACGGCGCGGCGCAGGCGCGCGGCCGGCGAGCTGCCCTTGGCAGCGGCGAGCACCTCCTCGACATCGATCGCTTCGTGAAACTGCACCCCGGCACGCCCTGCGCTCACCCACATGATCGTGCCCTCGAGCACGGGGCCGCCGCGCAGTTCGACGACGATGCGGTCGCCTTCGCGCAGGGGGAAGGGGCTTTCCAGCATCATGCCGGTGGCGGAGATGTTGCGGACGCGGCAAAGCTGTTCGCCCGCGCCGGCGCAGATCAGCTTGCCCACCATCAGCGTCGTCACCGTGCGCGGGGCACGCGCGGCCCAGGGGCCGGGCTCGCTGCTGTTGTGATCAAACTGATGTTCGGCTGCGCCCACGGCGTCTTTCTCCCCGTTCGACTGCACATCGGCAGTCCCTATGCATATTATAGGATGAACGGACGTTCAGCTTCGCTTCGGTAGTCGTACGAATGTCGGGGGCGCGTCTCAGGCCGGATTTGCGTTGGTGACCGCGATCTTGCGCACGACCTTGGGACCGAAGGCTTCGGTGGCCGAGGCGTCGACGAGTTTCCGGAAGCCTTCGAGATCGGGCAGCATGCCGTCGGGACCCGCTGCCATCGGCGTGCGATAGGTGCGCATGTTGATGGCGTGAAGCAGCAGCGGCATGCGCTGGGTGACGAACTCGGCCTTGGTTTCGTCCACCTGGAGCTGCACTTCCATCGCGGCATAGCCCGCCAGATGTCCGTCGGCGAAGACCAGCGGCACCAGCACCTTGCCGGTCGGCACGAACTTGGCGGGTTCTTCCTTTTCTTCGGCCTTGGCTTCCTGCTTGGGCGCGCCGATGCCGAGCATCTTCACCATCGCATAGGCGGTGCCCCCGCCGGCGGCGAGGCCGGCGATCAGCGCGACGATGAGGAACAGCAGTTTCTTCACGATGCGCCCTTCAGAACTTGAAGCTGGAGTCGCTCGGCAGCGCCGAGGTCTGGCCCTTGAGGACGATGCTGATGCGGCGGTTCTCGGCGCGGTTGGGCTGGTCCGGATAGACCGGCTGGGTGGCACCCATTGCGACGACTTCAGCGAAGCGATCGGGCGTCACGCCGCCGGCGACGAGCGCCGAGCGGGCGGCAAGCGCGCGTTCGCCGGAGAGCGCCCAGTTGGCGTCGCTCTGCCCGCCGGCGCCATCGGTATGGCCCTCGATCGCGATCTGCGCGCCGACCGTGGCGATCTTCTTCGCCAGCTTGGTCAGCAGCGTGCGCGCATAGGGGTTGAGCTCGGCGGTGTTCGACTTGAACATCGGCTGCTGGTCGGTGTCCATCAGCGTGATGCGCAGGCCCTGCCGGTCCTGCTGGACGTCGACATTCTTCTTGCCCTGCGACTGCGGCGTCGCTTCCAGCGCCACCATCAGTTCGGAGGCCATGACGCGCATCGTCGCGGGTACGTCGGCGGTGCCGCCGCGCGCCGAACCGGCGGTGGTCACCTCAAAGGTCGGCTGGCCCTTGGCGGCGCTGGGATCGGCCTCGGAGCGGCGGGTCGGGCCGCCGGCGCCGGGCGCGGAGTTGGTGACGGGGGTCGACGGGCCGCTATCGGCCACGGTTGGCGAGAAATATTTGGCGAGGCCCTTCAGCCGGTCCTTGTCCGGATTGGCGAGCAGCCACAGCAGCATGAAGAAGGCCATCATCGCGGTCACGAAGTCGGCATAGGCCACCTTCCACGCGCCGCCGTGATGGCCGCCCGCGACCTTCTTGACCTTCTTGACGATGATCGGCCGAACGTCCCCCCCGCGGGCCATGTTACTGTCCCTTCAGCGCGTTGCGCAGGCGTTCCTGGACCGCGCCGAGGCGGACATGGCTGATCGCCGAGAGCGAATCCTCGCCGCCCGCGATCCGCTCCAGCAGGTTCACGCACTCGTCGGCGTGCTGGATCAGATAGTCGAACGCCTGGAGCTGTTCGAGATAATTGGCGGCGAAATGCTCGTCGCAGACCAGCACCTCGGCCAGGCCTTCGAGCTTCTTGCTGATTTCGCGGATCTCGCCGGCCATCACGCTGTGCAGCACGCCCGCGAACGGGTCGTAGCCGGGCAGAGCCTGGGGGTGGGACGGTTCCGACATGGGCAGACACGACATCAGAAAAGCTCCAATTCTCCGTCGGGGGCGGCAACAGGCAGGGGGGCGACCGGACGTTCCTGGACACGCTCCGCTACCTTGGTGCAGCGGCTCTTGCCCTCGTGCGGCAGGAACTCGACCTTGCGGGCGAGCGTGCCGCCGAGATCGCAATGCGCGATCGTGATGCCTTCGGTCTCCATGAACCGGCGGGCAAAGGCGGCGTTCGATGCGCCGATGCCCCCCAGGCCGGAGATGATATTGGCGCCACCGTACAGGTGGGCCTGCAGCCGCGGGCGCAGCGCGCCCTTGGCCATCATGCTGTTGATCAGCAGTTCCATCGCATGCACGCCGTACCGTGCCATGTCCGAATTCGAGACCTTGTGGTCTGCTCCCGGCTCGCCGAGCAGGAAGTGGTTCATGCCTCCAACCTTGGCGACCGGGTCGTAGAGGCATGCGGCCACGCAGCTCCCGAGCAGGGTCGAAATCATGACATGGGGCTCCGCGATGACCGCGTTCTCGCCCTGTACGATGGAAACTCTGCGCATATCAGGTCAGCTCGCCGAAAACGCGTTCGATCTTTTCCTTCAGCGCTGCCGGCGCGAAAGGCTTGACGACATAGTTGTTCACGCCCAGCGCCGCCGCCTTCTGCACGACCTCGCGGTCGGACGAACCGGTGAGCATGATGAACACGGTCTTGCCGATCACCGGATCGGCGCGAACCGCCTCCAGGAACTGCAGCCCGTCCATCTCGGGCATGTTGTAGTCGGAGATGACGAGGTGAACGCGGTCGGTCTTGATCGACGAGAGCGCTTCCGGCGCGCTCGCCTTGTCGCGGACGTCCTTGAACCCCAGGTCCTGCAGCGCACGACGGATCATCGCCCGCATACTGGTCTGATCATCAACGACCATCACCTTGATTTGTGATGCAGCGGGCATTGTTATGCGCTCCCAACCTTAACCGTTTCTCGACAAGCTTTCAGGATGGCCTCCGGCATCGCCGACAGGCCGACCTCCTTCTCCACCGCACCCGCTTCCTTGGCGGCACGGGGCATGCCCCACACCACGCAGGTCTCTTTGGTCTGGCCAAGCGTGCGGGCACCGGCCCGACGCATTTCCAGCAGTCCCTGCGCGCCGTCGCTGCCCATCCCCGTGAGGATGACGCCGACGGCACCGGCACCCAGTTTGGAGACCGAGCGGAACAGCACGTCCACCGAGGGACGATGGCCGGTGACCGGATTGCCGGGGATCAGCTTGATCCGGCCATTGGCACCGCCCTGGAGTTCCATGTGTCGTTCGCCTCCAGGAGCAATATAGACGGTTCCCGGGGTTACCTGTGCGCCATCCGTAGCTTCCACTACGTTGACCCGGCACTCGGCGTTCAGGCGCTGCGCGAAGCTGCGCGTGAAGGTCGCCGGCATGTGCTGGACGATCAGGATCGGCGGCGAATCTTCCGGCAGCGCCGGCAGCAGCGAGAACAACGCTTCCACGCCGCCCGTCGACGAGCCGATCGCGATCAGCTGGGCCGCGGCGCCGCCGCCGCCGCCCGAGGCGACGCTCGGCTGGGCGGGCAGGCGCTGCGGGCCGGCGCGGGCGACCGAGCGGGCTGCGCTCTTCACCTTCTCGCACAGCAGGCCGGCGTCGCGCTCGATGTCTTCGGGCGTGCCGCTCGGCTTGGTGACATAGTCGACCGCGCCGAGGCGCAGCGCCTCGATCGTCACTTCCGCGCCGCGGGCGGTGAGGGTGGAGCACATCACCACCGGCATCGGCCGGAGGCGCATGATGCGCTCGAGGAACGACAGGCCGTCCATCCCGGGCATTTCGACGTCGAGCGTCAGCACGTCGGGATTGAGCGCCTTGATCATGTCGCGGGCCGCGAACGGCTCCGGCGCCATGCCGACCACTTCGATCTCGGGGTCGGCCGAGAGCATGCGCTTCAGCGTCGCGCGCATCGATGCGCTGTCGTCGACGATGAGCGTGCGGACTGGTTTCATGCCCATTACTCCGGCTTCTGGTAAATAGTGTGCCCGCACGAGCGCATCTTGCTCGCGGCCGGGCCGATCAGCCGTTCCGAATGACCGATATACAGGAAGCTCCCCCGGGCGAGCTGCTCGACGAAGCGATGCTCCAGCTCTTCCTTCGCGGGATCTCCGAAATAGATCATGACGTTACGGCAGAAAATCACATCATAGGCGGCCTTGAGGGGCCAGGGCTCGAAAAGGTTCAATACTTTCGCGGTGACCATCTGCCGGGCTTCCTCGGCCATCACGAAGCCGCCTTGCGTCGGCTTCATCCAGGTCGAGCGATACGGCTCCGGAACACCCGCCGCGACATTCTCCGCATAAACCCCGCGCTGCACCGACTCGACCACATGCGGGGCGATGTCGGTGGCGAGCAGCCGGACGTCGGCGTTGCGCAACCACGAGGCGCTGCTGCGGCTGGGGCCCAGCAGGCACATCGCGATCGTATAGACCTCCTCGCCCGACGAGCAGCCCGCCGACCAGATCCGGATCGGACCCTGTTTCCGCTGGAGCGTGGGGATCACGGTCTCGCGGAAATGGTCGAAATGGTGCGGCTCGCGGAAGAAGTGCGTGTGGTTGGTGGTGAGTGCCACCACCATCGCATGGCGTTCCTCCGCATCGCTGTGCACCAGGTCGACATAGTCGCAGAAGCGGTTCAGGCCGAACTTGCGCAGCCGGCGCGCGAGGCGCGACTGGACGAGGGTGGTCTTCGCCTCGCTGAGCGAGATGCGGGCATCGTCGTACATGATCGCGGCGATGGCCTGGAAATCGCGCGGCGTAAGCTCCGCGTTCTGGCCTGGTGCCATCGCGTTACCGGCGCCGGCGGACGCCGTGGTGGCGCCCCCGGCGGCGCTCATGCTGCGAGATCCAGATGCTTGGTCAGGCTGAGCGCGTTGAGATCGAGCAGCAGGACCATGCTGCCATTCTCGTCACGCGTCCCGTCCTTCGCGCGGGTGGCGATGCGCACCAGCCCTGCGATCACGCTTTCCTCCAGCGCGGTCTCGACGGCCGGTGCCGGCTGGATCTCGCCCACGTTGATGCCCACGATGTCGTTGACTTCGTCGACGAGGAAGCCCGCCTGCTTGCCCATGATGTTCACGACCAGGATGCACGAGCGGGCGTGCAGCTGGCTCGGTTCCCAGCCCAGGCGTTCGGCCAGGCCGACCACCGGGATCACGTTGCCGCGCAGGTTGGTCACGCCCTTGATGAAGCTGGGCACGTTGGGAAGCGGCGTCGGCTCGTCCCATTCGCGGATTTCGATGAGCGCGCTCATGTCGATCCCGAAGATCTGCTTGGCCAGCGAGAAGGTTACGATCTTGCGATCATTGGCGGTGTCGGGGGTGCTCATGCTGCCAGTCCTTTGGGCGTGAAACGGGTAGGCGAGGAAACCAGCGCCTCGATGTCGAGGATGAGAGCGATCGAGCCGTCGCCCAGGATGGTCGCGCCACCCAGGCCGCGGATCGGATGCAGGTTCTGATCCAGGCTCTTGATCACCACTTCGCGGCGGTCATCGATGGTGTCGACGACGAGACCGACCTTGCCGGAGCTTTCGCTCTCGACGATCACCACCAGCGAGTCCTCGATGGCGCGATCGTCGTTCAGGCCGAAGATCTCCGTCGCACGCTTCACCGGCAGATACTCGCCACGCATGTCGATCACTTCGTGGTCGGGCGCGGTGCGCTTCACCTGGCCGGGCTCGGGCTGGATCGTCTCCAGCACGTGCGTCAGCGGCAGGACGAAGCGCTGGCCGGCGAGCCGCACGATCATGCCGTCCAGAATGGCCAGCGTGAGCGGCAGGATCATCGTGAAGGTCGTGCCTTCACCCGGCACCGAGTGGATCTCGACGCGGCCGCCCAAGGCTTCCACGTTCGATCGCACTACGTCCATGCCGACGCCGCGACCCGAGATGTTCGAGATCTTCTCCGCCGTGGAGAAGCCCGGCGCGCAGATCAGCTGGTCGATTTCCTCGTTCGTCAGCACCGCATCGGCGCTGATGATGCCCTTTTCGACGGCCTTGGCGCGGACGCGTTCGCGGTTGATGCCGCGGCCATTGTCCGCGACGCGAACGAAGATCCGGGCGCCCTTCTGCTCGGCCGACAGCTTGATCGTGCCGGCCGGGTCCTTGCCCGCCGCGATCCGCTCCTCGGCGCTTTCCAGGCCATGGTCCGCGGCGTTGCGGATCATGTGGGTCAGCGGATCGCCGATCTTCTCGATCACGCCCTTGTCGACTTCGGTCGTTTCACCGATCGTCTCGAGGTTGATCTGCTTGCCGGTTTCCACCGAAAGATCGCGAAGCATGCGCGGCACGCGGCTGAAGGCCTGGCGGATCGGCTGGGCGCGCAGCGACATGACGTTGTCCTGGATCTGCCGGGTGAGGCGCGCCAGTTCGGGCAGTTCGACGCGCTGGCGATCGGCCGGCGACAGCCGGTCGGCCAGGATCGAGTTGCGGATCACCAGCTCGCCGACCAGGTTGAGCAGCAGGTCGAGCTTGACCAGGTCCACGCGGATGGTCTGCGCGGCTTCGTTGACCGGCTTGGCCGGACCACCGCCACCACCAGCACCGCCGCCGCCACCGGGGCCACCGGGGCCACCGGGCGTGCCGCCGCCGCCGGCCGGCGGGGTCGCCGCCGCGGCAGGGGCAGGGGCGGCTTCAGGCGCCGCCGCCACGGGTGCAGGTGCCGGAGCGGGTGCCGGGGCCGGAGCCGCCGGGGCAGGGCCCAGATCCATGAAGTCGTCGACCGTCGCGGTCACCGGCACGAACGGGATCTCGTCGCCGTCCATCTCGGTTTCGCCCGAGCCTTCGGGCAGGACCACGTCTTCGCTGTCGCGCTTGATCTCGATCACCGAGTCCGGCGCCACGAAATCGAAGCAGTCGGAAAGGTCGCTCTCCGGCAGCTCGGCCGGTGCCTGCATCACCCAGGTGACGTAGCTGTCTTCCGGATCGATCTCGCGCAGCGTCGGCAGCGTGCTGAGGTCGACCGAGACGACACGCGCACCCAGGCCCTCAAGCTCGCGCACCGTCAGCAGCGGCTCGCCGGCATTGGCGAGCGCGGCGCGCGACGGCTTGAAGCGCACGGTCCAGCCGCCGGATTCATCCGGGCCGTCCAGATCGTCGAGCGACACGCCCACCGGGCGGAAGCCGAACTCGTCTTCCTCTTCCTCCATCGCCGGCGCAGGCGCGGGGGCGGGGGCGGGGGCTGCCGCGGCAGGCGCGGCCGCAGCCGGCGCATCGCCATCCGGCACGCCCTTGTTGGCGAGCACCTGCTCGAGCGCGCTCAGCGCGGCCCCGTCGTTCGGCCGGGACGCATTGCCCTTCGCGGCCTCGACATGGTCCGACAGCACGTCGAACGAGCTCAGCATCACCCGGATCACGCCGGGCGTGGGGACGATCTTCCCGGCACGCACTTCGTCGAGCACGTTCTCGAACTTGTGCGCGAAGGCGGTCAGGTCCGAATGGCCGAAGGCGCCGGCACCACCCTTGATCGAGTGGATCGCGCGGAACACGCCGGCAATGGTTTCGCCGGACAGATCGCCCGACTGCATCGCCGACAGCCCTTCTTCAGCCGTCGTGAGGCCTTCAGTGCACTCTTCGAAGAAGATTGCCTGGATATCGTCGAATTCGTCGCTCACGGGCAGACGCGGCGGATCGCCGCTCCCAGCTTGGTGGCCTCGAAGGGCTTGGTGATCCAGCCGGTGGCGCCGGCGGAGCGGGCGCGCTGCTTCTTCTCGTCCGAGAATTCGGTCGAGAGCACCAGGATCGGCACGCCCTTGAATTCGGGAACCTGGCGCACGGCCTCGATCAGCTCGAACCCGTCCATCTTCGGCATGTTGATGTCGGTGATGAGCAGGTCGGGCTTGACCTCGTGCATGCGCTCCAGGCCATGCTGCCCGTCGTTCGCGCTCTCGATGCGAAAGCCCTGCGCGGTCAGCGACGTCTTGAGCAGCATGCGCATGCTCGCGGAGTCATCGACGGTAAGGATCAGCTTGGTCACAGAAGTTCTCCGGTATCAATGCCGACCGCCGCTGCGAGCTGGCAACGGTTCACACGATCGGTGAAGGCAGTGCTGGGGTTGAGGATGGTGAAGGCCTTGCCGAGCTTTTCGGCTTCGGCCTTGGCCGCGACGAGCAGCTGCAGCACCGCCTGGCCGACGCTCTCGACCTGCGAGGCATCGATCTCGACCGGGCCGTCGCCGTCGACCGCCTGGATGAGGCGGGTTTGAAGATCCGCGGCCGTCACGGTGGTTCCGTGCGCGGGGAGCGCGAGCGCGTTGTCCGCGCCGGCCTCAAGCGGTGGCAGGGGAAAGTCCATTTTTGGCCTCGTCGAGAGCGGTTTCGAGTTGCTGGAAGCTCGGCGCGTACGCGGAGGGCGTCATGCGACGGGCGATTTCGATCGCGACCTGCACCGGCTGGTTCTGGGCATAGGCAACGATGGCGGTCTTCACGATGGTGAAGGGCTTGGAGTCGGCTTCGATCGTCTCGAGCAGCTTGCCGGCGAGCGGCGCCACCACGCAGTAGGACAGAAGCACGCCGAGGAAGGTACCGACGAGCGCGCCGCCGATCATCGCGCCCAGGATCTCGGTCGGCTGATCGATCGAGCCCATGGTCTTGATGACGCCGAGCACCGCCGCGACGATGCCGATGGCGGGCAGGCCGTCGGCCATCAGCTGCAACGAGTGCTGCGGATGGGTTTCCTCGTGGTGGTGCTTCTCGATGTCCGCTTCCATCGCGGATTCCAGCTGGTGCGGATCCTCGAAGTTGACGGTCATCATCCGCAGATAATCGCAGAGGAACTCGATCAGGTGATGGTCCTTCAGCAGCCGCGGATACGGCTTGAAGAGATCGCTCTCCTCCGGCTTGTCCAGGTGCGGTTCGATGCCGGTGGCGCCGCTCTTCTTGAACAGCGTCAGCAGCGTGAACATCAGCGTCAGCAGGTCGGTATAGTCGCTGGCCTTCCAGCGCCCGCCCTTGAACGCACGCATGATGCCGGCGCCGGCCTTCTTCACCGTCGGCATCGAGTTGCCGACGATGAAGGCGCCGATCGCCGCACCGCCGATTGCCATCAGCTCGTGCGGCAGCGCGTGCGCGATGATCTCGAACTTGCCGCCCGACATCATGAAGCTGCCGAACACGCAACCGAGAATGATGACGAAACCAACCGCGTTCAGCATGATGAGCCCAAAATCTTTCCCTGGATCTTTCCAGAATTATAGGATGGTTTCCGACCGAATGGGGGGTTCTGGGAAACTGCTTAGGCGGAAAGGCGATCGCGCTCGCGATCCTGCCATTCGATGACCTTCAGGTAGTTGCGCAGGCGGTTCTGCTCGAGCGATGCGAGCAGGGCGTTGTCGTGCCACGGGAACACCACGTCGGTGACGGCTTCGGCCCAAGGCGCGGTGGCGTCGAAGAGCACGCCCATGCCGAAAACGGCCGGCACATGCGCATAGGCGAGTTTCTGGCCGCCCGTGCGCGCCTCCTCCAGGAAGTCTTCGATCGCGGTCAGCACGCCGTTGCGCGGGCCGCCTTCGTGCAGGGCGAGCCCGAACTGACCCTCGCCGCGGAATCCTTCGCCTTCCGGCAGCAGATCGGACTGGCCGAGTGTGCAGCCGCGTTCCATGCTATAGGCATGGCGGTACTCCGCGGGGATGCGCTCCGGCGCATAATACATGTCGCGACGGGCCGCCGGCCAGCTGACATCGTGCAACAGCGCGAGCAGCGGGCGGCCGTCGCGCTGCGACAGCTCGTTCACGAGCCGCAACTCGTTGAAAACCGTGTAGTAGTTGTGATCGCCGTCGATCACCCACGCGTCGATGTTCGACAGTGTCGGGATCGCCTCCAGGCTCGGCAGCGCCACGTGTCGGACTTCCGGCGTCTGGTCGACCCAGTCGAGGAAGGCCTGCTTGGGCGCCGGATCGATGCTGGTGAGCGAACCGCCGACGACCCGCGTATAGGCGGCGAGATGCTGGCTCGTTCCGCCGAACTCGGCACCGACCTCGGCGATGTTCCGCACGCCGGCAGCTTGGAGCGTGCCGAGGATGATGTCCCAGAATTCGGTCATCGAATGGATCAGAAGGTTCGTCATGCGTTTGCAACCTGTATGTTCGAGAGAGAGGGGGAGGCCGATGCTGGGACTGCCTGCCGTTTGGCGATGGGACGGAACACCAGTGCCAGCATCATCGGCCGGTCGTCGGCGCGCGGTGGTGGCGGCACCATCATGAAGGCGAATTCGTCGGCACAGTGGAACAGGTTGGGTGCCACCTGCTGCATGCCCTCCAGCGAAGGCTGCGCCTCAATCTCGTCGAGCCCCGGCCGCTGCACCTCCGAGAGGAACCGTTCGACCGGCATGAACACTGCGCTTTCCACCTGCACCCAATCGAACAGCTGGCCGAACTGCACGCCCACCGAGAAGCGGCAGTCGTTGATCGGGATCGGCGCCAGATAATATCCGTCATGCGTCGGTGTGGCGGTGACGTTTCCGGTCGAGACGTTGGTGCCGTCGGCAACGATCAGCGGGAGCGAGATCGAGCTGTCCACGAAATCGGCATATTTGAACGGCAGGCCGAACCGCTTCTGCGCCAGCAGGGCGAGCTTCACGGGCATGCCTTCGCCGTTCAGCTCGGCCGGCAGATACATCCGCTCGGAGCCTTTCATGTAGAACAGCCCGCGCTGGCGCAGCCCGCGCCGCGCGATCGCCGGATCGAACAGCGCGACCGTGTCGTCGACGCCTTCGTTGATGTCGTGCTCGAACTCGGCGAGCACCGCCAGTTCGTGCTTCAGCGGCAGATACATCAGGCGGCCGAGCACCGCGGCCGCCGCGTGGCGCCAAAGCGGCAACTCGTCGATCGCGGTGCCGCGCAGTCGGGCGGCAGCCTGCTCACGCTCGAAGCGCAGCGTCCCTTCCTGGATGCGCTCGCGGGTAGCGCTCTGGCGGCCCTTGATGCTGTTGGCCTTGCGGATCGGCGTGCCGTCGGCCTCGAAATCGACGGTCGAGCCTTGCGCCGCGGTGCAGATCTGCTCCAGCACCGCCACGTTGGCGGCGAAAGCCTCCAGCATGTGGCAGTCGTAATCGGCTTCGCTGATCAACCCCTTCTTGTCGTGGCCAGTGCTGAACTGCTCGCGCAGCAGCAGGTAGCGGCCGGCGACGTGCACGCCGAGGCGATCGCGCAGCAGCGAATCCACCGCATTCTGCACCGAGCCGTTATAGCCGAGATCGACCAGCATCAGCGTGTCGCCCGGCTGCGGATCGACGGCGCTGCGGACATGCGCGATCATCCGGTCGGCGAAGCCCTGGCCTGCCTTGATGATCTGCTTCACCCGCTGCGGCTTGCGCACTTCAGTGATGAAGGTCGCCAGGCGCGTCCGGTCCTTGGGCAGGCTGTTCAGCAAAAGCTTTGCCTCGTGCTTCGGCAGCAGCAGCTGATGGGCGATCTTTTCCGGCGTGGAGCCGATGTCGAACTGCACGTACCGCTCGATCGCTTCCGCGTCGGTGAGCGATGCCGCGACCGCGGTGAAGCGGCTGATCTCGACGGCATGGCCGGGCTGGCCGGGCTGCGCCACCTGATGGATCCGCATCGGGAGCAGGCCGTCGCGCATCATGAACAGCCAGTGCACGGTGCCGCCGCGCTCGGCCTGCAGTGCCGTTGCCTCCTGCTGGAGCCAGCGCTCATAGGCATGAAACACCGGGCCCATCACCGAAAAGCCGAGTGCTTCCGCCGGATCGTCGACCTGCGGCTCGCCCAGGGCGAGCGCGGCGCGGTGCGGCTGCTGCGCGGCGATCGTGTCCGGCAGGCGCGCGTGCAGCAACCCGCTGACCGCGGATTCGAGGCGCAGCCGCTGCTCGGTCGCCTCGGCGAATTGCTTGAGGTGCAGCGTCTGCACGCCGAACGGCGCGACGCCGCCGACGTCCGCACCCTTATTGTCGCCGATGTGGAGGATCGTCTCGGGCGCACATCTCAGTGCCTTGAGCACGTCACCATACAGCCCCTCGGCCTTCGACTTGTGATAGGTCGACGAACAGAAGACGCGCTGGATCATGTCCGCGACCTCGGTTCCGGCGGCGCGCGCGATGAGCTCGCGCAGTTGCTTCGGGTCGAGATAGGTGTCCGATACGATGATCACGCCGATGCCGCGGCGATTCGCTTCGCGGATCAGGTCGACGGTGGGCTGAAAGGCAAAGCAGTGCCGCGCCTCGGCGTCCAACTCGTGCGCGACGGCGGCAGCGATTTCCGCCTTGCGCGCATTCGGATACATCTCGCGATAGATCTGCTCGATCGTCACTTCCTTGTGACGATGCCGAACGAGGGCGGCGGTGCGGGCACGTGATTCAGCCCATTGCCGCTGCAGCACGGTCATGCCCGGCAGCGCGCCGAAGATGTCGACCGGCGCGTGGCTGTCGCGCCAGAGCAGCGTATCGAAGCAGTCGAGCGAGAGCAGCTTGACGTTGGCGCGCCCGTCGAGCGCGGACGGCAAAGCATGCGGAAGGATGAAGTCGGTCACGGCACTGTCCCTGGAAAGCGCCCGCACCGAGGGGACGCAGGAATCTTATAGGAAGAGGACGGACCAACCCGGCAAAATCTTCCTACAATGGCGGCAGGAGCAAAGGAGCGACAATGACGATCAATGCTTATCAGGCTGCCCGGAGCCGGGCCGAGACGCCGCGTGCTGCGGAACTGCGGCTGATGCGCGAGATCACCGGGGAAATGCTGACGGCGCACGAAGCCGGCCTGAAGGGCGCGCTGTTGATGCCGTCGCTGTATCGCAATCGCGAAATGTGGACCGCGTTCATGACCGATTGCGGCGCCCGCGGGAACACCCTGCCGGTGGACCTGCGCGCGAAGATCATCTCGCTGGGTCTCTGGGTGGACCGCTTCACCAGCGACGTGGTCGCCGGGCGCGAATCGATCATCGAGCTGATCCAGGTGAACCGCACGATCATGGAGGGCCTGGGCTTCCAAGACCGCGCGCCGGTGCCGCAGGCGACTGCCGCCGCCGCCTGATCCCACGTCGCACCGCAATCAAGAAAAAGGCCTCGGGGTGCTTCCCCGGGGCCTTTTTTCGTCGCTGGACCTGACCGGGCGAGGAGGCGAGCCCCGCGGCAGCCCAGTCCATCGTGATTCTACGGAAGGCGGGAAACGCTCGCCGCGGCAACCAACGACTGGCCCACGGGATCATCGCTGAGGTTACCGGGATGGACATGTCCGCTCGGCGCCCTGCGAGCCCTTCTGTTGCGAAGGGGATGCACCCATGATGCCGGGAGCGTTGGGTGCCGGCAGCGAAAGCGAAGGAAACCCGGCGCATAGCAGCAGCCGCCCCGCGTGCATCCGCTACGCGCTCAGCTGGCCGGAGCACACAGGCTTCGGCTCCTGCAGCGGGGGAGCCGGCAGAAAACAAAATGGGCGCCGCGGCATGGCCGGGCGCCCATTTTTCAGGTGCGAGGGAGGGGCAGGCGATCAGAACGAGGTCCAATCGTCTGCGCCGGCCGATGCGGTGGCCATCGGGGTCGCCATCGGCTTGACCGGTGAGACATAGCCGTTGCCGCCCGACGGCTTGGTCTTGCTTCTAGTCCGCGCCGGGGTCGACGCCCCGCCACGCGCGGGCGCGCGCGTACCGGCGGCGGCGTTGCCGATGTTGAAGCGTTCGGCCTGATCGGCCAGCGATGCCACCTCGGAAGTGAGGTTGCGGGCGGCGGCCGAGGTTTCCTCCACCATCGCCGCGTTCTGCTGGGTCGACTGGTCCATCGTGCCGATCGTATCCGAGATTTCGGAGATCGCCGAGGACTGCGCCTGATTGTCGCTCGCGATCCTGCCGAGCAGCTGGTGCACCTCGCCGACGTCGCTCGAGATGTTGGACAGCGCGCCGTCCACCTTCTCGACCATGCCGACGGCGGTGACGATATCCGCCTGGGTCGCGGTGAGCTGATCGCGGGCGCGGCCGGCTTCTTCCTCGGCGCGCATCGCGAGCGCCGAGACGAGGTCGGCGACGACCGCGAAGCCGCGACCGGCTTCGCCGGCACGCCCAGCCTCAACGGCGGCGTTCATCGCAAGAACCCGCGTCTGGAAGGCGATCTTGTCGAGGCCTTCGATCACGCTGTCGATGCCCTTGGCGCTTTCGGAGACGCGGGTCATCGCCTGCACCGCTTCGTCGGCGGTGCTGCGGCCCGACGAGACGACGCTGATCGCCTGGTCGGCGCGCTGCACCGTGCTGCTGGCCGCGGTAGCCGTCGCCTTCAGCCGCTGGTCCATCTGGGTGACGGCGGCGGCGGTTTGCTCGAGCGCGGCGGCATTGGCTTCGGTGCGGCGGGCGAGGTCTTCGCTCGCCTGGGCGATTTCGCTCGAACCCGTGCGGATGCGCTGGGTCGAAGCGGTCACCGATCCGATCAGTTCGCGCAGCGACGAAAGCGCCTCGTTCAGGTTCGCCTTGAGTTCGGCATAGGCGGCGGGGAAGTCCGCGGTAACGTCGGCGGTCAAGTCGCCCTGCGCGACGCGCACCAGGCTTTCGCGGACGGTGTTGGTCACCATCTGCTGCTCGGCTGCGGCGCGCGCATCGATCTGGGCGCGCTCCTGCGCGGAGAGGCGGAACTGTTCGACGGCGCGGGCGATCTCACCCAGTTCGTCGCCGCGGCCCAGGCTGGGCACCGAGGCGGAACCGCCTTCGGCCAGCGTCTTGGTGACGTGGGCGAGCGCGGCCATCGGCTGGGCGATGGTGCGGTTGATCACCAGCCACACCACGCCGAGTGCCGCGATCGAGATCATCGACAGCCCGATCGTCAGGATCAGCGCGGTGAATGCCGAGGAGTTGCCGCGGGCATTGGCTTCCTCGGAGGCCTTGCGCAGCGCATCGAGAATCTTCTGCGCCTGATCGAGCGCGTCGTGCGAGCGTTCCTTGCCTTCGCCCTTGATCAGCTTCAGCCCGCGTTCCTTGTCGACGACGTCCGCCTCGAAGATGCGGCGGTTGGTTTCGTCGAGCTGGCCCTTGATCGTCGTCATCCGCGCGATGTCGCTGGCCATGGAGGGATCTGCGACGGCGGCGAAAGCCTTGAGATCCTTGTCCAGTTCTTCGGAGGCGGTATCGAGGCGCTTCTGCAGCTTGGCGCGCTCCTCATCGGTCAGCGCGTTGTAATGGCTGTAGACGATGATCCGCATCTCTTTGATGTCGCTGATCACGTCGCTCATGTTCGACATGCCGGCGACGCTCACTTCGACATGCTTGCGGGCGATGCTGGTGAGGTCGCGATTGGAGACCCACCCGTTGATCGCGAGGCCGACCAGCAGCAGGCCGAGAAAACTGAAGGCTGCCAGCATCTTTTTGGTGAGAGGCCAATCGTCGAGAAATGCGAACATGTAGCGTTCCATCCGCAGGCTCCGAACGTCCGTCGAAGCGATTAGGGCGCCGCGAATGCGACGTGCTCCCTATTATAGGCGGGTTTTTCCATGCTCCGGTCTGTGGCGATTACGGATGGACGGCCCGCTACTTCCGGAAAACTCCTGGTACGCACTCGCGCCCGGCAGGGACCGCAGGGTTCCATTCTATAAGTGCAACAAATGAGGGGCGGCAGGAGCGCGCAAGTGTACGGCATTCGGAATAGCGAAAATTGTTGGCGGAGCATCGGCTTCGCGCTGCTTCTCGTGTCGGGTGCCGCGCATGCGCAGACCAAGCCGTCCGCTCCGGCGCCCAAGTCCGCGCCCGCAGGTCCCAAATTGAGCATCGAGGGCAGCGTCCGCGCGCGCATGGAAGGCATTGACGGCCAGTTCCGCCCCAAGGTCGACAACAGCATCGCCTTCGCGTCGCTGCGCACCCTGGTCGCCGCCAAGCTCGACTGGGGCGACCTGAATGTCACCGGCGAGTTGCTCGATGCTCGCGGCTATGGCGAGGGGCATAACAGCTCGGTCAAGGCCAGCGACGTCAACACGGTCGAGCCGCTCCAGGCGTTCGTCAGCTACAAGCTGCACAATGTCCTCGGCAAGAAGGACAGCCTGACCGCGCTGGCCGGCCGCTTCACCATGACCTTCGGTGCCCAGCGACTGATCGCGCGCGCCGACTTCGGCAACACCTTCCCGTCCTATCTGGGCGGTCGCGTGGAATATCGGACCAAGAAGAAGGACGAGTTGGTCCTGTTTTGGACCCATCCCATCGACGCGCTGCCCAGCACGTTGGACGGGATCTACGACAACAAGGTCGAGCTCGATCACGTCAACACCGGCACCGTGTTCTACGGCGCCGACGGCAACCTCGCCGATATCGGCCATAAGCTGAGCGTGGGCGGCTATGTCTATCGCCTCGCCGAGCAGGATCGCCCGGGGTATCAGACCCGGGATCGCCGACTGGTGACCTTTGGTCTTCGCCTCCGTCGCGCACCCGCCAAGGGCAAGTTCGACATCGAAGGCGAAGCCGCGCTCCAGCGGGGCGAGGCGCGTGTCACCAACGCGGTGACGGATCGCAAGGGCCTGCCGGTCCGCGCCGGTTTCGTTCACATCGAAAGCGGCTACACGATCGCCAAGAAGTGGACGCCGCGCATCTCCGGCTTCTTCGACTATGCGAGCGGCGACGGCGCCAACCCCGCCTATGGCCGATTCGATTCGCTGTATGGCGCCCGGCGCGCCGATTACGGCCCCGCGTCGCTGTTCGGTCCGGTCGGGCTGGCGAACCTCGTCTCGCCGGGCATCCGCATCGAGGTCAAGCCCTCCAAGCGGCTGGATCTGATGGGGGCGGTACGCGGCCTGTGGCTTGCCGACCGCACCGACACCTTCGCCTTCACCAGCGTGCGCGACAAGACGGGCGCCTCGGGCCGCCACGCCGGCACGGAAATGGAAGTGCGCGTACGCCGTTCGCTGATTCCCGATCGCCTGCGTGCCGAGATCGGTGCCGCCTATCTCGCCAAGGGCCGCTTCCTCACCAGCGCCCCGAACGCCCCGCACAGCGGCGATGCGCGCTATGGCTATGCCGATCTGGTGTTCAAGTTCTGAACGCGGTACGACCGGACCAAAGCGATACCTGTGGCTATCTGCCACAATCCGGAATATGGTCGGAAACGAACGCGTAACAAAGGCTTATGGCGATGGTGCTCAACATGCTGGTGATCCTGATGGTCCGCGAAGCCAGCCTGCGCAGCCTGCTCGCCGCGCGACTGGCGCTCTCCGGAATCGACGTGGTGAGCATGGAGCAGGTGGACGCGGGCCGTATCACGCGGCTGGGCGGCACCGCGCCGGTGCTGGTTGCCGATGCCGCGGCCACCGAGGAGCATCCCGGCGGTCTTGCCGCGCTGGCAGCCGATCCGCTGTGGCACCGGCTGATCATCCTGGGGGGTGATAAGGCGGTGACCGCGCCGCATCTGCACCATGTCACCGCCGAGGAACCCGCCGCCGCGATCGCCGCACTGCTGCGTGATGGCGGGGCGGTGCACTAGAGCGAGATCCTATGATCTCGCTCTAAGTCACCCCTTGGGGAACAACCCCGCCGCGAAGGCGATCCGCAGCGCTTCGGACAGGCTGCGAACTTCCAGCTTCTCCATCAGATTGGCACGATAGATCTCCACCGTGCGGGGGCTGATGTCGAGCTCATAGGCGATGATCTTGTTGGATCGCCCTTCGATCAGCCCCTTCAGCACGTCGGTCTCGCGCGGGGAGAGCTTGGCGATCTTGGCTTCGGCGGTCGCGGTGCGCGCGGCGGCCTCGCCATCCTCTTCCAGCTTGGAGAAGGCCTGATCGATCACCTTGAGCAGGAATTCGGCCTCATAGGGCTTTTCGATGAAGTCGAGCGCGCCGGCCTTCATCGCCTGCACCGCCAAGCCGACATTTCCCTGCCCGGTGAGAACGATCGGCACGAATTTCGGCGAGCGATCGAGCTTGAGCAGCACGTCGAGCCCGCTCGAGCCCGGCATGTGGAAATCGAGCAGCACCACGCCCGGATCGAGCTCGGCCTCCTGCTCCAGAAACGCATCGCCCGAGCGATAGCCGCGCACGATCAGGTCCGGGCGGACCGAGAGCAGACTGTGCAGCGACGCACGGACGGCATCGTCGTCATCGACGATGTAGATCGTTCGGGTCATTATTCTTCACCTTCTTCGATACCGGGCAAGGTAAAGCGGAACGACGCGCCACTCCCCGGCGCGTTTTCCGCACTCAGCGTCCCCCCATGGCCTTCGATAATGCGTTTGCTGATCGAAAGTCCAATACCCATTCCGCCTGCACCTCCCTTTGTCGTGCTGAACCGCGAAAAAAGAGTTTCCAAGACATGTTCGGGGAGGCCTGGTCCACTATCCGTAACTGTGATCGCTATCATCTGGTCGGGCAGCTTCTCGGACGTGATCGTGATCTGTCGATCATCGGGCTCAACAAGCTTTAATGCCTGCACGGCATTGCGCAACAGGTTAACCAGAACTTGCTGCACCTGGATGCGGTCGGCCAGGATGAAGCGCGCGGCAGGGTCGAGATGAAAGCTCACCCGCAGATTGAAATGGCCGGTGCCGACCAGCACGAGTTCCACCGCGTCGCGCACCGTTCGCTCCACAGACTCCACCCGCATCTCCACTTCGCCGCGGGCGACGAAGGCGCGCAGCCGGCGGATGATCTCGCCGGCGCGCTGGGTCTGTTCGGAGCCCATGCGCAGCAGATCGGTGACGCGGGGACCGCCTTCTCCGCGCTCGATCAGCATGCGCGCGGCGGCGAGGAAATTGGCGGTGGCGCTCAGTGGCTGGTTGAGCTCGTGCGCGAGGTCCGCGGCCATTTCGCTCATGGCGCTCTGGCGGGAGACGTGTGCGATCTCGTTGTTGAGTTCGCTGAGCCGCTGCTCGGTGGCGACCCGCTCGGTCAGGTCGCGGACGAACACCGTGATCAGCAGATGGCCGTCGCTGCGCGCGGCCCCGGCGCGCATCTCGGCGGGGAAGCGGCGCCCGTCGGCGGTCTGCGCGGTCCCGACGAGCACTTCGCCCACCAGGCCTTCGCCGGTCTGGACGAAGCGGTGCAGCACTTCCTGGTCGGTCTCTACCTCGTCGGCGGGAATGAGCATGGTAAAGTCGCGGCCGACCACTTCCGAGGCGCGATACCCCCAGAGCTCCTCCGCGGCCGCGCTGAACTGGAGGATCGATCCGTCGCCGGAGAGTACGATCATCGCATCGGGCACCGTCTCCAGCACCGTGCGCAGCTGCGCCTCGCGCCGGCGAAGGGCGGCTTCGTGCTCGTCGCGCTCGGTGATGTCGAGCGCCGCGCCGACGACGCGGATGAGGTCGCCGGCGGAATTGTAGAAGCAGCGTGCCGAGCCCTCCAGCGTCCGCTCGGTGCCCTTGCAGCCGGTGAGGCGATAGCGGAAGGCAAAGCGTTCCGCGCGCTCGGCAACGGCCTCGATCACGGTCGCCCTGAGGCTCTCCAGGTCGTCCGGGTCGATCAGTTGCTTCCAGGATTCGAAGCTGGAGAGCGATCCCAGCGGCAGCCCCAGCCGTTGCTCGGTGCCCGGCGACCAGTTGATGTGATCGCTGCCGACGTCCCAGTCGAAGATGCCGAGTTCGTGCGCGGCGGTCGCCTGGGCGAGCCGTTCCTCGCTCGCCCGCAGCGCGCGGAGCGCCGAGACGCGCTCGGAGATGTCGAGGATGCTGTGGACGACGATCGCGCCGCGGGTGGGCGTGGCGGAGCGCAGCAGCCGCTCGATGACGTGGAGCTGGCTGCCGTCCTTGCGCTGCTCGATCAGCTCCTGCGCGCCGTCGGCATCGGGCAGGGCATAGCTGCTGTTCCAGTTGGGGCATTGGGCGCGGAGCAGCATGTAGAGATTTTCGCCCAGCGCCTCGGCCTCGGTCCAGCCATAGAGCTGCTGGCAGCCGAGCGACCAGTGGATGATGCGGCCCCGCGCATCGGTCATCACCACCGTCGCACCGTCGAGCGCAAGGCTCAGTTCGGCGCGGGCGACCTGCTCGCGTCCGACACGGTTTACCGCCCAATAGGCGATCAGGCCGATCGCCAGGATGTTGAACACGCCCAGCACCAGGTGGCTGGTGATCGGCTCGCCTTGGGTGCCCCGTTCCAGCAGCAGCTCGATCGTGGCGGGCAGGGCGGGCAGCAGGATCGCGCCGGCTACCACCGTCTTGATCGCGACCGGGTCGGATCGCTCGATCCGGCTGGATCGCTGCGAATCCACGCGCCAGTGCCCGAGCAGGATGGCGGCAGTCAGCGACAGCGCCATGATCGTGCCCGGCACCGAGGCCCGGAGTCCGAGATTCACCGACGACGGATCGTCGGACAGCATCATGCCGGTCGCCGACGCCAGCGCCAGCGCCAGCGGGGCTATTGCCACCAGCGGCGCCACTTCGCGCAGCAGCCGCCATTTGCTGCGCGAGGCAAAGGCCGCGATCGGCAGCATCAGCAGGAAGACGATGGCGTTCACGCCGGGGCGACCGGCATGCTGCAGCCCCAGCGCCATCACGCGATCGGCGAAGATCAGTTGGCCTAGGTCGATCCATGGCTCCAGGACGGGCTGCAGGGTACCGATCACGCCCACCGCCATCGCCGCAAGGTAGAAGGACAGGGCGAGGCGCGGCCGGCGCGCATGATCGGTCAGCACGCCCAGTGCGACGAAGATATAGCCGATCGCGGCCGCCGGCCACATCGGATAGGCGCGGGGCAGGAAGCGGTGCAGGATCGGAATGCCGAGCGCCCAGCCTGCCAGCGTGGCGAGACCACACAATAACGCGATGCCGGCCAGGATGATGGCCGTCGGGACGTTCATGGACGGCCCGCTACGGCTTGCCGCGTGTCTATCTATTCTTCCAACGTGCAAACCACCTGCCCCTGCACAGGTCGAAGCCGAGGCCACGATGTGCTCAGCATCGGTTAATTTTACATGAAAAGCCATAGGGAGATGCACGGAATTCCCTCGATTCCGGCATCTGTTTCCTGGAGGTGCTTGCCAAAACCCGTGGGCAGGGCAATCAATTAGACGGGGACCATCACAAGAACATCAGGGAGTCACGCTTGATCCGAAGCTTCGCCATGGCGGCCGTCTGCGTCGCCCTCACCGCCTGCGGGGGAAGTGGCGGCAAGCCCGCCAGCGCCTCCTCCACGCCCGCGCAAAAGGGGCCGGGCCTCGGCAAGGGGTATAGCCACGATCCCTATCCCTCCACCTATCGCCGCTATCCCGGCGTGCCGACGCTGCTGACCAACGTCACCATCCTCGATGGCGAGGGCGGCCGGATCGACAAGGGGGCGGTGCTGTTCCGCGACGGCAAGATCGTCGCAGTCGGCCAGAGCCTCACCGCCGAGCCGGGCGTGACGGTGATCGACGGGCAGGGCAAGTACGTGACGCCGGGCGTGATCGACATCCACAGCCATCTCGGCGACTATCCCTCGCCCGGCGTCGACGCGCTGTCCGACGGCAATGAGGCGACCTCGCCGGTCACCGCCGATGTCTGGGCCGAGCACAGCGTGTGGCCGCAGGATCCGGGCTTCAGCCGCGCGCTGGCCAATGGCGGCGTGACGACGCTGCAGATCCTGCCGGGCTCGGCCAACCTGTTCGGCGGCCGCTCGGTGGTGCTCAAGAACGTCTATGCCCGCACCATGCAGGGCATGAAGTTCCCCGGCGCGCCCTATGGCCTGAAGATGGCGTGCGGCGAGAATCCCAAGCGCGTCTATGGTAGCCGCGGCCGCGAGCCTTCCACCCGGATGGGCAACATCGCCGTTGATCGCCAGACCTGGGCAAAGGCGGTGGAATACAAGCGCCGCTGGGACAAGTATGAGAAGGACGGCGGCGAGGCACCGGGCAGGGACATCGCGATGGACACGCTGCGCGGCGTGCTCGAAGGCGAGATCCGCGTGCAGAACCACTGCTACCGCGCCGACGAAATGGCCAATGTCATGGATATGGCCAAGGAGTTCGGCTACCACGTCTCGGCGTTCCACCACGCGGTCGAAGCCTACAAGATCGCCGATCTGCTGAAGGCGAACGCCACCTGCGCCGCCGTCTGGGCCGACTGGTACGGCTTCAAGATGGAATCCTACGACGCGGTGCCCGAGAACCTCGCCATCCTCGAGAAGGAAGGCGCCTGCGGGATGATCCATTCGGACGACGCCAACGGCATCCAGCGGCTTAACCAGGAAGTCGCCAAGGCGCGCGCATCGGCGATCCGCGCCGGTTTCGACGTGTCCGAAGCGACGGCGTGGAAGTGGCTGTCGATCAACCCGGCGATCGCGCTGGGCATCTCCGACCAGACCGGCAGCCTGCGCGCGGGCAAGATGGCGGACGTGGTGCTGTGGAACGGCAATCCGTTCAGCGTCTACACCCGGCCGGAAATGGTCTGGGTCGACGGGGCGCTGCTTTATGACGCCAAGGATCCCAAGCGCCGTCCGGTTTCCGATTTCGAGCTCGGCCAGCCGGGCGAGGGGGATGTGAAGTGAGCAAGACCCTGTTTCTCGCCGCGGCGGCCTGTGTGGCGCTCGCGGCGCCTGCGATGGCGCAGGATGTGGCGATCACCAATGCCAAGCTGGTGATCGGCGACGGTTCGGCCCCCGTCGAGGGCGGCACGGTGGTGGTGCGCGGCGGCAAGGTCGTCGCGGCGGGCCGCGGCGTGGCCGTACCCGCCGGTGTCGCGGTGGTCGATGCCGGCGGGCGCTATGTGACGCCGGGCATCTTCGCGGGCTTCACGCGCATGGGCATCGTCGAGGTCGACGGCGTCGGCGTGACCAACGACACGGCCGCCGGCAGCTCGCCGTTCAACGCCGCGCTCGACGTGACGCCCGCGGTCAACCCGCGCGCGACGCCGATCGCGATCAACCGGGCCGACGGTGTCACCCGCGCCGTGGTCGCACCGGACGTCAGCAAGGGATCGATCTTCGCCGGCCAGGGCGCGGTGATCGATACCCGCAGCGATCTCCACGCCGTCGCCCGTCCGCGCGCCTTCCAGTTCATGGAATATGGGGAAAGCGGCGGCCGCGTTGCCGGGGGCAGCCGCCCCGCGGCGATCGCGATGCTCCGCAACGCAATGCTGGAAGCGCGCGACTATGCCCGTAATCCCGCGAGCTTTGCCGATCGCGGCAAGGACGCGCTGCTCACCCGCGCCGATGCCGAGGCGCTGGCGGCGGTGGTGCAGGGCAAGGTGCCGCTGCTCGTCCATGTCGAGCGCGCGTCGGACATATTGGTGCTGCTCCAGCTCAAGCGCGAGACGCCGGGGCTGAAGCTGGTGCTGGTCGGCGCCACTGAGGGCTGGACCGTGGCAAAGGAGATCGCCGCGGCCGGTGTGCCGGTGCTCGCCAATGCGCTCAACGATCTGCCGGCGAGCTTCGAGCAGCTGGCGGCCACGCAGTCGAACATCGGCCGGATGCAGGCGGCGGGCGTGCTGGTCGGGGTGGGCACGATCAACGACGACGAGGCGCGCCAGGCACGGCTGGAGAAGCAGTTCGCCGGCAACCTGGTGGCCCTCACCCGCGTGCCCGGTGCCACCGGGCTGAGCTGGGATGCGGCGTTCGCGGCGATCAGCTCCAAGCCCGCCGAGGCGATGGGCATGGGCGAGGCCTATGGCTCGCTCAAGGCTGGCCGCGCCGGTGACGTGGTGGTTTGGGACGGCGATCCGCTGGAAATCGGCAGCATGCCGGTGAAGCTGTATGTCGACGGGATCGAGCAGTCGCTCACCACTCGCCAGACCCGGCTGCGCGATCGCTACTGGAAGCCGGAGGAAGGCGCATTGCCCAAGGCGTATCAGCACTGACGGCAGACGTTCGATACGGAACCTTCACGATCGCAAAATCTTGGGCGATCAGGTGGAACGGGCCCGGCGCAGCGGAAAGCGCGCGCCGGGCGATCAGGAGTGGCAGACGATGATGAAACAGATCCTTCTCCCCGCGCTGGCGGTGCTGGCGCTGGCGGGCTGCAACAAGGGCGGCGAGGCGGTCGGCAACGCCGCGGCCGACAATGCCGCCGAGGCGAACGCGGTGGTCGAGAACGGCGCGGTCGGCAACAACGTCGCCGCGCAGGTGATCGCGATGAACGACGCGCAGCGCAACGTCGTGTTCATCCGCGCGATCATGGATGCCGGGCTGAAATGCGACCATGTCGAAAGCTCGCAGCGCCTGGACGACCAGGACGGGAGCCCGATGTGGCGCGCCAATTGCAGCGGCGGCGTCGCCCACATGGTCACCATCACGCCCGACGGCACCGCCAAGATCGTCAGCCGCACCGATCGGTGAGGCGGTAAGGTCCTTGCGCGGGCAATAAAAAGGGGAGGCCGCAAGGCCTCCCCTTTTCCGTTCGGCAGCTTCCGGCCTCAGAGGCCGACGACGCCGCCGTCATTCTTGGTGATCACCACCACCGCCGAGCGCGGGCGGACGGTCGCCGCGACGGTTCCGCCGGCCTGGCTGTCCGGCCAGTGGCTGGTCGGCTGTGCGGGGTTGGTGGCGCCTTCGCCCGGATGCTGGATGCCGACGAACAGCGTGCGGCCGTCCGGCGTCGAATCCACGCCGGTGATCTCGCATTCGACCGGGCCGACGAGGAAGCGGCGCAGATTCGCCCCCGGCGGCGCACCGATGCGGGTCGCCTGGGTGGCGGTCGCGCCGTTCGAGCCGGTGTTGGTGATCGTCCGCGCGCCGCCGTCGCCCACCGTGCCCGGCTGGGCGGCGAGCATCATGCAGTTGGTCACGTCGGTGTAGGCGCCGTCGTCGGTCTGCAGCCACATCAGCGGCTTGCCCTGGCCGCCGGCGTGGCTCGAGCGTGCGAACGCCATGCCGTCGGGACTGGAGAAGTCGTTGCTGTCGTCGAGTGACGAGAGGTTGATGTTGGTCTTGTCCAGGTCGGCGCCCGCACCGAAGGCATAAATGTCCCAGGTGAAGCTGGTCGCCTCGGTGCCCGTTTCCTTCATCCGGATCACATGGCCGTTCGGGTTGCCGTAATTGGCGGTCTGCGCGGTGCCGTACGGATCGTTATAGTGGCGCGGATTGGCCGCGTCGGTGCCGTTCAGCGGGCGGCCGGCCGCGTTGTTGTTGGTCAGCGTGACGTAGATCTCGCCGGTAACCGGGTTGACTGCGGTCCACTCCGGACGATCCATCGGCGTCGCGCCCACCGCGTCCGCGGCAAGGCGGGCGTTGATCAGCACGTCGGCCTGATCGGCGAAGGCATAGGCGGCGTTGCTGCCGTCGATGCCGTTCTGGCCGAACACCAGCGGCAGCCAGGTGCCGGTGCCGTCGGCGGCGAACTTGGCGACGTAGAGCGTGCCGGCGTCCAGATACTTGTCGCCCATCGCCAGGCGGTCGGTGGCGGTGGCATCGGCTGCGACCCACGCGGTCGCTGACACGAACTTGTAGATATATTCGCGGCGGGAGTCGTCGCCCATGTACCAGGCCGGCTTCTTGCCGGCGACGAACGCGCCGGGCCAGCAGCCTTCATGGCCGAGACGGCCGAGTGCGGTGCGCTTGCGCGGCGTGGAGGTCGGCGCATAGGGATCGATCTCGACGACCCAGCCGAACTGGTTGGGCTCGTTGCGGAAGTCGTCGGTCGCGGTGCCGGTGCCGGCACGCGCGTCCCAGCGGCGGAACAGCGTGTTGGCAGCGTCGGCAGCAACGACCGTCGACCAGCCATAGCTGCCCGTGTTGCTGGTCACGCCGTAGCGGCTGAGCGCGGTCACTTCCTTGGCGCTGCGATTGGCGCCGTCGCCGCTGCGACGGAAATAGCCGGCCCAATTTTCTTCGCAGGTGATCGCGGTGCCCCAGGGCGTGGTGCCGTTGGCGCAGTTGTTGATCGTGCCTCGACCCGCCACGCCGGTCGGCGAATAGACGGTCTTGAGCAGGTTCGAGCCCTTGGCCGGGCCGTTGAACACCATCGGCGTCGCCGGCGTGATGCGGCGGTTGTAGCGCGAATCCTGCTTCACGCTCCAGGCGCGGCCGGTGCCCTCGCTGAGTTCGGTGACCGACACGCCGTGGCAGTCGATTTCCTTCTGCGCTTCGGCTTCGGGGCGGACGCCGCCGGAGCTGGTCGCACCGGCGACGTGCAGATATTGCTGATTGATGTTCTCGTGGTTCTGCACGAGCAGGCCGCGGGTCGAGCTGGTCGCGTCGCGTGCGGTGCCGTCGGCGCTGAGGCCGTACCAGTAGAGCGCGTCGCCATGATCGCCGATGCGCTGGGCAAAGTTGGTGTCGGTCCCGTCATTCTTGTAGGCCGGCACGCCCGCGGCAATCGGATCGCCGGTGCGGTTGATCACGCCGACGGTGTAACCGGCGGGCACGGTGACCACGTCCAGCTTGTTCTTGGCGACCGCCGTGAAGCCCAGCGCCGGCGGGTTTACCGTGACGGTGGTCGAGGAGACGGCGGTCTTGCCGCCCGCATCTGCCGCGGCGAACTGGAAGGTCAGCGTGGTCGCAGCGGTGACGGCGGGGGCGAGGAAGGTCGCGGTGTTGGTGTCCGCTCCGGTCAGCGTCACGGTCGGGCCGCTGGTCTGCGTCCACGAGACCGCGCCGACGCTCTTGTCGTCGGTCGCGGTGCCGGTGAGGGTCACGACGCGCCCGGCGCTGGTCGTCGCGGCCGCGCCGGCGCTGACCGTGGGGGCCGCGTCCTTGTTGAAATCGTTGCTGTCGCACGCCGCAAGCAGCGAGCCGCCCATCGTCGCGGCGACGATCGCGCTCGAGCCGCGCAGCAGCGTCCGGCGCGAATAGCGCTGGTCGGCGAGTTCGTTCAGCGTTACGGCGTCGCTGCGATTGGTGTCCACGTCGCCGTCGCTATAGCCGAACGGCGACTCGATCAGGTCGGTCATTGGGGTCCCCTCTGTTGGCCGGGCGTGCAGATCCCGGTTCGTGCCCGCCCATGGGGATCGCGTGTGAAACGGTGATGCCTTTTGCGTGACGGATCGACGGCGCCACGGCGGCGTTCATGTGACACTTGCCACGGCGGCATCCCGAGCTAAGCGCAGCCGCATGACCATGGACGCCAGGAATAGCGATCCTTCGCTGCCACCGAGCCTTGCCGCGCGGTTGGGCGCCTGGGTACGCGCCTCGCGTCGCGGGCGGCGAGGCGCGGATCCGGAGTCGCCGAAGCTGACGAGTCCCCGCTGGGTGACGCCTGCCCTGGCGATGCTGATCGTGGCGGGGCCGCTCGCCACAATGCTGGGTGCCGGCCTCCTGTCCGGCGCCAGCGAGCGGGCGACGAGGCGGATGGCAGCAACGCTCGAGCCGCGCCATCTGCGCGCGCAGCAGCGCGAGGCGGCACGCGCGACCTTGTCCGCTGCGATACTGCGGCCCGGTCCCGCCGCGTTGCTGGACCGGGTTGCGGCGGCCTTGCCCGCGGATGCCGCGCTGATCCGTGCCGAGCGCAGCGCGGACGGTGCGCTGGCGCTGGAGGTATCGGTCAGTGATCCCGATGCGCTGCGCAGCGCACTGCGCCGGGCGCCGGGCCTGTCCGGGCTGCGCGACGTTCGGCAGCAGGAAGGCGAGGGGCGAACGCTGGTGCTGCTGCGGCAGGTGGCGCGATGAGCCGGCGGCCGATCCTCTGGGGCGTGCTGATCGGGCTGCTGCTGGCCGCGCTGCTCGCGCCGTGGACCGGCGCGGCGCTCGGGCGGCTCGCCAAGGCGCGGGCGGCGCGGGCTTCCGCAGTAGCGGCCCTGGCCGCGCCGGCGTCGGACTCCGCTGTTCTCCAGCCCGACCTTGCCTTCCCGCGCGCGGAAGCGATCGGCGCGATCCGCGGTCGCGTCGAGCGGCTGGCACATGGCGGCGGGGTGCTGGTGGAAGCGCTTGCGCCGGCCGCCCAGCCGGCGCCGCTGGTGATGGTGGAGTTGCGCGTCTCGGGGCCGGAAAAGGCGGTGCTCGCGCTGGCCGACGCGATCGAGCGGGAGCGGCCGCTGCTGCGTTTCCACAGCTGGCGCGTCGAGGCGGTGGCGGGGGGCGGGGTGCGTCTCAGCGGCGTGCTGGTGGGGGCGGTACGATGATCCCGCGCCCGCAGCTTCTCGCGCTGAGCGCAGCGGCGCTGGCGGCCGCCGCGCTGCCGGTCGCGCTGTTGCAGCCAGGCACCACGTCACCCAGCCGGAAGCCGCGCGTGCTGCCGCCGCTAGTGGCAGCCGCCGAGCCGCCGCTTACCCATGTCTTCGACCGCCCGCTGTTCACTGCGCCCTCGGGCGAGGGCGAGGCGCTACCGGCCGACGCGCCGCAACTGACGGGGATCGTCGGCAGGCTGGGCAGCGATGCGGTGGCGCTGGTCCGCACGGCGCAGGGGACCAGCCGCAGCCTTGCGATCGGCGACAGCGTCGATGGCTGGCGGCTGGAATCGCTGGCGATCGATGCAGCGCTGTTCAGCCGGGGCGGGCAGCGGGCGCGGGTGCCGCTGCCTGCCGCCGATCCCGAGCCGGCGGCTCAGTAGATCCCGTCGATCTCCACCTTCAGCCGGGCGGGCGGGGGGGCGAGCAGCAGGCTGTTGCGCTTGGCATTGTCCGCCTCGTCGGCGCGCAGCCGCGCATAGCGGTCCTTCGCCGCGGCGCTCGCATCGGCGCCGTCGCGGAGGATCGTGGGCTTGAGGAAGATGAACAGCGTGCGCTTCTGGTGCTGCTCCTTGCGCCCCTTGAACAGCTCGCCGATCAGCGGGATGTTGCCGAGCACCGGCACCTGCTGGCGCACGTCCTGATAGTCGTCGCTGGTCAGGCCACCGAGCACGATCGTCGAGCCGTTGTCGGCCAGGACCGTGGTGTTGATCGCGCGCTTGTTGGTGATCAGGTCGCTCGCCCGCGACACGGTGGTGCTGGCGATCGACGACGCTTCCTGGTTGACCTGCAGTCGGATCGTGTCGCCGGCGTTGATGCGGGGGAGGACCCGCAGGGTGATGCCCACGTCCTTGCGCTCGATCGTGTTGTAGGGCGTCGCAGCGCTCGAATTGGTGAGGATCGAGCCGGTGACGAACGGCACGTTCTGGCCGGCGATGAACTCGCCCGCGACATTGTCGAGCACGGTGATCTGCGGCGTCGACAGCAGGTTAGCGCGGCTGGAGGTGCCGAGCGCCTGGAGCAGCACCGAGAAATTGTCGCCGATCTTGAAGTTGCCGGTCAGCCCGCTCGCACCGGTGCCGAGCAGCGAGCCCGCGGGTACGCCCAGTGCCGTGAGCACCGCGCCGAGCGAGGCGCCGCCGGAATCGAACGAGGTGCCGGCACCGGTCACCCGATCGAGCACGGCGCCGCTGGTGCCGATCTGCACCGCCAGCTGTTCGGCATCGTCGCCCGTGATCTCGGCGATCGCGGCTTCGATCAGCACCTGCGGGCGGCGCACGTCGAGGTCGCGGACGAGCGGCTCGATCGAGGCGATCGCGCTGGGCGCGCCGCGCACCACGATCGCGTTGAGTTCAGGCGCGGGCTGCACCGTAAGGTCCGGAGTCGCGAAGCCCTTGGGCGTCTGCGGCGTGGTCGACTGCATCATCGGCGTGGTGGTGCCGGTGGCCGCCTGCACGCCGGTGCCGGTGGGGACCGACGATCCCGGCGTGCCGTTCGACATGCCGGCTGCCGCGCTCGACAGCGCGCTCTGGCTGGCGAGCCGCGCAAAGGGATTGGTGGCGGTGTTCGACAGGCTGTTGGCGACAGGATTGTCGGTGCTGTCGCCCAGGCCCAGCACGCCGCGCAGCACGTCGGTCACCGTCTCGGCATCGGCGTAGTTGAGCCGGAACATGCGGGTGATCGGGGTCGAGCCGCCGGGCAGGTCGAGCGAGGCGACAATGCGGCGCCCTTCTGCCACCGAGGCGGGGGTACCGCGCAGGATCACGGTGTTGCTGCGCTCGTCGGCGGCGACGCGGGTGCCGCCGCCTTGGTCGCCGCCCAGCACATTCTGCACCGCCTGTGCGACCGCAGGCGCGCTGCCATTCTTGAGCGCGATTGCCGCGAAGGTCGCACCGCCGCCGCCGTCCAGCTGGCGGATGATCGATTCGATCCGGCGGACATTGTCGGCATAGTCGGTGATGACGACGGCGTTCGGCGCTGTCAGCGGCTCGACGCTGCCGAAGCTTGCCACCAGCGGCCGGGCGATGCGCGCGGCATCGGCCGAGGGCACGTTGGACAGGCGGACCATCCGCGTCATCAGCTCCTGCCCTGCCGCGCCGCGCGCGGGCAGTCCGCCGTCGCGCACGGCATTGGCGGCGGGCACCACGCGCCAGGCGCGGCCCGAACGCACCGCCGCATAGCCATTGGCACGCAGCACCGACTGGAACAGGTCCCACACCCCGCCCGGCGTCAGCGGGCTCGACGAGGTTACGGTCACCACGCCCTTCACGGCGGGATCGAGGATCAGCGTGCGGCCGGTGATCCGCGAAATCTGGTCGGCGACGTCGGCGATCTCCACCCCGCGCATGTTGATCACCACATCGGCGGCGTCCTGCGGCGCGGCAGCGGTCTGGGCGGCGACCAGCACCGGATCCAGGAGCATCGGCGCAAGCGCGAGGCAGGCGAGGGCGGGACGAATCTTCACGCGGTTTTCTCTCATCTAGCGCAGCGGGACGGTCAGCGTGATCCGCCGTCCGTCGCGCAATATCTGGATCTGGGCCGAGCCGGCGGCCTGCGCGGCGGCGAAGGCGGCGTTGGCCGCCTGGGTATCGGTCATCTGCGTGCCGTTGACCGAGGTGATCACGTCGCCCGGCTGCATGCCCGGCGGCCCGTTGGCACCGATGCGGAAGCCATCGGCAGTCTGGGTGGCCCCCAGTTTCTGCAGTGCGGCGGCGCTGTTGCCCGGCAGTTCGGGCGGCGGCGGGACGCCCGGGCCGGCACCCGGGGGCGGCGCCTCGCCTGCGGGCGCGGCGGCGGCTGCGGCCTGGCGCTGCTCGGGGGAGAGGCTGGGATCGGGGAAGGCGAGGAACTCGCGACGCCCGCCATTGTCGAACAGCACCCGGTCGCGCTGGATCGCGGCGATCGTCGCGCCGTTCACTTGCTGGCCGACGCGGAAGCCCGTGGCGGGCGCCCCGCTCACCGCGATGAATGCGGTCGAGAGCTCGGCCGGGATCGCTGCGACGATGCCCTTCAGTTCTAGCGGCAGCGAGGTCGGCTGCGGCGCATCGACGACCACCGGCTTGCCGAACGGCGCGAGCGCGATGGCGGGCGCCATGTCCGGCGCGACGGCGGGGCCGGTGCGGCCCGAGGGCACGGTGATCGCACCGGTGCCGGCATGGCCCGCGATCCGCCAGGTGAGGCCGGCGAGCGCCACCGCGACCGAGACGACCATCGCGCCGGTCAGCAGGTCGAGCGCGGTGCGGGTCTGGCGCGGGGTGAGGGCGAGGCGGGTCATCCCTTCCGTCCGTCCACGAAGCCGTCGAGCGATGCAAGCGGCGTCTTCTCGGCAAGCGGGAACACGTTGATGCGAACGCGCACGATTTCCGGATCCTGGGTGCTGCGCTTGTCGACCGCGATGCGCCAGCGCTCGCCCAGCATCTCTACCTGGCTGGCACCATCGATGCCGGCTTCGAGCTCGGCGAGCCGGTTCTCCGCCACCCACATCGCGGCGGCGCGGCGCTCGACCCCGCGGGTAGAATCGATATGCGTCTGCACGGTGCGCATCAGCCCCACCGTGGCGATGGCGAGCACCGCCAGCGCCACCAATGCCTCGATCAGCGAAAAGCCGCGCTCGTCGTTCATCGGGGCTTCGTCGGTACGGGCGTCGGGGCAGGGAGCGCGCTGGCGGTCAGCCCGTCGTAGCGCACCAGCCAGCGCTGGCTGCCATTGTCGATCGACGCGGCCATCGGCCTGCCCGATCCGTCGACGCCGAGCACCACCGGCGGGCGGGTGTCGAGCGTCAGGGTGATGCCGCCGGGCAGAGTGTGCGGGGCCAGGGCTCCCTCGGTGCGTGCCGCCATCCGGCCGTTCGCACCGATGGTCGCAAAGCCATAACCGTGCTTCTCGGCGGTGAAGGCGACCAGCCGATCGCCCAGCATCGCGTCGTCGGCCGCGGCCTGCAGACGGGAGGCGAGGCGGCGGGCTTCCGATTCGACGCTCGGCTTGCGGCTCGCGGCGCCGATCCCCAGCGTCACCGCGCCCGCGGCGACGCCGATGATCGCAAGGACGATCAGCATCTCGATCAGCGTCATGCCGGCCTGGGAGGCGCGACGCGCAGCGCTGCCGGCCCCCCCGAGCAGCATCAGCCCTTGCCTTCGATATCGGCGTCGACGCCTTCGCCGCCCGGCTTGCCGTCCTTGCCGAACGAGCGAATGGTGAACCCGCCGCCTTCGGACTTGTACTCGTACGGCTTGCCCCAGGCGTCGAGCGGCGGCGCGGAGAGATAGCCGCCCTGCGCCCAGTTTGCCGGCACCGGCGGGATGGTGGGCTTTTCCACCAGTGCCTTCAGGCCCTGCTCGGTGGTGGGATAGTCGCCATTGTCGAGGCGATACATCTTCAGCGCGCCTTCGATGCTGGAGATGTTGCCCTTGGTGGTGGTCACCCGCGCCTCGTCGGGGCGGTTGATCACATTGGCGGTGATGAGGCCCGCGACCACGGCGATGATCACGAGAACGATGAGCATCTCGATCAGCGTCAGCCCGGCTTCGTGCTCGCCGATCTGGCGGAGCTTGCGCGGGGCGCGCTGCGATGCGATGTCACAAAATGGTTTCAAACTTATGCGCATCCCTGCCTCATGCGTCCCACCCATGAAGCTTCTGTGACACACGGCGCCCGAACGCCGGACCTGCCGCCGCCGCACGCCGGGGGTGTGTGGACGCTGGCGGGCGACCGCCTGATCATAGTCTCCGCCGAGGGACCCGCAACCATCCTCGTGCCGACCGAGCGGGTACGGCTGCTAGCCGTCGACCTGCCGTTGCCGAATCGCGCTCGGCGACTGGCAGCGCTGCCCTTCGCGATCGAGGACCAGGTCGCCGAGCCGATCGAATCGCTCCATCTGGCACTCGGTGCGCGGACCGCGGCGGCCGAGGCGCCCAACCGCTATCTGGTCGGCGTCGTGCGCGCCGAGACGATGGCCGAATGGGTCGCGCTTGCGGAGGCGAACGGCCTGGGCGCTGCGCCGATGGTCCCCGACGTGCTGCTGCTCCCGCGCCCGGTGGAGGGCTGGGCGGTGGAGGTCCGCGACGGGCGCGCGCTGGTGCTGGCGGCGGACGGGACGGGCTTTGCCCTGCCCGCCGCGCTGCTCGGTTCGGCCTGGGAAGCGGCCGGGCGGCCGCGCATCCACCATCTCGGCGAGCCGCTTGGAAGCGATCTTCAGGCGCACGCCACGACACCCGATCTGCGCGACGACGAGGCGCGGGCAGAGGTTGCGGTGGCCGAGCTCGATCTCCGGCAGGGCGCCTTCGCGGCACGGCGGGAAGGCGTGTCGAGCGGCTGGAGACGGCTCGGCTGGATCCTCGGAATCGGCGCGGCGGCGCATGTCGCGATCGCGGGCGGAGATGCGCTAATGCTACGCGTTATCGCAGATCGACGGGCGGCGGAGACCCGCGCGCTGGTCTCGGTGGCAGCGCCGGGCACCGATCTCACCGGCGATCTCAAGGCCAAGGTCACCGACCTGTTGCCGACGGGCGGGGCACGCGCGCCCGATCGCTTCGTGCCGCTGCTGGCGCGGCTGTCGTCTGCGCTCAATCCGCTCGCGGGCAGCATCGCGGTGCGTGCCGTGCGCTATGAAGGCAGCGTGCTGACGATGGAGTGCGACCCCGGTGCGCCCGATCTCGCCGCACGCATCGCCGAGGCGCTGCGGGCCGGCCGCATCCAGGGGCAAGCGACGGCCTCGCCAGACGGCTCGATCCGTATTACGGCGAGCGCGGCATGAGCGATTTTCTCCGCACCCAGCTGCCGACGGTCGACGCCGGCCTGTCCCGCACCGGCATCTGGTGGCAGGCGCGCAGCCCGCGCGAGCGGGCGATGCTCGCCGGCCTCGCGGTCTTCCTCGCCGCAATCGTGCTGGTCTACGGGGTGGTGAAGCCGATTCAGGGCGCCCGGGCAGCCGCGCTGGCCGATATCCGTACCTATGAGACGCTCAACGCCCGCATCCGCGCGGCGGGCTCGCTCAGCTCGGTCAAGCCCCAGCGGCGGACCGGCGCGCCCGAGGTGATCGCCACCCAGTCCGCAGGCGCATTCGGCGTCGCCCTGACTACCGCGCCGATCGCCGGTGGCGTGCGCGCCAGCGTGGCGGATGCGAGCTATGACGCGCTCGTCCATTGGCTGGCGGACGTGACAACGACCAGTGACTTGCGCATCCGCAGCGTCACCCTGCAGCGACTTGGTGTGCCGGGCCATGTCTCCGCCACCGTGGAGCTCGGCCAATGATCCTCGACGTGCCGACCTTGCCCTACAGTTTCGCGCGCCGCCACGGCGTGCTGCTGCGCGAGACGCCGCAGGGGATCGAGTGCGTCCACCGCGCCGATGCGCCGCTCGACGGCTTGCTGGAGGTCCAGCGGCTGGCCCCCGGCGCGCGCTTCGTGAAGCTGGAAGGCGCGGCCTTCGATACCGCGCTGGGCCAGGCCTATGGCGGGGCAGGGGGCGCCGCCGCCGACATCGATCTGGGCGACATGGACCTTGCTGCCCTCGCCGACAGTGCCGCAAGCGTCGACGACCTGCTCGACACCCGCGACGACGCGCCGGTGATCCGCCTGATCAATGCGCTGCTGCTGGAGGCGGTGAAGGAAGGCGCGTCGGACGTGCATGTCGAGACGCAGGAAAAGCGGCTCGTCGTCCGCTTCCGCATCGACGGCGTGCTGCGCGACATGATCGAGCCGCCACGCGCGCTGGCGCCTTTGCTAGTCAGTCGCATCAAGGTGATGGCCAAGCTCGACATCGCCGAGCGGCGCGTGCCGCAGGACGGCCGCGTGACGCTGCGCATCGGCGGGCATGATGTCGACGCCCGCGTCTCCACCATCCCGACCCAGCATGGCGAGCGCGTGGTGCTGCGTCTGCTGGAGAAGGGCTCGCTGAAGCTCGACCTTTCCGGCCTCGGTATGAGCGAGCGTGACCAGGCGGTGTTCGGGCGGCTCCTCGAACGGCCGCACGGCATCCTGCTCGTCACCGGGCCTACGGGCTCGGGCAAGACGACCACGCTCTACACCGCGCTGACCCGATTGAACGATCGCAAGCGCAACGTGATGACGGTCGAGGACCCGATCGAATATGAGCTGCCCGGCGTCGCGCAGACCCAAGTCAATCCGCGCACCGACATGACCTTCGCCCGCGGCCTGCGCGCGATCCTGCGCCAGGACCCCGACGTGATCATGGTCGGCGAGATCCGCGACCAGGAGACCGCACAGGTGGCGGTCCGCTCGGCGATGACCGGGCACTTCGTGCTGTCGACGCTCCACACCAACAGCGCGGTCGGATCGGTGACCCGGCTGATCGACATGGGCGTGGAGCGCTATCTGCTCGCACCGATGGTCGTGGGGCTGTGCGCCCAGCGGCTGGTGCGGCGGCTGTGCCCTGTCTGCCGACGCGAGGATGTGGCGAGCGAAGCGGATTCGCTGCTGCTGGGCGGTGCGCTGCCGGCCGGCTCGCCGGTGTGGCGCGCGGTCGGCTGCGACCAGTGCCATGAGGAGGGCTATCGCGGGCGCGCGGGGCTCTACGAGGTCGTGGCTGTGGACGAGGCGTTCCAGAAGCTGATTCACGACGGCGCCAGCGAGGCGGAGATCGAGCGCCATGCGCGGGCGGACAATCCGAGCCTGCTCGACGACGGTGTGGCGAAGCTCCAGGCCGGGGTGACCACGGTGGAGGAAGTCGCCCGCGTCGTGAGGGACGAGGCGTGAGCTGCCCCCAGATCCTCCCCGGAACGGGGAGGGGGACCATGCGAAGCATGGTGGAGGGGGGCATCCCCACCGGACTCGCTTGTGGAGCCCCCCCTCCACCCCGCGGCTGCGCCGCGCGGTCCCCCTCCCCGTGCCGGGGAGGATTTTAGATGCCCGCCTTCGCCTATCGCGCGGCGGACCGCACCGGTGCCGCCAGGCGCGGCGTGATCGAGGCCTCCAGCCCCGCCGCCGCCCGCGCGCTGCTGCGCGAGCAGGCGCTGCTGCCGCTTTCCGTTGAACCCGCCGCCGAGCGCGGGCGCTCGATCGGCTCCATCACCCTGCCGCGCTTCGGCCGCGGCGGGGTGAGCGCCCGCGCGCTCGCCACCGTCACCCGGCAGATCTCGACGCTGGTCGGCTCGGACATCGCGATCGAGGAGGCGCTGCGCCTCGTCGCCAGCCAGTCCGAACAGCCGGCGGTCAGCTCGCTGCTGCTCGACGTGCGCGGCGCGATCCTCGACGGGCGCAGCTTCGCCGCCGCGCTCGCCCAGCACCCCAAGGCGTTCCCCGAATTCTACCGCGCCTCCGTCGCGGCGGGCGAAGCCTCGGGGCGGCTGACCGACGTGCTCAACCACCTCGCCGAGTTCGTCGAGAACCGCCAGGCCAATGGCCAAAAGCTGCAGCTGGCATTGCTCTACCCGGCGCTGCTGGCGCTGGTGTCGTTCGGGATGATGGTGCTGCTGATGGTCTATGTCGTGCCGGACATCGTGAAGGTGTTCGTCTCGCGCGGGGCCGACCTGCCGCTGCTCACCCGCGCGCTGATCGCGATCAGCGCGTTCCTGCAAGGCTTCGGCCTGTATCTGCTGATCGCGATCGGGCTCGGCATCGTCGGGTTCGGGCGCTGGCTGCGGGTGCCGGCCAACCGCCTGCGCGTCCACCGCTTCTTCGCCGAGCGCCGCCCGTTCCGCCGCTTCAGCCGACAGATGAACGCCGCGCGCTTCGCCGGCAGCCTGGCGACGCTGGTGGGCAGCGCGGTGCCGCTGGTCGAGGCGCTGCACGCCGCCGCGGCGGTGACGCCCAACCATTTCGTCCGGGAAAAGGCGCTGGGCGTGGCGATGCGGGTGCGCGAGGGGATCAGCCTGCGCGCCGCAATGCAGGAGGCGGAGATCTTCCCGTCGATGCTGGTCGCGATCGTCGCCTCGGGCGAAAGCTCGGGCAAGCTCGCGCCCGCGCTCGGCCGCGCCTCGGGCGAGCTGGAGCGCGAGCTGGACGCGCTGGTCTCGACACTCGTTGCCCTTGTCGAGCCGCTGGTGCTGCTGGTGATGGGCGGCCTGGTGCTGCTGATGGTGCTCGCGATCCTGCTGCCGATCATCAACCTCAACAACCTGGTGGGGGTGTAAAAGCCTAAAAAGCCCTCTCCCGCCTGCGGGAGAGAGTTGGGTGAGGGTGCCAGGGGGAAGCTAAGCGAGATGCCGACGATACGTCCGACGAACCCGCATGCTAGGACCCCTCGACGCGAAGCGACCGATGCGGAGCGGGCGCTGCGGGCGCGGGTGCGGAACCGGCAGGTCGATGGGCACAAGATCCGCTTCCAGGCGACGCTGGGTCCGTCTGTGGTGGACTTCCTGTGCGCAGCGAAGGGGCTCGTGATCGAGCTGGATGGCAGCCAGCATGCGGAGGAGCCCGATCGGGCGCGGACGGCTTGGCTGGAGGGGCAGGGGTATCGGGTGATCCGGTTCTGGAACACCGACGTGCTGGGCAATCTCGATGGCGTTCTCGAAGCGATCCGGCTGCAACTGGCCGCCTTGCCCGGCGTGCACGACTCACCCTCACCCAACCCCCTCCCGCAGGCGGGAGAGGGCTAAGTTACATCCGGCCCTGAATCCTTGCCCCGCCGGGCAGGCCTATGAACGGCAGCGCCGCGGCGCCGTCCTTGCTCATGCCGAGGTCCAGCGCGCCGTCCTCGCCCAGCACCGCGTCCAGCAGCACCTGCCGCCGCTGCGTCGCCGGAGTCAGCCGGATCGTCGTGCGCGGGCCGACATGCTCGGCCGTCAGCAGCAGCGCCGGTACCGCGGTTGATCCGCCACCCGCCTTGGGGCGGCAGCTGCCCGGATCGGTGGTCACCTTGCCGTCGAGCATCTGGCTTCCCCCGCGCACCGCGATCTTCGCCATCTCCACCTGCATCACCAGCTGGCAGGTGAAGGGCAGGTCGGGCTGGATCGCCTGGAGCAGGCTGGCATCGGCTGCACCGCTCACATGGTCCAGCACCGTGCGCCCGCCCAGATGCACCAGCGCGCGGCCGCCGAGATCGGTATCCGGCCCGGTCGCCTTCCAGTCGGCCGCCAACCCCAGGCTGGTCAGCGAGCGGAGCGGCGCGAGCTGCCATTCCAGCTTGCTGCCCCCGGCCACCCCCACTTCGCCGTTCCAGATCGTCCCCGCCACGCCGCTGCGCCAGGGCACGTTTCGGACGAGCAGGCTCGCCGGTGCGGTGGCCAGCATCGCCAGCGCATAGGCCCCTATGCCCAAGCCGGCGAAGAGGATAAGACGCCGCCGTGCCTCACTCGCTGAATCCGGAGTTCGCAATGGACCGTCGGTCCCTGCTGCGGCTGTTGCCCTCGGGCCTCGTCCTATCCGCGGCATCGCTATCCTCCAACGCATGGGCGGGCGAGAAGAAGGACAAGCGTCCGATCGCCCTGTTGCTCCCGCTCGACGGACCGAGGGCGGGGCTGGGCCGTAGCATGCAGCAGGCCGCGTTGCTCGCGGAAAACGCGGACTATGTCCTAAGCTTCGATACCGGCGGCACCGCAGAGGGTGCTGCGCGCGCCGCCGCCGAGGCGCTGCGCCGCCATCCGGCGCTGATCCTGGGCCCGCTCACCGCCGCCGAAGTGCCCGCGGTGGGCAGCACGGTGGCGAACCGCGTGCCCGTCATTTCCTTCAGCAACGATTCGGTGCTGCGCCAGCCCGGCGTGTGGATCTTCGGCATCACCGCCGCACAGGTGACCAGCGCGGTGCTCCGCTATGCGCGGACACGCGGCGTGCGATCGGTGGTGATGATCGACGACGGCTCGCCCTGGTGCGCCGCCGCCAGCCTTGCGGCGGGGCGGATGGAGAGTGAGATCGGCCTTTCCCTCCGCGTGCTCCAGGTGAAGCCGGGCCAGCCTTTACCCCAAGCCGGCGACGCCCCCGATGCGGTGCTGCTGCCGGGGAGCGGCGAGGGCGTGCTCGCCGCCGCGCGCGCGCTGAAGGGCAGCGGCGTGCAGTTGCTCGGCACGCTGCAGGGCCTCGACAACCGGCCGGACGCGCTGGAGGCGCTCGACGGCACCTGGCTGGCCTGCCCCGATCCGGGCGCGTTTGCCACCTTCGCCCAGGCCTTTGCCGCCAAGAACGGCGGTGATCCGGGCACGATCACCGCGCTCGCCTATGACGCGGCCGGCGTCGCCAACAAGCTGCGCGAGGCCAATGCGCTGAACATGAACGGGTTGGTCGACGCCAAGGGCTTCCATGGCGTCACCGGCCCGGTGCGCTTCCGCACCGACGGATCGGTGGCGCGCGACTTCGCGATCGTGGTCGCCTCGCGCGACGGCTATGCCAGCGTCGCGGTGAGTTCGGGATCGTGACCAGGCAGCCCGAAGCCGGCGAGTCCGGCTTCACGCTGATCGAATTGATGATCTCGCTGGGGCTGTTCGCGCTGATCGCGGTGGCCGGGCTGGCGCTGGTCGACGGCATCCTGCGGGTGAACGGGCGCACCGAGGCGCGGCTGGATCGGCTCGCAGCGCTCCAGCGGACGATGTTCGTGCTGACCAGCGATCTCGACCAGGTGGCGAGCGGGACGATCGAGGGGCGGGGCGACCAGCTCTCCTTCGTGCGCAGCGCGCCCGGCACCGGCGGCACGGCGACGACCGTGCGCTATGCAGTGGCGGCCGGTACGCTGGTCCGCGCCGCCCCCGCGCCGCAACTGCTGCTGCCGGGCGTGGTCACCGCGCGGTGGCGCTTCTGGGACGGCGCCTGGATCGATCGCTGGCCGGTCGACGACAGCAAGGAGGCAAAGGCCCGCTGGCCGCGCGCGATTGCGCTCGACGTGCAGGCTGCCGGCCCGGGCGGCACGCCGGTGGCGCTCCACCGGGTGGTGACGCTGCCGCTGCGCGCGCAGGAGCCGCAGCCGCAATGAGCCCTTCGCGCCCAATCCGCGACGACGAGCGCGGCATGATCCTGGTCAATGTCCTGATGTTCGTCGCCATCGCCAGCGGCCTGGTGCTGCTGATGATCGACCGCGAGGAACTGGCGCTTGACCGAGGTTTGCGCATGCGCGAGGCGGCGCGGGCGCAGGCGATCGTGCGCGGCGGCGAGCTCTCCGCGCTGGTCGCACTCCGCCGAGACGGCGAGACGGCGGGCGATGTGGACCATGCCCGCGAACCCTGGGCCAAGCTCGCCGCCACTGCCGCCCCGATCGAGGGCGGGACCTTTGATCTCGCGATCGGCGATGCCGAGGGGCGCTTCAACATCAACTCGGTCCGCAGCGGCGAGGCGGGCGCGGTGGTGCTCCTCCAGGACATCGCCAACGAGATCGACATGCCGCCTGAGCAGGTAGTGGCGGCGATCCAATATGTCCGCCTGCAAGGGCCGGTGACCGACCTGCGGCCGCTGCGCCTCGCCGGGCTCGATCCCAAGGTGGCGGACCGGCTGGAGAAGGTGGTGACCGCGCTGCCCGGCATCACCACGATCAACCTCAACGCCGCCGAGCCCGAGCTGATGCAGATGCTGTTCAAGGATCCGCTGATTGCCAGCCGATTGCTGCAGGTGCGCGCGCGGCAGGGCTTCCTGACGCTCAAGGATCTCGACGACCAGCATGCGACTTTGCCCTGGGGCACCTCGTTCAAGTCGAGCAGCTTCTGGGTGCGCACCCGCGCGACGATCGGCGGCACCGCGCAGCAGGAGGCGACGCTCATCCAGCGCCGCCGGACCAAGGACGGCAAGCTGGAGACGGTGCCGGTCGAGCGCTGGCGCAATGCCGCGGTGCCGCCGGGCGTCCCCGCTTTCGGCACCGGGCGTTGAGATTGCCCGGCTTTTCTGGTCTGATCGCAGCGATGATGCGAGTACGCTCCCCGTGGTGCTGATGCGATGGTTCGGTCGCGGCGAGATCCGCCGCTGGCGCGACCTGCACGTCGCGATGGCGCGCGCGGTGCTGCAGCAGGCGGCGGCAGACCTCGTCGAGAGCTTCGATGCGGATCTCTCCCAGGCCGATTGGCGCGACGGACTGATCGAGCAGACCCGCTTCGTCGCTACCCGCATCGCCCCCGTGGTGCGGCAGGTCGCCGATCCGCTCGCCCGGCGGGTTATCGAGGAGGCCGATCGCGCGCTGGCGCCGATCGCCTTTCATCATCTCCAATGGCAGCCGTTGCCGGTCGACGTCAACCTGATGCGCGACATGATGGAGGAGCTGGGCGACTGGGCGGCGGCGGGCGGCGCCGCGCTCACCGGGCTCGTGCGCGGCGCTGCGACGGGCTTGCCGATCGCCGGCGGGCTGGGGCGGGTCGGTCCGACAAGCGACTGGATGCGGCTGCGCGCCGAGGCGCGGTTGCGCGCCAAGGTCCACGCCTATGTCCATGCCACGGTGGTGCAGGGCCCCAAGGGGCGGCCGGCGCTGCTCGAGCATGTCGTCGCGCTGCTGCAGGAAACCGCGCGGCATGCGCAGCCGCTATGACCCTCAGGCGATGATCCCGGTTACCGTTGCCCGGAGTAACGTCGCGGCATCCTGCGGGGCGAGCCGCACCTGCAATCCTCGTTGCCCGCCATTTATAAAGACATAGGGTTCGCTGACAGCGGTTTCCTCGATCACCGCGGGCAGCGCTTTCATCTGCCCGAACGGGCTGATGCCGCCCACCTTGTAGCCGGAGAGCCGTTCGGCGTCCGCCGGCTTCATCATCTCGGCCGATTTGCCGCCGATCGCCGCCGCCAGCTTCTTCATCGCCACCTGCCGGTCCGAGGGCAGGATGGCCAGCACCGGCTTGCCGTCCACCTTAGCCATCAGCGTCTTGAGCACGCGGGCGGGCGGCTCGCCCAGCGCCTCGGCCGCTTGGAGCCCGATCGCGTCCGCGTCGGGATCATAGGCATAGCTGTGCACGGTGAAGTCGATCTTCGCCGTTTCGAGCATCCGCGTGGCGCGGGTGGCCTTGGACATGGTGCTGCTCCCCGATATCCGCGCCGGTGCCACGCGGCCGACCTACGTGCAAGCCCTGGGGCATGATGAAGTCCTTGTTAACGCTTGCCGCCTAGCGTGCTCTCAGGTTGGGCAAAGATGGGCGGAGGTGGGCATGGGTCTGCTCGGGATCGCATTGTTCGCAGCGGTTGCGGGAAGCACGCCGGCAGCGGCGCCGCGCGTCGCGATCATCGACAGCGGCGTGGCGGAAACGCCCGAGCTCCACGGCAAGCTGATCGCCGAATACGACATGGCGGGCGGCGACCGCCCGGCCTTCCGCCCGCGCTACGACCATGGCACGATGGTCGCCACCATCCTCAGCCGCGCGGCGTCGGGCGAAGTGGCGATCGTGTCGCTGCGGATCGACGATCCCGCCGGCTGCCGCCCGGGCGCCAATCCGCCGTGCCAGCCGAGCGCCGCGCCGATCGTCGCCGCGATCCGCAAGGCGATCGCGCTCAAGGTGGATGCGATCAACATCTCGCTGGCGCTGGCCGACGATCCGGCGATCACCGCCGCCGTGCACGACGCGGCATCGGCGGGGATCGTAGTGGTGCTGGCGGCCGGCAACAACGGCCTGCCGCACCCCGGCAACCTCGCCATGGCGCGGCAGGGCTTCCCCAATGCGGTGCTGGTCGGTGCGCTCGATGCGGCGGGCCAGCCCTGGACCGGCACCAACCGGCCCGAGCCCCAGGCGCAGGGCTATCTCTATGTCTGGCAGCGCGGGGTCGACGTGCCGACCACGCTGGCGGACGGGCGCGCGGTGACCGGCACCGGTACCTCCTTCGCCGCACCGATCGAGACCGCGCGCCGGATCGCGCACCGCCGCCGCACCGCCTGAAGCCTGGCTGAAATTTTCGGAAACATAGCCGTTATTGCGGAACTTTGAGGATCGGGTATGGTTCCGGCCCAGGAGAGGCTGGAACGTAAACATGCGCCGGGTCTGTCCTCGGCACGGTTAAACCGTGGCGGGAACATGCAATAATGGAAAAACAAGTATGTGGATAAGTTTGCTTGCCGCGATGCTGGTAGCAGCACCGCAAGCCGGAGAGGGTGTCGAGGGCCGCTGGAAGACCCAGACGCGCAATGCGATCGTTGAGATCCAGCGCTGCGGTCCGTCGATCTGCGGGCGGATTCTCACCTCGGATGCGCTGCGCACCAATCCCGATCTGCGCGATACCAGGAACTCGAACGCGCAGCTTCGCAATCGGCCGCTGAAGGGGATGCAGATCCTGAGCGGCTTCACCGCCGATGGCGGCAATTGGAGCGGCGGCAAGATCTACAATGCCGAGGACGGCAAGACCTACACCGCCGACATCACCCTGGCCGGTGCCGACCAGCTCAAGCTGCGCGGCTGTGTGTTCAAGCCCTTCTGCCGTACCCAGACCTGGACCCGGGTTCGCTGACGCGGCGCCACGGCGCCGTTCCCGAATCCCAGTAGCGTGAGAAAAACCATGAAGAAACTGCACCTCCTCCTCACCGCCGGCACCACGCTGGCGGCCAGCGCCGGCTTTGCCGGTGCCGCCCATGCCCAGGCCTTCTATCTGCAGGAACAGTCGGCGCGCGGTGCCGGCCGGGCCTTTTCCGGCGAAGTGGCCGATACCGGCGCCGCGTCGCTGTGGTGGAACCCCGCCGCGATCGCCGATGCCGAGCGCATCGAAGTGAACCTCAACGCCGCGGCGATCCTGCCGCGCGGCGAAGTGGTCGACACCGGCACGCTGATCCGCCGCCCGGGCAGCACGGCCTTCACGCCGATCGGCGGCGAGAGCACCAGCCGCAACCCCATCAACAACGGCGTGCTGCCCTCGGGTGCCGTCGCGGTACCGCTCGGCCACCGCATCGCCCTCGGCCTGGCGGTGACCTCGCCCTACAGCTTCACCACCGATTATTCGTCGAGCAGCTGGGCGCGCTACAGCGCCGACCGCACCCGGCTGCGCACCGTCGACATCCAGCCCTCGATCGCCGTGTCGGTGACGGACTGGCTGCGTGTCGGCGCCGCGGCGAATGTCGAATATACCGATGCCAGCCTCAGCAACGCATTGCCCAACGTGGCTGCCAGCCTGCCGGACGGCCGCCAGGAACTGAAGGGCGACGGCTGGGATGTGGGCTGGAGCGCCGGCTTCCAGATGCACAGCGAACGGGTGACCGCGGGCTTCAGCTACAAGTCCGCCATCCGCCACAAGCTCAAGGGCGACCTGACGGTGAGTGGGCTGGTCGGCCCGCTGCAGACCGGCAACCTCGCGCTGTCGGACGTGCGCGCCGACTTCTACACCCCCGCCCAGCAGATCGCCGGCCTGCGCTGGCGCGCCACCGACAAGCTGACGCTCAACGGCCAGGTGGTGCACTATAACTGGGACAAGTTCGACGCGATCCGCCTCGGCGCGCCGCTGAACCAGGCGATCCCGGAGAATTATCGCGAGAGCTGGAGCTATGCCGGCGGCGTCGACTACATGGTCTCGCCGGCGCTGACGCTGCGCGCGGGTGTCCAGCGGGCGACCACGCCGACCCAGAACGGCCAGCGCGACGCGCGCGTGCCCGATGCCAATCGCTGGAACTTCGGCGCAGGCGGTTCCTATGCGGTGACGCAGAACATCGTGCTCGATGCCGCGGCCAACTATGTCGACTTCGCCAATGCGCCGATCGACAAGGCGACGATCGCGGCGGGTTCGACGATCCTGACCCAGGGCCAACTGCGCAATGCGCGCGCGTTCGTCTTCTCGCTGGGCGGCCGCGTCCAGTTCTGACGACCGCTATCAGGATAGCGATTATGACGCCGTCGGCCCATGGGTCGGCGGCGTTTCACTTTCTAGCCCCTCCTCCTTGGAGGAGGGGTTGGGGTGGAGGGATTCCAGAACGAAGGTTGGTCTCGGTGCGACACAGCCCCCACCCCAACCCCGCATCAGGTGACCAGCGCCCCGCGCTGTTCAGGCGCTGCCGGGGGCAGCGCCGACCTGATGCGCCTGAAGGGGAGGGGCTTAATGGAAGGACTATCCCCCGAGCCCGCGAACACCTATCCCGAGCGACCCGTATCGTTACCAGCTCTTAAGGATGTTCCCGTGACCGACCTCGAGTCCCCCGATCGCCTGACCGAGGCCCGGACCGCGCTCGCCGAGGCGATGGCGCTGCACGAGCAGGGGGATCTGGAGGCGGCCGAGCGGCGCTATAGCGCTGCACTCGCGCATGGCTATCGCGCGGTAGAGATCCTGCCGCTGCTCGCGGGGCTGCTCGGCCGGCTCTCGCGACCTGAGGATGCGCTGGTCGCCTGGGACGAACTGCTTGCGATCGAACCCGATCACGCCGTCGCCTTGCACGAGAAGGGCCTGACGCTCCACTGGCTGGGCCGCAGCGACGAAGCCATCGCGCCGCTGGAGCGCGCCTGTGCGCTCGATCCGGTAAACCCGACCGCGCTCGGCAACCTTGCCGTGGTGCTGGCGGATGTCGGCCGCAATCTGGAGGCGTTGCAGCTTTTCCGCCGGGCGCTCGCGCTCCAGCCGGACAATTTGCACCTGCAGCACCAGGTCCGCAGGCTCGGCTCTGGGGCGGTGCCCTTCTGGCACATCCCGATGATGAACGACGTGCCGCGCAACGATGCGTTCGAGGCGGCGATCAAGGCGGCGATCGCCGTAGCCGGGCCGGGCGCGCGGGTGCTCGACATCGGCGCAGGCAGCGGGCTGCTGTCGTTGATGGCGGCGCGGGCAGGGGCGCGCAGGGTCGTCGCCTGCGAGATGGAGCCGCTAATCGCCGAGATGGCGCAGTCTATCGTCGCGCAGAACGGCTATGCCGACCGCATCACCGTTCATGCGAAGCCTTCGACCGAACTCGCCGTTGGTGCCGAGCTGGATGGACCGGCGGACATCCTGGTCTCGGAAATCCTGTCGAGCGACCTGCTGACCGAGAAGGTGCTCGATACCTTCGAGGACGCGCATCGCCGCCTGCTTGCACCCGACGCGATCGTCATCCCGCGGGCGGCGACGGCGGTGGGTTGCCTCGTCGCCAGCGATAACCTCGCCGACTATGCCTTTGTCGGCGACGTGTCGGGGTTCGACCTCTCCGCCTTCACTGCCTTTGCGCCGCAGCGCCTGCCGATCCACGGCACGATGACCGGCTGGCAGCGATTGTCCGACGACCTGGAACTGGTGCGGCTGGACCTCACCCAGAAGAAGCATGACGCGACGCTCGCGCGGCTGCGCATTCCGGTGACCGCCAGCGGCCGGGCGATCGGCATCGTCCAGTGGATGCACATCGATCTGTGGGACGGCGTGACCTTCGACAACCATCCGGACGGCTATGACGACGGCGGCTGGCTGCAGGTGCTGCACAGCTTCCCAGCGCCGATCGACGTCACGGCAGGCGAGGCGCTCGACATCGCCGTTGGCCATGACCGGATCACGCTGATCCTGATGCCGATCGAGAGCGGCTGAGGCGCGGGGCCCCGCGTTTCAGCTGAAGGAGAGAAAAGGGGCAGCGGGCGACCCGAAGGTCACCCGCTATATCCCAAATGCAAGTAATGGTCGGGGAGAGAGGATTCGAACCTCCGGCCCCTGCCTCCCGAAGACAGTGCTCTACCAGGCTGAGCTACTCCCCGACGGAGTCCGGTCTACGATGCTTTCGGGAGCAGACCGGCTTGAGCTTGGAGGCGCGCCTATAAGGGTGGGTTGGCCGAGCCGTCAAGCGGTTCGTTGCAGCAAAAGGACGAACCCGCGCTTTTTTTCCGCATCGCACCGATTGGGCCCCTCGACCGCCCTCCGGCCCGTCGATAAGCCTCACCCCCCATGTCGCCGATCGAAGCCGTCGCCACCCTGCTGGGGCTCGCCAATGTCGCGCTGGTCGTGCGGCGGAGCCTGTGGAACTATCCCTTCGCGCTGGCGATGGTGACGCTCTACGCCTGGATCTTCCTCCAGGCGCGGCTGTACAGCGACGCGCTGCTCCAGGGCTTCTACTTTGTCGTCAACGGATATGGTTGGTGGAACTGGCGCCAAGCCAAGGCGGAGGCTGGCGAGGTCCCGGTCGTGCGGCTGCCGAACCGCGCGCGGCTCGGCTGGGCGACGGGCGCCGCGCTCGCCGCGCTCGGCTGGGGCGCGCTGATGCACCGGCTCACCGATGCGGCCTATCCCTGGTGGGATGGGACGATCGCGGTGCTGAGCATCGTCGCGCAGATTCTCCAGTCGCGCCGCGCCTGGGAGTGCTGGCCGCTATGGATCACGGTGGACCTGCTCGCCATCCCACTGTTCCTGGTGAAAGGCCTGCATCTGACTGCAGGTCTGTATTGCCTTTTCCTCGCGCTTTCGGTGTGGGGAGCGATCGACTGGACCAAAGCCCGCACATGATTCCCCGTACCATCTGCCTCCACGGCCCCGAAAGCACGGGCAAGACCACCGTCGCCGCGCGGCTGGCCGAGGCGCTGGGCGGCACCGTGCTCGACGAATATGGCCGCGAATATGCCGAGGCGCGCGGCACCGATTTCACGATGCGCGACCTGGTCGAGATCGCCAAGACGCACGACGCCGGCACGCAGATGATGCTGGAGACGGCCCCGCCGCCGCTGATCCTCGACACCGATCCGTTGATGACCGCGGTGTGGGCGGACATGCTGTTCGGCACCCGCGATCCCTGGTTCGACGCTTGGGCCGGCACGGCGGACGTCTATCTGCTGTTCGACATCGACCTGCCTTGGGTGGCGGACGGCACAAGGCTGTTCGGCACCCGCGAACTGCGGCAGCGCTTCTTCGATCTCTCACGCGCCGAACTGGAGCGGCGCGGCGTTCGCTGGGCGCTGGTGCAGGGGGAAGGGGAGGCACGCACCGCCGCCGCGCTCGCCGCGATCGAGGCTTTTGGGCAACAGGTCTGAGGAACCGGCAACGGCCGGAATTCCGTCACAGGAAGTTCACAATCCAAGCCTAGCGCCGCCCCCGACGGCAACGGGGAACTACGGATCAAGTCGTTAGGACAGCCGGCGAAAGGCCGGGCTGCGTTCTCGCGCGCCGTCCATACAGAAGACCAAGATATCCATTCGGGGAAAACCAATGCTGAATCTCGCGCGCGACAAGCGCAGCCTGCTGATCGGCGCCGCCCTTGGCGCGCTGTTCACCGCCGACGCCGCCTTCGCCCAGGATACGCAGGGCAATGACGGCCTGAGCGAAATCGTCGTCACTGCCGAGCGTCGCCCGGAAAACCAGCAGGACGTGCCGCTCTCGGTCGCGGTATTGCCGGCGTCGCAGGCGCGCGACTATACCGCCGGCGGCGACGACACGCTGCTCGCGCTCTCGGGCAAGGTGCCGGGCCTGTACGTCGAATCCTCGACCGGCCGCATCTTCCCTCGCTTCTATATTCGCGGTCTGGGCAACGTCGATTTCTACCTTGGCGCGTCGCAGCCGGTCTCGATCATCCAGGACGACATCGTCCTTGAGCACGTCGTGATGAAGTCGAACCCGGTGTTCGACGTGAACCAGATCGAAGTGCTGCGCGGTCCCCAGGGCTCGCTGTTCGGTCGCAACACCACCGCCGGCATCATCAAGTTCGATTCGATCCGCCCCTCGCAGCAGTTCGAGGGCCGCGGCACCGCCAGCTATGGCAGCTATAACAGCGTCAACGTCGATGCGGGCGTCGGCGGTCCGATCATTCAGGACAAGCTCGCCTTCCGCGTTTCGGGACTCTACCAGCACCGCGACGATTATATCGACAACAGCTATACCGGCCCGAGCGCCGACGGCACGCGCGTCGGCCGCAAGGATGCCGCCGGCGGCTTCAACGAGAAGGACGTGCGCCTGCAGCTGCTCGCCACGCCGAGCGAGACGCTGTCGATCCTCGCCTCGGGCCATGCCCGCTGGTATGACGGCACCGCGACGGTGTTCCGCCGCGGCGCGCTGAACCTGGGCTCGAACAAGATCCACGGCGCCGACTTCACCAGCGCGCGTTGGGACGAGGGCGCCGACAACCCGCAGAACTACAAGACCGCTGGCGGCTCGGTGCACATCAACTGGGATCTGGGCGGCGTGACGCTGACCTCGATCACCGGCTACGAGACGCTGTCGGGCTATAGCCGCGGCGACACCGATGGCGGTGCGGCGGCCGATTTCGGCAATGCCGGCTTCGGCGAGTCGATGGGCCGGGTGAAGGGCCTCGACCAGTGGACCGAGGAGTTCCGCGTCGCCAGCAACGGCAACCGCCCGCTCAAGTGGCAGGTCGGCGCGATGTATTTCGACGCGCGCGACATCACCGATTTCTACCAGCGCGCCTATTTCCTCAGCGGCACCGCGAACAACCCGAACAACTGGGTGCGGCTGCACAACATGAACACCAGCTGGGCGGTGTTCGGCCAGGCGAGCTATGCGGTTACGCCGAAGCTGACGATCACCGCGGGTGGCCGCGTGACCGAGGACACCAAGACCACGGACCTGCTGAAGACGGCAAATACCATCGCGAATGCGGTCACCTATACCGGCCGACGCCATGTCCGCCTCTCGGACACGCAGCCGAGCTGGGACCTGAGCGCGCGCTACGAGATCAACCCCGATCTCAGCGTCTATGCCCGCGTCGCCAAGGGCTTCCGTGGGCCGACCATCCAGGGCCGTTCGGCGGTGTTCAACTCGGACTTCACCACCGCGACGTCGGAGAAGATCCTGTCGTGGGAAGCGGGTCTGAAGAGCCAGATCGGCCGCACGCTGCGCTTCAACCTGTCCGGCTTCTACTACACGGTCGACGACATTCAGCTGAACGGCAACGACCTGAACGGCAACGGCGTGCTGCTCAATGCGCACAAGGCCAAGGCCTATGGCATGGAAGCCGATCTCGACTGGAAGCCGGTGCGCAACCTCTCGATCCAGGCGGGCCTCAGCCTGCTGCACAGCGAGATCGACGACAAGAACCTCGAGGCGCAGGTCTGCGCGTTCGGCGGCGCGGTGACCTGCACCGTACTCGATCCGCTGCGCAAGCAGGGCTCGCTGTTCCTGGCCAAGATCGACGGCAACCCGCTGCCGAACGCGCCGGAATACAACCTCAGCCTCAACGCGCGGTACGACGTGCCGCTCGCCAATAGCGGCCGGGTGTTCGTCTCGACCGACTGGAACCTGCAGGGCTACACGAACTTCGTGCTCTACGAGACCAAGGAGTTCACCGCGAACGGCAACTTCGAAGGGGGCCTGAAGATCGGCTATGCCGCGCCGGACGACGCCTGGGAGATCGCGGGCTTCGTGCGCAACCTCACCAACGAGATGAACCTCAAGGGCGTGATCGAGAACTACCGCGCCGCCGTGCTCAACGAGCCGCGCGTGTTCGGTGTCTCGCTGAGCGGCAAGTTCAAGTAAGCGGGTAGGCCGGAGGCCCTCTCCCGTTCGGGGAGGGCCTCCGCCTTCGTGTCGGGGAGACCGCAGTCCAAAACCTCCGTCATTCCCGCGAAGGCGGGAATCCATTGCCCTGTGCGCTGGGGGCAGGAACCGTGGCCTCAGTGCGAATGGATCCCCGCCTTCGCGGGGATGACGACGGGGGTAGCCGAGCGCGGTGGTGCTTCTCCCGGACGGGACGCCAACAGAAAAGGGCCGCCGCGGGGTCTCCGCGACGGCCCTTTTTCTTTTACCAGCGCCCGATCAGTTCGACGGAGCAAGCTTGGTGTTCAGCACCCAGCCGACATTGTCGTTCTCGTCGGCGACTTCCCACCACAGGCCGTCCTTCTTGCCGGTGGGATAGAGGATCGCGCCGACGGGCACCGTGCGGATCACCTTGCCGGTCGCGGCAGGCAGGGTGCGCATCGCTACCGGCGCCTGGGCGGTGAAAGTCTTGGTCGGCGCCGCCTGTGCGGTGCCGGCATCACCCGGCTGGACCAGGCCGAGCTCGTTGACCATCTTCGAATAGGCATCGATGAAGGCGAGCGTCACGATGCGGCCGATATCGGTATTGTCATAGCCGCCGCCGACCGCGCCCAGGCCGCCGCCGATGAAGCCGACGCCGCCGCCGGCGCCCCAGCTGACGCTGTTCTTCGAGGCATAGCCTTCCTGCGTCGAGATCGTCTCGGTGGTGCGGACGTTGGTCAGCGAGAGGACGGTGTTCGCTTCCATCTTACGCGACTTGATCCCGCCCAGGATGCCGCCGATCGGGCCGCCGATGATGCCGCCGGCCGCACCGGCCACGCCGCTGCCGCTTGCGTTGCGGTTGGACGCCTGCACCTCGGCGACGAGGACGTAGTCGGCCGCCTTGATCTGGCCCTGGCCGACATTGGCGCCGCGCTGGTGGCCGAGATCGCCGCCGATGTTGCGCTCGAGCTGCGCCGCCTGCAGGCCCGAGCCGCGATCGACAAGGTTGAAGCAGCCCGAACGCTGCACCAGTACCTTGAGCAGCTTCTGCGGCGGCGCCAGCGAATATTGCGTCCAGCCGCGGGGATCGTCGCCGTCGACGATCGAGAGCGTGCCCAGCTTGCGTGCGCAATGCGGCACGTCCTGCATCGCCTGTTCCTGCGTGCGCTGGGTCTTGGTCGGCTTGCTCTGGGCGAGCGCGGGGACCGCGCCCACGCACAACGCCATCGCCCCGGCGGCGCCGAGCAACTGCTTCATCATGATACTAAAACCTCCCTGTACAACCAGGCGGCCCGAAGTGGGAAAAGACCGCCCCCCGGCCGCGTCCGTAACAGAATGGATCGCCCCGGCCTAGCGACACCGTACAATCGGGTACTTTGGCTTTTCTCACCAAGCTGCTAACGCGCGCGGAATCATGGCAACCGACATCACCAAGATCCGCAACTTCTCGATCATCGCGCATATCGACCACGGCAAGTCCACGCTCGCCGATCGATTGATCCAGCGCACCGGCGGCCTGGCCGACCGCGAAATGTCCGAGCAGGTCCTCGACAACATGGACATCGAGAAGGAGCGCGGGATCACCATCAAGGCGCAGACCGTGCGCCTGGAATGGAAGGGCCATGTCCTCAACCTGATGGACACCCCCGGTCACGTCGACTTCGCCTATGAGGTGAGCCGCAGCCTCGCCGCCTGCGAGGGCGCGCTGCTCGTCGTGGACGCGGCGCAAGGCGTGGAAGCGCAGACGCTGGCGAATGTCTACCAGTCGATCGAGCACGACCACGAGATCATTCCCGTGATCAACAAGATCGACCTGCCCTCGGCCGAGCCCGAGAAGGTCCGCGCCGAGATCGAGGACGTGATCGGCCTCGATGCCTCCAACGCCGTCCTCGCCAGCGCCAAGAGCGGCATCGGCATCGACGAGATCCTCGACGCGATCGTCGAGCGCATCCCGTCGCCCAAGGGTGATCCCAACGCCCCGCTCAAGGCGATGCTGGTCGACAGCTGGTACGACCCCTATCTCGGCGTCGTAATCCTCGTCCGGGTGATCGACGGCTCGATCAAGAAGGGCCAGCAGGTCAAGTTCATGCAGACCGGCACGACCCATCTGGTCGACCGCGTCGGCGCCTTCCGCCCCAAGATCGAGCAGCTGCCCGACCTCGGCCCCGGTGAGATCGGCTTCATCACCGCCCAGATCAAGGAAGTGGCCCAGGCCCGCGTCGGCGACACGCTGACCGACGCCAAGAAGCCCGCCGCCGAGCCGCTGCCGGGCTTCAAGGAAGTCCAGCCGGTGGTGTTCTGCGGCCTGTTCCCGGTCGACGCGGCGGACTTCGAGAAGCTGCGCGAGAGCATCTCCAAGCTGCGCCTCAACGACGCGTCGTTCAGCTTCGAGATGGAAACCTCGGCCGCGCTCGGCTTCGGCTTTCGCTGCGGCTTCCTCGGCCTGTTGCACCTGGAGATCATCCAGGAGCGGCTGATGCGCGAGTATGATCTCGACCTCATCACCACCGCGCCGAGCGTGGTCTACAAGATGAAGCTCACCAAGTCGGCCGGCGAGGCCGAGGGCAAGGAGATCGAGCTCCACAACCCCGCCGACATGCCCGATCCCAACCGGATCGAGGAGATCCAGGAGCCCTGGATCCAGGCGGTGATCTACATGCCCGACGAATATCTGGGGCCGATCCTCAAGCTCTGCCAGGATCGCCGCGGCATCCAGAAGAACCTCACCTATGTCGGCGGCCGCGCCCAGCTGACCTATGAGCTGCCGCTCAACGAAGTGGTGTTCGACTTCTACGATCGCCTTAAGTCGATCAGCCGCGGCTATGCGAGCTTCGACTATGAGCAGATCGGCTACCGCGCCGGCGACCTCGTCAAGATGGGCATCCTGGTCAACAATGAGCCGGTCGACGCGCTGAGCATGATCGTCCACCGCTCGACCGCCGAGAGCCGTGGCCGCGGCATGTGCGAGCGCCTGAAGGACCTGATCCCGCGCCACCTGTTCAAGATCCCGATCCAGGCGGCGATCGGCGGCAAGGTGATCGCGCGCGAGACCATCGCCGCGATGCGCAAGGACGTGACCGCGAAATGCTATGGCGGCGACGCCTCGCGCAAGCGGAAGCTGCTGGACAAGCAGAAGGAAGGCAAGAAGCGGATGCGCGAGTACGGCAGCGTGCAGATCCCGCAGGAAGCCTTCATCGCGGCACTGCGGATGGGCGAGGAGTAACCCGCCTCACGCCGCCGGGGACGGCGGGGGCGGGAGCCTGCCTTGGCTGCGCTGCGTCGCCCGCACGATCGTGGCGGATCCCAGCACTGCGCTGGCGACGATGGCGGCCACGGCGAGCAGTCCGCCGGTGGTGATACTTGCCTCCAACGAGACGGACTTGCCGATGCGGAGCGTGGCATGCGCGCCCGAAGGCGCGGGGGCGAGCAGGGCGGGCGGGGCAGCGCTGGTCATGCCGCCTTGTACGCGTTGGGCGGGGATTCGTCTCCGTCGCGCGGGCGATTGAGATTACCGAGCGCCGCGAACAGCAGGTGCGGCACCGCCACCACCGACAGCAGCTGGAAGGCGAGCGCCGGATCGATGCCATGGGCAAGATCGACGAAGCGGGGGCTGAACAGCGCCCAGCCGGCACAGGCGAGCAGCGCCAGCAGCGCGGCGGAAAGGCCCGGATGGAGTTGCGCCGTGCAGTGCGCGCCGAATTCGTCGAGGATCGCGATGATGTGGCGGCGCGAATGGAGCAGCGCGAAATAGGTAGGGAAGGCGAGGGTCGGCGGCGCGGTCGCGAGCAGTAGCAGCGCGGCGGCTTGGGCGGCGGCCCAGCGGCGTGATCCGCCCTGCCAAGCCGCCGCGATCGCCACCGCCGCCACCAGCAGCGCGACCGGCGCGACCAGGGTGACCAGCGCGACGGCGAGCCGGCCGGTCGCCGGATCGGTCATCGCCGCGAACAGCGCCGCTACGGCTGCCCGCTGCCCCAGCACCGCCGCGGCGATCGGCGCCAGACCCGCGGCCGTGCGTAGCAGCCGGTCGCGCGGCAGCTCCCAATCCTCGGAAAAATGCCAGGCAGCCAGCGCGAGAAAGGCCAGCATTGCCGCCAGCGGCGCGGCCCACCAGGCGAGCGCCATCGCGGCGGCAGCGGCGACATAGCATGCGAGAAACAACGCCAGCGCGCCGCCGCGCATCCGCCAGCGCTGCCGGGCGGCCAGCAGGTCGTGCCCGCCATGCGGCAGGCCACCGGCGAGCATTAGCAGCATGCCGGCCTGAGTGGCCAGCGGACCGCCCAAATCCATCCCTGCGCCAACGGCGATGGCGAGGGCGATCGCCGCCAGCCAGAAAAGCCCGGGCACCGCCCGGTCCTGCGCGAGGGCGCGGGGCCGAACGGTGCCGTGGAGGGCCGGGTCCAGGGCGGGTGTGCCGGCGGGCGTCACGGATCAGGCCGCGTGCGGCGTGCCGTGCCCTTCCACCTCGGACTTGCGCTGGGCGATCGCGAAGATCAGCAGGCCGACGCCCGCCTTCGCCACCAGGTCGGCGATGGTGTAGCCGATCTGGATCACCGTCTGCGCCTCGGGGCCGGTGATCTGCGCATAGGGCGCCATATAGACGATCGGGTAGAAGCCCCAGGATGCGAAGGTCAGCAGCCGTGCCTGCTTGACCAGGCCGCGCACCGCTTCCGGCTGGCGATCGATCGACTTGCCCAGGCCGCTGAACAGTTCCCAGACGATATAGACGAACGGAATCGCCGAGAGCGTGCCCCACAGCGCGCGGGTGGGAATGTCGGCGGCGATCTCGCCCGGATAGCCGAGCACGATCATCAGCGCGGCGGCGAGGCCGAGCCGCCAGCCCTTCTGCACGGTTTCCTCGCGGGAGAGGCGCATCACCAGCACCAATTCGATCAGCAGCAAGGGAACGGTGAGCAGCCAGTCGACATAGCGATAGGCGTCGTTGAACGCGATGCCGGTCGCGGTGACGACGCCGTTCTGATAATGATAGGCCGATTCCCAGCTCTCGAAGATCCGGAAGTAATGATAGGCCGCGATTGCCGTGACCAGTCCGGAGATCGTTACCGCGTTCTTGTAGGCGGAGGACACCTGGGATCGCCCGAACCACAGGTAAATGGTCGCCGCCGCCATCGTTGCGAAGGTAAACGAGAAGGCGTTGTAGATCAGCGAGTACTGAAATGGGGATACGATTGCGGTCTCCATCAGGTGCTCTCCTTTGGACGAATGCTAACGCCGCGCGAGTCGTTGTGACACGTCGTCTAGCAGGCATTCTTGTTGACGCCGGAATGGCGCTGGCTGTTGCGGCTAAGGACAGTTGATGTACCAAGACGCCGCGCAACAGATTGCGCAGCGTGACGGTACAACTTCTGCAATACCCATACCACTACTAAATCGTTTCTAGGGTAGATCGATACGTACCTAGGGGAGGGGTGGGATTATCTTGCGGTGCAGCATCTTCGGCGCTTGCAACGCACGCGCTGTCCCATCCTGACGCGAATCCGGTTGCCGCGGCGTAGAACCGTTTTGCATGTCGAACGTTATGGAGCCGAACCTAAGGGAACCGAATGTGATCGTAGCAACCTCGCCCTGCCGCATCGTGCCGCGCCCCAGGGGATCGCATCGGGGTGCGATCCTGCGGGCGGCGGCGGTGCTGGGAATCGGCACGGTGTCTGCGCTTCCGGCCGCCGCGCAGGGCTATGCCGCCAAGCAGCTCGGCGACTGGACAATCGCCGCCAGCAAGGACGGATCGGGCTGTTTCATCAGCCGCAGCTTCGACCAGCCCGGCAGCACCACGCTGCTGCTCGGCATGGATCGCGACGGCAGCAACCATTTCTCCGTACTCAACGAGAATTGGTCGATCCGCCCGCAGGACCGGCTGAAGCTGACGTTCCGCCTCACCCAGGGCGGCTATCCCAATCACCAGGCGATCGGCATCGTCGCGGACGGCAAGCAGGGCTTCGTCGCGGCGTTCGATCCGAAGTTTCCGACCTCCTTCGCCGGATCCAAGGCGCTGCACATCGATCGCGGCACCACGCCGGTGGCACGGCTGCCGCTGGACGGCAGCGGCGCGGCGGTGGCGGAACTCCAGCGCTGCGTCGCAGCCCAGCACGGTCCCGCCAAGGCGGCGGCGAGCGACGACGGGATTCCCCGCGATCCCTTCGCCGAGCGCCCCAAGCCGAGGCGCAAGCGGTGACGCGGGAACGATTCGCCCCGTCTCCGGCTCCGTCCGACGGACATCCGGCACAGCCGGACCGAATCGGGATTGTTGCGGGCCCGTTGCTCCGGCTTGGTGAAGCGGCCTTAAGTTTTCTTAACGAGTGAAAGGTGTGTTTATGCGTACTGGTATGAAGTTTGCTCCGGTTGCCATGCTGATGATCGGCGCGGTGGGTCTGAGCGGTTGCGCCACCAAGAAGTATGTCCGCGAGCAGATCGCCCCGGTGAGCCAGCGCGTCGATGCGCTCGAGACGCGCCTCCAGGAGACCGACGGCACCGCCAAGCAGGCGCTGTCGCAGGCCCAGGCCGCTGCCGGCCAGGCCCAGCAGAACGGCCAGCGCCTCGACCAGCTGAACGGCCGTGTCGACACGCTCGACCAGCAGACCCAGCAGCTCTCGCAGCAGGTCCAGCAGCAGAACGCCAAGCCGCGCAAGCGCGCCCGCAACTAAGCGGCGCCTGCCGTACCGGCCTTCGGGCCGCGTGATCCGGGTGGCCGCGCTTCGGGGCGGCCACCCTTTTTATTGAGCGAAGACATCGATGATCCAAGGATTGCTCGCGCTGGCCGGGCTGGCGCTGCTCGTCCCCCCCGCCGCCGCTGTTCCCCTCCAGGATGCCAAGCCCAAGGCCGCCGCCCCCAAAAAGGCCACGCCCAAGAAGGGCAGGCATGCGCCCGCCAAGCCAAAGGCTGCGGCGGCCAAGCCCGACGCGCCCAAGCTTCAGCCTTCGGCCGAGACGCTGCGCGTGCACGACTGGGTGTCTTCGGCTGGTGACAATCACGGGCTGCCCTATCTGATCGTCGACAAGCCCCATGCCGCGCTGTTCCTCTACGACGCTCACGGCAAGCAACTTGCGGCAGTGCCGGTGCTGATCGGCATCGCGCCCGGCGACGATGCGACGCCGGGGATCGGCGCCAAGCAGCTCTCCGAGATCGGTCCCGCCGAGAAGACCACGCCCGCCGGGCGGTATCTCGCCAAGTTCGGCCTTGCGGTCGGCAAGGAGCGGGTGCTGTGGGTGGATTATTATACTTCGGTAGCGCTGCACCCGGTGCCGACTGGGGCGGCGGCGCGCAAGGAGAAGCGCCGCGAACGGCTCGCCTCGCCGACCCCCGACGACAACCGCATCACCTTCGGCTGCATCAACGTGCCGTCCACCTTCTACGCCAAGCTGCTGAGCCCGATGTACAAGGGCAAGGGCGGCTATGTGTATGTGCTGCCCGACAGCAAGCCGATCGAGGACGTGTTTCCCGCACTCCACGTCCAGTCGGTCGCCGCCCGCTGAGGCGCAAGAAAACGCCCGGCCGCTGAGGAGCGACCGGGCGAGGCGGTTCTTCGGGGGGCGAAGACCTAGAAGTTGAAGCGCACCGAGGCAGCGAGCGTGCGGCCCTGCACCGATCGCGCCCAGCCGATGCCGGTGGTGGGCATGCTTGCCTGGTTGATGTCCAGGAAGCCCTTGGCGTTGAACAGGTTGGTGCCAGTCAGCGCGACGTCGATCGCCTTGGTGGGGTGCACGATCACGAAGCCGCCGACGGTGGTGAAGCCCGGCATCTTCAGCTGGTTGATGTCCTGCGAGTAGCTGCTGGTGATCGCCACCACGCTGGTGCCGACGGTGACGTATTTCAGGTCGACCTGCGGGGTTGCCTGCAGCGTCCAGGCCGGCTGGTGGCGCGGTTCCTTGTCGGTCAGGGTCGGGTCGAAAAAGTCCTTGGTGATCTTCGCCTTGGTGTAGGTCGCGCCCGCCGTCATGCTGAACGGACCGCGGCGGATGCCGCCTTCCAGCTCCACGCCATAGGTGCGGTACTTGCGATAGGTCTGCGTCGCCAGGCCGTTGAGCTGGTTGTGGTCGTCGGCATTGGCAAGGAAGGCGGTGGCGTTGAAGGTGAAGCCGTTCTTGCGGAACTTCAGGCCGCCTTCGAGCTGCTTCACGGCGTCATAGGCCTGGCGTGCTTCCACCAGCTTGCCGGTGGCGTTGTCGAGCGCGCTGGTGAACAGGATCTTGTCCGCGTTGACGCGGCCGCCGCGGCTGTAGCGGGCGAAGAAGGCAAGCGGCTCGGCAGCGCGGTAGTTTACGCCGACCGAATAGCTGAAATAGCGGAAGTCGTAATTGACCGGTGCCGGATTGCCGAGCGGCAGCGCCGAAACTCTGGTTTCGGCCGCGCTCAGCTTGCCGTCGCCGTTCATGTCGTAGCTGATCGTGCCGTTGCGCCCGCCGCCGAGATCGGCGCCCACCATGGAACCGCGGGCATGGCCGGTATCGTAGCGCAGGCTGCCGCCGATCGCGAGCTTGCCGACATGATAGTTCACCGAGCCATAGGGCGCCAGGAAGCTGTACTCCATGTCGAACGCGCGGCGCAGCTTGGGGCCGTTGCGGCTATAGGCATAGACGCCGTCCTGGGTCTGCGCGACGCCTGCGGCGTTGGTGAGGTTGACCAGCGCGCTGCGGCCGCCCCCGGCGACGTCGGTCACCATCGAGATCTGCAGCGCGTCGACCGCCACGCTCTGGCTGGCGACATACAGGCCCGCGGTGGTGGTCAGGTCGCCCGCACCGACCTTCCACACACGAGTGGCGCGGAAGTCGTTGGCGAAATGGTCGCCGTTCTTCAGCCGGTAGACATTGGCGAAATAGTTGGCGAGGAGCCCGTTGCCGTTCGCATTCACCGGCACCGCCTTGCCGGCGTTCGGCCCGTTGAAATAGGTGGCCGTGGCCCCCGCGCCGGCGAGCGAAGCGGCGAGCGTCGCGACCGGTGCAACCGTGCTGGGAAAGGCGCGCAGGAAATCGCCCGAGTTCTTCGAGAAGCGCGCGCGGTCGGTGAAGGTCCAGCCCGCGGCATCGAACTGCGCCTCGAACCCGATCGACTTGGACTCGACGCTCTGGCCCCGCTTGATCGCGAAGGCCGCCGGCTGGTTCTGCCCGTCCAGCGTCAGCAGCGTCGGCACGTTCGGCGAGTACATCGAACCCTTGAGGATATCGAAGCCCGGAACGTTGCCGATCACCGGCTTGTCGTTGGTGCCGGTCAGCGTCACCGGGTAGGTGGCATAGCTCGGCGCGCGGTCCTGGAGCAGGCTGCCGTAGAGCCGGACATAGCCGTTCGCGAATTCCTTGGTGACGTTCAGCTTGACCTGGCCGCCGTTGAACGAGGTCATGCCGGTCGCGCGCGGGCCCTCGCCGACGCGGTAGAAGCCGCCGACATGGAAGCGGATCGTCTTGCTGAGATGCGCGCCGTAATCGAGGTCGACGCGCTTTGAATCATAGTCGAGCCCGGTCGATACCTGGATGGAGCCGCCCTCGACGTCGCCGGTCTTGGACAGCAGGTTGATCAGGCCGCCGGGCGAGTTGGATGCGAAGGTGGAGGCCGAGCCGCCGCGGATCGTCTCGATCTGCGCGATGTTGAAATCGGCGCGGAAGAAGCTGTCGCCCGCGATGTTGAACAGGTCGTTGAACTCGACGACGGGCAGGCCGTCCTCTTCGAGCAGCACGTACTTCGAGCCGCCCGAGCCGATCGGCAGGCCGCGCACGGTGTAGTTGTTGTTGCCCTCGCTGACGCCGTTCTCGACGCGGATGCCCGGCATCGTGCGCAGGATGTCGGCGAGCCCGACGGGGCCCAGCTTCTGCGCCTCCGTGCCTTTGAGCGAGCTGGTGGAGGTGGCGCTGTCCAGGCGATCGCGGCCCTTGGCGACGCCGGTGGAGAAGACCTCCTTCTCGGCGGCGGGTTGCGATTCCTGAGGCTTGGCCGCGCGATCCGGCGTCGCCTTGGTCTGTGCCAACGCCTGCGTGGAAACCGAGGTCGTTGCGATTAGCGTCAACAGCAGCGCTGAAATCTTCACCGGTGCACCCTTTATTCGTTACGAATGCGATCCCTCTTGCTGCTCTTATAGGTGGCGCTGATGCCCTAATGATTGCACCAAGGTGCAGTTTGGCGTGCAGTTGCCGCAATGTAGGTATTTTACCGGAGCTGGCAGGCGGGCGCTCTTCCGTCCTTTTGACTTTGCTTCGTGCAAGCAAAATCCTTGCGGTATTTGTTCTTGCGACGCGCTGCGGAGAAAGGCGTCGACGAAGGCTATGCTTTGCTGCTGTTCGGCGCGGCGCCCACCCTATGTCGCGCCACCGGCGCAAGCCATTTTACCGTTTTCTAAGCCGCCTCTGCCATGGTCCGCCCCCTCCGCCGTTTCCGGCGAAGCAGCATTCGGGGAGAGTATCATGCAGCGCCTGCCGCTGATCGCGCCGCAGCCGCCGCGGTTGAGCCTGAGGACCGACGCGCTCCGCGCCATCGAGGCGCGGGGTACCTATTCGAACGGCGGGCCGGTGGTGCGCGGGTTCGAGGCGGCGGCGACGGCGCGGCTGTTCGGCGGGCGGGGCGCGTGCCTCGCGGTCGCCAATGCGACGATCGGGCTGATGCTGGCGATCCGCCATGCGGCGGGGCCGCGTGCCGGGAGCGATGCGCTGGCGCTGGTGCCCGCCTTCACCTTCGCGGCGACCGCGCAGGCGGTGCAATGGGCCGGGCTGACGCCGGTGTTGTGCGACATCGACCCCGAGGACTGGACGATGCGTACCGATGCCGAAGCGGCGGCGTTCGACCGCTATGGCGATCGCATCGCGGTGGTGGTGCCTTATGCCACTTTCGGCGGGAGCCTCGATCTGGCGCGCTACCGTGCCTATCACGACCGGGGCATCGGCGTGGTGGTGGATGCCGCAGCCTCGCTGGGCACGATCGACGCGGACGGGCACCAGTTCGGCACGGGCGCGCCGTTTCCCGTCGTCTACTCGATGCATGCCACCAAGGTCTTTGCCACGGCCGAGGGCGGGCTGATCCACAGCGGCGACGCCGCGCTGATCAAGACGCTGCGGCGGATGACCAATTTCGGCTTCGACGGCGGTCGCTCGGCCGAGGGGCCCGGGCTCAATGCCAAGCTGCCCGAGGTGCTGGGCGTGCTCGCCACAGCGAAGCTGGAGGAACTGGAGGGCATCGCCGCGCATCGTGCCGCGCTCGACCGCGTCTATCGCGAGCGGCTCGGTGGCTTCGCCGATGCGCATGGCTTCCAGTTCCAGGCATTGCGCGGCGCCCGCCCGGCGCTTCAATTCCAGTCGCTGCTGCTGCCGCGCGCCTTTGCCGGGCATCGCGCAGGCATCATCGCCGCGCTGGCCGAGCAGGGGATCGGCGCCGGCCACTATTTCAGCCCGCATCTCGGCGAGCAGCCCTGGTTCCGCAGCAGCTGCGTGATCGATCGCGCGCTGCCGGTCGCCGACGAGATCGCCGGGCGCATCCTCTCGCTGCCCGTCACCGACGGGATGATCGAAGCCGATGTCGACACGGTCTGCACCGCGCTGATCGGCGCCTGCCGCACCGCCGGGCTCGACGGGCTGCGGGTCGAGCGGCGCGGGCGGACGGTGCATTCGGCGCTGATCGTCGGCGGCGGCCCGGCGGGCACGGCGCTGCTCACCGCCGCGACCAAAGGCGACCAGCTGGTGACCTTGGCCGAAACGGGCCTCGCGATCGTCGAGCGCGATGCGGTGCTCGGGCGGGGCGAGATCGGCAGCTATGCGATCACCTCGGACAGCACCGCCGAGACCTTCCTCACCGCGGTGAAGGACAATGTGCACGGCGACATCGCCGCGCTGACCGAGCATCACGCGGGCCGCGAGGTGGCGCTCTATGCCGGGCGGCTGGGCGTGCCGCTGGCGCGCTCGACCCCGCTGCTGGAGGCGACCGGCGCACGGCTCGGCACGCTGGTGGCGCAGCATGGCGGCGTGGTCGCGACGCGCTCGGAGGTGGTGGAAGCGCGCCGCACCCCCCAAGGCGACTGGGCGGCGCGGGTGCGCAACCTGCTCACCGGCGACGAGCGGGTGATGCGCGCGGCGAACCTGGTGATCGCCACCGGCGGTTACCAGGACCGCGCGCACGTCGCCGCCGAGCTGATCGCGGGCGCACCGATCGGTGACCTGGCCGGCGACCGGCTGGTGCTGGGCGACGACTTCCTGCGGCTCGGCGGCCTCGATCGGCTGCGCGCGCGGCTGGTGGGGGTGCGCGCGCCGCGCATCGCCATCGTCGGCGGGTCGACCAGCGCGATGGCCGCCGCGGTGCTGCTGCTCAAGGCGAGCCCGGCGCTGCCCTTGGGGGCGGGGGCGCTGCGACTCTACCATCGCCGGCCGCTGCGGCCCTTCTATCGCTCGGCCGAGGAGGCGCATGCGGACGGCTTCACCGATTTCGGCCCGGACGATATCTGCCCCTTGAGCGGCTTCGTCTATCGACTTGCCGGCTTCCGGTTGGAAGCGCGCGAGTTGGTGCTGCGGATGCTGGGGGTCGGCGGCCGTGCGCCCGATCCGCGTATGGCGCTGTGCCGGCTGACCGGCGAGAACGACGCAGCGATGCGAGCAGAGCTGGAAGCGGCGGACGTGGTGATCGGCGCGCTCGGCTACCGCCCGCGTGCGCTGCCGCTCTACGATGTCGAGGGCGCGCGGATTGCGCTGATGGCGGACCATCCCGGCCGGCCGCGGCTGGTTGACCAGCAATGCCGCGTGCTCGATGCCGAGGGACGGGTGCTGCCCGGCGTCTATGGCCTGGGGCTCGCCTCGGGCCATGTCCCCGACGGGCCGCTCGGCGGCGAGGCCAGCTTCAGCGGCAAGGCCAATGGCCTGTGGCTGTGGCAGAACGATATCGGCCGGATGATCGTCGACCAGATCCTCGCCGATCGGACGCGCGCGGCGGCATGAGCGACACGCCCACCCTGTCGGTGGTGATGGCGACCTATAACGGCGCTGCGCTGCTGCCCGAGACGCTGGCCAGCCTGCAGGCGCAGACGTTCCCCGACTGGGAACTGGTCGCGGTGGATGATGGCTCGCGCGACGACACCGTGGCGGTGCTGCGGGGGCGGGGGGATCCGCGCATCCGGGTAATCGAGAGCGCGGTAAACGGCGGCCCGGTGGTGGCGCGCAACCGGGCCTTTGCCGCGGCGCGCGGGCGCTATATTGCCGGGCTGGACCAGGACGATCTCTGCCTGCCCGAGCGCTTCGCCCGGCAGGTCGCCTGGCTCGACGCGCATCCCAAGACCGTGCTGGTCAGCACCGCCACCGATTGCCTGGTCGACGGGCAGGTGCGGGCGGGGCAGTGGGTGCGGCCGCTGACCCCCGGGCTGATCGACTGGCTGATGCTGGTGCAGAACCCCCTGGTCTGGTCCTCAGTGCTGTTCCGCGCCGAGGCGGCCCGGCGGCTGGACATCTTCGAGCGGCCCGAATGCCGCTATGTCGAGGATTTCGACCTCTACCACCGGCTGCGCGCCTTCGGTCGGATCGACCAGATCGATACGGTGCTCACCCTCTACCGCCAGCATGCCGGCGGTGCCTCGCAGGTGTTCAACGGCACGATGACCGCGCATGCCGAGGCGCTGCTCCGCGCACGGCATCAGGCGATGCTGGGCCAGGGCGCGCCGGAGATTGCCGGGCTGCTGGTACGCTATGTGATGGCCAGGACGCCGGTCGGTGACAGGGTGCTGCTGCGTCGGCTGTTCGACGGCATCGCAGTCCTCCGCGCGCATTTCGGAGAGCAGGGCCATGATGCGGCCACCCTGGCGCGGGTAGATCGGGAGATTTCGCGGCTTTGGTGGCGGCTGTGCCGCACGGCGGTGCGCTCGGGCCGGCTGCCGCTGCGCCATGCGCTTGCCGCGCGTCCGGCGGTGGCGGCGCTGGAGGATGCCCGGCCCGTCGACCTCGCGGCAAGCGGGCTGATCGGCGCCGTCCGCGCGTTAAGACAGCATCGGGTATAAGCGCCGGTTTGCTTGACAGGCTGTCGCCGAGCCGCGAACCGGATCCCATCGCTTCGCCGGAGGTTTCGCGTCCATGCCCGTTTCGCCGACCCCGACTCGCCGCTGGCTGCTCGCCGCGCTCGCCGCAACGCTTGCCGTGCCCGCCCAGGCTGCGCCCCGCCCGCCGCTGGTGCTCGCTGCCGCCAGCCTGCAGGAGTCGATGAACGCGGCGGCCGATGCCTGGGCGCGGCTGGGGCATGCGCGGCCGGTGCTGTCCTTCGCCGCCTCCTCGGCGCTTGCCCGGCAGATCCAGTCGGGAGCACCGGCAGACCTGTTCGTCTCGGCCGACGAGCCCTGGATGGACGCGGTTGACAAGGGCGGGAAGCTGGCCCCCGGCACCCGCGTCGCGTTCCTCGGCAATCGCCTGGTCCTCGCCGGCGCGGCAGCGGACCGGCGCACCGTTCCGCTCGACCGCGCCGGGCCGCTGCTCGCCGCGATCGGGCAGGCGCGGCTGGCGATGGCCGATCCCGACGCCGTGCCCGCCGGGCTCTACGGTAAGGCGGCGCTGCAGAAGATCGGCGCGTGGGACCGGCTGGCCCCACAAGTGGTGCGCGCCGAGAATGTCCGCGCCGCGCTGGCGCTGGTCGAGCGCGGCGCCGCGCCGTTCGGCATCGTCTATGCCACCGACGCGCGCGCTTCCGCCAAGGTGCGGATCGCCGGTATCTTCCCGGCGGCGAACCAGCCGCCGATCCGCTATCCGGTCGCGCGGCTGAAGACCGCCGCCAGCCCCGATGCCGAGCCGTTCCGCCGCTTCCTGATCAGCGCCCGCGGCAAGGCGATCTTCGCGCGCTACGGCTTCACCCCGCTATGAGCCTGGCCTGGTGCTGAGCGCCGAGGAATGGGGCATCGTCCTGCTCTCGCTCAAGGTGGGAGGCGTGGCGGTGCTGGCGGTGCTGCCGCTGGCGTTCGCGCTGGCCTGGCTGCTCGCGCGCGTGCGCTTTCCCGGCAAGCTGCTGCTCGACGCGCTGGTCCATCTGCCGCTGGTGGTGCCGCCGGTGGTGACCGGCTGGATGCTGCTGCTCGCCTTCGCGCCGGCAGGGCCGATCGGGGGGCTGCTCGAGCGCTGGTTCGGCACCACCGTCCTGTTCCGCTGGAGCGGCGCGGCGATCGCGGCGGGCGTGATGGCGCTGCCGCTGATGGTGCGCGCGATCCGGCTTTCGCTGGAGGCGGTCGACCAGCGACTGGAGCAGGCGGCGCGCAGCCTCGGCGCGGGGCCGGTGCGGACCTTCGCCACCGTCACGCTGCCGCTGGCGCTGCCGGGCGTGCTGGCGGGGCTGGTGCTTGGCTTCGCCCGCGCGCTGGGCGAGTTCGGCGCGACCATTTCCTTCGTCTCCAACGTGCCCGGCGAAACCGAAACGCTGCCGCTCGCCATCTATTCGGCGTTGCAGGTGCCGGGCGGCGAGGGGCAGGTGCTGCGACTGGCGGCGGTGTCGATCGCGATCGCCTTCGTCGCGCTGCTGGGCTCCGAGCTGGTTGCGCGGCGGACGGGCAGGGGCACCCATGTCCTTTGACATCGACGTGCGCCGCACGCTGGGCGAGACCGAGATCGCCTGCCGCGTGGAGCCGGGCGCCGGGGTGACGGTGCTGTTCGGCCCCTCGGGCGCGGGCAAGTCGAGCGTGCTCAATATGGTCGCCGGGCTGCTTCGCCCCGATGCCGGGCATATCCGGGTGGGCGAGCGCACCCTGTTCGATGCGGCCGCAGGGGTGGACCTCAAGCCCGAGGCGCGGCGGGCGGGCTATGTGTTCCAGGAGCCGCGGCTGTTCCCGCACCTGCGCGCGCGGGCGAACCTGCTCTATGGCTGGCGGAAGGGAGCGGCGGTGGATGTGGACCGCGTGATCGACCTGCTCGGCATCGCGCACCTGCTCGATCGCTGGCCGCGCACGCTCTCGGGCGGCGAGGCCAAGCGGGTGGCGATCGGCCGTGCGCTGCTGACGGATCCGGCGTTCCTGCTGCTCGACGAGCCGCTCGCCTCGCTCGACCGCGCCCGGCGGGAGGAGATCCTCGCACTGCTCGAGCGGCTGCGCGACGGCATCGGCCTGCCGATCCTCCTCGTCACCCACGACCGTGCCGAGGCCGAGCGGCTGGGAGATCGGATCGTGGCGTTCGGGGACTAGAGAGCGGCGCTCAGCCGATCGCGTTCATGCGCACGGCACGGGTGAGCTGATGGGGCCGATAGGGCTTCGCGAGGAAGACTGCGCCCATCTCGTCGTCCTTGAGCACCGATGGATCGTCTCCGGAGGAGATGATCACATGCACCAGCGGATCGGTCGCGCGAATCTCGGCGGCAAGCTGCAATCCGTCGAGCGAGCCGGGCATGTGCAGGTCCGTCAGCAGGACATCGATATCGTGCCTGGCTGCCAGTGCCAGCGCTTCCGATGTGTCGGACGCCTCCAGAACATGGAAGCCTTCCTCTTTGAGCAGGGAGGCTGCCAGTATTCGGATGTAATCCTCATCATCGACGATAAGGATGGTCGAGGAGAAGTCGTGTCCCATCTTCGCTCCCTTTGCACGCGAGACTGAAATGGAGAGGTGGTCGTTCCACAACCTAAGTTTACTTGACGCGTATTAACCACGTCTTGTCTGGAACTGCCGTTGTCGAACGCTCCTAACGCTTAGTTGCTCCACGGCATGGTCTTAGTACCTAATTGTCCAACCGGTTCGAATTCGGCAGAAGGTGGCTACCGGGACAGTCTCTCAGACGAGCCGGGTCGCAACGGCGCCGGAGCATCCCCCCCCACCAGTTCCGCGCGGCACAAGGAAGAGCCCGCCTTTCCCCTCGGCGGGCTCTTCAGGCCATCGCACAGGGGCCGGTTGGATCGCAGCGATGCAGCGCTACTATTTCCACGTGCACGACGGTGGCGGCACGCTCCTCGATCCCGAGGGCACCAACCTCCAGGACGACGACGCGGCGCTGCGGACCGCAATCGGGTTCGTCCGCTCGCTTCTCTGCGAGGATCTCACCAGCGGTCTTCTCGATCTGCGTGGGCGCATCGAAGTGGTGCGGTCGAGCGGCGAGCTTCTGCGCGTTCTCCCGTTCGCGGATTGCATCTGCGTGCTGTCTGGCCGGGCCTGAATTTGCGCGTGGGGGCGTTTCCCCCAAGCATAGGTTCGCGAGAACCAATCCAGCCCGGCAATTCATCAGGGCAACTAGCGATACGTCAAGACGTTGATGTGCTGGAGGCATTTATGACCAGCTTCGAAGAAGCCACGGTTCTCGTCGTCGAAGACGAGACCTTTGTGCGCATGATTGCTGCAGACGCGCTCGCCGAAAGCGGCTTTCAGGTTCTTGAGGCGCCCGATGCCACGGAGGCGCTCGCGCTTCTGGAGAAGCATGAAGTTGCGGTGGTATTCACCGACATCAACATGCCGGGGCCGATCGACGGGCTCGAGCTGGCGGATATCGTCTCCACCCGGTTTCCGCGCGTGAAGGTGATTGTCACCTCGGGCAAGCAATGGCTGGAGCCGGAAGAGCTGCCCGACGACAGCCTCTTCCTGCCCAAGCCCTACCGGCCGACGCAACTGGCCAAGCTTGTCGGGCAGCAGGCGGGGCGCCTCGCCTAGAGACGGCTGCGCTTGGGCCGTGCTGCCGATTGAAGGTTCGGCCTACGATCTTACACCCAAGCCTCCTCGCTGATTGCCGAGACGCTGGCGACGGGCAGCGCATAGGTGGGGCCCGAACCTCGCGCGGGCGAGGCAGCCCCGCCGCCTTCAATGCGGAATTGGGCCGCCTGCTCCACCAACTGGCCGATCTCGGCCATCAGGTTGCGCGCGGCGGCCGAGGTTTCCTCCACCATCGCCGCGTTCTGCTGGGTGGAGTTGTCCATCACCCGGATCGTCTCGCTCAGCCGCGAGATCGATTCGGACTGCACCCGGTTGTCCGCCGCGACCTGGCCGAGCAGCTTGTGCACCGACTGGGCATTCTCGGAGATCGAGCTGAACGCGCCGTCGACATCCTCGACCGCCGCGACCGCCGTGCCGATCTCGACCTGGGTGACGGTCAGTTGGTCGCGGGCGCGGCCGGCTTCCTCCTCGGCGCGCATGGCGAGCGCGGAGACGAGGTCGGCGACCACGGCGAAGCCACGGCCCGCCTCGCCGGCGCGGCCTGCCTCGACCGCGGCGTTCATCGCGAGCACGCGCGTCTGGAAGGCGATCTTGTCGAGCCCCTCGATCACCGCGTCGATGCCCTTGGCGCTTTCCGACACGCGGCTCATCGCGGTCACCGCGTTGCTGACGCGCGAGCGGCCGGTGCTCACCGCCTCAATCGTCTGGTCGGCGCGACCCACCGTCTCGCTGGCGGCGCGGACCGAGGTGCGCAGGCGCTCGTCGATCTGGCTGATCTCGGCGGTGGTCGTCTCGAGGCTCGCGGCATTGGCTTCGGTGCGGCGGGCGAGGTCTTCCGATGCTGCGGTGATCTCGGTCGAGGCGCGGCGCAGCGAGCCGGCGCCGGTGTGCACCGATCCGATCAGGTCCCGCAGGCTGTCTACCGCGCGGTTGAAGTCCTGCTTCAGGCGGGCGAAGGGGCCTTGCAGGTCGGCGTCGACATGCGTCGTCAGATCGCCGCCCGCCAGCTTCTGCAGGCCGGAGCCGACCGTCTCCACGATCAGTTCGGTGGTCGCCTGCTTCTCGGCATTGGCTGCTTCGACCTGCTGGTTAAACTGCGCGATCGCGCGGGCGAGGGCGCCGAGTTCATCCTGGCGATCGGTTTCGGGCAGCGGGGTGCCGGGCTCGGTCACCAGCTTCTCCACCGTATCGGACAGAGCGATCAGCGGGCCTACCAGGCGGCTGTTGGCAAGGCGCGCGGCATAGAGCGCTCCGCCGATTGCGGCCAGCAGCGTGGCGACCAGCAACCCGGTGGTGATCCAACCGAGAGTCGCGCCGCCCTTGGCCGTGCCGTCGGAATAATGTTCGATGGCATCCGACGCCGCCGCCATCGACTCTTCGAGAACCGAGAACTGCTCGAAGAAGGAGGGCAGCAGGCGCTTGGCCGCGGCTGGATCGCCCGCCGCGGCATCGGCGATCTGCTGGGCGGCGTTCGCATAGCCGACCATCGGGTCGCCGACCTTGGCGGCGGCGGCCTCGATCGCGGCATCCCCCTTGAACGCGACGTCCTCCGCAATGCGCTTGCGCAGCGTGCCGAGATGCTCCTCGAGATCCTTGCGCGCATCCTCCATCTTGATCCCGATGCCGGGCTCGCTGGAGGCGAGGATGGCGAGCACGTCGCTGCGCACCGCGTCGTGCATCATGTCCGCTTCCATATGGTTGCGGAGCAGCGCCGAGGCCGAAGCCTGCGTGTCCAGCGCCGAGCTCAGCAGCCAGGACGAAACGATCCCGGTGCCTCCGCAGAGCAGGAAAAGCAGGATGATAGCGATCGTTAGCTTGCGGGTTGAATACGCGATCGACTGCACGATGTGGCTCCAGGCATTTGGTGCATCCGCAACGGACAGCATCCTCTCAAGGAAAATTATAGACAAGATTCGATAAAGCACAGTTGTTCATCCTAAAACACTGGTCGAGGGGTGATGGGAAGCTTGGTAATGAAGCGGTTTCTGTTCGCCCTGCTGCTCGGATGTACATCGCCGACCTACGTACTTGCCCAGAGGGCAGTAGACGTGCACTTGGTGGAGACGATCGATGTCGCCAGCGTCGCGCGTGGCGGCGACCGTGACCGGACCTATGTGCTCGACGATATCGACCTCACCGCCGATGCGGATCTGGCGCGACTGGTCGGCTGGCGCGGCGCCCAGGCGCATGTCCATGTGATGAGCACGATGGGCGGCCGTCCCAACGATGCGGCGGGCACGCTGCAGGGCGTCGACAATATCGAAGTGGCAAGCCACCATCTCCGGCTGTTCGAAGCCTGGGTGGAGCAGCGCCTCGGGCAGCACGGCACGGTGCGCGCAGGCGCCTATGATCTCAACAGCGAGTTCTACGCCAACGGCGCCGCCGGGCTGCTGATTTCGCCCTCGTTCGGCGCGGGGTCCGAACTCGCCGCCTCGGGTCCGAACGGCCCGTCGATCTTTCCGTCCACCGCGCTGACGGTGCGGGTGGAGCATCGCTTCGATCATCTCGCTTATGTCCGCGCGGCGGTGCTCAACGGCGCGGCCGGCTGCCTGGGAGACCCGCACGGCATCGACTTCAGCTTCCGCCACGGCCTGCTGCTGATCGGCGAGGCGGGGGTGGAGCGGCCCGGCCTCAAGATCGCCGGCGGCTATTGGCGCTACACCAAGCGGCACGACGACTATACCGAGGTCGATGCCGACGGCATGCCGCTCCAGCATGTCGACCATGGCGGCTATGCCATCGCCGAGCTGCAGCTGGCAGGCGGGGAAGGCAGGCGATCGCTCACCGCCTTCGGCCGCGCGGGCATGTCGGGCGGCGCCGCGACGCCGTTCCAGGGCGGCTGGCAGGCCGGGCTCCTGGTCGAGCGGCTCGTCGCCGGCCGCCCGGACTCGCAGGTCTCCTTCGGCATGAGCCGGGGCGTGACCACGCCGGGATACCGCGCGATGCTGCTCGACGAGGGCACGCGGCCCTCACGGGCGGAGACCACCTTCGAGCTGACCTACTCGGACCGGCTCACCAAATGGCTGACCGTCCAGCCGGATCTCCAGTTCATCACCGATCGCGGCGGCGTGGAAAAGGCGCGCGGGGTGGCGGTGGGCACGTTGCGGCTGACGATCGCGCTCTGATCGCCGCCGCAACGCCGCCCCGCGCCTCACGCACGGGCGAGCCGCTGTCGCCGCCGGCGCACCAGGCCGCCGATCCCCGCGAAGCCGAGCAGCAGCATCCCCCAGCTGGCCGGCTCCGGCACGGCGCTGTTGGTGTCGAACCGGATCGGGGTCTGGGTGAGGTCGACCATGGTCGGGCCGGTCACGTCGAAGGTCAGCCCGGTCACGAAAACAGTGGGATTGGTCGGGTCGAGCCCCAGCACAGCATTGATCCCGGCGATGCGGAAGCCGGACACGCCGCCCGCCGCGCTGAAATCGACGAGGAACGGGTTGCCATAGGCGCCGACATGCGTCGCATAGGGATGCACCAGGTCGTCGTGCAGGTAAACGGTATAGCCATCGGGATCGCCGAGATCGGGGAACAGCGCGCTGAGGATGATCGGGCTGCCGAACGACGTGCTGAAGTCATATCCCACGGCCACCACCGGGTCGACAAAGACGCGCTGATTCTGCTGGACCTGGAACTGGAAGCCGAAGCCCGGCCCGCCATTGCCGTTGGTGACGTTGCTGGGCAGCAGGGGCGTGGCCGGGCTGCTGTCGTCGGCGAGCACCGCGCCGCTGCGGATGAAGAATTTGAACACGCCCGCTTCGCCGCCGAGCGCGTTCTTGATGTTGGTGAAGTTCAGCGCGCCGGTGGACGAGAAGGAGCCCGGCAGCGAATAGAAATGGCTGCCGTCGCCGGCATCGAACCCGGCCTGTGCGGGTGTACCGCCCAGGCCGCCCGCCCCGCCGCTCGCGTCGCCGGTGGTCCATTCGAGCCGATTGTAGCGAAACTCGATGTCGAAATCGCCGGGGCTGGTCGCGCCGGCCAGCGTCATCTGGAAACTGTTCAGCTTGTCGCCGTGCTCGCCGAAATAGCCCACATTGTTCCAGGTCACGGTGAAGCTGTTGGGCGATTGCGAGCCGAGATAGACGGCGCCGCACCCGCTGCAGCGGGTGTCCACGTCCGCCCAGAAGGGCGCGATCAGTGGCGCTGCGGCATGCCCGTCGAACGGCACCGGCGTGAAGCTGGAGAGCCCCTGGCCGAAGCTGACATTGCCGTTGTTGTTGACGAAGAAGGATCGGCCCGAATAGCCGAAGAAGTTGATGAGGACGGGGCTGTTCTGCACCGCGCTGAAATTGTCATCATTGGGCTGCAGGACGAGATTGCCATAGCCTGCGGGGCCGCCCATGCCCCCGCGCAGCGTCGCCGCACTCGCCGATGTGGCCACGACGAGCGCCAGCGTGCTCGCCATGGCCGTTGCCATGTTCCGCATGATCCTCTCCCGCCCCCCTGTTGTTCCATTATGGGTAGCAAGGCCGGCGACCTCTGTTGATCCCCATGGCGGCGCAACTGGCTCCGTCCCGGACAGGGTCGCCGCCATGGGGCATGTCGCGCCGTTCGCTTCGGAAAAGAGGGGCAGGGCGCGGCCGCGAAGATGCCGCCGCGCGCAGGTGGATCGACTTCGAACCTTTCCGGTGCAGCCATCGACAAAGAAAAAGCCGCCGCCCGGCATCCCGGACGGCGGCCTTATTCGTGTCACGCTCGGTCAGGCGGTACGCCCCCGAACGGGGCGGATCACTCCGCCTCGTTCAGATACTCGCCGGCATCCGCATCGGTGCCGTGGCCCGAGGGCGCCACCTGCGCCAGGGGGTCATCCCCGGTGCCGCCGGCATCCCGTGCGCTGCGCGCCAGTTCGGCCGCATGCTCTTCCGCCGCGCTCGCCGGAGCGATGAGCGAGGCTTCCTGCATCTTGCGCTGGGCGACGCGCAGCGCCGCATCGCGCGAGGAGGCGGCGACGCGCAGGCGACCCATGCCCGCACCGGTACCGGCGGGGATCAGGCGGCCGACGATCACATTCTCCTTCAGGCCGAGCAGCGTGTCCTTCTTGCCCTGCACCGCGGCTTCGGTGAGCACGCGGGTGGTCTCCTGGAACGACGCGGCCGAGATGAAGCTGCGGGTCTGCAGCGACGCCTTGGTGATGCCGAGCAGGATCGGCTTGCCCATCGCGGGCTGCTGGCCCGGCTGGAGCTTCTCGTTATGCTCGTCCATCTCGTCGCGATCGACCTGTTCGCCCGCCAGCAGCGTGGTGTCGCCGCCGTCGGTGATCTCGACCTTCTGCAGCATCTGGCGAACGATCACCTCGATGTGCTTGTCGTTGATCAACACGCCCTGCAGCCGGTAGACTTCCTGGATTTCATTGACGAGGTAGCTTGCCAGCGCCTCGACACCACGAATGGCCAGGATGTCATGCGGCGCCGGGTTGCCATCGAGAATGTGGTCGCCTTTCTCGATCATGTCGCCTTCCTGAAGATGGAAGGGCTTGCCCTTCGGGATCAGGTATTCGACCGGCTCGATGCCATCCTCGTGCGGTTCGATGATGATGCGGCGCTTGTTCTTGTAGTCGCGGCCGAACCGGATCGTGCCGTCGATCTCCGCGATGATGGCGTTGTCCTTCGGACGACGCGCTTCGAAGAGTTCGGCGACACGCGGCAGACCGCCCGTGATGTCCTTGGTCTTCGCGCTTTCCATCGGAATACGCGAAAGAACGTCACCGGCGCGCACCTTCGAGCCCGGCTCGACGGAAAGGATCGCGTCCACCGAGAGGAGGTAGCGAGCGTCCGTGCCACGCTGAAGCTTGGCGATGGTCCCGTCCTCCTTCCGGATGACGAGCGCAGGCTTCAGGTCCGATCCGCGCGGGTTCGCACGCCAGTCGATAACCTGACGCTTGGTGATACCGGTCGACTCGTCGGCCTGTTCCGAAACCGAGAGACCTTCGACAAGGTCCTCGAACTCCACAACACCGTCCATTTCGGTCAGAACCGGGCGGGTATAGGGGTCCCACTCGGCGATACGCTGGCCGCGACGCACCTGATCGCCATC
>NZ_CAJYHX010000032.1 GCF_913774285.1 uncultured Sphingomonas sp. | reverse complement strand
TCTTCTGTCGCCGGCATGGAGATCTGATCGGCGACAAGGTGATCGTCTACAAACGACTGGAGCATTGGACTATCACGCGCAAAACTGAGCTAACCAGAGCCTGATCGGCGTTCCCGTAAAGGAACGTCGGGCGGGAACCTACCGCCTCGATCGCGCTGACGGACGCCTGCGGGTTACGCTTTCCCAAAACCTGTTCCCAATTCCTTTTTTCCGAAATGGCCAATCGAAGACGGAGAAACGGGAAAGATCGCGCTTAACGAATGGCCGTTATTGGGCGCCCGGATCGCCAGCCTGAACGTCCGGGTTTGGGCGAAAGCGGACGTGGGTACCGGCTCGCTACATGCGGGTATTATCGGTACGCTGCGTGGCAGAAAAACGTGGACGCGGCGGAGGGTATCTCCGCCGGTCCCATATCCGCTTCTAGGGGAAAGCGGACTTTCGCAGGATCGCATAATCGGGGGCCGCTTCTGATCAGAAGCGAACCCCGGTCGGATGGATCATGCAGGAAAATGAATTCCACACAATTTGTTGCCGTCGGGGTCACGAAAATAGGCCAGTTCGATGGTGCCCATCGAGGCCGTTTCGCGCGGTCCGGGCGGAGCTTCGATCGATGTCCCGCCAGCGGCAACGGCGGTATCGTGAAGCTGCTTTACCTGTTCGGGCGAGTCGCAGGAAAAAGCGACCGTGCTTCCGTTGGCAACGCTCGCCGGTTCGTCGTTGATGGGCTGGCTGACGATGAAGTTGGTTCCGTTGCCGTTATTGTAGATCAGACGTGTATGGCCGCTGTCGGCGATATTCCGCGTCCCTTCCCCTGCACCCAAGATGCCGAGTACCGTATCGTAGAAGCGCTTGGAGCGTTCAATGTCGTTCGATCCGACCATGGTGTGAAAAAGCACAGACACTCTCCTGAAGGCTGATCGAATTCCGATCGCTATTAGCAGTCTCACATAACCTGCGCGTGTACCGCGGTCACCCCGGCCCGTGGAATGTCCGTTATTGGGGCGACAGCCGCTATGGTGGAAAATCCACGGGCAGCGGACCACGATTGCACCGGACGGACGGTTCCGACGCATCAAGCGCCTTTTCGCCACACGCCGCTGGACCGCGCGATGATCCAAAATGCGACATTAGCCGTAGGCTGTCGTTGCGCATTGGGAACCATGTGCACGTTCGCTTGTACAGCGTGTGATGCAGATCAAGAGGAGTATTCCTGAGTGCTGCCGCCGCAGAACGCCAGCTACTTGAAGAGCGCGGTCAGATTGAACGCATGGTCAAGGGCTTACGCCTGCAGACCTCATGAAAGAAGCACATATAATGAACATCACAATTCTCGTCCTGCTCGTAGAGGACGAACCGATGCTTCTCATCAACGCCCAAGATACATTGCATGATGGAGGATTTGAGGTCGTTGACGCGAGTAACGCGCAGGATGCCATAAGAATTCTCGAAGCTGATGCAGATAGCATCGCCGGGTTGATCACTGACGTTCGACTTGGCTCCGGCTCAACAGGATGGGATGTTGCGCGTCGCGCGCGAGAGCTGAAACCTAATCTGCCGGTGGTCTACATGACGGCTGAGAGCGCGGAAGATTGGTCGGCTCAAGGCGTTCCCAAGAGCATCTTGGTTCAAAAGCCGTTCGCTCCAGCGCAGCTTCTGACTGCAATATCCACGCTAATCAACGAGGCGAGCACCGGTCTGTGACATTGCCGTCCTGCACCCCCTTTCGAGGTGCGGGACACATACTTGAGCCGCATGGGCACTAGAGTTTAAGACAGCTACTTTGGGCTTTACGGGCTCGACGTTGTTCGAGCCGCCGCCATGGAATGACTGAAACTGGGCGCGAGCTGCCGGTCCGCTTTCTCTGCCGAAGCTGCCGTCGACGCCCTACCCAATAGCACGAGCATCATCGGCTGAGGCGGTGTGACCGGGCCCGCCGCGTACGCAGCGGGTCCGGGGACAGGAGCCGGAAATCCAAGACACCAGCAGGGGCAGCGCTGCGCTAGGAGGATGGCTCCGCGCAGCCCCTGCTGCTACAGCCGTTTTCGCACTTCGAATGGAAAGCTCACCGGGTGTAAGCGCAACGTACAAATGGTACAGCTCAGCAAAAAATTAGAAGTGGCACAGCGGTGCCTTGGGCGCCCTGGACAATGAGGGTGTGCAGCGATGGCGATGCTGACGACGAGTGAGACCGAAATCTATCGGTTCGACACCTTGATGCGGCTCGACCGCTGCGGGCTCGTCCGAGCCGTCGACCTGGATCGACGATGCGAGGAGCGAGCTGATGCACCTCGAAATGGCGCCGAGCGAGAGCGCCCTCTCCTACCTGCAGCCGACACGCACCTATCTCGAGCGGCTCGGCAAGTCGATCGCCTTCTATTCGGACAAGCAAAGCGCCTTTCGGAACAACCGTGCGACGGCCGACGGCGATGGCTTGTCGCACCTGGGCCGCGCACTCGACAAGCTCGACGTGGACATCATCTGCGCCAACACACCTTCCTCCCCTACCTCTTGCGTCGAAGGGCTCAGTCGCCTGTGCGCGTCCGAGCTGAAGCGCGTTCGTCGCGATGAAATCGGCGAGCCTGCTACCAGCACGGCGGCAGAAACGCCGCCGTCCGCGCCGGTCGAACCTCGGCCGTTGAGGCCGTAGAATGAGGGGCCCGAAAGCTGCCCATTGCTGACCGGGATCCGTTCCAATTTCTCATGCCCGAGGCGCCATCCGGGGAAATAGCAATCCGAGACATGTGTTGGGAACGCGAATGGGCTGAACGGCTTGCGAATTGCGCGCCGGGCACCGATCGCAAAAAACATTCTTTTTCGGAAAGGCTAAGCCCCGAAGCTGGTTGAACGCGAAAGCGTATCCCAGTGGTGGCGTTCTGCTTTCATCGCTTCAAGCTTCTGATCGACCAGTCCCAGCGCATCGTCACCTAGGAAGAGGCGAATAGGCGGGTTCTCGGCTTCGACCAGTGAAAGCAACACCTGCGCGGCCTTTGACGGGTCACCTGGCTGATTGCCGCTCTTGGCCTGGCGAGCTTCGCGCAGTGGATTCATTACCTCGTCATAGTCGGGAATGCTGCGCGGGGTACGGTCCATCGATCGTCCCGCCCAGTCGGTACGGAACTGACCGGGCGCAAGCGCGGTGACGTGGATCCCGAAACTGGCAACCTCCTTGCCAAGCGCCTCCGAAATTCCTTCGAGCGCAAACTTGCTGCCGCAATAGAAGCTGATACCCGGCATGGTTATGAAACCGCCCATTGAGGTAACGTTGACGATGTGGCCACGGCGCCGCTCGCGCATCGTCGGCAGGACCGCCTTCATCATTGCGACGGGGCCGAATACATTGGCGGCGAACTGGCGCTGAAGATCGTCCATCGTGGACTCTTCCAACACGCCCTCGTGACCATAGCCCGCATTGTTTACCAGCACGTCGACCGGACCCACAATGTTTTCAGTCTTGGCAGTAGCTACCGGGATCGCATCATAGTCGGTGACGTCCAGGACGAGTGGATGGGCGCGGTCGGGATCGAGCGCCGCGAACGCCTCGGCATCCTCTGACCTCCGCACCGTGCCGACAACGCGATGGCCAGCATCGAGAGCGCCCTGTGCGAAAGCGCGCCCCAAGCCCGAACTGACGCCGGTAATGAGGAAAGTCTTGGGGGAGGAGGTGCGCATACGATAAACTCCGGGATGGCGGAATGGCCGTGCAAGTATATCATGATATAGGAAATCTATGACGTGTCGCAAGACCAACGGGCCCACTGGTGGAAAAGGGGAGCCTGTCCGTCAGCGCGTGCTCGATGCGGCGGAGCGGCTGCTGCGCGACGGCAAGCCTGAGTTTTCGATGCGGGAGCTGGCTGGGGAAGCGGGGGTCAGCTTCGCCACTCCTTTCAACCAGTTCGGCAGCAAGGCCGGGATCATGCACGCTCTTTCCGGTCGCCGTATGGAGGCCATGGCGGCGCGGTATGCCGCCGCGCCGCACTCTGCGGATGTGGCGGGTCGCGTTCGCCGGGCGATCGAGGTGGCGGTGTCCGTCATGCTGGACGAGCCGGCCGTGAACCGCGCGGTGATGGGGGCGATCGGCGCTGCGGGTCCTGTTCAGGCGGATGCGCTGGCACGATCCACGGCCTTCTGGGCAGTCGCTCTTGAAGGTCAGCAGGATCGGCGAGCACCACGCGAGGCTGACAAAAACGAGCTATCCCGACAGCTTGCTTTTGCCTTCCGAGGCATTCTGTCATTTTGGTCGGCGGGCGAGCTATCCGATGCGGAGCTTGGCCCGGCAGCCCTTAAAATCGCGGATGCGTTGATACCGACCTTCACCGGGCAGCAATGACCTTTCCGCCAGCGACCGCATATTCCCAGAACGTCATCCTCACCAAGACGGCCCCGGTGACGGATTCCTGCCGCACATGGTGAAGGTCAAGGGCCCTCACCTGCTGGTGGGTCATTCATCGGGCAGACTCCACGCCCACATATTCGAAGCCTAGTATCCGGCCTAGATACATCGCAGGGCGCACCGAGCATGGTTTGCAACATAAAGCGCCTCACTTCGTCAGCGGAATATTCTTCTGGGTGTTGCAGCGCCCGGCACATTACTGCGAGCTCAACTCGCTCAGCCCGTAAGCGTCCTTACGGTATTGTCGCATAATTGAATATGTTAGGATATTTATTGCGCCTCCAGATACGATTGCAATATCCCCAGAGATGTAATCAACAGTTTGCGCAATCCTGAAATACCACGACACCGGCGACCTGGCGGCGCACCTTTTTCTCCGATTAACAAAAAATATATGTATTCCTAATACATAGCGGCGATGCGTCGCGACCGATCATCAATTCCTCGCGCTTGGGCGACAGCATTTCATGCAAATGTTCGCGGAACCGTAGCTGTGATCGGGGCGCTGTCCCTGCCCATATTGTGCGCGACGGGCGCCGTCTCGGTCGACCTGGCACGCGGCTACAGTCAGTTGATCAGCAACCAGCGCACGGCAGATGCGGCAGCACTCAGCGCAGCCCTCGCCTATCAAGGCGCGAATTCCAATGCGGCCATCCTGTTGCCGACGGCGCAAGATTTGGCCGTTGCCAACGGCGTATCCGGCGCGCGGGTGACGGCAACGATCCTCAACGACACGCCCACGACCGGCGCAAAGTCGGTCAAGGTTACCATCACCACGTCCGTGCCGTTTGCGATCGCGAAGGCGCTTGGATATCGTGGAAGCTATGATGTCGGAGCGACCTCGATTGCTTCCCTCAGCGCCACCAGCGCGATCGCACCGCCCTGCATCATTGCGCTTGCGTCTTCGGGCGTGGGCATCGCAACCAGTGGCGGCGCCACGATCGACACGCCGGACTGCTCGGTTGCCGCCGTCGCCAATATCGAGAACCGGGGTACCCGCATTGCGGCGAAGAACATCGTCTCGGGCGCCGGCAGCATCCTGAACGACTGGGGTACGCTGACCACATCGCTGCTTCGATACGCTGGCAGTTTCACAAACCCGTCCTGGAACACGAACGTGCCGCCAGCGGACAAGCAGGTGAATGCGGCAACGACGATTATCGACCCGCTGGGCGACAATACCGACCTCGCCGCGGCGCGTCAGATCATCGGATCCAGCGTGGCTGCTCGCGCGATCGGCAACCCTGCTACGCCGTCCGGATCGGACTGGACGTTCGGCTTCTCGCCTTCGCCTACCGTCGCTGGCTTTGAGCGAGGCAATTCCGGCAATTTCGTCGTTCCCGTCGGCAAGTACACGATCGGCAAACTGACGATCGATGGCGGGGTGAAGGTTCAATTCGCGAGCGGTTCGACGATCACCGTTGCCAACGGGCTCACGATCGGCGGCGGTTCCACCGTCGTCTTTGGTGATGTGAATCTGTCGGTCAATGGCGGTTTCGACAGCGGATCGAGCGGCGTGACGATGGGAAATGGCAGCCTGTCGATCGGCAGCGGCGCTATCGGCTTCTATGGCCCGAACAGTTTCGGCAACGGCCCGGTGACGATGAACGGCACCTTGTCGCTCGGGGGCGGCGCTACGCTGACCCTGGGCTCGGGCAACCATGCCTTCCGGGCCATCACTCTCGGCGGTGAAAGTTCGCTGAAGATGGGCGCGGGGGACCTGGATGTGGTGTCCGGCATGTTGGTGGATGGCGACTCCACGGTCGCCGCGGCAGCGGGCGATTATCGTATCGGCGCCGACAGCACGGGCAAGGCCATCACCTTGTCCGGCAGCGCTGTTTTCCTGATGGGAGACGGCGCGTTCAGCGCGGGCGGCGACATTGCGACGGCAGGCGGCAGCCGGATCGTGTTCGGGCGCACGGCCAACCATCTGATCAAGGGCAATCTGAACGTCGCCGGCTCGGTGCTCTTCGCCACGAGCCGCTACACCATCGCGGGAAACTTCACCAACGGTACCGGCGGCACGACCTGGCCCTATAAATCGGCGGTCACCGGCCAGACCTATGGGTCGACGCTGGAGGGGGTCGATGTTTCGGGCTATGATCTGGCCGGGATCAACGTCTCGTTCGTGCTTTCCGGCACGGTCAATCTCGCGGGCGGGGCGCGAACCAAGTTCGTCGCAAGCAGCACCAGCGTCGCCGGCGGCGCGATCGCCGACCTGCTGATCGACAGCCTGACCGGCAGCACAACGAACTGGGCCGCAGGGGCGCAGAATGTCTTCGTGGGGGCCGTCCATCTTCCCAATTCCGACCTGACCATGTCGGGCGGCAGCACGACCTTGTCCAACGGCCAGTGCTTCATGCTGATCGCCCGCACCATCACTGCCAGCGGGGGCGCGGCGGCCGGGTCCGCATGCTCGAGCATCGTTGGCGGCAGCGGCAATGGCGGAACCAGCGCGATAGGCCTTGTCCAATGAGCCGCAAGCGGAGAATCACGTCAGACGAGCAGGGCGCAGCAACGATCGAGTTTGCGCTGCTGACGCTGTTCTTCTTCCTGTGCGCGTTGGTGGCGCTGGATTTCGCCAGCTATTTCGTGCAGCGAAGCCAATTGGCGGCAGCAGTATCCGCCGGGTCTATCTCTGCATTCACCAACCGGTCCGCCGTCCCGTTTCAGGCCCTTCCGACCTATATTCAGAACGCCGCGCATCTGTCCGATCCGCCGCAGGTCAGCGTGAGCTGCAACGGCTCCGTGAACGGCTGCGTCAACACCGGGCGAAGCTGCGCCTGCCTGTCGACCACGGGAAGCTATATGAGTGCTGCCTGCGGAAGCAGCTGCCCGTCGGGGAACACGCCCGCATCGACCGCAGGCTATTATCTGCAGATAACCGCGTCGTCCCGGTACCGGGCCGTCGTCTTGCCGCGGGGCATGTTGAACGGGACGCAGATCGTGCAATCCGTTGCGGTACGGCTTCAATGAGCCGGCGGCTCGGCGATGACAGCAGCGGTGCCACTGCGATCGAGTTCGCATTGCTGGCCCCCGTGTTCTTGATGATGCTGTTCGGCATCATCGAGGTAGGGCGCCTGCTATGGGTGAAGCAGGCGTTGACGGAGACCGCCTATAGCGCGGCCCGCTGCGGGGCACTGGCATCTTCCTGCAAGACCCAGAACGATATCAAGGGTTTCGCCACCGCGCACGGGCTGCGACGAGGCCTGCGGCTCAATTCCGCTCTCGTAAGCTATAATGCCAGCACGACCTGCGACGGCAATCCGGGGGCAGTGCAGGTGACGATCCGCTACGACTTCGCTTCGCCCCTATCGGGCTTTATCGCGGCTCTGCCGTCGAGCGTTCAGGCGCATGGCTGCTTTCCGAAGCTGTCTTGAGTTTCAGGGAGAGCTTCTCCTCGGAACATGCGCCCCATTCCCGTGAGTTCGGGCCTATGGCGCCCTCCTGTAACTCAACGATCTCTGTAGATATGTTGCATTCATGGCTCAATCGCCAATGTGGAAGCGCACAAGCCCGCCCGAGCCCAAGCTAGGGCAAGTACAGCACGGTCAATTTGTGCCCATATGTTTTCGAGTGGTGCAGTATAAATAACACTGATTATGCGAACCTTCGAAGCGGAGCTCGTTCTATCTTTCTATCGACAGTGAACCAGCCCTCCCCCTTCGTCGACTGATGAAAGAACCCGTCCCGTTTCACTCAGCCCATTGCCTGAACAATCGCTCCGATCTCGATCGTCGCTGGACGCCCGAACAGATAGCCCTGCGCCTCGGCACAGCCCTCGCGCAGCAGCAGATCCCGCTGGGCATCGGTCTCAAGCCCCTCCGCCAGCACCGGAATCGACAGACTGCGGCCCAGCGCCAGAATGGCGCGGATGATCGCCCGTGCCTGCTCGCTGCGTTCGGATTCGGCGAGGAACGACTTGTCGATCTTGATCTTGTCGAACGGAAAGGCGTGGAGCGTGTCGAGCGAAGAATAGCCCGTGCCGAAATCGTCCATCGCCACTCGCACCCCCAGCGCCTTTATCCGTCGCAGGCCGTGGAGCGCGCGGGCCTTGTCGGCGATCAGCGCGGTTTCGGTGATCTCCAGTTCTAGCCGCGTCGGTGCCAGGCCGGTTTCCACCAGGATCTCGGTGATCACCTCCGGCAGGTCGGGCTTGAGCAGCTGGACCGGCGACAGGTTGACCGCCACCTTGTGCGCGTTCGGCCACGCCGCTGCTTCGGTGCAGGCGGTGCGCAGCACCCATTCGCCGAGCCGGATAATCTCTCCGGTCTCTTCGGCAATCGGAATGAACTCCATTGGCGGGATCCCGCCGAGCTTCGGATGCGCCCAGCGGAGCAGCGCTTCATAGCCGATCAGCGTATCTGACTGGAGCGAGCGTTGCGGCTGATACAGCAGCCGCAGCTCGCCGCGCGCGGCAGCGTAGCGGAGATCGTTCGCAATCACCCTGCGGTGTCGCGCCTGCTCGTCCATGCCAGGCTCGTAATAGCAGATCCGCTCGGCGAAGTCTCCCTTGGCGCGGTACATGGCGAGATCGGCATTGTTGAGCAGCGTCTCGCGATCCATGGCGTCACTGGGAAACACCGCTACCCCCAAGCTTGCACCGACCGCTAGAGAGCCCTGGGCGGCGAACCCGCTGAACAGGCAGCCCTCCAACCGCGCGACAAAGCCCTCCAATTCTGCCGGATTGTCGTAGCGTTTGGCCACCACGAACTCATCGCCGCCTACGCGCGCGGCGATCTCCTGATCTTGCAGGGCTGCCTGAAGGGCCCCGCCGATCTCGCCCAGTACCCGGTCACCCTCGGCATGCCCGAGCGAGTCGTTGATCTCCTTGAAGCGATCCAAATCGATGGCCGCTACCGCGAGGTGCGCGCCGCCTGCCGCAGCCCGGGCAATCTCCGCATCGAGCCAGCTGTAGAGCTGAACACGGTTGGGCAGACCGGTCAGTGCGTCGTGAAGTGCCATGTGCGCGATCCGCGCTTCCGACTGTCGCCGCGCACTGATATCCTCGAAGGTGGTAACCCAGCCGCCGTCCGGCAGCCTGCGACTGTCGATCGAAAGCACGAAATCAGCGTCATATTCGGCGATGATCTGCGGATCGCCGCCGTCCTCGAGCGCAGCAAGTATGCGGCTCCGGCCCTCCGCCACGCGTGCTGCCGGGACAGGGCCGCCCACCCGCGCCTCCAGGGCCTGGCGCGTGACCTCGGTGAGGCTGGATCCCGGCGGACAGGCATCGGGGCCCAGCTGCCAGAGCTTCAGGAAGCGATCGTTGCGCAGAATCAGGCGTTCTTGCGCATCGAACAGGCACAGGCCCTGATGCATGTGCTCCAGTGCCGCATCGCGGTGGCGCTGTGCCTCGGCGACATGGTCGCGGTCCAGTTTTGCCTGCGTCATGTCACGGGTGATCTTGGCAAAGCCGATCAGCCGCCCATTCTCGTCCAGCATGCGCTCGATCGTCACATGCGCCCAGAAGCGCGAGCCGTCCTTGCGCAGTCGCCAGCCCTCGCCGGAGGTCTTGCCTTCAGCCGCCGCCGTGGCAAGCGCGGCATCTGCCGCGCCGCGCGCACGATCTTCCGGGGTGTAGAAACGCGACAGGTGGCTGCCGATGACTTCCGCCTCGGCATAGCCTTTGAGCCGCGCCGCGCCGGTATTCCAATTGGCGACGCGTCCCTGCGTGTCGAGCATGTACAGTGCGCAGTCGGAGATGCCCTTGGCAAGGATGCTGAACTGGCGCTCGCTAACCGCGATCGCCGCGCGGGTGCGGCGGGCGATCAGCGCGCAGCACAGGCACATTGCCAACAGCAGCACGGTGATGATCGCGAGCACGAACGACATCGATCGCGGCGAGAGATTTGCGCCCATTCCCTCGCGTGCCCAGGGGACCAGCTGGATCGCGGTCATGCCGGTGAAATGCAGGCTCACCACCGCCAGCGTCATCAGCAGCGCGGCTGCCGCGCCGCTCCAGGCGGTGGTGCGCTGGACGGCGAGGACCAGTCCAGGCACGAACAGCGCCGCGCCGCAAAGAATCGACAGCACGACATAGCCAGGATGCCATCGTATCCGAGCGGGCATATCGATAGCTGCCATGCCGACATAGTGCATGAGGCCGATGCCCACCATGGCAACCAGGCCTGCAGCGACGAGGGTCGCAACTGTGCTTCGGCGCGTCACCAGCTGAAACGCCGTGACGATCGTGCTGGCGACGAGAAGCAGCGATACCGCGGACAGCCCGACGCCGAAGCCGAACTGAAAGCCCGGATCATAGCCGAGCATCGCGATAAAATGCGTCGCCCAGATGCCGAAGGAGGTCGCCAGTGCGCCTGCAGCCTTCCAGATCGCCCCGTTGCGCGGCGCGCGTGTGCTTTGACGCAGCATCAGCACGGCGGTGAGCGCCGTCAGCAGGCACACCGCTCCGGCAAGCCCAACGAGCCGCAGATCATGTTTCTCGGAAATACAATAAGCTATCGCGAACATCATAACCTCTTCGGTCGTCGCGCAGTCCTACGGTCAAGCCCTTAACATTTGTCTGCCTGAAATTTGGGCGGTCCACCCGCGCTTTGCAGATCGGCGGCCCTTGGCGGCGGAATCAGTTCCGCCGGGTTTGCCGGAGGCGTTAACGCCTGCGCGGAAGCTATTGGGAGGAGCAAGCCTTCCTCTGAAGTACGCGCCTTGGGTGCGGTTGTTTCGACACGGATCAACGGCAGCCTCCGTCGTGAGCAGACGCTCGCGGTGGGGCGGCCCGGACGACCGGCATTGGCCGGCTGCTGCCCGAAGCCGGCAGACCGCGTTCAGGCCAAATATGAACGCGGAGGGAAGTCTCGCCCGTGCGATCCTCGAAACATTTGCCGTCGATCGAAAGATCTTCAATGCCAAGCAGTCATCCCGGCGGCCTGGCCCACGGGGTGCCGCAGCCGTTGAATGAGCGCTCCCATCGTGACCGGCTTCGCAACGTACTGATGCAAGTCGGCGGCCTCGAGCGTTGGAGCGCCGATGGCATTGCCGGGGTCGAAGAGGACGGTGGTGACGACCTCCCGTCTGCGCGCAGCGGCCAACAATGCCGCCAGATCCGCCGCTGATGCGAGGTCCGCGGTGACAAGCATCAGATCGGTAGCACGAGTCATGAGGTGCGTAAGTGCAACATCTGCCGAGTCCACGGCATCCACTACGAACCCGGCCTGCAGCAAAGCATGCAGCGTCATGGCGCGCGCAAGCGGGTTAGCTTCGACAAGAAGTAACCTCTGCCCCGTGAGCGGCCGAGCTGCTTCGATCTCCGCCGCCGAGGCCGATGCGCCCTCCGGCAGGCGCAGTCGAAAGATTGCGCCGGCTCCGAGCGCGCTCTCGACCGTGAGGGTGCCGCCCATCGCCGTGGCAAAGGTGCGCGCTAGCGCCAATCCGACGCCGATGCCGCTATGCGCGCGCGTGGTGCCGCCATCGACTTGGTAGAACTTGCCGAAAACGAGCACCTGCTGTTCCGCCGCGATACCGATGCCGGTATCCGCCACGACAATCTCGGCGCCAGGCTGCCCGTCCAGGGAGGAGGCGGTAAGCGCAACGCCACCCTCGTGGGTGAACTTGACCGCGTTTGAGAGGAGATGGTGAATGATCTGGCCGATCTTTCGCGAGTCACCGGTCAGCGTCTGGGGGCAGTCGGCGCAGTTCAACGTGAACGCCAGTCCGCGCTGCGCCGCTTCGACTGCCCAGCGCTGGGCGACGTTCTCGATCAGCGCGCGCAGTCCGAACGGCGCGTGTTCCAGCGCGATCTTGCCGCTGTCGAGCGAGGCCATGTCGAGCACATCGTTGACCAGGTTCTGCATCGAGCGGCCGGCGTCTTGCAGCACCGCGACCCGCGCGCGAGCCTCTTCGCCAAGCGTGGAGTCCGCAAGCAGCACTTCGCTCATACCCAGGATGCCGTTGAGCGGGGTCCGGAACTCGTGGCTGGTGGTGGCCAGAAACTCGCGCTTGGCGGCGAGCGCCTTGCCGAGCTCGGCATTGCTGGCGGCGAGGTCGCGATTGGCGATCCGCACTTCCCGGCGGCTGCGGTGGATGTGCACCAGCGCGAAGGCGAGCAGTGCTGCCCCTCCAACCGCGACGAACAGCATCCCACCGACCAGCAGCAGCTGGAACAGCGCGCGATCGCGGGCAAATCGGGCGCGCTGATTGGCCTCGTTGGTGCGCAGCTTCTCGATGCGGAGCTGCTGGTTGGTCGCATCGAACCGGGCGGCGAGCAGGGCGGTATTGGTGTCCGTTGCGATCTTCGTCACTTCGTCGTCGATCCGCTTCAGCGCCTTGAGGTGCGCCAGCGCATCGGCGGGCCGGCCGGCTCGGGTATAGATGTCGACCGCAGCCTCGTGCACCTCACGCCAGACGGGGGAACTGACATCGCTGATATGCGCGAACGCAGCGTCGATTTCCGTCACCGCGTCGCCTATCAAGCCGCGCCTGAGCGCGATCTGCCCCCGCAATGCGTGGAGGCTGCCGTCATATTCGGAACTGTGACCGGGGCTCGCGACCGCGGCGGCGTCGCTGTAGCGTCGTGCGGAGGCGAGCTTGCCCTGCTTCAGCGCCGTGCGGGCGAGATTGTTGAGGATGGGCACCTTCAGTCCAGGCTCGCCAGATGCGGTCGCGAGCGCAAGCGCCTGTTGATATTCGCGGATGGCGGCGCCAGGGCGATCCATGTCGAGCAGCGCGTTGCCGCGATTGTTGAAGATCGACATGCGCAGGTTGCGATCGCCGGAATCGACGTCCAGCGCCGCCTGGAAATAGCGGAGCGCCGACTCGTTGTCGCGGGCGCGGTTGTAGAGACTGGCGATCATCACGAGCGCGATGGCCTGCTTGCGCGGCGCGTGCAGGCTGCGGAACAGGTTATGCGCCTGCTGAAAAGCATCCAGCGCGGCGGCGGCGTGACTGCGATTCTGCTGGATGCCGCCCCAGGTCATCAGCAGGTCGGCATGGAGACGCGAATTGGGCCAGCGGATTCGCACCTCCTCCAAGGTGCGCGCGATCAACGGTTCGGCCTCGGCATCACGATCCAGCCGTGACAGTGCCTCGCCTTCGAGCCAGCGGGCCTTGGCAGCGAGGGGGGGCGGCACGGGCCCCATCTTCGCGGCGCCCTGGGCAGCTTGCGCGGCAGCCAGCGCAGTCTTGGGGTCGGCGAACATGCGGTCGATCGCGCGCGCTACCTGCTGCTCAGCAAACGATACCTCCGCGCAGGCAGGCGCTGCGATCAGAAACGCCACACCAATTATGATCGCGCCTGCTCGCATCGTCCTCCCGGCGCGGAAGGCGCGCTTCACCCATTATAGGACCATTGGACTACCGCGCCTCTCTTTCCCTCTCCTCTCTTGCGCCCGTGCCGGCCCCGCCACGGCCAGGCCAGGTCGCGATCTAGCCGACGTCACTCCCAGCTTGCTTGGGTCCGGAAAACACAATCGCTTGACAGTTAAGTCTACATATGTCGTATTCAGCCGATGCCGCGCAACCGCCGCCCTTCCCCACAGATGCTGAAATTGCTGGCGGCGCTCGCCGGCCGTGCACCCCAGTGGTGGCACGGCTATGAGCTGATGAAGGCCACCGGGCTGCTCTCTGGCACGGTCTATCCCCTGTTGATGCGCATGACCGATCAGGGGCTGGTCGAGGCCGAATGGCGTGCGCCCGAGCAGGCAGGGCGCCCGCCCCGCCACGCCTATCGGCTGACCGCGAAGGGCGTAGCACTGGCGCGCGAATGCGCAGCAGTGGGGAGCGCGCCGGGCGGCGCGCGGTTCCCGGCATGACCCGGGTCCTGTCCCGATGGATCTTGGCGCTGGCGGTGCAAAGCCTCGGCGCGCACCGCAGGGCCTGGGCAGAGGCGATGGTGGGCGAGCTCGACGCGGCCCAAGACGACCGGCGGCCGCTGCGCTTCGCGCTCGGTTGCCTGGCTGCGGCGTGGCGAACCCTGCCGCAGCATCGGGAGGGCAGGTCCGCACTGGCGCGCTACGGCGTTGCGTTCGGGCTGTTTCTTCCGGTGTCGGCGGTACTGCTCTTGGCCGCGCTATACGGACTTCCGTTTGTCGAGGGACGCGGCGGGCTGGCGGGCCTGATTTCCGGCAGCGGACCTGATGGGTCCCTGCTCAACGCCGGTTCGCAAGCGATCGCGCCGGCGTTGACGCTCGCCATGCTGCAGCTTGCCGCGTGCCATGTGCCCCTTGCATGGTGGGTGCTGGAGCAGGATTGGCGGCGTGTTGCGACCACCGCCTGCATCGGTGCGGCGACCATGACGACGCTGCTGCTCGTTACGGCCTGTGCGGCGCTGAACGTTGCCGCGATCCTGCAGCCGGCACTTGTCCTCGCGTTCGAGCTCGCCGCCGTGACGGTGCTCGCGCGGTGGCATGCGGCGCACGACTTTTTGCAAGAGGGGTGCTGACCCCCCGGTAGCTTGGGAGCGGTGCATGATCAGTCTGAAGGCAGCTTTCTCGAAGGCGCGGACACGCGCCATGGCGGTTGCCGCCATGGTCCTGCTCGCAGCGTGTCCGGCACGTGCGCAGATCCAGGATCGGACGCTCGGCACCAGCGAGTGGGCGATATGGGGGGCGTCCTACCGCCACCAGCGCGAGAGCGCGGTGCCCGGGTACGGCGTCCTCGTTGTACAACCCGACCCGCACCCGACGGCGGCCTGGTCGAGCGGCGCCACCATGCCGATCCCCGACGCGATTGCGGCGGGAGAGCAAGTGACCGCGGTGTTCTGGGCGCGTGCGACACGACCGGTTCGCTTGACGGTAGGGCTGCAGGGCGGCGCACCCGGCTATGTCCGGTTCGGGACCGCCGAGCGCCGCTTGACCACGCGCTGGCAGCCTGTGTCGGTGCAGGGTACGGCGCCGGCAGCCTTCGCGGCGAAGTCGCAAAACCTGTCGGTGCCGTTGGGAAAAGCGGGTGCGGCGGTCGCGCTGGGCCCTGTTGCTTTCCTGCGCGGCATGCCGGGCAAGGCCGACATCGCGCGCGCCTTCGCCGCCTTCCGCCCCTCCGAGGTGGCGACCGACGTGCGCATCGCCTCCGAGCCGGGCGTGACGCTGGCGGGCACGCTTCACCTGCCTGCGGGGGCCGGCCATGCGCCCTACCCCCTCGCGATCCTGCTCCAGGGGCATGGTCCTAACGGTCGTGGTGGCTACACGGAAATCATCCGGCGCCTGACGGCGCACGGCATCGCGGCGCTGGAATATGACAAGCGCGGCATCGGCCAGTCGACCGGCATCTACAAGGAGGACGTCGAAAGGCTGACCGCGGACGCTAAAGCGGCGGTGGCGACGATGCGCCGCACTCCGGCGATCGACGGCCGCCGCATCGTGCTGATCGGCCATAGCCAGGGCGGTGTGATCGCGCCTGCGGTTGCCGCGGCCGACCCGACGATCGCGGCGGTGGTCACGCTCGCGGGCTCGGTAGGCGATGGCCTGCCCTATCTCCGCCAGGCCATGCTCAGCCAGATGCGCGCCGCCGGTCGGCCGCAGACGGTCGCCGAGCCTGCGGCGGATGCGGCCCTGGCGCTGCTCCAGGCGCGTGCCGACCGCAAGGATGCGGCCACGATCGCACAGCGCCGCGCCGAGGTGATCGCGCGGTTCGAGGCCGCGGGCTTTCCCCGGCCGCTGGCCGAAGGCGCGCTCGCGAGGATCGATACCGAGGAAGTCTGGCGAGCGGACAAGCTCCGCTCCGCGTCCGATCTCAAGACGCTGCAGATGCCGGTGCTCGCCGTCTTCGCCGAAAAGGATCCGCTGGTGGTGGCGTCGGTCGAAGCGGCGGACGCGCGCAAGGCGCTCGCCGCCAATCCGCGCGGGTCGGTGGTGGTGCTCGACGGGCTGAGCCACTGGTTCCAGGAAGGCGCGGTCACCGGCGGCGAGGAGGAAGTGGCCAGGCTGGGCCCCAATGCGGGCTCGCCCCGGCTGGTGGCGCTGGTGGGGGATTGGCTCGATCGCGTGATCGGCGAAAAGCCGCAGGCCGCTGCAACCGCCCCGCCCCGCTAGGTGGCTGCGCTCAGACGGTACAGGTGCGCACCGCCTGGGCGAGCGCGGTTAGCGGGTCGCCGGTCGGCATGAACTCGTGGGCGAAATAGCCCTGGAAGCCGAGATCGGCGACGCTCTTCGCCACCGCGTGCCAGTCGACTTCCTGCGTGTCGTCGAGATTGTGGCGGCCGGGCACCCCGCCGGTGTGGAAATGGCCGATCCAGGGGAGGCTCTCGCGGATCGTGGCGATCAGGTCGCCCTCCATGATCTGCATATGGTAGATGTCGTAGAGCAGCTTTACCCGCGGCGAGCCGACTTCCTTGGCGACCTGCACCCCCCAGGCGGTGTGGTCGGCCATGTAATCGTGATGGTCGCGCTTGCTGTTGAGCAGCTCGACGCAGATCGTCACATCATGGTCCTCGGCGATCGGCGCGAGCCGCTTCAGCCCGGCGATGGTGTTCTCCGCCCCTTCCGCGTCGGACATGCCCTGGCGGTTGCCGGAAAAGGCGATGACGTTGGGCACGCCGGCCTTGGCCGCCTGCGGGATGCCGGTGCGGAAGGCCTGCTCGAACGCCGCGTGATGCTCGCGGCGGTTGAGGCCGTGCGCGATCGTCATGCCCGGGTCGGCATAGCCCATGGTGCAGCGCAGGCCATAGCGGCGCGGCGTCTCATAATCGGCGGGTTCGAGCAGATCGATACCTTGCAGGCCCATGCTGGCGGCGGCGGCACACAGCGTGTCGAGCGGGATGTCCTGATAGCACCAGCGGCTCACCGACTGCTTGAGCCGTCCGGCGGGCGCCGAGCAGGCTGGCACGGCCGACAGCGCCCAGGTCGCGAGAGACGAAGCCATCAGTCCGCGCCGCGTGATCATTGCAATCCCCCTCCTTTGGTTTCGGTCGAGGATAGGCGATGCGTCGGATTTGTCATCTAATTCATCGTGGCTGTTCTCAGATGCGCGCGATCGAAGCGTGGATCGGCAATAGCGCGGCGCCCAGCGCCGAACCGGCGCCACCCAGCTGCGAGATCTCGATCGGATAGCGTCCGCGCTCGCTGGTCGCGACATGATCCCCCCATGTGATCGCGCCGCGGTTCAGCCGCTCGGCCAAGCCGTGCATGATCGGCGCGGGCAGCGGGCTCATCAGCCGGATCGCGCCGGGATCGAGCCAGGCCAGCGCCGAGTTGATCGTCTGGAGCAGTTGGTCGGCGGCGCGCTCCTGCCAGCCTTCGACGAGCCTTTCATAGCCGCGAATTGCCTCTTCGAAATCCGCGAGCGATTGCACCGGGCACCCCGCCGCCTGCAGCGTCGCGATCAGGTCGAGCGTCGTCGGGCGGGGCCGGTCGCCGGGGTAGAACATGCCGATCTCCCCCGCCCCGCCCGATTCGCCGCGCATCAGCCGCCCTTCATGGACGATCCCCGCGCCGACGCCGTGGCCGAGGAGGAGCACCACCGCCGTGGTGCAGCGCTGAATCAGCCCGCCCAGATAATATTCGGCGAGTGCCGCGGCGGTCGCGTCATTCTCGATCCACACCGGCAGCCGCAGCGCCTCCTCGAAAATCGTCCGCAGCGGCGCATCCTTCCAGCCGGGCAGGTTACGGACGACATGCCAGCGATTGCCGTCGCGCGACAGGGCCGGGCCGGGCACGCTGAACCCGACGCCGTAGAGCCGGCTGCCGAGCAGGCGATGCTCGATGGCGAGTTCGTGGATCCGGCGATCGACATGCCGGGCGAAGGAAGGCGCATCGGTGGGGGCAATCTTCTCCGAGGTGAGCGACACAACGCCGCCCGCATAATCGACCAACGCGAGTTCCAGCAGCCCGGCATAGATCGCGACGCCCACCGCATAGCCCCCCGCCGGCGAGATGCGCAGCGGCACGGTCGGGCGCCCGCGCCCGGCGAGCGGCGCGGCGGGCAGCTCCTCGACCAGTGCCTGGCCGATCAGTGCCCTGGTCAGCTTCGAGACCGTGGCGTTGCTGAGCTGCAGCGTTTCCGCCAGCGCGCTGCGCGACTGGGCGCCGTGGGTGCGCAGCTGCCAGAGCAGCCGCTTCTCTTCGTCAAGCAGGGTGATTGGCGGATGTCTCATCTTCGGTAGCCGTTACCCGCTGGATGCCTGCGCTGCTATTTATTTTCCCAGGAATAAATAAATCTGTCATCGACCCCGCGCATCGGCGCGTCCAAGTTCAGAACAACTCGGGGGAACGATCCGATGAAGAAGCACCATTTCGCCGCCGGCTGCGCCCTGCTCGCGCTGAGCCTCGCCGCCGCGCCCGCCTTCGCGCAGACTAGCGATACCCCCGCCGCCGACCCGGCGCAGGCCGATGCGGATACGGGCGGCGACATCATCGTGACCGGATCGGCGCGTGCGCAGCGCCGCTTCGACGTCTCCTACGCGATCAACTCGCTCAGTCAGGCCGACGTCCAGAAGATCGCGCCGAAGAGCTTCGCCGATCTGCTCGGCACCGTCCCCGGCATCCAGGTGGAAGCCACCGGTGGCGAGGTGCAGAACATCACCCGCATCCGCGGCATCCCGACCGATCGCGGCTATCTGATCTTCCAGCAGGACGGGCTGCCGCTCTACCACGAGATCGACGGCGTCTTCTTCAACTCCGGCGAAGGCATGAACCGCTACGACCTGATGACCGAGCGGGTCGAGATCGTCCGCGGCGGCCCGGCGCCGATCTACGCCAGCAGCGCGGCGGCGATCGCCAACAACATCACCGTCTCGGGCGGCCCGGTGGCGCGGGGCAAGGCGCAGGTGACGCTGGGCGACACCGGCCTCTATCGGCTCGACGCGATGCAGTCCGGCCCGCTCAGCGACAATACTTATTACGCGATCGGCGGCTTTATCCGCCAGCATGACGGCTATCGCTATGGCGGCTTCCCCAGCGACAAGGGCGGCCAGATCCGCGCCAACATCAAGCGCCAACTGAGCAACGGCACGCTCAAGATCTCGGCCGAATATGTCAACGACCACAACGTCTTCTATCTGCCGATCCCGACCAACGATCCACGCAACCCCTCGGTCTCGCTCAACAAATATATCGATTATTTCGAGGGCACGCTGAACTCGCCCGCGCTGCGCAACGTCAACATCAAGTATCGCGACGGTTCGGGCGCGCTGCAGAGCATGAACCGCGACCTGTCCAACGGCCGCCACATGCGCTTCTTCAACGCGGCGATCGACTATGATGCGGACTTCAACGGCTGGCAGGTCTCGGCCAAGATCGGCGGGACGAAGGGCAAGTCGAGCTTCGACGCCTTCTACTCGACCACCAACCCCGCCGACGCGACGACCTTCGCCGCCGGTTATCTGACCGCCGCGCGCACCGCTTTCGGCCCCAATGTCGCGCGGCTCGGCTATGCCTTTGCGGGGACCAACGGGGCGTCGGTCTATGATCCGTCGACCGCCTCGGGCCTGGTCCTGTCCGGCCAGTATCGCGCCTCGGAATCGGACTTCTACTCGGTCCAGGGCGACCTCAGCGTCACGCGCAAGTTCGAGACCGGCCTCGGCAGCCACGACGTCCGCGTCGGCGTGTACAGCGCCTTCTACGGCAACACGCTGCTCCAGGCCTATCAGGACATGCTGATCGAGCTGCGCAGCCAGCCCCGCACGCTCGACCTGCTCGCCTATTCGGCGACCGGCCAGGTGCTCGGCTCGGTCACCCAGAACGGCGTGCTGCGCTACACCACCACGCTCAACCAGGGCGAGGGCGACGCGCAGATGATCGCCTTCTATGCCAACGACACCTGGGAGATCACCCGGGGCCTCCGCGTCGACGGCGGCATCCGCACCGAGCTGTACGACTATAAGGGCATCGCGCTGCCGACCACCCAAGTGAATCTGGGCGACGGCACCACGCTGGCCGACGACACCACCCGCGCCTTCACCGGCCAGGTGCTCGACCAGCGGCTCAAGCCCAAGACGACCAACTGGACCGTCGGCGTCAACTATGACCTGAACGGCCATTTCGGCGCCTATGGCCGTATCTCGAACCTGGAGGTGCCGCCGCAGCTGGGCGTGACGACCGGCATCAACGCGACGATCCTCAAGACCAAGGCGCGCCAGTATGAAGTCGGCCTCAAGGCCAGCTTCGGCCCCAACTATCTCTATGCGACCGGCTTCTACACCAAGTTCAACCCGTTCAACGCCTCGTTCGCGGCGTTCAACCCGCTGACCGGCCGCAACGACCAGACGCTGCCCTTCATCGGCGAGGCCTCGGTCAAGGGCGTGGAAGTGGACGGCCGCGTATCGCCGATCCGCTGGTTTGCGCTCGATGGCTCGGTGACCTGGCAGAACCCCGAATATGCCAATCTCCAGAACAGCTCGGGCGCCGACCCCAGCGCGGTGAACGGCAACCAAATCATCCGCGAGGCCAAGTTCTTCGGCAATCTGCGCCCGAGCGTCGACTTCGAGCTGGGCGAGCAGAAGGTCTCGATCTTCGGCCGCTACGAATGGGTCGGCCGCCGTTATGTCGACCTGTTCAACCGCACCGCGATGCCGGGCTACCAGACGATCGGCGCAGGCGCGTCGCTCGACTGGGGTGCGTGGCGCTTCCAGGTCGTCGGCGACAATCTGTTCAATGCGCACGGCCTGACCGAGGGCAATACCCGCACCGACCAGTTCGCCGGCCAGGGCACGAGCCAGGCGATCTATGGCCGCCCGCTGTTCGGCCGCAACTTCCGCCTCATCGTCAGCCGCAGCTGGTGATGCGGGCACTGCTCTCCACCGCGGCGCTGGCGGTGACCGTGGTCGCTGCCCCGGCCTGGGCGGCGGACGACGCGTTGATCGCGGCGCTGTCGGCGCGGCTGTTCCCGACCCTCGACGCCGCCGGGCACGACCCGGCGGTGCTCGACCGGATCGCCAAGGCGCCGGGGATGGAGCGCGTGCTGCGCACCCGGCGCGAGCGTCGCGCTGCGTGTGGGCAGGATCTGGCCTGCCGGGCGCAGGCGCTGCTTTGGAGCGACGCCGAGGCGGCTGCACTGCGCAGCGCCGTGGCGTCCGAAAACCAGCTCCCTACGGCGGATGATGGACGGCCGGCGCAGCTCGACCGCGAGATCGCGGGCATCAACGGGATCGTGCGCGTCTATGCGCTCGGCGCCACCCCGACGACGCCGATCGACGGCCCCGGCCCGATCGCACCCAAGGACCTCGCCGCCCGGCTCCAGGCGGCCGACTGGCTTGCCGAGACGCCGCGCGACGGATCGGTGCAGCGGCTCGATCCCAGCATCGACTATGCGCTTGCGCTGCTCGATGCGAGCGACCGCACCGATGCGATCGGCCACGAACCGCTGACCGGCGGCGCCAATGCCGCACCGATGGCCCGAGCCAGGGCGCTCGACTGGAAGCGCTATCGCTACAGCGCGATGATCGTCACCGGCGTGGGTCCGGAGATCGAGGGCGAGCCGCTAAGCCCGTTCGGCAAATATCATCTCCGCCTCGCCGCCCAGCGGTTCGCACGCGGCGACATCGCCTTTATCCTCGTTACCGGCGGCCGGGCGCATCCGCGCGCGACGCCGTTCACCGAGGCGGACGAGATGCGCAAGGCGCTGATCCAGCGCTACGGCATCCCGGCGGATGCGATCGTCAGCGAGCCCTATGCCCGGCACACCACCACCAACCTGCGCAATGCCAGCCGGCTGCTGGGGCGCATGGGCGCACCGCTGGCGACGGAGACGGTGATCGTCTGCAACCCGCTGCAGAGCGGCTATATCGAAAGCGCGAAGTTTACCGAGCGGAATGCTGCCGAGCTCGGCTACCAGCCCGGCACAATCGTCCGCCGCGTCTCGCCCACCGAACTCGTGTTCCGCCCGTCGCGCGCCTCCGAGCGCGTCGACCCGCGCGATCCCCTCGACCCCTGAAAGGAACCGCCATGCGCCGTTTCGCTTTGGCCGCCGCCCTGCTGCTCGCCCCCGCCGTCGCCCATGCCTGGGGGCACACCGCGCATGCGGTGATCGACCGCGCCGCGATCCAGGCGATCCCGGAGGGCGGCCCCACCTTCCTGCGCCGCTATGCCGACTATATCGCGACCTCGGCGACGCTGCCCGACAGCTGGCGCGGCGATTCCGAGGGCTTCTCGAAGATCGAGGAGGATCCCAACCATGGCTGGTTCCGCGAGCAGTTCGCTTTCCTCAAGCCGATCCCGCGCTCGCGCTACGCCTTCGTCATCGCGCTCTACAAGCAGTATGACAGGATCAAGGACAGCGATCCGGCGACCGCCGCGCGGACCAATGTCCGCTGGACCGGCACGCTGCCCTATGCGGCGATGGAGGCCTATGAGCGGGTGATCGTCTGCATGCGTGCGATCCGCGCGGCGCAGGCGAGCGGCGGCGACACCGCGGTGCCTGAGCAGCACTGCGCGTTCGACGTGATCCGCCTCGGCCATTATATCGGCGACGGCGCGCAGCCGCTCCACGACTCCGTCAACTCGGACGGCTGGCTCGGGCCCAATCCGAACAACTATACCCGCGACCGCAGCATCCATGGCCGGTTCGAGAGTCGCTTCGTCGATGCGATCGGGCTGACCCCGGCCGACATCGCGTCGCGGATCGCCGCGCCTGCGCACCAGCAGGGCGACATGTTCACCGCCGTGCTCGCCTTCCTCGATCAGTCGGGTGACCGGATGGAGCGCGTCTACCAGCTCGAGAAGCGCGACGGCTTCGCCAACGCCGCCGATCAGGAGGTGCGCGCGCTGGTCTATGAACGGACCGCGGCGGGGGCGGCGATGCTGCGCGACATGCTCTGCCGCGCCTGGGCCGAGAGCGCACGACCGCCGGCCAAGGTGACGCCGTCGCCGCTCGATTTTTCCAACCCCAAGTTCGATCCGGAAACCGGCTCCGCGCCCGCCTGACGCCGCGCCAGCGCGCACACCAGTCGCGCGTGCTGGGCATGGCCAAGTGTGAACCGGCGCAGCAGCAGCATGGCGAGCAGCGCACCCGCCAGCGGCAAGCCGAGCCCCAGGCCGAGCATGCCGATGCGGACACCCGTCGGCTGGACCGCGCCGGGAATATAGCCGAGCGTGCCCAGCACCCAGCCGATCATCGCCGTCGAGGCCGCGCCGCTCGCCTTCACCAGCACCAGGTAGAAGGCGAACAGCCCGGTCTCGTAGCGCCGCCCGTGCCGCCACTCTACGACGTCCACCGCGTCGGCGAGCAGCCCCCAGGGCAGCATGAACACGCTCGCAAAGCCGAAGCCGATCAGCGCGGCACCCGCCATCTGCCCCACGGGCCAGGCGGTGCAGAGCGCGAAGGCGAGCAGGCCCGCGGCGCTCACGCCATGTCCTGCGGCCAGCAACTGGCTCTTGCCGAAACGATGGGTGAGCGCGGTCCAGGCCAGCACACCGCCGAACTGCCCGACGGTCATCGCGCCGAGCAGCAGCGTCACCGCGCCGGGGCGCTGAATTACATAGGTTCCCAGATACATCAGCATCCGGCCGAAACAGGGCATGGCAAAGCCGGTGATCAGCGCCAGCGCGCCCATCCCCAGCACCATCGGATCGCGCAGCGGCACCGCGATGCGGTCGCCGCGAAGCGCGGTTGCGGCGCCGCGCTGTCCGCCGCACGCCCAGACGCAGAGCAGCATCGTCAGCGCAAAGGCGAGCCCCGCCCCGATCCCGGTCAGCGCCAGCGCGCCGAACTGACGGGCATGTCCCGCCTGCTGCACCAGCGGCGTGAGCACGCCCGCGATCGCCAGCGCACTCGCGGTGCTGAAGAACAGGCGGTATCCCGAGACGCGCCCGCGCGCGCGACTGTCGCGGCTGACCTGCGCCATCAGCGCGTTGTGGGGTACGTCCACCACGGCATAGGCGCCGCGAAACACGAGGATTGCCGTCGCCAGCATCCAGCCGCGGTGCAGCCCCAGCGCGGGCATCGCATAGATCAGCGCGAAGGCTGCGCCGCAGGGGATCGCAGCAAAGGCGACCGCCCAGCGATAGCCCCGCCCCGCCGCCCGCCAGCGCAGCACCAGCCGCGCCGCGAGCAGATCGAACACCAGGTCGCCCAGCACCGCGAACAGCATCAGCCCTGCCGCGCGCGCGCCGTCCAGCCCCAGCACGTCGGTGAGCAGGAACAGGATCGTCAGGTCGGCACCGCTGAACAGCAGCGCCTTGCCGAAATTGCCCGAGGCGTAGGCCAGCATTCGGCCTTCTGTGACGAGCGTCGCGATCGGAGCCTCTTTCGTGCAAAAACCCGTGGCGTTTCTGCGCTTAGGTCGGCTCCATTGCAGTTCGGCGACGCCCTCGCATCAATAGGCCCAGTCCATCTGCAGCCAGAAGCGGCTGGTGTCGGTCGCGAAGCGGTCCGCCTCGTAGCGGGCATAGCGTACCGAGAGCTGGGTCTTGCGCAGCTTGGCGGTGGCGAGCAGGTTCCACTCGTCGCCATAATGCTGGTTCAGCCGGTCGCTCTGGTAGCGGTGCCACACCGCCTGCAGCGCCAGCGCGTCGATCCGCCCGAGCTTCTTCCACCCATAGCCGCCGCCTGCATAGAAATCGCGCACGCCGTTGGGCGGGGTAGTGGTCAGCTTGTCCGCCCAGCCTTGGAACTTGAACACGCTGCCGAGCGGAGTCTGGAAGCTGGTGAGCGCTTGGCCGCCGTCGGCGCCCAGCACTTCATAGCCGGTGTTGAGCGTCCAGCCGCGCACGTCGAGCGCCGCATCGGCGAGCCAATAGTCCGCCTGATAGTGGGTGGGATTGTGATGATAGTCGGACTGGCGCGCCCAGCTCAGCTGGTAGCGCAGCTTGATCTGGGGCGCGAGGGCGCGACTGCCGGCGAGCCGCACGCCATAGGTCTGGTTGGAGAGGCGGAAGCCCTGCACCTCGGCCTCGTCCTGGTCGACCAGATAGGCGAAGCCGGTGAGCGTGCCGAGCGGGGTCGCCGCGCCGAGATTGGCGAAGACATTGTGGCCGCCCACCCCGCGCTGCCGCGCGCCTCGCCCCTCGGTGCCCCAGATGGTGCGGACATCCCAGGCATAGGTGAGGTCTAGCTTGACGCCTTGCACCGGCACGATCTCGGTGCGGACAGCATCGAAGGTCTGGGCGTTGTTGCGGATCTGCGCGCCGCCGACGAAGCGCTCGTCGTCGAGGGTGATCCGCTGGCGTCCGGCGGTGACGGTCAGCGGCGCCGAGCGATATTGCAGCTGGGCGCGGTAGATCGCGACATTCTCGGGATCACCGATCGTCGGGCGATTGGCCACGCCGTGCAGCCCGTCATAATAGTCGCCGACCACCGCGAGATTGCCCTGCGCCTCACCGAGCGCGATCCAATGGCCGCGGCTCACCTCGGCGCCGGCGCGGACACGGATCGTCACGGCATCGGCGGCATTGGCAAATTCGGCCTGGTCGAGATGCTCGTAGCGGGTGCGCGCCTCGATCAGCGGCTTGATCGCGACGTCTTGGGCGCAGGCCGGCCCGGCGACAACCAGAGCTGTGGCGGTGGTAGTCCAGAAACGCATAGGCCCTCTTTCCGCGAAGCGGCGGCGCTACCCCTCCGAGCCGCTGGCTCCCAGTTACAAAGTTTGTCCGGCCTATCGGCCGGAATGGCACCTCGCCACTATTCTAGAGCGATCGGCGGCAAATGCGGTTAGCAGGGGTGCGATACAGAGGGAGAGCGAGCATGAAGAGACCGAAGACGGCGCTGATCTGCGTGGCGGCGATCTGGGCGCTGACCGGGCAAGCGACCGCGCAGACCAGCGATCCGGTGGCGATGACGCAGAGCGGCAAGGTGCAGGGTGCGATCGAGGACGGGGTCGCGAGCTGGAAGGGTATCCCCTTCGCCGCGCCGCCGGTGGGTCCCTTGCGCTGGCGCGCGCCGCAGCCCGTGGCGGCCTGGAGCGGCGTCCGCCCGGCGACCGCATACAGCCACGACTGCATGCAGAAGCCCTTTCCGAGCGACGCCGCGCCGCTCGGCACCGCGCCCGCCGAGGACTGTCTCTATCTCAACGTCTGGAAGCCCGCAGCCGCCAAGGCCAAGCTGCCGGTGATGGTGTGGATCTATGGCGGCGGCTTCGTCAACGGCGGCTCGTCGCCGCCCACTTACGCCGGTGCGGCGATGGCGAAGCAGGGCGTGCTGTTCGTCAGCTTCAACTACCGTGTCGGCAGGTTCGGCAGCTTCGCGCTGCCCCAGCTCAGCCATGCGAACCCGGACGGGCTGCTCGGCAACTACAACTTCATGGACCAGCTCGCCGCGCTCAAATGGGTGCGGCAGAACATCGCGGCGTTCGGCGGCGATCCGACGAACGTGACGATCATCGGCGAGAGCGCGGGTGGCATGTCGGTCCATACGCTGGTCACCTCGCCCTTGGCGCGCGGCCTGTTCCACAAGGCGGTGGTGATGTCCGGCGGCAATGCCCAGACCGCGAAGAGCGCGACGCTCAAGGATGCCGAGGCGATCGGCGAGAACCTCGCTCGCGCCCACGGCATCGATCCGGCCGCGCCCGACGCGCTCGACAAGCTGCGCGCGCTGAGCGCCGAGCAAGTGACCGACGGCCTCAGCATGATCGAGCTGTTCCAGCCCAAGCCCGGCCCGCGCACCTATGGCGGGCCGATGCTCGATGGCACGCTGCTGGTCGACCAGGAAAAGGCCTATGCGAGCGGCAACTTCGCCCATGTGCCGATGCTGATCGGCGCAACCAGCGCGGACATGGGCGGCAAGACCGGCTTCATGATCGCCGGCGCGCGCGAAGCCAGCGCCCGCATCGCCGCGCAGAAGGTGCCGGTGTGGGAGTATCGCTTCTCCTATGTCGCGGACTCGATCGGCAAGCCGGGCGCCGGCCACGCCACCGATATCCCCTTCTTCTTCGATAATGCCGCGATCAAATATGGCGCGGCGACCACGCCCCGCGACGTGCAGATGGGGAGGACGATCAGCGCCTATCTCGCCAACTTCGCCAGGAAGGGCGATCCCAACGGCGCCGGGCTGCCGGCCTGGCCGCGCTTTACGCCCAAGGAAGACACGATCCTCGACTTCACCGCCGACGGCAAGGCAGTCGCGGGGCGCGATCCCTGGGGTGCCGAGATCGACGCGGCGCGCCCCTCGCAGCGCTAGAGCCAGCCATTCGCCCGCGCGGTGCGGCCCGCCTCGATCCGGTTGGCCGCACCGAGCTTGCCCGCCGCTTCCGACAGGTAATTGCGCACCGTGCCAGGCGACAGACCCAGCCGCCGCGCAATGTCCTTGTTCGACAGCCCCTCCTCGGCGAGCCGCAGCGCATCGCGCTCGCGATCGGTGAGCGGGTCACTGCCTGCCTCCCAAGCCGCGGCGGCGAGTTCGGGCGGGATCACCCGCCCGCCCGCGGCAACGGTGCGGATCGCGGCGACCAGCGTGTCGACCGGCGCGTCCTTGAGCAGATAGCCGCGCACCCCCGCCGCCCGTGCCCGGGCGAGATAGCCGGGCCGCGCGAAGGTGGTGACGATCACCACCGCGGTACGCGCCTTTTCTGCCGCGAGCACCTGCGCGCAGTCCAGCCCCGTGCGTCCGGGCATCTCGATGTCGGTGAGCAGGACGTCGGGCGTGTGCTCGCGGACCAGCGCGAGCGCCGCATCACCGTCGGCCGCCCGCCCGACGATGTCGAAATCGCTCTCCAGCGCCAGCAGCGCGGCGATGGCGCCGAGCACCAGCCCCTGGTCCTCGGCGATGACGATGCGGATGCTCATGCCGGCACGCTCGCTTCCAGCCTTGTGCCGGGCTGGAGCGCCTGCAGCTCCAGCCGTCCGCCCGCCGCGACCAGCCGCTGGCGCATGCCCCGCAGGCCGTTGCCTTCGCGGAAGGAGAGGCCGACGCCGTCATCCTCCACCACCAGCCGGGCATCGTCCGGCCCCGCCTCGAAGCCGATCGCACAGCGCCGTGCCCCGGCATGGCGGATCACGTTGGTCACTGCTTCGCGCAGCGTCATCGCCAGGATGGCGCCGGCATCGGCAGGCACCGCCGCGGGGTCGCCGGTAACGACGGGCTCGATCCCTGCCGTCTCCAGCGCGGCCAACGAAGCGCTGGCCTCGGTCGCGAGCGAACCGCCCAGTTGCCCGGTCAGCGCGGCGCGCACCTCGGCAAGCCCCGAGCGAGCCGCTGCGGCAATCGCTTCCAGCTCCTCCCGGGCGGCGACGGCGTCGCGGTCCACCAGCCGCGCGGCGAGGTCCGCCTTGAGCGCGACCAGCGTCAGCGTGCGCCCCACCACGTCGTGCAGATCGCGGGTGATCCGCTCGCGCTCAGCGGTGCCGGCGAGGCGGCGGACCTCTTCCTGGCTGGCGAGCAGCGCCTGGGTGCGTTCGTAAAAGGCGAAGCTGGACATGGTGGCGACGCCGCTCATCACCACGAACAGCACGCCGGGCGCGAACCACAGGATCGGCTGGTGCCAGGCGAGGCCGGTCAGGGCGGTGACCGCAGCGATGGCGCCGATGCCGATCCCGGCACGCCGACGAGACCGCAGCCGGGCGACCGTCACCCCCGCATAGATGCAGAAGGTCGTCCAACCGAGCGGCAGGCCCGCGACCGCGATGCCGAGCGCCAGCATCGCCAGCGCGATCGGGATCAGCGCGCGGTCCGGAACACGGGTCGAGGCGAAATAGAGCGGCAGGAACAGGCCGATCGCCACCCCCGCCGCGAGGAGGGTGGTGGCGTCGGGCTTGGCCCAGAGCCAAGGGAAGGGCACGAAGATCAGATAGGCAAGCCAGGGCCAGCCATTCCCCCGCAACCGCTGATAGGATGTCTCGGTCTGCATCGCGTCAGCCTCGCGGAGGACGGGGTGCGCGGTCAAGCCGGGCTCCGCCGCCAGCCGGTCCACGCCCAGATCACGCCTGCAACCGTCATCGCGAGGATGGCCGCGCCGTGCGTCCAGGGATTGCCGATGGTGTCCGCGCCGACAATGCCCCGGGCGAGCTGGCCGAGATGGTAGGACGGCGTCCACGCGCCGATCGACTGCATCCAGCCGGGCAGCAGCCGGCTCGGGATCCACAGCCCGCCCAGCACCGAGCAGCCGAGGAACAGCGCGTTGGCCACTGCCACCGCCCCCTTGGCGCTCATCCGCATCCCCATGCCGAAGCCGATCAGCGCAAAGGGAATGGCGGAGGCGAGATGGAGCAGCGTCAGCAGCGCCCAAGTACCTATGGAGAGCCGCACGCCCGCGATGATCGACAGCACGTCGATCAGCACCAGCGCCAGCGCGGTCATCGCCACGGCGGCGGTCAGCTTCGCCACGACATAGGCGCCCGCCGGCATCGGCGAGACGCGCTTGAGCTCGATCAGCCCCTGCTCGCGCTCCACCGCCACGCCCGCGCCGAAGCCGAACAGCGCCGGGCCGGTCGCGGCGAATACGCCGTATCCCGCCAGCGTCGCGGCCGCGAAGCCCGGACCCGGATCGTGCGGCAGCGCCAGCGTGAACAGGCCGTAGAAGCCGGCGGGTGTCAGCACCGTCGGCAGGAGGAACTGCGGCAGGCGCAGGCTGCGCTTCACTTCGGTGAGCGCCTCGCGGCGCCAGACGCCGTTCGGGAGGGCAAGGGCGGTCATGCGGCGATCCTTTCCTGGACGGGGGCGAGCAAGGTCGCGATGGCGTCTTCGAGCGTGGCGTCGGCGATCCGCAGCGCACTGAGCGCCGGATCGGCATCGAGCAGCGCCCGGACGGTGGCGGCGGCATCGGCGCTGACGATGCGCAGCTCCGCGCCCTCCATCTCGGCATCGCGCACGGCAGGCAGTACCGCCGCGACCGCAGGCATCAGCGTCGAACGGCAACGGAGCACCGAGCCCCCTGCCCGCGCCCGCAGCGCCGCCGGGGTGTCGTCGGCGACGATCCGGCCCGCGTCCATCACCAGCACGCGGTCCGCCAGCGCATCGGCCTCGGCGAGGTCGTGGCTGGTCAGCAGCACGGCGGCGCCGTCATCGGCGAGATCGCGCACCGTGCCCCACAAGGTGCGGGCGGAGCCGCGGTCCATCGCCGCGGTCGGCTCGTCGAGCACGAGCAGATCGGCACGCCCGCAGATCGCCAGCGCATATTGCACCCGCCGCGCCTGCCCGCCCGACAGCGCGCCGCAGCGGCGATCGGCAAGATCGGCGATCCCGGCCAGCGCCAGCACCTCGTCGATCGGCCGCGGATCGGGATAATAGCCGGCGTGCAGCGTCACCAGCTCGCGGATGGTGAGCACGTCGGGCAGCCCTGCGCTCTGCAGCATCACCCCCAGCCGGCGCCGCGCGGCAGGGCGACGCGGGTCGAGCCCGAACAGCTCGGCCGTGCCGGCATCGGGCGCCAGCCGGCCGGTGAGCAGCGCGACCGACGTCGTCTTGCCTGCGCCATTGGGCCCCAGCAGCGCGGTCACTTCGCCGGCGCGGATCGTCAGGTCGAGGCGATCGAGCACCGCTCGCCCGCCCAGCCGCTTCGATACGCCGGATAGCCGCGCGACGGCGGCAAGATCGTCGATCATCGGTCGAACCCCTTTTCAAGAACGACCCGAAGATGCCGCGTGGAGACCGGCCGGCCCAGTGACAGATGTCACCCCGCCGCCATGCCATCGCGCACCGCCTGATTGTGATTCGCAACAGGAACATGGCGGTATTGCAACCGCTTAGGTCCCAACTGCCACCAACGCTGGAGCATGCCCCATGTCGATCCTTGACCAGGCGATCGCCGCCATCACGCCGCCCGAAAGCGAACAGGATCGCCGCGAGGCGACCGCCAAGGCCGAGGCGCTCGCGCGGCCCGGCGACTGGCTGTCGCAGATCCTCGGCCATCACCGCGAGATCGAGGCGCAGTTCGAGCGCCTCCGCGCCGCTGCACCGGGCGAGCGCGTCGCCGAGCAGAAACGACTGGGCCTGCTGCTCACCGCCCATTCGATCGCCGAGGAAGTGTCGGTCTATCCGGCGCTCGCCGCCGATCACCAGGTCGGCCATGCCGAGCTCGCCTATCAGGAACAGTCCGCCGCCAAGATGGAGCTGGGCCTGCTCGAGCGGCTCGACCCTTCCAGCCAAGACTATCACGACAAGCTCGAGCATATCCGCGGCGCGGTGCTCCACCACATCTATTCGGAAGAAGGCACTTGGTATCCCAAGCTGATCGAGTCCGCGGGCCCCGCCGACCAGGAGCGTGCGACCGCGCGCTATGCCGAGGAATATGCCCGCTACATGGGGCAGGATAGCCAGCTCTTCACGCGCTGATCACGCTTCCGGGGGCGGCGCGATCCGCCCCCGGAACGGATCGCCGGTTCCGGCGGTTCTGCCCCTTGTTCCGGATCGGCAACAAGGGGAATGGAATGCGCGGGCGGTGGACTTCGGCGGTGCTGCTGCTCGTGCTGGCCGGTTGTTCGGGGCATCGCGGCGGCGGCGCCCCGCCCCACGCCAAGGACCGGATCGAGGTCAAGCCGGAGCTCTCCACCCTCACCCTGCCGCTGGAAGCCAATCTCGACGATCTTGCCGCCACGCTGGAGCGCGCCGTGCCGCACCAGCTTTGGGCGATCGACAAGCCCGACCAGCCCTGTGTGCCGCCGAAGAAGCTCGACCTCGGCATCGCCAAGGTGAAGACCCCGACGATCAAGTGCCGCATCGTCGGCGAGGTTACCCGCGGGCGGATGACGATCGGCGGCCAGGGCCAGGTGATCCGACTGGCGATGCCGCTCCACGCCGTGGTCCGCGCCGAGGATATCGGCGGTGTGCTGAAGCGCGAAACCGCGACGGCGGACGCGATGGCGCACGCCGTCATTACGCTGTCGCTCGGGCCGGACTGGAACCCGCGCGGAAAGATCGACATCGACTATGACTGGGCGAATGTCCCCCATGTCGACATCCTCGGCCAGCGTATCGAGTTCACCGACAAGGCCGACCAGAAGCTAGCGCCCGTGATCGCAAAGCTGGAGCGCGAGCTGCCGGGCGAGTTGCAGAAATTGGGCGTCCGCCAGAAGATCGAGGAGGCGTGGCGCTCGGCCTTCACTACCCTGTCGCTCAACCGCGAGAACCCGCCGGTATGGATGCGGGTGACGCCCAAGCAGCTGCGCTATGGCGGCTATGCCATCACCGGCAAACGGCTTGAGCTGCGGCTCGGCATGGAGGCGACCACCGAGACGTTCGTCGGCCAGAAGCCTGCCGATCCCGCCCCCACCCCGCTGCCGCCGATGCAGCCGCTGCAGGGCGAAACCGGCAAGGTCTCGCTGTTCCTGCCGGTGATCGCCGATTACCGCGAGCTGGAGCCGGTGCTGATGAAGGCGCTGGTCAAGCGTCAGGCGCGGCCCTTCGACGTCCCCGGCGTGGGTCCGGTGCGGGCGACGTTCGAGAAGGCGACGATCTACGGCACCAAGGGCGGGCAGATGGCGGTCGGCCTGTTGTTCTCGGCCGAGGATGTGGCGGGCAATATCGGCCGGACGCGCGGCACGGTGTGGCTGACCGCCACGCCGGTCAACCTGCCCAATTCGCGCAAGGTCGACTTCCAGAATCTCGGCGTCAGCGGCACCACCGACATGACCGGCGGCGACCTGATCCTCCAGCTGATGAACGCGCCCGGCATGAGCAGCTTCATCGCCGCCGCGCTCAGCCAGAATTTCGAGCGCGACTATGGCGAGCTGCTCGGCAAGGTCAGCCGCGCCATCTCCAGCCGGCGAGAAGGCGTGCTGCGGATCGACGCCAGACTGGAGCGCACCCGCACGGGCACGCTCCAGGCCTCGGGACAGGGGCTCTACCTGCCGGTCTGGGCCGAGGGCACGGCGACCGTGCGCCTCGCCAGCCCGGGCTCAGGCGGAGAGAAACACCACGCCCGGTAGCGCCACGCCCTTGGCCGCGGTGCCGAGTTTGCCGTCCGCGCCGATCGCCAGCCGGGCGATGTTGCCCGAGCGCTCGTTGGCGACGAGCATCTCGCGCGCGCCTTCCCGCAGCAGGAACAGTCGCGGCCAATGCCCGCCGCAGCCGGCATGCTGGAGCGGGGTCAGTCCGCCGTCGCGCTGGATCGCGAACACCGCGATGCTGTCATGCCCGCGGTTGGAAATATAAAGCCGCGTGCCGGCAGCGTTGACCGCGATATGCGCGGCGGCGGAAGCGCCGGTGAAGCCCTTGGGCAGCGTCGAGAGCGTCGCCAGTGCGGTGAAGCGGCCGTCGGGGAGCGCGCGCAGCACCGTCACCGTATTGGCGAGCTCGGTGACGAGATAGGCGATCGGCAGCTTGGGATGGCGCGCGAGATGGCGCGGGCCTGCGCCCGGCTCGGTGCGATAGGCGATGCTGGTGTCAACCTTGCCGCCGGTACCCAGCCGGTGCAGGAACACCGCGTCGGCGCCGAGATCGACCGAATGCAGCTGGTTGGTGCCGGAGAAGCCCACCCAATGCGCATGCGGCCCAGCTTGGCGTTCGCGATTGGGGCCGCTGCCCTCATGCTGGATGCGGCGCGCCTCGCCCGCCAGGCTGCCGGTGCGGTCGAGATCGAACAGCGCGACCGAACCGCTCGAATAATTGGCGATCGCGAGGTGACGGCCATCAGCGGAAAGCGCGGCATGGCAAGGGTCCGCGCCCAGCGTCGAGGCGGTGCCCAGCTTGGCGAGGCCTGCCGTGTAGACGCCGACCGCCCCCTGGGTCTGCTCGTCGAGCAGGTAGCGCATGCCCGTCGTCGCCGAGCGGACGCCGAACGAGGCGTTGCGGATCGCCGCCACCGGCGTGCCGCGCTGCCAGCCCCCTGCGCCCTGCGTCAGCGGCACCAGCCCGGGACCGCCCTCGTTCACATAGGTGCCGGCGATCAGCCCGCCGCTCGTGCGGGCGAGCAGCGTCGTCGGGCAGGCGCCGAGCGCCACGCCGGCGCCGACCAGCGCGCGGCGCGTCAGCGGAAATGCGGAGATAGTCATATCCTATTGAAGCCTTTCGGTTTCTTGCCGTCAACGCTGAACCTTTCACCGATCCGCGCGCTGAACCCGATGCAACAGGGAGCAGCGCCATGACCGACGAACCGAGCCGCCGCGATCTTCTGAAAGGTGCCGCTGCCGCCGGCGCCGCTACTGCCGCCGGACCCGCCTTCGCGCAAGCCGCGAACGGCCGCCCGGCCCCCGATCCGCAGACCAAATATACCGACAAGCCCTTCCCCGAGCAGCGCCAGAAATGGCCGGCGCTCCAGCGCGAGATGAATCCCGTCCCCGATTGCGGCGAGCGCAGCTATCGCGGCTCGGGCAAGCTGACCGGCCGCAAGGCGCTGGTGACCGGCGGGGATTCCGGCATCGGCCGCGCCGCCGCGATCGCCTTTGCTCGGGAGGGTGCGGACGTCGCGATCAACTATTTCCCCACCGAGGAGCCCGATGCGCAGGACGTCGCCAAGCTGCTCCGCGGCGAGGGCCGCAAGGTGGTGCTGCTGCCGGGCGACCTCACCGACCAGGGCTTCTGCGTCGATCTGGTGGGCCGCGCCAACCGCCAGCTCGGCGGGCTCGACATCCTGGTCAACAACGCCGCCTATCAGCAATCGAAGGCGTCGATCGAAGAGATCAGCTTCGAGCAGTTCGACCGCACGCTCAAGACCAATCTCTACGCGATGTTCTGGATCACCAAGACCGCGCTGCCGCTGATGAAGCCGGGCTCGGCGATCATCAACACAGCCTCGGTCAACAGCTTCGCGCCCGAGAAGGAGCTGCTCGACTATGCCACCACCAAGGGCGGCATTGCGATCTTCACCAAGGCGCTGGCCAAGCAGATGGCCAAGAAGGGCATCCGCGTGAACGCCGTCGCGCCTGGCCCGATCTGGACGCCGCTGCAGGTCGCCGGCGGTCAGCTGCCGGGCGAGATGGGCAAGTTCGGGCAGGACACGCCGCTCGGCCGCGCCGGCCAGCCGGCCGAGCTGGCGCCGCTCTACGTGGCGCTCGCCTCGAACGAATTCAGCTATACCGACGGCAGCGTGTTCGGCGCAAACGGGGGCACCGGCGCCGTGTGAGCGCGCATCACTGCCCCATACGTGCCTGATGGAAGCTGATCGGGGCGTCCTGCGCGGTGCAGGCTACCCCGTCTTCGGGCCGGTAACTGCTGGTGTAGCGGAACGCCTTGGCCATGGTTGCCGCGGCGCTGTCGAAGACGAACGCGGGATAGGCGCTCACAACGCGCGGCGCGATCGTCTTGCCGTCGGTGGCGACGTCGAATTCGGTTCGCACCCAGCCTTCAAAGCCCAGGCGCTGCGCCGACTGCGGAAAGGCGTTGCTGAGGTCCCCGGTACTGCGCACAGCCGGCTTCAGGCCCAGCAGCGCGCATTGGCGGCTGGTGAGGCCGGTCTGCTCGAACGCGCGTTGCGCAGCGGTGAGGTCTCCCTTGGATGCAGCGAGGTTGGCACGCTGTAGCCATGCGGCGACCTTCAACGGATGCCTTTCGGGCAATTCCGGCATCGCCACGACCGTCGCCAACAGCCCGTCCGCGTCAGAGGGACTCGGCGCACGATAGGCGGGCATGCTGATCAGCAGTCGCAGCGTTGCCGATGCCAGCGGATCGCCTCCGAATTCCGGACGGGCCAGCAGCGCTCGTAGCGTACCGGTATTGCGCCCACCGAGAACCCCACGATCCGCGGCCCCCGCCTTCTCGATCGCGAGATAGGCGCGCACCGATGCGGGCGCGGCTAACGCGTCACCGAGCTTGACTGCCTCCGCCAGAAGCGTCTTTCGCTCCGTATCGCCGACGACCCGATTGTTTCCCAGCGCGATGGCAGCGGCGAGCACTGCTGCCGAGTCGTTCCTGGCACGCGCGGCGGCAAGTGCCGTACGCTCAAGCGGTGCTGCCCTCGCGTCCGGCATCGCGCTCCAGCCGGCATCGGCGACACCCTTGCTCTCCAGCCATTCGGCCGTCGCGGCGGCGAGCGGCAGCGTCAGCGCCGGGCGTTCGGCACCGGTGGTGCAGCGCAGCTCGACGCGCGTGGTGTAACGGAACAGCGCGGGGACTCCCGCTGCATCTTCGGGCTTCCACGACCAGCCTGATACTTCGCGCGCGAAGGCAATGGCAGCGTTGCGTCCCCCTGGCGCATAGATCGGCAGCACGCCCTCGACATGGCCGTCCTCCGCAAGCGAGAACTGGATGATCGCGATATCGTCCGGCTTCAGCCCCGTCGTCTCCCCGCAGGGTGGCAGGCTCATGTCGCGCGCGCTTTCGAAGGGAGACTTCTCGAAATGCCCCGCCCCGGTATAAGCGAGGTATTTGTACGCCTCGTCCTTGTCATCGTTAAGCCAAGCGGCGATCGCTAGGTCGGAGCGTGTTGTGACATCGGCGATCCCGACCTTCATCGTGAGGCCCCCCTGCTTGCGCAAGCTGTCCTTCAGCTCGGTATACGCCTCGGGTGCACGGCCCGCGTTTAGCAGGGCGCGGGCATATTGGGTTTGCACCACCGCCTTCGCCTTCTGCTCCACGCCAGGATCGGCAAGCGCGATGCTGCGCGCCTCGCCGGCATAGCGCAGGGCTTCACCGTCCTGGTCGAACATCGTCACTTGGCTCAGCGCCATCAGCGGCCGGATGCGGTCGCTACCGGTCGCGCCCTCCAGCCCGAGGCGGTATTCGGCGACCGCCGTCGTATAATCGAACGCAAGCGTGGCGATTTTGCCGAGCGCGAGATGCGCCTGCCGCACTTCTTCGGCGAAGCCTGCGCCCTTCGCCGTGAGCACCGGCAGGCCGCGGCGGATCGCCGCCTCGCCCTCTTCGGCGCGTTCGAGCTGCGCCAAGCAATAGCCCTTGCGTACGTCCACCGCCGCACGGACGGTCGGGTTGGCCATCGCTTTGGCATTCTGCTCGATCGCCTCGAACGCCTTCACGGCGGCCGCGCACTGGCCTCCAGCGCCGGCCTTGGTGGCCTGGTCGAACAGTTGCTGCAGCGTGGGCGCGCCCTGCACCGCTTGCGGTACCGCCTGCTGCCCGCCGGCAAGCAAAAGCGCGAGAATCAACGAAGCCATTATGCTATTCCTCCCCCGAAGGAAGTGCACACCAATCATGACGCAGCGATATTGTCGAGCGAGATGCGGACGTTGATCCGGCAAGTTGGCAGGGTTGTCTGCATTTCCCTGCTACTCGGTGCTGCACCGGCTCCTGCGGGACCGCCCGACGCTATTCTGTTGTTCGTCGCCTCCTGGTGCGCACCCTGCCACGGCGAGCTGGCGCGGCTTGCCGAGATCGTCCGCGGGGCGCAGCCCTATCGCATCCTCGTCGTCCCCTTCGACGAAACCCGCCCGACGCGGGCGATGCTCGAGCGGGTGCCGCCGGCGCAACGCTGGCATCCCGATCGTGGCACCCAGCGCCGCCTCGCGACCGAAGTGGAACATCGCAGCGCGGGGCTGCCGTTCAGCCTCGCCCTCGATCGCGATGCGCAGATCTGCGCCGCGCACGCCGAAGCGCTCGATGCCGCGAGCGCCGCAGCGATGGTCGCCGCCTGCTGCCGCTAACCTTCGGTTAACCATGACCGCGAGCCGGCAATTAACCTTATCCCCTTAATAACCAAGACATTCCCAGTGCGCGATCGAAGGAGCGGCGGGCGTGTCGAGCGTAACGAAACGAGCCTTGGCGGCAGGTGCCGCTCTGGCGATAACCCTGCTCTCCGCCTGTGACGGCGGCGGTGGTGCTGGGAGTTCCGGCGGTGGCCTGGTTTCCGCCCCGCCGAGCCCCGCTCCTGCGCCCGTAGCGGCTGCCGCACTCGACGACTCCGTCCGCCTCGCGCAGCAGGCGAGCTTCGGCCCGACGGTCGCGCTGGTCGAACGCATCCGCGCGCTCGGCATCAACGCTTGGCTCGACGAGCAGTTCGCCGCGACTGGCAGCACCTATAGCGACCTGGCCGTCGATGTCCGCGCGGACTCCTGCGCCTCGGGCGACACCGCCTGCTCGACCCAGCGCTTCACCCGCACCCCGGTGGCGATGCGCTTCTACGCCGACGCGATCACCGCGCCCGACCAGCTGCGCCAGCGGGTCGCGTTCGCACTCTCGCAGATGATCGTCGCCTCGGAAGCGGGGGTGCGCTCGACCGCGGGCATCGCCGCATTCAACCAGCTGTTCCTCACCGGCGCGTTCGGCAATTATCGCGACCTGCTGCTCGGCGTGACGCTCAACGCCTATATGGGCGACTATCTCGACATGGCCGACAGCCGGAAGGGCACGCCCTCCGAGAACTATGCCCGCGAGTTCCTCCAGCTGTTCACCATGGGCCCGGACCAGCTCGGCATGGACGGCAGCCTCCAGCGCGACGCGAGCGGCGGCCCGATCCCCAATTATACCGCCGACGATATCCGCGAGATCGCCCGCGCGCTGACCGGCTGGACCTATGCCCGGGTCGGCGGTGCGGCCGCGACCGACGGGCAGGCGGTCGCCTATGCCCAGCCGATGATCCCGGCACCGGCGCGCTACGACAGTGGCGAGAAGCGTTTTCTCGGCACGGTGGTGCCCGCAGGTGCCACGCAGCAGGCGAGCGTGACCGCGGTGGTCGATGCCGCGTTCAACAACGCCTCCACCCCGCCCTTCGTCGCGCGGCACCTGATCACCCATCTCGTCACGCCCAACCCCTCGGCCGCCTATATCGGCCGCGTGGCGGCGGTGTTCGCCAACAATGGCAATGGCGTGCGCGGCGACCTGAAGGCCGTGGTGCGTGCGATCCTGACCGATGCCGAGGCGCGCGGGCCGCAGCTCTCCACGCCGGGCAAGCTCAAGGAGCCGGTGCTGGCGATGACCAGCCTCGCCCGCGCGATCGGCTTCACTACCGACGGCTATGTCTTCCAGGTCCGCGACACGACCTTCGGCCAGCCGGTGATGCGGGCGCCTTCGGTGTTCAACTTCTATCCGGACGACTTCCCGCTGCCCGGCAGCGCGACGCTGCGGAGCCCCGTCTCCAAGCTGCTGACCAGCGCCAACCAGCTGCGGCTGCACAATCTGGTCTATGACTGGACGGTAAACGGCGACGCCGGTCGCGGCGAATATGCCGCAGCGGCGAGCATGCCGAACACCTCGGGCACGGCACCGGTCTGGGCCGATTGGGAAGCGATCGGCGACAATGTCGACGCGATGGTCGACCGCATCGACCTGCTGCTGTTCGCCAAGGGGCTTAGCAAGACCCAGCGCGACGCGCTGAAGGTGGCGGGCACGGCGATCACCAATGCTGATCCCAAGCTGCAGGCCCGCAAGCGGGCACAGATGATGCTCTACATCGCGGCGACCAGCCCGATGTTCCTGGTCGATCGCTGAGGAATTTACCGATGACGCTTTCCCGTCGCGATTTCGTTCGCCTCACCGCCGGCACCGGCGCGCTCGCAGCCCTTGGCCAGTTCGGCCGCACCGCCGCCATCGCCGCCCCCACCGGCAGCTATCGCGCCATGGTCGGCATCTTCCTGTTCGGCGGCAATGACGGCTGGAACATGGTGATCCCCACCGATGCCCGGCACGCCACCTACCTGGCGTCGCGCGGCAGTGTGGGCATCCAGCGCTCGGCGCTGACTCCGCTGACCAACAGCGCCTACGCCCTCCACCCCGCCATGGCCGCGCTGCGCCCGGTATGGGACGAAGGCTCGCTGGGGCTGGTGCTCAACGCCGGCACGCTGTTCGCGCCGCTCACCAAGGCGACCTACCAGTCGCGCACCGACCTGCGCCCGGCCAATCTGATGAGCCATGCCGACGAGCAGGACCATTGGCAGGGCCTGCGGGCCCGCGAGACCAGCCGCGACGGCTTCCTCGGTCGCATCGCCGACAAGATGCCGGGCGGATCACTGCCGCCGGTGATGTCGGTGGCCGGATCGACCGTCGCGGTGCTCGGTCGCCAGACCACCCCGCTGATCCTGCCGAGCACCGGCGGCCTGCCCGGCCGCAGCGGCTTCACCGCCGGCAGCAGCGCCAAGAACAGCGCGATCACCGCGCTCGGCAGCAACGGCGACGGCAGCGCGATCCTCGACGGCGTCGCGCAGACGCTGACCCGCAACTACGATCAGGCCGCAACGGCGAACGGCATCCTGGTCGGCAGCGCGGCCACCGACGCCTTCTTCGTCAACCCGACGACCGGCGCGGCGCTGACCAGCGATGTCGCGCGGCAGCTGATGGTGGTCGCGCGGATGATCGCCGCGCGCGGCACGCTGGGCCACACGCGGCAGAATTTCCTCGTGAGCCAGGGCGGGTTCGATACCCATGCCGGGCAGGTGCAGACCGGCAACACCGCAGTGGGGCTGCATGCCAATTTGCTCGGTGACCTCGCCAACGCGATGGCCGGCTTCCACAAGGCGATGGGCTCGCTGGGGCTGGCGGGCAACGTCACCAGCTTCACGATGAGCGACTTCGGCCGCACCTATCTCGGCAACGGCCAGGGCGGCACCGACCATGCCTGGGGCAGCAACCATCTGGTGATGGGCGGCGACGTCGCCCCCGGCGCGGTGCTCGGCAGCTATCCCGATCCGGTGCTGGGCGGCGCCGACGACATCACCAAGGAGGGTCGCTTCGTACCCGGCGTGGCGCAGGAGGAATATCTCGGCGCGATCGCCCGCTGGCACGGCGTCGCCGATGCCGACATGCCCTATGTGTTCCCCAACTGGTCGACCTGGAGCAGCGCCGGGCGCGGGCCGCTGGCGCTGTTCAAGGCCTGACGCTCACTCCTCGTCGGGATAGGGGCCCTTGCCGCCTTCCTGGATGAACTGATCGGTGCGCTGGTCGATCACGGTCAGCGGCACCGATCCGAGCTGCAGCATGGCATCGTGCCAGGCGCGGATGTTGAACTTCGGACCGAGCGCCTTTTCGGCGCGGGCACGCGCGTCGAGGAAGGCGAGCTCGCCCATATAATAGCTCAGCGCCTGGCCGGGCCAGGCGATATAGCGATCGACCTCGGTCTCGATCTCGTGGTTGCTGAGCGCGGTGTTGTCGCGCAGGAACGCCTGCGCCTGTTCGCGGGTCCAGCCCATCGCGTGGATGCCGGTGTCGACCACCAGCCGCGCCGCGCGCCACATCTGGTAGCTGAGCATGCCGAACTGATCGTAGGGCGTCTCGTACATCCCCATCTCGACGCCGAGCTTCTCCGAATAGAGCGCCCAGCCCTCGCCATAGGCGGACAGGTACGTGTCGCGGCGGAAGGGCGGCAGCGCCTTGTTCTCGTTGGCGAGCGGCATCTGGAAGGCATGGCCCGGCGCGCTTTCGTGGAGGGTCAGCGCGGTCAGCTGGTAGAAGGGGCGCGACTTCAGGTCATAGGTGTTGACCAGATAGACGCCCGGCCCGCCGCGCCCGCCGGTGTAGAACGGCGCGAGATCGTCGGGCACGGGCACGATCGCGAAGCGGCGGCGCGGCAGACGGCCGAAATATTGCCCGGCCTTGCCGTCGAACTGCTTGGCCGCCCAGGCGGCGTGGTAGAGCAGCTCGCGCGGGGTCTTGGCGTAGAATTGCGGATCGGTGCGCAGGAAGTTGAGGAAGGCCGGCAGGTCACCGTCGAACTTCGCCTCGGCCTTCACCGTCATCATCTCGGCGCGGATCTTGGCCACTTCGCGCAGGCCGACGGCATGGACCTGCTCGGCAGTCATGTCGCGAGTCACATATTCGCGGATCTTCGAGCGGTAATAGGCCTGGCCGTCCGGCAGCGTGGTCGCGGCGAGTGCGGTGCGCGCGCCGGGGATATACTCGCTGCGCAGGAAGGTGAGCAGTTTCTGGTGCGCGGGCACCACCGCCTCGCGGATCGCCGCGGCACCCTCGCGGCGCAGTTCGGCCTGCACCGCCGCGGGGATGGCACCCGGAAACTTCTTGAACGGCGTGTAGAACAGATTGTCCTCGAGCGGCGCTTCGACCACCTGCGCCACGCCGATGTCGCGGCCGGTCAGCGTCACCTTGGGCGGGGTGAAGCCGCGCGCCAGGCCCGCGCGCATATTGGCGATGTTCTGGTCGAAATAGCGCGGCATGTCGCGCAGCGTCTTGATGTACGCCCGGTACTGGTCCTCGCGGACAAAGGCGTCGCGCGCGGAGCCGGCGATGTCGCTCCAGAAGCTGCTGTCCGAATTGAGCGGCTTTTCATAGTCGCGGAAGCGCTGCGCGGCGAGCAGCGCGTCGATCTGCCCCTTGTAGACCAGATAGTCGATCCGCCCCTTGGCGCTGAGCTTCGCCGGATCGATCGCGGCGAGCGCCTGCGCGGTCGCGGTCCAGCGCGCCAGCCGCGCCGCCTGCGCCGTGGGGCCGACATCGGGCAGGCCACCCTTGGCCGCGGGACTGTCTTCGCCCGGACCTTGCTGGTCGACCCGCCATTTATATTCGCTGTCGATCAGCGCCTTGAGCCGCGCGTCGGCGCTTACCGGCTTGGGCGCAGGCGCCGCGGCGGTGGCGAGCAGGGCGGCGGTGAGGAGGAGGATGGGCTTCATGACGTAAGGCTCGCTTCCAGCGCTAGAATGTCGGCATAGAGCTTGTCGGGGATGCGCACCCCCTCGGCAAGGCTGCGGGTGCGGGCGGCGTAGCGGCGCGACGAGGGCAGCCGCGCGCCCTGCACCTCGATGCTGTCGAACATCGCCTCGGCGCGGGCGAGATGCTCAAGCACCGCATCGCCGAGAAAGCCCGCCGGATCGATCGCGACGATCAGCTCGCCGCCGAGCGGGGAGGCCCCTGCCCCGCCGTCCGCGGCGATGGATTCCGCGCTGGTCAGGTCGCCGATCAGCGGCCCGGCGACCAGCTCGACCATCGCGGCGAGCGCCGAGCCCTTGTGCCCGCCGAAGGTGCGCATCGCCCCGTCAAGGATCGCGGCGGGGTCGCTAGTCGAGCGGCCCTCGGCGTCGATGCCCCAATCCTCGGGCACCGGCTTCCCGGCGCGGCGATGCAGCTCGATCTCGCCGCGCGCGACCATGCTGGTGGCGAAGTCGAAGACGAAGGGCGGCGCGGGGGCCGGGCGCGGCCAGCCGAACGCGATCGGGTTGGTGCCGAACACGGGCCGGGTGCCTCCGGCGGGCGCGACCCAGGCATGGCTGGGGGTGAAGGCCAGCGCCACCAACCCTTCCCCGGCCAGCGCCTCGACCTCGGGCCAGAGCGCGGCGAAATGGACGACATTGTTGAGCGCCAGCGCGGCGATGCCAAAGGCGCGCGCCTTGGCGACCAGCGCGGGCTTGCCGACCTCGAACGCCAGCTGCGCGAACCCGCCCCTGCCGTCCACCCGCGCGAGCGCCCGCGCCGGCTCGGACAGCAGCGGCACCGCATCGCGAACTACCTTGCCCTTGGCGATGGTGTTTGCCGCTACGAGCAACCGGTAGATGCCGTGCGACGCGCAACCGTCGCGCTCGCCCGCCACCATCGTCTCGGCGACCGCAGCGGCATGGTCCTCGGCGAGCCCTGCGGCGCGCAGCACCCGGCGGGCGAGCGTGCGGACCTCGTCCAGCGTCAACGCGACGTCGCTCACGGCTTGGCGGTGAGCAGCACGACGCCGAACACGGGGCCGGCAGTGTTGCGGTCGTGCGGCACGAAGCGGACGCGGACGCTCTTCTTGCCCTTGGTCAGTGCCTCGGGGATTTTGTAGGTGACGTCGAAGAACTTGCCCGGCGCATCCGTCTCGCCGAGATGCTGGGTCGCGATCTTCTGGCCGTCGACGAGGATGTCGAAGTCGCGGTCGCGCTCGCCGCCCCAATAGGTCGCCTGCAGCAGCAACGGGCCGTCCTTCACCTTCATCGTGAAATCGAACCAGCTGCCGGTGCGCGCGTCGCGTCCCTGCCGCCCGCGATAGGCGACCGGATAGGACGCGCCCTCGGTGCGCAGGTCATGGTCGCGCTCGGGCTGCATCTCGCCGAGGTGCATCACGTCGACCGAGCGGGCGGCGACGTCCTTCAGCCGCGCCTGTTCGGCGAGGAAGGCGGCCTCCTCGTCTTTCCACTGCGCCTCGCTGAACCGCTTGAAATAGACGGCGCTGCGGCGGTCATATTGGCGGTAGAAGGGCACGAAGCGCAGGTCGCCCGGACGCACCACGCCGCGCGTCTCGAAGATCGCCGGCTCGGCGGTCGGCGCGAAGCTCGCTAGCAGGTCCTGCCCGACCAGCGCGGGATCGGCGCCCGTCCACGGCGTCTCCGCCGGCCCGAGGTCACCTGCCAGCACCATCGGCCCGCGCAGCACCGCGACGACGCTGTGATCGCCCGGCGTCGCTTCGAGGCGCAGGTCCATCGGCAGCGTGATCGCCAGCGTGTCGCCCGCCTTCCAGCTGCGCGACACCAGCGCATAGCCGCGCTCGAACCGGGCGCCGGCCGGCGCGCCGTTGACGGTCACGATCGCCTTGCCCGCGGCCCAGCCGGGCACGCGCAGCGCCACCGTGAAGCGCCCGGCCCGCGCCAGCCGCGCGAGCTTCAGCGTCGCGGTGCCCTCGAACGGATAGGCGGTGTCGAGCACGAACTGCGCACCCTTGGCCTTCCAGTCGATCGTCGCGGGCATGTAGAGGTTGACCAGGAATGCGCCCTCGCCCTGCCAGAACGCCGCCTCGCCGTGCTTGGCGTGGCTCTCCATTCCCGAGCCGACGCAGCACCAGAATTCCTCCGCCTCCGGCCCGGCGAACTCGCGCTTGGTGCCGCTCATCAGCGGGGTCATGTAGGTGAAGCCGCCGGTCTTGGGGTTCTGCTGCGCCATCACATGGTTGAGGTGGGCGCGCTCGTAGAAGTCGAACAGCGCACCGTCAGGCTGCCAGGCATAGAGGTGGCTGGTCAGCTTGAGCATGTTGTAGGTGTTGCAATGCTCGCAGGTCTGCTCGGTGATGTGCTGGGCGATGCTGTCGGGTGCTGCAAAATACTCGCGATCGGCATTGCCGCCGATGACGTAGCTGTGATGCTGCGTCACCCGTTCCCAGAAGAAGCGCGCAGCCCTGGCGTCGCCGGCATCGCCGGTCAGCTCGTGGATGCGGGCCAGCCCGATCAGCTTGGGCACCTGGGTGTTGGCGTGGAAATTGGCGAGCTTGTCCTCGCCCGCCTTGAGCGGACCCAGCACGCGATCGTCGTAGAGCCGCTTGGCCACCACCATCCAGCGCGCGTCGCGGGTGCGGGCATAGAGCTCGGCGAAGCTCTCGTTGAGCCCGCCATATTCGCAGCCCAGCATCTGCTGCATCTGCGCGTCGTCGAGTGCGGCGAACACCTTCTCGAAATAGCCCGCCAGCCCGAGCGTGACCTGCAGCGCCTGGGCATTGTTCCAGCCGGCATGGACGTCGAGCAGCCCGGCGAACAGCTTGTGCACCGTATAGAGCGGCGACCAGGAGCCGTTGAGATCGAACCCGCCCGACTTGATCTCGCCGCGCATGATCTCCTGGAAGATCACTTCGCCGTCGGTGATCTTGCCGTCGCGCTTGCGCCCGAGCGCGCCGACATAGCCGGTCCCTCGCTTAGCCTGCGCCTCGGCCAGTTCGGCGACGATATAGTCCGCGCGGCGGCGGAGTTCGCCGTTACCGGTCTGCTGCCAGCTGAGCACCAGCGCCGAGAGATAATGGCCGAGCGTATGGCCCGCGATCGTATCGCTCTCCCACCCGCCATAGATCGCGCCTTTCGGCTGCAGCCCGGCATAGAGGCGGAAATTGTGGAGCAGGCGATCGGAATCGAGCCGAAGCAGATAGCGCTGGTTGACCTGCACCGCCGTGGCATAGTCCGAAGGCGCCAGTTTGAGCGCGGTGAGCGGAAGCGGGGCCAGCTTCTGCGGCAGCGCGGCCGAGTCCGCTGCGCGGGCAAAGGCCGGCGCCGCGCCTGCGCCCGCCACGAGCAAGGCGCTTCCGGCGCTTGCCAGCATTTCCCGTCGCGTACGCCGCATCGCTCTTTCCCCTCAGTAATCGTATACGATCTACGGAGGCCTTCGCAGCGGGTCAAGCGCTTAGCTCTACGGCATCATATACCGTATAACATTCTTGACCAGCTCGTCGCGGCGTGGTCTACCCACGCGGAAGGGGGATCTTGCAATGCTTCTACCAGCTCGGTTCGGCAGGACCAGCGCCTTGGCAGCTTGGGCGCTGCTCGCGCCTGGCCTGGCGGAGGCGCAGACGGAGGCGCCGATCGAGGCCCGCTATGCCGCGGCCGATCGCTATTTGGGCGACGGGCTCGCCAAGCTGATCGTCGATCGCAGCATGCGCGCGGGCTTCACTACCGACAGCGCCGGGATCGTCTATCGGCATGGTCCCGAGGGGGAGCGGATCGTCGCCTATTACGACCTCGCCACCGGCCAGTCGCGCGCGATCGCCCCGGAAGCGGCGATCGCTGCGGCGCTCGCCAAGGCGCTCGACAAGCCGATCAAGCCCGCCGCGCTGCCGATCGAGGAGGCGAAGGTGGAGGGGAGCGCCCTCCTTTTCAGCGCGTTCGGCAAGCGCTGGACTTGGGCCGGGGACGGCACCCTCACCCCCGCGTCGAAGGGTGCGGTGGACGGCGAGGAAGCGCTCTCGCCCGACGGCCGCTTCCGCATCGTCTCGCGCGAGTTCAACCTGTATGCCGTCGAGGTGGCGAGCGGTCGCGAAGTCGCGCTGACCGAGGACGGCACCCGCGACCAGCCTTATGGCCGCGGCATCCCGGTGCTCGCCGACATCCTCGCGCAAGGCACCGAGGACCCGACCATGCCGGTCTCGGTCCGCTGGTCGCCGGACAGCAAGCGCATCCTAACCTGGCGGCTCGACACGCGTGACGTGATCCGGCTGGGCGTGGTGCAGGCGACCCCGCCCGGCACGATCTACCCGCGCACCTTCCGCTACATCTATCCGCTCGCTGGCGCCGAGAAGCTGCCCCAGGCGACGCGGCTGGTGATCGATGTCGAGCAGGCGGTGCGCCGCCGCAAAGCGCGGCTGGTCCCGCTCGCCATCCCCAGCGAGTCGCTGCTCTATCCCTATGATCCGGACATGGCCTGGATGAACGGCCAGGTCCGCGCGCAATGGACCGAGCGCGGCTACAAGCAGCTCGTCGTCTACAAGGCCGATCCGGAGACCGGCACTGCCACGGTGGTCGCGCGCGAGGCGCTGACGCCCAGCGTCTCGGTGGTGTCGAGTTCGCTCCAGCCCGCACCTGAGCTGGGCGGCGAGCTCGTCATCTCCGAACGCAGCGGCTGGGCCCAGCTCTATCTGGTGCGCCCCGACGCTCCCGAGGGCGGCATCCCGCTCACCCGCGGCGAGTGGGAAGTGATCGGGGTCGACCATGTCGATGCCGCGGCGGGCGCCATCCTCGTGCGCGGGGTCGGCCGCGAGCACGACCGCAATCCCTATTACACCGCACTCTACCGGGTCGGCACCCACGGCGAACAGCCGCTGCTGCTCACCCCCGAGCCGGTGCAGCACGACGTGCAGGTCGCCCCCGACGGCAAGACCTTCCTCGACGTCCTGTCGACGCCCACCCAGCCGAGCCGCACCGTGCTGCGCAGCGCGACCGACGGCCGCATCCTGACCGAGCTCGGCCATGCCGATCCCACGGCGCTGCTCGCCAGCGGCTATCGCATGCCCGAGCCGTTCCAGGGCGTCGCGGCCGACGGCAAGACGCCGATCTACGGGATGATCTACCGCCCCGCGCGCTTCGACCCGAACCGCCGCTATCCGGTGATCGACAATGTCTATACGGGGCCGACGACCACCCAGGTGCCGACCAGCTGGACCGCAACCGTGGCCGCCGCGGGCTCCAGCGTCGCCCAGCTCGGCGCGATCGTGGTGATGATCGACGGGCGCGGCACCTCGCGGCGGGGACGCGCCTTCCGCATGCACGCGTACCAGAATCTGGGCGAGGTCGGGCTCGACGATCATATTGCGCTGATCCGCCAGATGGCCGAGCGCTACCCCGAATTCGACCTGTCGCGCGTCGGCGTGTTCGGCGGGTCGGCGGGCGGCTATGACGCCGCGCGCTTCGTCATCCGCCGACCGGGCTTCTTCAAGGTGGGCGTCGCCTCCTCGGGCAATCACGACCTCCGGCTCGACAAGGCCTGGTGGCCCGAGACCACGATGGGCACCGCGAGCCCCAATGACTGGGCGCGCAACTCGAACATGGTCGCCGCGCCCAATCTCGGCAGCCACCTGCTGCTGATCCACGGCGACATCGACGACAATGTGCCGGTGACCGAGAGCTTCCAGCTCGCCACCGCGCTGATCTGGGCGGGGCGCGACGTCGACATGGTGGTGCTGCCCAACACCACCCATGCGGTCTACCAGCCCTTCTTCTGGCGCAAGTTCCGCGACTATTTCGTTCGGAACCTGCTCGGCGAGGCGCCGCCTGCCGATATCGGCTTCGACACCCCCGCCTGGCACGAAGAACTGCCGCTGCTGCGTCCCGAGAAATGAGGTCCCCGATGCGTGCCCCCCGCCTGTTCCTCGCCGCTGCCGCGCTCGCCGGGGCGAGCAGCCTGCCTTTCGCCGCGCCGCTGCTCGCGCAGGAAAAAGAGGCGACGAAGCCCGTCTATCCGCCGATCCGCACCACGCCGGTGCGGGTGGGGGCCTTCCTGCTCGAACTGCGCAGCGATACCGGCACGCTCGCCCGCCTGTCGCCCGCCGCCGAACCGGCGTTTGACTTCGTCCCCGGCGGCCGCGAAGCGGAGCGGCAGGAGAATGGCTTCAACCATATCGGCGATCTCAACCTTCGCCTGCGCAGCGCGGGCGGGGCATGGCAGGACTTCGCCTCGTCGCGCACGCGCAAGCCGATCAAGCCCCTCCCCCTCGGCCCCGGCGTGTTCGCGGCGGCGGACATCACCGCGAGCATGGGCGACGGCATCCCGCTCCGGATCGAGCGTCGCTGGGTGGATGCAGCGGGCGTGCCGGTGCTGCGCTTCCGCATCGTCAACACCTCCGCCGCGCCGGTCGAGATCGGCGGGCTCGGCATGCCGATGGTGTTCGACAACATCATCCGCGACCGCACGCTGGAGACGGCGCATGCGCAGGCGAGCTTCGTCGATCCCTATATCGGCCGCGACGCCGGCTATCTCCAGGTCACAAGGCTTAACGGCAAGGGCCCGGCGCTGCTGGTTCTCCCCGACGGTCGCACCCCGCTGGAGAATTACGCCCCCCTCAAGAACCCGAGCGAACCCGGCGCGATCTTCACCGACAAGAGCCCGCGCAGCCAGGTCTCGGAGGGCTTTTACGACTGGACGGTGGCCTCCAAGGGCTTTGTCGAGCAGGAATGGCGCAAGGCGGGCGAACAGTGGAACCCGCCGACCAGCTTCACCCTCGCCCCTGGCGAGGGCCGCACGATCGGCGTGCGGCTGGTGCAGGCCCCGTCGATCCGCGGCATCCAGTCCGCCCTCGTCGCGCAGGGCCGGCCGGTGGCGCTGGGCGTGCCGGGCTATGTCGTGCCGAACGACCTCGAGGCATCGCTCTTTCTGAAATACGCGCAGCCCGTGGCCAAGCTGGACGTCTCCCCCGCCGGGGCGATGACGGTGACCGCAGTGGGCGTCGTGAACGGCTGGCGGCGCTATGCCGTGCGGGGGACCGGCTGGGGCCGCGCGCGCGTCACCATCACCTATGCCGATGGCAGCGTGCAGACGGTGCAGTATTTCGTCACCAAGCCGCTCGAGCAGACCATGGCCGATCTCGGCCGCTTCGCGACGACGCAGCAATGGTATGACGATCCCAAGGACCCGTTCGGCCGCGCCCCCGCGATCCTCAGCTATGACCATGAAGCGGGCAAGATCCTCACCCAAGAACCGCGCGTGTGGATCGCCGGCATGAGCGACGAGGGCGGCGCCGGCGGCTGGATCGCGGCGATCATGAAGCAACTCGACAATCCCGACCCGGCAGAGGTCGAGAAGCTCGAGACGCTGGTCGACAAGACGATCTTCGGCAAGCTCCAGGTCGCCAGCGGCGAGCATATCGGCGCGGTCAAGAAGAGTCTGTTCTACTACGATCCCGCCGCCTTCCCCGGCTATTACGATACCGCCGCCGACTGGAAGACCTGGACCAGCTGGTCGAAGAAGGATGCCGACGATCTCGGCCGGTCGTTCAACTACCCGCATGTCGCGCTCGGCTATTGGACGCTCTACAGGCTGGCGCGCAACCATCCGGGGCTGGTCACCCATCACGAGTGGCGCTGGTATCTCGACCATGCCCGGATGACGATCGTCGCGATGATGCGCGATGCGCCCTACTATACCCAGTTCGGCCAGATGGAGGGCGAGGCCTTCGTCGACATCCTCGAGGATCTGAAGCGCGAGGGGATTGCCGACGGCGCCGCGCAGATCGAGGCGCTGATGAAGAGCCGCGCCGATCACTGGGCGAGCCTCGCCTATCCGTTCGGCAGCGAGATGGCGTGGGACTCGACCGGCCAGCCCGAGGTGTATTCCTGGATGCGCTATTTCGATCATCCGAAACAGGCCGCCGAGACGGTGGAGGTGATCCTCGGCTATGACCCGCTGATCCCGCACTGGGGATATAACGGCAATGCCCGGCGCTATTGGGACTTCCTCTATGGCGGCAAATATCCGCGGATCGAGCGCCAGATCCACCATTACGGCTCGACCAATAACGCGCTGCCGCTGTTCGAAGCCTTCCGCGCCAACCCCGCCGACCTCCACCTGCTGCGCGTCGCCTATGGCGGGCTGATGGGCGGCATCACCAATATCGATCGCGACGGCTTCGGCTCGGCCGCCTTCCACAGCTGGCCGGACCGGATGGCGTGGGATCCCTACACCGGCGACTATGGCTCGGGCTATTTCGCCCATGCGTACGGCGCCGCGACCTATCTGGTGAAGGACCCGGTGTTCGGCTGGCTCGGCTATGGCGGCAACGTGCACGTGACGGCCGATGCGGTAACGATCGCGCCCAGGGACGGCGCGCGCAGCCGGTTGTTCGTCGCCCCCGCCGGCCTGTGGATCACGCTAGAGGCGGGCAAGATCGCCCAGGCACGCTACGTGCCCGCGACCGGCGCAGTCACGCTCACCCTCGACCCGCGCAGCGCGATGACGCCGCAGGCGCTCGTCCGGGTGGAGAAGACCGTTGGCGGTCGCGGCTACCGCGTCGAAGGCGGCACGCCGGTGCGCGGCGCCACCGCACTGCCGCTCGGCGCGGGGCTGACCGAGGTCCGGCTGGCACCCCGCGCCGGCTGACGCGCGTCAGGCAGGGTCGATCGCGAGCAGCAGCCGCGTCTCGCCGGTGCCGAGGATCGGCGGCGAGCGGTGGAGGATCGCCGGCGTATCGGTCGCCAGGCGTCCCTTGAAGATGGCGACATCACCGGTCCGCAACTGGCGGATCGGCGTGTCCGCCACCTCGGGGCCATAGCGCCACTGGGTGCCCTGCCCCACCAGCGTGCAGAGCAGCCGCGCCGCGACATAGTCGGCGTGGAACTTGCGGCAGGCGTCGGTCTCGATCACTTCCAGCCGCACCGCCACGGCGTCCAGCTTCAACGCGCCTGCGAAGTGCCGCGCGAGCCCGACGATCTCGTCGCACAAGGCCGTGCCCCACGCGCCATAGGGATAGCCGGCCGCTGCCAGCGCATCGGCGATGGTCACCGGCAGTACCTCGACGCGGCTGGTCAGTTCGCAATCGTCGATCGCGCTCCAGTCGAGACTGCCCAGCCAGTCGAGGGCCTCGGGGAAGCGCCGATGCCAGACGGCGAGGTGCACATAGGGTTGCGCGGCGGCTTCCAGCACGGCGGGCTCGCATCGTTCGATGGCGAGCGCCGGGGACACCGCCCCCCGGTCCGTAACGTCCACCGCCAAGCTTGCCTGCGCCACCATCTTCTCGCCCTTGCATGATACACTGTATCATTTCCTTGCCGCGATCGAGGCGCGGCGCAAGCGGGGGTGCGACGAATTGAGGCGGTGGCGGCGATCAGAAGCGCGAGAGGGTGAACCGGTCCACGTCCAGCGCCCCGCCCGCGGCGCCAGGGTTGAAACAGGACAGCGCGAACTGCACCCCCTGGAAGGTGCCCGTCCGCCAGTCATAGACCAGCGGCACAGTGCCCCCGAGCGGGGTGAAGCGTCGGCCGTCCTCGCTGTAGGAGAGCAGCGCGGTCGCCGCGGTGAAGTCCGTCTCGGTGCGCAGCCACAGCCGCGGTGCCTTGGTCGGGATCGCGGCGACGCGGATCTCGGTCTTCGGTCCCGTCGTGGTGGACTCGGTCACCCGCATCGACAACGCACGGCTGCCGTCGGGTTGGCCGACCACCGCAATCGCCGCGCTATACTTGCCGAAGGTGCCGAAGCCGCACACGTCGCCCGGCCGAATGCCGGCGGGATCGACCACGACCTCCCCGCGCGAGCGCGGCGCTTGCCCCTTCTGGACCAGCGTGTTGCGCGCCCACCAGAGCTGGTCGGCCTGCACCGCGCGCAGCCGCAGCCAGCCGCGCCGGGCGGTGAGCGACCAATAGGGACCGAGCGGATTGTGGTTCCACTGCCATTGGCGGCCGGGCGTCGTGGCGGTGAAGTCGTCCGAGCTGGGCGGTTCGGTGAAGCGGCCGCCCGGAATCGGCTTGCGCGCGCGATCGGGCACGCGGCCGGGCTGCTCGGGGGTACCCCAGACCGGCCAGCCATCCTGCCAGAAGACCGGGCTGATATTGGTGACGCGGCCGATCGGCCCGGAATCGCGCATGACGAAACCAACATCGCGGCCGTCCGCCAGATCGACCAGCGCGCCCTGGTGGCCGCCGGTGGTGTCGTCGATCTGCGGCCTGGTCTCCCACGGCCCGTCGAGGCTGCGCGACCGCGAGACGGTGAGCGCCAGCTTGTTGGGGATCGCGTTGAACAGATAATACCAGCCGTTGCGCTTGAGCAGCTTCGATCCTTCCGCGCCCTTGTTGTAGTAGATCACCCGGCTGGCGATGATCTTCGACGCGGTCTTGTCGAGCGTGTGGAGCGTGATCGTGCCGTTGGTGCCGATCGAGGTGGCGAGATAGACCTGCCCGTCGTCATCGAAGAACAGCGCCGGATCGAAGGCGGCGCGATCCAGTTCCGCATAGGTCCAGGGGCCGCGGGGATCCCGTGCGCGGTAGATGCGCGTGTTCTGCCGGATCGGCGTGACCGCCAGGTAGAACATGCCGCCATGGTAGCGCAGGCTCGGCGCATAGACGCCGGCGCGATAGGAACCGCCCTCCTTCAGGTCGAACTCGGCGGCACCGATCAGCTTCGGGATGACGTGGCTGAGGATGTCCCAGTTCACCAGGTCGCGCGAGTGGAGGATAGTGAGACCCGGCACATTGGCGAAGGTGGTGCTGGCGAAATAGAAATCCTTGCCCACCCGGATGATGTCGGGATCGGGATAATCAGCGTTGAGCGGCGGGTTGCGATAGGTCCCGTCGCCCTGGTCCGAGCGCCAGACCTGAGCGAAAGCGGCAACCGGCAGCAGCGCCGCGGCGACGGCGGGGAGGAGAAGCCGCCGCATCACTGCGCCATCGGCCCGATGATCGTGCCGACGAACCCTGTGGCTTCGTGCGTGCTGAGGAAGCGCGCGTCGAGATCGCGCTTGAGCGTGCCCTTGTTCGCGCCGCTGGCATAGTCGAACGCCATGGTGCCACCGGTGATCCGCAGCGTCAGCGTCACCGGCGCGGTGCCGGGCAGCGGGGTGGAGGCGACCAGCTGCTCATCGCCCTTGGCGCGGGTGTAGAGCGCCAGCGTCCGCGTGCCGCCCTTGTTGGTCAGGCCGTAGAAGAGATAATGGAGATCGCTCTGCACCGCCGCGAGGCCTGCACGTTCGCCGGGCTTGGTCGGCGCATAGCGCACCGTCACGCTCACCGTCGCATTGGCATGCTGCTGGCGGCGACCGACGAAGCCGGGCACCTGGTTCAGATCGCCGAGCGGTGCGGGTCTGGTGATCACCAGCTCGCCGCGCTCGACCTTGTAGAAGGGCGTCTTGGGGGTGCGGATGCCGACCCATTGCATTGACAGCTTGTTGCCGGCGAAGCGGTCCACGTAACTGAAGTCGCCGCTGGTCGGCAGCGCGGGCGCGGGCTGCGCGGGCAGATTGGGTGCCTTGACCACCATCGGCACCGGCTTGCCGTGCGGCAGGATCATCGGCCAGCCGTCGGTCCAGGTGACCGGCAGCAGGAAGGTCTCGCGGCCGGTATTGTAGAAGTCGTCGGCATAGGGGCGCACGCCGAGGAAGGTCGCCCACCAGTCGCCCTTCTGGGTCTGCACCAGCGTCGCATGGCCGGTAGAGGTGACCGGGTTCGGGCGGCTGGGGTCGAGATCGCGCTGCGTCAGGATCGGGTTGCCTGCGAAGGGCACATAGGGGCCGAGCAGGTCCTTCGACCGGAACACCACCTGCGAATGGTTGACGCTGGTCCCGCCCTCGGCGGCGGTGAGATAATACCAGCCGTCCTTCTTGAAGACGTGCGGCCCCTCGATCCACACCGGCTTCTTGGTGATGTCGACCCCGCCGTTGATCAGCTGGGTGCTTGGGCCGACCATCTTGCCCGCGCGCCAGTCATATTCCTGGATCCAGATCGCGCGGTGCCCCTCGTAGCGCGGGGGTTCGTCGGGGGCGCGGTTGTTGACGATATAGGCCTTGTCGCCTTCCCAGGTGATCGAGGGATCGATGCCTTCGAACGGCAGCCAGATCGGATCGGACCAGGGGCCGCGCGGGTCCTTGGCGGTGATCACGAAATTGCCTTTGCAGCTCACGCAGGTGTTGACGATGAAGAAGGTGCCGGCGTGGTAGGAGATGTCCGGCGCGAACACCGCCTGCGAAGTGCGCATGCCGGTGAAATCGAGCTGGCCCGGCCGGTTGATCGCGTTGGCGATCTGGGTCCAGTGGACCAGGTCCTTCGAATGGAAGATCGGCAATCCGGGATAATGGGCGAAGGACGACAGGACGAGATAATAGTCCTCGCCGACACGCGTGACCGAGGGATCGGGATAATAGCCCGAGAGGATCGGGTTGCGATACTCGCCGGGGCCCGGCCTTGCCGCTTCCATCGCATGGCCGGCGTAGCGGAAGTCGCTGAACCGTGCGGGGCCTTGGGCAAAGGCGGGCAACGCCGTCGCACCTGCCAGCACCGTCGCCGCGACGATCGTCGAAATCCTCATAGCATCCCCTCGCATCCGCTTTCGCAGGTTCGGTTTTCGCGGCTACCGTCCGGCAGTCCGCAACACCGGTAGCGCTACCATAGAGGCGTGTGCGCGGATGACCAGCCTCAACCTGTCAGGCCGTTTGCCGAAAGCCACTGCCGCAGTTCCGCCACCACCGCCTCGGGCGCCTCGATGGGCAGCATGTGCCCCGCGGCGGGCAGAATGCGGATGGTGGCCTGTGGCGCGAGCGCGTGCATCGCTTCATGCTGTGCCGGCGGCGACCAGCGGTCATGATCGGCCGAAAGCAGCAGCACCGGACCGGCATAGCCCGCCAGCACCGGGCCAGCGTCGGCGCGTCCGAGCAGCGCGGCGATCTGCCCCAGATAGGCATCGAGCGGATAGGCCTCGACCATGGCGCGCAGCGTCGGCATCAGCGCCGCGACCCGCTCGGGCGTCGCGCCCATCATCGGCGGCAGCCATGCTTCGGCCAGCGCCGCCATGCCTTGCGTGCCGGCGATATCGATCATCCGCTGCCGTCCCGCCGCCTCGCCTTCCGCCGGCGGATGCACGCCGGTATTGGCCAGCACGATACCCGCGATCCGTTCCGGCGCCTGCCGGACGGCCTCGAGCGCGACCCGCCCCCCCATCGAGTGCCCGATCAGCACCAGCGGCCCCTCGGTCGTTGCCAGCACCTGCGCCGCCATCTCGGACAGTGCCGAGAAGCCCGGGAACGCGAAGATCCTGCCCGGCAATGCCTCGGCGACGGACGACCAGATCCGCGCATCGCTGAGCAACCCGCAAAGATATATGCGCTGCGGCACCGTGCTTGTCATGCGACCTCTCCCTCCGGGGCCATGATCCTCGGAAGATCGAGACCTATGGGAGGTCGCCGCCACAGTAAACAGGCGGGCCTACACGCACGTATAGCAGCCGGAACGCTGCGGGCGCTGTACCGTTCGGCTATCATGGTTTCCGTTGCCGATGCCGACCGCCTGAAACGCGACGCCGCCGCTGCCGCGATCGAGGAGGTGCGGGACGGCATGCGGGTCGGGCTCGGCACCGGCAGCACCGCGGCGCATGTGGTGCAGCTGCTCGCCCCCCGCGTGGCAGCGGGGCTGGACATCGTCGCGGTCGCCACCTCGCGGGCCACCGAAGCCGCGGCGCGCGCCGCCGGCATCCGGCTGGTGGCGCCGGACGACCTCGCCGCGATCGACCTTTGCATCGACGGGGTCGACGAGATCGACTCCCAGCTCCGTGCGCTCAAGGGCGGTGGCGGGGCGATGCTGCTCGAGAAGATCGTCGCCACGCTCGCCCGTCGCAACATCGCCATTGCCGATGCCTCGAAGCGGGTCGAGCGGCTGGGCGACCGTGCGGTACCGATCGAGATATTGCCGGCCGCGCAGGGGCTCGTCGCCGCCGAGATAGCGCGCCTGGGCGGTACGGCCGCGCTGCGCCTGCGCGACCGGGACCCGTGGGTGACCGACTGGGGGCATCACATCCTCGACGCCCGTTTCCCGGACCTAAACGACCCGGCGGCCCTGGCCCGCGCACTCTCGGCCATCCCCGGCGCGCTCGGGCACGGCCTGTTCCTCACCGAGATCGACGCGCTCTACGTCGCCCGATCCGACGGAGTGAGCTGCCAGGAGCGGCCGATAGATGAATAAGATTGCAGCCATTTGCGAACCCACCCGTTGCACCGCAACGAACGGAGTTGCCTGATCCATGTCCGACCTCGACCAGAACACCCACGAAGACGGCTCGCCCGATCGCCTGGCGATCGACACCATCCGCACGCTCAGCATGGACGCGGTGCAGAAGGCGAACAGCGGCCATCCCGGTACGCCGATGGCGCTCGCGCCGGTGGTGCACACGCTGTGGAGCCAGTTCCTCCGCTACGATCCCGCCGCGCCCGACTGGCCCAATCGCGACCGGTTCGTCCTCTCGGTCGGCCATGCCTCGATGCTGCTCTATTCGGTTCTGCACCTTGCCGGCGTGCGCGAGATCGATGCCGATGGGCAGCCGACCGGCAAGCCGGCGGTGAGCCTAGACGACATCAAGCAGTTCCGCCAGCTCTCCTCCAAGACGCCCGGCCACCCCGAATACCGCATGACCACCGGCGTCGAGACCACCACCGGTCCGCTCGGCCAGGGCTGCGGCAATTCGGTGGGCATGGCGATCGCCGAGCGCGCGCTGGCTGCCCGCTACAACCGCGACGACTTCGACCTGTTCGACCATGACGTCTATGTCCTGTGCGGCGACGGCGACATGATGGAAGGCGTCTCGGGCGAGGCCGCCTCGATCGCGGGGCACCTCAAGCTCTCCAATCTCTGCTGGATCTACGACAGCAACCATATCTCGATCGAGGGCAGCACCGATCTCGCCTTTGACGAGGATGTCGGCCAGCGCTTCCAAGCCTATGGCTGGAACGTCCTCCATGTCGACGACGCCAACGATACCGCGGCGCTGGCCGAAGCGATCGCCACCTTCCGCGCGACCAGCGACGCGCCGACCTTCATTATCGTCCACTCCGTGATCGGCTGGGGCTCGCCCCGCGCCGGCAGCGAGAAGGCGCATGGCGAAGCGCTGGGCGAGGACAATGTCCGCGCGACGAAGAAGGCCTATGGCTGGCCCGAGGATGCGCAGTTCCTGGTGCCCGAGGGCGTGGCCGAGCGCTTCGGCGCTGCCGTCGCCGATCGCGGCAAGCCGGCGCGCGAAGCCTGGGAGCAGCTGTTCGCCCGCTACCGCGAAGCCTTCCCGCAGGAAGCCGCCGAGATCGACGAGCTCCGCCGCGGCAAGCTGCACAATGGCTGGCAACAGGCGATTCCCCACTTCGACGCTGATGCCAAGGGCCTCGCCTCGCGCGACAGCAGCGGCAAGGTGATCAACGCGGTCGCCCCGCACCTCCCCGCCCTGCTCGGCGGCGCGGCGGACCTTTCGCCCTCGACCAAGACCGACATCAAGGGTGCGGACTCGTTCGAAGCCAACAACTATGGCGGCAAGAACCTGCATTTCGGCGTGCGCGAACACGCGATGGGCTCGATCGCCAACGGCATGGCGCTGAGCTATCTGCGCCCCTACACCGCGACCTTCCTCGTGTTCGCCGATTACATGCGCGCGCCGATCCGCCTCGCCGCGATCATGGAGCTGCCGGTGGTGTTCGTCTTCACCCACGATTCCATCGGCGTCGGCGAGGACGGGCCGACCCACCAGCCGATCGAGCATCTCGCCACGCTGCGTGCGATCCCCGGCCTCGACACGATCCGCCCCGGCGACGCCAACGAAGTCGCGGTCGCCTGGAAGGTGGCGCTCGAGCACAGCCATGAGCCGACCGCGCTGATCCTCTCACGCCAGGCGATCCCGACCCTCGACCGCAGCAAATATGCCTCGGCCGACGGGCTGGAACGCGGCGGCTATGTGCTCGCCGATGCCGAGGGCGGCACGCCCGAAGTGATCCTGATCGGCACCGGCTCCGAGCTGCCGATGGTGGTCGAGGCGCATGAGCGGCTGACTGCCGAGGGCGTGCGCTCGCGTGTCGTGTCGCTGCCCAGCTGGTATCTGTTCGAGAAGCAGGACCGCGCCTATCGCGAGTCCGTGCTGCCGCCGGACGTGATGGCGCGGGTCGCGGTGGAGCAGGCCGGATCGATGGGCTGGGATCGTTATGTCACCAGCCACGGCGCCACGATTACCATGTCGACCTTCGGCGCCTCGGCCCCGCTCGCCAAGCTGCAGGAAAAATACGGCTTCACCGTCGACAATGTGGTGAAGGTCGCACGCGACGTGCTGGGACAGGCCAAATGAGCGCCGACAGCAAGCTCAAGCAGCTCCACGACGCCGGCCAGGCCGCGTGGCTCGATTTCGTCGACCGCAGCTTCCTGCGCGACGGCGGCCTGCGCACGCTGATCGAGCAGGACGGCCTGACCGGCGTCACCTCGAACCCGTCGATCTTCGAAAAGGCGATGGGCCACGGCGAGGCCTATGACGAGGGCTTCACGCGCTTCCTCGGCACCGGCGACGCCAGTGTCGCCGACGTGTACGAGAGCCAGGCGATCGCCGACATCAAGGCGGCCGCCGCCGATCTGCGCCCGGTCTATGATCGGCTGGGCGGCCGCGACGGCTATGTCAGCCTCGAAGTCTCGCCCTATCTCGCCAACGGCACCCAGACGACGATCGAGGAAGCGCGTCGGCTTTGGGCTCATGTCGAAGAGCCCAATCTGATGGTGAAGGTCCCCGGCACCGAGGCCGGCGCCCCGGCGATCCGCCAGCTAATCGAGGACGGGATCAACATCAACGTCACGCTGCTGTTCTCGCAGGAGAGCTACCAGGCGGTGGCCGAAGCGTATCTCGCGGGGCTGGAAGCGCGGGTAGCCGCAGGGCAGCCGATCGACCGGATCGCGAGCGTTGCCAGTTTCTTCGTCAGCCGGATCGATATCCAGATCGATAAGAAAATCGACGCGCGGGTGGCCGAGGGCGATCCCGAAAGCGAGGCGCTCAAGGCACTGCGCGGCAAGGTCGCGATCGCCAATGCCAAGCTGGCCTATGCCTGGTATCGGGAGATGATCGCCAGCCCGCGCTGGCAGGCGCTCGCTGCCAAGGGCGCGATGCCGCAGCGGCTGCTCTGGGCGTCGACCGGCGTGAAGGACCCCGCCTATCCCGACACGCTCTATATCGACACGCTGATCGGCCCGGACACGGTCAACACCATGCCGCCCAAGACGATGGACGCGTTCCGCGACCATGGCACCGTCGCCGAGACGCTGACCGACGGCCTGGACGAAGCCCGCCACGTGCTGGCGGAAGCCGACCGGCTGGGCCTCGGCCTCGACGACATCACCCGCGCGCTGGTGCTCGACGGCGTGCAGCAGTTCGGCGATGCCGCCGATGCGCTGCTCGGCGCGGTCGCCGCCAAGCGCACCGCGCATCTCGGCAAGCGGCTGAACGGCTTCGCGGCGCAGCTGCCGGAAGCGCTGGAAAAGGCCGTCGAAGACCGGCTAGCCACCGCCCGTGCGGACGCCTGGTCGCGCCGGCTTTGGGCAGGCGACGCCACCCTGTGGACGAACGGCGACGAAGCCAAATGGCTTGGCTGGCTTCCTGCCGCGCGCGGCGAGCAGGTCGACATGGCCGCGCTCCAGCACTTCGCCGACAAGGCCCGGCCCTTCAAGAACGTCGTGCTGCTCGGCATGGGCGGGTCGAGCCTCGGGCCGGAGGTGCTGGCGCAGATCCTCGGCAATGCCTCGGGCAGCCCCAAACTGCACGTGCTCGACACCACCGATCCCGGCCAGATTGCCGCCGTGCAGGCGCAGACAGATCCTGCCGAAACGCTGTTCATCGTCTCGTCCAAGTCCGGCTCGACGCTCGAGCCCGAGCTGCTGCGCGCCTATTTTTTTGAGGCGAGCGGACGAAAGGGCGAGCATTTCGTTGCGGTGACCGATCCCGGCTCCAAGCTCGAAGCCACCGCAAAGGCCGACGGCTTCCTCGCCACCTTCCCGGGCGACCCCGCGATCGGCGGCCGCTACTCCGTGCTGTCGGTGTTCGGCATGGTCCCCGCCGCGGCGATGGGCCTCGATGTGGCCGGCTTCTTCGAGGCAACCCGGCCGATGGTCTTCTCCTGCGGCGAGGACGTACCTCCAGCCGCCAACCCGGGCATCCGCCTAGGCGTGCTGCTCGGCGAGGCCGCCAAGGCCGGCCGCGACAAGCTGACCATCCTCGCCGAACCGCCGCTAACGCCGCTCGGCGCCTGGCTCGAGCAGTTGCTGGCCGAATCCACCGGCAAGCAGGGCAAGGGCATCGTGCCCGTCGACCTCGAACCGCTCGGCCCGCCGGAATCGTACGGCAACGACCGCGTCTTCGTGCAGTTCGCGCTGGCGGGCGCGGGCGGCGGTGCGGATTCCGCAAAGCTCGACGCGCTCGCCGCGGCCGGCCACCCGGTGGTGCGCATCACCCTCGATACCCCGCGGCTGATCGGGCAGGAGTTCTTCCGCTGGGAAGTCGCAACGGCAATCGCCGGCGCGGTGATCGGCATCGATCCGTTCGACCAGCCCGATGTCGAGGACGCCAAGATCGCGACTCGCAAGCTGGTCGATGCCTATGAAGCCTCGGGCACGCTCGATCCCGAACAGCCGATTGCCGAGAATGCGGATTTCGCGCTCTATGCGAGCAAGGGCCAGTCGCTCTCCGGCAGCCCGGCCAGCCTGCTCGCCGATCATTTCGGCGCGCTGGTGACTGGCGACTATGCCGGCTTCCTTGCCTATATCGAGCGCAATGACGCCGACACCGCAGCGCTGACCGCGATGCGCGTCGCGGTGCGCGATACGAAGCGGGTCGCGACCGTCGCCGGCTTCGGCCCGCGCTTCCTGCACTCGACAGGCCAGGCCTATAAGGGCGGACCAGCGGGCGGCGTCTTCCTCACCATCACCCGCGAACCCGATCCGGACCTTGCCGTGCCCGACCGCAAGGCCAGCTTCGGGACCGTCCAGATCGCCCAGGCGCGCGGCGACACCGATGTCCTCGCCGAGCGGGGCCGCCGGGTGCTGCGCGTCCATTTGAAGCATGGTGGCGGCGGGATACAAGCTTTGCAATCAGCCGTGCTCGCGGCTCTCTGAACTCGAAGAAAGGAACAGCGCGGATGCGTCTTGCGATGATCGGCCTCGGCCGCATGGGTGCGGGGATCGCACGCCGGCTGATGGAGCATGGCCATGAAATCGTGGGCTATGACCGTAGCACCGAAGCCGTGGAAGCGATCGCCAGGGATGGCGCAACGCCCGCCAGCTCGCTGGAAGACGTGGTCGCCAAGCTGGCGGCGCCGCGGATCTTCTGGGTGATGCTGCCCGCCGGCGCGCCGACCGAAAGCACCGTCGAGGCGCTGCTGGGCGCCGCGGAGCCGGGCGACATCATCATCGACGGCGGCAACAGCTTCTACAAGGACGACATCCGCCGCGCCAAGGCCGCCGCCGAGCGCGGGCTCCATTATGTCGATGTCGGCACCTCGGGCGGCGTGTGGGGGCTGCAGCGGGGCTTCTGCATGATGATCGGCGGCGCCAAGGAAGCCGTCGACCTGCTCGACCCCATCTTCGACGCGTTGGCGCCCGGAATCGGCACCATTCCCCGCACCCCCGAACGGATGGAGCGCGAGGGCTGCGATCCGCGCGCCGAGAAGGGCTATATCCATTGCGGCGACGCGGGTTCGGGCCATTTCGTGAAGATGGTGCACAACGGCATCGAATATGGGCTGATGCAGGCCTATGCCGAGGGCTTCGACGTGCTGAAGAGCAAGGCCTCGGAGAAGCTGCCCGAGGACCAGCGCTTCGACCTCAACCTGACTGACATCGCCGAGGTATGGCGGCGGGGCTCGGTGATCTCCTCCTGGCTGCTCGATCTTTCCGCCTCGGCGCTCGCCAAGGACCAGGCGCTCGACGCCTATAGCGGCCAGGTCGCGGATTCGGGCGAGGGCCAGTGGACCATCGACGCGGCGATGGAGGAGGCGGTGCCCGCCTATGTCCTCTCCGCTGCGCTGTTCGCCCGCTATCGCAGCCGTACCGAGCACACCTTTGGCGACAAGTTGCTCTCGGCGATGCGCTTCGGCTTCGGCGGGCATGTCGAGATGCCGCAATGAGCGAAGCGCCGCGGGCGCCCGCCGCGACGCTGGTGATCTTCGGCGCGATGGGCGATCTCGCCAGTCGCCTGCTGATGCCGGCGCTCGTCCATCTCGAGCGCGACGGGCTGCTCGACGGCGAGACCACGCTGCTCGGCATCAGCCATGGCGAGAGCGATGATGCAGGGCTGCGCGAGAAGCTGAAGAGCTTCGTCGAAGGGGACGAGGCGGCGTGGCGCCGCTGGGAGCAGCGCATCACCTATCTGCGCGGCGATTTCGGCGATGATGCACTGTACGACACGCTGAAGGCGCAGCTGCAGGGAAATGCGGTCTTCTACCTCGCCACCGCGCCGAGCTTCTTCGGGCCGATCGGCGAGAAGCTCGGTACCAGCGGGCTGCTCGACGAAGCGGACGGCTTCCGCCGGCTTGTCGTCGAGAAGCCGTTCGGGACCGATCTGGAATCGGCCCAGGCGCTCAACGCCCGGCTGCTCTCCCATGCCGAGGAGACGCAGATCTACCGGATCGACCATTTCCTCGGCAAGGAAACGGTGCAGAACATCACCGTCGCCCGCTTCGGCAACGCGCTGACCGAGGCGGTGTGGAACAACCGCTATGTCGACCATGTCGAGATCACCGCGGCCGAGACGGTGTCCGTCGGCACCCGCGGCAAATTCTACGACGAGACCGGCGCGCTGCGCGACATGGTGCCCAACCATCTGTTCCAGCTGCTCGCACTGGTCGCGATGGAGCCGCCCAACAGCTTCGACGCCGAGGCGGTGCGCAGCGAGAAGGCAAAGGTGATCGCGGCCGTCACCCCGATCCCGCCCGAGGACGCGGTGCGCGGCCGGTATCTGGCGGGGGAGGCCGGCGGCAAGGCGGTGCCGGCCTATCGCGACACGCCCGACGTCGCCGCGGACAGCCGGACCGAGACCTATGTTGCATTGAAGGTCGCGGTGGAGACCTGGCGCTGGCACGGCGTGCCCTTCTATCTCCGCACTGGGAAGGCAATGACCGCGCGCGACACCGAGATCGTGATCCACTTCCGCGAGGTGCCGCGCACGCTGTTCCGCAACACGCCGAACAGCGAATTGCCGCCCAACCGCCTGATCCTCCAGATCCAGCCGAACGAAGCGCTGACCATGGAAATGGCGGTGAAGGAGCCGGGTCCGCTGGTGAAGATGGTGCCGGCGAGCCTTGCCTTCGCCTATGCCGATGCCTTCGATCTCGGCCATCGCACCGGCTATGAAACGCTGCTCTACGACGTGCTGATCGGCGACCAGAGCCTGTTCCAGCGCGCCGACCAGATCGAAGGCGGCTGGCGCGCGGTGCAGCCGCTGCTCGATGCCTGGCGCAGTGGCGAACCCGACGACTATCCGGCCGGCAGCACCGGCCCCCAATCCGCCGACGCGCTGCTCGCACGCGACGGCCGCAAGTGGCACGACATCACATGAACCTGCGCCTGTTCCTCTCCGATGTCGACGGCACGCTGGTGCGCCCCGACAAGACTCTCGGCGCACCGGTCGTGGCGGCGGTGCAGCACCTCGTCGCGGCGGGCGTGCCGGTATCGATCATCAGCGCACGTCCGCCGAGCGGGCTGCTGTGGATCGCCGAGCGGCTGGGCCTCACCACCCCGATCGGGGCGTTCAACGGCGGAACGATCGTGCAGCGCGACGGCACGGTGCTGTCGGCGACGCATCTCGACGCTCCGGTGGCCGCCCGGACGCTGGACATGATCGCGCGGCCCGACGTGATCCGCTGGGTCTTCGCCAAGGGCCAATGGTATGCCGACCGGCTCGACGACCACTACACCCCGCGCGAGTGCGTCACCTCCGCGCAGGATCCGGTCGTCTGCACCGACTTCACGCCGCTGCTCGACGCGGTAGACAAGATCGTCGCCGTCTCCTCGCACCATGACATGCTCGCCGCGCTGGAGGCAGAGGTGGCGTCTGCGCTGGGCGACGGGGCCGAAGTCGCACGCTCCCAGCCATATTATCTCGACGTCACCGCCCCCACCGCCAACAAGGGGGATGGCATCGCCGCGCTGGCGGCGACGCTCGGCATTGCGCTCGAGGACGTCGCGGTGATCGGCGACCAGTATAACGACCTGCCGATGTTCCGGCGGGCCGGACTGTCGATCGCGATGGGGCAGGCGCCCGACGACGTGCGGCGGGCGGCGATGCACGTCACCGGCGCCAGCGATGCGGACGGGGTGGCGCAGGCAATCGATACGATCCTGCTGCCGCTGCTGGACGCTTAGCCGGCGTCCCGTTCGAGGATCGCCAGCGTCGCCGGATCGCGGGTGCCGCCGAACCAGCGGTCCAGCGCGGCGGCGAACAGCGGCCCCGCACCGGCGGCTTCGAACAGCGTCAGCGACGAGCGCAGCTTGATCGCGTCGATCTCGCCGAACACGGATTCCGCGGTCCCGCTCGTCAGGTCCTGCAGCGCCGACACGCAGTCGCGCAGCCGGGACCCGAGCAGCGGATGCTCCAGATAGGCCCGCGCTTCTGCCAGCGACGCAATGGCGTAGCGCTGCGCCATCGCGCTCCGGCCCAGCCCCGCAATCTGCGGGAAGACGTACCACATCCAGTGGCTGCGCTTCGCACCGCGGCGGATTTCGGCGAGGGCGGTTTCGTAGCTGCCGTCCTGCGCGGCGACGAATCGGTCGAGGTCGTGAGGGTCGGTCATCGCGGTCACCTTAATCGGTTTCGCCGCCTAACGCGCTCAGATATGCGAGGAACATATCGGCCATCGCGTCCGACCAGGTGAGGATCTCCGCCTCGCTGCGCGGCGTGGCGGAGAAGCTGGCGCCGACCTGGCCGAGCGTCATCTTGATCAGGTCGCCCGCCAAGTGACGCGCGGCTTCGGGCACGTCGGGCAGCGCTTCCTCGACGAACGCATGGTAGATCCGCGCCGCCTCCCCCTTTGCCGTCACCGCTTCGGGCGCGTCGCGATAGAGCGGCGCGGCGTCCGCCAGCGCGGTGCGAATCGCCGCCTCCTCGCATTCCGAGCGGACAAAGGCGTGGACCAGCCGCCGCAGCCGCGTCGGTGGCGGCACGTCCCGTTGCTCGAGGATTCCCGAGAGCAGCGCGGTGGTACGACGCCATTCGTCCGCCTGCAGCCGGAACAGGATCGCCGCCTTGTTGGGGAAATATTGGTAGAGCGAGCCGACGCTCACCCCCGCCCGCTCGGCGACTCGGGCGGTGGTGAAACGCTGCGCGCCCTCGGTCGTCAAAACCTGAACAGCGGCTTCGAGCACCGCCTCGATCAGCTGGGTCGCACGCTGCTGTTTCGGGCTTTTTCGCGCGTGAATCGGCGGGGTTCGGGCGGCGGCCATGCGGATCCTCGGCAATGCGAATAGGCGAAGCTGACGGATTAGTCGTATTTTGCGGGTGCCGGCAAGTTCCCGCCGGTCACCGGAGCACATCCCCATGACGACCACGCTTTCCAGCGCCCCCGTGGCGCCCCTGCTCGCACGCCTGTTTGCCGAAGCCGAGGCGAACCCGCCGGCACTCGCGTCCGCCTTTGCCGGCATCAGCGGCGAGGAGCAGCGCCGCCTGCTGCGCAGCAAGACCGACTATGTCGCCCTCTACAGCCGGCTCGGCGATTTTGCCCTCCCCGTCTCACCGGCCGTCGGCACCCTGCTCTACATGCTGGGCCGTGCGACGAACGCGCGCACCATCGTCGAATTCGGCACCTCGTTCGGGATCTCGACGCTGCACCTCGCCGCGGCACTGCGCGACAATGGCGGCGGGCGGGTGATCGCGACCGAATTCGAACCCTCGAAGATCGACCGCGCCAAGGCGAACCTCGCCGAAGCCGGGCTCGCCGACCTAGTCGATTTCCGCGCAGGCGACGCGCTGCAGACGCTGGCCGCCAACCTGCCGGAAACGATCGACCTGGTGCTGCTCGACGGCGCCAAGGCGCTGTATGCCGACATTCTCGACCTGCTGGAGCCGCGTCTCCGCCAAGGCGCGATCCTGATCGCCGACAATGTCGATCATTGCCCCGACTATCTCGAACGGGTCGGCAATGTCGCGGGCGGCTATATGTCGATGCCGTTCAATGACGAGGTGGAGCTGTCGATCCGGCTTCGCTGAGCGACGAAAATCCTTGAAGTCGAGGCGCTTCGCTGTCGTTATCGCGGCCATGCTGGTATTTCTGGACTTCGAGGCCTCGTCGCTGGGCAAGCGCAGCTACCCGATCGAAGTGGCGTGGGTCTTCGAGGACGGCCGCTCCGAGGCGCATCTCATTCGCCCCGCCCCCGACTGGAACGACTGGGACCCTGCCGCCGAGGCGATCCACCACATCCCCCGCGCGACCTTGCTCGCGGAAGGGGAGCCGCACGAGGCGGTGGCGCGGCGGATGGTCGAAGTGCTGATCGGCCATGATCTGCTGGCCAGCGCGCCCAGCTGGGACGGCAAATGGCTGAGCACGTTGCTCCGCGCCGCCGGGCTGCCGCGCCACAGCCTGCGGCTGCGCGATACCGAGGCGGCGTGGCGCGAGGCGGCGCGCGCCGTGCTGGACGGCCAGGTGCCGCCGGCGCTGCTCGACGCCACGATCGAGGATCTGCTGGTCCATGCCGACATGCGGGATCGCGCGCCGCCTGCCCATCGGGCGCTCGCCGATGCGGAGGAAGAGCGCAATCGCTGGCTTGCCGTACGGGCGGCTGCGGCCGCGCATCTCGCGGGAGACAAAACATGATCCGTTCGCCCCTCCTCCTCCTCCTCGCCGGCGCGTTGATGGCAGTGGCAGCGCCCGCGATCACCAAGTCGCCGCAAGCGACCGCCGCCGCGCCGCTCCGCGGCCGCCTGGAGGGGCCGTTCGAGCTGCAATCCCGCGTCTATCCCGGCACGGTGCGGCGCTACTGGGTCTATGTCCCGGCCGGCTATGATCCCGCGCGGCCGCCCAATCTGCTGCTCTTCCAGGATGGCCAGCGCGCGACCAACCCCAATGGCGCGCTCAAGGTGCCGGCGGTGTTGGATGCGCTGATCGCGCAGGGCGCCATCCCGGCGACGCTCGGCGTATTCGTCACTCCCGGCAATCGCTCGGCACACTATCCCGACACGCTCGGCATGCAGAACCCCGACCACCGGGTCGAGGAATATGACTCATTGTCCGATGCTTATGCGCGGATGACGCTGGACGAGCTGCTCCCTGCAGTGGCGCGGCGCTGGCGCTTCTCGGCCGATCCGAAGCGGCGCGCGGTTGGCGGCACCTCCAGCGGCGCGATTGCCTCCTGGACCCTGGCGTGGCGCCATCCCGAGGCGTTCGGCAACGTCATCAGCTGCATCGGCAGCTACACCTCGATCGGCCTCACCCTCGGCGCGGACGGCACACCGATCCGCTATGGCGGCGATATCTATCCGGGGTTGATCCGAAAGAGCCCGATCCGGCCGCTGCGGGTGTTCCTGCAGGACGGCCGCGAGGATCTCGACAACGAGCACGGCAACTGGTTCCTCGCCAACCAGCAGATGCTCAAGAGCCTCGAATGGGCAAATGCGCATGCCGAAGCCGAAAGACGGCCGGGACCGCGCTACGAGATCCGCCATGCCTGGACCGCGGGCGGGCATTCGGATGCGGAAGGCGGCGCGTTGCTGCCGGAAGTGTTGCGCTGGATCTGGGGCTATCCGTCGGCGGAAGCACCCGCCAAGTAAGCACCTGCCCGCCGTGCAGACGGGTCGGAGGGGCCCGGCGGTCGCCGAGCCCCTCTTATCCTCAGAAACTGCCGCGCAGGATGAACGAGAAGCGACGATCGTTCATGAAGTAGGAGCGTGGTGCCAGGTCCTTCGGGTCGCCGGTATAGGCCTGGGTCGTCTTGGTGATCGTGTTCGTCAGGTTCACCCCCTGCACGCCGATCTTGACGTCCTTGGTCAAGTTGACGAACAGGGATGCGTCGAGCGTCCCCACCGGCTCGTTGAAGATCGAGAAATAGGGGAAGATCACGTCCGATGCGGTCAGCAGGAAGCGCGAGCGCCAATTATAGGCCGCGCGCACCGAGATGCCGCTGCGTTCGTAGAACACCGCTGCGTTCACATTGTGCTTCGACAATTGCTCAAGCGGCAGGTTGCCCGACGGCGTCACCGTCGAGACGTTCGACGGCGAACCCCCATTCAGGAAGCTGTTGGGCAGGCCCGAGCTGTCGATGAACGTGTAGTTGGCCGAGATGCCGAGCCCCTTGAGCGGACCGGGCAGGAATTCATAAGTCTGCTGATAGGCGAGCTCGAAGCCCTTGATCTTGCCGGTACCTTCATAATTGGCAGGTCCGCGGACGAACACGTCCTTGGTCACGCCATTGCTGGTCAGCGAGCGGTTGGTCACCTTCTGATAGAAGAAGCCGTCGATCGCCTTGTAGAAGCCGTTCAGCGTCAGCGAGCCGACGCTGGCGAAATACCATTCCAGGCTGGCGTCGAACTGCCAGGCGGTCGCCGGACGCAGATAGGGGTTGCCCGTCGTCGCGGTCAGCTCGCCGCTGGTGCCCAGGCCGATGCTCAGGAAGTTGCGGATGTTCGCATTGTCGGGCCGAGTCAGCACCTTCGAGCCCGCCAGACGCAGAAGTAGCGTATCCGAAAGCCCGAACTTGAGGTTCACGCTGGGCAGAAGATAGCTGTAGCTGGTCTTGGCGGCATCGAAATTGTCGAAGCCGGCGCCGGCGAACTGCTGCAGCTGCGCATAGCCCGTCGGCCCGAGCGTGCAGACGCCGCCCTGCGGCTGCGGCTGGGTGCCCGGCGGGGCGTTTGGCGGCACTGTCAGGGCGCAGCGGGTCGCATAGGGTTCGAGGATGTTCAGCTCCGCCTGGCTCGGCACGCCGATCCGGCCTTCCGAGCGGACATTGCTGCGTACCCAGCGCAGGCCGACATTGCCCGAGAAGCGCACCGTGCCGAACAGCGTGTCCGAACCGAAGCTCGCCATGCCATAGGCGGCCGTGTCCAGCTGGCTGACCGGCTGGATTTCCGACGGAAGATAAGGCGTGCCCGCGACCGCGCGTGCGCGTCCGGAGGCGGGAACCCAGGTCGGCGACGCGCCGAGGCCGGTGGCGATCGCCTGGACCGCCTGGAAGTCCTTCACCGCCTGGTCATAGCCGCGGATCATGTCGCCGCCATAATAGAAGGCGCCCGGCGGGCCCGCGGTCTGGCCGCGGAAGAAGTTCGGGAAGTTGTAGCGAGTCGCCATGCTCGCCGGCGTGTCCGAGAAGTTGACCGGCCGCGAGCCCGACCAGGTCTCGCTCAGCATGCCCCAGTTATAGGTGGAGTAGCGGACGGTCTGATCGCGGTCCTGGTAGCGCGCGCCGAACTTCACCCGGCGAAGGAAGGAATCCTCGTCGAACTTGTATTCCACATCGCCCTGGAACGCATATTGCGTGCCGGTGCTGTCCTCGAAATGGTCCATCGCCGCCCGCCAGAACTGGAAGCGGGGGTCGTTGAAATATTGCGCATCGGTCGCGCTCGCGAGCGCGGCGTTCGGGGTCGACCAGTTATAGCCGAGATATTGCGGCTTGTGCGGCGTCACCGACGGGATCTTGCCCGAAATGTCGAGCTCCTGGTCGGCGAAGCTCGAGCCGAACACCGAGAAGTCGAGCTGCTGGCGGTGCGACTTGGCGACCTGGCCGTCGAGCGTCACCGTCAGGCGATCGGTCAGGTCGGTCTTGAGCCGCAAGCTCCAGTCCTGGTTGAGCGTCTCCTCGCGCGACTGGCGCCGTGCCAGCGACTGCTGGAGGCCGCCGATCGGCACATAGGGCGACGTGCTCGGATCGCCGCGCCAGCCATTGCTGGTGTTGACGATATAGCCCGACTGGAACAGCCCGTTGGCGTCGTAGGCGAAGTCCTTGAACTGGCCGACCGGGCACTCGGCGCGCGAGGTTGCCGAACCTGCGCTGCCATCGGCCGGAATGGTGTTCGGGCCGTTCGAGTTCTGCAGGCAGCCCTTTGGATAGGTGGTGTATTCGGCGAGATCCGGCGCGGTCTCGAACGTGTATTCGCTCCACTCCTGCGTCGTGTGCGAGCGGACATATTCTGCGGTCAGCGTCGTCCGATGATCGATCGATTCGAACTGCGCCGCCAGCGACATGCCGTCGCGCTTGCGGTTGAATTCCTGGGTGCGGAACTGGCCGCCCGCAGGCGCCACCCGCGAGCGGGCGAAATCGGCGAATCCATCCGCGCCAGCGCCGCTGGCGGTGCCGCAGGGCGCATTGGCGGCGGGAAGCCTGGTCGTGTCGGTCGACGAGGGCAGCGGATTGCGGCAGACGAGCGTGCCGTTCGTATTCGCCGCATTGACCAGCGTGTTGTCGCGCGTCTGGTAGTTGGCGACCTGGATGCCGTCCGACCGGCTCTTGATCTGCGAGAAGGCGCCGCTGGCGAGCAGGCCGAAGCGGCCGATGCCGGTATCCCAGGTGTTGGAGATCAGCCCCGAGATCGTCGGCGTCCACTTCTTGCGCATGTCGCCATAATTGGCCTCGAGGCTCATGGCGGCATGCAGCCCGGTGCGATCGAACGGCTTGCGGGTGTTGAGGTTGACCGTGCCGGCAAGGCCGCCCTCGATCATGTCCGCCGTCGTGTTTTTGGCGACGATCACCGAGCCGAGCAGTTCGGACGGCACGTCGGCGAAGTTCAGTGCCTGACCGCCGACGCCGGCCGCAAATGCGGTGCGGCCGTTGAATTCCGAGCGGACGAAGGTGAGGCCGCGCACCGCGACGCCCGAGCCTTCGACCGAGAAGTGATCCGGGTCGTTCGAGCCGGCGAAACGATTGATCGACACGCCGGGCACGCGCTGCAGCGCTTCGGTGACCGAGCGGTCGGGCAGCGAGCCGATGTCCTGCGAGGTGATAGCGTCGACCACCGTGTCCGAATTGCGCTTGATCGACTGGGCGGTGGCGAGGCTGGCGCGGATGCCGGTGACGACGATCTGGTCCTGCTGCGCCCCGTCGACCTGCGTCGCGCCCGCTTGCGAATCGTCCGACGCCGTTTGGGCATGGGCGGCGCCCATCATCCCCGCAACGCACAGCGCGGTGACCGACGCACCCCGCAGGAAAGATCCGATTTTGTTGATGTTGCGCAGACGCGCGCGCGATGACGACCGCATTATCCCCTCCTCCGATTCTTGGTGGCTCGTTGGCCACGACAATGTTGTCGGTGAGTTACAACAGATCGCCATGCGCTTGGCAATGCTACCGCTACCATCAACGGAAATGTTTTCGCAAAGACTGTAACCCGGATGCAACGCTTGGTTACCGGTTGGCCGGGGCACGGCCGAAGGAACGTTTGACAGATCGGCGGAAAATGCTGGTAATCGCGCAAAACCGGGAGAGGGTGGAGCGATGGCCGGGCAGCCGAGTCTACGCGTCGTGATCGTGGGAGGGGGGACGTCGGGCTGGATGACGGCTGCGGCGCTCGCCCGTTTGTTGCCGGAACGTTGCTGCGTCCACCTGATCGAATCCGAAGCGATCGGGGTGATCGGCGTCGGGGAAGCGACCCTGCCGCACATCCGCGGGTTCATCGAAAAGCTCGGGATCCGCGAGGCCGATTTCATGGCATGGACGCGCGGTACGTTCAAATTGGGTATCGAATTTCGCGATTGGGGAAAGATCGGCGACAGCTATGTCCATCCGTTCGGCACGTTCGGCCGCGGCACGGGCGAGATCGACTTCCACCATTATTGGACGCGGCTGCGGCTGGCAGGTGTGGACGTGCCGCCGCTCGAGAATTTCTCCTATGGCTGCATGCTCGCCCGCGAGAACCGGTTCGACCTGCCCGCGGCAGATCCTGCGCAACTCGCCTCCACCTATGGCTATGCCTATCAGTTCGACGCGCTGCTGTTCGCGCCCTATCTGCGCAGCATCGCCGAGGGGCTGGGCGCGGTCCGCAGCGAAGGCAAGGTGGTCGAGGTGCTGCGCGACGGCGCGAGCGGGAACATCACCGCCCTGCGGCTGGACGACGGCCAGGTGATCGAGGGCGATCTGTTCGTAGACTGCTCGGGTTTCCGTTCGTTGCTGCTCGGCGAGGCGCTGGCGGAGCCGTTCGAGGACTGGAACCACTGGCTCCCCGCCGATCGCGCGGTCGCGATGCCCTGCCGCACCGCGACCTCGGTCACACCCTATACCAGCGCCATCGCGATGCCCGCGGGGTGGCGCTGGCGCATCCCGCTGCAGCATCGCACAGGCAATGGCTATGTCTATGCCAGCGCGTTCACCTCGGACGCGGCGGCGGCGCAGGCGCTGACCAGCGCGGTGGAGGGCGCGGCGCTCGCCGATCCCCGCGTGCTGCGCTTCCGGGCCGGGCGGCGACGGCGAAGCTGGGTAAAGAATTGCATCGCGATCGGTCTCGCCAGCGGCTTTCTGGAGCCGCTCGAGTCGACCAGCATCTATCTGGTCCAGCAGGCGATTACCGCGCTTATCGAGCTGTTCCCCGAAGCCGCGGACGCGCCCATCGAGCGCGACGAGTTCAACCGGCTGATCGACCTGGAATATGATCGCATCCGCGACTTCCTGATCCTCCACTATCATGCCACCATCCGCACCGACACGGAATTCTGGAACTATGTCCGCACCATGACGGTGCCGGACAGTCTGGCGGAGAAGATCGAGCTGTTCCGCCGCGCCGGTCGGGTGGTGAAGTATCGCGAGGGCGTGTTCCTCGATGCGAGCTGGATCGCCGTCTATGTCGGCCAGGGCATCCTGCCCCAAGGCTATGATCCCCGCGCGGACGCTGCCGATGCGACCGCGCTGCTGCAGGGGATGCGCGCGCTGGAAGCCGAAATCACCGCCACGGTGGCGCGGGTGCCCGAGCATCTGCGCTATATCGACCGCTATTGCGCGATGGCGGCGGCGGCATGAGCCTCACCCATGTTCTGGTCGTCGGCGGGGGGCTGACCGGCTGGTCCGCCGCCGCCGCGCTCAAGCGCCGGGTACCGACGCTGGCCGTGTCGATCCTGCCGCTCGCGCCCCCCAGGGACGCGCTGGCGGATCGGATCGCCACCACCCTCCCCTCGATCCTCGGCTTCCACGCCGATCTCGGCATCGGCATTGGCGACGGCGTGGTGCGCACCGGCAGCGTCTACCGGCTCGGCACGCTCTACCGCGACTGGGTGGAAGGCCTGCCGGACTATGTGCATGCGCATGGGCCGCATGGCGAGAGCATCGACGGTGTGTCCTTCCACCATCTCTGGGCGCGTGCGGCACGGGACGACGTCGTCGCGCCGCTCGACGCTTTCTCGCCTGCCGCGGCCATGGCACGGGCCGGACGCTTCGTGCTGCCGGCGGCCGACGGCATTCTGGGCGGGCACGGTTTCGGCCTCACCCTCGATCTGCCCCGCTATCTCGCCATGCTCAAGGCGTTCGCGCGGCATGTCGGCGTCCGCACGCTGGACGGCGATCTGACGACGGTCGAGCGCGCGCTCGATGGCAGCGTGGCGGGTGTGGTGCTTGCCGACGGCATGCGCGTGCAAGCGGATCTGTACTGCGACTGCAGCGGCCCCGCCGCCGTGCTGCACGGGCGGCTGGGAAGCATTCGCGAAAGCTGGCAGCGATGGCTCGCCTGCGACCGGCTGGTGCTGGAGGACGCGGCTCCGGACGACGACCCCGCCCCAATGGAATGCGTGACCGCCACCGCGCAGGGCTGGCGCTGGGCCAGCGCGACCCAGCAGGGCGCCGTCTACAGCGCCGCGCACAGCCATCGCGACGATGCCGCGATCGGCTTCGCAGCCGGCGCGGCGCTCGAGCCCTGGCGGCACAATGTCGTCGCGATCGGCGATGCGGCGGTGACGATCGAGCCGCTCGAATGGAGCAATCTCCATCTCGCGCACAGCGCGATCGACCGGCTGATCGCGATGCTGCCGGCCGGCGTCCCGCATCCACTCGAGGCGGCCGAGTATAATCGCCAGGCGCTCGCTGAAGCGCGACGGGTGCGCGATTTCGTGCTGCTCCACTATGTCACGGCGCGGCGCAGCGGCACGTTCTGGCACGACGTCGCCAGCGTCGAGCTGCCCGACTCGCTTGGCCATACACTCCGCCTGTTCCGCGAACGCGGCCGCCTGCCCTTCTACGAGGAAGAGACCTTCGACCGCGACGGCTGGCTGTCGGTGCTGTTCGGCCAGGGCGTGCTGCCGCGCCGGATCGATCCGCTTGCCGATGCCGTGCCGCCCGCGCGCGCCGCCGATGCCATGGCGCGCTATCGCAACCGGATCGCCCAGGCGGTCGCGCCCCTCCCCACCCTCGCCGCCTTCCGTGCCGCGCAATCGAGGCATTTGCATGAACGAGCATAGTATCCGCGACGTCGTCATCGTCGGCGGCGGTACCGCCGGCTGGATGGCCGCCGCGGCGTTTTCCCGCTTTCTCAACAACGGCTATACCCGCATTACCCTGATCGAATCCGACGAGATCGGCACGGTCGGCGTCGGCGAGGCGACGATCCCGCCGATCTTGCGCTTCAACCAGATGATCGGGCTGGACGAGAACGCGTTTCTCGCGGCGACCGGCGGCACCTTCAAGCTGGGCATCGAGTTCGTCGACTGGGGTGGCTTGGGCGAGCGCTATTTCCATCCCTTCGGCAACTACGCGCAGGATCTGCAGGGGGTGCATTTCCACCAGCTCTATCTGCGCGAGCGGGCGCGGCGGGCGATGCCGGACATCGCCGAATGGTCGATGAGCGCGGTGGCGGCGTTGATGGGCAAGTTCGGCCGCCCCTCGCCTACCGCGCAGACCCCCGTGCGCGAGCTGTTCTACGCCTTCCACTTCGACGCCGGTCTCTACGCTCAGCTGCTGCGCCAGCTGGCGGAAGCGCGCGGCATCATCCGCATCGAAGGCAAGATCAGCGACGTGACGCTGCGGCCTGACGACGGCTTCGTCCAGTCGGTGACGCTGGCGGACGGACGCACCGTGGCGGGCGATCTGTTCATCGACTGCTCGGGTTTCCGCGGCCTGCTGATCGAGGAGGCGCTGCAGACGGGCTATGAGGACTGGCGCCACTGGCTGCCCTGCGACCGCGCGGTGGCGGTGCCCTGTGCCAATGTCCGCGATCCCGATCCCTTCACCCGTTCCACCGCGCGGGAAGCCGGCTGGCAATGGCGCATCCCGCTCCAGCACCGGATGGGCAACGGCCATGTCTATTGCAGCGAATTTCTCGACGACGACACCGCCGAGCAGCAGCTGATGGCGTCGCTGGAGGGGCCGGCCCTTGCCGATCCGCGGCGGCTGCGCTTCACCACGGGGCGCCGGCGCGAGAGCTGGTCGCGCAACGTCGTCGCGCTCGGCCTGTCGAGCGGCTTCCTCGAGCCGCTCGAATCGACCAGCATCCACCTGATCCAGAGCGGCATCGCCCGGCTGATCGCGCTCTTCCCTGACAAGCGCTTCGATCCGATCGAGCGGCAGGAATATAACCGCCAGATGCGCGACCTCTACGAGGATATTCGCGACTTCATCATCCTCCACTACAAGGCGACGACCCGCACCGACACGCCCTTCTGGAACCGGGTGCGGACGATGGACATCCCCGAAAGCCTCGCGACCAGGATCGCGCTGTTCCAGAGCAAGGGGCGGCTGTTCCGTGAAGGCACCGAGCTGTTCACCAACACCAGCTGGGTCGCCGTGTGCCTGGGCCAGCACATCGTCCCGCGCGAGCACGAGCCCGCCGCCGACGCGCTCGACGAGAACCTCGTCGCGCAGGCGCTGGAGCAGATGCGCCAAGGCTATTGGGAGACGGCGCAGAAGATGCCGACCCATGCCGAATTCCTCGCGCGCATCGCGCCCCAGCAGGCCCCGCCCCCGCCGCCTGCCGCCGAGCCGCTGCCGGTCTTCTCCTTCGCGCAGGACGCGCCCTTCGCCGCACCCGGATCGCCGGTGTGAGAGACGATCGGATCCGGCGGATCGTGATCGTCGGCGGCGGCACCGCGGGCTGGATGGCCGCAGCCGCGCTCGGCAAGCTGGTCGGCGCCCTGCCGGGATTGCAGATCGAGCTCGTTGAGTCCGATGCGATCGGCACTGTCGGCGTCGGCGAGGCGACGATTCCGCATATCAACCTGTTCAACCGGATGCTCGGCATCGACGAAGCGGCGTTCGTCCGCGAGACCAGCGCCACCTACAAGCTGGGCATCGAATTCGTCGACTGGCAGCGGATCGGCACCCGCTATGTCCACCCCTTCGGCGTCTTCGGCCTCGACATGCTGGGGGTGGAGTTCCACCATTTCTGGCTCAAGGCGCGGGCATTGGGCGATAGGAGGCCGCTCGACGCCTATTCGATCGGCATCGCCGCGGCCCGGCGCGGGCGTTTCGCACATCCGAGGCCGGACCAACCCAATTCGCCGCTCGCCCGGCTCGGCTATGCCTTCCAGTTCGATGCGGGCCTCTATGCCGCCTTCCTTCGGCGGCTCGCCGAGGGGCTGGGCGTGCATCGCACCGAGGGCCGCATCGTCGAAGCTCGCCGCGATGGCGAGACCGGCCATGTTGCCGCCGTCCGGCTCGAATCGGGGGCCGAGATCGCGGGCGACCTCTTCGTCGATTGTTCGGGCTTTCGGGGGCTGCTGATCGAGCAGACGATGGGCGCCAGGTTCTGCGACTGGGCCCATTGGCTGCCTTGCGACCGCGCCGTGGCGGTGCCCTGCGCGCCGGGCGGCGACCGCCTGCCACTCACCCGAGCGACAGCGAGACCGGCAGGCTGGCAATGGCGCATCCCGCTCCAGCACCGCACCGGCAACGGCTATGTCTATGCCGGCGCGCATCTGTCCGACGACGAAGCGACGGCGACGCTGCTTGCGAACCTGGATGGGCCCGCGCTGGCAGAGCCGCGCGCGCTGCGTTTCCGCGCCGGGCACCGCGACCGCGCCTGGATCGGCAATGTCGTGGCACTTGGCCTTGCCGGCGGCTTTCTCGAGCCGCTCGAATCGACCAGCATCCACCTGATTCAATCGGGCATCGGCCGGTTGATGGCGCTGTTTCCGAGCCGCGGCTTCGATGCGCCCGAGATCGACCGCTTCAACCGCGAGACCGCGCAGGAATATGCCGACATCCGCGACTTCCTGATCCTGCACTACAAGGCCACCGAGCGCGAGGACAGCGCCTTCTGGCGCCGTTGCCGCGACATGGCGCCGCCCGACAGCCTCGCCGAGCGCATCGCGCTGTTCCGCCGCAACGGCCGCATCTTCCGCGAGCAGCGCGAGCTGTTCCAGGAAGCAAGCTGGCTCGCGGTGATGACCGGCCAGGGAATCATGCCCGAACGCTATCATCCGGTAGCCGATCTGCTATCCGATACGGAGACGCTCGAACGCCTCAACCACATCGCGCAAGTGATTGACGAAACGGCCGACACCATGCCCTTGCAGGACGATTACCTCCGCCGCATCGGTTGCGACCTGACACCCGCACGGCGAGCATCATGACCGACCTGCCCGCACCGCGCGCGCTGCGCGAACTGGGCCCGATCGACCGCGCCCGCTTCGATGCCGAGATTCGTCCCGCGCGCGAGCCGGTGGTGCTGCGCGGCCTCGCCGCCGATTGGCCGGCGGTGCGTGCCGGATGCGAGGGAGCCGAGGGGATCGTCGCCTATTGCAAGCGCTTCAGCCATGACGGCGCGGTGAATGCGATCGTCGGCGAACCCGCGATCGCGGGCCGGTTCTTCTACAACGACGATTTCACCGGCATGAACTTCGTCCGCGGCCTGTCGCCGCTCGATCCGTTCCTGGACCGGTTGCTGCGCGAACTGGAACGCCCCACCGGCTATGCGATGGCGATCCAGTCGATCCTCGCACCCGAGCTGCTTCCCGGCTTCACCGCGGAGAACGCGATCACCCTGGTCGGCGATGCAGTGGTTCCGCGGCTCTGGCTCGGCAACCAGTTGCGCGTCGCGCCGCATTACGACCTGATGGAGAATATCGGCATTGTCGTCGCCGGCCGGCGACGCTTCACGCTGTTCCCGCCCGATCAGGTCTCGAACCTCTATATGGGGCCGCTTGAATTCACCCCGGCAGGGACGCCGACCAGCTTCGTCGATATTGCCGCGCCCGATCTTGCGCGTTTCCCCCGTTATGCCGAAGCCGCACGACATGCACAGGCAGCGATACTGGAGCCGGGCGACGCAATCTACATACCGTTTCTCTGGTGGCACGCCGTCGACTCGCTGGATCCGGTCAACCTGTTCGCCAATTACTGGTGGACCCACCCGCAGCCCACCATCCTGAACCCACACGACGCGCTGTATCACGCGCTCCATTCGCTGCGGCTGCTGCCCGAGGACCAGCGGCTGGCCTGGCGCGCGATGTTCGACCACCTCGTGTTCCAGCTCCACGGCGACCCTGCCGCGCATATTCCCGAAGCGATACGCGGTGTTCTCGGGGCGCCGACGCCGGAGCAGGTCGAGCGCGCTCGCGATACGCTGCGCCGCGCGCTGGAGGCCCAACGGTGACCGCAAGCGCTCGAGCGTAGAACCGCCACGGACGCCCAATTGTCGTCCGCAGACCCTAAATGCGCTTGAATATCTAGCACAACGTCGCTGCGACCGCGACGACATGTCACCAACAGATGCAGAACGAACATGGTTTTTTGTGTCTCTCGCCAAATTCCGGGAGACGCACCCATCGTATCGCTATACGTATAGCGACGGCACCATGGTGCACAAAATGAGAGGGACGCAGTATGTCTGATCAAATCAACACCGATCCCGTTGAACTGGCAAGTGATCTTACCATCGCTTGGCTGTCCAATCCGAATAACCGTGCGACGATGGAGGACGTTTCTACCTTTCTGCGACAGATGCACGCGGACGTGATCGCGCTCGCAGGTCGAGGCGCGCAGGTGGACGATACCGGTGACGAAACGCCGACGGACGAATTCACGCCGGCCGTGTCCGTGCGCAAGTCGCTCGCCTCGAAGGACCACATCATCTCGATGATCGACGGCAAGCCGTATCGCACGCTGCGCCGGCATCTGAGCACGCATGGCCTGACGCCCGAGGAATATCGCGAGCGCTACAATCTGAAGCCGGATTATCCGATGGTAGCGCCGACCTATTCGGAACAGCGCCGTGCCATGGCGCACAAGATCGGGCTGGGCGCCAAGGGGCGTGCGGCGCGCAACGTCGCAACCGATGCCCCCCCTGCAAAGGCGACGCGCAAGCCCCGCGCGCGCGCCAACGCGGCCGACTGAGCCGCTGCCGCGCGGATCCGGCCTGCTGCGCCGGGTCCGCGCGGCGTGCGATCCTCTCAGTTACCCGCCCGAAGCGCCGTAACGCCTGCCTCGGTCTGCATCACGGGCTTCATCGTCCCGTCCGCATTGTACTCCAGCCGCTCCACCGTCACCGCTCGGCGGCCGATCGCCCCGCTGAGGTCGCCGATCGCCAGCGTGGCGTTGTGCAGGAACAGGTACCAGTCTCCCTTGAACTGGGCGATGCCGGGATGAATGGTGAAGCTGTACTTGCCCGAGCCGGTCAGCTCGCCACGATAGGTCCAGGGACCCTGGATCGACGGCGCGGTGGCATAGGAGACCTTCTCGTCGCGGTGCTTCGAACGGTCGAGCGACGCATAGGTCAGGTAATAGAGCGGCCCGCGCTTGTGCAACCAGGGCCCTTCCTCGAAATGCGGCGGAGTGATCTCGGTGATCGGGCCGTCGATCTCGATCATGTTGGGCTTGAGCTTGGCGATATAGCATTGCCGGTTGCCCCAGGCGATCCAGGTGGTGCCGTCGTCGTCGGTGAAGACGGTGGGGTCGATGTCCTCCCAGCTGTGCGTCCCCTTCGGCGTCATGCTGTTGGTGATCAGCGCCGATCCCTTGGCATCGACGAACGGGCCGGTCGGGCTGTCCGACACCGCGACCGCGATCGCCTTGCCGGGGTTGGTCGCGTCGTGCTCGACCGCGGCGTAGAACCAGAATTTGCCGTTCTTCTGGATCGCCTGGGAGGCCCAGGCATCTTTCTTCGCCCATTTGAAATCGGCCACGTTCAGGATCGGACCGTGATCGGTCCAGTGCCGCATGTCGGTGGTCGAATAGACCAGCCATTCGCGCATGTTGAACATCTCGTCGCGCTGCGCCTCGTCATGCCCGACATAGAGGTAAAGCCGGTCGCCGACGACCAGCGGCGCGGGATCGGCGGTAAACTTGTCGCGGATGATCGGGTTGGAACCGGGTACCGGCGCCGCCGCGGCCTGCGCGAGCGCCGAAGTGGGCATCCCCAGCGGCGCTAGGCAGGCGGCCGCCAGCACCATGCGCAAGAAAACCTTGGTCATCATCCTCTCCCTGTGATGCCGCGACAATAGTCCGAGTAGATCGGTCGTCAACGAGGGATGAAAGCGCGGGGCCTTGCCCCTAGATAGAGCCCATCATGCTGGCATCCTCGCTCCCCGCTCCGTCCGCCAACCCGCTCCTCGATCGCTGGGCCACGCCCGACGGCGTCCCGCCCTATGATCGCATCCGTGCCGAGGACTATGCGCCGGCGTTCGATGCCGCGCTCGCCGAGGCGCAGGCCGACTATCGCCGCATCGCCGACGATCCCGCCGCGCCGAGCTTCGCCAACACGATCGAGGCGATGGAGGGCGCAGGCCGGCAGCTCGGCCGGATTGCCAGCACCTTCTTCACCGTCGCCTCGGCGGACGCGACCGACGCGATCCAGGCCGTCGAGGAAGCGGTGACGCCCAAGCTCATCCGGCTGCGGAACGACACGCTGCTCGATCCCGCGCTGTTCGCCCGCGTCGACGCGCTGTGGCAGGCGCGCGCAACCCTGTCGCTAGCGCCCGAACAGGCGCGGCTGCTGGCGGAAACGCATCGGCGGTTCCTGCGCGCCGGTGCCGCGCTCGCGCCCGAGGCGCGCGCTCGGGTCGCCGCGATCAACGAGGAACTGGCGACGCTCGGCGTCCAGTTCGGCCAGAAGCTGCTCGCCGACCAGAAGGCGGGCAGCGTGCTGCTGACGGATGCGGAAGTCGAGGGCCTGCCCGAGGACCAGCGCAGCGCCGCCGCCACCGCGGCACAGGGCGCAGGGCACGCCGAGGGCTTCCTGTTCCCCGCCACCCGCTCTGCTGCCGAACCCTTCCTCACCGCCGCGCCGAACCGCGCCGCGCGGGAGAAGATCTGGCGCGCCTTCGTGCTGCGCGGCGACCAGGGCAACGCCAACGACACCAATGCGATCATCGCTCGGATGGTCACGCTGCGCATCGAACGCGCCACACTGCTCGGCGCGGAGAGCCATGCCGATTTCGTGCTGCAGGACCAGATGGCCAAGACGCCCGCCGCCGCGACCGAGCTGCTGATGCGCGTCTATCGCCCGGCGCTCGCCCGCGCGCAGGAAGAGCTGGCGGACATCGCCGCCCTCGCCGCGCAGGACGGCATCGCCAAGGTCGAGCCCTGGGACTGGCGCTATTATGCCGAGCAGGTGCGCAAGGCGCGCTTCGGCCTCGATGAGGCGGCGGTGAAGCAGTATCTGCTGCTCGACAACATGGTGGCGGCGCTGTTCGACACCACCCACCGGCTGTACGGCATCACCGCGCACGAACGGACCGACGTGCCCGTCTACGCCGAGGGCGTGCGCGTCTGGGAATTGCGCGAGGCGGACGGCCGCACGATCGGCCTGTTCTATGCCGACTGGTTCGCACGCCCTACCAAGCGCCCAGGCGCCTGGATGAACAGCCTGCGCGACCAGAACGAGCTGTTCGGCGAGCTGCCGATCGTGGTGAACAACCAGAATATCGTGCCGTCCGCACCCGGCCAGCCGGTGCAGATCTCGCTCGACGAGACGCGGACGTTGTTCCACGAATTCGGGCACGGCCTGCACGGGCTGCTCAGCCAGGTGCGCTATCCCAGTCTGTCCGGCACGGCGGTGCCGCGCGATTTCGTCGAGTTCCCCAGCCAGGTCTATGAGCATTGGGCGGTCGCGCCCGAGACGCTGCGCCGCTACGCCCGCGATGCCGCCGGCGAAGCGATGCCCGAAGCGATGCTGCAGGCGCTGCTCGACGCCCGCACCTTCAACCAGGGCTATCAGACGGTACAGCAGCTATCCTCGGCGCTGCTCGACATGCGGCTGCACGCGCTGACCGCCCTGCCCGCGGATTTCCACGCACGTGCCTGGGAGGCGGCGGAGCTGAAGGCGCTGGGCGTGCCCGAGGCGGTCGGCATGCGCCATCGCCTCGCGCAGTTCAGCCACATCTTCGACGGTGGCTATTCGGCCGGCTATTATGCTTATACCTGGGCCGAGGTGATGGACGCCGACGGGTTCGACGCGTTCCGCGAAGCCGGCGACCTCTACGATCCCGCGCTCGCGGCCAGGCTCCGCCACGAAGTGCTCGCGCGCGGCAACAGCCGCGATCCGGCGGAGAGCTATGCCGCCTTCCGCGGGCGGATGCCGACCCCGGACGCGCTGCTGCGCAACCGCGGTCTGCACTGATCGCGGCGGGCGCCGCCTGCAACCTCGTCCGCAAAGGGTGACTCGGCCGCCCGGACGCTGGTAGGGCAGTCCGCACCCCATCGGCGCAGGTCAGGAAAACGGAAATGCCCAAGCTCTTGCAAAAGCTGCTCTGGATCCTCGTCACGCTGGCGGGGACCGCAGCGCTGGCGGTGATCGCCACCGCGCGGGGCGAGCCGATCAACGCGCTGTGGGTGCTGGTCGCCGCGGTCTCGGTCTATCTGATCGCCTACCGCTTCTATGCCCGCTTCCTCGCCGACCGGGTTGCGCAGGTTGATCCCGCCCGGCCGACCCCCGCGATCCGCCGCCCCGACGGCACCGATTTCGTGCCGACCAACCGCAACGTGCTGTTCGGCCATCATTTCGCCGCCATCGCCGGCGCCGGACCGCTGGTCGGCCCTGTGCTCGCTGCGCAGATGGGCTATCTGCCCGGCATGCTCTGGATCCTCGCCGGCGTGGTGCTGGCGGGCGCGGTGCAGGACTTCCTCGTCCTATTCCTGTCGGTGCGCCGCGACGGGCGGTCGCTGGGCGAAATGGTGCGGATGGAGCTCGGTGCCTGGGCGGGCACGATCGCGATGGTCGGCACCTTCCTGATCATGGTGATCATCCTGGCCGTGCTCGCGCTGATCGTCGTGCGCGCGCTGGCACACAGCCCCTGGGGCACCTTCACCGTCGCCGCGACGATACCGCTTGCCGTGGTGATGGGCGTATATATGCGCTTCGTGCGCCCGGGCCGCGTCGGCGAGGCCTCGCTGATCGGGCTGGTCGGGCTGTTCGCGGCGATCGTCTATGGCCAGCAGGTCGCGGCAAGCCCCGCGCTCGCCGCCTGGTTCAGCTACACGCCGGTCCAGCTGTGCTTCATCCTGGTCGCGTACGGCGCGGTGGCCGCGCTGCTGCCGGTGTGGCTGCTGCTCGCCCCGCGCGACTATCTCTCGACCTTCCTCAAGATCGGCGCGATCGCCGCGCTGGCGATCGGCATCGTGCTTGTCGCGCCCCCGCTCAGGATGCCGGCGCTCACCCGGTTCGTCGACGGCAGCGGGCCGGTCTGGTCGGGCACGCTGTTCCCCTTCCTGTTCATTACCATCGCCTGCGGCGCGGTCTCCGGCTTTCATGCGCTGATCTCCAGCGGCACCACGCCCAAGCTGATCGCCTCCGAAGGCGACCTGCGCTTCATCGGCTATGGCGCGATGCTGATGGAGAGCTTCGTCGCGATCATGGCGCTGATCTCGGCCTCGATCCTCGATCCCGGCATCTACTTCGCGATGAACAGCCCGGCAGCGGTCGTCGGCACCCAGCCCGACACCGCGGCGGCGGCGGTCACCGCAATGGGCTTCCCAATCGCCGCCGAGACGATCGCCGGGACCGCCCGCGACGTCGGCGAGACGACGATCATTAGCCGCGCCGGCGGCGCCCCCACCCTGGCGGTGGCGATGGCCGACATCTTCAGCCGGATGATCGGCGGCCGCGCGATGATGGCCTTCTGGTATCACTTCGCGATCCTGTTCGAGGCGCTGTTCATCCTCACCGCGGTCGATGCCGGCACCCGCGCTGGGCGCTTCATGCTGCAGGACCTGATCGGCCTCGCGGTGCCGAGCTTCCGCAACGCGACCGGAGCAGTGCCGGCGCTGGTCGGCACGCTGCTCTGCGTCGCTGCCTGGGGCTATTTCCTCTACCAGGGCGTCACCGATCCGCTGGGTGGGGTGAACACGCTGTGGCCGCTGTTCGGCATCGCCAACCAGATGCTCGCCGCGATCGCGCTGCTGCTCGCAACCGTCGTGCTCTTCCGGATGAAGCGCGACCGTTATGCCTGGGTGACGTTGCTCCCCACCGGCTGGCTGCTCGCCTGCACGGTGTCGGCCGCGGGCCTCAAGCTCTTCTCGGCCGATCCGCGGGTGAGCTTCCTCGCCCATGCCGCGCGCGTTCGCGACGCGATGGCGCGCGGCGAATTGCTGGGGCCGGCCAAGTCGGTGGCGGAGATGCGCAGCATCCTGTTCAACGACCTGGTCGATGCCGTGCTGTGTGGACTGTTCCTCGCGCTAGTGCTCGCGACCCTGGTGTTCGCGGTGCGGGCCTGCCTCGCCGCGCGACGGGCGGACCGACCGACCATGCAGGAACTGCCGCACGCGGTGCGGGCCTGAGCCATGCGCATGCTGTCCAAGGGATTCTGGACCGGGATGCGCGAGGCGATCGGCGTGATCGCGGGGGTACCCTCCTACGAGCGCTATCTGGCGCACATGGCCGCCTGCCACCCGGACCAACCGCCGCAATCGCGTGCCGCCTTCTTCGCCGCACGCCAGCGCGACCGCTATGGCCGCGGCAAGGGACGCTGCTGCTGAGGCCGGACCTTATACCGGGCCACGAACAGGCGGTTCGGGTAGTCGGCTGAGGGGCCGCCGCGGCGGGCGCACGGCGCCAACCGTGCCCGGCCGGTGACGCACGGGGACGGGGGCCGGCAAGGGAGGCGCCCAAGAAAGCCCCACGTACGCCTCTCGCCACCGTCGGCTTCAGGCTTTGCGGACGCCACCGCGTCTGGAGCGGCCCGCAGTCATCGGATCGGGCTTGGTCGGAGGGCGCCATCCTGTGGGCGGGGTCCGCCTTTGCTGGCTCGTTCCCAGCCCCATGGCGCCGGGCGCCTGACGCTTGAGCCCCGCGAAATCGGCCGCTTCCGCCTCGGCCGCGGTAGCGCCTCCACGCATGGCATTGATCATGTCGCGGCATCGTCCCGCCGTCTCGAAGTCGAGGGCGGCCACGGCATCGTCCATCTGCTGCTGCAGGATTTCGATCGTTATTGGCACCTGCCTCCAACGCACGTGGTGGCATTGCGGACGCATGCATCACTCGCGCATTCACAAGAATGCTGCGCCGCGCCACTGCCGATCCGCATAATTCCGCGGGCGAGTACACGCCTTTTGCTTGGGACCTTCCTCATACGTATTGCGATGGAACACGCTGTTATTTAGCCTGCCCGCATGAGCAAGCTCACACCGGTCGTCGCCCTCGCCCTATGTTGGTTCATCGGCATTATTTTCGGAAAGCCGGGACTGTGGTTTCCCTTGGGGATCCTAGCAGCAATCACGATCGCGATTGTTCAGAACCGGCGCGGTTCTTCCGGTAGCTAGCGCCCCATATCCGGCCCGGCGCGGTACGGCTTGGGCAACCCTCGCTCGTCACTTCGGGACCAACGCGCAACGCGACGAGCGCCTCGAGGGTCACCGTCGGGACGGCCGCTGCGGGGCCGGCTGTCCGAACCCTTTCTCTCGCTTCGGCCCCGCACCTGATCCGCGCGGGGCATTCTACGCATGGGCACCCACGCCCCCCAAAACCGTGGAGAGCGCGTTTCGCCGCGCGATCGCTCCCAGGGCGGACGCGCTCGGTTTCGGCGTCCGCCGGAAGCTGGTGCGATCGACCGCCACCAGCCCGAAGCGGGCACGCTCGTCGCCACCCCATTCGTAATTGTCGAGCAGCGACCAGTGGATATAGCCGAGCACCGGCACCCCCTCCGCGATGGCCGCCCGCAGATGCCCGAGCGCGGCGGGGATGAGGCTGGCGCGCTGGCGATCGTCGGTGCTCGACACGCCGTGCTCGCTCACCAGGATAGGCACCTCGGTCTCGGCATGGACATAGCGCACCGCGTTAGCGAGCGAGGCGGGATAGATCTCGCTACCCGCCACGTTCGTCGGCACGCCCTTCGGCATCGGCAGCCTGCCCTTGGCGTCCCACACGGCGCGCTCATAATTCTGGACGCCGACATAATCGTCCTCGCGCGCACTGCGCAGCCAGGCACCATAGACGCGCGCGCGATGCGCATCGCGCATGCTGTCCGGCCCGGATGCCTGATCGTCGACGAGCGCGAGCGTAACGTTCGGGCGCAGTGCCTTGATCTCCTGACGAGCCAGTCGGTGCGCGGCCAGCATGTTCCGCGTGGTCGCTTCCACATCCTCGGGCAACACCGTGTTGCCCACCGTGAACTTGGCGGACCCGCTCGCTTCGGCACAGGCGGCAAGGCTGGCGCGCAGCGCCGAAGAAGGACGGCGGGAGCACCGTCTGGAGCAGCGGGCCGCCATTGGGCTCGTTGATGGGCGCTGCCGTGGCTGAGTGAAGACGCGCACGCTGCGGCTGCTCTCCTTGCGGTCGACGGTCTACGGCTTCGCGTCGCTTCGCAACAACATCTGATCAACCCGTTCGAGCCGGCGGGAAGGGATCCTGATCATATCGCACGCGGTACGTTACGCCTCGCGGTCGAAGCGGCGGTACGTCAACCAACGGATGCGCCGGCGCCTTGAACTGCAGGTTGCAGCGCAACCACGCGCCTCATCGAAAGCGTCACGATCTACCCGAACGAGCCGGAGGGCCCGCAGGCGGAAGTGGTTGCGAAGGTGGAGGATCTGATCGCGTATGCCACAAACGACAACGCCGCCCGTAAGGGCGGCGTTTGGCGTTCTATGGCGGTGGTTGCGGGGGCAGGATCTTTTCAGAGACCGCACGCTTTATAATCGCTTGATTTATATAGATAAATGTCAGCTCGTGGGGTATGGCACCCCTGATGATACCCCAAGTTCTTGTGAAATCGATGTGGCGCCCGCGACGCGCGACGAGCTGCCGCAGGTAAACATAACTAAGCCTTTCGTTCGCTGAAATTTTTCAGAGTGTAAGCGCAACGTACAAATGTCACTCATCCGCCAGATAGAGATGTCACAATCTCTGGTCGGCGCCTTCCGAGTGGCATGCCGCCCGAGCAATTGGGGGCACGCTGATGACGGTGATCGCGATGAGCCGAAGCGAGTTGTCACGGTACGAAACGCTGCAGCGGGTCGAGCGCGGCGAGATCACCGCAAGCGAGGCTGGCGAGCTGCTCAGACTATGCCGGCGCCAAGTCTATCGGCTGCTCGACAGGTTCCGCACTGACGGCGCCGCTGGCCTGATATCCCAGAAGCGCGGTCGGCCGAGCAACCGCCGGTTGAGCGAAACCTACCGGGAGCAGATCCTCGGCATCGTCCGCGAGCGCTACGCCGATTTCGGCCCGACGCTGGCGACCGAGTATCTCGCGGAGCGCCACGGCATCACGCTCTCGCACGAGACGCTGCGACAGCTGATGATCAGCGCCGGCCTCTGGAAGGCCAAGGCCGCCAAGCGCGCGAGGCTCCACCAGACCCGCAACCGTCGCGAGCGCCGCGGCGAGCTTATCCAGGTCGACGGCTCGGATCATGACTGGTTCGAGGGTCGCGGCCCACGCTGCAGCCTGCTGGTCTATATCGACGATGCCACCAGCGAGCTGATGCACCTCGAGATGGCGGAAAGCGAGAGCGCCCTCTCCTATCTGCAGGCGACGCGCACCTATCTTGAGAAGCACGGCAAGCCGATCGCCTTCTATTCGGACAAGCACAGCGCCTTTCGGAACAACCGCGCGACGGCCGACAGCGACGGCATGTCGCACCTCGGCCGCGCGCTCGACAAGCTCGGCGTGGAGATCATCTGCGCCAACTCACCCCAGGCCAAGGGGCGGGTCGAGCGGGCCAACAGCACGCTCCAGAACCGCCTCGTCAAAGCGATGCGGCTTGAAGGCATCTCCTCCATCGAAGAGGCCAACACCTTCCTCCCCTCTTACCTCCTGCGCCACAATGCTCAATTCGCCTGCCCACCTGCGGATCCTCGGGACGCCCATCGGCCGCTTGCCCCGCACGAGAATGTGGAAGCCGAGATGGTCTGGCGCGTCGAGCGCTCCGTCACCGGCGCTCTGGCGCTCCACTACAACAAGGCGATGTTCATCCTGGAGCCGACGCCGCTGGCGCGGACGCTCGCCCGCAAGCGCGTCCACGTTTGCGAATTTCCCGATGGGCGCATTGAGGTGCGGCACGGTGAAGTGGTCCTGCCCTACCGCGTCTACGACAAGATGCAGCGGGTCAATCAGGCCGAGATCGTCGAGAACAAGCGGCTTGGCGCGGCCCTTGCCATGGCGCAGGCTATGCAGAGCGCCAACCCGCATCACCGGCAGCGCAACAACAATGCGCCAGCCCGCAGCTCACAGTCGGTGGGTGTTTTCGCTACGTCGCGGGTGGTGCTGGATGAGGGACGATTGGGAAACGAGCCACCAAAGCGACGGGGAAGACCGCCCCTCCCCCGCCTCAAGCGTCAACTGGACACCGCTGCCGAGGAAAAGCAGACTGTCCGGTGATGATGGAAAAGCTGCCGGTCCGCTCTCGCCCCAATGTCGGTCGTTCAGCGTCGTGATCGGAGCACCTGAAAGCGGTCGTTCGTTCATCTTCGATTTTGAACGTCATTTTGACGAGGTTTGGGACATAGCCGTCGCTCCCGTGTGACTCGTTGAACGGCAGCTCTCGTCAAGAGCTGCCTCTCCATCGACGTGAAAACCGCCTAACAGCATCGTACGCAGCGCCGGATATTCGCCCAATTCATTCCGCCGCCTAGAGGCGGACGCGACCGGAGTGAAGATGCGTTGGCGGCGACGGGAGCATTGCGCCGCGTCAGCGCGTCTTTTCGACCAACTGCGTCAAGGCGGCCATCGTTCGATCGGCGGAGAAATCGCAATGTCCGTGGCCGATGCGGGGCAGAACCGTCAGCAGTTTCTGCTTACCCGCGTGGCGGACCGCCTCTGGATACAGCGAACCATAGCGCGGCGGTATGGTGGGATCATCAGCATTCGACTGGAGAACCACCGGAACCCGGATATTGCCTGACAACGGCGCGTTGGCAGCAAGGTAGGCGATCGCCTTGGGGCTACCGCGATAGCGGGCGATGCCTGCGTTGAGCGCCTCGTCATCTGGGAATCCGGTGTAGAGCGTTGCCTGATTGTCGGCGGGAAATCCGCCCGCGTGACTGCGCAGCTCTTGTAGCACCAGATAATCGAGCATGATCGCCCCCGCCAATGCGGGGCGGCGGATATCGAGCGCGTCAGCCAGACGACTGGCGATATTTTGATCCTTATCCAGCGCCGCCTCAATGACGTCTTGGCCAACCATTGCAGGCGCATCTGCGGCATCGAGCTTCGGCAGCACATGCGGGAAGTAGAAATCGAACGCGGCAAGATTGCGCAGCAACAACCCGCCGACCGCGTCGCCCGACATGTTTACGCCACATAACGACAGGGCGCCGGCATAGCTATTTGCCTGTCTTTCCGCGGTCACCAGCGCGAGCAAGCCTCCGAGCGAAAAGCCGATTGCGTAGGTTTGCTTCGGCCGACCATGATGCTTCACGAAATAGTCGCGCAGCCGCTCGATATCGGGCAGCGCTTCGGCGATTGCCCACCCTTGGGTCCTATAGCCGCTCTGAGCGACAGCATAGCCGGCATCGACAAAGAGCTTGGTTTCTTCCGCGGCCGGCCAGGGTAGGTGCCGAGGCATGCCTGCGGGCTCATAGCCATGCATCAGCATAATCAGCCTGCCGTTCCACTTGGCCGGCACGTCGATACGAAATGGCGCTTTGTCTATCAGGCCAGTTTCCACGGTTGGCTGATGGACTGGCACCCTGCCTCCCGCAGCAGTTACAGCTAGCCCGATCGCACCGACCGCGAGTACCTTGAGTACCTTGAAAGTTCTCCGCATCAGATTTCCTGCTCCGAACTACAACACGTGGCGTCACGGCACCGCTTGAGGCCACGTGGCCACCCGCTCCGGGGCGGTGCACCCGAAGATGGTCTCGAATTCTGCCGCTGGACGACGCGCCTAGCGGACCGGAGTTGGCGCCGGACCGGGAGAAAAATGGGCGTACCAGCGCGCCAAGCCGGCGGTAGTCGCCAGCTCGATCGCCAGCACCGCGCCCTGCAGCAGCGCCTGCCGGCCATCGATGAACAACACGCTCAGGAACATCACCAGTGTCGCCGATGCGGCCAGGCTCAGACTCCCCCAGCGCAGCACCGCCGCCCAATCGCGCTCCAGCACCACCCAGGCGATCCGCAGCTGCCCCAGGCCGATCAACAGCTGCAGCAGCGCCAGCGATGGAATCGCTGCCTGGTACACGCCGCGCAGCAGACTCGCCTGCAGATCGCCGTCGATCATTGCGCCGACCAGCCCGTGCCGGCCAGGATAGAGATAGGGCAGCCCAAACAGCGCGCAGCCGATCTGCAGCGCCGCCATCGGCAGAAGCAGCCCGATCGCTACGGTATAGCTGGTGAGGACGAAGCGGCCTTCCTCGGCGGTAAACATGCCGCGCCCCGCCGCTAGGAGGCACCCGAATGCGAACTTCATTGGCTGGCCTTCGTTGATGGCCGTTTCAAGCTCAGCCTCCATGGCCAGTGCCCAATCACTCTTGCGCTCGCCGAGACAAGCAGCTGCCAGATGGAGCAGTGCACATGAAAGCGCTGCCTTCACGCCAGCGCACCCGTGAACGGTTGATCCGGCGCGCTGCCAGCAAGGTCCCGCGCAAGGGCCGCGCCTGCCGAGGTCAGGCGGTAGGCGTGGCGCGCGGGGCGTCCGGGTTGTGCTGGATCGAGCCACTCGGCCTCGACCAGCCCCTGTTCGGTCATTCGCATCAGCAGCGGATACAGCGTCCCGGACAAAAGGCCGGTAACCTTCATCAAGTCATAACCGTGGCGCCATTCGCTACTCGCCTCAGAAAGCGCTTCGAGAAGGCGGCACATCTGCCTCGATGGCTGTCTTCTACGAACCATGGCACCATACCAACATATGTAGACTTACTAGTCAACCACGTGCCGCCGATTTCGTAAGCGCTCCTATCCGATGCCAACGGCGCTCTGATAGAGCGGACCAGGCGGATTTAAGCGGACATTCACTGGTGGGAGCAATCTTCGCCTGCTACGTCCAAGTCTGGATGGAAAGCAGACCGGCAGCTTGCGGGAGCCGAGGCGGGGATAGCTGCCGTTCAAGCTGGCCTCGTGCACGCGGCGCAGGAGCCTTATAAGGGAGAGACCCACAGGAAGGAGATCACATTGATGATGCAACTTGAGCAGTATATCGCTGCCTGGCGGGCGCACGACGTGGCCGCGATACTCGCGACGCTTGCTTCGGATTGCGTCGTCATTGAGAGCTTCGGACCGATCTATCGCGGGCACGATTGTGTAGCGCAATGGGTATCGAGATGGCTGGCTGAGGACGGCTGCGTGATCGACTGGACGATCCGCGATCTACGAACCTCAGGTGAGGGTGAAACTGCCGAATGGGCTTTCCACTACAGGTGGCGTGGTGAGGAAAAGCGGTTTGACGGGGCAACCATCGCCACGATACGCGATGGCAAACTCTCGTATCTACGTGAATATGCTACGACGGCGGCGCTCTACGATTGGCGAGGTGAGTGGCAGCAGACCTTTGCAACGACGGTATCATAACGTGCTCCAACGACCTTTCGACAAATGGACTAGCAAGTCGGGTGCCCTCCCACTGATCGGCTAACGTCCGCCTCCAGGCCGTTTTCGGGCGATACGAGCGCCGACAGAAATGACCGACTTTGGGGCGCGAGCTGCCGGTCCGCTTTCTCTGCCGAAGCTGCCATCGAAGCCCTACCCGATAGCACGAGCATCAGCGGCCGAGGCGGCGTGACCGAGCCCGCTGCATGCGCAGCGGGTCCGGGGACAGGAGCCGGGAGTGTGGGGCATCAGCGGGGGCAGCGCTGCGCTATGAGGAGGGCTCCACGCAGCCCCCGCTGCCAACGGCGTTTGTGCCATTTCTATCTTGCTACGGAATGTGCCTTTTCTAACTGGCTACAACAGAAATTTTTCAGAGTGTAAGCGCAACGTACAAATGTCACTCATCCGCCAGATAGAGATGTCACAATCTCTGGTCGGCGCCTTTCGAGTGGCATGCCGCCCGAGCAATTGGGGGAGCGCCCTCTCCTACCTGCAGGCGACGCGGACCTATCTGGAGCAGCACGGCAAGCCGATCGCCTTCTATTCGGACAAGCACAGCGCCTTTCGGAACAACCGCGCGACTGTAGGCGGCCGCTGCTGCCAACGTGGTGGCAGCATCATCGAAACGATCCTGAGCGGTCGTCCCATGATAAGCTTTCCGACAGCATCATAAGTCCCGAGACCTGATCGTTCTCGGGACGACAACTATACGCGGCGCCACGCCGAAAGCCGCCTGTCCGCTTCCCACCCACTTTCGGACGTTCAGGCGAACTGCCGTGCCAAAAGCCGCCATTTGCCGCTCGCCCCAAGGAAACGTCCGCTTTTTGCTCGAACCCCCTTGGCGACGGCCGAGATTGGTGGAAAGCGGACAGGCGGCTTTTAGGGAGGCGGGTGGCAAAAGCCGACATTACGTGGGGCTGTCGCCTTTCCCAAAAACGATGGTCTATTGGGAAAGGTAGGGTGCCAAGGTTTCGGCGGTCCAGTCAACGAAAGCGCGGACCCGAGCCGATAGGTGGCGGTTGTTCGGAAATAGGATGGATATGGGCGTGGGGGTCGGCGGGTAATCCGTCATTAGCTCGATCAGCGCGCCCGATGCGAGGTCATCGGCGAAGCGGTAGCGCGGTGCCTGGACGATCCCGAAGCCCAGCTTCGCGGCGGCGGCACTGGTGTCCGAACCATTGACGAGGACGCGCGCCGGCAGCCCGACTTCCACGATCTTACCTGCCACTGTGAACTCGAGCGGGAGCGGCTGTCCTGTCCTGGAAGACACGAAGCCGATCATCTGGTGGCCGTCCAGATCGTCCGGCGAGGTGGGGGTGCCATGCGCCGCCAGATAGGCAGGGCTGGCACAGGTGATCTCCTCGACAGCGCCCAAGGTGCGGCCGATCATGCCGCTGTCGACAAGCTTCCCCGCTCGCACCACGCAGTCCACGCCTTCGCGTACCAAGTCCACGAACCGCTCGCCTTCGCCCAGATGGACATTGAGACTTGGATGTCGCCTCAGGAAGTCGGGCAAGGCCGGCAGCAGCATGGTTCGGGCGATCAGTCCCGCTACATCGACGCGTATAAGCCCGGACACGGCGCCGGCCGCAATACGATCGGCGTCCTCGAGTTCTGCCAGGATCGCGGCGCAGCGGTGATAGTAGCTCTCGCCTTCGCCCGTCGGCCTGACCTGCCGCGTGGTGCGATGGAGCAGGCGGACGCCGAGGCGCTGTTCCAGTTCCTGAATGGCGGCCGTGGCTGCAGGGCGGGAAATACCGAGATCACCCGCTGCTCCGCTGAAGCTCCCCCGCTCAACGATACGGACGAAAAGCGCCAGGGTAGCCAGCCGATCCATCGCGCGTTGTTCTTCCTGCCTGAATAATGTTGTCGCAAATGGACCTCTAAAGCAGCGACCCGTGATTTGCCATGTTCTGGAGGCGAACAATAGGAGCATCGTAATGCCTTCATTGTCCCGTATCGCCATCGTTACCGGCAGCAGCCGCGGCATCGGTCGCGATACCGTGCTTCGCTTGGCCGATCGCGGTATATCCTCGATCGTGACCTATCACTCCGCGCGCGAGGCGGCCGACGAAGTGGTCGAGGCCGTCAAGCGGGCGGGTGCGAGTGCGGTGGCGCTGCACCTGGACGTGGGCCGCGCGAGCAGCTTCGACGGCTTCATTGCCGATGTCCGCTCGGCTCTTACGACCTTGGGCGCGGAGCGGTTTGATTATCTCGTCAACAATGCCGGCACCGCCTCGACCGCGACGCTTGCCAACGGCACCGAGACCGAGCTGGACGCGATCTTCGCCGTGCATTTTAGAGGCCCGTTCCTGCTTACCCAGAAGCTCCTGCCGCTGATGAACGATGGCGGCGGGATCGTGAATATCGCCTCCGGCCTCGCCAGGTTCAGCTTCCCGGGACGCGCGATCTACGGGCCGATCAAGGCAGCCGTGGAAACACTGATCCGGTACATGGCGCTGGAGCTCGGGTCGCGAGGTGTCAGTGTGAACGTCGTCGCACCCGGTGCCATCGCTACGGACTTCAGCGGCGGCGTGACGCGCGACAATGCCGACGTGAACAAGGCGATCGCCTCACAAACGGCGCTCGGGCGCGTCGGCGGTCCCGAGGAGGTTGGCCCGGTAATTGCGGCATTGCTGTCCGACGACTTTCGCTGGGTCAACGGTCAGCGGATCGAAGTTGCGGGAGGGTTTCGGCTGTAAGCGCCTGTCGGGGCCGGGAGCGGTCCATTTGCTTTCCCACGACATGGGGTAATCGCGGAGGCGGTACTCCAGGCTGTCACGAGATGGATGCTGGTGGCTGTTCCCCGACAAGATGGAAGAACGGGCTCACGACGGGAAGCTGGGCCCAGGCATCTGATGGAGAAAAGCCATGGACGAGTATATCGGGCTCGACGTTTCGCTGAAAGAGACTGCGGTATCCATTCGGCGCGAGCTGCCGGTTCGCGTTCTCTGCCGAAGCCTTACCCAATAGCACGAGCATCATCATCGGCAGAGGAACAACAATGCGCCGGCGCGCGACTCTCGCTCGGTCGGCATTTTTGCCCCTCCCTCTCCAACTGAACCGAAGATCGACCGACGGACGCTCTGCACTCCGAAGCTGAAGCGAGTCCGGCGCAATGAAGCCGGCGAGCCAATCGCCAACGCTGCACCGTAGGGGCTCCAGACAGCGCGACGGCAGCTCTGGCTGAAAAAGCTGCCGGTCCGCTCCCGCCCCACTTGCGGCGGTTTACCAGTCAAGTATCCTGCGTCGACGAAGAGGGACTATATGAGACGCTTTGTGCTCTTGGCTGCGACCACAGCATTGATCGCTCTATCCTCGCCACAGGTTGGCGCACATCCCGGCCAGAGTCGTTTTGATGTTTTCAGTATACTGGCGACGACTGGCGGTTATTACCTCCGCACGATCTCAGAGAAAGGCGATAGAATTATCGCTAGTTGCTCTTTGATCCGTAAAAGCGGGTGGGATTTCACTGTAGCAGTGTATCCCACAGAACATGTAGCCGTTCGCCCGCAGGCAACCCCGACGCTGAGATTATCGAACAAGTGGTCATACCCGCTACGGTCGCGGAGTGACGGCGGCTTCGCCTGGACGGCACCCAACTCCGCGGCGTTTGCACTTTTCCTCCGTCGGGCCAGTAGCATGGGGTGGGGAGACAGGTTCGCATCTCGTGAGCTTAACGTCGACCATCAGAGCCACGGGTCCGACGATGCAGGGACTATCTCCGCTTTCGAGCATCTTTGCCGCTTACCGGGGATTTTACCCAACGCGTACTGAGCCGCTCGACACTCTGCATGTCGGCTTTCCACCCAATCTCGGAGGCCCCCGACGAGGTTAGCACTAAAAGCGGCCGTTGGCCGGCGACCAGCGGCGAATGACGGCTTTTGGCTCGACCGCTGGGCCGAATGACCGAGAGTGGGTGGAGAGCGGACAGGCAGCTTTCAGGACGTAGGCGGCAATAGCTGCCATTCCCGAAAAGGATGATTGATCGAGAACGGAAAACGGTTCTCGAAACTTACCGCTGGTGAGAATGCCGACGATCAGGCGGTCACAGACGGGCGAGGTGGCTTGGTGCCGCGCCGTCCCGTATCGTGACGGCATGAACATTGGCCAACTTGACGTCGCGATCCGGGCGGGTGCTGTCGGCACGATCCTCCTGCTGGCATGGCTCCTGTTCGGCGCGCGTCGGCGGGTTGGCCTACCTGCGGCACTGTTTGCACCCTTGGCGCTCTGCCTCTCCGGCTTCGTCATCGGCAACACGCCGATTGCCGCGCTGGCCCCGACCGGTATTGTCGGTGCCATTGCTCACACCGTGAGTGGTTTCGCGGTGGTCTTCCTGTGGTGGTTCTGCTTATCGTGCTTCGATAGCCGGTTCAGATTGAAAGGGGGCGTGCTGGGCGTCGGTTTGGCCTGGGCCGCCATCGCCTCAGTGGACCGCGGGCTGCTCGGCGATGCACTGGCGGGCAAAGGACTGTCGTTGCTGCTGGTCCCTCTGGGTTTCGCGATCGTCGGCCATATGGTCTGGCGCCTGATGGCCGAACGTCAGGGCGATCTCATCCAGCACCGTCACGACGCCCGGATCATGGTCGCTGTCCTCCTTGGCGGGATGCTTTTCATCGACCTGGCGGCCGATGCGCTGTTCGGCTTCGCTTGGCGTCCGCTCGCGTTCGCCATGACGCAGAACGCGATGGCGCTCGCCTTCGGCCTCCCCTCCCACGCTCCATCACGTTCGATCGTGGGACCGAGTTTGCGAGATATCCGAGGCTCGCCAGCGCCCTAAACATCGTCTCCTATTTCTGCCAGCCCTCGGCGCCGTGGCAGAAGGGCAGCGTCGAGAACACCAACGGCCGCATCCGGCGCTTCCTGCCGTTCGACACCGACATCTCGGCGATATCGGACCGCCACCTGCAAAGCATGGTCGATCGGCTCAACGAAACGCCGCGAAAGTGCCTTGAATATCGAACCCCGCGGGACGTTTTGAGCGAGCAACTTGGCGCTGCCGCGCACTCCATTCAGGCCACTTCCAGGTGATCAATGACGAAAAACCGGGGACAAGCGGCCTGTAGGTTCGCCACCCATCCGGCCATTCCCCGAAACTGCCGAGCCACGGCGCCGAATGTCTTGAGGTGGGTTGAGAGCCGTCCGTCGGCTTTGGTGCAATCGGATGCGGTTAGCTGACATCGCCGAGTACCGCTGGCTTTCGCCAAAAGGACGGTATTTTAGGAGTTTAGCGGTTGATCAATTGGCCTGTGCGCAATCAGCCAAAAGGGATTGCAACAAGACGATTAGCCCCAACATCCAGAATAAAGTCGAACTTAGTTAGAAAGCCTGTCCCCAAGAGTCCGTCTGCGCTCGTAGCAATTCGATCGCCAACAGCCACTCCAACGCCGTCAGCGCTAATCCCACCGACTTTTAACGTAGCATCTTTCACGGACCGACTCGGGCGCAGGACTCCATCAGCAGAGCTTGTCATGCCATCGACCGTTGAAACTTTGGATGAAATTACCCTTTCCCACACTTCTTTCTTTAGCTGTACGACGCCATTGAAACCCAAGTCGATCGCCAGATTTACCGACTTGCCGTTAACCTCCGCCGCTAATTGCGCGCCTTTTTGCAGCGGAATAATTGCAGCCTTCCCCTTGGGAATTATGTCACCATTCTTGGCAAAAATAAGCGTATTGTTACTGGAGGCAACCAGAAATGAAAGCTTGTCAAGATAGTCCCCTCCGATGACAGCATCAATCGGATGCCCTACGGTATTTGAAAAGGATTTCAGGTCTACTGACAGGCCCATCCCAGACAATATGAGCTGACCAGGCACATCAATCTTCATGCCTTCTATAAGCCGTTCGGGGGCGGATGCAGGCCCAAGATCAATAGTACCTACGATAGGCCCGATCTTTAGGCCCGCAACCTTGGCAAAATCGAGGTCGATCACGGTATGCCCGAAACCGTTGTCGAGCATGGCCCATCCGTCCCGACCGTTTATCTTTACCTTGAGTAAGATAATGCCTTTAAAACTCTGAAATGGCGTTGGGGCTGATTGTTGAGCCGGCAATATGGTAACCGTATGCTCGATGCTGGAAATCGAGCGATTATCGGGTGAGGCGCCTTGCCGAGCTGGAACCTGCGCTTGGAGACTGGCCGTTGGCGCCAGTGCGACCAATGATGCGAGCATGGCAATACGCAAAAAAGCCCCCAACATAATTAGTTATTTTGTATTGTTGCGCCCTCGCACTGGTGAGGCAAGGGCTGCGTAGCATAGCCTCGACAAACAGTTGCTTGGAAGCGTGGAAAAGGGAAATTTCGCGCTGAACGACCGCTTTCGAGAGGCCGAAGCTATCATCTGATGACCGGGTTTGGGACGGGAGCTGCCTGTCCGCATTTTCTGGTCGAAGCGACCGCCGGCGCAATACCCGATAGCACGAGCAGTGCCGCAAAGTGGTGTGACCGGACCCGCTGCGTGCGCAGCGGGTCCGGGGACAGGAGCCGGGAGGTTGGGGCATCAGCGGGGGGACCGCTGCGCTGGGTGGAGGGCTCCACGCAGCCCCCGCTGCCAACGGCATTTGTGCCATTTCTATCTTGCGGCGGAATGTGCCTTTTCTAACTGGCGACAACATTGGCTGTTTAAGGGTTTAAGCGCAACGTACAAATGTCACTCATCCGCCAGATAGAGATGTCACAATCTCTGGTCGGCGCCTTCCGAGTGGCATGCCGCCCGAGCAATTGGGGGCACGCTGATGACGGTGGTCGCGATGAGCCGGAGCGAGTTGTCACGGTACGAAACGCTGCAGCGCGTCGAGCGCGGCGAGATCACCGCAAACGAGGCCGGCGAGCTGCTCAGGCTATGCCGGCGCCAGGTGTACCGGCTGCTCGACCGGTTCCGCGCTGACGGCGCTGCTGGCCTGATATCCCCAAAGCGCGGTCGGCCGAGCAACCGCCGGTTGAGCGAAACCTACCGCGACCAGATCCTCGGCATCGTCCGCGAGCGCTATGCCGATTTCGGCCCGACGCTGGCGGTCGAGTATCTGGCCGAGCGCCACGCATTACGCTGTCGCACGAGACGCTGCGGCAGCTGATGATCGGCGCCGGCCTCTGGAAGGCCAAGCCCGCCAAGCGCGCCAGGCTCCACCAGACCCGCAACCGGCGCGAGCGCCGCGGCGAGCTCATCCAGGTCGACGGCTCGGATCATGACTGGTTCGATGGTCGCGGCCCACGCTGCAGCCTGCTGGTCTATATCGACGATGCCACCAGCGAGCTGATGCACCTCGATATGGCGGAAAGCGAGAGCGCCCTCTCCTACCTGCAGGCGACACGGACCTATCTTGAGAAGCACGGCAAGCCGATCGCCTTCTATTCGGACAAGCACAGCGCCTTTCGGAACAACCGCGCGACGGCCGACAGCGACGGCATGTCGCACCTCGGCCGCGCGCTCGACAAGCTAGGCGTCGAGATCATCTGCGCCAACTCGCCTCAGGCCAAGGGGCGGGTCGAGCGGGTCAACAGCACGCTCCAGAACCGCCTCGTCAAAGCGATGCGGCTTGAAGGCATATCCTCCATCGAAGAGGCTAACACCTTCCTCCCCTCTTACCTCTTGCGCCACAATGCTCAGGTTGCCCCAAAAAGGATGGTGTCTCGAAAACAGGTTACTGCAAATCCTAAATCCGTATGCTGCGCTTGCGCGTCAACAGTTATAGGCGATCTTGTAAGGCCGCCCCCAGCGGCGCTCGAGGCTCTCAAACACGTTCATATTTAGCGGCCATTTGACCGACACCGGTTTGCCGTCTGGATCTTCCATGGTAAAATTCGCCGGGCGGGGTAGTGCCGCAAGTTTGGCTTTGGCCACATGAAAAGCTGCGCGATTCCCCTTCAGAAAGGCGATCGTGCCGTCAACATACAGGTTCCAGCCCATGCCCTGGTCTTCTTTCGCGGGCTTGTAGGATTGCCGAAACAGGGAGATGGCTGCGGCGGTTTGGTTGAGGTCGGCCCGTAACTGCCCTTCATGCCACACCAGCAAGTAGTCTTTCACTTTATGCGCCATACGCCAGTCGCGCAAAAGGTCGGCGGCCTCAGCTTCGCAGCCTTCAATCTCGAGCTTGCGCCACCCACCTGTCAGATCTTGATCGAAAGCATCTTGATCCAGCGCCAAAAGCGCCGCCCGATCGTATTGGCACCCCTGCGCGGCAACTACCGCCTGAACGATCAAAGCAAAAACCGGTCCCATTGTGCGATAGAGTCTCACATCCCTCCGTGCGAGGCAAGACTTACGATGTCGTGGCAATCCATCTGCAAAGGACGGGCTAAAGCGGGAGGCGCAAGGTGAGAATGCCACCTTGATCCTTGCCGAAATCCTTCCTCAGAACCCTCTCCGACTTGTGGTATCCCCCTACTTGCTGCCGGAGATGGGAAACCGGACTCGCACTGGCGTTCCAAATGACCGGTCCTGGAATCATGCTCAGACGAGCTGATTACCGCTATCGGGGCGGGAGCAGACCGGCTGCTTTTTCCTCCGAAGCGGGCCGGCACCCCCTGGCGCGCGCGGGGCGCTGAGCGGCTGAAAATGGTGGAAGTCGGACATTGAGCGGTCCTCCGAGGCGCTACTTTCTCCGATCGTAAGTGCGCGTGCGAAAACCCCGCCAGTCGCCATTTCAACCCCGGAGGTTTAACTTTTCAGCACCGCCGCCCGCAGCGCGTTGTCGGGGTGGCGGCAATTTAGCTGCGATGCGCACATGTCCACAAGTGGGCGCGAGCTGCCGGTCCGCTTTCTCTCCCGAAGCTGCCATCGACCCTCTACCCGATAGCACGAGCGCAGGCAGTTGAGCCGGTGTGACCGGACCCGCTGCGTGCGCAGCGGGTCCGGGGCCAGGAGCCGGGAGTGTGGGGCATCAGCGGGGGCAGCGCTGCGCTGTTTGGAGGGCTCCACGCAGCCCCCGCTGCCAACGGCGTTTGTGCCATTTCTATCTTGCGGCGGAATGTGCCTTTTCTAACTGGCGGCAACGAAGGGAAATCTTCAATCGAGCCTAGCGTCGGAAATAGCTATTGAGCACTTTACCGTGACTCTGAACTGCTCTGCGCGTTTCCGGCACCCTTCAAGAACGTCAGCATTATCCTTCGAAATCCGCGCTGCCTCGGCCAGCGCACGCGCCTGCTGCGGGTTCGCGACCTGCATGAGCCTAACGCCCGCGTCCCAAGGTGTGCGCCTCAGAACTGCTGCAGCCTGTTCCTCTGGCCAATGCCAGCCCTCTGGCGCGAGCTGAGCAATTACCGATGGAACGACAGTGCCAAACGCGAAGCCCACCAACAGTGCCAAAGCGGCTGCGCCCGCGATCCACAGTTGCTGGGTCTCCGCGGAATGGGCCGACGCGACCATCCCTTTCAGCTCTTGCACTGTGCTGCTCAGGGCATGGCTGGCGCCGGTCCAAGCGCGATGATCGTCCGCACGCCCCGGCGCGCCAGCCGATTCGATTTGCTTGGCGATGTCCTGCGGCGTCAACGTCATCGCCGGGCGCTTCGCGAGAGTGTTAATCGCGCCACATACCTTGTCGTAGCCGTCGCGGATCTTCTCCAGGTCTGGGCCGTAATCTCGCGCCTGCAATTCCTGCTGTCGGGCCGCAAAGCCGTCAATCGCAGCGGTCAGCCCGGCGAGCTTGCGCGAGATGTCGTTGAACGCCTGGACGGTCTGGTCCGCTTCTACGGGAGGTTCGTGGATACCCATGCTATATTCCAATCCCAAGGCCCCGATCGCGATCGATCGAGAAGGTGAGCTGGCGGATGACCGAACGCGTGCGAGCATCGTCGCCGAGCGCCCGGCTGACACCGCCATCCCGGCTGCCCGGCGCCCATTCAGGCGACCACTGCCGCCCGAGCAGCTGACTGCCTCTGCGGCTGAGCGCGGCGCCTAGCGCCGGGTCTTTCTCCAGCCCCTTCGCCATCGATCGCATGGCGTTCTCGACACCGGCGCGCTTGTCTTCATTCTCCCACCCGCTCAGCTTGCCCCGGCGCGCTTGAAGCTGCTGCCAAGCCTGGACAAATCGGTCAGCGCGCAGCTCGGGATTGGCACGAACCTCCGCCTCCAGCTGCATCTGGCGAATAGCATTGGCGGTGCGACCATTGGCGGCTTCGCTGATCAGCCCCGGCGTCCGCTCAAACGCCATATCGAGATCGTGGGCGCCGCGGGGTTGCAGCGCGTTGACCGCCTCGGCGGTGCGCGCAAGCGCCGCCTTCTGAACTTCGAGCGGGGCACGGCCCTGGCCAGTCATGCGGCCTGCATCCTGCACGGCACGGGCATAGCCTTCGACCACTCGCTCCAGCTTCTGCGTCGCGGATGCCTCCGGCGCAGCCGCCGGCACCGATAGTTTGAGCCCGTCGAAGCGCAGCTTGGTTGGCGCACGTTCGGGCTCGGGGATAGACAGCCGCAAACCGTCGAACATGCCGCGACGCCGTGCTGGTGGAGGCGCGCTGCGCTCGGGTTCGGCGAGTGGCTCCTTGGCGAGCGTATCGAGGATGCGCGACCGTTCGACGCCGCGCCGCGCGGCGAAACGCTCGGCAGCGGCATCATAGTCGAGGGCATTGTCCTTCGGCCGGTCGCGCGACAGGGCGCGGGCAAGCTTGCCTTGGTCGGCGAAGTCGTCGCGGCCATAATGCAGCTGCACCGCATCGCGGTGCCGCGACAGCGCGACATAGGCAGCGTGCCGGTCGAGCCCCGGCGTCGCCAGCACATGGACACGGTCGACGGTAACACCCTGCGCCTTGTGGATCGTGGCGGCATAGCCATGGGTAAGGTCGCCATAGTTCTTGTGGTCGAAAGCGACTTGGCGTCCATCGTCGAGCCGCACAGCCATGCGGGCGTGATCGACCTGTTCGAGGGTGCCGAGACTGCCATTCTTCACACCGAGGCTGCGTTCGTTGCGCAGGAACATGACCCTGTCGCCGGCCGCGAACAAGCGTTCTCCGCGGGCGGTTTCGACAGCAATATCAGCGTCTAACGACCCACGGCGTTTCATCGCGTCCCGTGCCAGCGCATTCAGTTCATCGCATTCTTCGTTGGTGTGGGTGAGAATCATGCGCGAGACCGCCGGATCAGCGATCCGCTCGCGATCCCAACGCGCGATTACCGCCAATCTGGCCTCGACTCGCGTCTCCGAGACGATGACCATGCCGGCCTGGGCATAGGCCTCCAGCGCCTCGGCCGTGCGGCTGGTGGCGAGCTGCCGCGTCGCAAGCCGCTGCCAGTCCTCGCGCTGTCGGCGAATGTCGGTGATCTCGATTGCACCATGCCGCTCGGCAATCGAGCGGAACGCCGCCCCCGCTTCGATCGCCTGCAACTGCTCGGGGTCGCCGACGAGCACCACTTGGGCGTGGCGCTTCTCGGCTTCGGCGATCACCCGCTCCATCTGGCGCGTGCCGATCATGCCGGCTTCGTCGATCACCAGGATCGACCTGTCGGTCAGTAGTTCACGACCCTGTCCCCATTGATGTTCGATGCTGGCGATGGTGCGCGACGTGATGCCCGAGCCGCTTTCGAGATTCTCGGCGGCGATCCCGGACAGCGCCAGCCCCTGCACTTGGTAGCCGGCGCTCTCCCATGCTTCGCGGGCAACGCCAAGCATCGCCGATTTGCCGGTGCCGGCATAGCCGATAACCACGCCCAGATCCTTGCCGCTGGTGACGTGATCAAAGGCGCTGCGCTGTTCGCTCGACAGAACCAGCCCGCGCATCTCGGCGCGCGCTAGCGCCAGCTTGCGATGCTGCTCGTCCATTCCGTGGCGGCGACTGGCGTCGAGCTTCACGGTCGCGCGTTCCAGCCGCGAACGAACGCGTCAGCTGATCGAACTTGGCGGCTTGATTACCAAAGCCGGGCTGGTCGAACTCACCGACGACGATCGCGCGGTCCTGTTCGGGCTGATGGTCGAAGCCGCCGTGACGTTACGGGGCGATGATCGCGAACGCGCGCTAACGCTCTGGCGACGGCGCGGACGGCGCGCATTCGCCGACAGCGACGCAGAACTATGAAGGTAGCGAACAGAGATCGGCCCAGGTTGCGCCCACCAGATCCGCAAGCCGCTCGGCCGTGATCCGCGCTGATGCGGTGCGCGATCCGGCCCCGGGATACACGCTGTCGAACGGGCGTAGCGAAACGTCGCAATAGATTCAGCAAGCGCTCGGCAATCCGAACGGACAGACGCCCCCAACCGGATGGCCTGTCGGCTGCTGGACCTCCCCGGCCGGGAGCAAGCGTTGCGGCAGCTTTGAGCACCGTTGCGGTGCTCGAAGCCTGTTCGATGATCGGAATGTCGGGTGCCCACGCCTCCAGAAAGGCGCGGACGGCCTCGATCCCCATCAGCCGTTGAGCTTGTCCTTCACGGCCTTGGCAGGCGTGAAGGCGAGCTTCTTCGACGCCGCAATCTGAATCGCCGCGCCGGTCGAAGGATTGCGACCTTCACGCGCGGCGCTTTCCTTGACCTTGAACTTGCCGAAGCCGTTCAGCGACACTTCCTCGCCGGCCGCTGCCGCCTCGGTAATGGCGGCAAAAATGCCGTCGACCAGATTGCGCGCGTCGGCCTTGGTGAGGCCATGCACTTCGGAAACGCGGTCGGCGAGATCGGCATTGTTCATGGACGTGTTCTCCGTGTGAAAAGGGGCGTGCCCTCTAGGTGCGGCTTACCAACCTGTCCAGCGACTGGCGCCATCATGCGGCAGTGGCACGCTCCAGCGCGGCAATGCGCTCTTCGCAGATCACCTGCACCGCCTGCCCCAGCACCTCGACGCGTTCCGCCAGCCACGCCAGTTCTTCGGCGCTGATCCGGTAGTGCTTCGAATAGCGCGCCTTCACATAGGCTTCCTTCAACTTCTCGAACCGCGAACGGTCGATCCGCTGGTCACGCGGCCACGCGTCGACCAAACGCGGGTCGATGCGTTCAGCCTGCGTGCGCAGGAAACCCAGATTGTGAACATGCGGGGTGTAGAAGGTGCAGACCAGCAGCACGCAGTGGTAGAGGCGTTCTGTCGCCTGATGTAGGTCGAAGGCTGCCTTTTTAAGCCATCCCTGCTCAATCGAGTGTTTGGCGGAACCAAAGAACTCACCTGCGCTTGGCAGCCACTCCTGAAAATACTCTCGCGCCATTGCCAACGCCTGCGGAGGCGTCTTCGGCTTGGGCTGATGCAGTTCGGTGGGTTCGCTCTCGTACAGCGCGATGCCGTCGCGGGCGACGTCCATGAAGAAATAGCGCCCATGCGCCAGCCCATCGTTCACCTCCTGCAGGGTATGCACGATGAAATTGACAGGGGTGCGCAGCGTCTTGGTGATCGCCAGTTCGCGGTTCAGCCGGTCCTCGGCGGTCGCCCAGAACTCCACCCGAT
>NZ_CAJYHX010000031.1 GCF_913774285.1 uncultured Sphingomonas sp. | reverse complement strand
TGGGACATTTCTGCCATTTCCTAGAAGCATCCTGAATGGCCGTTACTGCCAGAAGCGGACGAACCTTGTTCGGGCTGCGATCCGCGAGCAATTGCCGGGGAATGGGGGATAAGCTGTCTGATGGCCTATAGGGAGACACCGGGGATAGCGGACGGCGGAGCAGAGGCTCCGTCAAAGCAAACGCTGCCACCATCCTACATCGTGCCAGCGCCCAAATTTCGAGCCTACCTCGCGGTAGACACCGAGTGGCTCGAAACCCATCCGCTCATGAAGGGCGACGCTTCCAGAGTTCGGCAATGCGATGCCGGCGAACGCAGCATGGAAGCCGCGTTCAACCAGTTCCGCAAAGAGCCGGGCGTAGAGGGCACTGCCCACACCCGACCGCCGCGCATCCTCGGCGATATAGACGGTGACATCGACGGACCAGCGATAGGCTGAGCGTGTCCGGTGCTGGCTGGCATAGGCATAGCCCACCACCATGCCGTCGCGCTCCGCGACGAGATAGGGATAGGCGTTGGACGTCGCTTCAATCCGGGCCGACATCTCCTCTATCGTAGGCGCCACCTCTTCAAATGAGATCGCGGTATGCTCCACGACGGGTGCATAGATTGCGTGCACGCTGGCAGCGTCCGCTACCGTTGCAGGTCGCACGGACACGGCACTCATGCGCGGCGCCCTTGTGGCGCGATTGCGACGCTCGACAGATCGGCGGCGGGATCGAGGGCCACGCCCGCCTGCTTTCGTTCCGAATAGCGATCGACGAGCTGCGGCGCGTGCGGACGCAGCAGGACGGTGAAGCGCACCAATTCCTCCATCACGTCCACGATCCGATCGTAATAGCTCGACGGCTTCATTCGCCCCGCCCCGTCGAATTCCTTGTAGGCCATGGCGATCGAAGACTGGTTGGGGATGGTGAACATCCGCATCCAACGGCCGAGCAGGCGCAGTGTGTTGACCGCGTTGAACGACTGCGAGCCGCCCGACACCTGCATGACGGCCAGCGTCCGCCCCTGCGTCGGGCGCATGCCTTTCATTTCCAGCGGCAGATGGTCGATCTGCGCCTTCATAATGCCGGTGATCTGGCCGTGCCGCTCGGGACTGCACCAGACCTGCCCCTCCGACCACAGCGCCAGTTCGCGCAGCTCGTGAACCGCCGGGTGATCGTCGCCGGGCACCTGGTCGGGGAGCGGTAAGGTGGAGGGGTCGAAGATGCGCGTCTCTGCGCCGAACAGGCGAAGCAGGCGCGCCGCTTCTTCGACCGCAAGGCGCGAGAAGGAGCGCTCGCGCAGCGAACCGTAGAGCAACAGGATACGGGGCGCGGGCTCGAGCGCACCCAGCCCCAGTGCCGGCCGCGAATGGACATAGGCGGCATCGAGTGCCGGCAGCGTGTCCGGATCTTCCAGCGTGCGTAGCGGCATCAGGCAGCGGCTCCCCGTTCATACCAGCCCCGCGAGGCCTTTACGATCGAGACGACCGACAGCATCACCGGCACTTCCACCAGCACGCCGACGACCGTCGCCAGCGCAGCGCCCGACTTGAGCCCGAACAGCGAGATGGCGGCGGCTACCGCCAGCTCGAAGAAGTTGGAAGCACCGATCAGCGCCGCGGGCGCCGCAACGCACCAGTCCACGCCGAACCGGCGGGACAGCCAATAGGCGAGGCCCGCGTTCAGATAGACCTGGATGAGGATCGGCACCGCCAGCAGCGCGATCACCAGCGGCTGTGCGACGATCGCCTCGCCCTGAAAGCCGAACAGCAGGGCCAGCGTCGCCAGCAGCGCCACGAGCGACACCGGACCGAGGCGGCCTAATAGACGGTCGAGCGCTGCCTGCCCGCCGCGCGCCAACACGGTGCGGCGGACGAGCTGGGCGGCGGTCACCGGCACGACGATATAGAGCAGCACCGAGATCAGCAGCGTGTGCCATGGCACCGTCACCGATGCCACGCCGAGCAGCAACCCGACCAGCGGCGCGAAGAGAAACACCATCAGCACGTCGTTGAGCGCGACCTGCGACAGTGTGTAGGTCGGCTCCCCCTCGCAGAGGTTCGACCACACGAACACCATCGCCGTGCAGGGCGCCGCCGCGAGAAGGATCAGGCCGGCGATATAGGACGGCCCTTCTCCCGCCGGCAGGAGCGGTGCGAACAGCCAGCCGATGAAAAACGTACCCAGCGCAGCCATCGAGAAGGGCTTCACCGCCCAGTTGATGAACAGCGTGACGCCGATGCCTTTCCAGTGCTGCCGCACCGATCCGAGCGCGCCGAAGTCGATCTTGAGCAGCATGGGGATGATCATCAGCCAGATCAGCACGGCGACGATCAGGTTGACCCGCGCGACCTCGGCCGCCGCGATCGACGCGAAGACGCCAGGGAGCAATTGCCCTAGGCCGATGCCAGCGACGATGCAGAGCATCACCCACAGCGTCAGATAGCGCTCGAAGGTGCCGATGCCGGGCCGTGGGGGTGTGGCGTCGCGTGTAGGGAAGATCGTCGACATCGCGTCAGCGCACCCGTTCGCCAGCGGCATCGACCACCTGCTCGCCATCCTCCTTGGCGAAGGCGCCGCGCTGGGCGGCCGGCAACAGGTCGAGCACGGCTTCCGAGGGGCGGCAAAGCTTCACGCCCAGCGGCGAGACGACCAGGGGGCGGTTGATGAGGATGGGGTGCGCCATCATGGCGTCGAGAAGCGCATCGTCGGACAGCGACGGTTCGCCCAGACCCAGCTCGGCATAAGGCGTGCCCTTCTCGCGCAGCAGGTCGTGTGGGCGCATCCCGGCGCGGGCGATCAGTTCGACCAGCATCGTCCGCGAAGGCGGGGTCTTCAGATACTCAACGACGTGCGGCTCGATGCCGGCATTGCGGATCATGGCGAGTGCGTTGCGCGACGTGCCGCATTCGGGGTTGTGGTAGATGATGATGTCGACGGCCATGGCGCGTCCTTTCAGCAGCAGGGGGTGAGTTCGGCGACGAGCGGCGCACACAACTCGGCGCTGCCGGCACAGCAATCCTTGACAAGGAACAGCGTCAGCACGCGCAGGCCCGCCAGGTCGGCGCGATAGATGATCGAGCGGCTCTGTCGCTCGGAGCGGACAAGGCCGGCGCGCGCGAGGATGCCGAGATGCGCCGACATGGTGTTCTGCGGCACGTCCAGCTGGCGCGCGATCTCCCCCGCCGCCATGCCGTTCGGCTCGTGCCGCACCAGCAGGCGAAACACATCAAGGCGTGTTCCTTGCGCCAAAGCACCCAAGGCAGCGATTGCAGAATCGTTTTCCATATATCCAGCATAGCAGATATGTTTCGGCTGGCTAGTGATGTCGGATGGCTGATGTTGGTTGAACGGGACATGACGGCAGTGGCCGCCTTTGGGCTGGGAGCAGCCAGCACGGTAATCGATTCCTGATCACCACCGCCGATCAGGCCAGTGGAGCCGCCAATGGCCGCTTTCGGTCCGAACGGTCGTTCCCACCCGCCGATGTGAACGACTTAATTTGGTCGACTGCGGCCTCCGCGTGCTGCTGATCGGCAGTGGCGGCTTCTCCCATCCGGCTAACCTCGATTCTCAGCCGCTTGTCCGAACTTCCCGTTCAACACCTTCGCACCGTCGCGCAGGAAATCTAGGTGGTCGGACCAGTGCTGCATCATGCGCACGCGTTCGTCCCAATACTCGCCTCGGGTGTATGCGCGGCGGACGGCATTGTTGTCGCAGTGCGCGAGCTGCCGTTCGACGGCGTCGGGGTGCCATAGACCCATTTCGTTGAGCAGCGTGGCTGCCATTGCGCGGAAGCCATGGCCGGTCATTTCGTCCTGCGCATATCCCATTCGGCGGAGTGCTGCATTGATCGTGTTCTCCGACATCGGCTTTCGGACGGAGCGGAGGGAGGGGAAGAGATAGCTGCTATAGTCTGCGTCGTGCTCGATCGAGGTGAGGATCGCGAGCGTTTGGCGGGAGAGGGGGATCGCATGGGCTCGCCGCATCTTCGTCTTGTGCGGCGGAATGGTCCAGATCGCCCGTTCCAGGTCGAAGTCCTGCCACTCTGCGAAACGTAGCTCGCCAGGGCGGACGAAGACGTGTGGCAGGAGCCGCAGCGCCGCAAGGGTGTTTGGCTGCCCCTGGAAGCCCTCTATGGCCCTCAGCAGCTCTCCTGCGGCCTTTGGCGTGGTAATTGCGGCGCGATGCGTTGGCTTGGGCGCGATCAGTGCGCCGCGGAGGTCGGCGGCCACGTCACGCTCGGCGCGTGCGGTCGCAATTGCGTAGCGAAATACCTGCGAGCAGGTACTGCGGAGCCGCTTTGCCGTCTCGTAACGCGCGTTGCCTTCCATCTTCCGCAGCATCAGAAGCAGTTCCTGCGCGGATATCGCAGCGATCGGACGTTTGCCGATCGACGCGTTGATGAAACCGAGAAGCCAGCGGAGCTTCTTCATGGTGACCGGCGAGCGGCCTTCCTTTTCAACCTTGGAGAGCCATTCGTCCGCGACCGCTTCGAAGCTGTTGGAGGCAGCGACGGTCGCCGCTACCCGATCGAGTTTGATCCGCTCGGCGGGATCTTCGCCCCGGGCCAGCACTTTCCGCGCGGTATCACATTCGGCGCGCGCCTCTGCCAAGCCGGTGTCGGGCCAAACCCCGAAAGCGAGGGTCTTTTGCTTCCCGTAATGCCGATAGTTCATCCGCCAATAGCGTCCGCCGGATGGTGTCACGAGCAGGTAGAGCCCGTCTCTATCGCTTAGCTTGTAAGCCTTGCCGCGAATCTCTGCGGCTTTGATGGCAACCACCGAAAGCGCCATGATGGTATCTCCCGTCGAAGCGACCGGCACATGCCATCAAAAATACCATCAGCTTGCTGGTATGTAGTGGCATTCTGCCAGCTTGAATGAGAGACTTATACCACCAAAAAACCGCAGAAAACAGCCAGTTATGGCATGTTCTGGAATGCCTTGGGAAGGCAAGTTGGTGACCCCTACGGGACTCGAACCCGTGTTTTCGCCGTGAGAGCGATGTAGCCGTCTCGCCTTCGCGACGGGCTAGGCGCATTTTGACCTTCTGGCGTTCCCGTTGGCTTTCAAGCGATCGAGATAATCTGACCAGTACTGCATCATTCGAACCCGTTCGTCCCAATGCTCACCGCGAAGATAGGCGCGGCGGACGTCGTTGTTCTCTACATGCGCCAGCTGCCGCTCGATCGCATCGGGGTGCCATTTTCTGCTCTCGTTGAGGAGGCTGCTGGCCATCGCGCGGAAGCCATGGCCCGTCATCTGCGTCTTGTCGTAGCCCAGTCGGCGCAGGGCGGCATTGATGGTGTTGTCGGAGATCGGGCGAGCGTCTGACCGGACGCTTGGAAACAGAAGTTTCGACCTGCCGCTCATCTCCCGAAGCTCCGCCAGGAGCGCAAGCACCTGCTTGGAGAGGGGGACCCGATGCGGGCGCCCCATCTTCATCTTCTCGCCGGGAATGGTCCAGACCTTCGCTGACAGATCGAACTCTGCCCACTCAGCAGCGCGCAATTCGCCCGGACGCACAAAGACGTGTGGGGCGATCCGAAGAGCCAAGGCAACCGATGGCTGGCCCTCGTACCCGTCTATGGCGCGCAAGAGTGCGCCGACCTTGTCGGGCTCGATGATCGCGGCATGATGTTTGACCTTGGGCGTGATCAGGGCGCCCTGGAGATCGGCAGTCACATCTCTCTGCGCGCGTCCGGTGGCGATCGCGTAGCGAATGACGCTGCTACAGGTGCTGCGGAGGCGTCGTGCCGTCTCATAGCGGCCCCGAACCTCCACGGTCCTCAATACGGTGAGCAGCTCTGGTGCGCTGATGTCGCCGATCGGTCGAGTGCCGATCAGTGGGTTGGCGAACGCGATCAGCCACCGGAGCTTTTCGAGCGTCTTCGCCGCTCGCCCTTCCGCCTCGATCTTCTTCAGCCATTCGTCGGCGACGGTGGCGAACGTATCTCCGGCCGAAATGCTGCCCACGCCGCGCGTCAGTTTGCCGTAGGAGGAGGGGTTAATGCCCTTCTCGAGCAGTTTCCGAGCGTTCTCTCGGCGCTCGCGCGCTTCCTTTAGGGAGACGTTAGGATATACGCCCAGCGCCACCGTGCCGCGCTTGCCGTCGTGACGATAGTCCCACCGCCAGTACCGACCACCGCCAGGCTGAACGAGGAGGTACATGCCGTGCATGTCCTGAGTCTTGAACGCTTTGTCCCGCGGTTTGATTCGGCGGACGGCTGCATCGGTGAGCATGACGGTATCTCCTCCGCTGGCGCAGTGCTGATACCGTCAAATATACCGCCAAAGCCCGCGGGTTCCAATGGATCGGCCCGGATTTGGGCGGATCAGATACCGTCAAAAACCACGCAAATCTGCCGATTTTTGGACCTTCGTGGATCTGTGCGGAGAGGTGGATGGTGCCCGGGGACGGAGTCGAACCGCCGACACTGCGATTTTCAGTCGCATGCTCTACCAACTGAGCTACCCGGGCACACCGGCGGAGCCGCCGGGGAGCGCGCCTGTTAGTCGGGGAATTCGTGGCTGTCCAGCCCCGATTGCACATTTGTTTGCGCGGGCTCGCCGGGCACGCGGTAGCCCTCGCCCAGCCATTGCAGCAGGTCGCGGTCCTTGCAGCCGCGGCTGCAGAAGGGCTTGAAGTCGCTGGCGGTAGGCTTGCCGCAGATCGGGCAGGCGTCGCGGGGCATGCGGGTCACTCCTTGGGGGTCACGAACTGGACCGTGCCGCCCATGCGGCGGGCCAGCGTCTCGGTCCAGTCGGGCTCGCGCGCCAGGCGGCGGGCGATTCGGGTGTCTACCATATGGGTGGCCGGCACCGGTGGGGGAAGGCGCTCCAGCCGACGCAGCTCGGCGCGCGCGGCGGCGCCGACCGGATCGGCGTGGAGCTGCTCGGGCAGCGAAGGTCGGGTGCGGCGGCGGACGATCTGGAGGAAGCCGAAGCCGTTCACCGCGGTGCGCTCGAAGGGCTGGGGCAGGGCGGCGTCGATCGCCTCGGCAACCGCGTTGCGGGCGGCCTTGCTGCTCAGCGTCGGGAAGTCGATGCCGATCGAGCCGCCGATGCCGAATCGCTCGATCGCGCGGGCCACCGCATGGGCGGCGGCGATCGACAGCGGCTCGAGCGGGCCGGAGCCGTCGACGTCGAACAGGGTCATGGCGGGGGTAGGGGACATGCGCAGCGCGCCGCCGGGGAAGGCGATCTCGCCGGTATAGGCTTCGTCGAGCAGCTCGGACCAGCCGGCCTCTTCCAGCGCATCGGCCTCGTGGGGGCGCAGCATCCGCACCGGATGGTCGCTGGCGGTGATGCGGGCGAGCAGGTTCGGGCCGTCGCCCAAGGGCGCCTCAGCGGGTGCAGGTACGGCCTTGGGGAGCTTGGCGCGGCCGGGCTCGGGAATCGCCTCGCGGACGATCTTCACGCGTAGCGGCGCGCCTTGGGTGATGCCCTTGGGTAGTGGATCGCACAGCGCCTCGCCGCCCTGGTCGAGCGTCACCTTGCCCGTGGACTTGTCCGCAAGCCGGGCCGCGCAGATCGCGCCGACTTGGGGACGAGTGCCCGCCAGCTCGATCCGCGCCTTCCAGATAAGCCCACGCGAAACGAGGGCGGCGCGGTTCTCGCCGATCCCCGTCTCGTACAGCCACTCAGCCAAGGGGATAGCCGCTGGCGGCGAGCAGCGCGCGCGCCTCGAACAGCGGCAGACCGACCACGCCCGAATGGCTGCCGGAGAGGAAGCGCACGAAGGCCTCGGCCTTGCCCTGGATGGCATAGCCCCCCGCCTTGCCCATGCCTTCGCGGCTGGCGACGTACCAGTCGATATCGGCATCGCTCAGGCGCTTGAAGGCGACGACGGTGTCGGAGACGCGGGTGCGTGTCCGGCCGTCGGCGCCGATCACGCAGAGTGCAGACAGGCAATGGTGGCGGCGGCCGGAGAGCAGTGCCAGCATCCGGCGCAGATCGGCCTCGTCCGCGGGCTTGCCGAGGATGCGGCGGCCGACGGCGATGGTAGTATCGCCGGCGAGGACGATCTCGTCCGGGGCACGCGCTACCGCATGCGCCTTGGCCCTGGCGACGCGCAGCACATAGGGTCGCGGCAGCTCGCCGGGGCGGACATCCTCGTCCACATCGGGCGCAGCGACGCGGTCGGGCACGGCGCCGATCCGGGTGAGCAGATCGAGCCGTCGCGGCGAAGTGGAAGCGAGCACGAGCCGCATGGGCGGCACCCGCTTACTTGAAGCGGTAGGTGATGCGGCCCTTGGTCAGGTCGTACGGGGTCAGCTCGACGAGCACCTCGTCGCCGACCAGCACGCGGATGCGATTCTTGCGCATCTTGCCGGCGGTGTGGCCGAGAATCTCATGATCGTTCTCGAGCCGGACGCGGAACATGGCGTTGGGGAGAAGCTCCACAACCTGTCCACGCATTTCAAGCAGTTCTTCTTTGGCCAAAAAATGCCTCTCAGGGATTAGCGCGCGTAAAAGTGCGTCGCCCTTACAGCGCTGGAAGGAAAAAGGGAAGGTGGCGCGGCACGGGCGCGTGTCTTCGTGCGCAATGTGGGGATTTGCAGGCGGGGAGGCAAGGGAAGGTACAAATCTCCCCTCCCGCTTGCGGGAGGGAGCATCAGGTCGGCCATGCCGGGGGCATGGCCGACCTGATGCTGGGAGGGTGTGTTGTGGAGGCTCTTTCTGCGACGGTGTCGCCCGCGAACCTTACACACCCTCCCCCAGCCCCTCCCGCAAGCGGGAGGGGGATTTCAGGTCAGTGCGTGCCGCCGGCCGCGAGGGCCGCGAGCAGCAACAGCGCCACGATGTTGGTGATCTTGATCATCGGATTCACCGCCGGACCCGCAGTGTCCTTGTACGGGTCGCCCACCGTATCGCCGGTCACCGCGGCCTTGTGGGCATCGCTACCCTTGCCGCCATAGTTGCCGTCCTCGATGTACTTTTTCGCATTGTCCCAGGCGCCACCGCCGCTGGTCATCGAGATGGCGACGAACAGGCCGGAGACGATCACGCCTAGCAGCATCGCGCCTACGGTTGCGAAGCCCTGTTCCTTGCCTGCCACTGCGGCGATCAGGAAATAGACAATGATCGGGCTCAGCACAGGCAGCAGCGACGGCACGATCATCTCGCGGATCGCCGCCTTGGTGACGATGTCCACCGTGCGGGCATAGTTGGGACGGCTGGTGCCCGCCATGATGCCCGGATTGTCGCGGAACTGGGCGCGGACGTCCTCCACCACCGACCCCGCCGCCCGGCCGACCGCGGTCATGCCGAACGCGCCGAACAGATAGGGAAGCAGCGCGCCGAGCAGCAGGCCGACGATGATGTACGGGTTGGAGAGCGAGAAGTTGACTGGCCCGGTCAGCCCCAGCGCGTCCCGGTAATGGTCGAGATCGGTGGTGTAGGCGCCGAACAGCACCAAGGCCGCCAGCGCCGCCGAGCCGATCGCATAGCCCTTGGTCACCGCCTTGGTGGTGTTGCCCACCGCGTCGAGCGCGTCGGTCTTGTGGCGGACCTCGTCTTCGAGGCCGGCCATCTCGGCGATGCCGCCGGCATTGTCGGTCACCGGGCCATAGGCGTCGAGCGCGACCACCATGCCGGCCAGCGCCAGCAGCGAGGTGGCCGCGAAGGCCACGCCGAGGATGCCCGCGATCTGATAGGTGGCGATCACTGCGACGACGATCACCAGCGTCGGCAGCGCGGTCGATTCGAGGCTGATCGCGAGGCCCTGGATGACGTTGGTGCCGTGGCCGGTTACCGAGGCCTTGGCGATCGACTTGACCGGGCGGAAATTGGTGCCGGTGTAATATTCGGTGATCCACACCAGCAGCCCGGTCACCGCCAAGCCAATCATCATGCACCAGAACAGGCCCATGCCGGTGACGGTGGGCATCGCCGCAGCAGCCGCCACGGCGTCGGCCGAAAGCGTGCTGCCGTCGAGCAGCGCGGAAGGCTCGCCGAGCGAGGCGATCGAATCCTGCATCCGGCCGCCCAGCGTATAATGGGTGACGCCGTAGATCGCCGGCACCGCCAGGATCACGGTGGTCCAGAAGCCTTTGTAGAGCGCCCCCATGATCGACTGGTTGGCGCCCAGCCGCACCATATAGGTGCCGATAATCGAGGTAAGGATGCACACCCCGCCGACGAGCAGCGGCAGCGCCATCAGCTTAGTCAGCAACGCCGCATCGACGCCGCGCAGCAGCAGCGCGATCGTGACCATGGTGAGGCCCAGCGTCACCACATAGGTCTCGAACAAATCGGCCGCCATGCCCGCGCAGTCGCCGACATTGTCGCCGACATTATCGGCGATGACCGCAGGATTGCGGGGGTCGTCCTCGGGGATGCCCGCTTCGACCTTGCCGACGAGATCGGCGCCGACGTCCGCGGCCTTGGTGAAGATGCCGCCGCCCAGCCGCGCGAAGATCGAGATCAGCGAGGCGCCGAAGGCGAGGGTCGAGAGGGTCAGCACGACGATGCGATCGCCCGGCGCATGGTGCGCCACCTCCACCAGATACCAGAACAGCACCGCGATCGAGAGTAGGCCCAGGCCCGCCACCAGCATGCCGGTAATGGCGCCGGAGCGGAAGGCGAGGGTGAGCCCGCCCTGCAGGCTGCCGCGTGCTGCCTCGGCGGTACGCACGTTCGCGCGCACCGAGATGTTCATGCCGACGAAGCCGGCGACGCCGGACAGGATCGCGCCGATCAGGAAGCCGATGGTGGGGATCACCCCCAGCGTGAGGAACAGCACGATACCGACCACGACGCCGACCACGGCGATGGCGGTATATTGCCGCGTCAGATAGGCCTTTGCGCCTTCCTGGATGGCGGCGGCGATATCCTGCATCTTGGCGTTGCCCGCCGGCGCGCGCAGCACCTGCTGGCTGGTGATGAAGCCATAGGCCACGGCGATCAGGCCGCAGACGATAGCGAAATAGACGATCGTCATAGAGTGACATCCTCCCCTGCAATTGCGGGTCGCGGCGCGCGCCGGCTGTGTCCGGTCTCGTCCGCGACCCGGGAGGGTATAGCAATAAGGGGTTCGCGCAAGGCGGTTGGGGGGTGGAGATGGGAGACTGGTTCGCCAACCCCAACGTCATCCCCGCGAAGGGCGGGGATCCCTTCGCCTGCGCGCTCAAGGCAAGCGCCGATCGGGCTACCCCAATGGATCCCCGCCTGCGCGGGGATGACGGCTTCGAGCTAGGGAGCGGAGGATCGCGCCGTTACCGCGCGCCCGCGATAATCCGCCGCACGCCTTCCAGTACCACGCCATAGACCAGGTGCGACGCCGCGCCGTACGCATGCACCGAAGCCGGCGTCTCGCTCGGCCCGCTGCCAAGGCCCAGCGCCGGGACCGCGCCTTCATCGAGCAACGCCGAGGTGACCACCCCGTACGCGCCGCCAAAGCCCGACGCTGCCTCCGGGCGATACTCGGTGATCAGCCCGTAGATGCCGCCCAGCACGCCACCGACGATGTAATGCACCGCCTGACCCGAGGCTTCGCGATACGGCTCCGGCACCTTGTCGCCCGTCGTCGCCTCGACCACCACGTCGGCGGCCTTCACCGTCGCCGGATCGCCGTCGCTCTGGTCCTCCTTGGGGATCAGCTTGCTCGCCTGGTTCTGGAACGCGGCCATAGCGGCCGAGGCGACCAGGCCGGCGGCGACGCCCGCGAGCAGGCCGATCAGGGGACGGGGATTCGATGCCATGCGAATTGCTCCGAAAGGGATGCGACGCGCGGCCGCACCGGAAGGAAAGCGCGCCCCGCCGGGATCGTCAGTAGCGGATGCGCTCCGCTGTTACTCGATCCCTGGCGAGGAACGCCTGGACACTATCGGTACCGGCGAGATGGCCGGCGCCTACCGCCAAGAACACCGTTCCTGGCTTTTGGAGCCGTGCCTCGATCCATTTCGCCCAGCGGGCATTGCGTTCGGTCAGCAGGATGCGCGCGAGGTCGGGGGTATCGCGCATGCCTTCGTTCATCGTCGCGCCCAGCGCCTCGGGATCGCCGGCGGCCCATTGGTCGATCATCTTGCCGAGTTCGGTGCCCAGCTTCGGGTAGTCGTCCACCGCCGAGGTGAGGAAGGCTAGCTGCAGTGCGGGCGGCATCGTCGCGAAATAGCCGAGCTGCTGTTCGGCGCTCTCCAGCCCGATCACCGGCTTGCCGCTTTCCTTCGCGGCCGCGGTCAGCACCTTCTCCGCGCCGCTCGCAGGATCATAGCCGAGCTTGGGCAGGCCGGCGACGCTGAGCGTGATGCCCGCCACCCACGGCTGGAGCATGTCGAACGCGGCGGGGGGCACGCCGATATCGCCCATCGCCTTCAGATAGGCGTCGCGCTTGTCGGCCGGCAGTTGCTCGGCGATCGGCTTCGAGCCCGCCGGGGCCATCGCCATCTTGACGAGCAGCCCCTGCATCGCCGCGGGATCTGGCTCGACCAGCTCGAGCACCAGCGTGTCGCTCTTGTCGAAGGCGGTCTTCACCGCCGAGTCGAACCAGCCAAGGCCCGGTTTGAGCACATGAACGGTGCCGAACAGATAGATGGTGGTATCGGCATCCTTGACCACCCACAGCGCCGGATCGGCCGGGCGGCTCTGCACGGCGGGAGCGCCCGCCGCCGGCGCGGCCTGGCCGAACGCCAGCGGGCTGAACAGCAGCGCGAGCGGCGCAGCGGCGACGGCGAACAGCGACTTCAACTTCACGCCCGAAAACTCCCCCTCATGGACCGGCGCGGCCCCGCGCCGCATCGGTGTGCTGGTCTCATATCACGCTTTCAGCCGCGCGGCATGCCAGGCGACGTGCTCTGCGAGGAAGGTCGAGACGAAATAATAGCTGTGGTCATAGCCGGGCTGTAGCCGCAGCGTGAGGGGCAAGCCGGCGGCGGCGCAGGCATCGGCCAGCAACTGCGGGCGAAGCTGCTCGGCGAGGAAGCTGTCGGCATCGCCCTGGTCGACCAGCAGCTCGGGCAGGCGGGCGCCGTCCTCGATCAGCGCGACCGCGTCGTGGGTACGCCATGCCGCCGGATTGTTGCCGAGATAGCCGCCCAGCGCCTTCCGTCCCCAAGCCACCTGGCTGGGTGCGACGATCGGTGCGAAGGCGGAGACGCTGCGGAAGCGCTCGGGATTGCGCAAGGCGATGGTCAGCGCGCCGTGCCCGCCCATCGAATGGCCGGTAATGCCTTGCGCGCCCATGTCTGCCATCGGGAACTGCTCGGCGAGGAGGGCGGGCAGCTCGTCCTTGACATAGCTGCGCATGTGGAAATGCTCGGCCCAGGGCGCCTGGGTCGCGTCGACATAGAAGCCGGCGCCCTGGCCGAAATCATAGTCCGGCACATCGGCCACGCCTTCGCCGCGCGGCGACGTATCGGGCGCGACGAAGATCACGCCCGCCTCGGCGCAGGCAAGGCGATATTCGCCCTTTTCGGTGACGTTGGCATGGGTGCAGGTGAGGCCCGAAAGATACCAGAGCACCGGCAGCTTCGCGCCCTCGCCGTGCGGCGGCACATAGACCGAGAAGGTCATCGGCGTGCCCGTCGCGGCGGAGGCGTGGCGGTACACGCCCTGCACCCCGCCATATGCCTTGTTGGTCGAGAGCGTCTCCATCAGGCCGGCTTGCGGTGCAGCGCGCACAGCTTGTTGCCCGACGGATCGCGCAGATAGGCGAGATAGAGCGGGCCGAAGCTGCCCTCACGCCAACCCGGAGGGTTCTCGCAGGCGGTGCCGCCATGCGCCAGACCGGCGGCGTGCCACGCATCGGCCGCGTCGGTCGTCGCCGCGCGGAACCCCAGTGTGCCGCCATTGGCGTGGCAGGCGGGCTCGCCGTCGATCGGCTTGGTCAGCATGAACAGGCCGTCCGGGTGCATGTAGATGACGCGCCCCTTGGGATCCATGCGGCCGGGACCGATCCCCAGCGCGCCGAGCGCCGCGTCGTAGAATGCCTTGGACGCCTCGATGTCGTTGGCGCCGAGCATCACGTGACTGAACATCGCTTCCTCTCCTTTTTCGCTCAATAGACGACGACGCTGCGGATGCTCTCGCCCGCATGCATCAGGTCGAAACCCTTGTTGATCTCGTCCAGCGTCAGCACGTGGGTGATCATCGGGTCGATCGCGATCTTGCCGTTCATGTACCAGTCGACGATCTTCGGCACGTCGGTCCGGCCCTTGGCGCCGCCGAATGCGGTGCCCTTCCAGACTCGGCCGGTGACCAGCTGGAACGGACGGGTGGCGATTTCCTTGCCCGCCTCGGCCACGCCGATGATGATCGATTCGCCCCAGCCGCGGTGGCAGCATTCGAGCGCGGTGCGCATCACCTCGGTGTTGCCGGTCGCATCGAAGCTGTAGTCGGCGCCGCCATCGGTGAGTTCCACCACCTTGGCGACGATCTGCTCGCGCGACATGCCACGCGTGTTGAGGAAGTGGGTCATGCCGAACTTGCGGCCCCATTCCTCGCGGTCCGGATTGACGTCGATGCCGATGATCTGGCCCGCGCCGGCCAGCCTTGCACCCTGGATCACGTTGAGGCCGATCCCGCCCAGGCCGAACACCACGACCGTCTCGCCCACCTGCACCTTGGCGGTGTTGACCACGGCGCCGACGCCGGTGGTGACGCCGCAGCCGATATAGCAGCTGGTCTGGAAGGGCGCGTCCTCGCGAATCTTCGCCACGGCGATCTCGGGCAGAACGGTGAAGTTGGAGAAGGTCGAGCAGCCCATATAGTGGAAGATCGGCTGGCCCTTGTAGCTGAACCGCGTGGTGCCGTCCGGCATCAGCCCCTTGCCCTGGGTCGCGCGGATCGCGGTGCACAGGTTGGTCTTGCCCGAGAGGCACGACTTACACTGGCGGCACTCCGGCGTGTAGAGCGGGATCACATGGTCGCCGGGCTTCACGCTGGTGACGCCGGCGCCCACTTCGCGGACGATGCCGGCACCTTCATGGCCGAGCACCGAGGGGAACAGGCCTTCGGAATCGAGCCCGTCCAGCGTGTAGGCATCGGTGTGGCACAGGCCGGTGGCCATGATCTCGACCAGCACTTCGCCCGCCTTGGGGCCTTCCAGATCGAGTTCGACGATCTCCAGCGGCTTCTTCGCTTCGAAGGCGACGGCGGCGCGGGTCTTCATGGCCGGTTCTCCTGTAGGGCTTGGTTGGCCCGCCTGATCCTTCAATCGGTGGCGGCTTGCAACCCGTAGCGGTTCGTTTCGTTGGCGGCGGGACCATACTCACGTCCAGTTGCGCAGGCGCGCAGAAAGGCGCTGGGTGGGTGCCGCCTATGGGAGACCTGTTGATGCCGCCCCTCGTCCTCGCGCTGCTGATCGGCATCGTCGCCGGCATGCGCACCATGACCGCGCCCATGGCGATCTCCTGGGCTGCCTATGCCGGCTGGCTGCCGCTTACCGGCACCTGGCTCGGCTGGCTGGGCTGGTGGGGGACGCCCTGGATTCTCACCCTGCTGGCGATCGGGGAATATGTCGCGGACAAGCTGCCGACCACGCCCAGCCGCAAGTCGCCGCCGGGGTTCATCGGGCGGACCATCTCCGGCGCGCTGTGCGGCGCGGCGATTGGGCTGGCGGCGAGCTCGCTGCCGCTGTGCCTCGGTGCGGGTGTCGTGGGCGCGGTGATCGGGACCTTCGGCGGCTATGCGGCGCGGATGGGGCTGTGCCGTGCGTTCGGCACCGATCTGCCCGCCGCGCTGGTCGAGGACCTTGCGGCGATCGGCGTCGCCGCGTTCGTGGCGGCCTCGCTGTGAGCCGCAGGTTCGACGCGATCGTCATCGGTGCGGGGCAGGCGGGGACGCCGCTCGCGGGGCGGTTGAGCGATGCCGGCATGTCGGTGGCGCTGGTCGAGCGGCACCTGCTCGGCGGCACCTGCGTCAACACCGGCTGCAAGCCGACCAAGACCCTCGTCGCCAGCGCCTATGCCGCGCACATGGCCAGGCGTGCCGCCGACTTCGGCGTGACGATCAAGGGAGAGGTGGGCATCGATTTCGCCAAGGTGCGGGCAAGGGCCGACAAAATCTCGGCGGACTCGCGCGTCTCGCTGCAAAGCTGGATCGACGGGATGGCGCATTGCACGCTGTTTTTCGGCCAGGCGGTGTTCGAATCGCCGCACCGCGTGCGCGTCGGCGACGAGCTGCTCGAAGCGGACCGCATCTTCCTAAACGTCGGCGGCCGCGCGCTGGTGCCGGACATGCCGGGCGTGGACGACGTGCCGTTCCTCACCAACAGCACGATCCTCAAGCTCGATGCGGTGCCGCGGCACCTGGTGGTGGTCGGCGGCAGCTATATCGGGCTGGAGTTCGGCCAGATGTTCCGCCGCTTCGGTGCCGAGGTGACGATCGTCGAGAAGGGCCCCAGGCTGATCGGCCGCGAGGATCCCGAAATCTCCGACGCGGTGCGCGATATCCTGGAGGCGGAGGGCATCGCGATCCGCACCGGCGCCGAGTGCATCCGCTTCGCCGCCCAGGGCGAGGACGTGCTGGTCGGGGTCGACTGCCACGAGGGCAGCCCCGAAGTGCTCGGCAGCCATGTGCTGCTCGCGGTGGGGCGCACGCCCAACACCGACGATCTTGGGCTGGACGTCGCCGGGGTTCAGACCGACGCGCGCGGCTATATCCAGGTCGACGATCGGCTGCGCACCAATGTCGAACACATTTGGGCGATGGGCGACTGCAACGGCCGCGGCGCCTTCACCCACACGGCTTATAACGACTTCGAGATCGTCGCCAACAATCTGCTCGACGGCGCCGACCGCAAGGTGACCGATCGCATTCCGGCCTATGCGCTCTACATCGACCCGCCGCTCGGCCGCGTCGGCTTGGGCGAGGCGGAGGCGAAGAAGGCGGGCCACCGCATCGAGGTCGGCAGACGGCCGATGACGCGCGTCGGCCGTGCGGTGGAGAAGGACGAGTCGCTCGGCTTCATGAAGCTGGTGAGCGACGCCGATACCGGCAAGATCCTGGGCGGCGCGATCCTCGGCACCAGCGGCGACGAGGCGATCCACAGCGTGCTCGACCTGATGGTGAAGCAGGGCACGGCGACCGATCTGGCCCACGCCGTGCATATCCACCCGACCGTCTCCGAGCTATTGCCGACCATAGCTGGTGAGCGGAAGCCGGCCTGACGAGGAATACCCGATGGACGAGGACAGCAAGCTCACCCGCTCCAAGCGCGCCTGGGCCGCGGCGGGCAAGTTCCTCACCGGCAGCACGTCGCGTCCGGAGGCCGAGCGGCTGCCGCCCGGCCAGCATCTGGTGACCAACTGGCCGGTGCTCGATCTCGGCCGCCAGCCGGAGGTGCGCACCGAACGCTGGCGCCTGACCATCGACGGCATGGTCGCCCGCCCGCTGACGCTCGACTGGCCGGCCTTTGAGGCCCTCGCCACCGACGAGCGCGTCAGCGACATCCACTGCGTCACCAGTTGGTCGCGCTATGACAATCGCTGGGCGGGCGTCGCCACCCAGCGGCTGCTCGATATGGTCGAGCCGCGCGACGAGGCCGAGGCGGTGATGCTCCACGGCTATGACGGCTATACCACCAACCTGCTGCTCGCCGATTTCGCCGCACCCGACGCGCTGATCGCGCATCGCTGGGAGGGGAAGCCGCTCCACCGCGACCATGGCGGCCCGGCGCGGCTGGTGGTGCCGCACCTCTATTTCTGGAAAAGCGCCAAGTGGATCTCGCGGATCGAGGTGATCGGACGTGACCGGCCGGGCTTTTGGGAAGTGAATGGCTATCACCTGCGTGGCGACCCCTGGGCAGAGGAGCGCTATTCGCGCTGAACCGAGGCGCAATACGTACCAATCCGCATGACGCTGCTGATGGCGGCACAATATCTCGGCGCCATGCGGTTCAGCATCTGCCTTTCTTGCCCCTTCGTGCCGCGCGGGTTGCGCGCATGAAGGAGGGCGTCCCTATGCCGGCCCGGGGCGTACGCGAGCGCGTGCTGCTGGTCGATTCGCAGGACGATTCGCGGCGCGCGGTGCAATTGCTGCTGCAGGGCTGCGGCATGGACGTCCGCGCCTTCGCCTCCGCCGCGGCGGCGATGGCGGAGGCGACCTTGGACCAGATTCGCACCTTGCTGATCGCGCGCGAATTGTCCGACGGGGATGCGATCCATGTGCTGCGCCAGCTGGCGCTGCGCGGCTGGCAGGGCAGGGCCATCCTCATCGGCCAGAGCCATGCCGAACTCGACGACGCCGCGCGCGCCGCAGGGTTCGCGGGCGTGGTGAAGAAACCGGTCGGCCGACTCGAGCTGCTCGGCGCGCTCGCGCGATGAACTTCCCGCTGCCGCCGTTCGACATGCCGGCGCCGTTGACGCTCGGCGATCGGTTGCGGCGACGCTTGCCCGAGGCGATGGCCACGCTGCTGCTGCTGGTTTCGGGGCTGGCGTTGGCGCCACTCGTGTCGCGCGGCGAACGCTATGTGCTGGTGGGCGTGCTGTTCGCCTGGGCCGCGGCGATCCTGCTGCTCGCGTCGTACAGTCGAGCACTGCGCCGCCGCCTGCGTGCCGAGGAAGCCGATGCCCGAAGGCGGGCCGATCGTGCGGACGAACTCGCAGCCGAGCTCAATCTGCTGATCGACGGCGCGGTCGGCTACGCGATCTATACCGTCGATCCCAGGGGCCGCGTGTCCTTCTGGAACGAAGGCGCACGCCGGCTGAAGGGCTGGCGCGAGGAGGACGTGCTCGGCCGCGACATGGCGCTCTTCTATCCCGCCTCGGCCGTCGCGGCGGGCAAGCCGCGCGCCGATCTCGACGCGGCGCTGCGCGACGGCAAGTTCGAGGAGGAGGACTGGCGGCTGCGCAAGGACGGCAGCGAGTTCCTGGCGCAGGTGCTGATCACGCCGCTGCGGGGGCCCGACGGGCGGCTGCGCGGCTATGGCAAGGTGATCCGCGACATCACCGAGCAACGCGCCAGCGAGCGGCAGGCGACCGCCTCTGCCAACCATCTCCGCTCGATTCTGGCGACGGTGCTCGACGCGATGGTGATCATCGACGAGCGCGGCAACATCGTCTCGTTCAGCGCCGCCGCCGAGCGGATGTTCGGCTATGCCGAGGACGAGGTGGTTGGCGCCAATGTCAGCCTGCTGATGCCCGCCGGGGACGGCGCGCGGCACGACGGCTATATCCGCCGGTATCTGGAGACCGGCGAGCGCCGGATCATCGGCACCGGCCGCATGGTCACCGGCCGCCGCCGGGACGGCAGCACCTTTCCGATCGAATTGTCGGTGGGCGAGGCCATGACCGAGGGCGAGCGCGTCTTCACCGGCTTCATCCGCGACCTGAGCGACAAGCAGCGCGCCGAGCAGCGGATCGAGGAACTGCGCTCCGGCCTGATCCACGCCGCGCGGGTGAGCGCGATGGGCACCATGGCCTCCACGCTGGCCCACGAACTCAACCAGCCGATCACCGCCGTGGTGAACTATGTGAACGGCGTCTCCAATCTGATCGACGCGAGCGATCCGGAGGACCTGCCGATGATCCGCGAGGCGCTGAACGACACCGCGCAGGAGGCGCTGCGGGCCGGCACCATCGTCCGGCGGCTGCGCGAATTCGTCGCGCGCGGCGAGGTGGAGAAGAGCGTCGAACAGATCCCCGACCTCGTCGACGAAGCCTGCAAGCTGGCGCTGATCGGCGCGCGCGAGAAGGGCGTCGTCGCCGAGTTCCTATTCGATCCCGCCGGTGGCCCGGTGCTGGTCGACCGCATCCAGATCCAGCAGGTGCTGATCAACCTGATGCGCAACGCGATCGAGGCGATGGCCGAGTCGCCCGAGCGGCGGCTGACCGTCTCCACCCGGGTCGAAGCGCCCGGTTTCGTGCGGGTGACGGTAGCGGATACCGGGCCGGGCGTCGCGGCCGAGGTTGCGGAGGACCTATTCCGTGCCTTCCACAGCACCAAGGCGGAGGGCATGGGCCTCGGCCTGTCGATCTGCCGCACGATCGTCGAGGCCAATGGCGGCCGCATCTGGCTGGAGCCGCGCGAGGGCGGCGGCAGCTGCTTCCACTTCACCCTCGTCCATGTAGAAGAAGGGACTCTCCCGTGACCGACAAGCGCCTCGTCCATATCGTCGACGACGAGGATGGCGTCCGCCGTTCCGCCAGCTTCATGCTCAAGACCTCGGGCTTCACGGTGCAAACCTGGCCTTCGGGCGTCGCCTTCCTCAAGGAGGCGCGGCATGTCGAGCCCGGTTGCGTGCTGCTCGACGTGCGCATGCCCGAGATGGACGGGCTGGAGGTGCAGCAGGAATTGCACGCCCGCGGCATTGCGCTGCCGGTGATCGTGCTGACCGGCCATGGCGACGTGTCGCTGGCGGTCAAGGCGATGAAGGCGGGCGCGGTCGATTTTCTCGAAAAGCCGATGGAGAGCCGCGCGCTGATCGACGCGATCAACCGCGGCTTCGAGCGGCTGGAGGCGGCCGAGGACGTCAAGACGCGCGCCGCCGACGCCGAAACCCTGCTCGGCGCGCTGACCGTGCGCGAGCGCGAGGTGCTGGACGGGCTGGCGCAGGGATACCCGAACAAGACCATTGCCTACGACCTCGGCATCTCGGCGCGCACCGTGGAAGTGCACCGCGCCAATGTGATGGCGAAGCTGGGTGCGAAGAGCCTGTCCGAAGCGCTCAGAATCGCGTTCGCGGCGGGGATGGGCGCAAGTTAAACGATTGCACAGCCGTGCATCCTTGGCGCGCTCGTGATAAGATCGAGGGACTCGGGAACACACGGAATCACGCACGCTGAGGAGCGGGAATGATGACGATGCACAGCGAACCGAACGCCATGGCAGCGGTGCTGCCGCAAGTGGAAGAGAGCCTGCGGTCCTGGTCGTCGGGCCTGTTCACCGCCTGGTGCGACGCGGTGGTGACGCCGTGGAACCTGGTGCCGCAGCCCGCCACCCACGAGGTCAGCCGCAGCGATCGGCTGACCATCCCCGAAGCGCTGGAAAGCGGGGCGCTGTCGCTGTTCGCGTGAGACTAAGGCGATTGGCGACGGGCGGCCGGGAGGGGTGACGGCCGCCGCTCGCCTGCCGGGGCGGCACAGCCTGCAGGGACACGCGTGCTGATACGCGCCGCTGACTGGAGCCTCGCCGGCCCACCCGACCCCTCTACAAGACCTCGCGTGACAGGATCTTTCTGACGAAGCGTCGGTCCTTGCCCGCTGCGCCCGGCGCGGTAGGTTCGTCGGGGCAGGTGCTGGTGATCCGCGTCGCATGAACCGCCCCGCGGTCGGCGCGGAGCCGCAGCGTCGCCTCCTCTTCGGCACCATGGTCACCGCAGGGCCAGTCGGCAAGTTCGGCCGGGCGCGGGTTGCGGGCCAGCGCCTCCCATTGCCAGCGATAGAGCGCCAGGGGGCGTTCGGGATGCTCGGCGCTGGTCAGTGCATGGAGGCCGGGGTGCGCGCGCGAGGTGCCCACCGCCACCATCAGTTGCTTGCCGCAGGGCAGCGCGTCGATCTGCAGCAGGAACTCGATGGCGACGCCGTCATGGTCATAGTCGGCGAGCTTGAGGATCGGGACCGGGGACGGACGCGGATCGCCTTGGGCGAAACCTCCTTCGAGGCATCATCGTCGCCCATCGGCCAGCGCGGCAGCACTACGGCGAGGCCCTTCTCAGTAGAGAGCATCTCGGAATCGGCGAACAGCCGCGCCAGCGCCATCCGCTCGGGCGCCGCGTGGGGGCGCCGCTCCAGTACCAGGTCGCCGGTCTGCGCATAGGCGACACCGCTGCACGGGCAGGTGATCGCCATCTCGGGATCCTGGGGCCCGCACATCGCATCGTCCCGCGGCGCCCCGCGCAAGACCAGCCGCCACACCTCCTGCACACCGCCGATGGTGACGCGCCGCTCCTCGCGCACGACTTCCTTGCCGGAGGCGACGAGCAGCGGAGCGGCGACCAGCGCCAGCAAGGCGAGCAGGGGGCGGAGGGGCATGGGCGGGGTGTGGCATGGGCGGCAGCGTGCAGGAAGTTCTCCAAGGCGTCGGATGCGAAATCCCGACCGTTCCAGCGGCGAAGGGCGCAGGGCGTTGAACGCTAACGTTGGGGGAGCACCGCCGCGCCGGGGCGGCCGCCACCAACCGCACTTTAGGAAGTTGAGGGTCGTGGCGATTCAGCGCGTGCCGCCCCCCGAGACAGGCCGAGGTCGCGACGCATCGCCTCGCGGGCGAAGAAGCATTCCAGCAGGATTAAAGAGCGATCAGCCCCAGGGCGGTGGCTGCAGTACATATGGGGAACGTAGCTGAAGCCGCAAGACGGACGCTGCAGTGTCTGGAGGTGCCGGCGGGGATCGTCGGGAACGCCCGGAATGGGGTGGTTAGCTGCCGTTCATAGATGGTCCGATTGGACCGGCATCAACCCCCACCTCGGTCTTTATGCGCTTGAACCCGGCACGAGCCGCCGAACGGCGGGCCGTCTCAACGCATCGAGTTGGCGTGCTTGCGATGTGGGAAATGATAATCGTGCCGCGCCGATCCAATCGGCTTGCGAGGGCGCTCTGGAACTCGACCGCTGTGAGACCAGGATCCCCTGTCCAGAACCAGCATTGGCCCTTGGAGAAGGTCACTGCGGCTCCATAACTGATTTCATGGTTCTGCAAGAATGCAGCCGGAGAGCCGCCTGGAAGCAACGCGAGGAGAGACAGTGCGAATACTAGGCCCATCGCTGGAGTTTGGACCACCTTGGCAATGTCTGCAATTGGGGCGGAAGCTGTCTTTACAGCAGAAGGCGTCGTCCTACCCCGCCGGCGGCAACGCCGAGAACGTCTTGGCGATGTTCAGTACGCCGTTGCCATACACCGGATCGCGTCCCGGCGTGCCCGCATCGGTGGCGTTGGCGAGCAGCAGCGTCACGATCTGCGCGCCGGTCAGGTTCGGCCGGGCCTGGGCGACCAGCGCAATCGCGCCGCTGATCGCCGCGGCGGCGGGGGAGGTGCCGTCATGCTGCACCAGCAGGCCGTCCGGGCCCACCATGTTCACGTCCTTGAACAGCGCGGTCAGGTACCAGGCGGCGTCGGCGCCGGTGCCGGCCTGGTTGGCGCGGTCGAAGGCGAAGGTCTCGGTCGCGTCGACGCCGCCGGCGATGATTACCCAGCCGGGCGCCGCCAGGGCGAAGGCGCGGGCCATCAGCAGCGGCTGGCGCGGGTCGCCATCGTTGTTGCCCGCGCTGATCACGGTCACGATCCCCGCGGCGGCGGCGCGGCGTATCGCCTCCACGAACACGTCATAGCTCTGGTCGATCGAGAAGGAGAGGTTGATCACCCGTACCCTGGCGGCGATCGCGGCGTCGATCCCGGCGATCAGGCCGGCGCTGAGGAAGGTGCAGTCGGTCAGCCCGGTGCAGCTGGCCGGATTGGAGAAGTTGAGCGAGACCAGGGTCGCGTCATACGCGACCCCGTGCATCCCCTGTCCGTCGCGCGCCGCCAGCGCGACCGAGGCCATCATCGTGCCGTGCCCGCTGGTATCGACCAGTCCGCGCGTGCCGGCGACATCGGCGCTGGTGGGGTCGATCCGGCCGGCGAACTCGGACACGCCCGGCGCGATGCCGGTGTCGAGGACCGCGATCTTCACTCCGCGACCGGTAAAGCCGAGCCGATAGGCTGCCTCCGCCTGGGCGAAATTGGCGGCGTTGGAGCGCTGGTCTTCCAGCTGCTCGGCGGTGGGAGAGGGCGCAGGGGTATTCGCCGTCGGGCCGCTGGGCACGACGACGACCCCCTTGCCCGAATCGCTGCCGCCGCCCCCGCCGCTGCACGCCGAAACCAGCGCCAGACAACCCAGCCCGGCACCGCGCATTGCCCAACATCGCTTGCGCATGTTCCCCTTCCCCCCAAGATGCGCGCGGAGAATGACACGCACATTATGGCGTTGGCATGAACAAATGCTGCGTTCTTACAGTAGCAGCGTGAAGAACTGGCTGTGGGGATCTTCGCTATAGCTGCCGAAAGGCGGGCAGGGGACGAATCCATAGCGGCTATACAGCCGGTGCGCCGGTTCGAACGCCGGCGCGGTACCCGTCTCCAGACTCAGCCGCGTCAGCCCGCGCGCGCGGGCGGCGGCGAGGATATGCTCCAGCACCGCCGCGCCGACGCCCTTGCCGAGATGGGCCGGCACGGTGCGCATCGACTTCACTTCGCCGTGCGTCGCGTCGAGCTGCTTGAGCGCGCCCATGCCGAGCAGGTCCTCGCCCGCCCAGGCGCTCCAGAAGGTGACGTCCGCCGCCTGGAGGCCCGACAAGTCGAGAAAGTGGCAGCTCTCCGCGGGCGAGTTGGCGAGCATGCCCGAGGCGTGCAGGCGCAGGAGATCCTGCACCTGGGCATCGTCCAGCCCGCCTTCCCGGATCGTGATCACAGTTCGTCGATCATCCCGGCCAGCGTTTCCAGGCAGGCATGGGCGAGCAGCTTGCTGCGGATCGGCGACCAGCCGAATTCGGGATCGGCGTTCGCGTCATGGTCCTTGAACGGCATTTCCAGCGTCATCGACACCGCGCCGAAGCGCTCGGCGAGCTGGTTGGTCGACATGGCGAGGTTGGCCTTGCCCGGGGGCGACTTGTCATAGCCCAGCTCGGTCTGGAAATCGGGGGTGTGCGCCGCGAGGCGACGGCCGAACTCGTAGAATTTCTCGCCCAGTTCGTCGGTCCAGCTGGGGATGCCCTCGAAGCCGGCGAGGAAGTTGGCCGGGATCGCCTCGTCGCCGTGCACGTCCATCGCGAAATGCACACCGGTTTCGTCCATCGCATTGCGCACCGCGAGCACTTCCGGGCTGCGCTCGGGCGTCGGCGTGTGCCATTCGCGGTTGAGGTTCACCCCCGCCGCATTGGTGCGCAGATGGCCGCGGCGCGAGCCGTCCGGATTCATGTTGGGCACGCAGTGGAAGGTGGCCTTGCTGCGGAGCGCCTGCGCGACGGCATTGTCCGCGTCGGTTAGGAACTCCAGCGCGCCTTCCATCCACCATTCGGCCATGCTCTCGCCCGGATGCTGGCGGGCATAGAGCCAGACCTGCTTCGGGCCTTCGCCCATCGACAGACAGTCGATCGGCTGGCCGTCCAGCGTCGTGCCCAGCTGGCGGTGGGTCACGCCGTCCTGCAGCGCGATGCGGCTGACCAGATCATGGTGCCGCTCCATCGAATAGGGCGCGAAATAGGCGAACCAGGTGAGGTCGGTCTGGAAGTGATGGGTGAAGCTGAGGATGCCGCCGGCATACTCCGTCTCCGCCATTCGCCACGATTCGCGGTCGGCCGACCAGCGCGCCTTGTAGCCCGGCCAGCCGAACGGATAGGCCGAGCTGCCCGCATTGAGGATGCGGAAGGTCAGCGTCCGGCCCTTGGCGCCGGCGACGCGGAAGTGGAACCACTGGAAGAAGTCCGACTGGTGATCGAGGACGATCTCGCAGTCGACCCGGTCGCCTTCGATGGCGACCACGCGGATGTTGCCGCTGTCGAACGCGGCGCTGATCTGGATGCTCATTTGACCGTCGTAGTGATCCCGGAGTCGCCGGGGAAGTCCTTGAACAGCGCAGCGGCGAGTCGCTGGGCGGTGGCGGCGGGCTGGTTGTCCTTGATGCCGACGCCCGTGGTCTCGGCGCGGCCCTCCCAGATCACGTTCTCGCCGGCGCGGCGGCGCAGCTGCACCCAGAGCTGCGAGACGAGGATCTCGTTCTGCTTGCGCTTGCCGAGGCCGAAGGAAATACCGCCGCCCAGCCCGACGCCGCCGCCGCGGTTGCCGCCGAAGCTGCCGCCGCCCAGCCCGATCGAAACCGGCGACGGTTCGCGCACCACGCCGCGCGAGGCGCGGGTGAACGATACCGAGGCGATATAGCCTGCCGGGCGGTCACTGGTGGCGGGGACATAGCCGAGCTTGTTCAGCTCCGCCTGTACCGCATCGGCATAGGCGCGGAATTCCGGCGTCACGTCCATCGCGCCCGACATCGGCATGACGGAAACGGTGGTGCGCTCGAACGGCTCGCTCAAATGATAGCGGGTGACGTCGATCGGTGGGCGGGCGCCGGTGGTGGTGCAGCCGGCGGCGAGCGCGGGCAGGGTAGCGAGCAGGGCAAGACGCAGATACGGATTCACGAACACGCACTCCTGTTTCGTGGGCGCAACGGGTGTATCCTGCCGGCGCCGGCCGGGCGAGCGGATTTGCGTTGCCCATCGGCGGTGGAACGTTCGAGCGCGGCGTTCGGCTGCATATCGGCGGCGTATCGGCAGCATGGGCCACGCGCGGCCTTGACTTCCCGTCCCCGCGCTTATAGGCGAGCCGCTCTTTCCGGCATTCCAGATAATTTGAGAAGCGAATCGGTCATGAAGATCGTCAATTCATTGAAGTCGCTCAAGGGGCGGCACCGCGACAACCGCGTGATCCGCCGCCGTGGCCGGATCTACGTGATCAACAAGACGCAGAAGCGTTTCAAGGCACGTCAGGGCTGAGCCCACACGTGGGGACTGCGCCGCACGCCGTCATCTTCGACGTCGGCAACGTTCTTTTCCCTTGGGAACCGCGGCGTTTGTACGAGCGCCTGTTCGACAACGAGCAGGCGCTCGACGCGTTTCTGTCGCAGGTCGTCACCAAGGAATGGCATTTCCAGCATGACGCTGGCCGCCCCTTCGCCGAGACCTCGGCGGAGCTGAGCGCGCTGTACCCCGAGCATGCCGACAAGATCGCGCTCTGGGGGCCGCAGTTCGGCGACCAATTGGGTCCGCCGATCCCCGGCATGGCCGAGCTGGTCGAGGAACTCGATTCGGCGGGCGTGCCCCTGTACGGCATCACCAACTTCTCCGGCGAGTTCTGGCGGGCCTGGATGCCGCAGGTCGACTGGCTGTTCGGCCGCTTCCAGGACATCGTCGTCTCGGGCGACGAGAAGCTGGTGAAGCCCGATCCCGCCATCTACGCGCTGGCGCTGGCGCGATTCGGGCTGGCTGGCCCGGACGCGGTGTTCGTCGACGATCTGCCGGTGAATGTCGAAGCGGCGCGGGCCCAGGGCATCCACGGCGTGGTGTTCACCGGCGCCGAGGCGTTCCGCGCCGAGCTGGTTCGGCTGGGCGTGCTCGCCGGCTGAGGGCCGGCGGCTTCTTTTTTTCCATCACTGCGGCTGCCACCTCGACGAAGGTCGGGATCCGTTATGGAGATGTACCAAATAGCTACCATGCCGCCGTGTCCTACGGTTCTCGGCTTGTCGCTAGATGCGTGTGTGCGGGTACGAAGGCGACTGGCCGCGCTTTTTGGAGAGGGCGGTCAATCAGTTCTGCACCCTCATGTACCTTTCCCCCAAAGCGCCTGATGGGCCTGCAAACTCAAGGTTTGGAATCACTTTGCGGGCGCAGAGGGGGGGGGCGGGCGGATGCACGATCGGGCAGTGGAATTCGCTTCCGCGCGCAGGCTTGGACCTCCCCCCCCCCCCCCGCGTGATTATTGCAGCTTCACCGCATGGATTGCGGTTGCGGTGGATATGATAAGGTAGTTGTCAGGCGTTACGGCAAGTACGCCGCCGAAGGGTGTGCTCCACACTACTGGGAAGCCGTTCTTGGTCAAATCTATGGAGAAAGTGGTGGTGGCGCTTGCGACGAACAAGTGGCTGTCAGAAACAACCACGTTGCTCGTAAGATTGTCGCTGCCGCCAACATTGATGGATCCAGCTAAAAGACCCGTGGATGTGTCGATTACATCAACAATCCTGCTCGACGATCGAATGGCGTAAAGTCGATCATTGCGAACTGCCGGCTGACCCGTGTAGCTGTAGCCGGATCGCCACAACGGCTTTTCATTGAAAATGGAGAAGGCCGCGATGGGGAGTGCGTCACCAGTCGCATAGTTGTCAGTAAAAACAAATATGTGGCCATTCTTGTCGAGAATGGGTGCGCTGGCATACTCACCGGAATAGCTTAATCCGGTTTTGGTAAAAAATGGATTTTGAATGAATTTCGCAAGAGCACCATTTCTCCACAGGACCATGATGGATCCCGCTTGAAAAAAGTAGACATATTGTTGGTCAACGGCGACACTCTCGCCTTCCATGACATAGCCGCCATATTGGCTCGTGATTGTCACCGACCAATTTGCACCGCCGGTAAGTGCATAAGCACTGTATACGGCATTGCCATAATAGCCTGATGCCAAAAGAATTTCGTCGCCAACCAGTGTCGGGACGCTCCCGTTGCTGCCCTGAGAATAGTAGCTTGCCGTGCTGACATAGGCACCGGTGCTCGCGTTGATGACCTGCAAGGGGGCAGCGGTCGAAGTCGAGTTTGGCGGTGCTGATGCCACTCGTCCATTGGCGTAGGCTGGCCCATAGGGGCGCATACCGGAACGGAAGATGCCTGCCCCCAGATCGTACGCCCACAACGAAGCGCCGTTGGAGGTCGATATGGCATGCGTGTACATTCGACCGTCCGCATGGAAAACGTTGTAGAATACAGCTCCAGAGCGCGCTGCGACGTTGCTGGGCATGTTGGGCGTGGTGATCGTCCACGCATCGGCAAAGCTTGCGGTCGAGAAACTGGCAGGGACATAGCCGGTGTGGCCGGGATCTCGCTGTAAGGTGGACCAGTTCGGGTCGGCGGCAAGCGGCGTCGGCGTCGCCAGTGGTGTGGGCGTTGGTGTAGGCGTCGGTGTGGGGGTGGGCGTAGGAGTTGGTGTAGGGGTTGGCGTGGGCGTCGGCGTTGGTGTGACGACCACGCTTCCTGCGCCACCAGAGCCGCCGCCGCTGCAGGCGCTTGCCAACAGCAATAAGGGCAATACGGTCAGCGACGATTGTTTCATTTTCCCCCCGGTGCAATCAAATGTGATGTTGCATCGGCGTGGTAGTGCCAGTTTGCGTCGATCTGCAAGTGCTTCCACATAAGCTTTTCGGCACATGCACTTGATTTGTCGTGGTCACTTCGTCTTGCGTGCGGGGATGGTTAAGCTGGGAATGGCAGGAATGAGCTATTGCTGCCCCATAGTGGCAGTTAGCGCAAACAGGCAGCGCTCTGCGGTCCCTACCTACTCCACCGCGCAAAGATCGCCGTCGGCAGCTCCAGCCCGCGCGCTTCCTCGCGCACCGTCAACTCGCCCGCCTCGACCACACCCCCCTTGTCCGCCATCGCCTGGCGGACCAGTTCGCCGATCGCCAGCGCCGACATCCGCACCGCGTAGACCGTCAGGAACAGGAAGCGCGAATTTGCATCCAGCAGCTTTGCGACGTCGTCGATCAGCGACGGCAGCCCTTCCTCCAGCTTCCACACTTCGCCGTTCGGCCCGCGGCCCCATTTCGGCGGATCGAGGATGATGCCGTCATAGCGCCGCCCCCGCCGCACTTCGCGCGCGGTGAACTTCATCGCATCGTCGATCATCCAGCGGATCGGCTTGTCGGCCATGCCCGAGAGCTGCGCGTTGGCCTTGCCCTCCATCACCGATTTCTTGGAGGCATCGACATGCGTCACCTTGGCGCCCGCCGCGGCCAGCGCCAGCGACCCGACCCCGGTGTAGCCGAACAGGTTCATGCACTCAGGGCTGTCCATCCCCTCGATGCGGCCGCGCATCCAGTCCCACACCGGCGCCATGTCCGGGAAGAAGCCGAGATGGCGGAAGGGCGTGGTCTGGGCGGTGAAGCGCACCTCGCGCCACGCCAGCGGCCAGCCCTCGCGCGGGGTCGGCTTCAGATACTCCCAGCGGCCGCCGCCATCCTCGTCGGAGCCGGGGACGAACTCGGCATGCGCGTCCCACTCGGCCGAGGCCGGGGCCCACATCGCCTGGGGCTCGGGGCGGATGAAGCGATAGGCGCCGTAGCGCTCGAGCTTGCGCCCATGGCCCGAATCGATCAGCCCATAGTCGGCCCAAGGCTCGCCGGTGAGGGTGACGAGCTTCATGGGCGGGCGTGGGCCCGCTCGGCGATATAGCCGGTGATCGCATCGAAGCTGGCGGGGAGGGTGTCGTAGCGCTCCTGGCGATCGAACAGGTCGCCGATGCGGTTCGGCACGTGCGGGCGGACGCCGGTGGCGCGTTCCACGGCGTCGCGGAACTTGGCCGGGTGCGCGGTGGCGAGGGTGACCACGGGTACGTCCTGCGCCAGCCCGGCGCGCTGCGCGGCGGCAAGGCCGATCGCGGTGTGCGGGTCGATCACCTGGCCCGCCTCGGCGCAGGCCCAGCGCATCGCCTCGTTCATGCCGTCGGCGTCGATCGCGTCGCTGGTGAACAGCTTGGACGCACCCTCGCGCTGGGCGTTGGTGAGCTGCATCGCGCGGCTGCTCTCGAAGCCGCGCATCTGCTCCGCGATCGGCGCTCCGGCAAGATCGGCGAGCAGCCGCTCGAAGTTCGAGCTGACCTGGATGTCCATCGAGGGCGCGGCGGTGGGGGTGACGGTGCCCGCCGAATAGTCGCCGGCCGACAGCGCACGGTGGAGAATGTCGTTGACGTTGGTCGCCACCACCAGCTTGGCCATCGGCAGCCCCATGCGCGCCGCGACATAGCCGGCGAAGACGTCGCCAAAATTGCCGGTCGGCACCGAGAAGGCAATCGCGCGCTCGGGTGCGCCGAGGCGGACGGCGGCGTAGAAATAATAGACCACCTGCGCCATCAACCGGGCCCAGTTGATCGAGTTGACCGCGCTCAGCTGGAAGCGGCCCGAGAAGGCTGCATCGTTGAACATCGCCTTCACCAGCGCCTGGGCATCGTCGAAGCTGCCGTCGATCGCGATGTTATGGACGTTCGGCGCGAGCACCGTGGTCATCTGGCGGCGCTGAACGTCGGACACGCGGCCCTGCGGGTGCAGCATGAAGATGTCGACGCCGATGCGCCCCGCCACCGCGTCGATCGCGGCGCTGCCGGTGTCGCCCGAGGTTGCGCCGACGATGGTGAGGTGCTGGTTGGTGCCGCTCAGGAACTTCTCGAACAACAGGCCGAGCAGCTGGAGCGCCACGTCCTTGAAGGCGAGGGTGGGGCCGTGGAACAGCTCGAGCAGCCAGTGCTGCTGGTCGATCTGGACGAGCGGGGTCACCGCGGCGTGCGAGAAGCGGCCATAGGCCTGGGTGCAGAGCGTGCGCAGCTCGTCTTCGCTCAGGTCCGGCGTGACGAAGGGCAGCATGACGCGCACCGCCGTCTCGACATAGGAGAGGCCGCGCATCGCGGCGATGTCCTCGGCCGAGAAGCTCGGCCACTGGGTCGGGACGTAGAGGCCGCCGTCGCTGGCGAGGCCGGTGAGGGTGACGTCGCGAAAGCCCAGCAAGGGCGCGCCGCCGCGGGTGCTGTGATACTGCATGGCCGACCGCGTTACCGGGCGAGGGGCGGCACGACAAGATAGCTGTCCTTGGGGGCGGCTTGTCATTGTTGGCAGCCGAGGGTGTTCCGCGACGGACCCGGTCTGCGTATAGGCGCGTTCCGTACAGCCTTCCCGATGGAGAGAGATGATGGCCTATCCCCAGCCCTGGCATGCCGATGCCGACCGATATGACGGTCGCATGCCCTATCGCCGCTGCGGCGTCAGCGGGCTCGACCTGCCGGCGATAAGCCTGGGGCTCTGGCAGAATTTCGGCGGCACCAACGTGTTCGAAAATGCCCGCGCGATGCTGCGCCGGGCGTTCGATCGCGGCGTGACGCACTTCGATCTCGCGAACAATTACGGCCCGCCCTATGGCTCGGCCGAAGAGAATTTCGGCCGCGTGCTGGCGACCGACTTCGCGACGCACCGCGACGAGCTGATCATCTCGACCAAGGCGGGCTGGGACATGTGGCCCGGGCCCTATGGTGACGTCGGCGGCAGCAAGAAATATCTGATCGCCTCGTGCGACCAGAGCCTCAAGCGGATGGGGCTCGACTATGTCGACATCTTCTACTCGCACCGTGTCGACCCCAAGACGCCGCTGGAAGAGACGATGGGCGCGCTCGCCCAGATCCACCGCCAGGGCAAGGCGCTGTACGTGGGCATCTCCAGCTATTCGCCCGAGCTGACCCGCAAGGCCGCGGCGATCCTGGCGGACTACAAGGTGCCGCTGCTGATCCACCAGCCGAGCTATTCGATGCTCAACCGCTGGATCGAGGAGAGCCTGCTCGACACGCTGGAGGATCTCGGCACCGGCTGCATCGCCTTCTCGCCGCTGGCGCAGGGGATGCTGACGCGGAAGTACCTCAACGGCGTGCCCGAGGATGCGCGCGCGGCGAAGGGCGGCACCTCGCTCGACACGCGGCTGCTCTCCGACGAGAACATCGCCCGCATCCGTGCACTCAACGCCATCGCCGAGAAGCGCGGGCAGACGCTGGCGCAGATGGCGATCGCTTGGGTGCTGCGCGATCCCCGCGTCACCTCGGCGCTGGTCGGCGCGCGGACGGTGCAGCAGCTCGACGATTCGCTCGATGCGGTGAAGAATCTCGATTTCACCGCCGAGGAGCTGGCCGAGATCGACACCCATGCAACCGAAGGCGCGATCGATCTTTGGAAGGTATCGTCCACGCTTGAGGATCTGCCGCAACGATGAGTGTCGCGTTTCGCCGCGAGAGCGACGAGGAACACAAGGAACCGAAGTTCGAGCTGCCGCTGCCGGCCGGGCCCAACCTGGTCACGGCGGCGGGGCCGGCGCTGATCGCGAGCAAGGTCGCGGCGCTAGCGGCGGCGATCGAGGCCGAGGGCGATGCGGAGGCGAAGGAATTGCTGAAGCGCGAGCTCCGCTACTGGAACACCCGCGCCGCCACCGCCCAGATCGCGCCGCCCATCGAGGACGGCGTGGCGGGGATCGGCGCGCGGGTACGGATCCGGCTCAATGGCCGCGAGCGGGTGATCGAGATCGTCGGCCATGACGAGGCCGATCCCGCCGCCGACCGGCTGGCCTTCCAGGCACCGCTGGCGCACGCGCTGCTCGGCGCGGAGGAAGGCGAGCGGGTCGATTTCGGGGGGAAGCGAGAGGCGATCGAAGTGCTGGCGGTGGAGGCGATCTAACTCCCCTCCCGCTTGCGGGAGGGTGAGGGCGGAAGGCAAGGGCGGACATCGAAGATGTGCTGCTTTGCCCGTTCCCCCAGCGTCTCGCCTGCCACCCTCACACCCCCTCCCCTAACCCCTCCCGCAGGCGGGAGGGGGATTTAGAAGAAGAAGAGTCGGGGCTCAGTCGTTGAACGCCCCGAGATCGAACGCGATCACCTCCTGGCGCTGGGTGCCGAGGCCGGTGATCCCCAGCTCCATCACGTCGCCGGGCTTGAGGAAGATCTTCTCCGGCTTCTGCCCCTCGCCGACGCCCGGGGGCGTGCCGGTGATCAGCAGGTCGCCGGGGTGCAGCGTGATGAAGCGGCTCATATAGGCGATGCATTCCGCCACCGGGAAGATCATCGTCGCGGTGTTGCCGGTCTGCATGCGCTTGCCGTTGAGGTCGAGATACATGTCGAGCGCCTGGCAATCGGCAACCTCGTCCGGGGTGACCAGCCACGGGCCGACGGGTCCGAAGGTGTCGCAGCCCTTGCCCTTGTCCCACTGGCTGCCGAGCTCCTTCTGGAAGGCGCGCTCGGACACGTCGTTGGCGAGGACGAAGCCCGCGACATGGTCCAGCGCATCGGCTTGGTCGACATAACGGCAGGTCTTGCCGATGATCACGCCCAGCTCGACTTCCCAGTCGCTCTTCTGCGAGCCCTTGGGGATCATCACCGGGTCGTTGGGGCCGGTGAGGCACGAGATCGCCTTGGTGAAGAAGATCGGCTCGGGCGGCGGCTCGAGGCCGGCTTCGCGGGCGTGATCGGCATAGTTGAGGCCGATCGCGAGGAACTTGCCGATGTTCGCGACCGGCACGCCGAGGCGGACATCGCCCTCGACCAGCGGCAGCGTGGTGGGATCGACCGCGCGGATCCGCTCGATCACGTCGACGGTCAGGTCGGGTACCAGGCCGGTCAGGTCGCGGATGCGGCCTTCGGCGTCCAGGATACCGGGCTTTTCGCCCCCGCGCGGGCCGTAGCGAAGCAACTTCATGCAAGCGTCCTCATTCAGGAAAGACAGACGATTGCGCCCTAGCGCGGGCAACCGCCTCGCCAAAGCGGGATTTGCGGATTTGTCGGATTATTGGAGGCGGGGGCGGGGCGAGCGGAAATCGCCGGTGGGGTCGCATCACGCAGCATCAACACCCGTCATCCCGGCGGAAGCCGGGATCCAGATGCCACTCGGCTGCGGCAAGAGCCGCAACGGAGACCCCAATGGATCCCGGCTTTCGCCGGGATGACGGCTGGGGATGGGGCGGGTGCCCCTAGGCCCTCAGCTCACCCGGCGGAGGTGCTTGCCGCCATAGCGGTGGCCCAGATAGTCGGCGAGGCGCTGGATATAGTTGCGCGCGTTCGCCGCCTTGTCCGGGCAGCAGGGCAGGGGGTTCTTGCTCACGCCCGCGGCGCGGCGCTCGACCTTCTGGCAGAGCAGCTCGAGGTCCTGGCGCGAGAGCAGGTTCTTCTCCCGCATCACGCACAACAGGGCCTCAAGGATGATCATGCTCTCGTCGGCGGCCTGCACCGGCAGCTGTGGCAGCGGCAGTTCCTGCGCCTGTTCGGGGTGCACTTCGTTCAGCGACACGACACCTCTCCTTCTCCTATTGGATCCAGAGACTATGCCGATTTTCGCAACTGGCAAGCGTCTAGTCGAGCCCGCCGCCTAAGGTTCTATACAGGGTAACCAGATTGCTCGCGCGGGTGAGCCGGGTGGTGACCAGGCTCTGCTCCGCGGCATAGGCGCTGCGCTGCGAATCGAGCACGGTGAGGAACGAATCGACCCCCGCCCGGTAGCGCGCGTCGGACAGCCGCGCCGCGACCTCCGCGGCATTGGCCCGCGCGCTCTGTGCCCGCAACTGCTCGTCGATCGTGCCGCGCTGGGCGAGCGCATCGGCGACTTCGCGGAAGGCGGTCTGGATTGTCTTCTGATAGGTCGCCACCGCCGCGTCGCGCGAGGCCTTCGAATAGTCGAGGTTCGCCTGGTTCTTGCCGAAGTTGAAGATGTTGAGCGAGGCGGAGGGCGAGACCGTATAGGTGTCGGTGTTCGACCCGAACAGCTTGCCGATCGTCGAGGCGATCGTGCCGACCGTCGCGGTGAGCGAGATGCTCGGGAAGAAGGCCGCGCGCGCCGCGCCGATATTGGCGTTCTGCGCGATCAGCTGGTGCTCGGCCTGGAGCACGTCCGGGCGGCGCAGCAGCACGTCCGACGGCACGTTGCCGGGCAGCGCGTCGATCGTCGCCTTGGCGTCGCCCAGCGTCTCGGGCAGCAGCTCGGCCGGCACGGTGGCGCCGGTGAGCAGCTGGAGCGCGTTGATGTCCTGCGCGATCCGGGTCTGTGCCGTCGCCACGTCGTTGCGCGCGGATTCGTAGCTGGTCTCGGCCTGGCGCGACTCGAGTTCGGAGGCCGTGCCGATGCGGAACTGCGCGCGGGTCAGCTCCAGCGACTGCTGGAACGCCTTGAGCGTGTTCTGCGCGATGGCGAGCTGCTCGCGGTCCGAGGCGAGGGTGAGCCAGGCGCTGGCGATCTCGCCGATCAGCGAGACGCGGGTGGCGCGCTGCGCCTCGCTGCTCGCGAAATACTGCTCCTGCGCCGCGCGGCTGAGGTTCCGGACGCGACCGAACAGGTCGATCTCATAGGAGGTGATGCCGCCGGAGACGCTGAAGTTCTGGACGTCCTGCACGCCGCCGCCGCCCAGCGCGCCGCCGGCACTCGCCGCGAACTGCGCGGTGTTGGTATAGGTACCGGTGCCGCTCACGCCGATCGCGGGGAACAGGTCCGCCCGCTGCGCGCGGTACTGCGCCCGCGCCTGCAGCACGTTGGCGGCGGCGAGGCGCAGGTCCTGGTTGTTGTCCAGGCCCAGCTGGATCACCTTGCGCAGGCGATCGTCGGTGAAGAAGTCGCGCCAGCCGACCTTGCTGATGTCCGGCGCGTCGGTGGCCGCCGCCGGGTAGACGCCGCCCTGGGGCAGCGCCGCCGGGATCGCCGGCTCGGGACGGTTGTACTTGGGCGCCAGGTTGCAGGCCGAGAGCGCGGTGCTCGCGGCCAGCGCGAGGAACAGGGGGAAGCGGTTGGTCACGGCCGTCAGGCTCCCTGCGGCGCAGTTGCACCGCCGTCATGGTTGGTATCCGGGCCCGCGTTCCGGTTGCGGCGGCGATCGAACAGATTGCGCACCACGACGAAGAACATCGGCACGAAGAAGATCGCCAGCACCGTCGCGGAGAGCATGCCGCCCACCACCGCACGGCCGATCGCGTTCTGGCCGCCGGCGCCCGCGCCGGTGGAGATCGCCAGCGGCAGCACGCCGAAGATGAAGGCGAGGCTGGTCATCAGGATCGGGCGCAGACGCAGCTTGGCGGCTTCGATTGCGGAGTCGAAGGCGCTCATGCCCTCGCGCATCCGCTCCTCGGCGAATTCGACGATCAGGATCGCGTTCTTCGCCGACACGCCGATCGTGGTGATCAGGCCGACCTGCAGGTAGATGTCGTTGTTGAGCCCGGTGAGCCATGCCGCGAGCAGCGCGCCGAGCACGCCGAGCGGCACCACCAGGATGACCGAGATCGGCACCGACCAGCTCTCGTACAGCGCGGCGAGGCAGAGGAACACGATCAGCAGCGACAGCGCATAGAGTGCCGGCGCCTGGCCGCCCGACAGGCGTTCCTCATAGGAGAGGCCCGTCCATTCGAGCTGGGTGCCCGGCGGCAGCTTGGCATGGATCGCCTCCATCGCCGCCATCGCGTCGCCGGTCGAAGTGCCGGGGGCGGGCGAGCCGAGGATTTCCATCGAGGGCAGGCCGTTATAGCGGGTGAGCTGCACCGGCGCCTGCGCCCAGCTGAGCGTCGAGAAGGCAGTGAAGGGCGTCATCGTGCCGGTGGGACCGCGGACGAACAGGTTGGCGATGTCCTCCGGCGTCAGGCGATAGGGGGCATCGGCCTGGACATAGACGCGCTTGACGCGGCCGCGATCGATGAAGTCGTTGACGTACGATCCACCCCAGGCGGTGGCGATGGTGCTGTTGACCGAGGAGAGGTCTAGCCCGAGCGCCTTGGCCTTGTCCTGGTCGATATCGACCTTGAGCTGCGGCGCGTCGTCGAGCGCGTTGGGGCGCACGCCGACCAGGCGCTTGTCCTGCATCGCCATGCCCAGCATCATGTTGCGCGCCTGGAGCAGGCGTTCATGGCCGATGCCGCCGGTATCGACGAGCTGCAGGTCGAAGCCGGTCGCGTTGCCGAGCTCCTGCACCGCGGGCGGGGTGATCGCGAAGATCAGGCCGTCGCGATATTGCGAGAACACGCCCATCGCGCGCCCGACGATCGAGCCCGCGGCGTTCTTGCCGCCGGGGCGTTCGGACCAGTCGTTGAGCGGCATGAAGGCAAGGCCGCTGTTCTGGCCGGCACCGGCGAAGCTGAAGCCGTTGATCGTGAACACGCCCTTCACATTGCCCGCTTCCTCCTTGAGGAAGTGGTCGCGGATCAGGTCGAGCCCCTTGTCAGTACGCGCCGAGGTGGCGCCCGCCGGCCCCTGGACCAGCGCGATCACGATGCCCTGGTCTTCCTCGGGCAGGAAGCCGCCGGGCAGGCGCAGGAACAGGAAGCTCATGCCGCCGATGATCAGCAGATAGATCAGGCCCGAGCGCTTCCAGCTGCGCGCGGTGCGGCGTACGCCCTTTTCATACTTGGCCTGGCCGCGATCGAAATTGCGGTTGAACCAGCGGAAGAAGCGCGCGAGCGGGCCATGGCCCTCCGCCTTGTCCGGATTGTGCGGCTTGAGGATAGTGGCGCAGAGCGCGGGCGTGAGCACCAGCGCGATGAACACCGAGAGGACCATCGCCGAGACGATCGTGATCGAGAACTGGCGGTAGATCACGCCGGTGGAACCGCCGAAGAACGCCATCGGCAGGAACACCGCCGAGAGGACGAGCGCGATGCCGACCAGCGCGCTGGTGATTTCTTCCATCGACTTGCGCGCGGCATCGACCGGGCTGAGATGCTCGGTGGTGATCAGGCGCTCGACATTTTCGACCACGACGATCGCGTCGTCGACCAGCAGACCGATCGCCAGCACCATGCCGAACAGCGTGAGCGTGTTGATCGAATAGCCGGCGATCGCCATCACCGCGAAGGTACCGAGCAGCACCACCGGCACCGCGATCGTCGGGATCAGCGTGGCGCGGAAGTTCTGCAGGAACAGGAACATCACCAGGAAGACGAGCACCACCGCTTCGATCAGCGTGTGCACCACCTGCTCGACCGACAGGCGGACGAACGGCGTGGTGTCGTACGGGTAGATGACCTTGATGTCGGCCGGGAAGGTCTTGGCGATCTCGTTGACGCGGGCCTTGACCAGATCGACCGTCGTCAGCGCGTTGGCGCCGGGGGCGAGCTTGATGCCGATGCCGGCGCCGGGCTTGCCGTTCCACTTCGAATCGAAGCCATAGCTTTCCGCGCCGATCTCGACGCGGGCGACGTCGCCGAGGCGCACCACCGAGGCATCGGTGCCGCTCTTCAGGCGGATCTGCGCGAACTCGTCGGGCGTGGTGAGCCGCGACTGGACCGACACCGTGGCGTTGAGCATCTGCTCCTTCGGCGCGGGGCGCGCGCCCAGCTGACCTGCCGAGACCTGCGCGTTCTGCGCGCGGATCGCGGTCGTCACGTCGTCCATAGTGAGCGCATACTTGTTGAGCTTCACCGGATCGACCCAGATGCGCATCGCGTATTGCGAACCGAACACCTGGGTATCGCCGACGCCGTTCACGCGCGACAGCGGATCCTGCAGCTTGGAGACGGCATAGTCGGCGAGATCGGTGCCGCTGTGCGACCCGTTCTCCGAATAGAGGCCGATCACCACCAGGAAGTTCTGGGTGGCCTTGGCGACCTGGATGCCCTGCTGCTGCACTTCCTGCGGCAGGAGCGGGGTGGCCGCCTGCAGCTTGTTCTGCACCTGCACCTGGGCGATGTCAGGATTGGTGCCCTGCTCGAAGGTGAGGGTGATCGTAACGGTGCCCGCCGACGAGGACGAGGACGAGAAATAGCGAAGGTGATCGATGCCCTTCAGCTGCTGCTCGATGATCTGCGTCGTCGTGTTTTCCAGCGTCCGGGCATCCGCGCCCGGATAGGTCGCGGTGATCGAGACGGCGGGCGGCGCGATCGCCGGGAACTGCGCGATCGGCAGGCTGCGGATCGCGAGGATGCCCGCCAGCATGATGATGATCGCGATGACCCAGGCGAAGATGGGCCGATCGATGAAATAGCGCGACATAAGGGCTTACTTCCCTTGGGCAGGCGCGGCGGCACCCGGCTGGCCCTGGGCGGGCTTGGCGTTCGGATTCCAGGGCTGCGGCGTGACCGGCATGCCCGGGCGCAGCATCATCGCGCCCTCGACGATCACCTTGTCGCCCGGCTTGAGCCCGCCGGTAACGATCCATGCGTCGCCGGCGGTCCGGCTGGTCTGGATCGGGCGCGGCTCGATCTTGTTGCCGGCGCCGACGATCAGCACCGTCGGGTTGCCGCGCTCGTCGCGGCTGACGGCGCGCTGCGGCACCAGCATCGCGTTCTGCTGGGTGCCCTCGACAAGGCGGGCGCGGACAAACATGCCCGGCAGCAGCAACCCGTTGGGGTTGGGGAACAGCGCGCGGATCACCTGGCTGCCGGTGGTCTCGTCGACGGTCACGTCGGCGAAGCGCATCGTGCCCTGCGGGCCGTAGTTGGTGCCGTCCTCCAGCGTCAGCGCGACCTTGGCGTTGCCGTCGCGCGCGACCTGGCCCGCCATGATCGACTGGCGCAGCTTGAGGATGTCGGCGCTCGACTGCTGGATGTCGACATAGATCGGGTCGAGCCGCTGGATCGTGGTCAGCGCATTGGTCTGCGATGCCGAGACCAGCGCGCCGGTGGTGTAGAGCGACCGACCGATCTTGCCGCTGATCGGCGCGCGGATCGTGGTGCGGGCAAGGTCGATCTCGGCGGTGGCGAGCGCGGCTTTCTGCGCGGCGACATCGGCGCGGGCCTGGGCGGCGCTGGTCACCGCATTCTCATATTCCTGCTTCGAGATCGCGTTGATCTTGACCAGTTCGCCATAGCGACGCGCGAGCGCCTCGCTCGACGCGATCGCGGCCTGCGAGCGGGTCAGCGCGGCGCGGGCGCTGGCGACGGCGGCGCGGTAGGGCGCCGGATCGATCCGGTAGAGCGGCTGGCCTTGGCGCACCATGTCGCCTTCGGTGAACAGCCGCTCCAGGATCAGGCCGTTGACCTGCGGCCGCACGTCCGAGCTCTCATAGGGGCTCAGCCGGCCGGGCAGTTCGCTGGTGAGCGGCACCGCCTGCTGCTGGACGACGACATAGGAGACCGGCGGCGGCGCCGCCTGCTGGCCGCCGGCGGCGCCGGAGGCCCCGGCACCCTGCTGCTGGGACTGACCGCCACAGGCGGCGAGGACAAGCGCGAGAGCCGGCGCGGTGTGACGGAAAAAAGTCATGCGGATGCCTGCCGTTGTGATATATGTGAGTGAACGTTCGCTCACATTCGCCGCTACTGCGAAGCGAGTGACTCGGTCAAGATGGTTTTATAGGGACGCCCGATGGCAGAAACCACGGAAGAAGGCGGAGTTCCCCACCGCGATAAGGCCCTGTTGCGGCGCGAAAAAATCGTGTCCGCCGCGCGCAGGTTGTTCATTGCGAACGGTTTTCACGCAACCGGCGTGGCCCAGATTGCCAAGGAATCGGGCATTGCGGTCGGTCAAATTTATCGCGATTTTTCCTCCAAGGAGGCGATTGTCGCGCAAATTGTGCAAGCCGACTGCATGGATTTCCTCGCGCCCGAGTCGCTGTGCGCGGGAATCAAGAGCGGCGATCCGGAGTTCGTATGGAACTGGCTGGGCGACTTCATCCGCCCCGAACCCGACGAATCCGATCCGCTGTTCGCCGAGATCGTCGCCGAGTCGGCGCGCAATGGACGCATTGCCGCGATCTTCGAGGAAACGCGTGAGGACGTGCGCGGCACCATGCTCGCGGCGCTGACCGCGCTGATTCCGGGCGACGCCTTTGCCGAGCGGCGCTGTGCGCTGACCGACCTGATCACCGCGACGGCGCTGGGACTGATGCAGCATCGCTTCCTCAGTCCCGCCGAGGATACCGACCGCGCCGCCGCGCTGGTACTCAAGATGATCCGACACGAAGTGGCCGCGATGCAGGCCGAAGCCGCGGCGGGCTAGCCCGTTCCTGTGGAAGCACAGGTGCCGATATGCGAAAGGGCCGCATGGATATGAGTTCCCCGCCATCTCGCGTCGCGCTGTTCGTCACCTGCCTGGTCGATGCGATGCGGCCCCGGGTGGGCTTCGCGGCGTTGCGGGCGCTGGCCGATGCCGGGTGCGAGGTAGTGGTGCCGGAGGCGCAGACCTGTTGCGGCCAGCCGGCGCTCAACTCAGGCGACCGCGCGACGGCGACCGATTTCGCGCGGCGTAACGTCGCGATGCTGGAACCGTACGAGGCGATCGTCGTCCCCTCGGGCAGCTGCGCGGGGACGATCCGCTGCCACTATCCCGAACTGCTTGCCGACGATCCCGCATGGGCGGCGCGGGCCGAAGCGGTGGCGGCCAAGACCTGGGAGATCCTCACCTGGCTCGACGCGCGCGGCTGGCGGCCCGAGGGCGTGACGCTGCCGGCGACCGCGACCTATCACGACAGCTGCTCGGGCCTGCGCGAGCTGGGCATCAAGGCGCAGCCGCGGCGGCTGCTCGGCGCGGTCGACGGGCTGGACCTCGTGCCGCTTGCCGGCGAGGAGACCTGCTGTGGCTTCGGCGGCACCTTCTGCGTGAAATATCCGGCCATCTCCAATGCGATCGCCGACGAGAAGGCCACGGCGGTGGAGGCTACGGGCGCGGGGCTGCTGCTGGCTGGTGACCTCGGCTGCCTGATGAACCTGGCGGGCAAGCTGCACCGGCGCGGGTCGGACGTCCGCGCCTTCCACACCATCGAGGTGCTGGCCGGCATGGCCGACGGCCCGGCGATCGGCGAAGCGCAATGAGCCGCGCCTTCGACGCGCGCGTCGATGCCGCGCTCGCCGACCGCCAGCTCAAGATCGCAGTCGAGCGTACCGCCGGCACCGCTGAGGCCAAGCGGGGCGCGGCGATCGGCGCCTGGCCCAGCTTCGGCGCGGCGCGCGAGCGGGCGGCGGCGATCAAGGACCATGTGATCGCCAATCTCGGGGCCTATCTCCTCCAGTTCGAGGCGGCGGCGACCGCTTCGGGCGCGACGGTCCATTGGGCAGCCACCGCCGACGAGGCCTGTGCGATCGTCGTGGACATCTGCCGCAAGGCGGGGGCGAAGAGCGTCGCGCGCTCCAAGTCGATGCTCGGTGAGGAGATCGGCCTGCCGCATGCGCTGGAGGCAGCAGGCATCGGCCGGGTCGAGACCGATCTTGCCGAACACATCATCCAGCTCGCTGGCGAGCGGCCCTCGCACATCATCTGGCCGGCGATGCACAAGACGCGCGAGCAGGTCTCCGAACTCTTCCATGCCCGCCACCGCGAACCGCATGTCGAGGAAAGCATCGTCGCGATGGCGGCGAGTGCAAGGCGACAGCTACGGGGCGAGATGCTGGGCGCCGATGTCGGCATCTCGGGCGCCAATTTCCTGATCGCGGATTCGGGGCAGATCTGCACCGTCACCAACGAGGGCAATGCCGAGCTCTCGCTGGTGCCGCCGCGCGTGCATATCGTGACCGCGGGGATCGAGAAGCTGGTCCCCTCGATGGACCATGCCGTGCATCTGCTGCGGCTGCTCGCCCGCTCGGCGACCGGCGCGGCGCTGACCCAGTACACCACTTTCTATGCCGGGCCGAAGCGGGCGGGGGACCGCGACGGGCCGGAGGAGATGCACATCGTGCTGGTCGACAATGGCCGCAGCGCGATGCGGGGCGACGGGCTGGCGGAGATGCTCCGCTGCATCCGCTGCGGCGCGTGCATGAACCACTGCGTGGTGTTCCGCCAGATCGGCGGCCATGCCTATGGCGGCACCTATCCGGGGCCCATGGGATCGGTGCTGACCCCGGCGCTCGACGGGCTGGCGGCGAGCCGCGACCTGCCGAACGCGTGCACGATGAACGGCAAGTGCCAGGAGGTGTGCCCGGTCGCGATCCCGCTGCCGACGCTGCTGCGCGGCTGGCGCGAGAAGAGCTGGCGCGAGGGGCTGGAGCCGGTGACGCTGCGCTCAGGGCTGGGGCTCTGGGCCTGGGCGGCGCGGCGGCCTTGGGCGTACCGGACGGGGGTGCGCTGGGCGATCCGGGCGATGCGGCTGGCCGGGCGCGGCTGGATCGCGAAGCTGCCGCTGGCCGGCGGCTGGACCGGCGGGCGCGACTTCCCCGCACCCGCGCCGGAGAGCTTCATGGACCGCTACCGAAAGGGCGAACGATGAGCGCACGCGACGCGATCCTGGCGCGGCTGGGGACGGCGCGGGATCCAGCGCTGCTGGCGGCGGAGGCGGCCTGTTTGCTCGCGGGCGAGGAACGTGAGCGGCCGGCGGGGCCGGAGGATCTGGTGGCGCGTTTCCTGGCGCAGCTCGCGCTGCCGAGCGTGGCGGCGACGCACGCGCGGATCGGGTCTCTGGCAGACTTGCCGGAGGCGGTGGCGGAGTATCTTGCGGCCGAGGGGGCGACACCGGCGCTGTGGCTGCCGCCCGATGCGCGAGTGGACGGGCTCGATTGGTCGGGGCTGACGGGGCTGGCAGACTGCCCGGCCGACGACGGCACGGTGCTCGCCTTCGCCCGCGCCGGGGTGGCGGAAACGGGCTCGCTGGTGTTCGAGACCTCGCCGGAAGCACCGATGCTGCCCAACTTCCTGGCGCTGCGGCACATCGTCGTGCTGGAAGTCGCCGGCCTGGTTCGCTGGCTGGAGGATGCGGCGCCGGGCGGGGCAGTGCCGCGCGCACACTACTGGGTAACGGGCGTCAGCGGCACGACCGACATCGAAGGCACGTACGTGCGGGGCGCGCACGGCCCGCGGTTCCTGCATGTGGTACTGGTCGGCTGATCTTCTTCTTAAGCCCCTTCCCTCAGGGGGAGGGGCTTAAGAGCGCTTCAATGCCCCGCCGGCGCCAGTGCCACATCCCCCGCCGCCCCCGTCGCGCGCACGCCAAAGCCCAGCACCACCAGGAACGCCACCGCCGGTACCAGCAGCGCGAGGTTGATCCCCGCGAGGTCGGACACATGCCCCATCGCCGCGGTCAGCACCGCGCCGCCGATGATCGCCATCACGATCAGCGAGGCGCCAATCTGCTTGAGCGGGCCCAGACCGCCGATGCCGATCGCGAAGATCGTCGGGAACTGGATCGACATGAAGAAGCTCGCCGCGACCAGCGCATAGAGCCCGGTCGTCCCGCCGACGAACACCGCCACTGCCGCCAGCGCCGCCGAGAGCCCGGCGAACACCACCAGCAGCTGCGGCGCCGAGACCTTGCCGAGCATCGCCGCGCCGACGAAACGGCCCACGCCGAACAGCACCAGGCTGGCGAAGAGATAGTCGGCAGCGCCCTGCTCGGTGAGGCCGGGCAGGTTCACCTGGGCGTAGCGGATCGTGTAGCTCCACAGCCCCACCTGCGCGCCGACATAGAAGAACTGCGCCACCACCGCGAACAGCAGCGTCCGGTTGCGCAGCACGGTGCCGAGCGCCTTGCCCGTCGGCACCGCGGGCGCGTCGCCGTCGCGGCGGTTGTCCGGGAAAGCGATCAGCGCGGCGGCGATCGCGAAGGCGAGCACCACCAGTCCGATCACCAGATAGGGCGTCTGCACCGAGGCGAGCTCGCCGCGCAGCGTCGCGGTCCGCTCGGCGGCGGACATCGAGGCGAGCGCGTGATCGTCCTGCGCGAAGCTGGAGAGGATGAAATATTTGCCGACCAGCACGCCGAAGATCGTGCCGAGCGGATTGGCCGCCTGGGCGAAGTTGAGCCGGCGCGCGGCGCCTTCGGGGCTGCCGAGCTCGGCGATCAGCGGGCTGGCCGAAGTTTCGAGAAAGGCCAGGCCGCAGGCGATCACGAACAGCGCGGCGAGGAACCAGCGATATTCGCCGAAATGCGTCGCCGGATAGAAGAGCAACGCGCCGATCGCGTAAAGGGTGAGTCCCGTCACGATCGCGGCCTTGTAGCCCCGCCGCCGCGCGAGCATCGCCGCCGGCGTCGCGAGCAGGAAATAGCCCATGTAGAAGGCCTGCTGGACGAAGCTGGTCTCGAAATCGCTCAGCGTGAAGGCGCGGCGGAAATGCGCGATCAGGATGTCGTTGAGGTTGTTCGCCATTCCCCACAGGAAGAACAGCGAGACCGTCAGGATGATGGCGGGGGTGTAGCGTCCGGCCTTGCTGGCCATGTGTCCTCTCCTTGGTGCGACGCCCCTGTTGGGGTCATTCGATGGCGCGGTCCAGATGCGTGTAGCCGCCGTCGACGAACAGCCACTGGCCGGTGGTGTGGCTGGCCCGCCCGGAAAGCAGGAACAGCGCGGTGTCGGCGATCTCTTCGGGCGTGGTGAAGCGGTGGCCGAAGGGCACGCGGCGCTCGATCTCCGCGCGCCTTGCGGCGGGGTCGTCGAAGCTCTTCAGCCATTCGGCATAGGCCGGGGTCTCGACCTCGGCGGGCACGATCGCATTGACGCGGATGCCGTCGCCGCGCAGCGCCACCGCCCATTCGCGGGTCAGCGCCAGCACCGCGCCCTTGGCGGCGGCATAGGCGCTGGTGTGGCCCTGCCCGGTGATCGAGGTCTTCGAGCCGATATTGACGATCGCGCCCTGCGCCGACTTGAGGTGCGGGAGGGCCGCGCGCGCCATGCCGAAATAGTGGACGAGGTTGATGTCGAGCGAGGCGCGGAACTGCGCCGGGGTCGCCTCGAAGCCGAGATTGTCGTTGAGCCCGGCATTGTTGACCAGCCCGTCGATCCGCCCGAAGCGCGCCGCCACCGCGTCGACCGCGGCGACCACGGCATCGTCCTCGGCGAGCTCGCAGGGGTGGAACAGCCAGTCCTCGCCGAGCTGCGCGACCAGCTCGGGCCGGGGCGGTTCGCGCGAGACGATGGCGGGGACCGCGCCTTCGCGCGCCAGTCCCGCCACGATCGCGGCACCGATCCCCGACGAGCCGCCGGTGACGATAACGACCTTGCCGGCGAGCCCCAGGTTCATGCGCCGAACCGATATTGGACGAGCGTCTCGGGCTTCATCTCGATCGAATAGCCGGGGCGCTGCGGCGGCATGTACGCCGCGTCGCGGATCACGCAGGGCTCCAGGAAATGTTCATGGAGATGATCCACATATTCGATGACCCTGCCGTCCATGGTGCCGGCAAAGCACAGATAGTCGATCATCGACAAGTGCTGGACGTATTCGCACAGCCCCACGCCGCCGGCATGCGGGCATACCGGCAGGCCGTAGCGGGCGGCGAGCAGCAGCACCGCCAGCGCCTCGTTCACCCCGCCGATCCGGCAGGCGTCGAGCTGGATCACGTCCACCGCGCCCACCGCCATGAACTGCTTGAACAGGATGCGGTTCTGGCACATCTCGCCGGTCGCGACCTGTACCTGGCCGATGCCGTCGCGGATCGCCTTGTGGCCGAGCACGTCGTCGGGGCTGGTCGGCTCCTCGATGAACCAGGGCTTGGCGAAGGCGAGAGCGTTGACCCACTCGATCGCCTGGCCGACTTCCCAGACCTGATTGGCGTCGATCATCAGCTTGCGATCCGGCCCGAGCACTTCGCGGGCGATGCGGACGCGGCGGATATCGTCCTCCAGGTCGCGGCCGACCTTGAGCTTGATATGGTGGAAGCCGGCATCGACCGCTTCCTGCGCGAGGCGGCGCAATTTCTCGTCGGGATAGCCCAACCAACCGGCCGACGTGGTGTAGCAGGGATAGCCGTTTGCCTCGAGCGTGGCGACGCGCTCGGCCTTGCCGGCGGCGCGCTCGGCGAGCAGGGCGAGCGCCTGTTCGGGCGTGATCGCATCGGTGAGGTAGCGGAAGTCGATCGCGCGGACGAGCTGCTCGGGCGTCATGTCCGCGACGAGCTTCCACACCGGCTTGCCCTCGGCCTTGGCCCAGAGGTCCCAGATCGCATTGACCACCGCGCCGGTGGCGAGGTGCATCGCGCCCTTGTCCGGGCCGATCCAGCGCAGCTGGCTGTCGCCGGTCAGGTGCCGCCACATCCGCGCGGGCTCCTCGGCGATCCAGGCGAGGTCGAGGCCGATCACCAGGTGGCGCATCGCCTCGATCGCGGCGACGCAGATGTCGTTGCCGCGGCCGATGGTGAAGGTGAGGCCATGGCCTTCGAGGCCCGGCACGTCGGTTTCCAGGATGACATAGGCCGCCGAATAATCGGGGTCCGGGTTCATCGCGTCGGAGCCGTCGAGCGAGGCGCTGGTCGGGAAGCGCAGGTCGATCGTGCGCAGGCCGGTGATGCGGGCGCCGAGCGTCGCCTGGGTGGAAGTCGCCATGTCCATCAGTTCACCCACCCGCCGTCGATCACATGCACCGCGCCGGTGGTGAAGCTGGCCTCGTCGCTGGCGAGGTAACAGATCAGCGCGGCGATCTCGTCTTCCAGGCCGAGCCGACCCATGGGCTGGCGCGCGACGAAGGCGGCATGTGCTTCCTCGACCGCGATGCCCTGCTGCGCGGCCTGTTCGGCGACGCGCTGGCGGAGGCTGGGCGTGTCGACCGTGCCCGGGCACACCGCGTTGCAGCGGATGCCCTTGGCGACGAAGTCCGCCGCCACCGATTTGGTCAGGCCGATTACGGCTGCCTTCGAGGCACCATAGGCATGGCGGTTGGGGATGCCCTTCACGCTCGACGCAATCGACGACATGTTGACGATCGCGCCGCCGCCTTGCGCCAGCATGCCCGGCAGGAAGGCGCGGATCATGCGGTGCATCGCATGGACGTTGAGGTCGAAGGAGAGCATCCAGTCGGCGTCGGTCCCGTCGAGGATCGAGCCCGCCGCCACGAAACCGGCGATGTTGGCGAGCACGTCGACCTGGCCGATCGTCTCGGGGAGTGCGGCGATGGCGTCGGCATCGAGCAGATCGAGCACCACCGGCTCCACGCCGTCGAGCGTCGCGAGCGCGGCAGCGTCGCGGTCGAGCGCGAACACCCTGGCGCCCTCGTCGCGCAGTCGCAGCGCGGTCGCGCGGCCGATGCCGTGCCCTGCCGCGGTTACCAGCGCGGTCTTGTTGCCGAAACGCATCGCCTCCCCAACTCCTTCAGAACGTTTTCATAGGTCAAAATGACTTTCACATTCTTAGGCGCAAGCCGCGATTGTTCGCAAGTGGCATGACACCGCTCGTCGCATTGGCTAGCCTAGCTGGCATGAGCGAGAATGCACCCACCGCGTCGGCCGACAAATCGCCCGCCTATGCCGCGCCTGCGCTGGAAAAGGCGATCGACGTCATCGAACTGCTCGGCACCGAGCCGCAGGGGCTGACGATCAGCGAGATCGCGCAGCGGCTGGGGCGATCGATCAGCGAGCTGTTCCGCATCATCGTCGTGCTCGATCGGCGGGGGTGGCTGCACAAGGACGGCGCCAGCGATCGCTACCGGGTGACCTACCGCGTGCTGGAAATCGCTCACCGCGCCACGCCGGCGCAGGAGCTCACCCACGTCGCGACGCCGCTGATGCACAGCCTGGCGGCGGCGACGGTGCAATCCTGCCACCTGGTGGTGGTCAACGGCACGCGCGGGTTGATCGTCGCGCGGCAGGAGAGCCCGGGCCAGACCGGATTCGCGGTGCGGCTGGGCACCGAGATCGACCTGCTGACCAGCTGTTCGGGCCATGTGCTGCTTTCGGCGATGGACGAGGAGCGGCGCGCAGCGCTGTACCCGAAGGGGCTTCCCAGGGAGTTGCTGGATCGGTTGGGCGAGGTGCGCGCCAAGGGGTATGAATCGATCCCCAGCGCGCGGATGGCGGGCGTATCGGACATGAGCTGCCCGATCTTCGGTTTCGACGGCCATGTCGTCGCGGCGCTGACCATTCCGTTCCTGGCGGCGATCGACGACGCGCCGCACGTCTCGCAGGAAGAGGCACTGGCGGTCCTGCGGAGCACGGCGACGGCGATCTCCTCGGCGCTCGGCTGGTTCGATCGGGTGGAGTCGCCGGTGGTGCCCAGCCTGTCGATCGCCAGCCCGGTCCGCCGCCGCCGCGCCCGGCTGGGCGCCGACTAGGCTCAGCCCGGCGTGACGGCGTAGTAGATGTTGTAGCCGACAAACACCGTCGCGATGATCGCCAGTACGATCAGCGCGACGGCGCCGAGCCCCTTGCGGGCGCGCTTCTCGACGGGTTCGGTTCTCGGGTCCATGCGGCGCCTCCTCATTGATTATTCAAGGAAAAGACGCTTCGGGACGCCGATCGTTGCGTTCAGCCGGCGAGCAGCCCCAGCCGCCGCGCATAGGCTGCGAACAGGGTCGGCCAGGCCGAGGCGGGCACCGTCTTGGGCAGGCGCACGCCGAAACCGTGGCCGCCCTGGTCGAACGCATGCAACTCGCCCGGGCGCTTGGCGGCGAGCAGCGCCTGGTAGAGCGCGATGCTGTTCTCGATCGGCACCAGCCCGTCGTCACTGGCATGGGTGAGGAAGATCGGCGGCGTCTCGGCAGTGACGCGCTTCTCCACCGACGCGGCGTCGAGCGCCTTGGGATCGGCGCCGGTGCCGAACAGCTGATCGCGCGAGCCGATATGGGTGAACGGCGCGGCCATGCTCACCACCGGGTAGATCAGCCCGGCGAGATCGGGGCGGGCGGAAAGCTGGTCGGCGGCGTCGACGGGGGTGTAGACGCGCTCGGCATGGCGGGTCGCCAGGCTGCCGGCGAGGTGGCCGCCGGCCGAGAAGCCGATCGTCGCGATCCTCGCGGGGTCAATGCCGTAGCGCTTGGCCGAGGCGCGGATCAGCCGCAGCCCGCGCTGCGCGTCGGCGAGGGGCACGGTGGAACGGTTGGCCCAGCCCTCGGTGGGGATGCGGTAGCGCAGGATGAAGGCGGTGATGCCCAGCGCATTGAGCCAGCGCGCCTGTTCCTCGCCCTCATTGTCGATCGCGAGGAAGCCATAGCCGCCGCCCGGCATCAGCATCACCGCGGCGCCGTTGGGCGTGGCGGGACGGCGCACGGTGAGCGACGGGCGATCGACGCCGGTCAGCCAGCGATCGTTGAAATTCGGGTCCTTCGAGCGCTGCTCGTATTTCGGCGTCGGCGGGGTGGCGGGCGATCCCGGCGGCGAGCCCGGCCAGAGCGGCAGCACCTCGTCTTCACCCGCAGCATGGGCGGGCAGCGCAGCCAGCGTGGCGGTGGCGGCCATGCCGGTGAGCATCGTTCGGCGCGTCAAGTCTTCGAACATGGGCATTCCTCTCTCTGCGGCGCGGCCGTGCCAGGGCGAACGTCCAGGCTTCGCGGTGCCTTGCTGCCGATTCTGGTAGCGGTACCGCGGCGTGGTTGCAGAATCACCGGCACGGCGCAACCGGCGCCGATCGATGGGGCGATGGCGTTCCCGTCGCAGTGCGGTATCAAGCTGGTATCGTGATGGTGCAGCGGAGGTAATAATGATCGGATCAGGGTGGCGGCGGCGTGGCGTGCTGGCGGGGCTGGCGGCGCTCCCTGCGGTGGCGCGGGCGCAGGTGACGGCACAGGGGCCGGTGCAGGCAAGCTGGCCGTCGCTGGTCGCGAACTACCGCTATCCGGACTGGTTTCGCGACGCGAAGTTCGGGATCTGGTCGCACTGGGGCCCGCAGTCCGTGCCCGAGCAGGGCGACTGGTATGGCCGCTTCATGTACATGCAGGGCCACCCCGCCTCGGACTTCCACCGCAAGACCTATGGCCACCCTGCCGATGTCGGCTTCATGGAGGTCCAGAATCGCTGGACCGCCGAGCGCTGGGACCCGGAGGCGCTGATGCGGCGCTATGTGAAGGCCGGTGCCAAATATTTCGTGTCGCTGGCCTGCCACCACGACAATCTCGACTGCTATGACAGCGCCTACCATCCCTGGAACAGCCTGCGCGTGGGCCCAAAGCGCGACGTGGTCGGCACCTGGGAAAAGGTGGCGCGCGCGCATGGGCTTCGCTTCGGCGTCTCCAACCATGCCGCGCATGCCTGGCACTGGTACCAGCCCGCCTATGGCTATGATCCCGAAGGCGCGCGCAAGGGCGAGCGCTACGACGCCTTCCGCCTGACCAAGGCGGACGGCGCGGGCAAATGGTGGGAGGGGCTCGATCCGCAGCTGCTCTACACCGGCAAGCACATCGTCGCGCCCGACGGCATCGACACGATGCAGGCAATGGGCAAGTGGCACGAGGATCATGACGGCCAGTGGGTCGAGCACGGCCCCGCCGGCGACGCTGCCTATGCGACGCGCTGGCTGCAGCGGCAGGTCGACCTGGTCACCAAATACCAGCCCGACCTCTGCTATTTCGACGATTACGAGCTGCCCTTCGGACCCGTGGGGCTGGCCGCGGCGGCCGATTACTATAACCGCTCGATCGCGAAGCGCGGCAAGATCGACGTGGTGCTCAACGCCAAGCAGTTGAAGCCCTATGCACGCTTCGGGCTGGTGCAGGATGTCGAGCGCGGCTTCGCCGACCGGCTGTGGGACGAGCCCTGGCAGACCGACACCTGCCTGGGCGACTGGTTCTACAAGCGAAGCCTCTACACCGAGAAGCGCTACAAGTCGGCGAACGACGTGCTCCAGCGCCTGGCCGACGTGATCTCGAAGAACGGCAACCTGCTGCTCTCGGTGCCGCAGCGCGGCGACGGATCGATCGACTCGGAGGAAGAGCGCATCCTCGATGATCTCGGCGCCTGGATGGCGGTGAACAGCGAGGCGGTGTTCGGCACCCGGCCGTGGCGCGTCTATGGCGAGGGGCCAACCCAGCTCGCCGCGGGCATGCAGAACGAGAACGGCTTCAAGGGCTTCACCGAGCGGGACGTGCGCTTCACCACCAAGGGCGACACGCTGTACCTGTTCTTCCTCAAGGCGCCGAGCGGACCGGTGACGGTGGAGGCGCTAGGGCTGAAGGCGGGGCGGGTGGCGCGGGCGCGGCTGCTGGGCGGCGGCGACGTCCCATTCCGGCAATCGCAGGCGGGGCTGACGGTGACGCTGCCCAAGGGGCTCGGGACGGTGCCGGTGGTGCGGATCGACGGGCTGCGGCGGGGGTGAGGGGTGCCGGGGCGGTCGGTGTGGCCGCTCCCTCCACCAGTCGGCATCCATTGGGGCCGACGCTTCGGCTCTAGCTGAAACCTACAGGCGAATGGATCCCGGCTTCCGCCGGGATGACGTTGTTTGGAGACATATCGGCAAAGCCGCGCCAGCGGCGAGGCCCTTGCGGGCAAACTCTTCTGTCATGAAGGGGAAAATGGTGCTGCCGGCGAGGATTGAACTCGCGACCTCAGCCTTACCAAGGATGCGCTCTACCACTGAGCTACGGCAGCACTGTTTTCCAACCGCGGCGACCAGCGCCGTGCGGGAGGGGCCTATTTGCTTGGGGACCCGTGATTGTCAACCCGCATCATGCCGGTTTATCGCTTTTCGCATGAAGGATGTGGATAAGCAGGCCCGACTGGCCGAAAAACTGCGCGAAAACCTGCGGCGGCGGAAGGCGCAGGCGCGCGGAGTGAAGGCGGAAGGAGCCGGGCAGGGGACGGAAGCGCCCCCCGAATCGGCGGACTGAGACGATCCTCCCCGGAACGGGGAGGGGGACCGCCGCCGTAGGCGGTGGTGGAGGGGGATCTCCACAAGGGACTGGCCCGCTGTGCTCCCCCTCCACCAAGCCGCTGCGCGTCTTGGTCCCCCTCCCCGTGCCGGGGAGGATCTTCAGTTCACGCGATCGGCGCGCACTTCGCTTCTAGCCAGGTCCGTTCCGCGCCCTCCAGCTGCGGGCCGACAATCGCCAGCACCTCGGCATGATACGCATCTAGCCAGGCGCGCTCTTCCGACGACAGCAGTTCGGGCAGGATCAGGCTGCGCTCGATCGGCGCGAAGGTGAGCGTCTCGAACGCCAGCATCGGCTTGTCGCCGCCGGGGATCGTCCGCTCGACGACGTGAACCAGATTCTCGATCCGGATGCCGTATTCGCCCGCCTTGTAATAGCCGGGCTCGTTCGAGAGGAACATGCCCGCACGCAGCGGCTCCAGCGCCTGCCCGCCGGGATAGGAGGGCGGAGCGATCCGCTGCGGGCCTTCGTGCACCGAGAGATAGGCGCCGACGCCGTGACCGGTGCCATGGGCGAAATCGAGCCCCGCTTCCCACAGCGGCCGCCGCGCGAAGCCGTCGATCTGCGCGCCGGTGGTGCCGTCGGGGAAGATGGCGGTAGCGATCGCGATATGGCCCTTGAGCACGCGCGTGAAGCGGTCCTTCATCTCGTGGCTGGCGTCGCCGACCGGCATCACGCGGGTGACGTCGGTGGTGCCGTCGCCATATTGCCCGCCCGAATCGATAAGGAACAGCTGGCCGCGCTCGATCGGCAGGCTCGATTCGTCGGTGACCTTATAGTGCGGGATCGCGCCGTTCGGGCCGGTCGCCGAGATGGTGTCGAAGGACAGGTCCTTGAACCGACCCGTCGCCTCGCGGAAGGCGCGCAGCTTGTCCGCCGCCGACATCTCGGTGAGCCCGCCCTGCGGTGCGGTTTCCTCGAACCATTTGAGGAAGCGGCTGAGCGCGGCGCCGTCGCGGGCCTGCGCGGCCTTGTGCCCGGCAACCTCGGCGGGGTTCTTGATCGCCTTGGCGAGGATCACCGGATCGCGCAGCGCGAGCACCGTGGCGCCGCCCGCTTCCAGTCCGTCGAAGATCGCCGACACCGCGGTGCCCGGGTCCGCCACGACGCGCTTGCCCGCGAAGCCGCCCAGCGCAGGTGCGAACGCAGCGCGATCCTGGATGCGCACGGCGTTGCCGAGATGCTGGCGCACCGCATCGGTCACCTTCTCGGGTGCGACGAACAGGTCAGCGGTGCCGTCGGCATGGATCACCGTATAGGCGAGCGCGACCGGCGTGTGGGTCACGTCGTCGCCGCGCACGTTGAACGTCCAGGCGATCGAATCGAGTGCAGCGATCACCACCGCATCGGCGTTCCGCGCCTGGAGCCAGTCGGCAATCTCGGCGCGCTTGGCGGCGGAGGACTTGCCGGCCAGCGCCTCGTCGAGCACCGCCAGCGGCGCGTCGGAGGGACTGGGCTGGTCGGCCCAGACGGCATCGATCGGGTTGCGGGTGACGGGGACTAGCGTCGCGCCCTTCTCGGCCAGCGCCTTGCGGGCTTCCTCCACCCAGGCGCGGGTGTGCAGCCAGGGATCATAGCCGATGCGACCGCCGTTCGGGGCATGCGCACCCAGCCAGTCGGCGATGCTGGTCGCGGGCACGCCGACATATTCCCAGTGGTCGGCCGAGACCTGCTGGCGGACTTGGAGGGTATAGCGCCCATCGGTGAAGATCGCGGCCTCGCTGCCCAGCACCACGGCGGCGCCAGCCGAACCCTGAAAGCCGGTGAGCCAGGCCAGCCGCTGGGCATAGGCGCCGACATATTCGGACATGTGCTCGTCGGTGAGCGGCACGACGAAACCGTCGAGTGCGTCCTGCGCGAGTTGCGCACGAAGGGCGTTCAGACGATCGGCATAGCTGGACATACGCGTACTTCCTGCATCTTGGGGGCGGGCGCTCGGCGCCGCGACATAGGGCCGGTTTCTGGCCGATGCAGGGCAGTTTGGAAAGGGGCGGGACCGGGCCCGCCCCTTCGATCGCTCAGCGGCGGACGCGCACGTAGCCGCAGCGGTTCTTCGCGGTGATCGTGCGGTCGATCGCGCGGCCGCCCAGCGCACCGGCAACACCGCCGGCCGCGGCGCCGAGCAGGCCGCCGCCGACCACCGACGGACCGGCGAGCGCACCCGCGACACCGCCTGCGATCAGGCCCGCTTCGCCCTTCGACTTGCGGCAGCGCTTGACGTAGCGATAGTTGCGGCTGGACTTGGATTTGCCTTCGTAGCGCGACTGGGCGCTGGCCACGCTGATCGGCATCGCGACCGGCATCACCAGGGCAAAGGCAGCGAGCGCGGCGATTGTCTTACGCATATTCGGACCCCATCTTTCGGTTCGTGTTCGAAGCGTATCAATGTGCCATGCCACATTTCGGTTGCATGAACCCGCAACGATCGGGACGACTCCGGTGATTTCCGGAGGCTCTCGTGCACGGGGGGCTGCCGCCGCGGTCGCGGTGGAGGCGCTGCTGGCGGCGCTTCTGTTCGCAGGGTTGCGGGCGCAGACGGTGGTCCGCACCGATCCGGGCGCGAATCTGATCAGCTTCGACGTGCCGCCACCCCCGCCGCCGCCCGCGCCCGAACCCGCCAAGCGGCGCGCGGCGCCCAAGGCCGAAGGCGCGTCGGCGCCGCCCAACCGCGTTTCCCGGGCGACCGAGGTCGTCGCGCCGCCTCCGCCGATCGTCTTGCAGCCACCCCCCATGATAACGACCCCTACGCCAGCGACGGCCAGCGATTCGTCCTCCGGCGCCGCGCCGGTCGCGGGACCGGGTACCGGTGCGGGCGGCGAGGGCGAAGGGACCGGCAGCGGCGGCCGCGGCAACGGGCCGGGCGGCGGGGGCGGGGTGCCGCTGCGCTGGATCGGCGGCGGGATCTCCGACGCCGATTATCCGCGCGCCGCGCTCGATGCCGGGGCGAGCGGCACGGTGGGGCTGCGCTTCGTGGTGGGCGTGAACGGGCGGGTGTCGAGCTGCACCGTCACGCGGAGCAGCGGCAATCGCGACCTCGACGAGACCACCTGCAAGCTGATCCAGAAACGCTTTCGCTATGTGCCGAGCAAGGACGCCGCCGGGCGGCCCTATGCCGATACGGTGACCGGCGAGCATCGCTGGGATCTCTACGAACGGCCGGATGGGGAGTGAGTAATTTAATTCCCCCTTCCGCTTGCGGGAGGGGTTAGGGGAGGGTGTGTAAGGGAAGCGGGCGAGACGCTGCGGGGGGCGGTCAAGCAGTACATCTTCGAGATGTCAGCCCTCGCCTCCCTCACGCACCCTCCCCCGTCCCCTCCCGCAAGCGGAAGGGGGGCGAAAGAGCCGCTAGCGTCTCGTCCGTTTACCCCTTCACCAGCGCGTCGATCGCAGCCGCCAGCTGCAGGTCGCGCGTCGACAGCCCGCCCGCGTCATGCGTGGTCAGCAGGATGTCGACCCGGTTCCACACGTTCGACCATTCGGGATGATGGTCCGCCTTCTCGGCGATCAGCGCGACGCGGGTCATGAAGCCGAACGCCTCGGTGAAATCGGCGAACAGGAAGCGGCGGGTGATGGCGTCGCGACCCGGCTCATAGTTCCAGGCGGGCAGGGCCGCGAGCGACTCCTCGCGCAGGCCGTCGGTCAAACGCGCTACCATATATCCCCTCCTTGCTCGGTATCTGCTCAACCGCCTATGCATTCGGCCATGCCGGAGCAAGCGCCAACCTTCGCCCCCGATGCCGCCCTGATCGAGCGCCTCGCCCGCGCCGCGCTGGCGCGCATCCCCGCGCCCTTCCAGCCGCACCTCGCCGACGTGGTGCTGCTGGTCGAAGAGTTCGCTGACGACGAGACGCTTGACGCGCTCGGCATCGACGATCCGTTCGGCTTGAGCGGCCTCTACCATGGTCAGCCGATCGGCGAGAAATCGGCATTCGATTCGGGCGGTCTGCCCGATCGCATCCATCTCTATCGCCGCGCCATCCTCGACGAATGGGTGGAGAGCGGAGAATCGCTCGAACGGCTGGTCCACCATGTCGTGGTCCACGAGGTCGGCCACCATTTCGGCCTGTCCGACGACGACATGCACGCGCTGGAAGACGCCGCCGATTGACCCCCGGCCTTGCCTTTGACGCCGTGACCTGCCTGCGCGGGGGGCGGATCCTGTTCGAGGAGCTGTCCTTCGCGCTCGCGCCCGGCGAGGCCGGGCTGGTGCTCGGGCCCAACGGCGTCGGCAAGTCGAGCCTGATCCGCATCGCTGCGGGGCTGCTCGCGCCGCTCGGTGGGCAGGTGACGGGGGAGGGCGCGCGGGCGCTGCTCAGCGAGACCGCGGCGCTGGATGCGGAACGGACATTGGCCGGTGCACTCGGTTTCTGGGCGGGGCTCGACGGTCGAGCGGACGCGGTCGACGAAGCGCTCAAGGCTGTGGGGCTGGCCGACATCGCCGATGTGCCGGTGCGGCTGCTCTCGACCGGCCAGCGGCGGCGCGCGGCCTTCGCGCGGGTGCTGGCGAGCGCGGCGCCGACGTGGCTGCTCGACGAACCCGCCAACGGGCTCGACCTGACCTCGATCGCGATGCTGGAAGCGCGGATCGCGGCGCATCGCGCAGGCGGCGGCATCGTGCTGGTCGCGACGCACCAGCCGATCGCGCTGCCGGACGCGCAGGAGATCGCGCTGTGATCGCGCTCGTGTGGCGCGAACTGCGGCGGGCATGGAGCAGCGGCGGGCTGGTGCTGCCGATCGCCTTCTTCCTCCTCGTCGCGATTCTGTTTCCCTTCGCGGTGGGGCCCGACGGACGGCTGCTGGCACGCATCGGCGGCGGGGTGATCTGGGCGGCGGCGCTGCTCGCCTCGCTGCTGCCAGTCGAGCGGCTGGTGACGCCCGATGCCGAGAGCGGGGTGCTCGATCAGCTGGTGGTGCGGGGCTATTCCGATAGCGGCATCGCGGCGGCGAAGATGCTCGGACACTGGCTGGGCTTTGGCCCCGCGCTGCTCGCCGCGACCTGCGTGGCGGCGGCGTTGCTGCACGTGCCCGGTACGGCGCTGGGAACGATCCTGCTTGGGCTGGCGATCGGCACGCCAGGTCTCGCGGCGCTGGGCGTGGCGACGGCGGCCCTGGTGGCGGGGTTGCGCGGGGCGGGCGCGCTGGCGGGGCTGGTGATGCTGCCCTTCGCGGTGCCGCTGCTGATCTTCGGTGCCGGTGCCACTGGCGGCGAGCCCGGCGCGATCAAGCTGCTCGCGGCGATAAGCTTGCTCTTGGTGGCAGGATGCCCCTTCGTCGCCGGTGCGGCGATACGGATGGGGCGGGGGTAGTCCCCCAATCCTCCCCCGCCAGGGGGAGGTGTCAGGCGGAGCCTGACGGAGGGGGAGGATGTCGAACCGCTAGTTGGTCGCGGACCTCCCCTTCTGTCGCGCGGCGCGCGCCACCTCCCCCTGGAGGGGGAAGATTGCAGGGCTCAGTTCCCTTCCGGACCCGTGTAGCTGGTCAGCTCGTCGCCGAGCAGCGTCACCACGTGGAGCACGTTGGTCGAACCCGGCGTCTTGAACGGCACGCCGGCGCAGACGATCACCCGGTCGCCGGCCTTGGCGAGGCCGTGGCGCAGCGCCATGCGCTTGGCCTTGGCGACCATTTCCTCGAACGAATCGACGTCGCGGGTGTTCACCGCATGGGTGCCCCAGAGCAGGCCCAGGCGGCGCGCGGTTTCGCGCTCGGGGGTCAGCACCAGGATCGGCACCAGCGGCCGCTCGCGGGCGATGCGGCGTGCGGTCGAGCCCGAGCTGGTGAAGCAGATGATCGCCGAGGCCGACACCGTCGCCGCGATGTTCTTCGCCGCTTCGGCCAGTGCGTCGGCGGTCGTCGGATCGGGCTTGGTGACGGTGAAGTGGACGCGGTCGCCATGCGCGGGATCGCGCTCCACCGCATCGGCGATCGAGTTCATCATCGACACCGATTCGATCGGCCACTTGCCCGCAGCGCTTTCGGCCGAGAGCATGATCGCGTCGGCGCCGTCATAGACCGCGGTCGCCACGTCCGAGACTTCGGCGCGCGTGGGCGAGGGGCTCTCGATCATCGATTCAAGCATCTGCGTCGCGACGATCACCGGGCGGCCCAGGCGGCGCGCCGATTCGACAATGCGCTTCTGCAGCGGTGGCACGGTCTGCGGCGGCAGCTCGACTCCGAGATCGCCGCGGGCCACCATCACGCCGTCGCACTGCTCGAGGATTTCCTCGAGGCGGGCAATGGCGCTCGGCTTCTCGATCTTGGCGAGCAGGGCCGCCTTGCCGCCGATCAGGCGGCGGGCTTCCATCAGATCCTCCGGACGCTGGACGAAGCTGAGCGCGATCCAGTCGGCACCCTGCTCCACCGCGAAGCTGAGGTCGCTGCGGTCCTTCTCGGTGAGCGCGGCGAGCGGCAGCACCATGTCGGGCACGTTGAGGCCCTTGTTGTTCGACAAGGGGCCGCCGACTTCGACGATCGTGGTCAGCCGGTCCGGCGCCACGTCGGTCACGCGCAACACCAGCTTGCCGTCGTCGAGCAGCAGCCGCGCATCGGCATGCGCGGCTTCGAAGATCTCGCGGTGCGGCAGCTCGACGCGGGTGGCGTCGCCGGGCGTGGGATCACGGTCGAGCGTGAACTGGTGGCCGGTGACCAGCATCACCTTGCCCTCGGCGAACTTGCCGACGCGCAGCTTCGGCCCCTGAAGGTCGGCCAGGATCGTGGTCGGGCGACCCGTGGTCGCCTCCATCGCGCGGATCGCCTCGAACAGCGGGATCTTCGAGGCCTGGTCGCCATGGCTCATATTGATGCGGAACGCATCGGCGCCGGCGCGGAACAGCTTCTCGATCATTTCGGGGGACGCGCTGGCGGGTCCCAAAGTTGCCAGGACGCGCACCTTGCGCGAGCGGGGGGAGATCGCCTGTGTCATCGTTGTCTTCCTCGGCTTGTGCGTGCCCGCCTCTAGCCCCAAATGCGTTAACATCAACTCCGGAGGTGCCGAATGGATGAACTTGATCGCCTGGACGACGCAACAGCGGCCAAAGCGTTCCGCCGGCTGGTGCGCCATCTGCGCCACCGGCACGATGCCCAGAACATTGATCTGATGGGGCTTTCGGGCTTCTGCCGGAACTGCCTGGGCGACTGGATCCACGAAGCCGACCCCAGCATCGCCAAGGCCGATGCCCGCCGAATCGTCTATGGGATGGAGCAATCCGAGTGGAAGGCGAAGTACCAGAGCGAGGCGAGCCCTGAGCAATTGGCGCGGATGGAAGAGAGCCTGAAGAAGAACGAGGGCCGCGACGCGGAGCTCGACGAGGCGCTTGACGAGAGCTTCCCGGCCAGTGATCCTCCCAGCATGACCGACCCCCACGCCTGAGGCGGGCCTGAATCGGGGGCGCGACAGGGGGAGACGGGAATGAAGACGTTGTTGCTGGCCACGCTGGCCTGTTCCGTGGCCGTTCCCGCCCTTGCCCAGTCTTCCTCCAGGGTCACCTATGTCCAGGCCGGGCGGTTGCTGGACAAGCCCGGCCAGGCGCCGCGCGGCAATAGCACCCTGATCCTGCGCGACGGCAAGGTCGCCGAGGTGCGCGACGGCTTCGTCGTGCCCGAGGCAGGGGCGACCCTGGTCGACCTGCGCGACAAGTTCGTGCTGCCAGGGCTGATCGACCTGCACGTCCACCTCTTCTCCGAGGGCGACCCGGTGAAGGAGCGGATGAACGCGCTCACCGAGGACGAGGCGGACGAATTCGTCATCGGCATCGAGGATGCTCGGCGCGACCTGGAAGCGGGTTTCACCACCGTCCGCGATCTGGGCAGCAACCCGCGTGCGATCCGGGCGCTGCGCGATGCGGTGGAGCGCGGCGCGATCGCGGGGCCGCGAATCGTCAATGCCGGGCGGATGATCTCGGTCTCGGGCGGGCATGGCGACGGCACCAACGGGCTCGCGGAGGAATTCGCCGAGGCAGTGGCGCACCGCCAGATCAACACCTGCGACGGCGCCGACGATTGCCGCCGCGCGGTCCGCCAGCAGATCGGGCTCGGCGCGCAGGTGATCAAGTTCGCCGCGACCGGCGGCGTGCTCTCCAACGTCGCGGGCGGCCTGGGCAAGCAGATGTCCGACGAGGAGATGAAGGCGATCGTCGAGACGGCGCATGCCTTCGGTCGCCGCGTCGCGGTCCACGCCCATGCGGCGGAGGGCGTGCGCGGGGCGGTGGAGGCGGGGGCCGATTCGATCGAGCATGGCAGCTTTCTGGACGACGCCACCATCGCCGCGATGAAGGCGCACGGCACCTGGCTGGTGCCGACGATGATCGCCCCGGTCACCGCGCTCGCCAATGCCCGCGCCGGTAAGCTCCCGCCTGCGACGATCCCCAAGGCCGAAGCGGCGGCCGCTGCTGCAGCGGCAAGCCACGCCAAGGCGATCAAGGCGGGGGTGAAGGTTGCCTTCGGCACCGATACCGGCGTGTCGCGCCACGGCGAGAATGCCAAGGAATTCGCGCTGCTCGTCCGCGCCGGCCTCACCCCGGCGGGCGCGATTCGCGCGGCGACGCTGGATGCCGCCGATGCGCTCGGCCGCAAGGACCAGCTCGGCTCGCTGGAACCGGGCAAGGCGGCGGACCTGATCGCGGTGGCCGGCGATCCGCTGCAGGACGTGACGGTGCTGGAGCATGTCGACACGGTGGTGCGCGCCGGCGTGGTGCACAAGCTGGGCGGCAAGCGGCAGGTCTTCCCGCAGGACTAAGGTTGAGCGGAAGCGCCGGCTGGCGTACAGGGCCCGCTGGATTCCATTCCCTTCGGGCGATCCGACCTGCGCGACTCCCGCGCGGCGTGCCTCGTCCGATCCCATGCTTCAGGAGCTAGAACACCCATGTCCGACAATATTTCCGCCGAGCAGCTCCGCCTCCTGATCGAGCGTGTCGAGCGTCTCGAAGAGGAGAAGAAGGGCATCGCCGACGACATCAAGGACGTCTATGCCGAAGCCAAGTCGACCGGCTTCGACGTGAAGACGATGCGCACCATCGTCCGCCTGCGGAAGATGGAAAAGCATCACCGCGAAGAGGCCGAGATGCTGCTCGAAACCTACAAGCAGGCGCTGGGCATCTGAGCCCCGCGATGGCGCTCGCCGGCCAACCGCGCTAAGGCGAGCGCTTTCCACCTTCTCCAGACCGCAGGCAGTTCGGGTTCACCATGGCAGGCCATTCCAAATTCAAGAACATCATGCACCGCAAGGGCGCGCAGGATAAGAAGCGCTCGGCGATGTTCTCCAAGCTCAGCCGCGAAATCACCGTGGCGGCAAAGATGGGTCTGCCGGACCCGGACATGAACCCGCGCCTGCGCGCCGCGATCAACGCCGCCAAGGCGCAGTCGATGCCCAAGGACAATATCCAGCGCGCGATCGACAAGGCGAGCAAGGGCGAGGGCGATAACTACGAAGAGATCCGCTACGAGGGCTTCGGCCCGGCGGGCGTGTCGCTGATCATCGAGGCGCTGACCGACAATCGCAACCGCACCGCCACGAATGTGCGCACCGCGGTGTCGAAGAACGGCGGCAACCTGGGCACCGCCGGCTCGGTGAGCCACGGCTTCGATCGTCTGGGCCTGATCTCCTACCCGGCGAGCGCCGGCGACGCCGAGAAGGTGTTCGAGGCGGCGCTGGAAGCGGGCGCCGAGGACGTGACCAGCAGCGAGGACGGCCACGAGATCTGGACCGCGCAGGGCGACCTGCACGAAGTCGCGAAGGCGCTGGAGCCGGTGCTCGGCGAATCCGAGGGCGCCAAGCTCGCCTGGCGGCCGCAGACCATGGTGACCGTGGGCGCCGACGACGCCACGACGCTGTTCAAGCTGCTCGACGCGCTGGATGATGACGACGACGTCCAGACCGTGTGGGGGAATTACGAGATCCCGGACGACGTGATGGAGAAGCTGGGTTGATCTTCTCGCTCCTCCCCGGAACGGGGAGGGGGACCGCCGCGAAGCGGTGGTGGAGGGGGGCTTCCCCAAGGTACTCGCTGGTGGAGAGCCCCCTCCACCAGCCTTCGGCTGGTCCCCCTCCCCGTGCCGGGGACGATCTGTGATCATCCTTGGCCTCGATCCCGGCCTGGGGACCACCGGCTGGGGGCTGATCCGGGCAGAGGGGAACCGGCTCGGCCATGTCGCGCATGGCAAGCTGGTCACCGACACCAAGGCCTCGCTCCCGCGCCGTCTTGCCCATCTCGATGCGATGCTCGCTGCGCTGATCGCCGATCATGCGCCCGAGGCGGCGGCGGTCGAGGAAGTGTTCGTCAATTCCAACGCGCAGTCGACGCTCAAGCTCGGCCAGGCGCGCGGGGTGGTGCTATGCGCCGCCGCGCGGGTGGGGATTGATGTGGGCGAGTACAAGCCGAGCACGGTCAAGAAGTCCGTTGTCGGCGTGGGCAATGCCGACAAGGAGCAGGTCCATGCGATGGTCTCGCGGCTGCTGCCGGGGGTGAAGATCGTCGGGGCCGATGCGGCGGACGCGCTCGCGGTGGCGATCTGCCATGCGCACCATCTGGCGAGTGCGCGGTTCGGGGTGCTGCGGTAGTTCCCGCTACCCTCCGTCACCCTCACCCTCCCACTGCCTTCGGCAGCGGGCCCCTCCCTCTCCCGCAGGCGGGAGAGGGCATCTCAGTCCCTCTCCCGCCTGCGGGAGAGGGAGGGAGGCGCGATAGCGCCGGAAGGGTGAGGGTGCGTGGGGTTCAACCAGATGCCAACCCCAAACAAAAAGGCCGGAGCGTCCCCGCCCCGGCCATTCCGTAAACCCATCCGCTTAGCGGATCAGTATACCCGCTTCTTCGGCTTGATATACTCGATCGCGTCGGTGAGCGTATAGTCGTGCACCGGGCGATAATCGATCGCGGTCGCGCCGCCCTTGCCGCCCCAGCCGTCGAACGTCGCGATGGTGTGCTTCATCCAGCCGGCGTCGTCGCGCTCGGGGAAGTCCTCGTGCATATGGGCGCCGCGGCTTTCCTTGCGGTTGATCGCGCTGCGGATCGTCACCATCGCCTGGCCGAGCAGATTGTCCAGCTCCAGCGTCTCGACGAGATCGGTGTTCCAGATCAGCGAGCGATCGCTGACATGCACGTCCTCCAGGCCCTTGTAGACCTGCTCCATGTGGGTCACGCCCTCGGCCATCAGCTCCTCGGTGCGGAACACGGCGCAGTGGCGCTGCATCGTCTTCTGCATGTCGGCACGCAGCTGCGAGGTGCGGGTGCCGCCGTTCGCGTTGCGGAAATGGTCGAGGCGACCCAGCGCCAGCGCTTCCGAATCCTTCGGCAGCGGGTGGTGCGGGGTGTTGGGCTTCAGGATGTCGACGATCCGCTTGCCGGTCGCGCGACCGAACACCACGAGGTCGATCAGCGAGTTGGAGCCGAGGCGGTTGGCGCCGTGCACCGACACGCAGGCCGCTTCGCCGACCGCGAACAGGCCGGGGACCACCGCATCCGGGTTGCCGTCCTTCAGATGGACGACTTCGCCGTGATAGTTGGTCGGGATGCCGCCCATATTGTAGTGGACGGTCGGGACCACCGGCAGCGGCTGGCGGGTGAGATCGACGCCGGCGAAGACCTTGCCGGTCTCGGTGATGCCGGGCAGGCGCTCGGCCAGGATCTTCGGGTCGATATGGTTCAGGTGAAGGTAGATATGGTCCTTCTCCTTGCCCACGCCGCGGCCCTCGCGGATCTCCATCGCCATCGAGCGCGACACGACGTCGCGGCTGGCGAGATCCTTGGCGGACGGCGCATAGCGCTCCATGAAGCGCTCACCCTCGGAGTTGGTGAGATAGCCGCCTTCGCCGCGCGCACCCTCGGTGATCAGCACGCCCGCGCCGTAGATGCCGGTCGGGTGGAACTGGACGAACTCCATGTCCTGCAGCGGCAGGCCGGCGCGGAGCACCATCGCGTTGCCGTCGCCGGTGCAGGTGTGCGCCGAGGTGGCCGACTGGTAGACGCGGCCATAGCCGCCCGTCGCCAGCACCACCGCATGGCTGCGGAAGCGGTGGATCGAACCGTCTTCCATGCACAGCGCGATCACGCCGCGGCACTCGCCATTTTCCATGATCAGATCGAGCGCGAAATATTCGATGAAGAAGTCCGCGTCGTACTTCAGGCTCTGCTGGTACAGCGTGTGCAGCATCGCATGGCCGGTACGGTCGGCCGCGGCGCAGGTGCGCTGCGCGGGCGGACCTTCGCCCATGTTCTGCATCATGCCGCCGAACGGGCGCTGATAGATCTTGCCCTCGTCGGTGCGGCTGAACGGCATGCCGGCATGCTCGAGCTCGTACACCGCGGCCGGGGCCTCGCGGGTCAGATACTCGATCGCGTCCTGGTCGCCGAGCCAGTCGGAGCCCTTGACGGTGTCGTACATGTGCCAGGTCCAGTGGTCCGGACCCATGTTGCCGAGGCTGGCGGCGATGCCGCCCTGTGCCGCCACCGTGTGGCTGCGCGTCGGGAACACCTTGGTGATGCAGGCGGTCTTGAGACCCGACTGCGCCACTTCCATCACCGCACGGAGGCCCGAGCCGCCCGCGCCGACGACGACGGTGTCATAGATATGGTCGATGATCTTGTAGGCGGCGGGCATCAGGCAGCCACTCCAACGGAGGTGAAGGCGATCTTCAGGATCGAGAAGATCGCGAGCACGCGGACGGTGATCGTGAAATATTCGAGCAGGACGATCAGCACGAAGCGCGTCTCGTTGTGCTGATAATCCTCGATCACGACCTGCAGGCCGTGACGGAAGTGGAAGGTGACGCTGAGCACCAGGAGGATCAGTGGCACGGCGACCAGCGGCTGGGCGATCCAGGCCTGCATCGTCGCATAGTCATAGGCCGGCAGCAGGGCGATCGAGACGATCAGCCACAGCACCAGCAGCAGGTTCGACCCCGCCGAGACCTTGTGCTTCCACCATTCGCCCGCGCCTTCATGCGCCGAGCCGAGGCCGCGGACGCGACCGAGCTGGGTTCCGTTACCCATTGGCCTTCTCCAGAAGCACGACCCAGAAGATCGCGGTGGCGAGGATGCTGACCGCGAAGGTGGTGAGCGCGGTGCGCTTGTTCGCGCGCAGCTCGAAATTCGCGCCGGCGTCGAGGAACAGGTGGCGCACGCCCGAGGCCATGTGCTGGAAGAAGGACAGGCTCATCCCGATCCCGACGATATAGCCGAGGATGTTGAGCTTGCCGTTCGACAGCGTGAACACGTCGAGGAACGTCGCATAGGCATCGGGGCCATAAGCGAGCGCGACCAGCCACCAGACGAACAGCCCGGTGCCGACGGTCGCCATGCCGGAGCCGGTGGCGCGGTGGAGGATCGAGACCGCCATGTGCGGCCCCCAGGTATAGATGCCGAGATGCGGCGACAGCGGTCGTGCCGTGTTGCGGACGTTGGCCAACGATAAATCCTTTCGGTCGACGCGGGCTTCCTTAATCCCGCCAGACGAGGATGCAAGACGGATTGCCCTTAGGTTCAGCCGGGCGGTGGGCGCAAGATGTTGCGGAGTCGCCATCGCATACCCGCTCCTAACCGGCTCTTAACCACTGTAGCCACATAGGTTGCGGTCGATGCGGCCGAAGCCCGGCCGCCGACCGGGGATGAGACGTAGGTGAGCGATTCGGTTTCCACCCAGGCGCTGGCGGCGGCCGGCACGATGAGCGCGCGGATCGACGTGGCGGCGCGGCTGCACGTCTTCGATTTCGAAGGCTCGCTCCAGCAATCGAGTCGCGAATGCTGGGAGATTCTGGAACCCGAGATCGAGGCGGTCTCGGCGGCCTATTGGCACCAATGGGTCCGCTGCTTCCCCGAGGAGCGCGATTGGGCACCCTCGGACACCGCGAAGATGATCGACGTGGGCGTGGTGTTCCTGCGCAGCCGATTCCTCGAGACCACCACCAAGACCTGGATCGAGTCGATCGAGCGTTCGGTTGCCGCCGCATATGAAAAGGGCGTGCCGCCAATGGCGCTGCTCTCGATGATCAGCGCAAGCGACCGGGCCGCGCTGGAAGTGCTGATCCGGCGGGTGGGCGGCACCGATCCGCGGCTGCCGGTGTTGGTCGACACGCTGATGCGGCTGTCGGCGCTCGAGGCGGACATCACGGTCGAGATCTACAACATGTATCGTGAGCACAGCGCCCAGGTGGCGCGCGACCGGCTGGCCACCGAGTTCCACAATTCGATCGGTGCGACCGTCGAGCAGGCGTCGCGCGGCGGCGAGGAACTGCGCGGGCAGGCGGTGCACACCTCCGCTTCCGCACGCGGCATGCTCGGCAAGGCGAGCGAGGTCGCGGCCGCGGCGGAACAGTCGGCGGTGGCGATGCGCGAAGCGGCGATGACCGCTGCCGGGCTGATCCGCGCGATCGAGGACGCCCGCACCGAAGTCGAAGCGGCGGCGGCGATCGCCACCCGCGCGAGCGGCCAGGCAAGCGAGGCGGTGGGAATGAGCGAGATGCTGTCCGACCATGCCAAGTCGATCGAATCGATCCTGGGGCTGATCCGCGACATCGCCGGACAGACCAATCTGCTCGCGCTGAATGCCACGATCGAGGCGGCGCGCGCCGGCGATGCCGGCCGCGGTTTCGCGGTGGTGGCGCAGGAAGTGAAGAGCCTCGCCAGCCAGACCGCGCGGGCGACCGACGACATCGCCGCCAAGATCGCCGCGATCCAGTCGGCCACGCGCTCGACGGTGGAGACCAACGCCTCGATCCGGGCGACCGTCTCCGAAGTCCAGGAAAGCGCCAACCGCATTCGCACCGCGATGGAGGTGCAGGCGCAGACCGTGACCGCGATCACCGCGGCAGTGGATGAAACTGCGCTGGCGGCGGACTCGATGTCGGCGACGATCAGTGCGATCCGCGCCGATACCGAGGCAGTTGCCTCCGAGATCGACCGGGTGGGGCAGGGGTTTGCTACGCTCGACGAGCAGCTCGGCACGCTGAAGGGCAGCGCCGGCGAGTTTGTCGCCAAGGTTGCGGCGTGATGGAGGCGGCAACGGCGGTCAGCCGCAAGCCCGGCCAGTGGAGCGGCGGCGTCCGCGGGTTCGATGACTGGTGCCGTGACTATGACTGGGACGACACGCTGGTCGCCGCCTGTGGCGAAGTCGCGGACCTGCTGGAGCATGCCTGGGAAGGCATCGCGCGCAGCTGCCAGCGACACGTTCTCGGTACCCAGGCCGGCCAGCGGATGCGCAGCCGGATCGATACCGAAGGCTATGTCATCGATGGCGTGGCATTCCTGCGCACCCGCTACCGCCAGCCGCTGGGCGCGCAATGGGCCGAGATCATCTGCGCTTATGCGCAGGACAGCTATGCGCACGGCATCCCGCTGCCGGTGCTGTTCGGCCATTTCGCCTATGCCCATAGCCACACGATCACGGCGCTGCAGGCGGTGCTGGGCGACGATATGGCCCGGTTCGCGCGGCTGTGCGACGCGATCCAGCGCATCGGCATGGCCGAAGTCGACCTGATGACCAGCCATCTCGGCGCGCGCGATGCCGAGTCGGTGCACGACGAGCGCCGCGCCCGCTCGGACCAGTTCCGCGCAAGCATCGCCGAATCGATCGAAGGCGCGACGATGCTCGGCAACCGCATCCGGGTGCAGGCGCAGGGCGCCTCCAGCGCGGCGCGCGGGATGCTCGGCAAGGCCAGCGAGGTCGCTGCCGCTGCCGAGCAGTCGGCCGTGGCGATGCGCGAGGCCGCCATGACCGCCGCCGGGCTGATCCGCGCGATCGAGGATGCCCGCACCGAAGTCGAGGCGGCGGCCGGCATCGCCACCCGCGCCTCCGGTCAAGCAAGCGAGGCGGTCGGGATGAGCGAGATGCTTTCCGACCACGCCAAGTCGATCGAATCGATTCTCGGGCTGATCCGCGACATCGCCGGGCAAACCAATCTCCTCGCGCTCAACGCGACGATCGAGGCGGCGCGGGCAGGGGATGCCGGCCGCGGCTTCGCGGTGGTCGCACAGGAAGTGAAGAGCCTCGCCAGCCAGACCGCGCGCGCCACCGACGACATCGCCGCAAAGATCGCCGCGATCCAGTCGGCGACACGTTCGACGGTGGAAACCAACGCCTCGATCCGCGCGACGGTGTCCGAAGTCCAGGAAAGCGCCGACCGCATCCGCACTGCGATGGAAGTGCAGGCGCAGACCGTCACCGCGATCACCGCCGCCGTCGACGAGACCGCGCTTGCGGCGGACTCGATGTCCGCCACGATCGGTGCGATCCGCGAGGATACCAAGAGCGTTACCAGCGAGATCGACACGCTCCAGCACGACGTGACAGAAGTCGACGACCGGCTGAACCAGCTGCGTGCGGCGGCGGAGGATTTCTCGACCTCGGTGGCGACCTAGGCGCGACGCCCGTCTTTCGCAGGCGAGCAGCCGCTAAGGTCGAAAAAGTCCTTCCAGTCGAACACTCGGTCGCCGGCGCCCGCGGCGTTCGGGAACAGCATGTGCGCCGGCGCGGGGTCTCCCCTGCGCGGCACGCGGTCGATCAGGTTGTAGTCGGCATCGAAGCCGAGATACTGTCGGTTGCCCTGCGGCCGCGGCCCGCCATCCGGATCGGGCGGACGCCAGTCGGGGGCGGTGACGTCTTCGGTCGAGGCGATGTTTTGAAGGCCGTCGGTACCGCCCTGCCAGGGTAGCCACCAGAAGGTCTCCTGCGTGCTACGCCGGTGGACGGCAAGCGCGATGCCGCTCGGCCAGTCCGAACCGCTGTCCACCGGGCGATACGCGGCAGTCCAGTCGGGGTGGTGGCGCAGCACGTAGCGCGCCCGCTCCACTGGGCAGGGGGCGGTGGCGGCAGCGGCAAGCAGGATCAGACCAAGCATCGTCTTCGTCCTTCGATTCTCTTCCCGATGGTACGCGCCGCAGGGGTATCCACAAGGGACCAGGTGCTGCGTGATCTGCCGAATTCAGGCCCCGCCGCCGGCCGACGATGCACAGGCTCGGCTTGATCGCCCGGCGGCGCTTGTGCCATCGCCTGCCGATGATCCGCCATCTTCCCTGCGCCGCGCTTCTGCTGCTGCTCCTCGGCGCTGAGCCTGCGCGGGCCCAGCAGGAGGATCGGCAGGCCTGGGAACAGCTCAACGTCGTGGTGCCGATGACCAAGCAGGTCCGCGTCACGCTCGAGCAGATCGCCCGCACCAGCGATCGCCAGGACGGCATCTACACCACCGAATACGGCGCGCTGCTCGGCTGGCAGGTCGCCAGGGGTGTCGAGATCGGCGTCGGCTATCGCCGGGTGGGCTTTCACAGCGCCAACCTCGCGCCCGACGAGGACCGCATCCGCCAGCAGATCGTGTTCAACCGCGGGCGCCTGGCCGGCCGCTTCCGCATCGATGAGCGGTTCAGCACCGTCGGCAGCGGCATCGGCGTGCGGATCCGGCCGCTGCTCCGTTATAATTTCCCGCTGGGCCGGCCCCGGCTCGCGCTGTTTGCCAGCCATGAAAGCTTTCTGCTGCCCAACAGCACCAGCTGGGGCCAGCGCGCAGGCTATGAGCGGATGCGCAACCTGCTCGGCGTTGCGGTGCCGCTTGGCAAGGCGCTGAATGCCGATATCGGCTATCTCAACCAGTATCGCTTCGGGCGCGGCGGAGCGCGGCCGCAGATGGACCATGCGCTGAGCGTGCAGCTGACGGTCAATCTCGGCGCGCTCGGCGTGGCAGTGCTGCACGACTGAAGCCCGCGTGGCGGGGTGACGCGCCCCCGCGCCCGCGCTAGGGCGGTCCCCATGAAGACCCATATTCTCCTCACCGGCAGCAGCCGGGGCATCGGCGCGGCGACCGCGGCGCTGCTGGGCGACGACGCCCGCGTGACGCTCGTCGGCCAGGGCACGCGCAGCGGCATTCCCGCCGACTTCACCGATCCCGCCGCGCCCCAGCAGCTCTGGCAGCAGGCACTCGACGCGCTTGACGGCCGGATCGACGTGCTGATCAACAATGCCGGCATCTTCGAAGCCAATCCGCTCGACGCCGACCATGACGACTGGGTCGAAGGCTGGGAGCGCACGATGCGCGTCAACCTCACCGCCTCGGCTGAACTCTGCCGGCTGGCAGTGCGCCACTGGCAGGAACGCAAGAGCGGCGGGCGGATCGTCAACGTCGCCAGCCGCGCCGCCTATCGCGGCGACAGCCCGGCGCACTGGCACTATGCCGCCTCCAAGGCGGGCATGGTCGGCATGACCAAGTCGATCGCGCGCGGCTATGCGGGGGAGGGCATCCTTGCCTTCGCGATCTGCCCCGGCTTCACCATGACCGGCATGGCCGAGGACTATCTGGCGAGCCGCGGCGGCGACAAGCTGCTGGCGGATATCCCGCTCGGCCGCGTCGCAAGTCCCGAGGAGGTCGCCGCCATCGCCAAATTCTGCGCGCTCGATGCGCCCCCCTCGATGACCGGCGCGGTGCTCGACGCCAATGGAGCCAGCTATGTCCGCTGAGATCGACAGCTGGAAGGTCAGCCTGCCCTGCACCCGCGCCGAGGCCGAGGCGATCGACGCGGGCACGATCGAGATCGACGCGGTGCTGATGACCACCGAGACGGTGGAGGACGATGTCGAGCATTGGCGGCTCGACGCCTATCTGGAGCACGAGCCCGACGCGGCGATGCTCGCCATGCTCAAGGCGCTGGTGCCGAGCGCAGCGGGAATCGAGCCCGAGGTTGAGGCGCTGACCGCGCAGGACTGGGTGACGCTGAGCCAGGAAGGGCTGGAGCCGATCCGCGAAGGACGCTTCGTCGTCCACACCAGCGCGCATCCGGTGGAAGCACCGGCAGGCGGCCGCGCGTTCCTGATCGATGCGGGCCGCGCCTTCGGCACCGGGCATCATGCGACGACCTCGGGCTGTCTGGCGATGCTCGACGGGCTTTCGGCCCGGCAGTTCGCCAATATCATCGATGTCGGCACCGGCACCGGGCTGCTTGCCTTTGCCGGCGCACACCTCTGGCCGGAGGCCAAGGTGATGGCGACGGACATCGATCCGGCTGCCGTGGACGTGACGCGCGAGAATGCGGTCGCGAACGGGATCGAGGGCGTCGACTTGATCGTGGCGGACGGCGCGCTCTCCGATGCGATCACCGCCAAGGCCCCCTACGATCTCGTCATCGCCAACATCCTGGCGGGGCCTTTGGTCTCGATGGCGCCTGAGCTTGCCGCCATCGCCGCGCCCAATGCGACAATCGTGCTCGCCGGGCTGCTGGAGACGCAGCGCGCGCAGGTGGTGGAAGCCTTCGAGGCGTGCGGCTGCACGCTGGAAGCGATCGACCGCCGCGGCGACTGGACGATCCTGCGGCTTGCCGCCGGCGCGACCCGCTATGTGCCGGTCACGCCGCCCGACCCCAAGGGCCGCGACGGCTGGGCGCTGGATATTTGAGCTAGCCCGATCCTCATGTCCGTCATTCCGGCGAAAGCCGGAATCCATTGGCGCTCCGTTTTCGAAGGAGCCGAGGCGCACTGGCGAATGGATCCCGGCTTCCGCCGGGATGACGGCTCAACCGGTGGTATTCAGCCTCGGTGCTGGCTGACGTAGCTGACGATGTCCTCGGGCGTGCGGAACACGGCATCGGGGGACATGCCGGTCAGCAGGTCCTCGGCGGCATAGCCCCACAGCACCGAACCCGCGCGCATGCCGACTTCACGGGCGGCATCCACGTCGCGGGTCTCGTCGCCGATCGCCAGCGCGGCGTGGGGCGCGACGCCCATCTTGTGCAGCACCCGGCGAAACTTGGGCGCCTTGCCGAACAGCGAGGAGCCGCAGGCGAAATAATGGATCTTGGCGGCGTGGCGGGGCCCGAGGATCTTGCGGGCATTCTCCTCCGAATTGGAGGTGACCAGCGCCAGCTTCACGCCCATCTCGACGAGGCGATCGAGCAGATTGGGCGTGCCCGGGAATAGCTCGATCCGGTGCGCGTCGCGGCTGACCAGCTTGCGCACATAGCGGGCGATCCACGGCATCTTCCAGCGCGCGATGCCGAGAAAGTCGATCACCTCGCGCGAGCTCTTGCGGCGGAGCAGCTCCACCTCGTGCGGGGCGATCTTGCGGAAGCGGAAGCGTTCGGCGAGGTCGTTGGCGACCGAGACGAACCAGTCGCCGCTGTCGGACAGCGTGCCGTCGAAATCGAAGATGACGAGGTCCAGCGGGCGGGCCGCCGGGGCACTCGTGTCAACCATGTCCGCTACCAGGTCCATGCATCCGGCACTCCGCCCCGTTGCCCAACTCTATCTGTACCGTACTGTGCTCGATCCGGAAATCATGCGCGAGCCGATCCTGAAGATGAAGTAGAAATGCGTCACCTGGATGACCATCGGGCATGACGAGATGGGCGGTGAGTGCGGCTTCGGTGGTACTCATCGGCCAGACATGGAGATCGTGGACGCGGGTAACGCCCGGCTGGGCGAGCAGTGTCTGCTCCACCGCCTCCAGGTCGATCCGGTCGGGCACGGCCTGCAGCGCCATGGTGAGCGATTCGCGCAGCAGCCCCCAGGTGCCGACCAGGATCACGATGACGACCACGAGGCTGATCGCCGGGTCGATCCAGCGCAGCCCGGTCCACCAGATCAGCGCGCCGGCAACGACCACCGCCGCGGACACGGCGGCATCGGCGGCCATGTGGAGATAGGCGCCGCGGACATTGATGTCGTGCTCGCGTCCGCGGGCGAAGAGCAGCGCGGTGCCGAGATTCACGGCGATGCCCGCGCCCGCCACCAGCATCACCGGGATCGGCGCCACGGCGGGCGGATCGGCGAAGCGCTGGATCGTCTCGAGCAGGATGGCGCCGACGGCGATCAGCAGCAGCAGGGCATTGGCCAGTGCGGCGAGGATCGACGAGGCGCCTAGGCCATAAGTGAAGCGCGGCGTCGCCGGCCGCTTGCCGAGCTCCGCGCCCACCCAGGCGATCAGCAGGCCGAGTACGTCGGAGAGATTGTGGCCGGCGTCGGCGAGCAGTGCCATCGAGTTGGTCCAGAGCCCGGCGCCGCCCTCGATCAGCACGAAGGCGATGTTGAGCGCCGTCCCGATCGCGAAGGCACGGCCGAAATCGGCCGGCGCGTGGCTGTGTCCGAGGCCGTGACCATGGCTGTGGCCGTGCCCGTGCCCGTGGCTATGCTCGTGTGCGTGGCCATGGTGTTGGCCGTGTGCGTGATTTCCCGACATGTGGCGCGATCCTAGCGGGCGTCCCCCATGTGATGCTAGCGCATTGCGGCGAAAGTGTTTCGGCAGCCGTGCCCCTGCGAAAGCAGGGGCCCAGGGTCACGTGCGACGTCCTATCCTACCCGGGGCCCCTGCTTTCGCAGGGGCACGGCGGACGCAACTCGCTTCTTCCGACGACGCGGTTCAGCGGCGCTTGCGCTTGCCGTCCATAGGATTGAACGCGGGCGGACGGATCGTCACCAGCTCGCTGCGCTCGATCACGCCGTCCTTGTTCTTGTCGAACCGCGTCCAGATCAGTGCGAAGCGATCCTGAAATTCGGCCCAGCTGACCTTGTTGTCGCCGTCCCGGTCCATCTCGAACGGGCTTGGCAGGGTGTTGCGATCGCCCATCCAGCGCAGCGACCAGTCCGAATAGGCGATATAGCCGAGGCTGCCGGTGTGGCCGGTGTCGGCGCTGTCGAAGCTGCGCTTCAGCCCTGCATCGAACTCGGCGCGGGTAACCCGCGCGTCGCCGTCGCTGTCGAACCCGGCGATCAGCAGCGCGACCGGCTCGGCGATCACCGTCGCCTGGGGCTGCGCGCCGGGCGCGTTGACCGTGATCGCGTCGTGCGCGGGACGTTGCTGCGCGGCGGCGGGCAGGGCGGCGGTGCAGGCGGCGAGCAGCAGGAACAGGCGCATCGAAATCCCTCTAGCGGGGGGGCAGCAACAGGCTCGAATCCCCATAGCTGTAGAAGCGATAGCCGGTTTCGATCGCATGGGCATAGGCCGCCTGCATGCGATCCAGCCCCATCAGCGCGGAGACCAGCATGAACAGCGTCGAGCGCGGCAGATGGAAGTTGGTCACCAGCCCGTCGACGCCCTTGAAGCGATAGCCCGGCGTGATGAAGATCGCGGTGTCGCCCTCGAAGGGCTGGATCACGCGGTGCTCGTCCGCCGCGCTCTCCAGCAGGCGCAGGCTGGTGGTGCCCACCGCGATGATGCGGTTGCCCGCGGCGCGCACCGCGTTGAGCCGATCGGCGACCTCTGGGGTGATGCGGCCCCATTCGGCGTGCATCTTGTGGTCCGCCGTATCCTCGGCCTTGACCGGCAGGAAGGTGCCCGCGCCGACGTGCAGCGTGAGCGTGGTGTGACCGATTCCGGCGGCTTCCAGCGAGGCCATCAGTTCGGGCGTGAAGTGCAGCGCGGCCGTGGGCGCGGCGACGGCGCCGGGCTCGGCGGCGAACATCGTCTGGTAATCGTCGGCGTCGCGTTCGTCGGTCGGCCGCTTCGAGGCGATGTAGGGCGGCAGCGGCATGCGGCCGCAGCGCTCCAGCAGCAGCTCGACCGGCTCGTCGCCCTGGAAGTCGAGTGCGAAGCTGCCGTCCTCGGCGCGGTCCGAGGCGATGGCTATTGCATCGGGGCCGAAGTCGATCGCATCGCCGTCGCGCAGACGCTTGGCGTTGCGGATGAAGGCACGCCAGCGGCGCGGCCCCTCGCGCTTGTGCAGGGTCGCGCCGATCCGGGCCTCACCGCGCGTGCCTTCCAGCTGGGCGGGGATCACGCGGGTGTCGTTGAACACCAGGCAATCGCCCGGGCGGAGCTGCTGGCCAAGATCGCGGACGATCGCGTCGCGCGTCTCCGGCCCGTCGAGCACCAGCAGGCGCGCGGAGTCGCGCGGGGCAGCGGGGCGCAGCGCGATCCGCTCGTTCGGCAGCTCGAAATCGAAAAGGTCGACGTTCACGGTTGGCAGTCGATCACTTCTTCTTCGGTGCCGGCTTCTTCGCGGCAGGCGCCGGCTTGGCCGCCGGGGCGGCCGGACCCACCGGGATCAGCGTCGGGCCGGCCGCCGCCGGAGTGGCGGGCGCCAGCGGCTGATAGGGCGGGGGATTGTCCGATTCGATATAGGCGTGGATGATCACGGTCGGGTGCTGCGGCGGCTCGCCGCGCTCGATCTTGTCGACCCACTCCATGCCCGAGGTGACGCGGCCGAACACGGTATAGTCGTGGTCGAACGCCAGCTTGGGCTGCATCATGATGAAGAACTGGCTGTTCGCGCTGTTCTCGGCCTCGGTCTTCTGCTCGGCCGTCGCATTGTCCGGAGCGCCGCGGCGGGCGGCCGAGACGGTGCCGCGGACGTGCGGCAGCGAGCTGAACTCGGCGGGCACGTTGGGCAGGTCCGAATCGCCGGTGCCGTCGCCCTTGGGATCGCCGCCCTGGGCGATGTTGTAGGGATCGTCGACCACGCGGTGGAAGGTCAGGCCGTCATAGAAGTGGCGGCGGGTCAGCGTCTTGATCCGCTCGACCATTTTGGGCGCGACGTCCGGACGCAGCCGGATCAGCACGCGGCCGCCGGTCGACAGGTCCAGCACCCAGGTGTTCTCCGGGTCGGCGGGAACCAGCACGGCGGGGCGGGTGTTCACATCGGCATTGACGCCCTTGAACGGTTCGATGACGGGCTTCGGCTTGCCCCCGCCGCCCTGGGCCAGCGCCGGCACGGCGAACAGCGTGGCGGCCATGGCGGCCATCGTGGCTAGGAAACGCATCGAACTTCCCACTCGTTTTCTGGTGAATGCGCGCCTCTACCGCAATCGCCGGGCAGCGCAAAGCCCGGTGCGCGTCGGCGTCACGTTAGTTGCTGCCCTTGCGCCCGAGCAGCTCGACCCGGGCCGCGACATCGGCCTCCACCGCCTCGGTAACGAAGCGGTGGATCGGGCCGCCATAGACGGCGATTTCCTTCACCAGCCGGCTCGCGATCGGCTGGAGCGACACGTCGGCCATCAGGAAGACGGTCTCAATCCGGTCGTTGATCTGCTGGTTCATGCCAGCCATCTGGTACTCATACTCAAAGTCCGCCACGGCGCGGAGGCCGCGCACGATCACGCTGGCGCGCTCGCGCTCGGCAAAGTCCATCAGTAGCGAATCGAAGCTGACCACCTCGATGGTGCCGGGCAGGCCTTCCACCTCGCGGCGGACCATCGCCATCCGCTCCTCAACGGTGAACATCGGCGACTTGGACGGATTGGTGGTCACCCCGATCACCAGCCGGTCGACCAGCTTCGCGCCGCGGCGGATGATGTCCATGTGGCCGCGGGTGATCGGATCGAAGGTGCCGGGATAGACCCCGATACGGCTGTGCATGCGGCGTCTCCCCCCGGTCCTTACCGGTCGCGTTCGAGCGTGAAGCGCGCCACGTCGCGCAGCAGATCGGCCTCGGGGCCGAAGGCGTGGAGATGGGCGATGGCCTGGTCGACCAGCATGCGCGCCTGTTCGCGCGCGCGATCGATGCCGAGCAGCGACAGGAAGGTCTCCTTGCCAGCCGCGCCGTCCTTGCCGAGCTTCTTGCCGACCAGCGCCTCGTCGCCCTCGGCATCGAGAATGTCGTCGACGATCTGGAAGGCGAGCCCGATGTCGCGCGCATAGCCGCGAAGACCTGTGCGGCCCTCGTGCGGCACGCGGCCGAGGATCGCGCCGCATTCGACCGCACAACTGATCAGCGCGCCGGTCTTGAGCGCCTGCAGCCGGGTGACGGTGGCGAGATCGAAGCTCGCCTTTTCCGCCTCCAGATCCATCATCTGGCCGCCGGCCATGCCTGCGGGCCCCGAGGAGCGGGCGAGTTCGGAAATCAGCTCGACGCGGACGAACGGGTCGGCATGCGTGGCCTCATGCGCCAGCAGCTCGAAGGCGAGGTCGTGGAGGCAGTCGCCGGCGAGTATCGCCGTGGCCTCGTCGAACGCCTTGTGCACGGTGGGCTTGCCGCGGCGCAGATCGTCATCGTCCATCGCCGGCAGATCGTCATGGATCAGCGAATAGACATGGATACATTCCAGCGCGGTGGCGACGCGCGCGGCGCAGCTCTTGTCGACCGCGAAGAGCTGGGCGGTGGCGAACACCAGCAGCGGGCGCAGCCGCTTGCCGCCGCCGATCGCGGCGTGGCGCATCGCGCGGTACAGATCGGCGCGGGGATCGTCCGGCACCTCGAGCAGCCGGTCGAACTGGGCGTCGATCTCGGCCGCGACCTGGCGCAGCGCCGATTCGAGCGCGAGCGAGGCATGGGTCACGCTCGCCACGCCTCAGCCGGCCGCGAAGGGCGTGGTGCCGGCAGCGCGGCCATCGGCATCGGCGCGGATCGCCTCGATCCGCGACTGCGCCGCGTCGAGCCGCGCGGCGCATTGCCGGCGCAGCTGGTCGCCGCGCTCGTAGAGGTCGATCGCCTCCTGCAGGGCCGCTTCGCCGCTCTCCAGCCGGCTCACGATCTTCTCCAGTTCCTTCAGCGCCTCTTCGAAGGAGAGCGCCGTGATGTCTGCTTGGGTAGCCATGCGCTCGCTATGCGGCACGGCGGGGCCCGATGGCAACCGGGCCCCAACATGTATTTACTGGCCGGCGGGCTTGGCGCCCGTGCGGTAGCGATCGAACCAGGCGAGGATTGCCGCCGCCTTGGCCGCCGACTGGCTGGGCCGCGCAGCGATGCCGCCATGGCTGGCGCCGGGGACCTTCACCAGCGCGGTCGGCACGCCGCGGATCTGGAGCGCGGCATAGTACTGCTCCGACTCGCTCACCGGGGTGCGGTAATCCTCGCTGCCGACGACGACGAGCGTCGGCGTCTTGACGTTGCCGACCAGGCTCAGCGGCGAGCGGTTCCAATAGCTCATCGGATCCTCCCAGGGCTGCTTGGCGAACCAGTAGCGGGAGGTGAAACCGGTATTGTCCATAGTCAGCGCCTCGCTGATCCAGTTGATCACCGGCTTCTGCGTGGCGGCGGCCTTGAAGCGATCATTCTTGCCGACGATCCAAGCGGTGAGAACGCCGCCGCCCGATCCGCCGGTGACGAAGAGATTGTCGGGATCGGCGACGCCCGAGGCGATCGCGGCATCGACCGCGGCCATCAGGTCGCCGTAATCGTCGCCGGGATATTTCTTGTCGATCAGGTCGGCAAATTCCTCGCCGTACGAGGTGCTGCCGCGCGGATTGGCGTAGAGCACCGCATAGCCGTGCGCGGCATAGAGCTGATAGTCGGTCGAGAAGCCGGGGCCATAGGCGGTGTGCGGGCCGCCATGGATCTCCAGGATCGTCGGCACGCGGGTGCCGGGCTTCACGCCGGGCGGGGTGACCAGCCAGGCGTCGATCTTGCGGCCGTCGGGCGCGGTCACCGCCAGCGGGGTCACCGGGGCCAGCGTCTTGGCGGCCAGCACCGTGTCATTAAGATGGGTGAGCCGCTTGCCGTTCACATAGATGTCCGCCGGATGCAGCGCGTCGCCGCCGGTATAGGCGATGGTGCCGCTTGCCGACACGCTGAAGTCGCCGCCGGTATAGGGCCGATCAAGCCCGCCGCCGGTGAGCCCGGTCGCCACCGTGCTGACCTTGCCGTCGAGCCCGATGCGGGCGACCTGCTTGCGGCCATGATCGTCATAGGAGACGAACAGGCTGCGACCGTCCTTGGCCCAGACCGCGCTGTCGATGCTCTTGTCGAGCGCGGTGGTGAGCGCGCGGCTGCCGCTGCCGTCGCGGTTCATCACGTAGAGCTGGGTGTTCTGGAAGCTGCGATGCGTGTCGTCGAAGCCGAGATAGGCGATGCGGGTGCCGTCGGGGGAGAGCACCGGCGCCGCATCGGGGCCGTACCGCCTGGTGATCTGGGTCAGCGTGCCGGAAGCCACGTCGACTGCATAGATCTCGCTGTCGTTGGGCTCGCGCTCCCAATCCTGGCGGCGGTTGCTGCCGAAGAAGAGCGTGCGGCCGTCGTTCGACCATGCAAGCGGGCCGGCATCGTCGAACTTGCCGAAGGTCACTTGGCGCGGCGCGCCGCCGTCCGCCGAGACGACAAAGATGTGATCGGAGCCGGGCTTCAGATAACCGCCGCCATCGGCGCGGTAGGTGACGCGGTCGATCACCTCCAGCGGTTCGGCCCATTTGGCGCCTTCGGGCTTGGGCGGCTGGCTGCCGAGCTTCATGCCCTCGCCGGGCACCGTCATGGTGTAGGCAATCTGGGTGCCGTCCGGGGACCAGGCGATGCCCTGCGGGCTGTCCGGCAGGCCGGTGATCCGCGCGGTGGCGCCGGTCGCCATCCAGCGGACGAACAGCTGCGGTGCGCCGCCCTCGCCGGAGGAGACATAGGCGAGCCGGGTGCCGTCGGGCGACCAGCGCGGCTGGCTGTGCGATCCGGTGCCGGCAACCAGCGGCGTCTGCTGGCCGGTCTTCACGTCGACCAGCCAGATGCTCGCGCGGCCGCGATCGGTCATGATGTCGGCCGACTGGCGGACATAGGCGACCTTGGTGCCGTCCGGGCTGATCTGCGGATCGCTAGCCTGTTCGAGCGCGAACAGGTCGCTGCCGGTGAATAGGCGGGTGGGGCCGTCCTGTGCAAGAGCAGTAGTGGGCAAGGCGGTGCCGAGGAGCAGGGCGATGGCGGCGAGGCGCATGATATGAGGTTCCCCCGAATGTCGTGGCGGCAAAACTGCTTCGGCGGCCTTGGCTTGGCAAGCGGGCTAATTGCGCGAACAGCGATTGCCCGGGCGGCACCCTCTGCCTAGCGCCGCGTTAGGGAGCGCGAAGGAGACTTGCAGATGTTCGAACTCATCAACCCGGCGACCGGCGAGACCGTGGACCGCATCGCCGAGCTCGACGATACCGGGATCGAAGCGGCGCTGGCGCGCGCGGCGGCCGGGTACAAGGCGTGGCGGGAAACCTCGATCGAGACGCGCACCGCGCTGCTATCGAAGATTGCCGATGCCTGGGAAGCCGACAAGCAGCACCTCGCCGAGCTGGCGGTGCGCGAAATGGGCAAAACGATCACCGCGGGCCTGGCCGAGGTGGAGAAATGCATCTCGGGCTTCCGGCACTATGCCGAGCATGGCCCGGCCTATCTGGAGCCGACGACCGTGAAGACGCCGACCGGCCACGCCGTCGCGCGCTGGCTGCCGCTGGGGCCGGTGCTGGCGGTGATGCCGTGGAACTTCCCCTATTGGCAGGCGGTGCGCTTCCTCGCGCCCACCATCCTCGCCGGCAATGTCGCGCTGCTCAAGCATGCGTCGTCGGTGCAGGGCTGCGCGGCGGCGATGGAGGAGATGGCGCGCAAGGCCGGCGCGCCCGAGGGACTGTTCCAGAACCTCGCGATCAAGTCGAACAAGGTCGACGCGATCATCGCCGACAAAAGGGTGGTGGCGGTGACGCTCACCGGCTCGGAGGGCGCGGGCGCCAAGGTGGCGGAGGCGGCAGGGCGCGCGCTCAAGAAGGTGGTGCTCGAGCTGGGCGGATCGGACCCGTTCATCGTCATGCCCTCGGCCGATCTCGATGCGGCGGTAAAGACGGCGGTGACCGCGCGGGTGCAGAATGCCGGGCAGAGCTGCATCTGCTCGAAGCGGATGATCGTCCATGCGGACGTGTACGACGCCTTCCTCGAGAAGTTCGTCGCCGGCATGGAAGCGGTGAAGATCGGCGATCCGATGGACAAGGACACGGTGATGGGGCCGCTCTCCAGCGTGCAGCAGCGCGATACCGTGCTGGAGCAGGTGGCGAAGGCGCAGGCCGCCGGCGCGAAGCTGCTGACCGGCGGCACCAAGATCGATCGTGCGGGCGCGTGGATGACGCCGGGCGTGCTGGTCGATCTCGATCCGGAGAGCGACGTCGCCAAGGAGGAGATCTTCGGTCCCGTCGCGGCGGTCTACAAGGCGGCCGACATCGACGAAGCGATCGCGGTGGCGAACGACGTGCCCTACGGGCTGGGCTCATCGGTGTGGACGCAGGACGATGCGGAGGTGGAGCGGTTCGCCCGCGACATCGAGGCGGGGATGACGGCGGTGAATTCGCTGCTCGCCTCGGTGCCCGCGGCGCCGTTCGGGGGCGTGAAGCTCTCCGGCCATGGCCGCGAGCTCGGGCCCTGGGGGCTGCACGAGTTCATGAATCTGAAGGCGGTGATGTTCGGGGGTGGAAAGCCGGGGGATTGAGTTTCCCCCACACACCCTCACCCTCCCCACCGCCTGCGGCGGCGGGGCCCCTCCCTCTCCCGCAGGCGGGAGAGGGCGTTGGGCTTCTATCCCTCTCCCGCCTGCGGGAGAGGGAGGGAGGCGCGAAGCGCCGGAAGGGTGAGGGTGAGTCGGGCGAGCAGCAGCCTCACCGCCCGGCCTTTACCTCCGCCAGCAAATCCTTCCGGCTGAGCTTGCCGATCATCGTCTTGGGCAAGGCGTCGCGGATCACCACTTCCTTCACCCGCTCATGCTTGCCGAGCTGGGCGTTGAGCCAGTCGCACATTTCCTTCGCATCCGCCGGCATGCCCTCGTTGAGCGCGACATAGGCGTGCGGCAGCTCGCCATGGTACGGATCGGGCAGCCCCAGGACGAGCGTCTCCTTCACCGCCGGATGGGTGTAGAGCACCGCCTCGATCTGGCTGGGGAAGACCTTGAAGCCGCCGACGGCGATCATGTCCTTCAGCCGGTCGACGATGTGGATATAGCCGTCCTCGTCGATGATGCCGACATCGCCGGTGCGCAGCCAGTGATCGTCGACGAAGGTGCCGACGTCCGCTTCGGGCCGGTTCCAATAGCCCTGCATGATCTGCGGGCCCTGGACGACGATCTCGCCCGGCTCGCCTTCGGGGGCGGGCTTGCGGGGATCCTCCTTGTCGACCAGCCGCACCCGCGTGCCGGCGATCGGCTGGCCGATCGTGCCGCTCTTGTTGAGCCCGACATAGGGATTGGCCGAGACCACGCCCGAGCTCTCCGACAGGCCATAGCCCTCGATGATGTGCGCGCCGGTGACCGATTCCCAGTTGAGCTTGAGCTGCTCGGGTAGCGGCGCGCCGCCCGAGATGCAGAAGCGCAGCGAGGCGAAGTCCGACGGCTTCATCCCCGGTGCGTCGAGCAGCGCCTGGTACATGGTCGGCACGCCAGGCAGCGAGCGGGGTTTGGTGCGGCGCAGTTCGGTGAGCACCTGCTGCGCGTTGAAGCGCGGCAGCATCACGATCTTGCCGCCGGTGATCACGGTGCGGTTGAGCACGCAGGTATTGGCGAAGACGTGGAAGAAGGGCAGCACGCCCAGCACCGAATCCTCGACCTTGCCGAGATCCGGGTCGAGCTCCGCCACCTGCCGGGCATTGGCCGAGAGGTTCTGGTGGGTGAGCACCGCGCCCTTGGGCGTGCCGGTGGTGCCGCCGGTATATTGGATCAGCGCGACGTCGTGCTCGGGATCGATGGTCGGGTGGGGGCAATCGCCCTTGTTGGCGATCAGCTTGGAGAAGGCGAGGATGCGCGGGTCGTGCGGGCGGGCGGTTACCTCGCTGCCGCGGAACAGCTGGTAGAAGAGCGACTTGGCGGTGGGCAGCGCGCCGGCGACCGACCCGACGACAAGCCGCTCGAGATCGCTCTTCTCCAGCACCTTGAGCGCGGTGGGCAGCAGCGCGGTGGCGGATAGGGTGAAGAGCAGCCTGGTGCCCGAGTCGGCGACCTGCGCGGCGAGTTCCTCGACCGAGTAGAGCGGTGAGAAGTTCACCACCGTCGCACCCAGCTTGAGGATGCCGTAATAGGCGGCGACATAATGCGGCACATTGGGCAGGAACAGCCCGATCCGGTCGCCCGGGCCATAGCCCAGCGCGCGCAGCCCGCAGGCAACGCGGTTGGCGCCGTCCAGCACCTCGCCATAGCTGTAGATGCGACCCATGAAATCGAGGAGCGGGGCGTGCGGATGGGCCGCGGCGCTCTCCTCGAACAGGTCTACCATGGACCGCAACGCGTAGCTGCGATCCCACTCTCCTGGATGCCGATAGGCGGTCTTCCAGACCATTTCGGGCTTTGTCATTGACATCAGTGTAAGCAACCCGATTTTGCCATGCAAGCGCGGTTTTTACGCGCAAGCCAAAGCGTCGCGCAGCTTGCGCGTTCCGTCTCTACGGCAAGTTCCGAGAGTGGGTTTCGCGCCTCAGCGCGCGAGGCCGCCGCTCCAGGTGACCAGCACGGACACGGCGAGGACGCCGAGATCGACCGCGGCATGAACCTGCTGGGGGGCGGTATCGCCGACGCGGTGCATCAGCAGCTCGAAATCGGCATGCGGCGGCGCGGGGCGGGTAATCGCAACCATCAGTGCGACGGCTCCGGCAATCAGCAACAGGCGCTTATGACGCAGCATCGTCCCCATTCTCCCTGCCGCTACGGTACACGCGCCCGCGGCGACAGGCAAGCTCAAGCGGCGTCCAGCCGCAGCGCCCGGGCGCGGTCGCGGCCGGCCGCCTTCGCCTCGAACAGCGCCGAGTCGGCACAGCGGTACAGCGCCTTCCAGTCGAGATCGGTGGCGAGGCTGCCGCTGCAGCTGCCGATGCTCGACGTGATCGTCAGGTCGAACGGCATGCGGACCCGGCGCAGGCTGGCGAGCAGCGCCTCGGGCTCGATCCGCTGGGTGGCGGGGGTAAGCAGCGCGAACTCTTCGCCGCCCATCCGCGCGATCAGCACCGGCTCCGGCGCGGCGTGGCGCAGTGCGGCGGCGAACAGGCGCAGCACCTCGTCGCCGCCGTCATGGCCCAGCGTCTCGTTGACGCGCTTGAAATGGTCGATGTCGACAAGCAGCAGCTGCTGGTCTTCGGTACGGCCGATCGCGCGGTGGAGGAAGGCGCGGCGGTTGAGCAGCCCGGTGAGCGGGTCGATGTCCGCGAGCTTGCGCGCAATGACTTCACGGGTGAGCGCGGCATCGCGCTCATCGCGCAGGAACTTGATCCGGTACGCCACCGCCAGCGACGAGATCAGTGCTTCCGCGCCCATCGATACGACCGTCGAGTTGTCGATCCAGAAGTTCCAGCCGATCAGGTGGAGCGAGTTCAGCACGCGCAGCACCGCCAGCAGGATGGGCGCGCTCCATGCGACGGCGAACAGCCACAGGAAGCGCGAGCGCTGGTACCACGCGCCCCACAAGGTCGGAACCACGATGGCGAGCAGCCCGACGATCGTCAGCGCGTAGAGCAGATCGGCGATGCGCAGGTTGATCGCGCCGAACGCTGCGACTCCGAAGGCCGAAAGCGGCACCGCCATGGCGATGAGATTCGAGCAGCGCCCCACCCAGGGCGGCAGATCCCTGTCTTCGAAGAAGCTGCGCGTGAACAAGGCTGCAGCCCCGCCCGCCAGCCCCATGAACAGATAGTTGAGCCGCAGGCGATCGTTGTTCGCCAGCGCGGGTGCCAGCCAGGCGAGCGCACCCGACGAGGTGATCGTGTAGCCGAGCAGCGCCGCCAGCAGCAGGCAGTAATGCAGCTGGAAGCGATGCCGCATCGCGCACCACAGCGCCAGATTGTAGACGATCAGTGCCAGCGACATGCCGGCAAAGAAAGCGTAGAGCGTGGCCAGCGCGAGATTGGCGGCACTTCCTTCCGCCAGTGTGGCGATGCGCGGCCCCAGCAGGATGCCGCGTGCATTGGCTGCCTGGTCGACATGGAACAGCACGCGCACCAGCGCCGGGTCGCGAACGGGGACCGGGAGTTGCGCGATGGCGCCGAGCTGGATCAACGGGGCGATGCCGCGGGCGTCGCTCCGCCAGCTGCGGATGGCGCCGTCCGCATAGACGAAATGGATCGTCAGTCCCTCCTGCCAGACACTGCCGAAGCGGATCGCCAGAGGGGTGGCGAAGGTGGAACGGCGATCGATCACGCTGGTCATCGCCCAGAAATCGCCGGAACCGAATCGGTGCTGCGGCGTCGTACAATCGAATCGTTCCGGGTGCCGGATCAGTTCGTCTTCCCGCTGCCCCTTGTCCGCCAGCAGGCACACGCCAAGTGGTTGACCGGCAACGCCCGCTTGGGCATGTGCCGGGGGCACGATGCACGCGAGCACCGCGACGAGCGCGATGCAGAGCAGCCGGCGGGATAGGGCGCTAACCATGATGGCGTGGCTACGCCTGTCGGACAAAGAAGACGTAAATGAGGCCGATGCCGGGCACTGCTGACACTGCCGGAGCGCATCGCATCCATTCCGCGGAATCAAGATCGGGCGGCTCGGCCGCCACGTTTGCCAATCGGCTGGACGTCGTCGACGTACTGCGCGGCTTTGCGCTGATGGCGCTGTTCCTCGTCCATGTCATCGAAAGCTACGAGCTGTTCTGGGCCGTGGAAAAGCCGGGCCTGATCACCGACATCGTCTTCGCGCTGTTCATGGGCAAGAGCTTCTCGCTGCTGGCGCTGTGCTTCGGGTTCAGCTTCTTCATCCTAATGGATCGCGCGGCGAAACGGGGGCAGGACTTCACCGCGCGTTTCGCCTGGCGGTTGCTGCTGCTGGAAGGCATCGGCTTCCTGCATGCGCTGATCTATCGCGGCGACATCATGCAGACGCTGGCGGCGATCGGTTTTCTGCTGCTGTTCTTCAACCGGATCCGCAGCAATGCGGTGCTGCTCGGCGGCGCCGCCTTCTGCCTGGTCGGTCCCAGCCTGATCGTGCAGCTGGTCGCGGGTGCGCTGGGGGCGGGCTGGGCAAATGCCCCGGCGCAATCCTCGGTCGATCCGGGCATGCCGGTCTATCTGGGCGGGGATCTGTGGCAGGTGCTGCGGGTAAACCTGTGGGCCGGGCAGCAATCCAAATACTGGTTCTTCCTCGAATATGGCCGGATGGTGCAGATCCTCGGCCTGTATCTGCTCGGGCTGGTGCTGGGCCGGACCGATTTCTTCGGCGACCTCGCCAAGAGCCGCGGCTGGCGTCGACCCGCCCTGCTGGGTGCGCTGCTGTTCGCCGTGCTGCTCTTCCTCACCCGCGAGCCGCTGCGCCTGTGGTTTTCCGGCCTCGGCTTCGGGCTCGGCGCCGACCGCGCCTTCTGGGCGCTGCTCAACATGTGGCTGGACCTTGCCGGCACCGCCTTCTGGGCATTGTTGGTGATCGCGTTGTACGACGGCCCCACCCGCCGGTTGGTCCAGCCGCTCGCCGCGCCGGGGCGGCTGACGCTGACCTATTACATCCTGCAATCGGCGGTGTTCGTGCCGATCTTCTATCACTACGGCCTGGGCAAGTATGACGACTGGGACGCGGCGACGCGGCTCTGGGTCGCGCTGGGTGCGATCGCGGTGCAGATCGTCGCGGCGCACTGGTGGCTGGCGCGCTTCCAGTACGGCCCGATCGAATGGGTGTGGCGCGCACTTACCTATCTGCGGCGCGACGTGCCCTTCCGCCGCAAGGCCCCGGCGCGCGGCTGACGCGCCGGGGAGCCTCGTTCAGATGTCCTGGACGAGCCGGCCGTAGAGCTCCGGCCGGCGATCGCGGAAGAAGCCGAAGGCGGCGCGGTGTCGCTTCACCCGATCAAGGTCGAGCGTAGCGGTGATCACGCCTTCTTCCGCCCGGTCGAGCTCGGCGAGGATGTCGCCCCGCTCGTCGGTGATGAAGCTGGTGCCATAGAAAGTCTGGCCATGTTCGGTGCCGACGCGGTTCGCGGCGATCACCGGCACGACGTTGCTGACCGCATGGCCGACCATCGCGCGGCGCCACAGACGGGCCGTGTCGAGGCTGTCGTCATGCGGCTCGCTGCCGATCGCGGTCGGGTAGAAGAGCAGCTCGGCGCCCATCAGCATCATCGCGCGCGCGGTTTCCGGATACCATTGGTCCCAGCACACGCCTACGCCCAGCTTGGCGCCGGGGCCGTCCCACACCTTGAAGCCGGTGTTGCCGGGGCGGAAATAGAACTTCTCCTCATAGCCCGGACCGTCCGGAATATGGCTCTTGCGGTAGACGCCCGAAACCTTGCCGTCCGGGCCGATCATCGCGAGGCTGTTATAGTGATGCGGACCATCGGCTTCGAAGAAGCTGGTCGGAATGTGGATGGCCAGCTCCGCGGCCAGCGCCTGCATCGCCAGCACCGCCTTGTGCTCGGTGACCGGCTTGGCGTTGGCGAACAGGCCCTCGTCCTCGACGCGGCAGAAATATTCGCCTTCGAACAGTTCGGGCGGCAGCACCACCTGCGCACCCCGGCCGGCCGCCTCGCGGACCAGTTCCGTCACGCGGGCGATGTTCGCATCGATGTCGTTCGAGAAGGCGAGCTGGAGCGCGCCGACAGTGATCTGGGTCATGCGGCGCCATGTAGTGGATGCCGTGCCGGAATCCAGCCCCGTACGCGTGCTGATACCCTCCAAGATACACGATGATCCGCGCAAATATGAAGCCATGTCGGGGGTAGGGGAAATGGTTTCTCTATAACAACGATGGAGGCACGCGGCGCGCTCAAGGCAGGGTGCGCACGCCGGCTGCCTCGCTCGGGCCTAGTCTGTGAGAAGCGTTGGATGACGATTAAGCAGAAACTCCTCGGTTGCCTCGCGCTGTTCGGCATCGCCACGGTGCTGCTGGTCGGGGTCGGCTATTGGTCGGCCCGGTCGAGCGAGGCCGCATTGTCGACGCTGCTCGCCGATCGCGTGCTGCCGCTGCGCCAGTTGAAGGTGGTGGCGGATCGCTATGCCGTCGAGATCGTCGATACCGCGCACAAGGCGCGAAACGGCAATATCGGCTTTGACGAGGCCGCGACCAGGGTGTCCGCGGGAAGTGCCGAGCTGCACAAGGCGTGGGGGGCATATCGTGCCACCCGGATCGAGGGCGAGGAAGCCAAGCTCGCAAGCGAGGCCGAAGCCCGGATGAAGCTGGCCGACGAGAAGGTGGCTCGGCTCGACAAGATGCTGCGCGCGGGCGATGCCGCGGCACTCGACGGCTTCGTGCGCACCGAGATGTATCCGGCGATCGACCCGGTGTCGGACGCCATCGCCAAGCTCGTCGATTTGCAGATCAAGATTTCCGAAAGGATCGCCACCCAGGCCCAGTCCGCTGCGGGCTTCGCGCGCCTCTCGATGGCGCTGCTGGGATTGCTGGCGGGTGGCGTGCTGACGGTTTCGTTCCTCACCATCACCCACAAGGTGATCGCCCCGATCCGCCAGCTGGCGGAGCTCATCACCAAGCTCGCCCGCTCCTCGGGCGAGGCAACGCTGCCGCACCTCGAGCAGCAGGACGAGATCGGCGACATCACCCGCTCGGTCGATGGCTTCCTCCAGGCGGCGATCGCCAAGGAACGCGATCGCGCCGCTGCCGCCTCCGCCGAGCAGACCACGGTTACCGGCGCACTGCGCGACAGCCTCGCGGCGCTCAAGGCAGGCGACCTCACGCGCCCGGTCACCGCGCACTTCCCGCCGGCCTATGCCGAGCTGAAAAGCAACTTCAACGAGGCGCTGGACAATCTGCGCACGCTGATCGGCACCGTAATTCAAAGTGCGCAGGGCATCAGCACCGGTTCGAAGGACATCGCCCAGGCATCGGAGGATCTCGCCCGCCGCACCGAAAGCACCGCCGCGTCGCTCGCCGAGACCGCAGCGTCGATCGGCGAGATCGATGGCCGCCTGAAGGCGACTGCGGCGGCGGCGGGCAACACCGTCGACCGCGCCAACGGCGCAATCCAGACCGTCGGGGGGGGGCGCGCGATCACAGACGAGGCGGTGCAGGCGATGAGCCGGGTCGCAGACAGCGCCAAGGGCATCGACAGCGTGATCGAAGGGCTCGACAAGATCGCCTTCCAGACCCGCGTGCTGGCGATGAACGCCGCGGTGGAGGCAGGCCGTGCCGGCGAGGCGGGGCGTGGCTTCGCGGTGGTGGCCGATCTGGTCTCGGCGCTGGCGATGCGGGCCGAGGAAGAAGCCAAGCGGGCCCGCGACCAGCTCACCGTCACCCAGTCCGAGATCGGTACCGCGGTGGAGGCGGTGCAGCGGGTGGATGGTGCGCTCTCGGATATCTCGCAGGACGTCGCGCAGGTGCACCAACTGCTCGGCGGCATGGCGACGGACAACAATGCCCAGGCCGCCGCGATCGTGCAGGTGACGACCGCCGTGACCAACATGGACAGCGCCACCCAGCAGAATGCCGCGATGGTCGAGGAAACCTCGGCCGCGGCGCGCAACCTGTCGAACGAGACGCGGCTGCTCAGCGATCAGGCGGCCAGGTTCCGGGTGGGCAGCGGCGGAGGAACGTCGCTCCAGGGCAGGTTCGCCACGCCGCCCGCCGAGGCTCGACCGCTGCCTGCCGCCGCGGTCCGCGCGATGACCCGCGACGTCGAGGCATGGGAGAGCTTCTGACGCGGCGGCAGCGGCTCAGAGCGTGATGCCGAACCGGGCAAGCGCCGCGGCGGTCCCGAAATACAGCAGGATCGTCAGCGCGACGCCCGCGAGCAGCGCGGGCGCGAAGCCGATCCCCGATCGCAGCAGCGCCGGCACGAGCAGGAACATCGGCAGCGACGGCAGCACGTACCAGAAGGTCGCCTGGAGATGGTCCGCGACGCGCGCGGGATCGTGCGTATCGCGCCACAGCCACAGGACCCCGAGCAGCGAGATCAGCGGCAGCGACGCAACCAAGGCGCCGAACGCGGGACTGCGCCGGGCGATCATCGCCATGGCGGCGACGATCAGCCCGGAAAGCAGCGCGCGGACGGCGAAGGCGGTCACGCGGGGGTGGGGATCTGCTGCGAGATGCAGTGGAAGCTGCCCCCGCCGGTAAGGATATGATCCGCCCGCTGGCCGACGATTTCGCGGCCGGGGAACAGGCCCTGCAGCGTCTCGATCGCAGCGTCGTCGTTGGGCTGGCCGTAGAGCGGCACCACCACCGCGGCGTTGCCGATATAGAAGTTCATATAGCTGGCGGGGATCGGCTCGCCATCCTCGTCCAGCACCGCGCCGGGGGAGGGCATTCGCACGACCTCGACGCCGAACGTCTCGGCGCGGGCGACCGCATCGGCGTAGATGGCGGCGTTGGGATCGTCCTCGGCCGGCGTCGGAATCAGCAGCCGGTTGGGGCCGACGAAGCGGGCGAGGTTGTCGACATGGCCATCGGTATGGTCGTTGGCGAGGCCGTCGCCGAGCCACAGCACGCGGGTATAGCCGAGGTCCGCCGCTAGCTTGGCCTCGATCGCGGCGCGGTCCAGGTCGGGGTTACGGTTAGGGTTGAGCAGGCACTGTTCGGTGGTGACGCAAAGCCCGGTCCCGTCGCCGTCGATCGCGCCACCTTCGAGGACCCAGCCATGCTTGGCGGCGGTGAGCCCGCGCCGCGCGGCGAGGCGGGCGCCGATCGTGTCGTCGCCTTCCAGGTCGTACTTGCCGCCCCAGCCGTTGAAGCCGAAATCCTGCGCGACATTGTCGCCGGTGACGATGCCGGCGGTATCGCGGAGCCAGATGTCGCCGAACAGCTCGGTGACGACCTCGGCGGCGTCGCCGGCCATGATGCGGGCGGCGTCGGCAGCGGCTTCATCTGCGGCGACGAGGATCACGCGCTCGCCGCGGCCTTCGGCATGCACTGCGCGGGCGAAGGCGAGCACTTCTTCGCGGGCGGGCTCGAGGTCTTCGACCCAGAGGTCAGCGTGGCTGGGAAAGCCGATCCAGACCGCATCGTGCGGCGCCCATTCGGGGGGAGGGGTACGAGTCATGGCGGGGGCTTTAGCCCCGTAGCGTGACAGGGGAAAGGCCGGGCGTTCCCGCCCACCAGCCGTCATCCCGGCGAAAGCCGGGATCCATTCGCCTCTCGGCATCAGCAGAAGCCGCGACAGAGACCCCAGTGGATCCCGGCTTTCGCCGGGATGACGATGGAAGGGGCGGTGGACCGCCTTACTGCCCTGCTCGCGCCTTGTCCCGGATGGCGCGGAATTCGGCGTCCTTGAACCAGTTGGGCCAGCTGCTGCCGTCAGCCAGTTCACGGCCGAGTCCGTAATAGATCCGCAGGTCCGACAGTGCGCCGTCCCAGTTCCACTTGGGATCATATTCGTCCTGGGGCTTGTGGTAGCGCTGGTCGGTATAGTCCTCCGCCGCCTTGGCGCCGGCTGCCTTGCCGCCGACCACCAGATCGTCGCCGCTCTCGCCGTACAGCATCGGCACGCCCAGCTTGGCGAAGCTGAAATGGTCCGAGCGGTAATAGCTGCCCTTTTCGGGCGTCGATTCCACCCCGATCACCCGGCCTTCGGCGGCGACCAGCGGCTTCACCAGCTCTTCCAGCTCGGACTTGCCCGCGCCTACCAGCACGAAGTCCTTCGCCTTGCCGTGGATGTTCAGCCCGTCCATGTTCACGCCGCCGACGGTCTTCGCCAGCGGATAGACCGGATGCTCGGCATAATATTGCGAACCGATCAGCCCCTGTTCCTCGGCGGTCACCGCCAGGAACACCATGCTGCGCTTGGCCGGGCCGGCCTTGGCATTGGCCTCGGCGAGCGCGACCAGCCCGGCGGTGCCGGTGGCATTGTCGACCGCGCCGTTGCAGATGTCGTCGCCGTTCACCGGCTTGCAGTGGCCAAGATGGTCCCAATGCGCCGAGAACAGCACGACCTCGTCCGGCTTGGCGGTGCCGGGGAGGATGCCGACGACGTTCTTCGACGCCTGGCGCTTGATGCCGACGCCGAAGCTGGCCGAGGCCTTGACCCCCAGCGGTACGGCCTTGAAGCCCTTGTGCTTGGCCGCCTCGACCAACGCGGCATAATCCTTGCCCGCGCTGGCGAAGAGCGCCTTGGCCGAATCCTGCTGGATCCAGCCGATCAGCTGCGACTGGTCGGCATGGTCGCCGGGCGTGTCCTGCTCAAGCTTCGGCCCGCCCCAGCTGCTCTCGACCACGCCCCAGCCATAGGCGGCGGGTTCGGTATCATGGATGATGATCGCACCCGCCGCACCCTGGCGCGCGGCTTCCTCGTACTTGTAGGTCCAGCGGCCATAATAGGTCATCGCCCGGCCGCCGAACGGGCCGTCGAGCGTCATCGTCTGCCAGTCGGGATCGTTGATCAGGATGACGACGGTCTTCCCCTTCACGTCCAGCCCGGCATAGTCGTTCCAGCCGCGCTCGGGCGCGTTGATGCCGTAGCCGACGAACACGACCTCGCTGTCCTTCAAATCGATCTTCGGGGTGACGCGGTAGGTGGAGAACGCCGCCTCGCTGCCATAGGCGAGCGACACCGGCGTCTTGCCGCCGGTGAAGGCGAGCTTGCTGGGGCTCTGCACGCTGAGTTCGACCAGCGGCACGTCCTGCACCCATTGTCCCTTGTTGCCGGGCTTGAGCCCCGCCTTCTGGAAGCGCTCGATCAGATAGGCGATCGTCTTGTCCTCGCCCGCGGTCGTCGGCTTGCGCCCCTCGAACGCGTCGGAGGACAGCGTTTGGGTGACGGTCTTCAGCGTGTCGAGCGACAGGGCGGGGGCGGCGGTCTGCGCCTGGGCGGCGGCGGTGGTCGAGAGCAGGGCAAGGGCAAGCAACGAGAAGCGCATGGAATTCCTCCTGGTGCGCCTGTTCTGCGGATTCGTGCCAGTCCGCACAACGAAAAAAGGGCGGCCCCGAAGGACCGCCCCGCTTCTCGTTTCCCGAAGGAGCCGAATTAGCGCGAGTAGAACTCGACGACCAGGTTCGGTTCCATCTTCACCGGGTACGGCACTTCGTCGAGCGTCGGCACGCGGGTGAAGGTGACCTTCGCCGCGCCATCCGGTGCGACATAGTCGGGGATGTCGCGCTCGGCGAGGCTCTGCGCTTCCATGACCAGGGCCATTTCCTGCGCCTTGCTGCTCAGGCTGATTTCCTGGCCCGGCTTGATGCGGCGCGAACCGATGTTGCACTTCTCGCCGTCGACGCGGACATGGCCGTGGTTGACCAGCTGGCGGGCCGCGAAGATCGTCGGCGCGAACTTGGCGCGGTAGACGATCATGTCGAGGCGCTGCTCGAGCAGGCCGATCAGGTTCTGACCGGTGTCGCCCTTCATGCGCGACGCGTCTTCGTACGAGCGCTTGAACTGCTTCTCGGTGATGTCGCCGTAATAGCCCTTGAGCTTCTGCTTGGCGCGCAGCTGGATGCCGAAGTCCGACATCTTGCCCTTGCGGCGCTGGCCGTGCTGGCCCGGGCCGTACTCACGCTTGTTCACCGGGGACTTCGGACGACCCCAGATGTTTTCGCCCATGCGGCGATCGAGCTTATGCTTGGCGCTGGAGCGCTTCGACATATAAAATCCTTTACCAATTGCTGTGACGTTGACCCGGGCGGCACGCCGTCCTGATCGCGATCCCGGTTTCGCCTGTGCTTCTCTTGCGGGAAAAGCGCAGGGCCACCGCTTCACCGGGGGTGCGGGGCCAATTGCGAAGCGGCGCGCCTAGCGGGGTGGGGCGGGCGAGTCAAGTCCGAGCCATTCGGCGCGGACCTGCGGGTCGGGCTCCTGCGCCGCTCGGGCCACGCTTTCTACCTGCCAGCGGGCCGGATCGAGCCGTTCGAGCGCCCATGCAGCCGCGCCGCGCACGACCGGCGCGGGATCGTCGAGCAGGGCCAGAACCGGCGGCACCAGTCGCGCGCTGCCGCTATTGCCCGCCGCAATCAGGCAGTTCCGCACCATCCGGTCGCGGCCGATGCGCTTGATCGGCGAGCCGGCGAAGACCTCGCGAAAGCCTGAATCGTCGAGCGCCAGCAGGTCGGCGAGGTAGGGGACGGTCAGCTCGGCGCGCGGGTGGAAGGCGAGGTTGGCCTGTGCGGCGGCGGCGAACTTGTTCCAGGGGCAGACCGCCAGGCAATCGTCGCAGCCATAGATGCGGTTGCCGATGCCCTCCCGCAATTCGCGCGGGATCGGGCCCTTGTTCTCGATGGTGAGGTAGGAAACGCAGCGGCGCGCGTCGATGCGGTATGGGGCGGGGAAGGCGCTCGTCGGGCAGGCGGTCTGGCAGGCGTCGCAGCTGCCGCAGCCGCCGCCGCTCGGGCCGTCGGAGGCGAGGTCGAGCGTCGTGTAGATCGCGCCGAGGAACAGCCAGCTGCCATGGCTGCGGCTGACCAGATTGGTGTGCTTGCCCTGCCAGCCGAGCCCGGCGGCCTCCGACAGCGGCTTTTCCATCACCGGCGCGGTATCGACGAACACCTTCACATCGGCACCCGGTGCTTCCGCCACCAGCCAGCGGGCAAGCTCCTTCAGCCGGCGCTTGACCACATCGTGATAATCGGCCCCCTGCGCGTAGACCGAGATGCGACCGACCTCGCCTTCGCCCGCGAGCGCCAGCGGATCGGCGGCGGGGGCGTAGCTCATGCCGAGCGCGATCACCGAGCGCACCTCGGGCCACAGACCACGGGGGCTGCCGCGCTGCTCGGCGCGTTCCTCCATCCACAGCATGTCGCCATGCGCGCCCTCGTCCAGCCATTGGCGGAGCCGCTCGGCGGTGCGCGGTGCGGCATCGGCATGCGCGACGCCGCACGCCGCGAAACCGATCTCCGCCGCCTTCGCCTTCAGCCGTTCCTCGATGGACTTGTCTTCCCGCACGCGCACCCGCTACCACGTTGCGATTGCTAGGGGGAGGCATCGTTGCAGCAACTCGCCGTCAGTGCCTCCGGGCTGGTCAAACGTTTTGGGGATCGGCGCGCCGTCGATGGTGTCGGCATCGCGGTGCCCAAGGGCGTGATCTACGGCGTGCTCGGGCCCAACGGCGCGGGCAAGACCACGACATTGCGCATGCTGCTCGGCATCATCGAGCCCGACCAAGGCGAGCGGACATTGCTCGGCAGCCGCCATCCGCGCGACAGGAGCGACCAGGTCGGCTACCTGCCCGAGGAGCGCGGGCTCTACCCCAACATGAAGTGTCGCGAGGCGATCGCCTTCATGGGGGCACTGCGCGGGCTGCCCTGGGCGACCGGGCGCAAGCGGGCAGGGGAACTGCTCGAAAGCGCGGGGCTCGGCCATGCCGCCGACGACAAGATCCGCAAGCTCTCGAAGGGGATGGCGCAGCTGGTGCAGCTGCTCGGCTCGGTGGTGCACGAGCCCGACCTGCTGGTGCTCGACGAACCCTTTTCGGGGCTCGACCCCGTCAACCAGGAGCGGCTGGAGCTGCTGATCCGCGGCCAGCGCGATCGCGGCGCCACCATCCTCTTTTCCACCCATGTGATGGCGCATGCCGAGCGGCTGTGCGAGCGCATTTCGGTCATCGCGGGCGGCAAAGTGCGGTTCGAGGGCACGGTGGACGAGGCACGCGCGCTGTTGCCGCTGCGGGCGCGCTACACGCCGCACCATGATGCCGACGCGATCGGTGCGATGCTGCCGGGCGACGCGGTGCGCGAAGGCGGGAGCTGGCGGTTCACCGTGCCCGATGGCGGCATCGAGGCGCTGCTCGTCCGGCTGATCGAGGCGGGGCACGGCATCTCCGGCCTGTCGATCGAGCGGCCGGGACTGCACGACGCCTTTGTCCGCATCGTCGGCGCCGAGGCGCTGGCCGACCAGCCGGAGACGATCGCATGATGCCGCGCTTCCTCCGCCACGCGCTGACGATCGCCCGCCGTGACCTCACCGCGACGGTGATGACGCCGACCTTCCTGCTCTTCCTGCTCAGTCCGCTCTTGATGATCGGCTTCGGCATCATCGGTGGCCTCAGCGGCCAGGCCGCGGGCGCTGCCGGCGAGGCGCGGCAGGTCCTGGTGGCGATCGTCCCGCTCGGCCAGCAAGAGGGGGTGCGCGCCGCCGATCGCGAGCTGCGCAACGTGTTCAGCCGCGATTCCGCCCGGCCCCGGCTGCAGCTGGAAGCGCCGCAGGGCGATGCGGCGCGGCAGGCGCGGGCGCTGTTCGACTCGGATGCGATCGAGGCGGCGGCGGTGCTGTACGGTCCGCTCGATCATCCCATGGTGCTGCGCCGCGCGGGTGCCGAGGCGGAGGGGCGCTATCTCGCGGCGCTCGCCACCCAGACGCTGCGCGCCGAACACGCCCCCGGCGTCCGCAGCACCGCACGCTTCGAGACCATCGCGGTGCAGGCGCCCACGGTCAGCGGACGCGGGCAGGCGGCCTATTTCTCCACCTTCGCGATCTTCCTGGTCACGCTGATGCTCTCGGGCCAGGCGGTGGGCGCGATGGCCGAGGAGCGCTCGAACAAGGTGATCGAGATCCTCGCTGCCGCGGTGCCGCTGGAAAGCGTGTTCTTCGGCAAGCTGCTCGGCGCCTTCGGGTCGGCGCTGCTGTTCGTCGCCTTCTGGGGAACGCTGGTCGCCAACCTGCCCAAGCTGATGCCGGCGGGCATGGCGGGGGCGCTCGGGGATCTCAGCGTGGCGGTGGGCCCGATCTTCCCGCTGCTGCTGATCGGCTATTTCGTGATGGCCTATCTGCTGCAGAGCGCGGTGTTCCTGGGCGTCGGCTCGCTCGCCTCCACCCAGCGCGAGATCCAGATGCTGTCGCTGCCGATCACCATCTTCCAGTTCGCGATGTTCGGCATGTCCTCCTACGCCGCCGGCAATCCGGAAGGCTGGGTTGCGACCGCGGCGGAGATCGTGCCGTTCAGCTCGCCCATGGCGATGGCGGCGCGGGCGGCAAATGCGCCGGAGCTCTGGCCGCACGCGCTGGCCTTCGCCTGGCAGGCTCTGTGGGTGGCGATCACGCTGACGGTCGCGGCGCGGCTGTTCCGGCGCGGGGTGCTCAAGTCGGGCAGCCCGAAGCGGGGGAAGAAGGCCGCGGCCTAGCCTTGTCCTCTCCCGCTCTCGTTCCCCTCCCGCTTGCGGGAGGGGTTAGGGGAGGGGCTGAACCGTTCCAGCGCTTCTTCCACGTCGATCCCTCCCCCGACCCCTCCCGCAAGCGTTAGGGGAAAAATGGATCAATGCGTCGCGTCGTCGATCGCATTGCCGGTGCGGTCCACGCCGTTGGCCAGCGCATCGCCGGTATCGTCCGCGCCCTCGCGGATCGCGCGCCCGGCGGCATCGGCGCGGTTCTCGATCCGATCGCCCAGCCGGTCCGCCGCATTGGCGAGCGAATCACCGGTACGATCCAGCGAATTGTCGACGCGGTCCTCGGTGCTCGGCGAGCAGGCGGCGAGGCCGAGTGCCAACGCGGGAAACAGAACGGACAGAGTCTTCGGCATATGGTCTCCTGGGTGTCTAGCCAGCGGGCGCACACGCGCGTAGAGGGCCGCCATGCCACATCGCATCGCCCTCGCCTCGGATCACGCCGCCTTCGTAATGAAGGCAGAACTCGCCGATTGGTTGCGTGGCCTCGGCCATGACGTGCTCGATCTGGGCACCAACGGACCCGAGAGCGTCGACTATCCGGACTATGGCTACCGGCTCGGCAAGGCGATCGAGACCGGCGAGGCGACCTTCGGCATCGCGCTGTGCGGATCCGGCATCGGCATTTCGATCGCAGTCAACCGCAACCCCGCCGCCCGCTGCGCGCTCGTCTCCGAGCCGCTCTCCGCCGGTCTTGCGCGCGAGCATAACGATGCCAATGTCATCGCCCTCGGCGCGCGGATGATCGGCATCGAGATGGCCAAGGCCTGCGTCACCCAGTTTCTCGAAACGGCTTTCCTCGGCGATCGGCACGTCCGTCGCGTGGAGAAGCTGAGCAACCCCGAAAGGAGCCCCGCATGAGCACCAACCCCGTTACGGCAGGCCTTCAGCCGGATGGCTTCTTCACCAAAACCCTGAGCGAGGTCGATCCCGCGGTGTTCGCCGGCGTCGAGCACGAGCTCGCCCGCGAACAGTATCAGATCGAGCTGATCGCCTCCGAGAACATCGTCTCCAAGGCGGTGCTCGAGGCACAGGGCTCGGTATTCACCAACAAGTATGCCGAGGGCTATCCGGGCAAGCGCTATTACCAGGGCTGCCACCCGTCGGACGAGGTGGAGCAGCTGGCGATCGATCGCGCCAAGCAGCTGTTCGGCTGCGACTTCGCCAATGTCCAGCCGCACTCGGGCGCGCAGGCGAACGGCGCGGTGATGCTCGCGCTGACCAAGCCGGGCGACACCATCCTCGGCCTCAGCCTCGATGCCGGCGGCCACCTGACCCACGGCGCCCGCGCGGCGATGAGCGGCAAGTGGTTCAACGCGGTCCAGTATGGCGTGCGCCCCGACGATCACCTGATCGACTATGACCAGGTCGCAGCCCTCGCCCGCGAGCACAAGCCCAAGCTGATCATCACCGGCGGCTCGGCCTATCCGCGTCACATCGATTTCGCCCGCTTCCGCGCGATCGCGGACGAGGTGGGCGCGATGTTCATGGTCGACATGGCCCACTTCGCCGGCCTGGTCGCCGGCGGCGTCCACCCGACCCCGTTCGGCCACGCGCATGTCGTCACCACCACCACGCACAAGACGCTGCGTGGTCCGCGCGGCGGCATGATCCTGACCAATGACGAGGCTATCGCCAAGAAGATCAACTCGGCGGTGTTCCCGGGCCTGCAGGGCGGTCCGCTGATGCACGTGATCGCCGCCAAGGCGGTCGCGTTCGGCGAGGCGCTGCGCCCCGAGTTCAAGAGCTATGCCGCGGCGGTGGTCGAGAACGCCAAGGTGCTGGCGGCGACGCTCAAGGAGCGCGGCGCGAACCTCGTCTCGGGCGGCACCGATACGCACCTCGCGCTGGTCGACCTCACCCCGCTGGGCGTCACCGGCAAGGACGCCGACGAGGCGCTGGAGCGCGCCGCGATCACCTGCAACAAGAACGGCATCCCCAACGATCCGCTGCCGCCGATGAAGACCAGCGGCATCCGCGTCGGCTCACCGGCGGGAACCACCCGCGGCTTCGGCCCGGCCGAGTTCCGCGAGATCGGCAACATGGTCGCCGACGTGCTCGAGGGGCTGCGCAGCAAGGGCGAGGCGGGCGACGCCGCGGTCGAGGCCGATGTGAAGGCCCGCGTCCGCGCGCTGTGCGAACGCTTCCCGATCTACGGCGGCTAAGTGCGCTGCCCCTTCTGTTCCAATGAAGCCAGCCAGGTAAAGGATAGCCGCCCCACCGACGACGGGGCGGCTATCCGCAGGCGGCGGCAGTGCGAGGCGTGCGGCGCGCGCTTCACCACCTTCGAGCGCATCCAGCTGCGCGACCTGACGGTGGTGAAGAGCGGAGAGCGGCGCGAGCCGTTCGAGCGCGAGAAGCTGATGCGCTCGGTCTCCACCGCCTGCCGCAAGCGGCCGATCCAGCCCGCGCAGATCGAGCGGCTGGTCTCCGGCATCCAGCGCCAGCTGGAAACGACCGGCGAGAGCGAAATCCCCTCCCAGCGCATCGGCGAGCTGGTGATGGAGGCGCTCAAGGGCCTGGATTCGGTGGCCTATATCCGCTTCGCCAGCGTGTATAAGGATTTCCGCGAGGCGAAGGATTTCGAGGAATTCGCCGGTAACGTCAGCGAGGTCGGCAAAAGTTGAATTCCCCCGTGATCGTGCTCGTCCGCCCGCAGCTGGGCGAGAATATCGGCAAGGCTGCGCGCGCCATGCTCAACTTCGGGCTGACCGAGATGCGGCTGGTGAGCCCCCGCGACGGCTGGCCGAACCCCTCGGCGGGTCCCGCGGCGAGCGGCGCCGACATCGTGCTGGAAAAGGCGCAGGTGTTCGAGAGCGTCGCTGATGCGGTGGCGGATTGCACCCATGTCTACGCCACCACGGTCCGCAAGCGCGGCGTGACCAAGCCGGTGGTGACCCCCGAGGTCGCCGCGCGCGAGATCCACGGCGCGCCCACCCGCAGTGCGATCCTGTTCGGGCCGGAGCGTTCGGGGCTGGAGACCGACGATGTGGCACTTGCCCGCACGATTATCACCGTGCCGATCAACCCGGAGTTCGGCTCGCTGAACCTCGCCCAGGCGGTGATTCTGGTCGCCTATGAATGGTCGAAGCATGTCGGGCTGGAGAGCCCGCCCGCGGTCGATCTCGATCCGCCGGCGCCGCAGGAGGAACTGGACGGGATGATCGGCCAGCTCGACGCGATGCTCGAAGATTCGGGCTATTATTTCCCGCCGGACCGGGTGCCGTCGACCAAGCGGACGCTGCGCACGCTGCTGACCAAGCCGCGCTGGTCGAGCCAGGAACTGCGCACGCTGCGCGGGGTGTTGTCCGCACTGGACGGCCGGAAGCGCCACCGGGCGGAGTAAAGGGCTGACGGCTGAGCCTTCAAATCCCCCTCCCGCTTGCGGGAGGGGTTAGGGGAGGGTGCGTGAGGCGAGCGAGCGACCCGCTGAAGTGTCGCCGCGGCGGCGCAGCACCACTTCTTCTACCGATCGCTCGGCTTCCCTTACACACCCTCCCCCTGCCCCTCCCGCAAGCGGGAGGGGTGAAAAGAGGGGCGCCCTCCCGCAAGCGGGAGGGGAGAAAGAAGTCTGCGCCTCGGGCGCCTTAGCGGCGCGGCGGGCCCTTGCGGAAGCCGCCGGGCTTGCCATTGGCGTTGCTGCGGTTCGGCGGGCCGCGACGCACCGGGCCATCCGACCGCGCGCCGGGCTGCGGCGCATCGGTCGCGCGCTCGATGCGGATGCCGTCGTCATCATCGCCTGCCGTCCGTGCGAACTTGTCGACCGCGCTCGCGAACTTTGCCGCCAGCGGTGCCGGGATCTGGAAGTGCGTCTCGTTCGCCGCGATGCGGATCGCGCCGACTTCGTTGCGGGTGATGTGCCCGCGACGGCAGATCAGCGGCAGGATCCAGCGCGGATCGGCGTTCTGGCGACGGCCGATATCCATGCGGAACCACACCGTATCGTCGAAGCCGGGGCGGTGGCGCTCCTGCTGCGCGGCGCGGCGTGCCTCCGGCGTCGCCTCGATCAGCTCTTCCGGCTCGGGCAGCTGCGAGCGGTGCGCGCGGACCAGCGCAGCTGCGATCTCCGCCGGGGTCTTCTCGGCGAGCAGGCGCTCGGCGAGTGCGACGTCTTCCTCGTCGGTCTCGATCGGCTGAAGGAGTGCTGCGATCAGCCGCTCGCGGTCCGCCGCGCGGATCTGCTCGGGCGTCGGTGCGTCGATCCACACCGCCGGGATGCGCGCGCCGTGCAGCATTTGCTCGACGCGGCGGCGGCGCGGATAGGGGACGATCAGGACCGCGGTGCCCTTCTTGCCCGCGCGGCCGGTACGGCCCGAGCGGTGCTGGAGTGTCTCGGCATCGCGCGGCAGCTCCACGTGCACCACCAGCGTCAGCGTCGGCAGATCGATGCCGCGCGCGGCGACGTCGGTGGCGACACAGACGCGCGCACGGCGATCGCGCAGCGCCTGCAGTGCATGGTTGCGCTCGGACTGGGAATGCTCGCCCGACAGCGCCACGGCCGCGAAGCCGCGCTCCATCAGGCTGGCATGGAGGTGGCGGACATTGTCGCGGGTCGCGCAGAACAGGATCGCCGTCTCCGCCTCGTGCAGGCGCAGCAGGTTGATCACGACATGCTCGATATCGGCGGGCGCGACGGTCACCGCCTGGTAGCTGATGTCGCCGTGCCCGCGATCGTCGCTCTTGGTGGTGATCTGGAAGGCGTTGCGCTGGTAGCGCTTGGCCAGCGCCACGATCGGGCGCGGCATCGTCGCCGAGAAGAGCAGGGTGCGGCGGCCTTCGGGCGTCGCGTCGAGAATTGCTTCGAGTTCCTCGCGGAAGCCCATGTCGAGCATCTCGTCGGCCTCGTCGAGCACCGCGACGCGCAGGCTGGACAGGTCGAGCGCGCCGCGCTCGAGGTGATCGCGCAGACGGCCCGGCGTGCCGACGACGACATGCGCGCCGTGGTTGAGCGTGCGGCGCTCCTTGGAGGCGTCCATACCGCCGACGCAGGTGGCGATGCGCGCGCCGGCCGGGCTGTACAGCCAGATCAGCTCGCGGCTGACCTGCAGCGCCAGCTCGCGCGTCGGGGCAATGATGAGGGCGAGCGGCGCGCCGGCGGGCGGCAGCATCTCTTCACCGGCGAGCAGCTCGGGCGCCATGGCGAGGCCGAAGGCAACCGTCTTGCCCGAGCCCGTCTGGGCGGAGACGATGAGGTCGCGGCCCGCGGCCTGGTCTTCCAGGACGGCGGACTGGACGGGGGTCAGCGTGGAATAGCCACGCTGTTCCAGCGCCTCGGCGAGGCGCGTCGGTAGATTCGAAATAGACATTGAGACCCTAAAATTGGGGCTACGCGCGGCGCACCGCAAGCCCGATACAGTGTTGCAGGCGCGCCCCTCTAACCTCGCGCGCGATCGATCAGCCAGACGGCGAGCGTGAGGGCGAACCCCACTGCCAGCCCGGCCAGCAATCCCACCGTCGCTTCTCCGCGTAGGGCCCCGGCCACTGCGCCGACGAGAATGCTCGCCGTCAACAGGAAGCCGCCGGCCATCGGCGTGCGCGAAGGGGTGGACTGCATGGTGCCCCTTGCCACGAATCTGCGCGAAGCGCCAGCCTTTGCCATGGTTTCCGGATCGTTCACCAGCATCGTCCACCGGAGCGGAAGGGAAACCGGTGTATCAGGCCGGCACGGGCCGGGGGCTGCCCCAGTGTTGGAGTTGCAATGGACGTCTACCCCTATCTGAGCGATCGCGACGAAGTGCACGACGCGGCCGATCTGATTCGGCGCTTCGGCCATGCCGCCTGCGGCGAGGCCGCGGCGCGCGCCGAGGCGAGCCGGGATCTCGGCAACGTCATCCACTTCTGCCGCTGGCGCCAGATCGAACGGCTGGTGGTGCTGCTCTCCGTCCCCAAGGTGCTGGGCACGGTGCATTGAGGCTGTAACCGGTCCTCCCCCGGAGGGGGAGGGGGATGGCCTGCAAGGCGGTGGAGGGGTGTCCCGGCTGGCAGTGGCGGGAATCCTCGCCAGCGGGGACACCCCTCCGTCAGGCCTTCGGTCTGCCACCTCCCCTTGCAGGGGAGGATTGATACAGGGCCGGACCCAACCTCCCGCACCGGCGTTAGCTTCCTCGCACCCCTTCCGCGAGGTACGCTTGACCACACCCCAGATCCTGTCGCTCGTCGTGCTTGCCGGCATGATGCTGCTCTTCGTCTGGGGAAAGCTGCGCTACGACATGGTCGCGGTGCTGGCGCTGCTCGCGGCGCTGGCGGTGGGCGTGGTGAAGCCGAAGGAGGCGTTCACCGGCTTTTCCGACGACATCGTGATCATCGTCGCCTCCGCCCTCGTCCTTTCCGCCGCCGTCCAGCGCTCGGGCGTGATCGAGCGGGCGATGCTGCTGCTCCAGCGCCGCGTCACGCGGGTGCGCTCGCAATTGCTGCTGCTCAGCGCCAGCGTTGGCTTCGCCTCGGCGCTGGTCAAGAATATCGGCGCGCTGGCGATGATGATGCCGGTGGCCTTCCAGATGGCCAAGCGCTCCAAGGCTTCGCCCGCCACCTTCCTGATGCCGATGTCGTTCGCCTCGCTGCTCGGCGGGCTGATCACGCTGATCGGCACCTCGCCCAACATCATCGTCAGCCGGGTGCGCGAGGAGATGACCGGCAAGCCCTTCGGCATGTTCGACTATGCGCCGGTGGGCCTGGGGCTGACGCTGGTCGGCCTGGTCTTCCTGCGCTTCGCCTATCGGCTGATCCCGCGCGACCGTCGCGCCGCGCCGACGCTGGGCGAGGCGATGGACATCGAGGATTATGTCACCGAAGCCGCGGTGCCCGAGGGATCGGAAGCGGTGGGCGAGACGGTCGCCGAGTTCCGCGAGCGGCATGATCACGCCGTGGCGGTGACCACCATCCTGCGGGGCGGCATCCGCAGCACGCCGTTCCCGGACAACAAGCTTCGCGCCGAGGACGTGCTGATCCTCGCCGGCGCGCCCGACGATCTCGAACGTGTGATCGCCACCGACGCGCTGGTGCTGGAGGGGCAGGACCGCCCCCAACCCGACGGCAACACCAGCGAAGTGGGCGTGATCGAAGCGGTGATCGGCACCGACTCCGCGCTGATCGGCCGCACCGCCGGCCGGCTGGGCCTGCACGAGCGCTTCGGGGTGAACCTGATCGCCGTGTCGCGCCAAGGCGAGCGGCTCTCCGCCCGGCTCGGCGATATCGAGCTGCGCGCGGGCGACGTGATCGTGCTGCAGGGCCCGTTGGACCTGCTCTTCGAGCGGCTGGGCGAGCTCGGCTGCCTGCCGCTCGCGCAGCGCGAGCTGCGGCTGGGCAGCGCGCGCAAGGGGCTGTTGCCGCTCGCCATCCTCGCGGTGGCAATGGCGGCGACGGCGACCGGCTATGTCCCCGTCGCGGTCGCGTTCTTCGCGGCGGCGGGGCTCACCATCCTGCTCGGTGCGCTGCCGGTGCGCGAGGCGTACGAGCATATCGAATGGCCGATCCTGGTGATGCTCGGCGCGCTGATCCCGGTCAGCGATTCGCTGCGCACCACGGGCGCCAGCAAGATCATCGGCGACCAGCTCGGCCATCTCGCCGCGACCTTGCCACCCTGGGGCGCGGTGGCGCTGATCCTGGCGGCGGCGATGGCGGTGACGCCCTTCCTCAACAATGCCGCGACCGTGCTGGTGATGGCGCCGATCGCCGCGACCTTCGCGGGCGAGCTCGGCTACCGGCCCGAGGCGTTCCTGATGGCGACGGCGGTAGGCGCCGGGTGCGACTTCCTCACGCCGATTGGCCACCAGTGCAACACGCTGGTGATGGGACCGGGCGGCTACAAGTTCGGGGACTATGCGCGGCTGGGCGCCCCCTTGTCGTTGCTGGTGCTGCTGATAGGCACGCCGCTGATCATGGCCGTATGGCCGGTGCATTGAGAGACGGAGTTTCCATGGAACAGATGATTCGCTTCGAGCAGACCGGCGGCCCCGAAGTCCTGCAATGGGTCGAGGTCGACCTGCCGGAACCCGGCCCCGGCGAGGTGCGGTTGCGCACGGAGGCCGCGGGGCTCAACTTCATCGACGTGTATCACCGCACCGGCGTCTATCCGGCGCAGCTGCCCTCGGGCATCGGCGTGGAAGGCGCGGGCGTGATCGAGGCGGTGGGCGAGGGGGTGACCGGCTTCGCGGTCGGCGACCGCGCGGCGACCTTCGGGCCGGCGCTCGGCTCCTATGCCACGGCGCGCAACCTCAAGGCAGAGACGCTGTTCAAGCTGCCCGAGGAGATCACCAGCGAAATCGCCGCCGCGGTGCTGCTCAAGGGCTGCACGGTGGAGTTCATGGTCGAGCGCGCCGCCAAGGTGCAGCCGGGCTGGACCGTGCTGGTGCACAGCGCCGCTGGCGGCGTCGGGTAGATCGCGGTCGGCTGGCTGAAGGGCATCGGCGCGACGGTGATCGGCACGGTCGGCCATGAAGCCAAGGTCGAGAAGGCGAAGGCGGTCGGCTGCGACCATGTGCTGCTGTCGCGCGGGCAAGAGGATGTCGCCGCGCGGGTGCGCGAGATCACCGGCGGCGAAGGCGTGCCGGTGGTGTTCGACGGTATCGGCAAGGCGACCTGGGAAGCGTCGCTGGGATCGGCGGCGCGGCGCGGGCTGATCATCAGCTATGGTAGCGCCAGCGGTGCGGTGGAGGGCGTGAAGCTCAACACGCTCAACCAGCATGGCTCGCTGTTCGTCACCCGGCCCAAGCTGTTCGACTATTACGTCACGCCGGAGGAACGCGCAGCGGGTGCGGCGCGGCTGTTCGAGATGCTGGAAAAGGGCGTGGTGAAGCCGGAGATCGGTCAGCGCTTCGCGATCCGGGAAGCGGCGGAGGCACACCGCGCTATCGAGGGCGGGCAGACCACGGGGTCCACGATCCTGCTGCCGTAGGATACGCAGCCTCTGCGACTTGCGCTCCCCTTCCGCTTGCGGGAGGGGACGGGGGAGGGGCTGAGACGATTTCCCGCTTCTTCCACGTCAGTCCCTCCCCCAGCCCCTCCCGCAAGCGGGAGGGGTGCTAGCGCCGCTTGCTCAGCGCCGCGACGCAGCTCGCCTGGTCGAGCGGGCTGCCGTTGCGCTGGCGGGCGTCTACCCACGTCACCGCGGCCGCGCCGCCGCCATGCTCGGGCGGATAGAGATAGGCGTCGAGCACGCAGATCGGCCCAACGAACTGCAGCTTACGCCCCTTGCCCTCGGTCACGTCGAGCCGCGGCTGGCCGAAGCGCGCGAGCAGCTGCGGCGCGGTGAGCCCGCGGATCGGCGCGAGGTTCGCCGGCTGCTCGGGCACCGGCATCCGGCCCGGCACCGGCAGCGGACCCGCCGGCCGCGCCGTCGGCACCGTGCCCGAACAGGCGGCGAGCAGCAGCGCCGAAAAAGGCACCGAGGACTTGGCGATACGGACAGCGTTCAAACGGTTTTCCCTTGGTTGCACTTGTATCTGCCTCTCTCTAGGGCGACGCCCATTACAATTGGAGCCCTGAACCTTGACCAACCCCAGCTACGACGTGGTCGCGATCGGCAATGCCATCGTCGACATCCTCGCCCAGGCCGACGACGCCTTCATTGAATCGATCGGCGTGCCCAAGGGCTCGATGCAGCTGATGTTCTCGCCCGAAGAGGCCGACGCGCTCTACGCCAAGATGGGCCCCGGCCGCGAGGTGTCCGGTGGTTCGGCAGCAAACACTGTCGCGGGGATCGCCGCACTCGGCGGCAAGGCGGCGTTCATCGGCCAGGTTGCCGACGACCAGATCGGTGCCGTTTTCGCGCACGACATCCGCGCGGCGGGCGTCCATTTCGATACCGCGGTGCGCCCCGGCCAGCCGACCTCGGCGCGCTGCCTGATCTTCGTGACGCCGGACGGCCAGCGCACGATGAACACCTTCCTCGGCGCTTCGCAGTTCCTGCCCGCCAGCGCGCTCGACGAGCAGCTGATCGCGAACGGCGCGATCCTCTATCTCGAAGGCTATCTGTGGGATCCGGAAGAGCCGCGCGCCGCGATGCGCAAGGCGATCGAGATTGCCCGCGCCGCCGGCCGCAAGGTCGCCTTCACCCTGTCCGACGTGTTCTGCATCTCGCGCCATGGCGACGATTTCCGCAAGCTGATCGAGGACGGCCTGATCGACATCCTGTTCGCCAACGAGGCCGAGCTGCTCGCCCTGTGCGCGCATGAGGATTTCGAGGCGGCGGTGCAGCACATCCATGGCAAGGTGCCGCTACTCGTCGTCACCCGCAGCGAGAAGGGGGCGATGGCGCTCCAGGGCGACGAGCGGATCGAAGTTCCCGCCGAACCGATCAGCGCGCTGGTCGACACCACGGGTGCGGGCGACATGTTCGCTGCCGGCTTCCTCCATGGCCAGGCGCAGGGCAAGGGGCTGAAGGAATCGCTCCAGCTCGGCGCGATCTGCGCGGCGGAGATCATCCAGCATTACGGCGCCCGCGCCGAGAAGGACCTGAAGGCGCTCGCCGCCGCCAAGATCGGCTGACCGCGACAAGCGACCCAAAGAAGAAGGGCCGGAGGATCGTTCCTCCGGCCCTTTCTTTTTGTGGACGGCGATCCGCGGGATCAGGCGTCCTTGTAGCCCGGCGTGTGCGCGTCCCCGATCGGCGGGACCGGCTGGGGCGGGGCGTCGGCATCCGCTTCGGGCACGTCGACCAGCCCGCGGCCGACATGGCTGCGCGAGCGGCTATAGGCGTAATAGACGACCAGGCCCACCGCGGCCCAGCCGAAGAACAGCATGATCGTCGGGCCGGAGAGGCTGACGAACAGATAGAGGCAGCCCGCGATCGCGATCGGGGCAGTCACCATGATCGCCGGGGTGCGGAACGGGCGGTGGCGGTTCGGATCGGTCTTGCGCAGCACGATCACCGCGATCGACACCGCAGCGAAGGCGAACAGCGTGCCCGAGTTCGACACGTCCGCCAGCAGGCCGACAGGGAAGAAGGCGGCGAACAGCGACACGAAGATGCCGGTCAGGATGGTGATGACGTGCGGCGTGTGGAACTTCGGGTGCACGCGCGAGAAGAAGGCGGGCAGCAGGCCGTCGCGGCTCATCACGAAGAAGATGCGGGTCTGGCCGAACATCATCATCAGGATGACCGAGGGCAGCGCGATGATCGCCGCGGCACCCACCAGCCAGCCGAGGAAGGGATGGCCGATCGAGCGCAGCGTCCAGGCCAGCGCTTCCTTCGAGCAGACCACCACCTGCTCGGTGAGCGCCGAACAGGCCTGCGACAGCGCGGGCGTGCCCGGCGACAGCACTTCGCCTGCCGGGCCATGGACCGGCTGCGCGCCGACGGTGCCGATCACACCGGCGGCGACGAGCATGTAGAAGATGGTGCAGATCGCCAGGCTGCCGATCAGGCCGATCGGCATGTTGCGCTGCGGGTTCTTGGTCTCCTCGGCGGCGGTCGACACCGCGTCGAAGCCGACATAGGCGAAGAAGATCGAAGCGGCGGCGCCCGAGATGCCGGCGAAGCCGAGCGGCGCGAAGGGGGTGAACTGGCCGGTCTTGAGCACCGGGATCGTCACGATCACGAACATCGCCAGCGCGAGGATCTTGATGCCGACCAGCACCGCGTTGACCGTGGCGCTCTCCTTGGTGCCCTTCACCAGCAGCGCGGTGACGATCGCGGCGACCGCCATCGCCGGCAGGTTGATCATGCCGCCGTCGAACGGCCCCCGGATCAGCTGCAGCGGGACGACGATGCCGAAATTGTTCTGGATGAAGCCCATCATATAGCCGGACCAGCCGACCGATACCGCCCCCGCCGCAATGGCATATTCGAGGATCAGCGCCCAGCCGACCATCCAGGCGACCAGCTCGCCCATCACCGCATAGCTGTAGGTGTAGGCGGAACCGGAGACCGGCACCATCGCCGCCATTTCGGCATAGCAGAGCGCCGCGACGGCGCAGACGAAACCGGCGATGACGAACGAGATCATCATGCCCGGCCCGGCCTTTTGTGCCGCCTCGGCGGTCAGCACGAAGATGCCGGTGCCGATCACCGCGCCGATGCCGAGCATGGTCAGCTGGAAGGCGCCCAGCGAGCGGTGGAGCGATTTCTTTTCGGCTGTAGCGAGAATGGCATCGAGAGGCTTTACGCGCCCGAATATCATTGCGTGATCCCCATATGCGGCGAGCGTCGCGCCGCCCCCAATTGGTAAAGGCGCGAGCCTAGCCCCAAACGCGGCCCGCGCAATCCCTTACGGCGTGCCGACGTGAAACAATGTTGCGCTTCGGCGCAATTACCGCGCGAGCATCGGCCCGAGCGGCTGGCCTGCGAAGATATGGACGTGCAGGTGAGGCACTTCCTGACCGGCGTGAAGGCCGGTGTTGGCGAGCAGGCGATAGCCGGGTTCGACGAACCCCGCTTCGCGGGCGGCCTTGCCGACAGCACGGACGAACCCGGCGATCTCGGCGTCGGAAGCGCGCGCCGAGAAATCGTCCCAGCTGACATAGGCGCCCTTGGGGATCACCAGAATATGATGCGGTGCCTGGGGCGCGATGTCGTGGAAAGCGAGGGCGTGCTCGTCCTCATAGACCGTCTTCGCCGGGATTTCCCCGCGCAGGATCCTGGCGAAGATGTTCTGGTCGTCATACGGTTTGGTGGCGTCGATCGGCATTGGTGGCTCCGTAATTTAGATCCTCCCCGGAACGGGGAGGGGACCATTCGCGCAGCGAATGGTGGAGGGGGCGTGCGGCAAGCGAGTCCGGTGCGGAGGCCCCCCTCCACCACCGCCTGCGGCGGCGGTCCCCCTCCCCATTCTGGGGAGGATCGAAGGGCCGCCGGGTTCACGCCCCCCGCGCCGCCTTTTCGGCAATGCCGGACATGCCCTCGCGCCGCGCCAGCTCGGCGCGGACGTCGTCGAGGCTCAGCCCCATGTCCGCGAGCAGCACGAGCAGGTGGAAGAGCAGGTCCGCCGATTCCTTCACCAGCTCCGCGCGATCGTCCTGGATCGCGGCGATCACTGCTTCGGTGGCTTCCTCGCCCAGCTTCTGCGCGATCTTGGCGCGACCGCGGGCGATGAGCTTGGCGACATAGCTGGTCGAAGGATCGCCCAGGCGGCGGTCGCGGATCGTCTGTTCGAGCGTGTCGAGAAGGTCGGCCATGGTCTCCGGCTGCGGGAGCCGTGCGGCGCTGTCAATCCTGAGGCGCGGGATTGCGGGGCTTCCCTTATGGTAGCTGCGAGCGATTCGCGGCAACGGGGCAGGATGACGATGGTGCAGGAACGCGAATCGGGGGCAGGGCAGGGGCGGTTGTCCCGGCCCTTGTGGCTGGTGCTGGGCTTCGTGTTCGTCGCGCTTGGCTTCATCGGTGCGCTGCTGCCGCTGATGCCGACGACGATCTTCCTGATCCTCGCCGCCGGCTGCTTCGCCCGCTCCTCGCCGCGGCTGGAGGCGTGGCTGCTCGACCATCCGCGATTCGGCCCGACGCTGGTGGCGTGGCGCGAGCAGGGCGCGATCCCGCGCAAGGGCAAGGCGATGGCGTGTGCGGGCATGGCGCTCGGCTACGGCCTGTTCGCCTGGGGCGCGCGGCCGGGGCCCTGGCTGGCGGTCGGCGTGGCGGCGGCGATGCTGGGGTGTGCGTGGTATGTGCTGAGCCGGCCGACGGCGGTTTAGGTCGGCGAACCGCGCTTCTCATCGCGCTGAAGGGATGGGGATGGCTGCAAGTGAGTGGTTAGCTGCGATTCGCGAAATTCAAGTATGACCGAGCTATCCTCGACGCTTCGCCTGCGCATCCTGCCAGTCGGTTCGACCGTAGCCAACAAACCAACAAAACATCGAGAAACCGAACATCACCAGCGAGGCAACTATCCCAACGATCAGGATCGCCATCGTAATCGGCCCCGAAGCAGCGACGCCCAAGGCTTCCGCCAAACTGATGAGCAAGATAGCGATGAGCATCGGCGCTACCCAGATTAACTTTTGGCCAATGGCGAGCAGCGGCAAATAGCGCCGCTGCTCCCAATCGCGATCCATCCATCGGATTAGTCGGTTCATTATCGCCAGAAGCTCCCCACGCGTTAACTACTCATAGATGGGAATGTCCGCGAATGGGGCTTAAACTGACCTGAGACCCACCTACCCCCGAACCGGAATCCCAGCCGCCGCTAACGCGGCATGCGCCTCGGCGATGGTCGCCTGGCCGAAGTGGAAGATCGAGGCCGCCAGCACCGCCGAGGCATGGCCGTCGCGGATGCCCGCCACCAGATCGTCCAGCCCGCCGACGCCGCCCGAGGCGACCACCGGCACCGTCACCTGGTCGGCGATGGTGCGGATGAGCTCGAGGTCATAGCCGTCGCGGGTGCCGTCGCGGTCCATCGAGGTGACGAGCAGCTCGCCCGCGCCCAGTTCGGCGAGGCGCAGCGCGTGTTCGACCGCGTCGATCCCGGTTTCGCGGCGGCCGCCATGGGTGAATACCTCCCAGCGGCCGTCGCCGGTCCGCCGCGCGTCGACCGAGGCGACGACGCACTGGCTGCCCATGCGGTCGGCGATCTCGGCGACCACTTGCGGACGCGACACCGCCGCGCTGTTCACCGCGACCTTGTCCGCGCCGGCCAGCAGCAGCGCGCGGGCATCCTCGACGCTGCGCACCCCGCCGCCGACGGTGAGCGGCATGAAGCAGACCTCGGCGGTGCGGCGCACCACGTCGAGGATCGTGCCGCGTGCCTCGTGGCTGGCGGTGATGTCGAGGAAGCAGAGCTCGTCGGCGCCCGCCGCGTCATAGGCGCGGGCCTGCTCGACCGGATCGCCGGCGTCGCGCAGCTCGACGAAGTTGACGCCCTTGACGACGCGGCCGTTCGCCACGTCGAGGCAGGGGATGACGCGGGCGCGGACGGTCATCGCCCGGCCTCGATCGCCTCGGCGAGGTCGAGCCGGCCGTCATAGAGCGCGCGGCCCGAGATCACGCCCTCGATGCCGTCGCTCACGTGGCCACGCAGCGCATGGATGTCGTGGATGTCGGTCACGCCGCCGCTGGCGATCACCGGGATCGACACGGCGCGAGCGAGCGCCACGGTCGCCTCGACATTGCAGCCCTTGAGCAGCCCGTCGCGGCCGACATCGGTGAACAGGAGCGCGGCGACGCCGGCATCCTCGAAGCGGCGAGCGAGATCGACCACGCTCACGTCCGACACATCGGCCCAGCCATGCGTCGCGACCATACCGTCGCGGGCGTCCACCGCCACGACGATCTGGCCGGGATGCGCGCGGGCGGCTTCGCGGACGAGCTCGGGGTTCTCCAGCGCGGCGGTGCCGATCACGACGCGGGTCACGCCCATGTCGAGCCAGCGCGCAATCGATTCGTGGTTCCGGATGCCGCCGCCGAGCTGCACCTTGGCAGGGGTCTTCGCGAGGATGTTGGCGACGGCGAGGCCGTTGACCGATTCGCCCGCGAAGGCGCCATCGAGGTCGACGACGTGCAGCCACTCGGCACCGGCCTCAGCGAACAGCGCGGCCTGGGCGGCGGGGTCGTCGCCATAGACGGTGGCGCGCGCCATGTCGCCTTCGGCCAGGCGAACGACCTGGCCGGCCTTGAGATCGATGGCGGGGAAGATGTGCAGGGTCATTGGGTCGTCCATGTCGGCTTGCCGTACGCGTTCCCCTCCCGCTTGCGGGAGGGGCTAGGGGAGGGGATGGAACCTCGCAGCACTACTGCCACGTCAGTCCCTCCCCCGACCCCTCCCGCAAGCGGGAGGGGAGAGAAAGTCGAGAGCGTGCAGCTCAAGGCTTCCACGCCAAAAATCGCTCCAGCAGCGCGATGCCGTAGCGCTGGCTCTTTTCCGGGTGGAACTGCAGGCCGACGATATTGTCGCGGCCGATCGCGGCGGTCACCGGGCCGCCATGTTCGGTGGTGGCCAGCACCGCATCGCCGTCGAAGGCGAAGCTGTGAAGGAAATAGGCCTCGCCGCGCTCGATCAGCGGGTGGTCGACGGTGGGGACCACGTCGTTCCAGCCCATGTGCGGCACGCGCAGCTCGGGGCTCGCGGGCAGCTGGCGCACCGTGCCGGGAATCCAGCCGAGCCCGGCATGGCTGCCGAGCTCTTCCCCCGTCGTCGCCAGCAGCTGCATGCCGACGCAAACGCCGAGGAACGGCACCGCGTCGCGCAGCACCCGCGTCTCCAGCGCCTCGATCATGCCCGGCAGCGCGCGCAGCCCCGCGGCGCAGGCGCCGAACGCGCCGACCCCGGGCAGCACCACGCGGTCCGCACCCCGCACCACCGCCGGGTCCGCGGTCACCGCAATGTCGGCAGCGCCTGCCGCCTTCAGCGCATTGTGCACCGAGTGGAGGTTGCCCGCGCCGTAATCGATCAGCGCGACGCTCACTGGCCGAGCGCTTCCAGCCCCGGCGCGAGGATGCTCGGGGCGACTTCGACGAATTCATATTCGGCAGCACCCGCGGTAGCGAAGGGATCGCCCGCGGCCCAGGCCTGCACTTCTTCGAGCGACCCGCGTGCCATGAAGAAGCCGCCGGTCACCGGCACCTTGCGGCCGGCGACCAACAGCCGGCCGTCGGCCACGCCCTGCTTGAGCCAGTCGACGTGCGCCGGACGCAGCGCGTCGACCTCGGAAATGTCCACCTTGTAGGTCAGCAGCACGAGGATCATCACAGCACTCCCTTGGTCGACGGGATGGCATCCGCCTTGCGCGGATCGATCTCCACCGCCTCGCGCAGCGCGCGGGCGAGGCCCTTGAACGCGGCTTCGGCGATATGATGGTTGTTGCTCCCGTACAGCGTCTCGACGTGCAGCGTCAGCCCCGCGGTCTGGGCGAAGCTGTGGAACCAGTGCTCGAACATTTCGGTGTCCATCTCGCCGAGCTTCTTTTGCGAAAACTCGGTCTTCCACACGAGATAGGGGCGGCCGGAAATGTCGATCGCGACGCGGGTCAGCGTCTCGTCCATCGGCGACAGCGCGTCGGCGTAGCGGCGGATGCCCTTCTTGTCGCCCAGCGCCTTTGCGATGGCCTCGCCGATCGCGAGCCCGGTGTCCTCCACCGTGTGGTGCTGGTCGATATGGAGGTCGCCCACGGTCTTGATGTCCATGTCGATCAGCGAGTGACGGCTCAGCTGCTCGAGCATGTGATCGAAGAATCCGATGCCCGTGCTGATGGTATAGGCGCCGGTGCCGTCGAGGTTGACGGTGACGTCGATCGAGGTTTCGCTGGTCTTCCGACTGATGGTCGCGGTGCGCATGGCCGTGCACATAACGCCGATAGCGACGCATGCAATCTTGACCCCAACATTTCAGCCGCTACCCAAGGGAGCATGAACGGCACCGTGCCCGATAGTTTGATTCCGTATGACGAGATCGTGCAGGAAGCCCTGCGCGCCGTGGTGGGCCGTGTGCTCGGATCGGTGGCGCAGTCGGGCGGCCTGCCGGGCGCGCATCATTTCTACATCACCTTCAAGACGCAGGCGCCAGGGGTCGACATCCCGCAGCGGCTGATGGAGCGGTTCCCGGACGAGATGACCATCGTCCTCCAGCACCGCTACTGGGACCTGACGGTGGACGACCGGAAATTCTCGGTGGGGCTCAGCTTCAACCAGATCCCGTCGATTCTGACGATCCCGTTCGCGGCGATCACCGGCTTCCACGATCCGGCGGTGAATTTCGAGCTGCGCTTCCAGGCGACCGAAGGCCCTGACGGCCCCGAGCCGCACGAGCATGACGACGCCGAGAATGACGGCGACGGTCCGGTGGCCAAGCCCGCCGAGGACGGCTCGAACGTCGTGTCGGTGGACTTCAAGCGGAAGAAGTAAGGGCGCCTTTGCCTATCCTCCCCCGCCAGGGGGAGGGCGGTCGCAAATGGCAATTCCACGCTGTCATCCCCGCGAAGGCGGGGATCCATTGGCGCTGAAGTTTCGGTTCTTTCCGCGAGCGTCCTGGCAAATGGATTCCCGCCTTCGCGGGAATGACGGCGTAAGTTGGGGCGAGCGCGACCTCATCCATATGCGTTGCCTCTCCCTGGCGGGGAGGGTGGGCTGCCTTCCCCGTGCCCCTACATCAGCCCCTTCGCCCGCAGGCTCGCATGGCCTTCGCTGCCGATGATGATGTGGTCGTGCACCACGATGCCGAGCGGCTTGCCCGCCTCGGCCACCTTGCGCGTCACGTCGATGTCGGCGCGGCTCGGGCTCGGGTCGCCCGAGGGGTGGTTGTGGACCAGGATCAGCGCCGCCGAGCCCAGATGCAGCGCGCGGGCGATCACCTGGCGGACATAGAGCGGCGCCTCGTCGATCGAGCCTTCGTTCATCAGCTCGTCGCGGATCAGCATGTTGCGGGTGTTGAGGTGGAGCACGCGCACCCGCTCGATCGCGTGCGGCGCCATGTCGGCGCGCAGATAGTCGAGCAGCGCCTGCCAGTTGGCCAGCACCGGCTGTTCGCGCACGCGTGCCTGGAGCAGCCGCAGCGCCGCGGCGTGCACCGCCTTGAGCGCGGCGATCTGGGTGTCCTTGATGCCGTCGATCCGCAGCATCGCCTCGGCATCAGCGGCGAGCAGCCCGGGCAGGCCGCCGAACTCCTTGAGCAGCGTCTTGGCGAGCGGCTTGGTGTCCTTGCGCGGGATGGTGAGCGCCAGCAGATATTCGACCAGCTCGTGATCGAGCAGCGCCTCCGGCCCGCCTTCGAACAGGCGTTTGCGCAGGCGCGCGCGGTGGCCGCTGTTGTCGGGACCCTCGTCGGACATCCCTGCGACTATGCAGGTGCGGCGGATGCCCTGCAATCCGCCGGAACGAATAGGACGCGCATGGGCCCCTGGAACGCCGACCTGTTGCACCGCAACGGAGGTAATTGGCGGATTTCTGCGGTTGCGAAGGCGGCGCCCGCGCATGAATCGGCAATGAAGCGCAGGATGCTGCAACGGTTGACTCGGTCGATTGGTCTTCCTAAAGCGCCATCACGTCGCGGCCATCGGCTGGCGATGCTGTTTGTCGCCCGCCCGATGCGTGGCGGCTTTTTCATATCTGGATCGCCGTGCTCGCTTTGTCTGACGACCCTATCCGTTCCGACCTCGACCGTCGCATCGCCGATGCGAAGGCGGCGGTGCGCGAGGGTCAGACGCCGGTGCGCAAGCCCGAAAAGGGCTATAAGCAGGGCTCGCGGGTGCTCGCCGAACTGATCGGCGCACCGCTGGGCGGCGGGGTGATCGGCTTCGCGCTGGATCGCTGGCTGGGAACGAGCCCCTGGGGGCTCTTGATCCTGCTGGCGCTCAGCGTGATCGTGGCGTTTCGCAACATCTACAAGATTTCGAAGGAGCGCGCAGAGTGAGCGCCGGCAAAATCGATCCGATGGAGCAGTTCAAGGTCGAGCCCGTACTGGGCCGGCATATCGACCTGTTCGGCTATGACATCTCCTTCACCAACTCGGCGCTGTTCATGTTCGTGGTCGCCGCGCTGCTGTTCGTCTTCATGGTGGGCGGCCTGCAGCGCAAGCTGATCCCGGGTAAGTGGCAGCTGATGGTGGAAGGCGCGGTCGGGTTCATCGACTCGATGGTCGCCGTGAACATCGGCAAGGGCGGCAAGAAGTTCGCGCCGTACATCTTCTCGCTGTTCTTCTTCATCCTGTTCGCCAACCTGGTCGGCGTGCTGCCGCTGGCGGTGCTGCCGGGGCTGCACACCTTCGCGGTGACCAGCCACATCACCGTCACCGCGGTGCTCGCCTTCTTCTCGTTCGGCATCGTCCTCGCGGTCGGCCTGATCAAGCACGGCTTCAAGTTCTTCTCGCTGTTCGTGCCGCACGGCGCGCCGGTGTGGCTGATGCCCGTCATCGTGCCGGTCGAGCTGATCTCGTTCCTGGTGCGCCCGTTCTCGCTGGGCTTGCGACTGTTCGTCGCGATGACCGCCGGGCACATCCTGCTCGAAGTGTTCGGCAGCTTCGTCGTCCAGGGCCTGAGCAGCGGCACGCCGCTGGGCGGCGTGGTCGGCGTGCTGAGCTTCGCGATGATCGTCGGCGTCAGCGCGCTCGAGCTGCTGGTCTGCGCGATCCAGGCCTATGTGTTCGCGCTGCTGACCTCGCTGTATCTCCACGACGCGGTGCACCTGCACTAAGTCGTTCCGTTTCGAATTATCGTTTTTACCGAATTATCTAGGGAGCTAGAAATGACTGATCTGGGTGCAATGTACATCGGTGCCGGCCTGGCTGCGATCGGTATCGGCCTCGCCGCGCTCGGCGTGGGCAACGTGTTCGGTTCGTTCCTCGAAGGCGCGCTGCGCAACCCGGGCGCGGCTGACGGCCAGCAGGGCCGCCTGTTCATCGGTTTCGCCGCGTCGGAACTGCTGGGCCTGATCGCGTTCGTCGTCGCGATCCTGATCCTCTTCGTCGTCAAGTAAGCAGAACGGAGGCCTCGGCCGATGCCCCAGTTAGATCAGATCTCGGAGATCTACGCCTCGCAGGTCTTCTGGCTCGCGATCGTATTTGCCCTGATCTACTTCGGGATCGGCAAGGCGATGGTCCCGAAGATCGAGCGGACGATGGAAGATCGCTCCGCCCGCATCAGCGGCGACCTCGCGGCAGCCGAGGCGGCGCGCGACGCCGCCAAGGCTGCGGACGAGGCCTATCAGGCGGGGCTGGAAGCTGCCCGTGCCGAGGCGCTGCGGGTGACCGCCGGCGCCAAGGCGCAGGCGGCGACCGCCGCCGAAGCCAAGCTCAAGGCCGCGCATGCAGCCGATGAAGCGCGGCTGGCCGACGCGACCCGCACGATCGCCGAGCGCGAGCAGGCGGCGATCGGCGAGATCGAAGCGGCGACCGTCGAGGCCGTCGAGGCAATCATCGCCCGCGTGTCGGGCGTTGCGGTCGACCGCGCCAGCGTCGAACAGAAGGTGAAGGCGGCGCTTGCCCATGGCTGAACAAGCTCATTCCCTGAACGCCGAGGTCGGTACCGTGGAACTTCATCATGAGCCGGCCGTGTTCGGCATCACCGCGCCGGGTTTCGTCGCGCTGTCGATGCTGGCGGTGGTCCTGATCATCCTCGTCAAGAAGGTGCCGAGCATGATCGGCGCCATGCTCGACAAGCAGATTTCCAAGATCCGCACCCAGCTCGACGAAGCGTCGAAGCTGCGCGCGGAAGCCGAGGCGATGCTCGCCGAGGCCAAGGCCCGCACCGCGTCGGCCGACGCGGATGCCAAGGCGGTGGTCGCCAACGCCCAGGCCGAGGCGGCTGCGATGCAGGCCAAGGCAGAGGCCGATGCGGCCGAGCTGATCGCCCGCCGCACCCGCATGGCGGAAGACAAGATTGCGGCCGCCGAGCGCACCGCGATCCAGGCGATCCGCGCCAAGGCCGCCGATGCCGCCACGACCGCCGCTGCCGCGGTGATCGCGGAGAAGCACGGCGCTGAAGCCGACAAGGCGCTGGTCGACAAGACCATTGCCGGGCTGGGCCGGCTCAACTGAGCTGGCCTGCCACGCCGCCCGTGCTAAGGGGCGGGGATGGCGGAACATAAATCCTATCGTTGGCTGAGCGCCGGTGCCCTGGTGGCACTGGCGCTCGCTGCGTTTGTGGCCGTGGTGGCGCTGCGCCACGCGGCGAACGATCACACCCGCGCGACGGACGTGAAGGTCCGTGCGGACGAGACGATGCGGCGGATCGAGGCGCAGGTGGACCAGTTGGAGAACGAGGCGGGGGCGCAATAGGCTTCGCTTTTGGGCTGCGTTCCCCTCCCGCTTGCGGGAGGGGCTAGGGGAGGGGATGGCGTAGTCGCTCGGTACGCCGGGTAGGATAGAACCTCCACGTCAGTCCCTCCCCCGACCCCTCCCGCAAGCGGGAGGGGAGATTTAGTGGCAAGGCGAGCCCGGCACCCCTACATCGGCGGCAATGAACGACCCCAATTCCCCCGATCGATTCAACGAGGAAAAGGCCACCTTCGCGGTTCGTGGCGCGGAGACGCCGGACCTCGAGGCCGGCGTTGCCGCGATCCGCAACGTGCTGCAGACGCTGCCGATCCGTCCCGGCGTCTACCGCATGCAGGATGCCCGCGGCGACGTGCTGTATGTTGGCAAGGCGCGCGCGCTGAAGAACCGGGTGACCAACTACACCCAGGTCAACCGCCTGTCGAAGCGGCTCCAGCGTATGGTCGCGCAGACCCGCTCGATGACGATCGTCACGACCAACAACGAGGCCGAGGCGCTGCTGCTTGAGGCACAGCTGATCAAGCGCTACCGGCCGCCCTACAATGTCCTGCTGCGCGACGATAAGTCGTTCCCGTTCATCCTGCTGCGGCAGGACCATGATTTCGCCCGCGTCCAGCTCCATCGCGGCGCGCGGCGCGCCAAGGGTGATTATTTCGGGCCATTCGCCGGCGCGGGGCAGGTGCGCAAGACGCTCAACGCGCTGCAGAAGCTGTTCCTGCTGCGCAGCTGCACCGACGGCTTCTTCGCCAGCCGCGACCGGCCGTGCCTGCTTTACCAGATCCGGCGCTGCTCGGCGCCTTGCGTCGGCCGGATCGACCAGGACGGCTATGCCGAGCTGGTCAACGACGCGCGCGACTTCCTCCAGGGCAAGTCGACCAAGGTCCAGGCCAAGCTGGGCGAGCAGATGCAGGCCGCGGCGGAGAATCTCGATTTCGAGCTGGCCGCGATCCTGCGCGACCGGCTGAAGGCGCTCACCTTCATCCAGGGTAGCCAGGCGATCAACGCGGAGGGCGTCGGTGATGCCGACATCTTCGCGCTGGCGTGCAAGTCCGGCGTGATCGGCATCGAGGCCTTCTTCATCCGCGGCGGCCAGAATTGGGGCCATCGCAGCTTCTTCCCCAGCCATACCCAGGACGTCCCCGATGACGAGGTGCTCGCCGCCTTCCTGATGCAGTTCTACGAGGAGGTGCCGCCGGCGCGGAACGTGTTCGTCGATCGCGAGTTGCCCGAGGCCGAGCTGCTCGCGGAGGCGATGAGCGAGCGCGCCGGGCACAAGGTGGCGCTCTCGGTTCCCCAGCGCGGCACCCGCCGCCGCCTGCTCGACCAGGCCAAGCGCAACGCCGAGGAGGCGCTCGACCGCCGCCTCGCCGAGAGCACGACCCAGGCCAAGCTGCTCCGCGAAATGGCCGACCTGTTCGACCTGCCCGAGCCGCCCAACCGTATCGAGGTCTACGACAACAGTCATATCCAGGGCACCAATGCGGTAGGCGCGATGATCGTCGCTGGCCCCGAGGGCTTCCGCAAAAGCCAGTATCGCAAGTTCAACATCAAGCGCCCGGAGACGATTGCGGGCGACGATTACGGGATGATGCGCGAGGTGCTGAGCCGCCGCTTCGCGCGTGCGCAGGACGAGGATCCCGATCGCAGCCAGGGCGACTGGCCGGACCTGGTGCTGCTCGACGGCGGCCGCGGCCAGCTCAACGCCGCCAAGGCGGTGCTGGAGGAGATGGGCATCGAGGATGTCTGCATGGTCGGCGTCGCCAAGGGCCCGCACCATGGCCGCGATGGTCGCGAGGTGTTCCACCTGATGGACGGCAGCGAACGGATGCTGCCGGTCAACGCGCCTTTGCTCTTCTACCTCCAGCGGCTGCGCGACGAGGTCCACCGCTTCGTCATCGGCGCGCACCGTGACAAGCGCGCCAAGGCGATCGGCGCCAGCCCGCTCGACGAGGTGCCCGGCATCGGCCCGGCGCGGAAAAAGGCGCTGCTGATGCACTTCGGCACCGCGCGGGCGGTGCGCAACGCCAGCCTGGAGGATCTGCAGAAGGCGCCCGGCGTCTCGGCGGGCGTGGCGCAGCAGGTGTACGACTTCTATCACTCGCGATAGGGATACTGCCGCGGGAGGCCGTTGCGGCCCCTCAGCCTCTATCTCCGCGACGTGATCGGCAAGTGGACCAGGGCCAGGGCTGCCAATGCCCGTCGCGCTTTGCCATTTGTTCACGCGGGCGGGGGTAGGACGGGGGCGATGGTCCCCGTCTCCGGGGCGCTTGCGAGACGCGCCTGCATGCCCACCCAAGTCTTCCTGACGATCGATACCGAGCTGATGTGGCGCCACCACGTCGCCGGGCTCGATCTGGCGGAGATGGCGGCGCGCTCGTTCGAGCCGGCGGGCGTGGGTGTGGGCTGGCAGCTCGAGCGGCTGGCGGCGCACGGACTCAAGGCCTGCTTCTTCGTCGATCCGATGCCGGCGCTGGTCCACGGCCTCGCGCCGATCGCGGCGGTGGTGCGGGCGATCCGCGCGGCGGGGCAGGAGGTGCAGTTGCACCTTCACCCCAACTGGACCGGCGCAAGCGCGGCGGATCGCGCCAATATGCCGGCGCGGTTTGACCTCGTCGACTATGGCGCCGACGAGCAGCGCGCGCTGATCCGCCAGGCCCGCGCGCTGCTGATCGAGGCGGGCGCACCGCCGCCGATCGCGTTCCGCGGTGGCAGCTATTCGGCGAACGATGCGACGCTCGCCGCGCTGGCGGCCGAGGGCTTCGCCTATGATTCGAGTCATAACGGCTCCGAACATCCCTGGCCGAGCGGCATCGGCCTGTCGCCGCGCCGGATCGCGCCGGTGCGGCACCAGGGCGTGACCGAAGTGCCGGTGACGCTGATCGATGCAGGCCCGCAGCTGCGCCATTTCCAGATCTGCGCGCTGTCGGCCCGCGAGATGCGCGCCGCGCTCGACCATGCGGTGGCCGCGCGCCACGCCGCGGTGACGATCGTCAGCCATGGCTTCGAGCTCGCCAACCGCGCGGGCACCCGGCCCAATGCCGTGCATGTCCGCCGCTTCGAGGCGCTGTGCGCCATGCTCGCGGCGCGGCGCGATGTGCTGCCGACCGCGCATTTCGCCGATCGGCCCGCGCTCGCGCTCGACCGGGACGACCAGCCCCTCGCCCCGAGCATATTGCGCACGCGGCTGCGCCAAGCCGAGCAGCTCTGGTCCAATCTCGTCGAGGAGCGGGCGGGGTGAGCGAAGCGCAGACGGTGGCGCTGCGCTTCATGGTCGGCGCGCGGACGCTGGCGTCGGTGCGGCGGCGGCTCGTGCGGGTGCCGCTGACGCTGGCCGAGGTGCGAGCGGGGGACTGCCCTGCGCTACCGCCGCTCCCGGCCGAGGCGGAGGGCTATTTGGTGACCTCGCTGCCCGAGGTACAATGCGCGGCGCTACTGGGTGGCGGGATGCTGGGATTTGTGCGCCAGCGCTACACGCGCTTCTATGTCGACCTGTCGCTAGGGTTCGACGCGTGGTTCTCCCGGCTCTCAGCGAACACCCGGCAGGGGTTGAAGCGCAAGGCCAAGCGGCTCGGCGGCGAGGTGCGCTGCTATCGCACGCGAGCGGAAATGGCCGACTTCCACCCGCTGGCCCGCGCGCTGTCGGCCCGGACCTATCAGGAGCGGCTGCTGGGTGCCGGACTGCCGGACGATCTGGCGGACCTGCAGAGGCTCGCGGCGGCCGACGCGGTCCGAGCCTGGCTGCTGCTGCTGGAGGATCGGCCGGTGGCCTATCTCTGCTGCCCGGCGGTGGGAGACACGCTCGTCTACGCCCATGTCGGACACGACCCCGACTTCGCGGCGCTGTCGCCCGGCGCGATGCTGCAGCTTGCGGCGCTGCGCGACCTGTTCGCGGAAGGCCGCTTCGCCTGGTTCGACTTCACCGAGGGCGAGGGGCAGCACAAGCGTCAGATGGCGAGCGGCGGTGTGGCGTGCGTCGACCTGCTGCTGTTGCGGCCGACGCTGGCGAACCGAGCGCTGGTCGCGGCGCTGGCGGGGTTCGATGGCGGCGTGTCGCTGGCCAAGCGGGTAGCGCGGCGGGTGGGCGCGGAGGGGATCGCCAAGCGCCTGCGCAGAGGGTGAGCCCCGCAAATCTCCCTCCCGCTTGCGGGAGGGGTTAGGGGAGGGTGTGTGAGGTTCGCAGGCGATCCGACGAAGGATGGCCGGACGTCGCATCCTTTTTCAGAAGAGGCGCTTCTGATGCGGCAGCCCCTGCTACCCTGACTCACCCCTCCCCCACCCTCCTCCCGCAAGCGGGAGGGGAGTTTAAGCGGGAGGAGCGGTCAAAACCGTATCCTCCCCCGCCAGGGGGAGGTGGCGCCGAAGGCGACGGAGGGGCGGATGCCAGAACCTCTCGGGCCGACGTGCTTCCTCCCCCTCCGTCAGGCCTTCGGCCTGCCACCCCCCCCGGCGGGGGAGGATACGCTCTTTTCTTAGCCGCGGTGCCGAGCGCTCAATCCAGCGGCACGCGGTCCACCCGCGCGGCGGAAAGGCCGTAATAGTTCGACACCCGATCGGCATAGGCCTGGGTGAATTCCGGCGCGTTGCTCGCCCAGCTCGGGCCGCCCTCGAGCACGCGGCGGTCGATCGTGACGACATAATCGTCGCCGGTCGGGTCATAGGAGATTAGCTCGAAGGGCAGGGGGTAGTAGCTCTTGCCCATGCCGAGGAACCCGCCGAGGCTGAGCACGGCATAGAGCGTGCGCCCGCTGCCCTTTTCGACCATGAACGCCTGGACCTGCCCCAGCGAATCGCCATCACGGCTGCGCACCTTGAGCCCGTCGACGCGGGCGGTGACGAGCAGGCTGGTGGTTTCGGGCGTATCGGACATCGTCGGACTTCCTTCTGGAACTTGCGCCCTTGGGAATGCACGAGGCACCGATGTCGTTCCGCAGACGGGATGACCCGAGGGGAAGTTTGGCGGGATGCCAGCTCCCGCTTATCGCTGCATGTGGTGGGAAGTGAGCATATACGCTCCCGTGATAAAAACTGAATCTAGACGGCTTCAGTCGGCAAACGGGAGTGTGTTGGGCGACGAACTCTCGAGCGGTGTCGCGGAGCATCGCCTGCTTGCCGTCGAGGTAGAGCGGCATCGGTGTCTCCCTCTCCCTCTCCCGCAGGCGGGAGAGGGCTGGGGTGAAGGTGAGACGGGCGAAGGAAAGGGTCGCATTCGCCCCATACACCCTCACCCTTCCGCCGCCTGGCGGCGGCTCCCTCCCTCTCCCGCAGGCGGGAGAGGGAAAGTCCGCACCGTCCGCGAAGCAACCATTCGCATTCCCTCCGACGCACGGAAGGTGGACGAAGCAGGTAACGTCCGAAACTGGGCCGAAGCTGGCAGAAGCTCAAGGGAGCCCTGGGCGAGCCACAAGCCGTGCTCCTGCGAAAGCAGGAGCCCAGGGTGGCTAGGTTTGCGCGCTTGGCCCTGGGCTCCTGCTTTCGCAGGAGCACGGGTGTTTTGGTCGGATCGGCGTAAACGGGCGCGGATACCCGGCGACGGACGCTTTACCGCCGCTTGCCGAACCAGATGACGTGGCGCGGGCCCTTGCCGTTCTGGCGGGCGCGTACCGCGACCTCTTCCACTTGGAACCCGCTGTCGCGCATGCGGCGCGCAAAGGGTGCGTCGGATGCTGCGGACCACACCGCCAGGATGCCGCCGGGGCGGAGCGCCTGCCGCGCGGAATCGAGGCCGCGCATCGAGTAGAGGCTGTCGTTGCCCACGCGGGTCAGCCCGTCCGGGCCGTTGTCGACGTCGAGCAGGATCGCGTCATAGGCATTCTGCCCGTCGGCGATCACCCGGCCGACATCATCGAACACCACCTTCACGCGCGGATCGTCCAGACATCCGTTCGTCAGCGCCGCCATCGGCCCGCGCGCCCAGTCGACGATCTTCGGGACCAGCTCGGCCACCGTCACCTTGGCATTGCCGCCGAGCACCGCCAGCGCGGCGCGCAGGGTGAATCCCATGCCGTATCCGCCGATCAGCACCCGTGCCTCGCGCTTGCCGAGCCGTTCGAGCGTCATCACCGCCAGCGCTTCTTCCGAACCGCTCATCCGGCTGTTCATCAGCTCGTTGCGCTCGAGCACGATCATGTGATCGTCACCCCGGCGGAACAGCCGCAGCGGTTCGCCGCCGGGGACGTCGGCGGTGTCGAGCAGTTCGCGCGGGGTCATGCGGCTACCCCCAGGCCGTCATTCCCACTTACGTCATCCCGGCGGAAGCCGGGATCCATTCGCCACTCGGTCGTGGCAAAAGCCGGTACGGCGACCCCAATGGATCCCGGCTTTCGCCGGGATGACGGCTGGTGGGGCAGACCTAGTACGTGCAAGCTCAACCGAGCGCCGCCTTCAGCTTGGCGAAGAAGCCGCTCGACTGCGGGCATTCCTCGCCCGTCTCGGTCTTGCGGAATTCCTCGAGCAGCTCGCGCTGGCGGCCGCTGAGCTTGGTCGGCGTCTCGACCTCCAGCCGCACGACCAGGTCGCCGCGACCACGGCCCTGCAGCACCGGCATGCCGGCGCCGCGGTGGCGCATCTCGCGGCCAGACTGGGTGCCGGCATGGATCTTGATCACATGCTCCTCGCCGTCGAGTCCGGGGATGCGGATCTCGCCGCCCAGTGCCGCGGTGGTGAAGCTGATCGGCGCATTGGCGTACAGCGTCGTGCCCTGCCGCTCGTAGAGCGAATGGCGCGTCACGTGGAGGAAGATGTAGAGATCGCCCGCCGGTGCCCCGCGGGCGCCGGCCTCGCCCTCGCCGGTCAGGCGGATGCGGGTGCCTTCGTCGACGCCGGGCGGAATCTCGATCTTGAGCGTCTTGGTCTTGTCGGTCCGGCCCTCGCCGCGGCAGGTGCGGCAGGGCTCGGCGATCACCTCGCCGGCGCCGTGGCAGGCGGGGCAGGTGCGCTCGACCATGAAGAAGCCCTGCTGCGCGCGCACCTTGCCGTGGCCGGCGCAGGTGGTGCAGGTCTTGGCCTTGGTGCCGGGCGTCGCGCCCGAGCCATTGCAGCTGTCGCAGGGGCCGGAGACGTCGATGGTGATCTCGGTCGAATGGCCGTGGAACGCCTGTTCGAGCGAGATTTCCATGTCGTAGCGCAGGTCCGCGCCGCGCCGCTGGGGCCGGCCGCCGCCGCGCCCGCCGCCCATGAACTCGCCGAACACGCTTTCGAAAATGTCGCTGAACGCGCCGAAATCGCCCTGGCCGCCATGATGGCCACCGCCGCCGTTCTGGAAGGCGGCATGGCCGAAGCGGTCGTACGCCGCGCGCTTCTGGGGGTCCTTCAGGCAGTCATAGGCTTCGCTGATCGCCTTGAACTTCGCCTCGGAATCCTTGCACCCGGCATTCTTGTCCGGGTGATATTTCATCGCGAGCTTGCGGTAGGACGACTTGATCGTCGCATCGTCCGCGGTGCGCTCGACTTCGAGCAGTTCGTAATAATCGACTTCGGTGGTCATCCAGCAAGCCCTCTCCCCATCAAGGGACGGGGAGAGGAACTACGCCGATGCCCGATCGCATCGCGCGTGCCCGCTCCCCCCGATCCCCGGCCCTCTCCCGGCAAGGGAGAGGGAGGGGCATCCGTTACGCCTTGTTGTCGTCCACTTCCGAGAACTCGGCGTCGACCACTTCCTCAGCCCCGGCTTCGCTGCCGGCCGCGGCACCCGCGTTCGGCGAGGCGTTTTCGGCAGCCTGCTTCTCGTAGATCGCCTGGCCGAGCTTCATCGCCACCTGGGCAAGGTTCTGGGCCTTGGCGGTCATCGCATCGGCGTCACCGCTCTCGATCGCCGACTTGGTCTCGGCGATCGCCGCTTCGATTTCGCCCTTCAGCGCCGCGTCGACCTTGTCGCCATTCTCCTGGAGCTGACGCTCCGTGGTGTGGACGAGGCTCTCGGCGTTGTTCTTGGCTTCCGCCGCGGCACGACGCTTCTTGTCCTCTTCGGCGAACTTCTCGGCATCGCGCACCATCTGCTCGATGTCGGAGTCGTTCAGGCCGCCCGAGGCCTGGATGCGGATCTGCTGCTCCTTGCCGGTGCCCTTGTCCTTGGCGGACACGTTGACGATGCCGTTGGCGTCGATGTCGAAGGTGACTTCGATCTGCGGCACGCCGCGCGGCGCCGGCGGGATGCCGACCAGGTCGAACTGGCCGAGCAGCTTGTTGTCGGCCGCCATTTCGCGCTCGCCCTGGAAGACGCGGATCGTCACCGCCTGCTGATTGTCGTCAGCGGTGGAGTAGACCTGCGACTTCTTGGTCGGGATCGTGGTGTTGCGGTCGATCATGCGGGTGAACACGCCGCCCAGCGTCTCGATGCCGAGGCTCAGCGGGGTCACGTCGAGCAGCAGCACGTCCTTCACGTCGCCCTGCAGCACGCCGGCCTGGATCGCAGCACCAATGGCGACGACTTCGTCCGGGTTCACGCCGGTGTGCGGCTCCTTGCCGAAGAAGTCCTTCACCACCTGGCGGACCTTGGGCATGCGGGTCATGCCGCCGACGAGCACGACTTCGTCGATCGCATCGGCCTTGACGCCCGCATCGGCCAGCGCCTTGCGGCACGGCTCGAGAGTGCGCTTGATCAGGTCGTCGACCAGACGCTCGAGGTCGGCGCGGGTGATCGTCTCCACCAGGTGCAGCGGGGTGGTCGCGCCACCTTCCATGCGGGCGGTGATGAAGGGCAGGTTGATCTCGGTCGTCGCGGCCGACGACAGCTCGATCTTCGCCTTCTCGGCCGATTCCTTCAGCCGCTGCAGCGCCAGCTTGTCGGTGCGGAGGTCGAGGCCTTCCTTCTTCTTGAACTGGTCGGCCAGGTAATCGACGATCTTGTTGTCGAAATCCTCGCCGCCGAGGAAGGTATCCCCGTTCGTCGCCTTCACTTCGAACACGCCGTCGCCGATTTCGAGCACGGAGATGTCGAAGGTGCCGCCGCCAAGGTCATAGACCACGATGGTCTTGTTGTTGTCCTTGTCGAGGCCATAGGCGAGCGCGGCGGCCGTCGGCTCGTTGATGATGCGCAGCACTTCGAGGCCCGCGATCTTGCCGGCGTCCTTGGTCGCCTGGCGCTGCGCGTCGTTGAAATAGGCCGGCACGGTGATCACCGCCTGCGTCACGCTCTCGCCGAGGTACGATTCCGCGGTTTCCTTCATCTTCTGCAGGATGAAGGCCGAGATCTGCGACGGGCTGTACTCTTCGCCGCCGGCCTTGACCCAGGCGTCGCCGTTCGAGCCGCGCGCGATCGTGTAGGGCACCAGCTCGGTGTCCTTCTTGGTCACGGGGTCGTCGAAGCGGCGGCCGATCAGGCGCTTCACTGCGAAGATGGTGTTGTCCGGGTTGGTCACCGCCTGGCGCTTGGCCGGCTGGCCGATCAGGCGCTCGCCATCCTTGGCGAAGGCGACGATCGACGGCGTGGTGCGTGCGCCTTCGACATTCTCGATGACCTTGGGCTTGCCGCCTTCCATCACAGCGACGCAGCTGTTGGTCGTGCCCAGGTCGATACCGATAACTTTAGCCATGGTCCTCGTTGGCCCCCACAATCGAAACAAAAGGGTTCATAAGCGTTATCCGGATTCCGGCCCCAGAAGAGGCGACCGCCGTCCAGATGTCCGAGGGGGGATATAGGTGCGTCGTGCCTTGCCGCAAGACGCCCGGGTTTCTACAAGATTTCCCAAATCAAAGAGGGAGGATGCCGAATGCGCACTCTGGCGGGACTTGTAGCGGTTCTAGGGCTGGGGGCGTGTTCGCCCCAGGCGGATGGGGTGAAGGTGGACGGTGCGTGGATTCGGCTGCCCGCGGTGGCCGGTCAGCCGGGGGCAGCGTATTTCACGCTGCACGGCGGACGCGAGGCGGAGACGCTGGTGAGCGTTTCAACCCGCGCGGCCGACAAGGCCGAAATGCATGAGAGCGCCAAGGATGCCGCGGGCATGGCGAAGATGACCCAGCTCGCCAGCCTCGACCTGCCGGTAGGCTCCGAGGTGAAGTTCGCGCCGGGCGGCAAGCATGTCATGTTGTTCGGGCTGGTGCCGAACGTCCATGCCGGCGAGAAGGTGCCGCTGACGCTCCACTTCGCCAGCGGGCACGAGGCCACGGCGGTGGCCGATGTCGCCGTGCCGGGTGCCGAGCAGAGGTAGGCCAGAACACCCTCCCTTCTTCTAAGTCCCCCTCCCGCTTGCGGGAGGGGTTAGGGGAGGGTGTGTGAGGGAAGCGGGCGACGGCGGTTCAGAAAGAACCTCCACGTCACACCCTCGCCCATCCCCTCCCGCACGCGGGAGGGGGGGATTAGCGCAGCCGTCAGAACGAAAGCCGCGCGCGGCCCAGCACGCGGTTGCCGCTGTGCCGCAGGTCCGCATAGGGCGACGACACTGCGCGGTTGGTGTCGATGTCGGTTCCGACATAATCGACGCCCAGCGTCAGCGGGCCGCTGACATGCTCCACCCCGATCCGCCAATCGGTATAGTCGCCAGTCGGGCGCAGCCGAGCGGCGCGGATGTCGTCGGTGCTTCCGGTCGTGTGGCCGACCGAACCGGACACCGTGAACGGCGTCGAGGGCACGCCCACCGCTGCGCCCGCGTGCAGGTAGAGATTGTCGCCGCCAATCGGCCCCTGGTCCGGCGCATAGGTCGCGCCGCCGTTGAGCTGCAGCGGGCCGAGCGAGAACCTGCCGTCCGCACCCACTTCCACATAGTCCATGGCGCGCGCCGCGCCGGTGAAGACATGGCCGGTCACGAAGCCGCGCAGCTTGAACAGGCCGATGTCAAAGCCATGCCCGGCCTCCAGGTCGAACACCGTGTCGGCGCCGGCATGGCGGCTCGATTCGCGCACCATCGCCACCCGCGCCGATGCGTCGAAGCCGAGGATGCCGGCGGAGACGTCGCCCGAGGCGCTGAGTTGGTTCTCGCTCCAGCTGAGGCCCCGGCGGCTTTCGTCGGTCGAAAGTTCGACGCCGCCCGAAACCTTGGGCAGCACCTGCGCCTGGGCGGCAAGCGGGAAGGCAAGGGCGGCGAAAGTGGCAACGGCAATGGGGATACGCATCAACTGGTACCAAGTCCTATCTGATCGAGTTCGGCGCGCAGCGTTTCGGCGTCCCGGCTGGCCAGCGCTTCCACCGCGCCTCGCATGTCCTTGGTCGCGCTGGCAACGTCCTTCGCGATCACCGCGCGGTTGGCGGTGCACCAGCCGGGACGACTGCCGGCTGCGACGCGCTCTTGGCGCAGCGCGCGCTGGAGCGTGCCGGCGCTGTGGCGCGCCTGGCGATCGACCACTAGATCGGCCTGCCAGCGGCAGCGCAGCGTCGAGGCGCGGCCGCCGGGTCCGGCGACGCCGAGCTGCTGGTGGCGGACGTCGACCCGCATGCGATAGTCGGCATGGACCGGGCCGCTGTCATGGTCGATGCGCACGCTGTGCGCGATCTCGGAAAAGGGGGCGGCGAGCAGCAGCCCCAGAATCAACGGGATCATGGCTCTTCTCCTGCGGTTGCCCCGGCTGTTGTCGCCGGTGGCATCGCGTCTTTGCGCGCTGCCTGCGCGAGAATGCAAGTTACCAAGTGTTTCTCGGGGCTTGGCCGGCGCGGCTGAAATGCCGACCGTCGTACGGGTTGTGGGGCGGGGCAGGCGGCCTACATCGCGAACAAACCAAGCGGAGAAGCACATGACCGGCACGCGCACCGAAACCGATTCGATCGGCGCGATCGAAGTTCCCGCCGACGCCTATTGGGGCGCCCAGACCCAGCGATCGATCCAGAACTTCCCGTTCGGGCCCGAGGAGCGGATGCCGATCGGCATCGTCCATGCCCAGGCGATCGTGAAGCAGGCCGCGGCGCGGGTGAACGTGAAGCACGGGCTCGATCCCAAGATCGCCGAGGTGATCGACCAGGTCGCGCAGGAAGTGATCGACGGCAAGCTGGACGACCAGTTTCCGCTGGTGATCTGGCAGACCGGCAGCGGCACCCAGACCAACATGAACGTCAACGAGGTGATCGCCGGCCGCGCCAACGAGATCCTCACCGGCAAGCGGGGCGGCAAGAGCCCGATCCACCCCAATGATCACGTCAACATGGCGCAGTCGTCGAACGACAGCTTCCCGACCGCGCTGCACATCGCCGCGGCGCGTGCGGTGACGCTGGACCTGTTCCCGGCGCTGGAGCGGCTGCACACGTCGCTCGACCGCAAGGCGCACGACTGGGATCACATCGTCAAGATCGGCCGCACCCATCTGCAGGACGCGACGCCGCTGACGCTCGGGCAGGAATTCTCGGGCTATGCCGCGATGCTCGCCTCGGCGCGGGCGCGGTTCCAGAGTGTGCTGGAGCTCGACATCTTCAAGCTGGCGCTGGGCGGCACCGCGGTGGGCACCGGGCTCAACTCGCCGCCGGGCTATGCCGAGGATGTGGCGGCGGAGATCGCCAAGATCACCGGCCTCCCCTTCGTCTCGGCGCCCAACAAGTTCGAGATGCTGGCGACCAAGGACCAGCTGGTGAACCTATCGGGGGTCTGCAACACACTGGCCGTATCGCTCACCAAGATCGCCAACGACATCCGCCTGCTCGGCTCGGGCCCACGCTCGGGTCTCGGCGAGCTGGAGCTGCCGGCGAACGAGCCGGGCAGCTCGATCATGCCGGGCAAGGTCAACCCCACGCAGAGCGAGTCGCTGACGATGGTCGCGGCCCAGGTTATCGGCAATCACACCGCCGTCACGGTGGGCGGCATGCAGGGGCATTTCGAGCTCAACGTCTTCAAGCCGCTGATCGGCGCCAATGTGCTGCGCTCGATCACCCTCATGGCGATCGGCATGACCAACTTCGCCGAGCGCGCGGTGGACGGCGCGGTGGCGAACGAGACGCGGATCAAGGAACTGGTGGATCGTTCGCTGATGCTGGTCACCGCACTCGCCCCCGCCATCGGCTACGACAATGCCGCCAAGATCGCCAAGAACGCGCACGAGAAGGGCCTCACCCTCAAGGAATCGGGCCTGGCGCTCGGCCTTGTAGACGAGGCCACCTTCGACAAGTTCGTGAAGCCCGAGACGATGATCGGCCGTTGATCGGGCGCGGCGAGCGGCGGGAACGCTGCCGCCGCACCGCCGTTCTTGCGGGGAAGGAGAAAACGATGATCGGCAAGTTGATTGCAGGCTGGATCGGCAGCAAGATCGACCGGCGTGACGGCGAGGGCGGCGCGGTGGGCGCGGCGGTCGGCGTCGCGACCTGGGAAGTCGCCAAGCGCGTGGTGCCGGCAGCGTTCGTGCTCGGCGCAGGCGCGGTGGGCGCGGCCTATCTCAAGCGCAAGCTGACCACCGAACACGGTCCCGATACGGGCCTCGGCGCGTAAGTCGCGAAACGGTGCCCGGGCTTGACGGCCCGGGTGCCGCTACGCCAAAGGCCCGCATGGCCCATACGCACCAGAACGACCCGCATGGATTCCATCGCCGCGGGGTTTTGTTTGTCCTTTCGTCGCCCTCGGGCGCCGGCAAGTCGACCATCGCCCGCAAGCTGCTGGCAGCCGAACCCGATCTCGCCGTCTCCGTTTCGGTGACCACGCGCGAGCCGCGCCCGGGCGAGGTGAACGGGGTCGACTATACGTTCGTCGATGTCGAGCGGTTCCGCGAGATGGTCTCGCAGCATCACTTCATCGAATGGGCGCACGTCTTCAAGCATCGCTACGGTACGCCCAAGGGCCCGGTCGACGCGGTGCTCGCCACCGGTCGTGACATGCTGTTCGACATCGACTGGCAGGGTGCGCAGCAGCTCCACCAGACGATGGGGGGCGACGTGGTGCGCGTGTTCATCCTGCCGCCATCGATGGCCGAGCTCCACCGCCGCCTCGAAGGCCGCCAGACCGATTCGCCCGAGGTGATCGCCCACCGCATGGCCCGCGCCTCCAACGAGGTGAGCCACTGGGACGGCTATGACTATGTCCTCGTCAACGACGATGCCGACAAATGCTTCGAGGCGGTGCACACCATCCTCAAGGCCGAGCGACTCAAGCGCTCGCGCCAGACCGGCCTGATTGGCTTCATCCGCGGTCTGATGAAGCGCGGCGACCCAACCGGGGAGTCCTCGGACGTCCTCTGAGTTCTGCTAGAGCAGGCTGAGGAACCGCGCCGCCGCGTCGAAATCGGCGCGGCGAACGTCACGGGCGCGGGTGGCGAGTTCGTCCTCGCCCCATTGCTCGGCCTGCCAGTCCTCGTCGAGCTGGGCGGCGCGCCACACCGTCTCCCGGTCCGCTGCGCCTTCGAGCAGTGCCAGCGCGGTGACAAGCGAGCCGCTGATCGTCACCAGCGGGCTGAACGCGGCAAGCCGGAACGGGTCGAGCGCCGCGACCACCTCCTGCAGCCGCGCGATCGTCGCAGGCGGCTGAGGGCGGTGCATGATTCCGGCGGTCGTCTCGAAATGCACGTCGTAGCGGGTGCGCGCCCAGTCAAGCAGCGGGTCCCACTGCGCGGCCTGGCGCTCGACGAGCGGCTCGGGCAGTTCGGCGCGGTAGCAGAGCAGGTCGCTCTCGCCATAGCGCGCGAGGTCCGCCGCGAAGGGGGCGGGGTTCGGCGCGATCTGGTCGATCGCGGCGTTGGCGAGTCCGGTCAGCGGCATGGCGCGGGGATCGAGTTCCTCGCCGACGCTGCGCCATTCCTCGGCCACGGCTTCCGCCAGCTGCGGCGTCGGCAGCAGCAGGGCTGCGCGGGCAGGGGTGCGGACGGGGCGGCCATCGAGTTCGATGGCACCGTCGACGATCGTCACGGTCTTCCAGAAACGTTTCATGCTTCGGGGGGTGTCCTCCAGCGGCGGGCGAGCATCCTGGGGATCGCTGCCATGACCCAAAACGAGGCGAGCATCAGTGCAATGCCCAGCATCGTCAGCTCGGTGGTCTTGGCACGGCCCAGGATGAGCAGCGCCAGCACTGCGCCGGCCACGCCGACGCAGTTCGCGGCCATCATCAGGAAATAGCGGTTGCGTGCTACGCGGTCGGCGTCGTTCACAGGGCCTCCAGATGCACCGGGATCGCCGATGCATGCGCCACGACCCGCACCGCGCCGGCCGCGTGTAGATCATGGGGAGTGTGGTAGCCCCATGCAACGCCCAAGGGGTGCGCATTGGCCGCGACGGCCATCGCCATGTCGAAGCTGGTGTCGCCGATCATCACCGTGGTCTCGGGTGCTGCACCTGCTTCTGCCATCGCGGTTTCGATCATCGACGGGTGCGGCTTGGAGGGGTGGCGATCGGCGGTCTGCAGCGTGACGAAGCGCTGGCGCAGGCCGTGCGCTTCCAGCACCCGGCGCAGCCCCCGATCCGACTTGCCGGTGGCGACGCCGAGCAGCCAGCCATTGGCGTCTAGCGTCTCGATCGCCTCGAGGATGCCGTCATAGAGTGGCTCGTCCTCGATATGACCGGCGGTGCGCAGGGCGAAATAGGCGCGCTTATATTCCTCGGCGAGGTGCCGGTGGAGATCGCCCTCGGCTTGCGGCAGCAACTGGGCGATCGCCTCGACCAGGCTCAGGCCGACGATGCGGCGGATCGACTCGCGGGGTGGGGGGGCGAGCTTCTGGCCTGTGAAGCAATGCTCCATGGCGAGGCAGATGCTCGCCTGGCTGTCGACCAGCGTGCCGTCGCAATCGAAGAGCGCGAGGCGGTTCATGCGAAAGTTTCCACCCTTTGTACGTCCTCCCGGCGAAAGCCGGGATCCATTCGCCACAACGTCGAAGCAGGAGCCGCAACGGCGACCCCAACGGATCCCGGCTTTTGCCGGGATGACGGCGAACGTTCAAATAAGGGCACGCTTACTTCTTCTCGCCCCGGCCCCGCCGTTCGCCGCGGCGTTCCTTGCGGTAGGTCTTGGCGTGGGCCTTGGCCTTCTGCTTGAGCAGTTCCTTGCTCATCGGCGGGGGGCCGTCGTCGATCTCCAGTGCATTGCCCACGCTCAGATCGAAGCCGAGCGTGTGCATCGACTCGGCGAAATGGTGCGGCAGCTCGGCGCGGACGTCGATCCGGCCGCCATCGGGATGGTCGATGCGGATGCGGCGGGCATGGAGGTGCATCTTGCGGCTGATGCCCCCGGTGAGGAACGCCTCCTGCAGCCCGTATTTGCCGTCGCCGACGATCGGGTGGCCGATCGCCGCCATGTGGACGCGCAGCTGGTGGGTGCGGCCGGTGAACGGCTGCAGCTCGACCCAGGCGCAGCGATTGCCGGCCTGCTCGATCACCCGGTAGCGGGTGCGGGCGGGCTGGCCCTCTTCGGTGTCGACCTGCATCTTCTCGCCGCCGGTGCCCGGCTGCTTGCCGATCGGCAGCTCGATGAAGCCGTCCTCGATCTCCGGCACACCCATCACCAGCGCCCAGTAGATCTTGCGCGCCGTGCGGCTGGAGAAGCTCTTGGAAAAGAACGCCGCCGCTCGCGCCGAGCGGGCGACCAGCAGCGCGCCGGACGTGTCCTTGTCGAGCCGGTGGACCAGCTTGGGGCGGCCTTCGGCCTCGAACCACAGCCCGTCGAGCAGCTCGTCGACATGCTCGAACGTCTTGGTGCCGCCCTGGGTCGCGAGGCCCGGCGGCTTGTTGAGCACCAGCGCGGCGTTGTCGCGGTGGATCACCAGCGACTGCGCGAACGCGGTCTGCTCCTCGCTGAGCGGCTTGGGCGCACGCTTGGCGCGCGGGGCAGCGGCGGCGGCGCCCTTGGCCGGCTCGGCCGGGGGCACGCGGATCTGCTGGCCGGCTGCGATGCGGTCGCCCGGCGTGGCGCGCGCGCCGTCGACGCGGAGCTGGCCGGTGCGGGCCCAGCGCGAGACGATGTTGAAGCTCACATCGGGCAGATGCCGCTTGAACCAGCGGTCGAGCCGGATGCCGTCATCGTCATAGCCGACGACGAACTGGCGGACGCCATCTTCGGGGCCGCTCATGCCGTCACCGCCCGCGCCAGCGTCATGCCGATGGCGACCGCGCCGATCGCGCCGATCACCGAGGCGAGGACATAGCCGATCGCCGTGACGAGGTCGCCGCGCTCGATCATCGCGAAGGTCTCGAGCGAGAAGGAGGAAAAAGTGGTGAAACCGCCGAGTACGCCGACGCCGAGCAGCAGCCGCGCCTGTTCGGCATTGGGGCCGAAGCGCAGCAGGCTGGCGCCGAGCAGCCCCATCAGGAAGCCGCCGACGATGTTGACGGCGAGGGTCCCCCAGGGGAAGGCCGGGCCGAGCAGGGCGACGCCGGCGCGGCCAACGCCGTAGCGGGCCGCGGAGCCGATGGCCCCGCCGAGCATCACGAGAAAAAGATTGGGCATCCCGCGCCCCTAGCGCGAATCGGGGCAAAGGGGAACCTTCGTGGTTTCGCCCGTCAGGAGGCGGGGGTTGCAGGAAGGAACAAGCGGGGGGCGAGCACTTGACCCTCCACGACCGGTGCGGCCTGCTGCCAGCACGCGTTCCAGCTATTGCTCGAATTGTGCCACCACGTCGCGAAGTCGCCGGCGGCCTGGCTGACGCTGGTTTTGGTGAGATAGCCCGCCTGCGTCGTGGTGCCCGTGATGGTGACGGTGGCAGAATCGGAGACGATGACAAAGTCCCGCACCGGCGCGAAGCCTGCGGGCCGAATGGCCCAAAGTGCGGTGAAGGCCGGTGCCACCTTGCTGCAGGTTGCGCCGTCCAGCCAGTCATGAACTTGCGTCTCGGTGGCGACGCATTTGCCGTCCGCACCCTGCTTTCCGCAATAGCGGCGGTCGCGGCGCACCCTCTCCGCAACCCAGCGCTTTTCCGTTGCGGCGCCCGGCACCATGCCAAAGATCACCGTCTCGTCGACATGGTTGCCGAGGCCACCGCCCACATTCGTCACGGTGTACTGGACGTTGAGCATCCGCTCGCCCGGCGATGTGTAGGCGATCAGGAGGGCGAGCGACAGAGCCGGGAGCGGCATGACAGACCTCGTGGCGCGACGGGCGGACCGAGACTTGCATATCATGGCGAGGCCAGCGGATGAAAGCGCGTGCTATGCGCTACAAAGAGCAGGTGTGCTGCCTTGATAATACAGTGAAGCTGCCCCACATGGTGCCGATGTTCAATGCAATTTCGCTGCTGATCGGGCTGGTGGCGCTGCCCTTTGCGCTGGTGGGAATCATTCCGTTCCCCTTCGTGCCGCTGGTCAACTGGATCGCCTTTCCGATCGCGCTCACCGGCACGGTGGTGGGGATGCTCTCGCGCGGCACGGCGGGGCGGAACCTCAATTTGCTGATCCTGATCATCAGCGGGGTGCGGCTGATGCTGACCGGCGGGTTCATCTAGGCGAGAAGAAAGGGGCCCGGCGAACCGGACCCCTCTTCATACAGGCCGTCAAGGATTAGCGGCAGCGAATGTTGCCGCGGTCCACCGACTGGCCGAGCGCACCGCCCGCCACCGCGCCGAGCAGCGTGCCGAGCGTCGCATTGCCGCCCGAGGACAGCGCGTTGCCCAGCAGGCCGCCGCCCAGGCCGCCGACGATCAGGCCGGTCGTGCCGTCGTTGCGGCGGCAATAATAGCGGTTGTCGCGGCCGCGATAGATGCGGTCGTTCCGGCTCAGGCGGCGCTCCTGATAATAGCGGCCGTCGCGATAATATTGGTCGGCATAATAGCGGCGCTGGCCCGGCGGCAGGCGGTTATAGTCATAGTTGCGCCAGCGGCGCCAATCGCCGCGATCGGGGCCATGGCCGCGGCCGGGGCCGCGATCGTTCCAGCGGCCGTCGCGGTCGCGGCCGTGATCGCGATCCTGCCAATGGGCGTCGCGATTCTGCCAGCCCTGCGCCATCGCGGGCACCGTCGGCAGGGTCAGCGCCGCCGCCGCGGCGGCTACGAACAACATGCGCATCGGGACATTTCCTTGTCGTTATCGATGCGTGCCGAACGTTCGCGCGCGGCGGCAAGTTGCGTGAATATGAAACTACCTTCGGTTCATTCGGCGTCCATCGACGGGACACGTGCGTCGCCCGGATAGGCGAACAGCAGGTCGCTGCCGACTGCCGCGTGCAGCTCGACATGGCCTTCCAGCGTCAGGCACTCGCCCGCCTTGAAGGCGATGCCGTCGACCACGCCTTCGCCCTTCACCGGGATCAGCCAGCCGGTGGTGCCTTCGGGCAGGTCGAAGCGGCGATGGCCGCCTTCCCAGCGCTCGAGCACGAACTTGGGGCCTTCGACGAGGATGGTGCGGTTCGGCGACACGGCACCCGGCATCGGGTGGGGCACGAAGGGCACCGGCTCGGCGACGGCGATGCCCGCATCCAGGTGCAGCTCGCGCGGGCGGCCGTAATCATAGAGGCGATAGGTGGTCTCGCTGTTCTGCTGCACCTCGATCAGCGTGATTCCCGCGCCGATCGCATGCACCGTGCCCGAGGCCGAGTAGAAGAAATCGCCGGCCTTGACCGGCTTCCAGTCGAGCATGTTCTCGATCGAGCCGTCGAGCGCACCGGCGCGCAGCTCCTCGCGGGTATAGGGCTGCTTGGTGCCCAGCGCGATCGTCGAATCGGGCTGGGCGTCGAGGATCACCCAGCATTCGTCCTTGCCGCGCGGCAGGCCGGCGGCGTGCGCCTGCTCGTCGTTCGGATGGACCTGCACCGACAATTTCTCGCTGGTGAACAGATACTTGATCAGCAGGTCCGGGGTCGAGTTGCCCGGCGTCTGGAACCACACTTCGCCGACCGGATCGCCGTCCTCGGCGGGATCGGCGAAGCCCGGATACAGCGTGTGGCGACCCCAGGGTTTTTCGACGCGGTGGGTGGCGAGAAGCGTGGCGGGCACGGAAGATCCCCTTCAAAGACGGTACGGAAACGCCAGCGCATGTGGCCCGAAGCAGGTTCCGCCGCAATCCCGCCCCGAAAAGGATTGTTTGCAGCCACGGCCCCGGTCTAAGAACCCCGCCATATGCGTAGTCCTCTGCCTCGCGCGCTTGCGTTCGCGCTCCTTCCGGTGTTCGCCCTTTCCGTCGCCGGCTGCGCCAAGCGCGGCGGGGTGAAGGATCTTCCCTATGTCGCGCGCGACGTCGGCACGCTGTACAGCACGGCCAAGCAGAAGCTGGACCAGCACCAGTACAAGCTCGCCGCCGCGCTGTTCGACGAAGTGGAGCGCCAGCATCCCTATTCGGTCTGGGCCCGCCGCGCGCAGCTGATGGGTGCGTTCAGCTATTATCTGAACCGCGACTATGCGGAGGCGATCGCCTCGGCGCAGCGCTTCCTGGCCGTCCACCCGGGCAACCGCGATGCGCCCTATGCTTATTACCTGATCGGCATCTCCTATTACGAGCAGATCAGCGACGTCACCCGCGACCAGAAGATCACCCAGCAGGCGCTCGATTCGCTCGGCGAGCTGATTCGCCGCTATCCGAACTCGAAATACGCCGCGGACGCCCGCCTGAAGCTCGACCTGGTGCGCGATCACCTGGGCGGCAAGGAAATGGAGATCGGTCGCTTCTACGAGAAGCGCGGCCAGTGGCTGGCGGCGGCGCTGCGCTTCCGCAACGTGATCGACAACTATCAGATGACCACCCACGTGCCGGAGGCGCTGATGCGCCTTACCGAGAGCTATCTCGCAATGGGCGTGCCGGAGGAGGCGAAGAAGGCCGCGGCGGTGCTGGGCGCCAACTATCCGGGCACCGACTGGTACAAGCATGCGTACGAGCTGATGCAGGAAAACCAGGACAAGGTGGCGGCCGCGGCCAAGGCCAGCCCGCCGCCCAAGCCCGCGAGCTAAAACCACTTTCGTTCTTCTCCTGTTCCTGCGATAGGGGGCCGCGATGCTGACCGCGCTATCCATTCGCGACGTGGTGCTGATCGAGGCGCTGGACCTGGAGTTCGGCGAAGGGCTCGGCGTGCTGACCGGCGAGACCGGGGCGGGCAAGTCGATCCTGCTCGACGCCTTGGGGCTGGCGCTGGGCGCGCGCGCCGATAGCGGCCTGGTCCGTAGCGGTGCCGCGCAGGCGGTGGTGGTGGCGAGCTTCGTGCCGCCGCCCGCCGACGGCGCGATCGCCAATCTCTTCGCGCAGAACGGCATGGAGCTGGAGCCGGGCGAGCCGCTGCTCGTCCGCCGGCTGGTCAAGGCCGATGGCGGCAGCCGAGCGTTCGTCAACGACCAGCCCGCCTCCGCCGGATTCCTGCGCGAACTGGCGCCGCACCTCGTCGAGATCCACGGCCAGCATGACGATCGCGGGCTGCTCAACCCCCGCGGGCACCGGCTGCTGCTCGATTCCTTCGGGCGCTGCGACGTAGGGCCGGTGGCGATTGCCCACCGCGCCTGGCGCGCGGCCGAGGATGCGCTGGCGGTGGCGCGGGCCGAGCAGGACAGCGCCGAGCGCGACCGCGAATGGCTGGAGCACGCCGTCACTGAACTTGCCGCGCTCGCACCCGAGGAAGGCGAGGAGGAGCGGCTCGCCGAGCGCCGCGCCTCGATGCAGCGCGGCGAGAAGATCGCGACCGACCTGCAAGGCATTGCCGATCTGCTCGAAGGATCGGACGGTGGGCTTGCCCGGTTGCGGCAGGCGGCGCGGATCCTGGAGCGCGTGTCCGACGATCACGAAGCGCTGGCCGAGGCACTGGCCGCCATCGACCGCGCGATCACCGAGGGCAGCGAGGCGCAGGCGCAGGTCGATGCCGCCGCCGAGGCGCTGGCCTTCGATCCCGCCGCGCTGGAGGCGGACGAAGCGCGGCTGTTCGAGCTGCGCGCCGTTGCGCGCAAGCACCGGGTGCAGCCGGACGAACTTCCCGCGCTGCTGGCGGAGCTGTCCGCCCGGATGGAGCGGCTGACCAGCGGCGGGGCTGGGATCGCGCGGCTGGAGAAGGCGGCGATTCAAGCCCACGCAGCCTATCGCGAGGCGGCGCAGACCCTCTCCGCGATGCGCACCATGGCGGCGGCGCGGCTGGATGCGGCGGTGGCGACCGAGCTCAAGCCGCTCAAGCTCGACGCCGCGCGCTTCCGCACGGTGGTCGAGCCGCTCGACGAGACTCAGTGGAGCGCCGCCGGCATGGACCGGGTGGAGTTCGAGGTTTCGACCAATCCGGGCGCACCCTTCGCCCCGCTGATGAAGATCGCCAGCGGCGGCGAACTGTCGCGCTTCATCCTCGCGATGAAGGTGGCGCTGGCCGAAGAGGGCGGCGCGCGGACGCTGATCTTCGACGAGATCGATCGGGGCGTCGGCGGCGCGGTCGCCGATGCGATCGGCGAGCGGCTGGCGCGGCTGGCCCAGGGCTCGCAGCTGCTGGTGGTCACGCACAGCCCGCAGGTCGCGGCGCGTGGCGCGCGGCATCTGCTGATCGCCAAGAGTCACGACGGTATCGTCACCCGCACCGGGGTGACGCCGCTCACCCCCGAGCAGCGGCGCGAGGAAATCGCCCGCATGCTCTCCGGTGCCGAGATCACCCCCGAGGCGCGTGCCCAGGCGGAGCGGCTGCTCGCCGCCTGAACCTGAACAAAGGTCGCAGGCTTGCGACAATTGGTGACGCAAAACTGCAGGGGGTGGGACAAAATCGCGACATCGGCGTTCCACAACGGCTCTCGACCGCAGGGGCGGTCCAGTCGAATTGAGGAGGTTCCGATGAAGAAGTTCATGCTGCTGATCGCAGGCCTTGGTGTCGCCACTGCCGCCGTTCCCGCATCGGCGCAGCCGGGCTGGCAGAACATCAACGCCCGCCAGGATCGCATCGAACAGCGCATCAACCAGGGCATCCGCTCGGGTTCGCTCAGCCGGCGCGAGGCGACGCAGATCCGCAACGAATATCGCGGCCTGGTGCGGCTGGAGGCGCGCTACCGCGCCTCGCGCCCCGGCCTGACCATGCAGGAGCGCCGCGATCTCGACCGCCGCTATGACGCGCTGTCGGCAAAGATCCGCTACGAGAAGCACGACCGCAACAATCATCGCCGCTGATCGCAGCGACCGATAAAGGAAACGGGCCTCGCCGCAGGGCGGGGCCCGTTTCGTATCTGCCACCTAGGCCGTGGGCGGCGCGATCCGCTGGAGCAGCAGCCGCCACAACGGGATGGTCGCCAGCGTCATCTGCGAGGCGAAGGGCAGCACCAGCGCCACCGCGAAGGCGGACATGGTGCCGAGCAGCGTCGCGATCCCGCGCTGGCGGATCACCCGGCAGTGCGCCTTGGACACGCGCTCGCCGACCACCGGCGGCGAGGTTGCCAGCCGCTGCACCCAGATGTTGGCGACGGCGATCAGCATCATCCAGAAGGCGTAGAGCGCCGAGGGCACGCGGTGCCCGTAATATTCGGACGAGAAGGCGGTGAAGAACGGCATCGCCGCCACCGTGCTGAGCAGGAAGAGATTGGGCAGGATCAGCCTGGGCGACCAATGGCGCGCGCAATCGAAGGCGCGGTGGTGCGCGGCCCAGAAGGCGCCGATCACAAAGAACGACACGAAGAAGCTGAGGAACTTCACCCACAGATGTGCCAGCGCTTGCAGGAACGCCGCGTCCGTGAGGGGCGGGTGAATCTCCGGCACGTGAATCTCGATGATCAGCAGCGTGATCGCGATCGCGAACACCGCGTCCGAGAAGAAGATCAGCCGTTCGATTGCATGGCCGGGCCCATGCGTCTCGGGCGCGTGCGTGGTCTGCATGCCGTGTACCCCCTGGTTGCCCCGGCAGTCAGGATAGCAGGCGATCAGCTCTCCGTCTTGGGCGGCGTTCGGCGGGTGCGCGGCTTCGCGGTGGTGTCGGCCTTTTTGCGCGTGCGGCGCGGCGGCGGTGCCTTGGCGACCTTCGCGGGCTTGGCTTCCGTGGCGGCGGGTGCCGCGGCGGGTTCGGCCGCAGCGGCAGGCTTGGCGGTCGCGGGCTTGCGGGTGCGACGGACCGGCGCAGGCTTGGTGGCGGGAGCATCCTTCGCCGGCTCGGCCGATGTGGCGGCGGGCTTGCGGATCCGCTTCACCGCCGGCTTGGCGGCCGGTGCGGCAGTTTCGGTCACGGCCGGTGCGGGTGTGGCTTCGGGTGCGGGCGCAGGCGCCGGTGCGGCTTCCGCCTTCGCGCCGTCGCCCTTGATCCGCTGGGCAAGCGCGACCAGCCCGGAGGCGAGCAGATCGGCGATCACCGGATGCTTCGCGAGGTTGGTGAGCTGGCGGCGGGCGTCCTTGGGCAGCTTGATGCCGTCGATCACCTTGGGCAGGAACGAGGTCTTCTTGCCGTCCTTCTTTGCCTTCTTGTCTTTCTTGCCGGCCATGCCGCACCTCCCTCTCTGGGTGAAGCGGCCAGCTTCCGCCAAGCGATTCGCGCTGTCAACGTTCGGCGGCGGGCGCGCTCAGTGGTGGGTGGGGCTGTCGGCTTCGAATTCAAAGACGATGTCGAAATCGGTGTCGACCGGCGCGGCGGCAGCGCGACGCAGCCGGCGCGGCGGCAGCGCAGCCGGGGAGGGTTGCCGACGCGGCGATCGATAGGGCTTGGGCTTCTGCATCACGGCCTCCTTCGGCCCCCCGGCAGCTACGAACCCCTGCAGATACGCTCAGGTTCCGCCATGCCGGGCGACGAGCCGGGCCAGGTGGTGATGCAATCGTTCGCTGTTGGCCTCCCAGGTGAAGGGGGCGGCGATATGGCGGACATCCACGGGGTCAGGGGGCACGGCGAGCAACTCGGCGATGCCGGCAGCGAGCGCGGCGGGAGTGCGCTCGACGATGCGCCCGGCTTCGGGCGCCGTTACCACCTGCCGCGCACCACCGACATCCGGGATCACGATCGGGGTCCCGCTCGCCAGCGCCTCGAGCCAGGCATTGGCGAGGCCTTCGGAGGCGGAGGCGAGGGCCATCACATCGGCGGCGGCGAGCAGTTCCGCGATCCGGTCCGGCGGCAGGGGGCCGCACAGGCGGATGCGGTCGCCGCAGCCTAGCGCAGCGACTTGCGCCTTGAGGCGATCGGCCTCCGGTCCCTGTCCGGCAATGGCGAGGTGGACGCCGGGCAGGCTCGCGACCGCCTCGATCAGCAGGTCGTGCCCCTTGAGCGGGATCAGTGCGCCGACCGAGGCGACCAGCGGCCCGGCGATCCCCAGCGCCTGCTTGGCGGTGGCGCGATCGCGCGGGGCGAAGCGGGCAAGGTCGACGCCGGTGACGATGCAGTCGGTCCGCTCGGCTGGCATGCCGAGCGCAATCATGTCGTCGCGCAGCGCCAGCGAGACCGAGAGCAGGCCGTCGGCTGACTGGCCCGCGCGCACAATCTGCCGGGCAATGGTCGGGCGGCGGGTCCATTGGTGGATGTCGGAGCCGCGTGCCTTGATCGAGACCGGCACGTCGAACGCCTTGCCCAGCGCGACCGCGGCGGGGCCGTCCGGGAAGAAGAACTCGGCGTTGATCACGTCGAAGGGAAAGCTGCGGCGCAGCGCGGCCAGCATCGGGCGGAGCGCACGGGCGAGCATTGCGGCGTGGAAGCGGCCGCCAGTGCCGGGCAGGTTGAGGAAGCGCGGGCGGTGGACGGTAAGGCCGTTCCAATCCTCGCGCACGGGCTGATCGGCCAGCGCGGCATAGCGCGGGTGGCGATCGAGCGGGAAAGGCGGCAGCCCCCGCGGGGCGACCACTCGCACCTCCACCCCGTCCCGTGCCGCGAGCGCCTGGGTCTGGCGCTCGACGAAGATGCCGAAATTCGGGCGCGCGGCGTCCGGGAACAGGGTGGAGAGGACGAGGACGCGAAGCATGCCCGGGGTGTCTACCACCCCGGGGTTAATGCTTCAGCGCATCAGCGGCAGCTGCTGCCGCCCTTTTCGATCGCGCGGCCCGCCAGCGCACCGGCGACGCCGCCGAGCAGGGTGCCGGCCATGCGGTCGCCATCGGTATCGATGGTGCGGCCGAGCAGCGCGCCGCCGACGGCGCCGACCACGGTGCCGGTGGTGCCGTCAGGGCGGCGGCAATAGCGGCGGCCGTCGCGGCCGCGCCACTCGCGATAGGCATAGCGGCGGTTGTCGTCGCGGTAGCGGCGGTCATCGCGATAGCGGCGGTCGTCATGGTCGCGATAATAGCGGTCCTGGCCGATCGACACCTTGGCCTCGGCCTGGGTGGCGGGCAGCACGACCGCAGCGGGGATGGCGAGCGCGGCGGCGCTGAGCGAAAGCAGAAGGGTACGCATGGGATACTCCCCGAGTTGTTGTTGATGAAGCGAACGTGCGGGGTTTAACTGCGGTTGCATGAACCCAATACTACGTCGCGTTCAGGCAGGAGGCAGGCAGGTGGACGAGGCGCGGGCGATCATCGAGCGACTGGAACTGGCGGCGCCTCCCGAGGGCGGCTGGTACCGCGAGACGTGGCGGGCGCCTGCCGAGGGCGAAGCGCGCTCGCCGGGCACGGGAATTCTTTTTCTGCTGGAGGTGGGGCAGCGCTCGCACTGGCATCGGGTGGATGCCGACGAATTGTGGCTCTGGCACGCCGGATCGCCGCTCGAGCTGCTGGTCGAAGATGCGGATGGGGCGATCGAACGCGTCCAACTCGGCGGCGACGTGCTGGCCGGGCAGGTGCCCCAAGCGCGCGTGCCGGCGGGACGCTGGCAGGCGACCGAGGCGCCGCACGGCTGGGGGCTGGTGAGCTGCGTGGTGGTGCCGGGGTTCGACTTTGCCGGGTTCGAGCTCGCTGCGCCGGGCTGGGCGCCGCCGGGGGGCTGAGCGCGGGTTATCCCCGTTATCCACAGTATCAACAGGCGTTGCCGCTTGGTGCGACTCGCCGCGAGTGAGACCCTCAACCCTGTAAGAAGGCTGGCGGCGCGGAGGGAAACCGAAGCGAAATCAGTAGCTTGCAAGCTGGTGTCGGCGCTCGTGCCTCACGGAAACCGCGCGGCCCGGCAGGTGCGCGACGATCGCCCCTCCCGGTGGCGGTTCGCGTACCGATCCGGCGAGCGTCCCCCTGCCGGGGCGCTTGCCGCAGGCCGCCGACGGGCCAGGCGATGCGCTTCGGCGCACCACCCGACCGGCCGGCGACATGGGGGGCTGGCGGCAACGCCGGCCCCCCTTTAGTTGCTACCTGCCTCCGACTGCGGGATGGTCCCGATTGGCAAGCATGCGGGGCATGCGCATAGCCACGCCGATACGCATCGGGAGCATCGGCTTGGGACGCATTTTCGAACGGTTCGCGCAGAGCGTCGCAGGATGGGCGGGGCGTCCGCCGGCCTTCGTCTTCGCTTTCCTCATTATCATCGTCTGGGGCTTTAGCGGGCCGATCTTCCACTGGTCGGACACCTGGCAGCTGGTGATCAACACCGGCACCACCATCGTCACCTTCCTGATGGTCTTCCTGATCCAGAACGCCCAGAACCGCGATGCCGCCGCGCTGCAGGCCAAGCTGGACGAAGTGATCCGCGCGATCGCCGAGGCACGCAACGAGTTCATCGGCATCGAGCATCTCAGCGAGAAGCAGCTGCTCGACATCCGCGACCGGCTGGAGCGCGAGTTCGGCGAGGCCGATCCGGCCCGGCACGAATCGATCGAGAAGGTGATCGCGCGCCGCTGAGCCGGCTTAGTGGACCTCCCGGCGGATCTCGGCGAGGCGGGCAAGCGCGGCGGGGATCACCGGGCCGCCGCAATTGACTAATTCGCGCGAGAACTGCGCCTGGGTGACCTTCAGGCCTGTCTCGGCGATGGCGCGCTTGCGCAGGATCGCGGCGCGCGAATCGCTGTCATGGCCCGCGCCCTCGGGGGCGAGCATCACGCGGGGCGGATCGGCGATCACCCGCTCCATCGGCAGGTGGCCGGTATGGGTGAGGCCGTAATGCGCGGCCTGGTTGGAGAAGCCGGCGGTGGTCATGAGATCGTCGAGCAGCGTCTCGCCGCCGGTGACGAGGTTGCCGCCGATCCAGAGTAGGGCGGGAGCCTTGGGGCCGCTCCAGCGTGTCGCGACCACGGCAGCGTCGATCCGCGCGTTGAGCGCAGCGCCCTTGGCCGGCGCGCCCACCGCGGCAGCGAGTTCGGTCACCTGCGTCTTGCTGTCGGCGATCGAGGGCGGGATGCCGAGATAGAGCACCTTCAGCCCGGCACGGGCAAAGGCCTCGCGGGTCGAGGGCGGGGTGAAGCTGCTCGCGACCACCAGATCGGGCTTGAGGCCGATCACTTCCTCCGCCGTGCCGTTGTTGCCGCGGAAGCGGCGGGCAATCTCGAGCGGGATCGAGGTGGAGTCGGCGCGCTGGGAGTAATGGCTGATCGCAGCGATCCGCGACGGCGGCACCAGTTCCAGCAGCGTCGCGTCGGCGCAGGGGTTCATCGAGACGATGCCCCCGCCGCCGCCGGCGGAAGGCGGCGCCGCGCAGCCCGCGAGCCCCAGGCAGGCGAGCCCAAGGCAGGCAAGCAGCGCGGCGCCGAACCTCACTGGAAGCGCACCCGCACGCCGCCAAAGGCAGCGCGGCCATAGGTGCCGTAGCCGGTGATCTGCTGGTAGCGCACGTCGCCGATATTATCGACGCGGCCATAGACCGAAAGCAGCTTCGTCACCGGCATCTCCGCCCGCACGTTCGCCAGCGCATAGCCGTCGATCGGGGTCAGGTTGCCGACGTCGTTGAAGCTGTCGCCCACCATCGTCACCGTGCCGCCGATCGCGAGGCCGAAGGGGAAGCGATAGTCGGCCGAGACATTGGCGGTGTCGCGCGGGCGGCGCGGCAGGTCGTTGCCGAGATAGCCGGCGCTGCGGTTTTCCGAGAAGACATGGGTGACGTTCGCCCGCACTGTCAGCGCGGTGACCGGCTGGAGCAGCGCCTCGAGTTCCACGCCCTCGGCGCGGGTCCTGTTCAGGTTGTAATAGGTCGAGGTATCGAAACTGTAGTCGATCTGGTTGTCCGCATCGCGGTGGAACCAGGTGGCGCCCAGTGCCACCTTGCCGCCCGCCAGCGTCTGTCGCACCCCGGCCTCGTAGCTGCGGGCGGTCTCGGGGCGGAGGCTGCGATCGCCATAGGCGCTGTAGAGCTGGTAGAGCGTCGGCGCCTTGAAGCCCTCGCCAAAGCTCGCGTGCAGCACCGTGCTGGCGGTCGCGCGCACCGCGAGGTCGGCGTTCCAGGTCCAATGGCCGCCGAAGGTATCGTGATCGTCGTGGCGGACGCCGCCGGTCAGCGTGACCGGTGCTACCGGCGTGACGATCGCCTGGCCGTAGAAGCTGGTGATGCCCACCGAATAGCGCCCGGCGCTGCCGAAGCCCTCGTCATAGCGAATGCGGCTCTGCTCATGCTCGGCGCCGAACACCAGACGCAGCTGCTCGGCCAGCGTCGCGTCGCCCTGATAGGTGTAGCGCTCAGCGCGGCCCCGGTAGCGATAGGCGATCGAGGAATCGTCGTTATAGCCGTCGCGGTGGATGTCGGAGAGGGTGAAGCCCAATCGGTTGTGCAGCTTGCCGCCGAACGCCTCGTTCTTCAGTCCGGCGTAGCCGTAAATCTCCTGTGTCTTCGCATATTCGTTCGTGTCGCCGAAGTCGTAGGTGGGGGGCGCATAACCGTCGAGATCGACCTTGCTGTCGGCGAAATAGCCGCGCAGGTCGAGCGCGAGGCCGGGAGCCAGCTGCACCTCGACATCGCCGGTCGCGCCGACCTGGCGATAGCCGTCGGCCTCCTTGCCGTTCGCCGCCGCCGAGATGCCGTCGGTGGTGAGATAGCCCGCGGTCAGCCCGGCGGTGACGCGGTCGTTGCCGCCGGCGATCGCCGCGTTGCCGTTGAACGTGCCGAACGACCCGCCCTCGGCATTGCCGCGCACGTGCAGCCCCTGCGCGCCTTGCAGCGTGGTGACGTTGACCACGCCGCCGATCGCCTGACTGCCCCAAATCACCGAGTTGGGTCCGCGCAGGACCTCGACGCGCTCGACCGAGCCGGCGAGCAGGCTGGCGAAATTGTACGCGCCGCCGGTCGCGGAGGGATCGCCTACCCGGATGCCGTCGATCAGCACCAGCGTCTGGTCGCTCTGCGCGCCGCGGATGCTGAGCGCGGTCGCGGTGCCGAGCCCACCATTGCGGACGACGGTGACGCCGGCCGTGGTGGCGAGCAGGTCGGACAGCGCGACGGTCTGGCGCTGCTCGATCTCGTCGCGATCGATGGTGGTGATCGACCGCCCGACCGTGTCGGCGCGCTGGGCGACGCCGCTGGCGACGACGACGATACGGTCGTCGTCGGGATCGGCATGGGCCAAGAGCGGCGCGAGCGCGGCGGTGGCGAACAGGGAAAGCTTGAAGTACGTCATACCAGACACCTGGAATGGGGAGCCACGGGCTCCCGCATGGTTTGGTGTCGCTCACACGGGGATTTCAGCCCCGATCACCCGGTGCACCCCGCCCGCGTGAAGGAATCGACCGTATCGGGCAGGTCTCCTGGCTCCCGGGTCGTCGCAGGCGCGCCGCCTTCCCGGAAGCATGAGGGCTCCAGTGGCAGATTGGCGCGCCGGCTCACCGGCTACAGTTGCGGGGGCAGCGCCGGACTTTCCACCGGCTTCCCTTTTCACCCTCCCGTCGGGGGAGGGCACCCGTTACCCGGCGGCCTTTAGCGGGAAGCGGGGCGGGGCGGCAACCCGCCGCGGAATCACCACAATACGCCGGCCTTGTCCGGCGTCGCCGGCTCGGGGGCGGGGTCGCCGATCGACTGGAGCAGGTCGATCTCGATCGTGCGGCACATCGCGTTGAGCGGCAGGTCGTGCACCGTGTTGGCGAACGGGTCGACCAGGTCGTCGCCGATCGCGAGCACGGCCAGGAACATCAGCCCGGCGATGGTGGAGCCCAACGGCGTCGCTACCCCGAGCGTTTCGACCAGCCCGATCGGCAGCAGCACGCAGAAGATGTGGGTGAAGGCGGTCGGCACGAAGCGGAATTGCATCGGCAGCGGCGTATTCTTCAGCCGCTCCATGCCGCCCTGGGCATTGGCGATGTCGATCAGCACGCTTTCCATCGAATGCTGCTGCATCGCGGTGATCCAGCCCTTCGAGCGCGCGATCTCGATCCGGCGGCCGGTGCCGTCGACGATGCCGTTGGCGATGTTGGTGCGGGCCAGCGCATAGTCGGCCTCGCCCTTGGAGAGGAAGCGCAGCACTTCCTGGTCCGCGGGCTGGCGGCGAAGCTGGCAGCGCAGCGCGTTCACATAGGCGACCTGTCGCAGCACGATGGTGCGCTTGAGGTCCACCGCCTCGCCATCGGGCAGATAGTTGCGCGCCATCCGCGCGAGGTTGCGGCTGGCATTGATCATCAGCCCCCACAGCCCGCGGCCTTCCCACCAGCGCTGATAGGCGGAGTTGGAGCGGAAGCCGAGGAACAGCGCCAGCACCGACCCGAACAGCGTCAGCGGCAGCGACGGCGCGCGGAAGGGCAGGACATAATAGATGACGGTCACGATCACGTCCCAGAGGAACAAGAGCGCCAGCGGCATCCAGATTTCGCGGAGCACCTGCTTGGCGCGCGGGGCGGTGGTGACGATCATGGGCGGACTATACGCGCGAAAACGTTTGTAGGTCCGGTCAGCCGTCGTTCCGGTCGGGCGCGGGGCTCGAGGCATGGGACATGGCGGCGGCGGTGCCGCTCGCCGGGCGCAGGTGGAACCATTCGGGGCGGTCGATCGCGATCAGGAAGGCAAGCGTGCCCAGCCCGAACAGCAGCAGCGCGATCGAGCTTCGCAGGCGTTCCATGCGGCGGGTGCGTTCATCCTGGTGCATCGTCCGAGTCCTCTTGAAGGTGAGGCTCTTCAGCTAAGCACCGAGTTTGACCGGCAAATGGATGAAAAGTAACGTAAGTTTGCGCGTCGCATCAATCGCGTTGCGCTGCACCAATTTGCAGACGAATCGTTGGGCGATACCGCACCTTTGCGACGCTTCTCTCTAACTTATGCTGCTAACTCAAATAGATAAGGTGGCCGTCTCGGAACGTGGCCCGAGGCGGGGCGTTCGGTCCCGGAAACTCGAGGAGCCTGAATGATGAAGAAGCACCTGTTGATCCTGAGCGCCGCCCCGATCTTCGCGCTCGCCGCCTGCGGCGGCAACAGCAATGGCGGCACCGACGCCATGAACAGCGGCGACACCGTCGCCAACACCCCCGCCGGCGATACGATGGGCGACAATATGGGCGCGATGAACGGCATGGACGGCAACACGACCGCGGCCGCGCCGATGACCGGGCAGGACTTCGCCAACACCGTCGCGGCGAGCGACGCCTATGAGATCGCCGCGGGCAAGCTCGCGCAGCAAAAGGCGACGGCCGCCGACCTCAAGAGCTTCGGCAAGCAGATGGTCGAGGATCACACCAAGTCCACCGCGATGCTGAAGACCGCAGCCGGCAAGGCGAGCCCGGCGATCACCCCGGCGCCGGCGATGACCGACGAGCAGCAGGCGAACCTGAAGACGCTGGAATCGGCGACCGGCACCCAGTTCGACACCGCGTACAAGAGCCAGCAGGTCGTGGCGCACCAGAAGGCGCTCGCCGCGGTGCAGGCCTATGCCAATGCCGGCGATGTGGCGCAGCTGCGCGACTTCGCGAAGGATGCGGCGCCCGTGATCTCCAAGCACTACGACATGATCAAGGGCATGTGAGCCCCGCGGGGAGGCGGCCTCAGGCCGCTTCCTCGCTCGCCTTGATCAGCACCGGCGGCGCGACCGTGGCGGACGCGCCGCCGATATGCTTGAGCCGGCCGTCGATATGGCCGCCCTGTTCGACCATGATCGTCTCGTATTCGACGTCGCCGGTGATCCGCGCGGTGCGCTCGATCGTGAGCTGGCGGGCGCGCACCGATCCTTCGACCGAGCCGGCGAGCCGCGCGTCCTCCGCCTCGACTCGCCCGAAGATCTGGCTCTCGGCGCCCTGCACCAGGCTGCCGCAGCGGACATCGCCCTCGATCCGCCCGTCGATATGCAGGTCCGAGGTGGCGACGAGGTTGCCGGTGATGACGATATCGGCGCCGAGCACGGAGAACTGCCCGCGCCGGGCATTGGCCTGCGCGGCGCTTCCCGCGGACGCTGCGCGATCGTCCCGATTGCGATTGCCGTTGAACATGCGCCACATCCCCATGTTGAGCCAATTCGGCACGCGGGCTAGCACAGCTGCCGCCGGGGATCAGCCCCTGGAAAGGGTTAACGCCGGCCCTGCGGCGGCCCGAGGGGCGGCGCTGTTGACCGGATCGCCCTGCATCGGTATAGGCCGCCCGGTTCCGGGTAGGGCGATTCCTGCCTTGGGTACAAAGAGCTGAACGTTGCTGGAGACGCAATCGCCCGGGGGGCTGAGGCCTTCGGGGCTTTTTCGTATTCTGTCCAACAGGGCTCCAGCAAAGTAACCATCTGAAAGGTGAAGGGCTTCATGCCGACGATTAACCAGCTGGTCCGCAAGGGCCGCGAACCGCAGAAGGCCAAGTCCAAGGTCCCTGCGATGGAACAGAACCCGCAGAAGCGCGGTGTCTGCACCCGCGTGTACACGACGACCCCGAAGAAGCCGAACTCGGCGCTTCGCAAGGTGGCCAAGGTCCGTCTGACCAACAGCCGCGAAGTCATCAGCTACATCCCGGGCGAAGGCCACAACCTGCAGGAGCACTCGGTGGTGCTCATCCGCGGTGGCCGTGTGCGCGATCTTCCCGGCGTCCGCTACCACGTCCTTCGCGGCGTGCTGGATACGCAGGGCGTCAAGGATCGTAAGCAGAGCCGTTCGAAGTACGGCGCGAAGCGTCCGAAGTAATCAGGCCATAGTAAGCCCCGGACGTGTTCCGGATCGGCTGAAGATCAGAAGGAAGTATTGAGATGGCACGTCGTCGTCGTCCCGAAAAGCGGGAAATCCTGCCCGATCCCGTCTATGGGGATCAGGTTCTGTCGAAGTTCATGAATTCGGTCATGCTGGACGGCAAGAAGGCCGTTGCAGAAGCGATCGTCTATGGCGCCCTGGAAACCGTCGAGCAGCGCGCCAAGCGCGAGCCGATCGGCGTCTTCCATGATGCGCTGAACAACGTGAAGCCCGGCATCGAAGTCCGCAGCCGCCGCGTCGGCGGTGCGACCTACCAGGTTCCGGTCGAAGTCCGTCCGGAGCGTGCGCAGGCGCTCGCGATCCGCTGGCTGATCGCTTCGGCCCGCAACCGCAGCGAGCACACCATGGCCGCCCGTCTTTCGGGTGAGCTGATGGATGCGGCGAACAACCGCGGCAACGCGGTGAAGAAGCGCGAAGACACGCACCGCATGGCGGAAGCGAACCGCGCCTTCAGCCACTACCGCTGGTAACTTTCGACCCTACATATTGGGGAGCCGGACGGTCCGGCTCCCCAAATTTTCAAGGAAACCACGATCATGGCCCGCAGCCATCCGCTCGAGCGTTACCGCAACATCGGCATCATGGCCCATATCGACGCCGGTAAGACGACCACGACCGAGCGTATCCTTTATTACACCGGCAAGTCCTACAAGATCGGCGAAGTGCATGAAGGCACCGCGACGATGGACTGGATGGAGCAGGAGCAGGAGCGCGGGATCACGATCACGTCTGCTGCCACCACCTGCTTCTGGCGCGCCCAGGACGGCAAGGGCGAAGAGCACCGGATCAACATCATCGACACCCCCGGCCACGTCGACTTCACCATCGAAGTCGAGCGTTCGCTGCGCGTGCTCGACGGCGCGGTCGCCTGTTTCGACGGCGTGGCCGGCGTGGAGCCCCAGTCCGAGACGGTGTGGCGTCAGGCCGACAAGTACGGCGTGCCGCGCATGTGCTTCATCAACAAGCTCGACCGCACCGGCGCGAACTTCAAGTACTGTGTGCAGTCGATCATCGACCGCCTCGGCGCGACCCCTGCGGTGCTGTATCTGCCCATCGGCATGGAAGCAGACCTCAAGGGCCTGGTCGATCTCGTGCATAACCGCGCGATCATCTGGAAGGACGAAGCGCTGGGCGCCGAATTCTTCTACGAAGAGATCCCCGCCGACATGGCCGACGAAGCTGCCGAGTACCGCATGAAGCTCATCGAGCTGGCGGTCGAGCAGGACGACGAGGCGATGGAAGCCTACCTCGAGGGCAACGAGCCTGACGTTGCGACGCTCAAGAAGCTGATCCGCAAGGGTACGCTGGGCCACGCGTTCGTGCCGGTCGTGTGCGGTTCGGCGTTCAAGAACAAGGGCGTTCAGCCCCTGCTCGACGCCGTGGTCGACTATCTGCCTTCGCCGCTCGACATCGAAGACGTCCAGGGCGTCAAGATGGATAGCGACGAGAAGGACAGCCGCCCGCCTGAGGACAACGCGCCGTTCTCGGCCCTCGCCTTCAAGGTCATGAACGATCCGTTCGTCGGCTCGCTCACCTTCATCCGCATCTATTCGGGCACGCTCACCAAGGGTGGCTACCTGAACTCGGTGAAGGACAAGAAGGAGAAGGTCGGCCGCATCCTCGAAATGCACGCCAATGACCGTAAGGACATCGACGAGGCCTTTGCGGGCGATATCGTCGCGCTGGCCGGCATGAAGGAGACCACCACCGGCGACACCCTGTGCGCCGAGCGTCAGCCGATCGTGCTGGAGCGGATGGAATTCCCCGAGCCGGTTATCGAACTGTCCGTGGAGCCCAAGACCAAGGCCGACCAAGAGAAGATGGGCGTCGCCCTCAATCGTCTCTCGGCCGAGGACCCCTCGTTCCGCGTCTCGACTGACCACGAATCGGGCCAGACCATCATCAAGGGCATGGGCGAGCTTCACCTCGACATCATCGTCGACCGCATGCGTCGCGAGTTCAAGGTCGAGGCCAACGTGGGTGCGCCGCAGGTGGCCTATCGCGAGTATCTCGCGAAGCCCGTCGACGTCGACTACACCCACAAGAAGCAGTCGGGCGGTACCGGTCAGTTCGGCCGCGTGAAGGTCAAGGTCACGCCGGGCGAGCGCGGTTCGGGCATCACCTTCACCGACGAAATTAAGGGCGGTAACATTCCGAAGGAATATATCCCCGCGATCGAGAAGGGCATGCGCGAGACGGCCGCCTCGGGTCAGCTGGTCGGCTTCCCGATCATCGACTTCGACATCAATCTCTATGACGGTTCGTACCACGACGTCGACTCGTCCGCCCTGGCGTTCGAAATCGCCGGTCGCGGTGCGATGCGCGAAGTGGCGTCGAAGGCGGGCATCAAGCTGCTCGAGCCGATCATGAAGGTCGAAGTCGTCACCCCCGAAGAATATCTGGGTGACGTCATCGGCGACATGAACAGCCGTCGTGGCCAGATCCAGGGTACCGACACCCGCGGCAACGCTCAGGTCGTCGAAGCCATGGTGCCTCTGGCGAACATGTTCGGCTACGTGAACCAGCTGCGCTCATTCACGCAGGGTCGTGCAAACTACTCGATGTTCTTCTCCCACTATGACGAGGTTCCGGCAAACGTCGCGGCCGAGGTCAAGGAGAAGCTTGCCTAAAAGGCGCAATCATTCTAGGGGCGGCGCCTGTTTCGGTGGGCGTCGCTCATTTCCCACAGAACCAAAATCAAGCGAACAGAAGGTTTGAACAATGGCGAAGGCTAAATTCGAGCGGAACAAGCCGCACTGCAACATCGGCACCATCGGTCACGTTGACCACGGCAAGACCACGCTGACCGCCGCGATCACGAAGGTCATGGCCGAAGCATTCGGCGGTGAAGCCGTTGACTTCGCCAACATCGACAAGGCTCCCGAAGAGCGCGAGCGCGGCATCACGATCTCGACCGCACACGTCGAGTACGAGACCGATGCGCGCCACTACGCACACGTCGATTGCCCGGGCCACGCCGACTACGTGAAGAACATGATCACCGGTGCTGCCCAGATGGACGGCGCTATCCTCGTTGTGAACGCTGCTGACGGCCCGATGCCGCAGACCCGCGAGCACATCCTGCTGGCGCGCCAGGTTGGCGTTCCGCAGCTCGTCGTGTTCATGAACAAGGTCGATCAGGTCGACGACTCCGAGTTGCTCGAGTTGGTCGAACTGGAAGTGCGCGAGTTGCTGTCTTCGTATGACTTCGATGGCGACAACATCCCCATCGTCATGGGTTCGGCTCTGGCCGCTCTGGAAGGTCGCGACGACAACATCGGCAAGGAGAAGATCCTTGAGCTGATGAAGGCCGTTGACGAGTTCATCCCGCAGCCGCCCCGCCCGACCGACAAGCCCTTCCTGATGCCGGTCGAGGACGTGTTCTCGATCTCGGGTCGTGGTACGGTTGTGACCGGCCGCGTCGAAACCGGCATCGTCAAGGTTGGCGAGGAAGTCGAAGTCGTCGGCATCCGCAACACCCAGAAGACCGTCGTCACCGGCGTCGAAATGTTCCGCAAGCTGCTCGACCAGGGTGAAGCTGGCGATAACATCGGCGCTCTGGTTCGCGGCCTGAAGCGTGAAGACGTTGAGCGTGGCCAGGTTTTGGCCAAGCCGGGCACCGTGACCCCGCACACCGACTTCGACGCCGAAGTCTACGTGCTGTCGAAGGACGAAGGTGGCCGTCACACGCCGTTCTTCGCCAACTACCGCCCGCAGTTCTACTTCCGCACCACCGACGTAACCGGCGAAGTGATCCTTCCCGAGGGCACCGAGATGGTCATGCCGGGTGACAACGTCACGATCTCGGTCAAGCTGATCGCCCCGATTGCCATGGACGACGGCCTGCGCTTCGCTATCCGCGAAGGTGGCCGCACCGTGGGTTCGGGCGTCGTCGCCAAGATCACGAAGTAAGCTTCACAGCTCTTCGGATCATACCGAACAAGAGGCCCGGCTTCCGAAAGGAGGCCGGGCTTTTTGCTTGTCCGGCTAACCCGCCGACATCACATCGCGCGCTATTTCCGGAATACTGAAGCGATAGAGAGACGGGGTGCTTGCCGGCGTACCCACATTTCTCACGATCAACCCTTGCGCGAATCCCTTCATGCACGTAAGGGCGCGCTTCGAATTTCTTCTGGGGCATCGCCCCTTTGCTCTTTCTCATCGGTAGGGACATGGAAGCTCAAAACATCCGCATTCGCCTCAAGGCGTTCGATCACCGCGTGCTGGATCAGGCCACCGGCGAAATCGCCGACACTGCCCGCCGCACCGGCGCTCTGATCCGTGGGCCCATCCCCCTGCCGACGAAGATCGAGAAGTTTACGGTCAACCGTGGCCCTCACATCGATAAGAAGTCGCGTGAGCAGTTTGAGGTTCGCACCTACAAGCGCCTGCTGGACATCGTGCAGCCGAACGCTGCCACGGTCGACGCGCTGATGAAGCTCGATCTGGCCGCAGGCGTGAACGTCGAGATCAAGCTGGCATAAAGCCTCTTCCCGACGCGATTGTTTTGGCCTAAGGGCCACATTCCTTCCGGGCTCCACGAGTCCGGCTCTGGCGCCAACGGCGCTACGAGACAGAGCCGCAGCGACCAAAACCCGCCGCGGACACAAGGGATACCTCCGATCTTCGGATCGGGAATGCGTCCCCCGTCTCGCTTCCGCAGGCTTCGGCCTGTCCCAGGAGGCACCCAGCCCGGACGGGGGCACGCATCGAACCAGGGCTGGACACGCCTGTCGAGATGGTCTCGGCAGGCCTCTGTTAGGAGTTATGGTCATGCGTACTGGCGTGATCGCCAAAAAGGTCGGGATGACCCGGCTTTTCCAGGAGGACGGACGGCATGTGCCGGTCACCGTCTTGGCGCTGGAAGACAACCAAGTGATTTCGGTCCGTACCTCTGACACCGACGGTTACGTCGCGGTCCAGCTCGGTGCGGGCGAAGCCAAGCAGAAGAACGTCGCTAAGCCGCAGCGTGAGCATTTCGCCAAGGCGAATGTCTCGCTCAAGCAGCGCGTGGCGGAGTTCCGCGTGGCAGACGACGCCGTGCTGGAAGTGGGCGCCACCATCGCCGCTTCGCACTTCGTTCCCGGCCAGCTGGTCGACGTAGCGGGTCACACCCAAGGTAAGGGCTTTCAGGGCGCCATGAAGCGCTGGGGCTTCGGCGGTATGCGCGCCACCCATGGTGTTTCCATCTCGCACCGTGCCCACGGTTCAACCGGTAACCGCCAGGATCCCGGCAAGGTCTTCAAGAACAAGAAGATGGCCGGCCACATGGGTGACCGCCAGCGTACGCAGCAGAACCTTGAGATCGTGCGCGTCGACGACGAGCGCGGCCTGCTTTTCGTGAAGGGCTCCGTTCCCGGTTCGAAGAACGCTTGGCTGACCGTTTCGGACGCCATCAAGGTTTCCCGTCACGCGGAAGCGCCCTACCCCGCCGGCCTAAAGCAGGCCGCCAACAGCAACGACACGGCTGCCAACACGCCTGCGGAAGAGACCGCTGCGCCTGAGGCGACCGAAGGTCAGGAGGGCTGATCGCATGAAGGTACAGGTCCTCAATCTAGACGGTTCGAACGCCAACGGCGACATCGAGCTTTCGGACGACGTGTTCGGCCTCGCGCCGCGCGCTGACATCCTCCACCGCGTCGTCACCTGGCAGCTCGAGAAGCGCCGTGGTATCGCCCGCGCCACGCGCGAGCGTTCGGACGTTGCCCGCACCGGCAAGAAGTTCGGTAACCAGAAGGGCGGCGGTACCGCCCGTCACGGCGACCGCGCTGCTCCTGTCTTCATCGGTGGTGGTAAGGCTCACGGTGCCCGTCGCCGCGAGTTCAATCCTTCGCTCAACAAGAAGGTTCGCG
>NZ_CAJYHX010000030.1 GCF_913774285.1 uncultured Sphingomonas sp. | reverse complement strand
GCGCGATCGACTGACGGCGCCGCATCTTACGCCTTCGAAAATATCGTCGCCCCAGCGCAGGCTGGAGCCCCCGCCGGCCTTTGCCACGCGCCACCACGGGGGGCCAAACCCTCGCTATGACGGCGGCCAATTCAACCACCTGCCCCAGAACGCAAAACACGCGCCGGCCAGAAGCCGACGCGCGCTCGCATGCCCTGTAAGCAACGCCGATCAGTCGAGACGGCGTGCCAGTTCCTTGTTGAGGCCCAGCGCCACCAGCGTGCCGATCGCACCCGACAGCAGATAACCACCCGCGGCGATCAGCCCGAACTCGCTGGCCAGCACCAGCGCGGCGAGCGGCGCGAAGCCCGCACCGAACAGCCACGCAAGGTCCGACGTCAGCGCCGCACCGGTATAGCGCGCACCCTTGGGGAAGTTGTTGGTCACTGCGCCCGACGACTGGCCGAAGGCGAGGCCGAGCAGGATGAAGCCGCCGATCATGAACGCGAGCTCACCCGAGCTGCCCGCGCCCAGCAGCTGCGGTGCGAAGCCACTGAACACTGCGATCGCCGCCGCGGTATAGCCCAGCACCGAACGCCGCCCGATCCGATCGGCGAGCAGGCCCGAGATGACGACCGCGCCCAGCCCGAAGAAGGCGCCGACGATCTCGATTCCCAGGAAGCGCGCGATGTCTTCCTTGGTGAACAGCGCGACCCAGGACAGCGGGAACACCGTCACCATGTGGAACAGCGCGAAGCTGGCGAGCGGTGCGAAGGCGCCGATGATGATGTTGCGCCACTGCGCCTTCACCGTTGCGGTCACGCGGCTGGGGGTCAGCTCGCGCGTCTTGAACAGCTGCGTATATTCCGGCGTCACGACGATGCGCAGCCGCGCGAACAGCGCGACGACGTTCAGCGCGAAGGCGACGAAGAACGGATAGCGCCAGCCCCACGACAGGAAATCGCCCATATCCATGTTGGACAGGAAGAAGGCGAACAGCGCACTGGCGACGATCAGGCCGAGAGGAGCGCCGAGCTGCGGCACCATCGCATACCAGCCGCGCTTTTCGGCCGGCGCATTGAGCGCGAGCAGCGAGGCAAGGCCGTCCCACGCTCCGCCCAGCGCGAGCCCCTGGCCGATGCGGAACAGCGACAGCAGGATCGCCGACCAGATGCCGACTTCGGCGTAACCGGGCAGGAAAGCGAGCGACACGGTCGACGTACCGAGCAGGAACAAGGCGATCGTCAGCTTCGTGCCGCGGCCGTAGGTGCGGTCGACCCACATGAAGATCTGCGTGCCGATCGGTCGTGCGATGAACGCCAGCGGGAAGAGCGCGAACGACCACAGCGTGCCGGTCAACCGGTCGACATAGGGGAACACCAGCGCCGGAAAAACGATGACCGAAGCGATGGCATAACAGAAGAAGTCGAAGAATTCGGACGTGCGGCCGATGATAACGCCGATCGCGATCTCGCCCGGACGGACCTCATGGTCGCCCCGCGTGTTGACGGCACGGGCATCGCGTTCAAGCGGTGCGGAATGGGCGGAAGCCACTGACATGTATCGCAGTCCTGTCGTCTCACGGCCTTTCGGCCACCGGTCGTCAACGCACGTCGTGTCCTTTCGGACGCAGCGCGCGCACGACCTTCTAGCGCGCGAACGGCGGGGACGGGATAGGACAAAATGTCCTATTTTGCGGTGCAGCGAACGGGATTAGCGCGAATGACGATGCGAACCCTTCCGTCCTTCCGCGCGGCGCGCATGCGCACCGCCGCCCTCGCGCTCCTCGCGCCGGCCCTTTTGGGTGGGTGTGATCTGGTGGTGATGAACCCGGCCGGCGATGTCGCGCGGCAACAGGCCCATCTGATCCTGTGGTCGACCGGCCTGATGCTGCTGATCATCGTCCCCGTGATCGCGCTGACCGTCCTGTTCGCGTGGAAATACCGCCACACGAACGAAGACGCCGAATATCGCCCGAACTGGGACCATTCGACGGGGCTCGAGCTGATCATCTGGTCGGCCCCGCTGCTGATCGTCATCGCGCTGGGCGCGCTGACCTGGATCAGCACGCACAGCCTCGACCCCTATCGCCCGCTCGCGCGCATCGCGCCCGGCCAGCCGGTGGCGAAGAACGCGAAGCCGCTGGAAATCCAGGTCGTCTCGCTCGACTGGAAGTGGCTGTTCATCTACCCCGAGCAGGGCATCGCGACCGTCAACGAGCTGGTCCTGCCCGTGAACCGCCAGGTCGTGTTCCGGATGACCTCGTCGTCGGTGATGAACACCTTCTACGTCCCCACCATGGCCGGCATGATCTACACGATGCCGGGCATGGAGACGCAGCTGCACGCCGTGCTCAACAAGCCCGGCCGGTTCGAAGGCATTTCGGCGAACTATAGCGGTGCCGGCTTCTCCGACATGCGCTTCACCGTCGACGGCTTCGACGATGCCGGCTTCGCCAAGTGGGTGTCGGAAACCCGCAGCGCGCAGGGCAAGCTCGACAACGCGACCTACCTGAAGCTGGAGCGTCCGAGCGAAAAGGTCGCCGCGATCCGCTACGCCGGCTTCGCGCCCGGCCTGTTCGATCGCATCCTCGGCATGTGCACCAAGCCCGGCGAAACCTGCATGCAGGCGACGATGATGAAGGACGGTGGGATGGACATGGGCCATGCCCCTCCCGTCAACGACACCGGCCACATGCGCGGCAGCGACTCGAAGGGGGCGCTGCAGAAGGAGCCGGAGGAGAAGGGCAGCAGCCCGCACCGCAACGCCCCCCGCCAGCAAGCCCCCGGCAGCAGCCAGCCCGGCAGCGAAGCCAACCGCAGCATGACCGCGATCGATCCGCTGCCCCTTCCCGGCGTTACCGCCGTGGCCCGTTCGTAGGACCGACATGATGTCCGATAGCTTTCTCAAGACCATCTTCGGGCGCCTGACGCTCGACAGCTTCCCGATCCACGAGCCGATCCTGGTCGCGACCTTCATCATGGTCGCGATCGGCGGTGCGGCCGTGCTGGGCGCCCTCACCTATTTCAAGGTGTGGGGCTACCTCTGGAAGGAATGGTTCACGTCGGTCGACCACAAGAAGATCGGCGTGATGTACATGGTGCTCGGCATCATCATGCTGCTGCGAGGTTTTGCCGACGCGCTGATGATGCGCGCCCAGCAGGCGATGGCGTTCGGCGCCAACGAAGGCTTCCTGCCCGCGCACCATTACGACCAGGTGTTCACCGCGCACGGCGTCATCATGATCTTCTTCGTGGCGATGCCCTTCGTCACCGGTCTGATGAACTATGTCGTGCCGCTGCAGATCGGCGCGCGCGACGTGTCGTTCCCGTTCCTCAACAACTTCAGCTTCTGGATGACGGCCGCGGGTGCGGCGATCGTCATGGTCAGCCTGTTCGTGGGTGAGTTCGCCCGCACCGGCTGGCTGGCGATGGCGCCCCTGTCGGGCCTCGATTATTCGCCTGACGTCGGCGTCGATTATTACATCTGGGGGTTGCAGGTCGCCGGCGTCGGCACCCTGCTATCCGGCGTCAACCTGCTCGCGACCATCGTCAAGATGCGCGCGCCGGGCATGTCGCTGATGAAGATGCCGATCTTTACCTGGTCGGCGCTTGCCACCAACACGCTGATCGTCGCCGCCTTCCCGATCCGGACCGCGGTGCTCGCGCTGCTCAGCCTCGATCGCTATCTCGGCACGCACTTCTTCACCAACACCATGGGCGGCAACCCCATGATGTACGTGAATATGATCTGGATCTGGGGTCACCCGGAAGTGTACATCCTGATCCTGCCGGCGTTCGGCGTGTTCAGCGAAGTCACCAGCGCGTTCTGCGGCAAGCGGCTGTTCGGCTATACGTCGATGGTCTACGCGCTGCTGGTCATCACCATCCTGGCGTACCTCGTCTGGCTGCACCACTTCTTCACCATGGGGTCGGGGGCGAGCGTCAATTCGTTCTTCGGCATCACCACGATGATCATCTCGATCCCGACGGGCGCGAAGATCTTCAACTGGCTGTTCACGATGTATCGCGGCCGGATCCGCTTCGATCTGCCGATGATGTGGACCGTCGCCTTCATGCTGACCTTCGTCGTCGGCGGCATGACCGGCGTGCTGCTCGCCGTGCCCCCGGCCGACTTCGTGCTGCACAACTCGCTGTTCCTGGTCGCGCACTTCCACAATGTGATCATCGGCGGCGTGCTGTTCGGCCTGTTTGCCGGCATCAACTACTGGTGGCCCAAAGCCTTCGGCTTCAAGCTCGATAAGAAGTGGGGCCTGGTCTCCTTCTGGTGCTGGGTGGTCGGCTTCTGGGTTGCCTTCACGCCGCTCTACGTGCTCGGCCTGATGGGCGTGACCCGTCGTCTCCGCCACTTCGACGATCCGAGCCTGCAGATCTGGTTCGTGATCGCCGCGATCGGCGCCGCGATCATCGCGGTCGGCATCGCCGCCTTCCTGCTCCAGATCTTCGTCAGCATCCGCAACCGCGAGGCGCTGCGCGACGAGACCGGCGATCCCTGGAACGCCCGCACGCTGGAATGGGCGACCTCCTCGCCGCCGCCGGCCTACAACTTCGCGTTCTCGCCCGTCATCCACGATCTGGATGCCTGGTACGACATGAAGGCGCGCGGCGCGAAGCGTCCGCTCACCGGCTATCTGCCGATCCACATGCCGAAGAACACCGGCGCCGGTGTCATCCTGGCGGGCTTCTCGCTGGTCTTCGGCTTCGCGATGATCTGGTACATCTGGTGGCTCGCGGCCGCATCGTTCCTGGGCCTGCTCGTCACGGCGATTGCCCATACCTTCAACTATGATCGCGACTTCTACATCACCGCAGAAGAAGTGACCGAAACCGAGAATGCGCGCACCACGGTGCTCGCGCGCCATGGAGCCTGACGCGATGAGCGCCACGACCGTACCGACGGGCGACACGCCCGTCTTCTACCAGCTCGAGGAGGAGCATCACGAACCCGGCGGCAGCACGCTGCTCGGCTTCTGGATGTACCTGATGAGCGACTGCCTCATCTTCGCGATGCTGTTCGCGGCATGGGGGGTCTATGGCACCAGCTATGCGGGAGGCCCCACCTCCCACGAGCTGTTCGAGCTGCCGCTGGTGGCGGTGAACACGGCGATGCTGCTGTTCTCGTCGATCACCTACGGCTTCGCGATGATCGCCATGCAGGAACAGCGCAATGGCGCCGTCCAGGCCTGGCTGCTGCTGACCGCGCTGTTCGGCGCCGCCTTCCTCGGCATCGAGCTCTATGAGTTCTCGAACCTGATCCATGAAGGTGCAGGTCCGTGGCGCTCGGCGTTCCTCTCGTCCTTCTTCACCCTGGTGGGCACCCACGGCCTGCACGTCACCTTCGGCCTGATCTGGCTGTTCACGCTGATGGTGCAGATCGGGCGCGAGGGTCTGATCCCGGCAAACGTCCGTCGCCTGCAGTGCCTGTCGCTGTTCTGGCACTTCCTGGACGTGATCTGGATCGGCGTGTTCACCTTCGTCTATCTGTTTGGAGCCATGCGATGAGCGCGGACACCCACACCCACGCCCACGGGCATGACCATGGCCATGACGCGCCGCACTCGACCCGCGGCGGCTACATCACCGGCTTCCTGCTCTCGGTCGTCCTCACGGCAATCCCGTTCGGGATCGTGATGGGCGGCTGGATCGCCGACACCCGCGTGGCGGTGGCGATCTGCGCGGCGCTGGCGATGGTGCAGATCGTCGTCCACATGATCTACTTCCTCCACATGAACAGCAAGTCGGAGCAGGGCTGGACCCTGATGGCGCTGGTGTTCACGATCATCATCATCGTCATCGCGCTCGCGGGCTCGCTGTGGGTGATGTTCAACATGAACCTCAACATGATGCCCGGGATGGCTTCCGGCGCCGGCATGTGAGCCGGTCGGCTTCCCGCAACGGGATGGCGATCGCGCTGCTGCCGCTGATCGCCATCCTCCTCGGCCTCGGCATCTGGCAGGTCGAGCGCCGCGCCTGGAAGCTGGCATTGATCGACCGGGTAGAGCGGGGGCTGGCCACGGCGCCGGTTCCCGCCCCCGGGCCCGCCGAATGGCCGGGCATCGATAGCGAAGCGAGCTATCGCCGCGTCCGGATTACCGGCACCTATCTTCCCTGCCGCACCAAGCTGGCCCAGGCCGTCACCGAACTCGGGCCGGGCAAATGGGTGATGACCCCGCTGGTCACCGCACGCGGCTTCACCGTCTTCGTCAATCGCGGCTTCCTGCCCGAGGGCCAGCCGCTGCCTGATTGCATTACCACCAGCGTGACGCCCGTCAGCATCTCCGGCCTGCTGCGTCTGAGCGAGCCCAAGGGCGGGTTCCTGCGCGCCAATGATCCCGCCGCCAATCGCTGGTATTCGCGCGACGTCGCGGCGATGGGGCAGGGGCTGCCGCAGCTCGCGCCCTATTTCATCGATGCCGACCGCAGCGGTGACGGCTGGCCTCGTGGCGGGATGACCGTCGTCCGCTTCAGCAACAACCATCTCGTCTATGCGCTGACCTGGTTCGGCCTCGCCCTGCTGACCGCCTGGTTTGCCTGGCGGGCCTGGCGCGGGCGCGGAGACGCATGACCACGGCGACGCCGGAGGACGCAGCCCGCCGCAACCTGCTGCTGCTGGTCCAGCTGCGCTGGCTGGCGGTGCTGGGGCAGCTGACCACGATCCTCGGCGTCCATCTCGTCTTCGACGTGCGGCTGCCGCTGGTGCCGATGCTCGTCACGGTGGGCGTGCTGGTTTCGCTCAACCTCGCGATGTACCCGGCGCGCGCACTCCGTCCCGCGACCAACGCGCAGGTGATGGCCGGGTTGCTGGTCGACGTGATGTGCCTGACGGTGCTGCTATACCTGAGCGGCGGCGCGACCAATCCCTTCGTTTCGCTGTATCTGCTGCAGGTGGTGCTCGGCGCGGTGCTGCTCGAGACCGCGTCCAGCTGGGCACTGGTCTTCCTCACTAGCGCGGCCTTCGCCTTCCTGGCGGTGGTGCACCGTCCGCTGCCCTTGCCACCGATGCTGGCGACCGCGCTCTCCGGCCCATTCCTGTTCGCTTTGTGGTTCAACTACACGCTCACCGCGACGCTGATCGTGCAGTTCGTCACCCGCATCGCCCGCAACCTGCGCGACCGCGACGCGCGCCTTGCCGAACTGCGCCAGCGCGCCGCCGAGGAGGAGCATATCGTGCGGATGGGACTGCTCGCCAGCGGCGCCGCGCACGAGCTGGGTACCCCTCTCGCCTCGATCTCGGTAGCGCTGGGCGACTGGCGCGCGGACCGGAAGATCGCCAAGGATCCGCAACTCAGTGCCGAGGTAGCGGATATGCAGGCCGAGGTTGCGCGCTGCAAGGCGATCGTCGCCGGCATCCTGTTTGCCGCCGGCGAGATCAGCGGCGAGGCGCCCGAGCGGACCACGCTGCGCCGCTTCGTCACCGGGCTAGTGGAGGCCTGGCCGCGCAACGACAGCGTGATCCTAGACTATCGCCTCGGCAGCGACCTGCCGATCGTCGCCGATCGCGCGCTCGGCCAGTCGATCGTGAACCTGCTCGACAACGCCATCGAGGCGGGCGCGACTCGCATCCGGCTGTCCGTAGGCCAGCAGGACGAGGCGCTGGTGCTGTCCGTCCGCGACGACGGCCGAGGCTTTCCGGGGGAAATCCTGCCGCGGATCGGCGACCCCTATAACAGCAGCAAGGGCAAGCAGGGCGCCGGTCTAGGGCTATTCCTGACGCACAATGTGCTACGGACGCTGGGCGGCACGCTCACCGCGCGCAATTGCGAAGCGGGCGGCGCCGAGGTGTTGCTTCGCGTGCCGCAGGCGGCGCTCGCTCTTGAGGATGAAAGCGAATGACTGCGCACAAGTTATTGATCGTAGAGGATGATGCGGTGTTCGCGCGGACGTTGGGACGCTCGTTCGAGCGCCGCGGCTATACGGTTGAGGTGCGCAATGGTCCCGAGGATCTGGAGCCGCTCGCACGAGAGTTCGCGCCGGATCGGGCCGTGGTCGACCTGCGTCTTGGCGGAAGTTCGGGGCTGGTCTGCGTAAAGCAGCTGCACGAAATCGATCCGACGATGCGGATCGTCGTCCTCACCGGCTTCGCCAGTATCAGCACCGCGGTCGAGGCGGTGAAGCTCGGCGCCACCAACTATCTGATGAAGCCGGCCAATACCGACGATATCGAGGCGGCGTTCGATCGCGTCGAAGGCGATGTCGATACCGAGCTCAAGGCACGCCCGACCTCGATCAAGACGCTCGAATGGGAGCATATCCACCAGACGCTGGCGGACACCAACTACAATCTCTCCGAAGCCGCACGGCGGCTGGGGCTGCACCGGCGCACCTTGGCGCGCAAGCTCGACAAGAAGCACCTCTAACGGGGGCGGTCAGCCCTCCAGCACGCGATCGTCGAACAGGCCATAGGCGAGCGTGGAGGCATAGAAGGCCACCGCCCGCTCGCGCGGCATCGTGCCCGCCCATTTGCGCATGTCGAACGCGGCATTCTGCAGCGCCATCAGCGCCTGGCTGGCGACCAGCGGGTCGATCGGGCGGATCGTGCCCTCGGCGATGCCGTCGGACAGCATGCCGGCGAAGCGCCGCGCGATCCGGTTCGAGCGGTCGAGCATCGTGTTCCGGACATGCGGGGGGAGGCCGGAAAGGGCGGTCGTGCGCAGCAGTGGCCCGCGCTCGGAGAATTGATAGTCGAGCAGCGTCGCCAGCGTGCTCTCGATCCGCTGCCACTGGCTGCCGGCATGGCGCTCGGCCAGCCGCTGCGCATCGGCGAGGATGTCGAAGCTGCGCTTGTAGCAGGCGATCACCAGATCGTCCTTGGCATCGAGATGGTGGTAGAAGCTGCCCTTAGTGACGTTGAGTTCTGAGGCGATGCGCTGCACCGAGGCGCCGCGATAGCCGAGCTCGTTGATCAGCCGGGTTGCGGCGAGCAGAAACGCCTCCCGGCCGGGCTCGGGCTCGTCATGGACCAGCTCGAACAGTTCGGGCGCCCAAATCTCGCCGGGCGCGGCGATGCCGTGGCGGAACACGTCCATCAGCCGCGCCTCGACGCGCGGATATTCGTCGATCTCGTAGCGGGTGATCCAGGCGTTCAGCCAGAAGCTGTTCTCGAGCAGCACATGCGCGCGCGCGCCGCGCAGGTCGGTCTCGGCGCGATTGCCGTCGCTGCCCCACAGGCTGCGCGTCTTACGGAAAACGTTGCGCCAGCCGGTGAGCAGCTTGCCTTTGAGCGGCTCCTCCATCGCGCGCAGGTCCGACAGGATCGCGACCGCCTGTTCCTCGCCGCGTCCGATCCGCGCCAGCCGCTCCATGTTGATGGCGAGGAAGCGGGCGACGCGCGCCTCTGGCGTGGGCTCGGCGAGCGCCTGGTCGAGGATGTCGTGCAGCCAGGCGAGCGTCTGCTCGAACGCGGCGGCGGCGAGATCTTCCTTGCGCTTGAAATAATAGGTGACCGAGGTGGTATTGAGCCCCACGCGTCGCGCGACATCGGCGAAGGTCATACCCTTCGCGCTCTGCTCGTTGATCGCGGCGGCGGCGGCCGCCAGAATGGCGTCGCGCTTGGCCTGGAACCGCTTGGTGTTGGTGGTCTCGGTCTTGGGCGGCGATTGCATCCCCTCAGCTTAGCCGTTTCCGTGGCGCGCCCAAATGGTTTTTTGCTCTCGGTATGCGGGAATTTGATCGGGCGGCGCCCTTTACCGAATATCGGGTACGGGCTAGGCTGCCTCCAAAGAACGACAGGAGAGCGATGCCATGGACTTCACGCTGAACGCGCGCGAAACCCATTTCCGCGACCGGGTGAAGGCCTTCATAGACGCCGAGATCCGACCGCGCGAGGCCGCGTATCGCGCCGCCGCCGCGGCGGGCGAGCGCTGGTCGGTCAATCCGGTGCTGGAGGAGGTCAAGGCACGCGCCAAGGCCGCGGGTCTTTGGAATTTCTTCATGCCGCCCCAGTCGGGCCGCCCCCATGTCGACGACAGCTTCGTCTTCGAGGGCGAACAGCTCACCAATCTGGAATATGCGCTGTGCGCCGAGGAGATGGGTCGGGTTGGCTGGGCGTCGGAGGTGTTCAACTGCTCGGCGCCCGATACCGGCAATATGGAAGTGCTCCACCGCTACGGCACGAGGGGCCAGAAGGATGCCTGGCTGGCGCCGCTGATGCGCGGTGAGATCCGCTCGGCCTTCCTGATGACCGAGCCTGCGGTCGCCTCGTCCGACGCCACCAATATCGAGACCCGGATCGAGCGCGACGGCAATCATTATGTAATCAACGGGCGGAAATGGTGGTCTTCGGGCGCGGGCGATCCGCGCTGCAAGATCGCCATCCTGATGGGCAAGACCGATTTCGGCGCCGCCAAGCATGCCCAGCAGAGCATGATCCTGGTGCCGCTCGACACCCCCGGGGTCACCATAGAACGGATGCTTTCGGTTTTCGGGTATGATCACGCGCCCCATGGCCATGCCGAGATCGTGCTGCGTGACGTGCGGGTGCCGGCCGACAATCTGCTGCTCGGCGAAGGACGCGGGTTCGAGATCGCGCAGGGGCGGCTCGGGCCGGGTCGCATCCACCATTGCATGCGCACGATCGGGGTGGCGGAAGAGGCGATTGGGGCAATGGCCAAGCGCCTCGTCAGCCGCGTCGCGTTCGGCAAGCGCATTTCCGATCATTCGATCTGGGAGCAGCGCATCGCCCGCGCGCGGATCGATATCGAGATGACGCGGCTGCTCTGCCTCAAGGCAGCCGACATGATGGACAAGGCCGGCAACAAGGCCGCCCAGCTCGAGATCGCGATGATCAAGGTGCAGGCGCCGAGCATGGCGCTGCAGATCCTCGACGATGCCATCCAGGCGCATGGCGGGGCGGGGGTCAGCGACGATTTCGACCTCGCGCACAACTGGGGCAGCGTCCGCACCCTTCGGTTGGCGGATGGTCCGGACGAGGTCCATGCCCGCGCGATCGCCCGCGCCGAGTTCGGGAAATATGCCGAGTTCAAGGCGGACCGCGCCTCTTCCGGCGATCTCGGCGTGAGCCGCTAGGAGGGCGTGGGCGATGAAAGCAGCCGTCCTGTTCGAGGCCAATACGCCGCTCGTTATCGAGGAGGTGCAGGTTTCCAAGCCCGGCCCGCGCGAGGTGCTGATCCGCACCGCGGCGGTGGGCGTGTGCCGCTCCGATCTCCACTTCGTCGACGGCGCCTTCCCGCATCCGGTGCCGACGGTGCCGGGGCATGAGGCGGCGGGGGTGGTGGAGGCGGTCGGCTCCGATGTCGCGCATCTGCGGCCCGGCGACCATGTCATCACCTTCCTCACTGCATTCTGCGGGTCATGCGAATATTGCGTGACCGGCCGGCCCTCGCTCTGCGTCGATCCTTCGACGCGGCGGCCTCCCGATGCCGAGCCGCGGCTGAAGTTGACCGATGGCAGGCCGCTCGCGCCGTTCCTCAACCTCTCCGCTTTCGCCGAGATGATGCTGGTCCACGAAAATGCCTGCGTTGCGATAAGCAAGGAGATGCCGCTGGATCGTGCCGCGCTGCTCGGCTGCGCGGTGATCACCGGGGCGGGATCGATCTTCAACGACAGCCGGTTGCGGCCGGGCGAGAGCGTGGCGGTGATCGGCGCGGGCGGGATCGGACTCGCGGCGATCAACGCCGCCAAGATTGCTGGGGCCGGGCAGATCCTCGCGCTCGACCCGGTACCCGAGAAGCGCGCGCTTGCCGAGAAGATGGGGGCGACGCATTCGCTTGATCCCACGCAGGAGGGCGTTGCCAAGCAGGTGCTCGCGCTAACCGGCGGCGGGGTGCACTATGCGATCGAGGCCGTCGGAAGACCAGCGACGGCGGAACTCGCCTGGCAAATCCTCCGGCGCGGCGGCACCGCGACGATCCTCGGCATGATCGCACCGGGGCAGTGCGTCAGTCTGCCGGGCCATACCTTCCTTACCGGCAAGAAGATCCAGGGCTCGCTGCTCGGCAGCACCCGCTTCCCGATCGACATGCCGCGCTTGGTACAGCTCTATCTCGACGGCAAGCTCGACCTCGACACGCTGGTCGCCGAGCGCATCCAGCTGTCGCAGGTCAACGAGGCGCTGCAAAAGCTGCGACAGGGCACGAGCGTCCGCTCCGTGATCACCTTCACATGAGCGACCTCGACGAAACCCGCCTCGCCAGCTGGGCCTCGGCGCAGATCCCCGGATTTGCCGGGCCGGTGACTGTCACCAAGTTCCCGGGGGGGCAAAGCAACCCGACCTATCGTGTTGAAAGCGCTAGCGGAGCCTATGTCCTCCGCCGCAAGCCGTTCGGCACGATCCTGCCCTCGGCGCACGCGGTCGAGCGCGAATATCGGCTGATCGCCGCGCTCCATCCCGCCGGCTTCCCGGTCGCGCGGCCCTATGCGCTGTGCGAGGACCGGCAGGTGATCGGCGCACCCTTCTACCTGATGGAGATGGTGGAGGGCCGCACCTTTTGGGACGGATCGCTGCCGGACATGGCGCCTGCCGAGCGCACGGCGATCTACGAGGCGATCGTTGACACGCTCGCGGCGCTCCACCGGATTGACCCCCAAACCGTCGGCCTGGGCGACTATGGCAAGCCGGGCAATTATTTTGCCCGTCAGGTCGAGCGCTGGACGCGGCAGTATCGCGCCAGCCAGACCGACGACCTGCCGGAGGTCGAGGCGCTGATCGAGTTCCTGCCGCGCACCGTCCCGCCGCAGACCCGGACCAGCATCGTCCATGGCGATTATCGCATCGACAACATGATCTTCGCCGCCGATCGCCCGGAGGTGCTGGCGGTGCTCGACTGGGAATTGTCGACGCTGGGTGATCCGCTGGCCGATTTCTCCTACTTCCTCATGAACTGGGTGACCGAACCGGAGGGCAGATCAGGCGTGAAGGGGCTGGCCGGGCCGGACACGGGCATCCCGACGATCGAGGACATGGTCGCGCGCTACTGCGCCGCGACCGGGCAGGACGGCGTCCCCGATCTCGACTGGTATTTCGCCTACAACCTCTTCCGCCTGACCGGCATCGTCCAGGGCATCAAGAAGCGGATGCTCGACGGCAATGCCTCGAGCGCGCAGGCGGCCAAGACGGTCGAGCGGCTGCCGGGGCTGGCGTCGACGGCGTGGCATTTCGCGCAAAGGGCAGGGGCATGAGCAGCGGGTTCGATTTCACCGGCAAGGTCGCGGTGGTGACGGGTGCAGCGTCCGGAATTGGCCGAGCGACCGTACGGGCGTTTGCTGCACACGGCGCTAAGGTGGTGGCGACCGATCGCGACGCTGGCGTTCACGAGACAATTGCCGGGCTCCACGACGCATTGGCGATCGAGGTCGATGCAGGCAATGAGAGCGATATGCAGCGCCTTGTTGAGACTGCATGTGAGCAGTTCGGCGGGATCGACATCTTCTACGCCAATGCCGGGATCTCCGGCGGCACTGCGGGCATTTTTGATGCCGACGTAGCACTTTGGGCTGAAGTGCTACGGATCAATCTCATCGGTCCGGCGCTTGCCATCAAGCACGCGGCGCCGCGGATCGTAGAACGTGGCGGCGGGGCGATCCTGTGCACGGCGAGCGTCGCCGGGCTTCGCTCAGGCGCGGGCGGCACGCCCTATTCCGCCTCCAAGGCGGGCGTGATCAACCTGGTGCAGACCGCGGCCCAGCAGCTCGCCACCTCGGGCGTGCGCGTCAATGCGATCTGCCCCGGTCTGATCGAAACCGGCATGACCCAGCGCGCCTTCGACTATGCCCGCGAACAGGGCAAGGAGGATAGGCTCGGCCAGCTCAATCCGCTGCGGCGCGCGGGGCGACCCGAGGAGATTGCCCAGGTGGCGCTGTTCCTCGCCTCCGATGCGGCCAGCTATGTCAACGGCCAGGCTATCGCGGTCGACGGTGGCCTCAGCAGCAGCCACCCGGTCACACGGCAGGTGTACGGCAAGCCGGCATTTTGAGCCGGGGCATACCCGTCGGCGTTGAGGAAAATTTCAAACTGAGCGGCCTAGGGTATGCACCGGAGGTCTGGCCAATCTCTTGACATGCGCGCGCGAATTGGTCAGGCCAGCGGCAACAAACAGCCTATAGAGGTAGCTCGATGAAGATCGTCTCGGCCAAGGTTATCGTGACCTGCCCCGGCCGCAATTTCGTGACGCTGAAGATCCACACCGATCAGGGCGTATACGGCATCGGCGACGGCACGCTCAACGGCCGCGAACTGGCGGTGGTCTCGTATCTCGAGGACCATGTCATCCCCTGCCTGATCGGCATGGACCCGCGCCGGATCGAGGATATCTGGCAGTATCTCTATCGCGGGGCCTATTGGCGCCGTGGCCCGGTGACGATGCGCGCGATCGCCGCGGTCGACATGGCGCTTTGGGACATCAAGGGCAAGATGGCCGGCATGCCGGTCTACCAGCTGCTCGGCGGCCGCAGCCGCGACGGCGTGATGGTCTATGGCCACGCGAACGGCGCCGACATCGAGCAGACCGTCGACGCGGTCGGCAAGTATATCGACCTCGGCTACAAGGCGATCCGCGCGCAGACCGGCGTGCCGGGCATCAAGGATGCCTACGGCGTCGGGCGCGGCACCATGTATTACGAGCCCGCCGATGCCGCGCTGCCCTCGGTCACCGGCTGGGATACGCGCAAGGCGCTCAACTATGTGCCCAAGCTGTTCGAGAAGCTGCGCGCGACCTATGGCTTCGAGCATCACCTGCTGCATGACGGCCACCACCGCTACACGCCGCAGGAAGCCGCGAACCTCGGCAAGATGCTCGAGCCCTACCAGCTCTTCTGGCTGGAGGACGTGACCCCGGCCGAGAACCAGGAAGCGTTCAAGCTGATCCGCCAGCACACCGTCACCCCGCTGGCGGTGGGCGAGATCTTCAACACGATCTGGGACGCCAAGGATCTGATCCAGAACCAGCTGATCGACTATCTGCGCGCGACTGTGGTCGGCGCCGGCGGCCTGACGCATCTGCGTCGCCTGGCCGATCTCGCCAGCCTCTATCAGGTCCGCACCGGGTGCCATGGTGCGACCGACCTGTCGCCGGTGACGATGGGTTGCGCGCTCCACTTCGACACCTGGGTCCCGAACTTCGGCATCCAGGAATATATGCGCCACTCCGAAGAGACCGATGCGGTGTTCCCGCACGATTATCACTTCGACAAGGGCTATCTGTTCTGCGGCGAGGCCCCCGGCCACGGCGTCGACATCGACGAGGAACTGGCGGCGAAATACCCGTACAAGCCGGCCTATCTGCCGGTCGCCCGCCTCGAAGACGGGACGATGTGGAACTGGTGAGCCGTACCGGGGCGGCCTTGCCGCCGCCCCGCTGCTTCGACCAAGAAAAAGGCGGCCGTGGAACCCCATGGCCGCCTTTCTTCAAAGTCCGTGCGACGGTTTAGTCCTTCCAGGCCCACCAGAGCTGGGCTGGCGGGATGTTCCACCATTCCATCTCGTGCTCGATATTGTCCCAGTGCGGGGTCAGGAAGTTCCGGACATTGGGGTTGTACTGGTAGACCAGGAACGCGCCGCCCGGCCGCAGGATGTCGCGCGTCGCCTTGGCGATCGCGTCGCCGACACCCTCGGGCAGGGTCGAGAAGGGCAGGCCCGAAGCGATATAGTCGGCCTGCTCGAAGCCGTTGTCGCGCACGATCTTCTGCACATCGGCGGCCGAGCCGAGCACCGCGACGAAGCGCGGATCGTCGATCGACTGGCGCAGATAGCGGATGAAATCGGGGTTGGTGTCGATCACGATCAGCTTGCCGTCGGCGCCGAGGCGCTCAAGGATCGGGCGGCTGAAGGTGCCGACGCCCGGGCCATATTCGACGAACAGCTTGGTGTTCCCCCAGTCGACCTTGCTCAACATCCGGCGAATCAGCCGGCCCGAGGACTGCGCGACCGCGCCGACCATCACCGGGCGCTTGAGGAACTGCTGCAGGAAGAACATCGTCGGCGAGGGCACACCGGCCGGACGCGTGCGACGGGCACTCCGGCGTTTTGCGGTGGCGGTCGAAGGGGGCATGGGCTTCCTTACGAAAATATGACGCTTCGGGGACATCGGTTGCGCAAATTCCGACGGATATGCAAGCGACCGTCGTCGAAAAGCATCCCGATCCTGGCCACGGCATCAACGCCGGAGCGCCGCTTTGTTGCCCCGGATTTTATCTGCGCGGGGACGGCATGCAGGAGTGGCTAGGAAATCGGCGGCTGCGCGGGTACATCTGCGGCCATGACATCGCTCGACAAGCCCCCGGTCGGTACCTCGACGGTGAAGTGGCGTTTTCCCGATATCCACCCCGAAGGCCGCAAATATGTGCTGATCGCCGCCGCGGTCGCACTGCTGAGCCTGTGGGTGTGGGACGTCCTCACCTGGCCTTTGCTGTTCCTCACGCTCGGCATTGCCGCCTTCTTCCGCGACCCCGTCCGCGTCACACCGGTGGAGGAGGGGGTACTCGTTTCCCCCGCCGACGGCCTGGTCACGATGATCCAGCGCATGGCCTTGCCGCCAGAACTCGCCGGCCCGCACGCGCTCGGCACCGCGCCGATGGTGCGCGTATCGATCTTCATGAGCGTGTTCGACGTGCATGTGAACCGCACGCCGATCACCGGCACGATCCGCCACGTCATCTATATCTCGGGTAAGTTCATGAACGCCGATCTCGACAAGGCGAGCGACGAGAATGAGCGCCAGCACCTGGTGGTCGAGGATCGCGACGGGCTGCGTATCGGCTTCACCCAGATCGCCGGGCTGGTCGCGCGGCGCATCGTCGCCTTCGTCAAGCCGGGCGACATGGTCGTGGCCGGTCAGCGCGTCGGCCTGATCCGCTTTGGCAGCCGCGTCGATATCTTCCTGCCCGAGGAATATGGCGCGCAGGTCGTTCTCGGCCAGCGCACCATCGCCGGCGAGACGGTCATCGCCCGCCGCGGCCTTCCGAGTGTCGCGGGGGTGGCGCAATGAGCGATCGTCGCCCGCGCATCGGGCGCGGGTTGGGGCGCAGGCCGGCGCTGCCGCGCGGCATCCCGCTTCGTGCGGTGCTCCCCAACGCCGTCACTGCGCTTGCCCTGTGTTCGGGCCTGACCGGCATCCGCTTCGCCATCCTGGGCAACTGGGAGGCGGCGGTGCTGATGGTGCTCGCCGCCGCCGTGCTCGACGGCATCGACGGGCGCATCGCCCGGCTGGTGCGCGCCGAGAGCCGCTTCGGGGCCGAGCTCGACAGCCTGTCCGACGCCATCTCGTTCGGCGTTGCGCCGGCGCTGATCCTCTATCTCTGGTCGCTCCAGGCGCTGGGGCGCTTCGGCTGGCTGGTCGCGCTGCTACACGCACTGTTTTGCGCGCTGCGGCTCGCCCGCTTCAACGCGCAGATTGACCTTGCCGAGCAGCCGCACAAGTCAGCGGGCTTCCTCACCGGCGTTCCGGCCCCGGCCGGTGCGGCGCTGGCGCTCACGCCCGTCTATCTCTGGCTGTGGACCGGCGAGGCGATCACGCGCGCACCGGTGGTCATCGCCGTGTGGACGGTGCTGATCGCGATCCTGATGGTCTCCAGCGTCGCGACCTTCGGCCCGAAGATCCGGCTGCGCCAGAATGTCCGCTTCGAGGCGATCGCGGTGCTCGTGGCGCTCGCCGCAGCTTTGGTCTCTGCACCGTGGACGACACTGGCGATCGTGGCGATCGCCTATCTCGCCAGCATCCCCTTCAGCATCCGTTCCTACCGCCGGATCAGGCGGCTGCGCGCTGCGGGCGCGGACGCGGCATCCGTGCCGGGACCGCTCGCACCCTGACGCGCGACAGGCGCGGCGACGGAGCGGGGAGCGCTACCGGCCGCGCCATGCCGAACAATTCGGCGAAGCGATGCAGTTGCGGATGAATGCTTGCGTAGAGCGTCCAGACGGCGGCCGTGAAAGCCGATCCGAACAGAAAAAAGACAGCGAATCCAGTCATTACCCGGCTCCTGATCTTCAACGCCGATCCCAGCGGAACCCAAGAACCTCGAACTGCCGAGACTCCCGCCTGTTCCATCAGTCGCGTTCTGATCGCTGTATGTTCCATTCTTGTTCCGTCGTCAAGCGATGTTCCGATAATGTTCCAGCTTGTGCCCGGCCGCGCAATCGACTAAGCGGCCCGCCTCAACCCCGCATGGGAAGCATCATAACCCGGTGTTCGGAGCGATTCCGAATTCCCGCTTCCCAGAGGACCAACCGGAAGGAGTTATCCCTATGGCGGCACCCGTCGTCACCATGCAGCAGCTGCTCGAATCGGGCGCGCACTTCGGTCACCAGACTCATCGCTGGAACCCGAAGATGAAGCCCTACATCTTCGGTGATCGCAACGGCGTTCACATCATCGACCTCTCGCAGACCGTTCCGCTGTTCGCCCGCGCGCTCGAGTTCGTCAGCTCGACCGTCGCCGCCGGCGGCAAGGTGCTGTTCGTCGGCACCAAGCGCCAGGCGCAGGAGCCGATCGCCGAGGCAGCGCGTCGTGCAGGCCAGCACTTCGTCAACCACCGCTGGCTGGGCGGCATGCTCACCAACTGGAAGACCATCAGCAACTCGATCAAGCGCCTCAAGACGCTCGAAGAGCAGCTGTCGGGCGACACGCACGGCCTCACCAAGAAGGAAGTGCTGCAGCTCACCCGCGAGCGTGACAAGCTCGAGCTCTCGCTCGGCGGCATCCGCGACATGGGCGGCATCCCCGACATCATGTTCGTGATCGACGCGAACAAGGAAGAGCTGGCGATCAAGGAAGCCAACACCCTCGGCATCCCCGTCGTCGCCGTGCTCGACTCGAACGTTTCGCCGGACGGCATCGCGTTCCCGGTCCCGGGCAACGACGACGCCAGCCGCGCCATCCGCCTCTACTGCGAAGCCATCGCCATCGCCGCGACCCGTGGCGGCCGCGAGGCGCTGATGCAGCAGGGCTATGACTTCGGTGCTGCCGAGCAGCCGCCGGTCGAGGAAGCCGTCGAAGGCTGATTGCCCGCGTCATCGAACCGTAATCGGGGCGGGGCAGGGCACACGCACTGCTCCGCCCGACTTTTAACTGAGGAATAGAGACATGGCCGAGATCACTGCAGCCGCCGTCAAGGAACTCCGCGAAAAGAGCGGCGCCGGCATGATGGATTGCAAGAAGGCGCTCTCCGAAACCAACGGTGACATGGAAGCCGCTGCCGACTGGCTGCGCGCCAAGGGGCTCGCCGCTGCCGCCAAGAAGTCGAGCCGCACGGCCGCCGAAGGCCTGGTCGGCCTGGCGGTTGCCGGCACCAAGGGTGTCGCCGTCGAGGTGAACTCGCAGACCGACTTCGTCGCCAAGAACGAGATCTTCCAGAACTTCGTGCGCGAGACCACCGCGCTGGCGCTGGAAGCCGGTGACGACATCGCCGCGATCAAGGGCGCCAAGATGGCCTCGGGCCAGACCGTCGACGAGGCGCTGACCGCCAACATCGCGACGATCGGCGAGAACCAGGTGCTGCGTCGCGCCAAGAAGGTCGAAGTCGCCAAGGGCGCGGTGATCCCGTACGTCCACAACGCGGCGGCGCCGGGCCTCGGCAAGATCGGCGTGCTCGTCGCGCTCGAATCGGAAGCCGGTGTCGACGTGCTCGAGCCGCTCGGCAAGCAGCTGGCGATGCACATCGCGGCGGCCTTCCCGCTGGCGCTCGACGAGAGCGGGCTGGACCAGGACGTGCTCGCCCGTGAGCGTGCGATCGCAGCCGAAAAGGCTTCCGAGAGCGGCAAGCCGGCCGAGATCATCGAGAAGATGGTCGACGGCGCGGTGAAGAAGTTCGCCAAGGAGAACGCCCTGCTCAGCCAGCTGTTCGTGATGGACGGCAAGACCCCGGTGTCGGACGTCATCGCCAAGGCGGCGAAGGACTCGGGCTCGGCGATCGTGCTGAAGGACTATGTCCGCTTCCAGCTCGGCGAAGGCATCGAGAAGGAAGAGAGCGACTTCGCTGCCGAAGTGGCCGCGACCGCCGGTCTCACCAAGTAATCAGGCGCGCCGGGAGGGGCCGTTTCGACGGCTTTTCCCCGGCATCCACGCTTGTTCGCGCGGCGCGGCTCCTCTAGGGTCCGCGCCGCTTCGCTGTCCGCTTCTCAAGATTTCAGGATTATCATGACCGCTCCGACCTTCCGCCGCATCCTTCTCAAGCTGTCGGGGGAGGTCCTGATGGGCCAGGGTCAGTTCGGCATTGATCCCGAGACCTGCGAACGCGTCGCGCTCGAGGTGAAGGAGGCCAAGGAAAGCGGCCTCGAAATCTGCATGACCGTGGGCGGTGGCAACATCTTCCGCGGCATCGCCGGCGCAGCCCAGGGCTTCGACCGCGCCAGTGCCGATTACATGGGCATGCTCGCCACCGTGATGAATGCGCTGGCGATGCAGAACGCGCTCGAGAAGGTGGGCGTCGAGACCCGCGTCCAGTCCGCCATCCCGATGGCCAGCGTGTGCGAGCCCTATATCCGCCGCCGCGCCGAACGGCACATGGAGAAGGGCCGCGTCGTGCTGTTCGCCGCAGGCACCGGTCTGCCGTTCTTCACCACCGACACCACCGCTGCGCTGCGCGCCGCCGAGATGAAGTGCGACGCGCTGTTCAAGGGCACCTCGGTCGACGGCGTGTACGACGCCGACCCCAAGAAGGTGCCGACCGCGACGCGCTACGAGACGCTCAGCTATGACCGCGTTCTTGCCGACAATCTGAAGGTGATGGACGCCTCTGCTGTCGCGCTGTGCCGCGACAACCATATCCCGATCGTGGTGTTCAACATCCGCGGCGAGGGCAATCTCGCCTCGGTGCTCCGGGGCGAGGGGACTTCCACCATCGTCCAGGACGCGGACGCCGCGTAACCCACTGTACCCAAGCTTCAAGGAACGCCGAACATGGCCGCATATGACAAGGCAGATCTCGAGCGCCGCATGGCCGGCGCCGTGGAATCGCTCAAGCACGATCTGACCGGTCTCCGCACCGGCCGCGCCTCGACCACGCTGCTCGATCCGGTGACCGTCGAGGTCTATGGCTCGCACATGCCGATCACCCAGGTCGCGACCGTCTCCGCGCCCGAGCCGCGCATGCTCTCGGTGCAGGTGTGGGACAAGTCGAATGTCGGCCCGGTCGACAAGGCGATCCGCTCGGCGGGCCTCGGCCTCAATCCGATCGTCGACGGCCAGACGCTGCGCTTGCCGATTCCGGACCTCACCGAAGAGCGCCGCAAGGAGCTCGCCAAGCTCGCCAACCAGTACGCCGAGAAGGCCCGTATCGCCGCGCGCAACGTGCGTCGCGACGGCATGGACAGCCTGAAGACCGACGAGAAGAAGGGCGTGTTCGGCGAGGACGAGCGCAAGCGCCATGAAGCCGAGGTCCAGAAGCTGACCGACGCGACGATCGCCGATATCGACGCGGCGGCCGCGGCCAAGGAAAAGGAAATCCTGGGCAAGTGATCCGCCCCGGAGGTTCTGGTGCGGCCGAAAGGGCAGGGCGCGGTGGCCGTTAAGCTGGCCTCCGCTTCGGGCGGCGAGACCCCGCCGCCCCGCCATGTCGCGATCATCATGGACGGCAACGGGCGCTGGGCGAAGAAGCGCCTGCTGCCGCGCGTCGCCGGGCATCGCCAGGGCGTGGAGGCGGTGCGCCGCGTCGCGCGCGCCGCGCGTTCGCTCGGCATCGAGGTGCTGACACTCTACGCCTTCTCGTCCGAGAACTGGCGCCGCCCGGAAGAGGAAGTCGGCGCGCTGATGGGACTGCTGCGGCAGTTCCTCGAGCGCGAGCTCGACCAGATCGTCGCCGACGGCGTCAAGCTGCGGGTGATCGGCGGCTGGCGCGAGCTCTCGCCCGATCTGGTCACGATGATCGAGGCGGCGATCGCGCGGACCGCGGTAAACACCGGGCCGACGCTGGTGCTGGCGCTCAATTACGGCGCGCAGGCCGAACTGCTCGCCGCCGCCCGGCGGCTGGCCGAGCAGGCGCGCGACGGCACCCTTGACCCCGCCGCGATCGACGAGGCGCGGTTCGAGAGCGAGCTGGAAACGGCAGGCCTGCCGCCGCTCGACCTGATGATCCGTACCTCGGGCGAGCAGCGGCTTTCCAATTTCCTGCTGTGGCAGGCGGCCTATGCCGAACTGCTGTTCGTCGAAACCCTCTGGCCCGATTTCGACGAGCGCGCGCTGGCGGATGCGTTGGCCCAGTTCGGGCGGCGCCAGCGGCGCTTCGGAGGCCTGTGAGCAAGAATTCCGATCTTCCGAAACGCGCCGTGGTCGGGCTCGCGCTGGTCGGGCTCGCGCTCGCTGCGCTGTGGGCGGGCGGCTGGGGCTTCTGGCTGGTCATCACGGTGATGGCCGTGCTGATGATCGGCGAATGGGCAACCTTGGCGGGGGACGAGGGCAAGCGCCGCTTAACCCAATATGTGATGGTGGTGCCGCTGGCGATCCTGAGCCCGGCCGCCGCCGGTCCAGGGTTCCTGGCACTGGGCCTGGTGTTCGGCGCCTTCTTCTTCGTCGCGATCGTGACGCGGAATGGCAAGCTGGCGGCGGGGCAGGTCTATGTCGGGCTGCCGGTGCTCGCGCTGCTGCTGCTCCGCGATCATCAGCAGGGCTTTGCCGCAACGCTGTGGACGATGGCGATCGTCTGGGTGTGCGATAGCGGCGCCTATTTCGCCGGTCGCGCGATCGGCGGGCCCAAGCTCGCGCCTGCGATCAGCCCGAACAAGACCTGGGCGGGGCTGATCGGTGGGCTGATTGCCGCGATCCTCTTTTCCGCAGCCTTCGTCGCAGCTGCGCCGGGCACGGCGATCGGCTGGTGGCTGGTGGCGGTCTCGCCGCTGGTGGCCTTTGCCTCGCAGATCGGCGACCTCTACGAGAGCCATCTCAAGCGCGTTGCGGGCGTGAAGGATTCGAGCAACCTGCTGCCGGGCCATGGCGGCATTCTCGACCGGCTCGATGGCCTCGTCTTCGCGGCCCCGGTTGCGGCTTTGTTTTTTGCGATCCATCATCAGGTGGTTGTGGGAGGATACTGGTGGTGAAGCGCGTCACGGTGTTGGGGGCGACCGGCTCGGTCGGCACCTCGACGCTGGATCTGATCGAACGAAATCCGCATGCCTTCGAAGTCGTTGCGCTGACGGCCAATTGCGATGTCGAGAAGCTCGCCGCGGCGGCGATCCGCACCCGTGCGCGCTGCGCCGTCGTCGCGGACGAAAGCTGCCTGCCGGACCTGCAAGAACGCCTCGCGGGTACCGGCGTCGAAGCGGTGGGCGGTGCGCATTCGGTGTGCGACGTCGCGCGCATGGGCGCCGACTGGACCATGGCGGCGATCGTCGGCACCGCGGGCCTCAAGCCGGTGATGGCCGCGCTGGAAGCGGGCGGCACGGTGGCGCTGGCGAACAAGGAATCGCTCGTCTCCGCCGGGGACGTGATGATGGGAGCCGCGCGAGCCTATGGCGCGACGCTGCTGCCGGTCGATTCGGAGCACAATGCGGTGTTCCAGTGCCTCGATCGCACCGCGCCCAAGGGCGTCCGGCGGATTATCCTTACCGCCAGCGGCGGCCCGTTCCGCGCGACGCCCAAGGAAGCGATGCGCGACATCACGCCGGCACAGGCGGTGGCGCACCCCAACTGGTCGATGGGCGCCAAGATCTCGGTCGATTCGGCGACGATGATGAACAAGGGGCTCGAGCTGATCGAGGCCTTTCACCTGTTCCCGGTCGCCGCGGAGCAGTTGGCAGTGCTGGTCCACCGCCAGTCGGTCGTCCACTCCATGGTGGAATATGTCGACGGGTCGGTGCTGGCGCAGCTCGGCACGCCCGACATGCGCACGCCGATCGCCTTTGCGCTGGCCTGGCCGGAACGGATGGAGACGCCGTGCCCGCCGCTCGACCTCGCCGCGGTCGGCAAGCTGGAATTCGAAAATCCCGACCTCGATCGCTTCCCGGCGCTCGCGCTGGCGATGGAGGCGCTGAAGGCCGGCGGGGCGCGGCCGGCGATTCTCAATGCCGCCAACGAAGTCGCCGTCGCGGCCTTTCTTGCCGGGCGGATCGGATTTCTTGAAATTGCCGCAATCTCTGCCGATACGCTTAGCCGCTACGACCCGGTCGCGCCGGAAACGCTCGACGCCGTGCTGGCGATCGATGCAGAGGCGCGGCTTTATGCGGCTGAGCGAGTGAAGGACTGCGTCGCTTGATTCAATCCCCCGGCATCCTGCTCACCATTCTGGCGTTCGCGCTGGTGATCGGGCCGCTCGTGTTCCTGCACGAGCTGGGACATTATCTGGCGGGCCGCCTCTTCGGGGTAAAGGCCGAGGAGTTCTCGATCGGCTTCGGCCGCGAGATTGCCGGCATCACCGATCGCCGCGGCACGCGCTGGAAGTTCAGCCTGTTGCCGCTGGGCGGCTATGTCCGCTTCGCCGGCGACATGAACCCAGCGAGCCAGCCGTCGCCAGAATGGCTGCAGCTGCCGGCGAGCGAGCGCGCCAAGACCTTTCAGGCGAAGCCCTTGTGGCAGCGCGCGATCATCGTCGCGGCCGGCCCGATCATGAACTTCGTGGTCGCGATCGTCATTCTCTCCGCCTTCGCCTTCATGTTCGGCGAGAACCGCACGCCGTCGGTGATCGGCACGGTGATCCAGGGCAGCGCCGCCGCAAAGGCCGGTCTGCAGCCCGGCGACCGCATCACCGGCTTGGGCGGCCGCACGGTCGAAACCTATGCCGACATGGTGCAGTTTACCCAGTTGCGTCCGAACGAACCGGTGCGGGTCGATTTCGTCCGCGGCGGCGCGGCGCGCAGCGTCGACGCCGTGATCGGCACCCGGCTGGAGCGCGACCGCTTTGGCAACGAATACAAGATCGGCCAGCTCGGCATCGGCGCGGCGGGTTCGACCCAGGTGCCGGTGGGGCTGCTCGAAGCGCCGCTGGTCGGCCTGCGCACCACCGCCGACATCGTCCGCATGACGGTGGATGGCCTCGGCCAGATCATCACCGGTCGCCGCTCGGTTTCCGAGCTGGGCGGGCCGCTCAAGATCGCCCAGGTTTCGGGCGAACGGCTTTCCATGGGGCCGATCGAGTTCGCGTTCCTGATCGCGCTCGTCTCCATTAATCTGGGATTCATCAACCTGTTGCCAGTTCCGGTACTGGATGGTGGTCATCTCCTGTTCTACGCCGTCGAGGCGGTCCGCCGGCGCCCGGTGGAGCCGCAGGTGATGGAATGGGCGTTTCGGGGCGGTATGCTCGCGATCCTCGCGCTGATGCTGTTCGTGACGCTCAACGATCTGGGCGCTTTCGGTGTGTGGAGACATCTGGCCGGCTTGATCGGTTGAGGGGGTTCGTGCAGGGCGGCAATATGCCGCGCGCGTTCCGGCAATATTTGGATTCCGACTGGGGTGGGATGGTGACTGCGATCAAGGCAAGCAATTTGGGCGCGCGGGCGACGGCTACGCTGTTGGCAGGGACGATCCTGTCGGGCGTGGTAGCGCCTGCAGAGGCGCAGACCGCGGCAAAGCCCGCGGCCGCGGCGGCCCAGCCTCAGGCTGCACCCGCTCCGGCGACGCCGGCGGTGGTGCGCACGATCAAGTCGCTGCGGGTGGAAGGCTCGCAGCGCATCGAACCGGAGACGGTGCTGAGCTACACGCGCCTGCGCGTGGGCGACAGCTACACCAACGAGACGATCGACCAGGCGATCAAGGACCTGCTCGCCTCCGACCTCCTCGCCGACGTGGCGATCGAGGGCGTCGAGGACGGCAACCTGGTGCTCCGCATCCGCGAGAACCCGGTGATCAACCGCGTGGTGTTCGAGGGCAACAAGCGGCTGAAGCAGGACAAGATCGACAAGGAGATCAAGCTCAAGCCGCGCCAGATCTTCACCCGCACCGCGGTGCGTGCGGACATTGCGCGGATCATCGAGCTGTATCGCCGCCAAGGCCGCTTCGCTGCGCGCGTCGAGCCGAAGATGGTCAGCCTCGACCAGAACCGCGTCGACGTGATCTTCGAGATCCACGAAGGCGCGAAGTCGAAGGTCCGCCAGATCAACATCATCGGCAACGAGGTGTTCGGCGACAAGAAGCTGCGCGCGCAGATGGCGACCAAGGTCGCCAGCTTCTCGCACTTCCTCAGCTCGAATACGTCGTACGACCAGGATCGCCTGGCCTATGACCAGCAGAAGCTGCGCCAGTTCTATCTGACCGAGGGCTATGCCGATTTCCGCGTGATCTCGGCGGTGGCCGAGCTGACGCCGGACAAGAAGGACTTCATCATCACCTACGTGGTGGAGGAAGGCCCCCGCTACAAGTTCGGCCCGGTCACGGTCGACAGCGCGATCCGCGACTTCGACGACAAGAAGCTCGCCGCCGCGCTGCCGATCAAGGAAGGCCAGTGGTACAACGCCAAGGCCGTCGAGGACACGGTCGAGCAGCTGAGCGAGACCGCCGGCCTGTTCGGCTATGCTTTTGCCGACGTTCGCCCCGACTTCCAGCGCAACAAGGATGCGCTGACGATGTCGATGAACTTCCACATCGGCGAGGCGAACCGTACCTATATCGAGCGGGTCGACATCACCGGCAACCGCCAGACCCAGGACAAGGTGATCCGCCGCGAAATGCGCGTGGCCGAGGGCGATGCCTTCAACACCTTCCTGGTCAAGCGCTCGCAGGACCGCATCAACAGCCTGGGCTATTTCCAGGACAAGTTCGAGATCGAGCGCAAGGAAGGCTCGGCGCCCGACCGCATCGTGCTCGGCGCGAACGTCGAAGAGAAGCCGAACGGCGAGCTGACGCTGTCGGCCGGCTTTTCGAGCCTCGAGCGCTTCATCCTCCAGGCGTCGATCCGCCAGCGCAACTTCCGCGGCATGGGGCAAACCGCCAGCATCTCGGCCGATTATTCGAGCTATTCGAAGTCGGTCGAGCTCGGCTTCACCGAGCCGTATCTGTTCGACAGCAACATCGCGCTGGGTGCGACGATCTTCCGGCGCGACTACAACTCGTTCAACTATCTCGGCACCAACCGCAACACCACCTATCGCCAGGTGTCGACCGGCTTCCAGCTGGTCGCGGGCCTGCCGCTGACCGAATATTGGACGCTGTCCGGCCGCTATTATCTCGCCAAGGACGATGTCACGCTCGACCAGGCGACCTTCTACACCAACGGCCAGTGCGACCCGTTCAAGGCCGGTCGCTATTATTGCGAAGCGGTGGGCAACCGCCTGACCTCGCTGGTCGGCCTGTCGCTGATCTATGACAGCCTGAACAGCCGCCTGCGCCCGACGCGCGGCCAGCGCGTCTCCCTCGGTGCCGACGTGGCCGGGCTGGGCGGTGACGTCCGCTACGTTCGCGGTCGCATCGACGGCGCGAAATATTGGGGTCTGGGCAGCGGCTTCGTCTTCTCGCTCACCGGCGAGGGCGGCGTGATCAAGAGCCTCGACGGCACCGAGGTCCGCATCACCGATCGCTTCTATCTGGGCGAGCCGCAGTTCCGCGGCTTCGACATTCGCGGCGTCGGCCCGCGCGTGCAGCGCTACCAGTATAGCGGCGACCCGCTCGCCGGCACCCAGGCGCTCATCACCAACCGCGACCAGGTCATCGACGACGCGCTCGGCGGCAAGGCCTATTACCTGACCAAGGCCGAGCTCGAGCTGCCGCTCGGCTCGGGTGCGGCGGAACTCGGCCTGCGTCCATCAATCTATGTCCAGATGGGTTCGCTGTTCTCGATCCGGCAGCCGACCACGAACAACTATTTCACCCAGGCGACCGATGCCTCGGGCAAGAAGCTGTTCAACAAGGACGGCTCGCCGACGCTGCTGGTGAAGCAGGATCCGGTGTTCGACAGCGCGGGCAATCCGCTCTACACGGTGACCTCGGGCGCCAACCAGAACCTGCTCACGCGCTGCACCGTCGGCTATGCGGCGGGTACGACCGATTCCTGCGTTGGCACTTCGGTCAACACGCAATATTTCACGCCGACCTCGCCCTTCTATGAGGCCTATCGCGGCAGCACCGCCTCGCCGCGCATTTCGGTGGGCGTCGGCGTCAACTGGAATTCGCCGTTCGGCCCGCTGCGGATCGACCTTGCCAAGGCGATCGTCAGCCAGCCCGGCGACGACAAGAAGCTCATCACTTTCAACGTAGGGACTCAGTTCTAATGACGAAGAACCGTGTATTCGCGGCGGCGCTTGCCGCCTCCGCGGCGATGGCTGTTGCCGCGCCGGCCTCGGCGCAGGTCAACGGCATCGCCACCATCAACACGATGGAGGTGATCACCCGCTCGAAGGCGTTCACCACTGCCGTGACGCAGCTGGACACCACCTACAAGCCGGTGCGCGACCAGATCCAGGCGCGCCAGACCAAGTTCCAGACCGACGCCCGCACGCTGATCACCACGATCGACACCAACAAGGACGGTCAGGTTTCGGAAGCCGAAGAGCAGGCAGCAGCCGCGCGCAAGGATCCGAACTACACCCAGCTCATGACCCTGCAGAACCAGGCGAATGAGGAAATACAGAAGCTGCAGATGCCGTCGATCCTGGCGGAGCTGTTCGCATTCGAGAAGATCCTGGCGCTCTATGACGCGGCGCAGATGTCGGTCGTCAACGCTCGCAAGGTCAACGTGATCCTGCAGCCGGAAGCGATCGTCTACGCACCCGACGCCGTGGACATCAGCGATGCCGTCGTCGCCGAGCTCGACAAGACCCCGACCGTCGCGATCACGCCGCCGGCAAACTGGCAGCCGCAGCAGCGCACCGTGCAGTTCCAGCAGCAGGTGAACGAGCTGCGCCGTCGGGCCTATCAGCTCGCCGCCGCCCGCGCCCAGCAGCAGCAGCAGCAGGGTGCCGCCGCAGCACCGGGTGCGGCCGCTCCGGCAGGCCGCCCGGCCGCGCCTGCGACCAAGCCGGCCAAGCCCGAACCGCGGTGAGCGGGGAAGCGCAGGGAAGGAGCAACATCGGTCCGCTCGATATCGGGCGGGTGATGGCGGCGCTGCCCCACCGCTTTCCGATGCTGCTGGTCGATCGGGTCGAGGAGCTGATCCTCGACCAGTCGATCGTGGCGGTGAAGGCGGTGACGATCAACGAGTCGTTCTTCCAGGGCCACTTCCCCGGCCGGCCGATTATGCCGGGCGTGCTCACCGTCGAGGCACTCGCCCAGGCGGCGGGCGTGTTGGCGGTCGAGTCGCTCGGGCTCGCAGGCTCGGGCAAGCTGGTCTACTTCATGGCGATCGACAACGTGAAGTTCCGCAAGCCGGTGGAGCCGGGCGTGCTGCTCAAGCTCCACGTCACGTTCGTGCAGAAGCGTTCGCGCGTCTGCAAGTTCGCGGGCAAGGCGCTGATCGACGGCGAACTGGCGGCGGAATGCGAATTCACCGCGATGATCGCCGATCCGCCCAGCGCCTGACGCGGCAGCCTGAACGGGCAGGGGCCGGACCATGGACGCACTGACCTGGTTCGGCCTGTTCGCGGTGACCGCGATGCTGGTCACCTATGCGCTGGAATCGCGCTCGACTTGGTGGGTGCTCGGCTTTGCCGGCGCCTGCCTGCTCGGTTCGGCCTATGGCTTCCTGCAAGGGGCCTGGCCGTTCGGGCTGGTGGAGGCGATCTGGTCACTCGTCGCGCTCCGCCGCTGGTGGGGAATGCGGCAATGAGGTTGCGCTGGCGCCTGGGCTCTGCTAGGCGCGCGCGTCCGCTGCCGGTCGGAAACCGGCGGCTTTCTTCAAGGAATTCGATGTGAAGCAGAACACCCACCCCGATTATCACATGATCAAGGTGCAGATGACCGACGGCACCGTGTACGAGACGCGCTCCACCTGGGGCAAGGAAGGCGATCTCATGCAGCTTGAGATCGATCCGCTCGCGCACCCGGCCTGGACCGGCGGTCGCGGTCAGCTGCTCGACCAGGGTGGTCAGGTCGCGCGCTTCAACAAGCGCTTCGGCGGCCTCACGCTCGGCAAGAAGTAAGAAGTTCACGCCGGGCCTTTCGGGGCCCGGCGTTTACCGGCCCCTCGGAGGCCGGTCCCGATCCGGCGCTTCCGCCGTTTGATCGACGCGACGTTGCTCGCACCTTTCGGCGCCGCTCTGTGCGCCGCTTTCCACCTGCAGCGGCTGATCGCCGCCAGCCCTCAGCTCCGGGCCGGGACGATCCTGGGCAAGCGCCCTATGGGTTCTACCGTGATGTTGCGGAACCAGGTTTCCGCACCTTCGGACTGGAGCTGGATCCGGCCATGGGTCAGCGCCGTGCGCTTGCCGTCGGGGCCGATCACTGCCAGGTCGCGCGCCTCGGCTACCGGGACGCCGTTGACGACGTGCACCGCGCGATCACCCAGGACGTACAGGTCGAGCACGTTCCATTCGCCTTCCGGCTTCTCGGCGTCGACGGCAGCCTCGACATTCCAGGTCGGCGTCCCGTTGATCATGTCGACCGTGCGCCCGTCGGTCCGGAACCGAAGATGCGGCGCGATCAACATGTCGTCGAACGCCACATTGGTGTGGGCGCGGAGATCCTTGCCCACCATCACCAGCATCCCGGTCGAGCCCTTCATGATCTCGAACTCGACCGAGGGCTGCCAGGTGCCGAACACCTCGCCCGGCCGGCCATGGGTGTGGTAGAGCAGGCCATTGTTCGGCGGCAGCGTCGCGCGCGGCGCCCAGCGCTTGGGACCCCATTTGAACTCGAGCCGCAGGTGATAGTCGCGCAGGTCGGCGCGGTGCACCAGGCTGCCCCAGGTCTCGCCCTTGACCCATATCGCCGGCGCACCGTCGATGGTGCGCACCGCGAAATCGCCGCTGGAGGCGCGCGACGTGCCGATCGGCGTTGCCGCCGGATCGCCCTTGTAGGTGATGGCGGGGTCCGCATAGCCCAGCCAGGGCTGCCAGCCGTCCAGTGACTTGCCGTCGAACAGCCGCACGCGCGGGCCCGCCGGCCTGGGCAGATCGACGAGGGTGAGCCGCTGCGGTGCCGCGCTGACCTCGCCGGCCAGCGCGCGCGCGAGCTCCTTGGAGTCCTGGCCACCCGCCGCCATCGGCAGCGAAAGCAGGAGAGCGATCGTACGGAGCATCATGAGCATCCCTGGTGTGCCCCGAGGAGCGAGGAAAGGTCGAACGTAGCGGGTCGGATGCGGCGGGCAAGGCGTTGTTCCCGCGCGCGATCCGAAAGATCGATCGGCATCAGCGCGTAATCGGCTCCAGCCGCAGCAGCAGCACATCATTGGTCTGCAGCGTGATCGGCATGCGCAGCGTACCCGTGCGGGGCACAGTAACGGTCTCGTCGCGCTCGGGCAGGTCGCGGGTCAGTTGCTGGAGCGCGGCGACCTGGGTGCCGCTCAGCACCTTGGGCATCTTGAGGTCGATATAGGCCGAGAACGCGTCGTTGTGGCGGTAGCCGGTCCGGAACAGCCGCAGCTTGTACCTGCCGGGGCGCAGATGCGTCAGCTGCACCGAGGCGGGTGGCGCCGCCTTGGCGGGGACGAGCTTGCCGTAGAAGGAGCGGTTGCTCGTCGGCTGGTCCGGCTGGTGCCAATCCCACAAAACGACCGCGAGCTTGGCGCCGTCGATCGCGGCGATGCTCTGCGGATCCCCGGTCGGTACCTCGCGCCCGCGCAGCGCGTCGAGATATTTGTAGGCGAACCAGGCCGGCTTGCGGATCCCCTGCGGGTTCATCAGCCCGAAGCCTCCTTCGAAGGGGGCAGTCGGCGGGCCGGGCTCCTCGAACAGATCGCTGAAGGTCCAGTAGCTCATGCCCTGCGCGATGCCCTGCACCGCCTTGAGCTTGGTGAGGATATAGGCCGCGCTGACATAGGAGTCATGGACGAGGTCGCGGGGCGTGTAACTGGTGCTCCACTCGGTGAAATAGAGCGGCAGGCCGGGGTAGGGCGATGCCTCGATCTGCTGGCGGACCGTGCGGACGTCGCCGACGATCGCGTCCGGCGAGGGGGAGAGCTTGGTATCCTGCTTGCCCTGTTCGTCGAGAAAGCCGCCCTCGACGCCATAGGTGTGGGTCGTCACGAAATCGACGGGGGTGCCGCGCCGGTGCATGTCGGCGAGGAACTCGGGCACCCAGGCCGCGCCCGCCGTCGAGGGACCGCCCACGCGCAACGCGGGGTCCACCGCCTTGATGGCGCGGGCGCTGGCGTCATAAAGGTCGAAATAGGCCTTCTGATCTGCCTTCTCCCAGAAGCCGTCGAGATTGGGCTCGTTCCACACCTCGAAGAACCAGCTGCGCACCTCGTCTCGGCCGTAGCGCGCCTGCGCGTGGCGGATGAAGGCGGTGAGCAGGTCGCGCCAGGCGCCCAGCTCCGGATGCGAGGTGTTGCCCTTCCAGTAGAAGATCGCATTGTCCGAGGTCTTGAGCGCCTCGGGCGTGAAGCCCAGCTCGACGAACGGCTTCACGCCGCGCGCGAGCAGCTTGTCGTACAGCGAGTCGATCCCGGTCCAGTCATAGGTGATCGCGCCGTTCTTGCGCTGCACCGTGCCGAGCACGTCGTGAAAGAGCGCGTGGAAGCGGACATAGCGGAAGCCGAGCTCGTCATGCGCAGACTTCAGCTGGGCCATGGCATCGTCGCGGCGCAGCGTGCCGGGATAGTCGGAGCCGACCGAGAGGTCGAAGAAACGGTCGACCGGCGCTTGGGCGGTCGCGGCGTCGACGCGCACGGTGCGAGCGGGGGCCTGGGCGAGGGCGGGCAGCGGCGCAAGGCCGAGCAGCAAGCCGCCGAGTGCGCGCGGCAGGGCGTTGTTGGTCAAGGCGTCTTCTCCCGGTATTGCTGTCGGTGCAGCGGCAATGGACTCACGCCGTCCTTGCCCGGCACGTTTTCGCGACGAAGTGGTCATGTGCCGGCAGGCGGGGCAGCGCGGCTTCCAGCTCGGCACGCCGCTCCCGGAACAGCCGGTCAAGCGCGTCGAGCGGCGGCCGGTCGGCGGTCGGCTCGTGGCCCCGGGGGATCCGCCCCTGGCCCAGCAGCACGGCGACCCAGCTCGGCTCGGCATGCGACTCCCGATCGTAGAGCGGCACCCGGCCGATCGCGTCCCACAGCGCCAGCTTGTGGGCCAGGCTGTCGGGCAGCGACATCGCCGCCATGTCGCGCCAGAAGGGCTCGGGGCGTCGGCTGATGCAGTAATGCGCGATCAGGAAATCGCGGATCCGCTCATATTCGCCGATGGTCGCGCGATTATACTCGTCGATCACGGCGGCATCGGCGGCCCCCGTGGTCGGCAGCAGTTCGGCGAGGCGGACAAGGCCGGTCTGGACCAGCTGGAGGCTGGTCGATTCGAGCGGCTCCATGAAGCCCGCGGCCAACCCGATCGCGACGACATTGTGCGCCCAGAACCGCTCGCGCCGCCCGGTGGTGAAGCGCAGCGGGCGCGGATCGCCGATCGCATCGCCGTCGAGGTCCGCTGCGAGCCGTGCCGCGGCTTCGTCATCGGAGAGATAGGCGCTGCTATAGACCAGCCCGTTGCCGGTGCGGTGCTGGAGCGGTACCCGCCACTGCCAGCCCACGGCATGCGCGGTAGAGCGGGTGAAGGGCGTGAAGCGGCCGGCGCGCGTGCAGCCTTGGGCCAGCGCGCGGTCGGCGGGAAGCCAGCGCGACCAGTCTATGAAGGGCGTGCCGAGCGCGTCGCCCAGCAGGCGACTGGAAAAGCCCGTGCAGTCGATGCACAGGTCGCCGGTGATCCGCCGGTCGCCGTCGAGCAGCAGCCCGGCGAGATTGCCGGTTTCCGGATCGCGCTCGGCTGCGACGATGCGTCCCTCGACGCGGGTGACGCCCCGCGCCTCCGCATAGCTTCGCAGCAGCTGCGCGTAGAGGCCGGCGTCGAAATGATAGGCGTAGCGATATTCGGCCGCTTCGCCGCGCAGCGCCTCGGGGGGCGCAAACCGGTCCCGCGCAGCCGCGAGCGCGGGCATCGACCAGGCGTCGATCGGATCGGCGATGCCGCCCGCGGCGCGCAGTCGCAGCCAGTGATGATGCGGCGCGACGCCTTCGATCGGCGCGCCGAAATCACCGAAGCCGTGAAAGTGTCGGTTGCCGGCCTCGCCCCAGCCGACGAACTCGATGCCGAGCTTGAAGCTGCCCTGGGTTGCCGCGACGAAGTCGGGCTCGTGCAGCCCTAGCAGGCGGTTGAAGTCCCGGAGGATCGGGATGGTGGCCTCGCCGACGCCGATCGTGCCGATCGCATCGGATTCGACGAGCGTGATGCGGGTGTCGGGTGCCGGCCGCAGCCGCGCGAACAGCGCCGCAGCCATCCAGCCCGCGCTGCCGCCGCCCGCGATGATGATGTGCTGGCCCACGCGTTCATCCAAAGCTGCCGTGCTCCGGCCCGTCTTAGGCAGGTCCGGCCGGTAAAGAAATGCGCCCCCGGAAACCTTGCGGCGTCCGGGGGCGGAGGTGGAGGAAGGGGTTAGAAGACCGAGCGGACCAGGAAGGCGAAGCGCCGGTCCGTGTCCGTCCAGCTGTAGCGCGGCTTCAGATCCGGATCGCCCACGTCGAGGAAGGTCCGCGAGTTGAGCAGGTTGGTGCCCTGCACGCCGATCTTCACATGCTTGGTGATCGAGTAGAGCACCGACGCGTCCAGCTGGCCGTAGGATTCCGACCAGACCGGGAAGTTGATGTTCGCGGCCGAGGTCGTCAGCAGATAGTGCGAGCGCCAGTTATACGCGGCGCGCGCCGAAATGCCGTACTTCTCGTAGACCAGTGCTGCGTTGTACGAATATTTCGACAGGCCCTCGAGCGGCAGTGCCTTGCCCGCGCCGGTGGTCTGGTTGGAATCGAACACGTTGATCGCCGTGTTCTTGCCGCCCGACGAGTCGACGAAGGTGTAGTTGCCCTGGAAGCCCAGGCCCGACAGCGCGCCCGGCAGCATGTCAAAGAACTGCGTGTAGCTGAACTCGAGGCCCTTGATCTTGCCGCTGGAGCCGTTGGTCAGCTGCGTCACGTCGAAGGTGAGCGTCTGGCCGTTGCTGGTGAACTGGCGCTCGGTGGTGCCGGCGAAGATATAGTTGCTGATGTCCTTGTAGAAGCCCGCGAGCGTGACGCTGTTCGCACGCCCGAAATACCATTCGAGGCTGACGTCGAACTGGTTCGAGCGGGTCGGCTTCAGGTTCGGGTTGCCCGCGGTGCCGGTGAACGGCGTCAGGCGGCCGTTGATGCCGGTGCCGGTCGCGACCGCCGCGTTCGGCGTGCTCGCGAAGTTGTAGCTCAGCTGCACATAGGGGTTGAGCTGCGCGAAGGTCGGGCGCGAGATCGCCTTGCCCGCCGCGAAGCGGAGCTGGAGATTGTCCTTAACGAAGAAGCGCAGGTTCAGCGTCGGCAGCACGTCGGTATAGTCGTTGCGGGCGCTGGTCGTCAGGCCCAGCGAGCCCTGGGCGAAGGCCTGTGCCGCGGTGAACTGCGTGCAGTCGGCAGCCGTGGTCAGCTGGCCGTCGCGCGGGCCGCCCACGATCGCCGTGCCGGGGACGCAGGTGCCGCTCGGGAAGGCAGGCAGCGAGGCGCCGGAGCCGACGGCGGAGATCTCGGTGCGGATCACGCGGACGCCGATATTGCCGTCGAAATGGCCGATCGGGCTCGTGTCCATGCCGAAGCGCGCGACCAGATAGCCGGCATAGGTCCGCTCGGTTTGGTCGTTGACGCCGCCGCCGGACAGGCCGGAGACGCTGACGTCGCTGTTGTACGGCTTCCAGCCCTTGCTGACATATTGCAGGTAGTCGGCATAGGCGGCCGTCGGGCTGCGCTGGACCAGGCTGGCCGCGGGGAACCAGAAGCCTGCGCCCGGCGATGCCACCTTGCCGCGGAAGAAGTTGTTGTAGCTGATCAGCTGCGACTGGCTCGGCAGCCCCGGATTCTGGGCGCCGCCTGCGAAACCGGTAGGCGGCGTGGTCGCCGCAAAGCCGGTCTGGTTCAGATAGACCGGCGTGCCGGGATCCCAATACTGCGCCGAAAGCTCGGCCCAGTTATAGCCGGTCTGGCGGGTGATCGCGTTGCGATCGGTATAGCGGCCACCGACCTTGAGCGAGCGCAGGAAGCCCTCGTCGAACTTGTATTCGACATCGGCGCGGCCCGACCATTCATGCGCTTCATTGTCTTCCAGATGGTCCATCGCCGCGGCCCACCAATAGTCGCTCTGCTTGGTCAGCGAGCCGCCGGCCGGGGTCGGCGTGATCACCAGCTTGGGATCGTCGCCGCTGAAGTTGAAGTCGAAGGTGGCCGGGGTAGCGGTCTGGGTGAACGCGGTCATGCTGCTGACCTGCGCCGTCGACTTCACATATTGCAGGTCGCCGGTGACGGTCCAGTGCGTGTCCGGGGTCCAGCGCAGGTTGCCCGAGAAGTCCTGGGTGCGCTTGCGCTGATAGCCCGAGCGCGTGTCGAGGTTCAGCTGGCGGTTGGCGATGACGCCGGAGACGAGCTCGTGGTTCGGGCCGAACTTGTACGAGGCATCGTCGGTCGGCGGGGTGCCGTTGTCGCCGATCGCATATTCGATGTCGCGCGGGGTCGCCTGGGCGATCAGCGCCTCGGCGGTGAAGACCAGCGTGTCGCTCGGCTTCCACTGAAACGAGCCGTCGAACGCGGTACGCTTCTGCTGCCAATCGATGCGGCGCAGGCCCATGTTGGCGGGGATGTAGACGTTGCTGCCGGCGGCCAGACCGCCCTGCGCCGCGGTCAGCGTGCCGCGGTCATAGCGACCGTTGGAGATGCTGTCGGTGCGGTTGCCGATATTGTTGATCGAATAGCTGAGCAGCAGGCCCATCTCGCCGAGCGGGGTGTTCCAGCGGCCGCTGGCGAGGCCGTTGCCCGACCAGTAGGCCTTTTTGCGCAGATCGGCATAGTTGACGTCGCCCGACAGCGCGAAGACATAGCCTGGCGCATCGAACGGCTTGCGGGTGCGCAGGTTGACGATGCCGCCGATGCCGCCTTCGACCAGATCGGCCGAGGGGTTCTTGAACACGTCGACGCCGACCAGCAGGTCCGAGGACACGTCCTCGAACGACAGGCCGCGGCCGTTGTTCGCCGAGAAGACGTCGCGGCCGTTGAGCTCCGAACGGACCCAGGACAGGCCGCGGACGAACACGCCGCCGCCTTCCGACGACAGACGTGCCGGATCGCGGTTTTCGTTGGTGCGCTGGAGCGTGATGCCCGGCACGCGCTGCAGCGCTTCCGAGACCGAGCGATCGGGCAGGGCGCCGATATCCTGCGCGGTGATCGAGTCGACCACCTGTTCGGCGTCGCGCTTGCGGTTGCGCGCGCTCTGCAGCGAGGCGCGAATGCCGGTGACGACGATTTCCTGTGCGCCTTCCTGGCCGCCATCGGCTGCGGTGGCATCCTGGGTCGCGACTTCGCTGCCCTGCGGCGCGGCAGCCGCGGTCTGGGCAAGCGCGGTGCCCGACAGCCCAAGCAATGACAACGTTGCCAGTGACGCGCCCGCGCGCAGTACGGCGTTCAACGAAGAAGTATGAAGAGATGACGAGAAACGGTTGATCATGAGTCCCCTCCCTGGGCGCCTGGGGCGCCGGTCGCAGATGGTGTGGCGGCGCATGGAGTCGCATGCCGCGCACGCAGTGCCGGTGTGGTCCCGGCATCCGAATGTTCGCGCTACCATCAGCTCTGATTTATCGCAACAATAATGTGAAACTGGGGTTTACCCATGAAAGCTGTTCACGTTAACAGCGGCGGTTTCCTGGGAAATCAGGGCCTTGCGCGCGAACTGCCCAACGCAACGTCAATCGCCCGCGCGGCAATCGGCGCCATGCGCGCATAGCCTGTGGAGAGGGGGTGAATGCCGTCCCGCGTATAGTCGGCGCGCATCTTTCCGCTGCTGTCGGCAAGCACCGAATCATAGTCGGCATAGGCAAGATGCCGCCTGGCGGCGAGGGCGCGGAGCGCCGCGTTGATCCGGTGAAGCTCGGCAGGCTTGCGCTCCTTCACGACGGCGCGCGCGGCATCCCCATAGTCGTTGACCGGAAGGATGGAGCACAGGACGACCGCGATGCCGTGGGCCTTCGCGATGTCCGCCATCGCCTCGATATTCGCGACGATCGACTCGGCGGATTCGACCTGGAGAAAGCCGGTCACGTCGTTGACGCCGCCCAGGATCACCACCGCGCGGGGATGGAGCGCAACGACATCCTGCTCGAACCGTACCAGCATCTGCGCGGTCACCTGGCTGCCGATACCGCGATTGACATAGGGCTTTCCCGGGAAGCTCCGGGCGAGGTTCCACCCGTCGGTGATCGAATCGCCGATGAACACCACGCGCGCCTCGCTCCGCTTGGGCGGCGGCAACACGGCATTGGCGGCGGCGTAGAGATAGCGTTCGCCAAAGTCCTGCATCATGCTCGGCACGAGCTTGGCGCGGAATGGGCCGAGCCACGGGCCCCAGTCGCGGCGATCCTCCACGTTGTGCCGCTCGGGACTGGACCGATAGGGTTGCTCGGGATCGCTGGCGCCGGCCAGCAGCAGGGCGAGCAGCGGCGCGGCGACTCGGATCATGCTGCGCCCGGCCCGCGCGGCGAAGAAGGTTGATCAAACGCTTGCTGCATTCGGAAACTCCTACATCATGGGCTGCGGGTATCCGCGTAGTGTCGCGTAAAGGTCATTCATCTGTAAAAGTAAATTTCAAAACACCGGTTTCCTTTGGTGTCTGGTAGCGCTAACCTGCTGGCACGCGATCGTAAAAGATCCGGCGGCTCGAGTGCGGGAGGGGAGAGGAATGAAGCGTTCCATGTCGTTCGGCATGTTCGCGGCGCTTGCCATTCTGGCTGCGCCGCTGCCGGCCGTGTCGCAGCCCCGGGCTCCCTATCGCTGGACGAATGTGACCGTCGGCGGCGGCGGCTATGCCCCCGGTATCGTCTTCAGCCCGGCCGAACCGGGTCTTGCCTATCTGCGCACCGATATGGGCGGCGCCTATCGCTGGGATAGTGCCGCGTCGCGCTGGGTGCCGCTGCAGGATGGCAACGTTGTCACAAGCTATATGGGCATCGAGAGCATCGCTCCCGATCCACATGACCCGGCGGTGGTGACCATGGCCGCGGGCATGGGCGCGAATGGCCCGGCGGCGATCCTGCGATCTGCGAATCGCGGCGCGAGCTGGTCGGTGACGCCGGTCCCTTTCGCGATGGGGGGCAACGAGGCGGGGCGCGGCCTCGGCGAACGGCTGGCGGTGGATCCCAACCGCACGTCCACGCTGTTCTTCGGCTCGCGGCACGACGGGCTGTGGCGAAGCGACGATTCGGGCGCGCACTGGACCAAGCTCGCCGCCTTCCCGGTGGCAGGGCTGGGCAAGCCCGCGCCGCGCCAGACGCATGGCGGCGTGGCGTTCGTGCTGTTCGATCCCGCCAGCGGCGTGCCGGGCGCGGGATCGCGGCGAATTTGGGCGGGCGTTGCCGATCCGGGTGCCGTGCACCTCTATCGCTCCGAGGACGGTGGCGAGACTTGGCTGCCGGTTGCGGGCCCGGGCCCGGAGATGCTCGCCGTCAAGGCCGCGATCGCGGCAGATGGCACCCTCTATGTCGGCTATGCCACGGGCATCGGCCAGAGTGATGCGCTGGACGGCGCGGTCTGGCGCTTTACGCCGGACGGCAGGGGGCGGGCGATCACGCCCCTCGATCACCGCGAGGGCGGCATTCTTGGCGTCGCGGTCGCTGCTTCGGCGTCCGGCACCGTCGCGATCAGCACGCTAGACCGCTACAAGCTCGGCGACACGCTGTGGCTGTCGCGCGACGGGGGCGCGCATTGGCAGGACCTTGGTCCGCGCAGCCGGCGCGACATCACCGCTTCGCCCTTCCTGCTCCACGAAGGCAAGGGCGCCGATTTCGGCCACTGGATCACCGGTTTGGCGATCGACCCTTTCGATGCCGGGCACATTGCCTACACGACCGGAGCCACTGTCTACGCAACCGGCGGGGCAGGGCAGGCCCGTGTCGACTGGGCACCCTGGGTGCGCGGCATCGAGCAGACCGCGATCATCACGCTGATCTCGCCGACCGGCGGCGCGCATCTCGTCTCCGGCTTCGGCGATCTTGCCGGCTTCGTGCACGACGATTTCGCCGCCTCGCCGCAGCCGAGCTTCGCCAATCCCTATCTCTCCAACACCAACACGCTGGATTATGCGGGCCGCAAGCCGCGCGTGATCGTGCGCAGCGGCAGCCTCTATGCCAACCGCCCGCGCGAGGCATCTCTCGGAAGGTCCGAGGATGGCGGGCGCAGCTGGGTGCCGGTGAAGGTCCCGCCGATGGGCAACCCGCCCGCCCGCGCCGACTTGAACGGCGAAGCGGCGATTAGCGTTTCCGCGGATGGCGGCACGATGCTGGTGGCAACGCCCGAACCGCTGCGCACCCGCGATGGCGGCAAGCGCTGGCTGCGGGTCGAGGGGCTGCCGGGAAACACCCGGGCGACGGCGGACAAGGTCGATCCGGCGCGCTTTTACGCGGTGAACGACACCCATGTGCTGGGCTCGCGCGACGGCGGCGCGCATTTTGCGCCGCTGCCCGGCCGCGGGCTGCCGGGCGATCTCTCGTCGGCGCTGATCCGCAACCGCGAGCAACAGTCGACGCTGGTCGCCTCGCCCTTCGCGGCGGGCGAGCTCTGGCTGAAGCTGGGCGGACAATTGTGGCGCAGCACCGACGGTGGCGCGTCGTTCGAGCCTGCCAGCGGGGCGCTGCAGGTCGAGCTGTTCGGTCTGGGCAAGGGACAGGGCGCCACGCCCGGCCTCTATGCCGTTGGCACGCTGGACGGCCTGCGCGCGGTGTGGCGTTCGGACGATCTGGGGAAACATTGGCAGCGGATCAACGATGACGGGCACCAATGGGGCCTGCGGTTCCGCGTGATTTCGGGCGATCCGCGCATCGCCGGCCGCGTCTATCTCGGCACGGACGGGCGCGGGCTGTTCTTTGGCGATCCGGCAGGGGAGAGAAGATGAAATTGCAATTGCTTGGGGGGGGCGCGCTGGCGCTGCTGCTCGCCGGCACCGCGGCGGCGCAGACCGCGACGCCGGTGCCGCACATCGAGACGAAGAACGGCCGCCATGCGCTGATCGTCGACGGCGCGCCGTTCCTGATGCTGGGCGCGCAGGTCAACAACTCCAGCAACTATGCCGAGCCCCTGGCCACCGCCTGGCCCGTGCTCGACCGGATGCACGCCAACACGGTGGAAGTGCCGATCGCCTGGCAGCAGGTGGAGCCGCGCGAGGGCCAGTTCGACCTCAGCTTCCTCCAGACGCTGCTCGACCAGGCCCGCGCGCACGACAAGCGGGTGGTGCTGCTGTGGTTCGGCACGTGGAAGAACACGAGTTACAGCTACACCCCCGACTGGGTGAAGCTGGACGCCAAACGCTTCCCGCGGATGAAGACGCGCGACGGCAAGGATCACGGCGTGCTGAGCGCGCATGGGTCGGAGACGCTGAAGGCCGACATGCGCGCCTTCGTGAAGGTGATGGAATATCTGCGTGATCACGACCAGCAGAACACCGTGATCCTGGTCCAGCCGGAGAACGAAACCGGCAGCTATCGCAACCCGCGCGACTATTCGGCCGAAGGCAACCGGCTGTTCGCGCAGGCAATCCCGGCGGAACTGGCGAAGAAGACCGGCAAGCGCGGCACCTGGGCGCAGGCGTTCGGCGCGCAGGCCGATCGCGCGTTCAACAGCTGGTATGTGGCGCGCTACGTCAACGCGATCGCGGCAGCGGGCAAGGCGGTGAAGCCGCTGCCGATGTACGTCAACGCGGCGCTCGCCGGCGCCTCCAACGTGCCCGACCCAGACGGCGTGGCGAGCGGTGGTCCGCAGCAGGACGTGCTCGACATCTGGAAGGCGGCGGCGCCCGCGCTCGATTTCGCCGCGCCTGATCTCTATGATCGCAGCAGCGAGAACGTCTCGCTCTATCTGCAGAAATACGCGCGGCCCGACAATGCGCTGATGGTGCCGGAGATCGGCAATGCGCGCGACTTCGCCCGCTTCTTCTACGAGGCGCTGGGCCACGGCGCGATCGGCTTCGCGCCGTTCGGCATGGACGGCACCGGCTATTTCAACTTCCCGCTCGGCGCACGCGATCTCGACCCCGCGACGCTGGACGCCTTCGCGCTCCCCTATCGCGCGCTGGGCAGCATCGCGCGCGACTGGGCGCGCATCGCCTATACCCGCCCGACCTGGGGCGTCGCCAAGCCCGACGACAGCACGCCGCGCAGCACCACGCTCGGCGGCTGGCAGATCACCGCCAGCTGGGGCGAATGGCAGTTCGGCATGAAGGAATGGACCTTCCTCAAGTCCGATCCCGCCCCCTGGGGGGCGGAGAAGATCGGCGGGGTCGCGGTGGCGCAGCTTTCCGACAACGAGTTCCTGGTGGTGGGCGACCATGTTCGCGTCACCTTCTCGGCAGCGGAAGGCAGCGCTCCCAACGGCATCATGCTGCGAGCCGAGGAAGGAACTTTCGTCGACGGCAAGTGGCAGACGACGCGAATCTGGAACGGCGACCAGACCGATTACGGGCTCAACCTGATCGATCGACCGCAGGTTCTGAAGATCACCATGGGCCGCTATCGTTGAGCGGCAGAAATAGAAGAAACGCAGGAGGTTTGGGTATGAAGAGGGTTTGGATCGCGGCGCTGCTGGCAGGCAGCGCGATGACGTCGGCGCAGGCGGCGCAGGAAAACGGCTATAGCCGCACCGAGGGCGGCGTGGTCGTCACGCCGACCGGCGGCGCTGCCGCCAAGGTGGAAGTGACGGTGCACGGCGACGGCATCTTCCACGTCATCGCAACGCCGAAGGGCGTCGATACCGGGACGCTGGCACCCAGCCTGATGGCGCCCAATCCGCCCGCCGCCGGCGCCTTCGAGGTGAGCAGCACGAATGGCCATGTGCTGGTCAAGGCCAAGCGCGCCACTGCCGATATCGAGCTCGCCACGGGCCTGGTCCGCTTCACCGACGCCAAGGGCCGCGCGCTGCTCGCCGAATCCGGCCAGGCGGCGTTCAAGCCGGTGACGGTGGAGGGCAAGCCGTTCGTCGCGGTCAGCCAGCAGTTCAACCGCGGTACCGACGAGGGGCTCTATGGCCTGGGCCAGCACCAGAATGCGCAGATGAACTATAATGGCGAGGACGTCGAACTCGCCCAGCACAATATGGACATCGCGGTGCCGTTCGTCGTCTCGACGCGCAGCTACGGGCTGCTGTGGGACAATGCGAGCATCAGCCGCTTCGGCAATCCCAAGCCGTACACGCTGGTCGGCGAGGGGCTGAAGGTCACCAGCGGCGGCAAGCCGGGCTGGAAGGCCGAGTATTTCCTCGATGGCAAGCCGGCGATCACCCGCCAGGAAGCCACGATCAACTACCAGTATATCAAGGACCAGAAGAACTGGCCGGAGGCGGCCAAGGCGCAGACCGTCGCGGCAACGGGCGGCCAGAACACCGCAGGCAACGCGGTGCAGAAGCAGACCGTGGTGTGGACCGGCGACGTCCAGCCCGAGGTGACCGGCACCCACAAGTTCCAGCTCTACGGCTCGAGCTATTACAAGGTCTATGCCGACGGGAAGCTGGTACTCGATCGCTGGCGGCAGAACTGGAACCCCTGGTACGCCAATTTCGACCTGCCGATGACCAAGGGCAAGCCGGTGCAGATCCGCATCGAGTGGGAGCCGAACGCCGGCTATATGGCACTGCTCCACAATGATCCGCTGCCCGCGCAGGACCGGCATTCGGTGTGGTTCACCAGCGAGGTGGGTCAGGCGAAGAACTACTGGTTCGTGCCTGCGGACAATCTCGACGGCGTCATCGCCGGCTATCGCCAGATCACCGGCAAGGCCGAGATGATGCCCAAATGGGTCTATGGCTTCTGGCAGTCGCGCCAGCGCTACGACACCGCCGCCGAGGTGACCGGCGTCGTCGACAAGTACCGGTCGCTGAACATTCCGCTCGACAATATCGTGCTCGACTGGCGCTACTGGCGCGACGACGATTGGGGCAGCCACAAGTTCGATCCGACGCGCTTCGCCGATCCCAAGGCGATGATCGACAAGGTGCATGACCAGCACGCCAACTTCATGATCTCGGTCTGGCCGAAATTCTATCCCACCACCGACACCTACAAGGAGCTGAACGCGGCGGGCGCCGCCTATCAGGGCAATCTGCGCCAGGGGAACAAGGACTGGGTCGGCCCGGGCTACGCCAACACCTTCTACGATCCCTATTCGGCGGAAGGGCGCCGCATCTTCTGGAAGCAGGTTCAGGAGCGGCTGGGCGTGCTCGGCACCGATGCATGGTGGGCCGATGCCAGCGAGCCGGACATGCACTCGAACCTCTCGATCGAAGAGCGGATCGACACCATGGGGCCGACCGCGATCGGGCCGGCGGCGCAGTATTTCAACAGCTACCCGCTGATGAACGCGCGCGCCTTCTTCGAGGGCTGGCGCAGCTTCAAGCCCGACGTGCGGCCATTCCTGCTGACCCGATCGGGCTTCGGCGGCCTGCAGCGCTATGGTGCAGCGATCTGGTCGGGCGACGTCGCCACCCGCTGGTATGATCTGCGCGCCCAGATCTCGGCAGGCGTCAACGCGTCGATGTCGGGCATCCCCAACTGGACGCACGACATCGGCGGCTTCGCGGTGGAGCCGCGCTACGAAACCAAGAACCCGAAGCCGGAAGACCTCGCCGAATGGCGCGAGCTCAACCTGCGCTGGTTCCAGTTCGGCGCGTTCAGCCCGCTGTTCCGCAGCCATGGCGAGGCACCATATCGCGAGATCTACGAGATTTCGCCCGAAGGCTCGCCGATGCGCGCGTCGATGGTCTGGTACGATCAGCTCCGCTACCGGCTGATGCCCTATATCTACACGGTCGGCGCCGACACCTACATGAAGGACGGCAGCATCATGCGGGGCATGGCGATGGACTTCCCGTCCGATGCCAAGGCGCGCACGATCAACGACCAGTATCTGTTCGGCGACGCCTTCCTGGTCGCTCCGGTAACCGAGTACAAGGCGCGCAGCCGGACGGTCTATTTCCCGGGCACCGGCACCTGGTACGAGTTCGGGACGGGCAAGACCTATCGCGGCGGCACCATCGCCGGGGTGGACGCCCCGGCCGAGCGCATGCCGCTGTTCGTAAAGGCAGGCGCGATCGTGCCGATGGGCCCGGTGACGCAATATGTCGACCAGCAACCGGGCGCGCCGCTGACCATCACCGTCTATACCGGCGCGAACGGCCAGTTCTCGCTCTACGAGGATGACGGCCGCAGCGAGCAGTACAAGTCGGGCGCGTTCAGCCGCATCCCGCTGACCTATGACGACAAGGCAGGCACGCTGACGATCGGCGCGCGCGAGGGCAAGGGCTGGGCCGGCATGCCCGCCGCGCGCAGCTTCCGCGTGAAGTGGGTGCAGGCCGGCAAGCCGGTTACCGACGACAACGGCTTCGACGCCGAGGTTCGATACGAAGGCGGTGCGCTCGTGGTGAAGCGGGGCGCATAACAGCGTGGAGGTGGGGCCGGCGGGGCGCGCAGCGCCGCCGGCTGGACCTCGTCGATCTGCGGCACCGCGGGCGCTGTCAGCGCGTCCGCGGTGCGGCAACGCATCGGACTGCCGCTGCAACGGCGGGTCGCAAATACTGGCTAATCGTGCTGCGGAACGCCGGGGCGTGGCTAGTGACGCGCGAGAGCCCATTGGCTGCAGGCCAAGGACGTTCACCTAACCGATCTGTCGATATGTCGCACCAGATGCGTGCCAGTGGAACTACCACTGGAAACGCTGGTGACCCCTACGGGAATCGAACCCGTGTTTCAGCCGTGAAAGGGCCGCGTCCTAACCGCTAGACGAAGGGGCCAACTGCTTGGCGTGGAGCGGCCGAATAGGGGGCGATTCTGCAGCCGTCAAGCACTCAATCTGCCCATGCAGCATCTTCTATGTGCATTTCCGCCGCAGGACGGCTTCCCCAGGTGTCGATCTTCACGCGTCCGGCCAGCCAGAGCCGCCGATGCGCGGGTGCCGAGAGCAGTGCCTGGCCCAGGTCCGAATCGGCCTGGCGGAAGGCGACGGCCTTCAGGCTGCGACCGTCCGCGCCAGCGACGATCGCGCGGACATGTCCCCCGGTGCCGACGACATCGGCCTTGATTACCCGCACCGGACCCGCAGCAATGCGCGGCGCGGGCCAGCCCATGCCGTATGGGCCGCCGGCCTCCATCGCCTCTACCAGCATCGGGTTCACGCCCGCCGGGCTGAGCACCGCGTCGAGCAGCAACGCCCGTTCACCGCGTGCGCTGGCGATTCGCTCGGCGAGGCGCTCCTCCAGGAACTGGGCGAGCGCCTCGACTCCTTCTGCCGCCACCGTCACGCCGCACGCCATGGCGTGGCCCCCACCAGCGATCAGCAGCCCGGCGTCCTTGGCCGCCAGCACCGCCGCCCCCAGGTCCACGCCGGGGATCGAGCGGCCCGAGCCCTTGCCGATCCCGTCCTCGCCGATGGCGATAACCAGTGCGGGCCTGCCGAACTTCTCCTTCAGCCGCCCCGCGACGATGCCGATCACGCCGGGATGCCAGCCTTCACCGGCGACCAGCGCGACCATCCGGTCGCCGCCGACGAGGCACAGTGATTCGGCCGCAGTCTGGACCTCGGCTTCGATCGCGCGACGCTCCTCGTTGAGCAGGTCTAACTCGGCGGCGATGGCACGCGCCTCGGCAGGATCGCGCGTGGTGAGCAGGCGCACGCCGAGGTCCGACTTGCCGACCCGGCCGCCCGCGTTGATCCGCGGCCCGAGCGCGAAGCCCAGATCGGTGCAGGTCGGCGCCCGGGTGAGCCGCGAGGCTTCGATCAGTGCAGCCAGGCCGATGTTGCGCCGCTGCGCCATCACCTTGAGCCCCTGCGCCACGAAGGCGCGGTTGAGGCCCTTGAGCTGGGCCACATCGGCGACGGTGCCAAGGGCAACGATATCGAGCAGCTCGAGCAGCCGCGGTTCGGGTCGGCTGGCGAAATAGCCGCGCGCCCGCAGGGTCCGCACCAGCGCGGCGCCGAGCAGGAAGGCAACGCCGACCGCGGCGAGATGGCCGTGCTCGGCGCCCTCGGTCTCGTCAAGCCGGTTGGGGTTCACCAGCGCGTGCGCTACCGGCAGCTCGGTCGCGCATTTGTGGTGGTCGACGACGATCACGTCGGCGTTCGCGTCCCGGGCCATCGCCAGCGCCTCGAAAGCCTGTGCCCCGCAATCGACGGTGACAATCAGCCCGTGCCCCTGCTGTTTCAGACGCACCAGCGCCTCGCCCGAGGGGCCATAGCCCTCCATCAGCCGATCCGGGATATAGGGCGTGGCCTCCAGGCCGAGCTCGCGCAGCAGCAGGATCAGCAGTGCGGCGGAGGTGGCGCCGTCGACGTCATAGTCGCCGAAGATCGCGACCTGCTCGCGCGCTTCCACGGCGTCGGCGAGGCGTTGGGCGGCGCGGTCCATGTCGCGGAAGATCGAGGGGTCCGGCATGAAGGCGCGGATGCTGGGGGTGCGGTGGCGCTCCAGATCGGCGCGGTCGACGCCGCGGGTGAGCAGCAGCTGGGTGACGAGGTCGTCGGGAGCGAAATTGGGGTCGCGCGCATCGGCGGCGAGACCGCGCCAGCGCCAGGGCTGGCCGAGGATCGAATGGTGAACATTGAGGGCAGGGGACATGCCCCCGATGTGGCCGGGGGGTGCGCGAATGTCGAGGGGGATGCGCCGAACCCCCGCCCGGCGCGGCGGGCGGGGGGAGGGCTTCTCAGGCGGCCTGGAGCATCTGCGCCAGATCGGCCTGGGCATTGTCGGTCGGGCGGATGTCGAACTTGTCGATCAGGATGCTCAGCACCTCGGGGGTGAGGAACTGCGGGAGGGTGGGGCCCAGATGGATCCGGCGCAGGCCGAGATGGAGCATCGTCAGCAGCACCGCGGTCGCCTTCTGCTCGAACCAGCTGATCGCATAGTGGAGCGGCAGGTCGTTGACGCCGACGTTCAGCGCCTCGGCGACGGCGGTGGCGATGCGGATCGCGGAATAGGCATCGTTGCACTGGCCGATGTCGAGCAGCCGCGGGATGCCGTTGATCGTGCCCAGATCCTCGCGGTTGAAGCGGAACTTGCCGCAGCCGAGGGTGAGGACCAGGCTGTCCTGGGGCGTCGCCATGGCGAGGTCGTGAAAATAGTTGCGCCCCGGCCGCGCGCCGTCGCAGCCGCCGATCAGGAACAGGTTCTTCACCTCGCCCTTGCCGATCATGTCGAGCAGCGTGTCGGCGACCCCCAACACCGTGTTCCGGCCGAAGCCGATCGTGATCGTCTGCTCGGGCGCGTCCTCGGCGAAGCCGGGCTGGGCGAGCGCGCAGGCGATGGCCGGGGTAAAGTCGTGGTCGACGAGGTGCGGCAAGCCGTTCCAGCCCACGGGCCCCGCGGTGAAGATGCGGTCCCCATAGCCCTTGAGGTTCGGGTTGATCAGGCAGTTGGAGGTCATCACGATCGCGCCGGGAAAGGCGTCGAAATCCTTCTGCTGGTCCTGCCAGGCGCCGCCGTAATTCCCGGCAAGGTGCGGGTACTTCTTTAAGCCAGGATAGGCATTTGCGGGCAGAAGCTCGCCGTGCGTGTAAACCTGGACGCCGGCACCCTCGGTCTGCTGGAGGATCGCTTCCAGGTCGCCCATGTCATGGCCGGAGACGAGCAGGCACTTGCCCGCCTTGGGCGTCATCCGCACGACCGTCGGCTCGGGATGGCCGAAGCGGCCGGTATTGGCGGCGTCGAGCAGCTCCATCACCTTGAGGTTGAGCGCGCCGATGGCGAGTGCGTTGCCGAGCAGCGCGTCGACATCCACGGGATCGGTGGCGAGGAAGGCGGCGATGCGGTGGAATTCGGCGCTGATCGCGTCCTCCTCGAAGCCGAGCACGCGGGCATGCTCGCCATAGGCGGCGGTGCCCTTGAGGCCGTAGAGGATCAGGTTGCGCAGGCCGACGATGCTCGGGCCGTCGCGGTCCAGGAAGCGCTGGATCGCGGCAAAGGGTGCCGCGGCGGCGAGTTCCGAGGGCGTGGCGCCGGGGTCCCACAGCGCGGGCTCGGGAAGGGCCGAAAGGTCAGCGCCGGCACTCTCGGCCAGCAGCCGCGCCCGCGCGCGCATCGAAAGGGCGCGCGCGATCAGCGGCACGAAGCGGGTGTCGTCGAAATTGACGTTGGTCAGCGTCGTGAACCAGGCGTGCGGCGTGAACGCATCCACCGCGGCGTCGCGCGCGCCCTTGGCCGCGGCGCGATCGGCATAGACCGAGACGCCCTGCACCACCCGCAGCAACACATCCTGCAGATCCGCGACCTGCGCGGTCTTGCCGCAGGAGCCCATCTTGGCGGCACAGCCACCCTTGTTCGATTGTTCGCACTGGACGCAGTACATCGCCGGTCTCCGCTAAAGCTGAATTGCAAAATCCAGTTATCGGCTCGGCGAGTCCGCCACTTTGACCGGAGTCAAATATACGTAGTCTACCCAGTGCATCTGCAGGACTTGCGAGCTAAGAAGATATCCTATGCAGTTGACCCGCCACAGCGATTACGCCCTGCGCCTGCTGATCCATCTGGGCAGCACCGGCGAAAGCCGGGTTTCGATCGCGTCGGTGGCCGAGGAGCAGGACATTTCCGCCACGCATCTGATGAAGATCGCCAACGGCCTCGCCCATGCCGGCTATATCGAGGCGGTGCGCGGGCGCGGCGGCGGGATCCGGCTGGCGCGCGATCCGGCGGAGATCAACATCGGCGTGGTGGTCGATCTCACCGAACCGCGCTGTGCGATGGTCGACTGCACCGGCTGCCGCCTGGCACGCGGCTGCAACCTGCCGGGCGTGCTCGCCGAGGCGCGACGCGCGTTCATGGACGTGCTGCGCCGCTACACGCTAGCGGACGTGCTGCGCGGGCGCGCCGGCCAGCTCTGGCCGCCGCGCGCCGCCTGAGCCTCAATCTGCGTCGACCACGCCGGAGCGATAGGTCTGGATCGCCGTCTTGATCCAGGCCTGCTCGCGGAACCACTTGGTGATGATGTACTTGGTGCCTTCGACGACGCGCATGCCCTCGTGCAGCGTATCGTAATTGGGGCTGCCGTCGGCGAGCATGTTGTTCCAGATCAGCAGTAGCCCGCGCTTGGGCTTGAAGCGGATGCCGGCGCGCGGGAACCAGGTGGCGCCGCCTTCCTCGACATTGTTGAGATAGGCCATCGCGGTCCACGTGCGCTGGCCGCCGGTTTCGACCATCTTGTCCCAATAGCCGCTGTCTTCGTGGAAATAGTCGCAATGCGCGCGGAACTGCTGGTTGGGCGCATAGCGCTGGCCCTGCATCGTCTCCGCATTCTCGACCGGGATCCCGAGCAGATCGGCGATGCGATTGTCGATCGTGAGAACATCGGGTGACCAGCGATAGAGGTCGGAGCTATGGCTCGTGCGATACTCGGGATCCTCGGTGGCGGCGAGCAGCGTCGAGGGGCGCGCATTGCTGTCGATCAGCGCCATCAGCATGTCGCACTCGGCGTCGCTGAAGAAATCGGGATAGGTATAGACCTGCGCCAGCTCGACCTTGGCGCGGCGCACGTTCGGGTTCGCGTCCAGCCGCGCCGCGACCTCACGGCCGATCCGTGCCCGTTCGGGGGAGGGCGATCCCTTGCTGTTGGGGTTGGTCTTGCTCACGGCAAAACTCTTTGCCGCGCGGCCCGGCGATTGCAAGCGGAAGGGGCCGGCAGCGCTGCCGACCCCCGTTTCGCTTACCAGAAGATGCCGTAGATCACGTCGACTACTTGGCCGCTGTCGACGTCGACGAGCAGCGCGTCGTCATAATAGCGGACCCAACGATACGGTCCCCAGACTTCCGGCAGGCGATAGAAGTACGGATCGCTGATCCAATATTGCTGCGCGAACAGGAAGCTGTCGAGCCGGTAGCCGACCGAGAAGCGACGATAGCCATAGCTCCACCGTGCCGGCGGATAATAGCGCGGCAGGCGGTAAAGGCTGCGGTTGTAGTCGCGATAAGCGCGCCAGTCATAGCGATGGTCGCTCCGCCAACCATTGTTCCAGACGCCGCCGTTACCGCGCCAGCGGTCGGCGCGGTCCCAGTCGCGGCGGTCGTTCCAGCCGCGATAGCCGTCGCGGCGGCCCCAGTCGCGGGCGCCGTTCCACTGCGGGTGACTGCGATCGTCCCAGCGACGATCCTGCCAAGCCTGCGGGTTGCGGTTCTGCCAATCGGGACGCTGCCCACCGCGCCAGTCGCGCTGCGGCTGGACGGGGCTCTGTGTGCCCTGCGGCTGCTGGAAGGCAGGGCGCGGTTGTCCATCGGGGCGGCGCCACTCGCCGCGATCCATGGCTTGCGGTGCGCCCTGCGGTCGCATCCAGCCCGGATTGCCCTGTGGGCGCTGCCAGTTGCCGCCATTCTGTGGCTGACCCTGGGGGCGTTGCCAGTTGCCGCGATCCTGCGGCTGCGCCTGGGGCTGACCCTGCGGGCGCTGCCAGCCTTGGCCGCCCTGGCCGCCCTGCGGACGAAAGTTGTCGGGGCGCATCCAGCCGCCATTGCCGCGATGCTCGCCGCGCTCCTGCGCGATGGCGGCGGCGGGAACCAGCGCAGTCGCGGCTGCGATCGCCGCCAACAGCATCCTCTTCATCGAACCATTCTCCGGTGGCAGCGGCGAAGTCGCCGTGCCGATGCTGCCTGAATACGCGCCCGACGCTGAGCGGGTTCTGAACTACGCTGACAGCAGATTGAAAGCATTCAGGCGTCGTCGGCCGGATCGCCGCGGGCGATGCGCGCGGCATCCTGGATCGCCGCGACCAGCCGCGGATAGATGCCGCAGCGGCAGATATTGGGGATGCCCTGGCGGATGTCTTCCTCCGACGGATTGCGGTTGGTGCGGATCAGTACCGAGGCCGCCATCACCATGCCGGGGATGCAATAGCCGCATTGCACGAGATTGGCGGCGAGGAAGGCCTGCTGCACCGGATGGCTGCGATCGGGCGAGAGACCCTCGATCGTGGTGACGAAGGTCCCTTCGATCGCACCGATCGTCTCGCGGCAGGCAAGCCGCGCCGCGCCGTCGATATCGACCGTGCAGGCGCCGCAATCGCCGGTGCCGCAGCCATATTTGGTGCCGGTGAGGTTGGAGGCGTCGCGCAAGGCCCAGAGCAAAGGTGTTTGAGGATCCATGTCGTACTGGACCGGCTGGTTGTTGACGGTGAACCGAGTCATGCCCACGACCCTAGCGGGAAACGACCGTTTTCCGAAACCGGCATTGTCGAGGGCCGGGCCGTGGGCGACATTGCAGGAATGACTTTACCCGCGCTCTTCATCCCCCATGGCGGGGGTCCGTGCTTCTTCATGGATCCCGTCGGCGGCCCGCCCGATCCGATGTGGCGCCCGATGCAGGCCTATCTCGCCGGCCTGATCGCCAGCCTGCCCGAGCGGCCGCGGGCAATCCTGCTCGTCTCCGGGCATTGGGAGGAGCGCGACGTCACCGTGCATGTCGGCGACGGCCAGCCGCTGCTGTTCGACTATTACGGCTTTCCCGAGCACACCTACCACCTGCGCTGGGATGCCCCCGGCGCACCCGAGGTGGCGCTACGAGCCAAGGCGTTGCTCGAAGGCGCCGGCTTCCCCACCGGCGTGGAGCGCGAGCGGGGCTGGGACCACGGCGTGTTCATCCCGATGAAGGTCGCGGTGCCGGATGCCGACATCCCGCTCGTGCAAGTGTCGCTCCGCGCCGACCTCGATCCGGCGGCACATGTCGCGATCGGCAAGGCGCTGGCGCCGCTGCGCGACGAGGGCGTGCTGATCGTCGGCTCGGGCATGAGCTTCCACAATCTGCGGGTCCGCGGACCCCAGGCGACGCCCTATGCCGATGCCTGGGACGCGGCGCTGGTCGAGGCCGCAACCGACCCGGATCCAGTGCGCCGCGAAGCGCGGGTCGTCGCCTGGCGTGACCTGCCCTATGCCGAATTCGCCCATCCGCGCGAGGAACATCTCCTGCCCTTGATGGTCGCGCTCGGCGCGGGCGGCGAGGGGCCCGCCGCCTGCGACTATCGCGACCATGTGCTCGGCTGGGCAGTGAGCGGGTTCCGCTTCGGCTAGTCCCGCCAGCTGCGGTCGATCCGGTCGACCAGCCGGACCATCGCGGCGAAATCGGCCGCACCGGGGCCGCCGGGCACCTGCGCCATATGGACGTCGCGCTGGTGGACCGCGACCACCTCGGGCGCGATCTCGATCGGCTGGCCCATGCCCAACGTGGCGACCTGGATCTCGCAGGCGCGCTGCAGCGCCCAGTGCTTGACGAACGCCTCGGGCAGCGTGCGGCCCATGGCGAGGATGCCGTGGTTGCGCAGCAGCATCACCCGCTTGTCGCCTAGGTTGGCGAGCAGCCGTTCGCCTTCCTCGTCGCGCACGGTCACGCCTTCGAAATCATGGTAGGCGATCTGGCCGATGAAGTTGCACGCGTAGAAATTGGTCGGCCGCAGCCCACCTTCGAGCGACGCGACCGCCATGCCTGCGGTGGTGTGGCTGTGCATGATGCAATGCGCATCGGACAGATGCCGGTGGAACAGCGAATGCTGGACGAAACCGGCGCGGTTCACCGGATAGGGCGAGTCGTCGAGCTTGTTGCCGTCGATGTCGATCTTGACGAGGTTGGAGGCCTTCACCTCGCTGAAGTGCAGCCCGAACGGGTTGATCAGGAAAGCGCCTTCCTGGTCCGGCAGCTTCACCGTGATGTGGTTGTAGATCATCTCGGACCAGCCGAGCATGTCGAACACGCGGTAGCAGGCGGCAAGTTGCTGGCGCGCCTCCCACTCGGCGTCGCTTACCTGCGGGCTCGTGGCGAGCGCGGTTGCCATGGCACCTCTCCAAATTTCTGTTTTTGAGCTTCGGGTATGCCATGAAGCGGGCGATGCCCGCAAGCGTCAGCGGAAGCCGTAGGGCACCGCGCGGCGGCGATCGGGGTCGATCTCGATCACCGATCCGGCGGGCGGAAAGGCGCGCTGGTCGCAATCGAGGCGGGGGCAGATGCGACACGACGCGCCGATCGGGGTCGCGGCACCGCCGGTGCGCAGCGCGTCCGCGTAGACGAAGTCGGCGGCATGCGCCTCCTCGCACCCCAGCGCGACGGCATAGCGGCGGGGCGGTCGGGTGAAGCTGCCCGAGGGTTTCACCAGACCCTTGGCCATCGAGACATAGCGGGTACCGTCGGGCATCTCGGCCAGCTGGACCAGGATCCGGTCCGGGATCGCCACCGCCTCATGGACGATCCACAAGGGGCAGGCGCCGCCCAGTGCGGCGAACTGCAGCCGCGTGGCCGAGTGGCGCTTGGTGATGTTGCCAGCCATGTCGACGCGGCAGAAGAACACCGGCAGCCCCTGCGCGCCGGGCCGCTGCAGCGTCGAGAGCCGGTGGCACGCCTGCTCGAAGCTCACCGCAAAGCGCTGGCGCAGGCGATCGATGTCGTGGCGGACCTCATAGGCGGCGGCACGAAAGCGGCCATAGGGCATCAACAACGCCCCCGCGGCATAATTGGCGAGGCCGACGCTCAGCAGTTCGCGCGCGGCCGGCGAGGCAAGCCCGGCGCGGTCGATCACCAGCCGCATCTCGTTCGCGAATTCGTAGCGCACCAGCCGGTGTGCGAGCAGGAAGGCGCGGCTTTCCGGGGGCAGGGCGTGGTTGAGCGCGAGCGTCCGCGCGCCCTCGTCGAAGCGGCTGAGCTCGCTGCCGTCGCCCTGCGCGCCGATGACGCGGACGCCGTGCCACAGCCGCAGCCGGTCCTCGAAGGCGCGGACGACATTGTCGTCGTCGAGCGCGAGCGCATCGGCGAGCAGCTCGGCCGACCGATCGATCGCGTCGATGTAATTGCCCTCGGCCTGAAACCAGTCGCGCACCTCTTCCCAGGGCAGCGGTGCTGCGTCGCCTGACCCGGTATCGAACCGGTCGTCGAGCACGCGCAACTGCTCCTGGCTGCGGCGATAGGCGTCGTGCAGCGCCACCATCCGCCGGGCAAGCAGGGGTTGCTGCTCGATGCCGCGGCGGACATCGGCCTCGTCAATCCGGTCGGCGGGCACGCCGCTGTCGGTCGCGGCGTCGATTGCGCGGAGCAGCGCGGCGGTGCCGCCTTCGCCGTTGATCTCGGCGGCCTCCACCGGGAATTCGCGGGCGAGCGCCAGCAGCACGCCGTCGGTGATCGGCCGGTCGTTGTTCTCGATCTGTGAGAGATAGGACACCGAGATGCCCAGCCGCTGCGCCATGCCGGCTTGGGGAATGTTCAGACGGCGCCGCAAGTCGCGCAGGCGAAAGCCTTCGAACAGGCGGCGGCGGGGCAGGGGCGGAAGCTGGCTGGCCATGGGCCCGCATAATCCGCAAACCGCCGCCCCGCAACTTTGCAACATTGCATTTGCGAAGCCGGCATGGCCCGGTGCACAAGCCGCCTTCACGGAGAGAATGCCGATGTCGTCGACGATCGAGGAACTGGAACGCCGTCGTGCCGCTGCCCGTCTGGGCGGCGGCCAGAAGCGGATCGACGCACAGCATGCCAAAGGCAAGCTGACGGCCCGCGAGCGGCTCGAAGTGCTGCTCGACCAGGGCAGCTTCGAGGAGCTCGACATGTATGTCGAGCATAACTGCACCGATTTCGGCATGCAGGACCAGGTGATCCCCGGCGACGGCGTGGTCACCGGCTCGGGCACGATCAATGGCCGCCTCGTCTTCGTGTTCAGTCAGGATTTCACCGTGTTCGGCGGCTCGCTCTCGGAGCGGCACGCGCAGAAGATCTGCAAGATCATGGACATGGCGATGAAGGTCGGCGCGCCCGTGATCGGCCTCAATGACAGCGGCGGCGCGCGCATCCAGGAGGGCGTGGCCTCGCTCGGCGGCTATGCCGAAGTGTTCCAGCGCAACGTGCTGGCCTCGGGCGTGGTGCCCCAGCTCAGCCTGATCATGGGGCCCTGCGCCGGCGGCGCCGTGTACAGCCCCGCGATGACGGACTTCATCTTCATGGTGAAGGATTCGTCCTACATGTTCGTCACCGGCCCGGATGTAGTGAAGACCGTTACCAACGAGATCGTCACGCAGGAGGAGCTGGGTGGAGCGGTGACGCATACCACGAAGTCGGGGGTCGCTGATGTGGCCTTCGAGAATGACATCGAGGCGCTGCTCGCGGCTCGCGACTTCGTGGATTTCCTGCCGGCCTCGAACCGCGAGGCGCCTCCCGAGCGGCCCTGCGACGATCCTTGGGATCGCGTCGACGAGAGCCTCGACACGATCATCCCGCCCAGCGCCAACCAGCCCTACGACATGCACGAGCTGATCCGGAAGACGCTCGACGAGGGGGAGTTCTTCGAGCTGCAGCCGAGCCATGCCGGCAACATCCTGATCGGCTTTGGCCGGATCGAGGGGCGTACGGTGGGCGTGGTGGCGAACCAGCCGATGGTGCTGGCGGGCTGTCTCGACATCAACGCCTCCAAGAAGGCCGCGCGCTTCGTGCGCTTCTGCGACGCGTTCGAGATCCCGATCGTCACCTTCGTCGACGTGCCCGGCTTCCTGCCGGGCGTCGGCCAGGAGCATTCCGGCATCATCAAGCACGGCGCCAAGCTGCTGTTCGCCTATGCCGAGGCGACGGTGCCCAAGATCACCGTGATCACCCGCAAGGCCTATGGGGGCGCGTACGACGTGATGGCGTCGAAGCACCTGCGTGGCGACCTCAACTATGCCTGGCCCACCGCCGAGATCGCGGTGATGGGCGCCAAGGGCGCGGTGGAGATCATCTTCCGGGGCAGGACCCCCGAGGAGATTGCAGAGCGCACCGCGGAATATGAGGCACGCTTCGCCAATCCGTTCGTGGCAGCGAGCAAGGGCTTCATCGACGAGGTGATCATGCCGCATTCGACGCGACGACGGATCGCGCTCGGTCTGCGCAAGCTGCGCAAGAAGCAGCTTGAGAACCCGTGGAAGAAGCATGACAACATCCCGCTGTGACAGCCGGGACAGGGCCCGCTGCACGGTGAAAGGATCGCAATGCTCAGCCTGATTCTCGCTCTCATGCCGCTGTTCGGCCCACAAGCCGCTTCCGCGCCGACTGCGCCGGCCTGGACGTTCAAGGAAAGCACCGATCCGGCACAGCCGAAATCGGCCAGTGCCACCATTCGCAGCGAGGACGGCAATGCGCGGCTCGTCGTGCGTTGCGATACGGCTGCAGCACCGATCGTCTCGGTTCAGTTCATCCCCCGGCCGCCGATCCCGGCCGGAGAGTCGCGGACGGTGACGGTGACCTATGACGAGGCCATGGCCGAGATGAGCCAGTGGCAGTTCCCCGGCGCGGGGGCGTATAACGGTGAGGCGGTCGAAGTGTTCTTGCTCGTCGACAAGATCGCCAAGTCCAAGACCGTGCGCGTCGGCGTGCCGCAGGGCGAGACGATGATCGAGGGCGTGTTCAAGGCACCGGGCGACGACGCTTTGTTCCGCAAGGTCTATGCTGCCTGCGGCTTCCCCTATGCTATGCCGGTGCCGACCGCACCGAAGAAATAAGCGATACCCTGTCGCGCGGATGGCTGCAAACGCCCCGTACGACGGCGCTCGAAACGATGGAGCAGTAGGAGCGATGAAACTCGGCCGTCTCAACCATGTCGGCGTCGCGACGCCGTCGATCGAGGCCTCGATCGCCTTCTATCGCGACGTGATGGGGGCGACGGTGATCCGCGACCCCTTCGACCTGCCAGCACAAGGCGTGAGGGTCTGCTTCGTCGATGCGCCCAACAGCCAGATCGAACTGATTGAGCCCCTGGGCGAGGAGTCGCCGATCCACGGCTTCCTCGCCAGGAACCCGGCGGGCGGGCAGCACCATCTCTGTTACGAAGTGCCGGATATCCATGAAGCCAAGGCCTGGTTTGAGGCCAAGGGCTGCAAGCTGCTCGGCGAACCGCGCATCGGGGCGCATGGTACACCGATCTTCTTCGTCCACCCCAGGGATATGGGCGGTATTCTCACCGAGATCATGGAAACGCCGCGTGGGGAGCATTGAGGTGACTGAGTCCACAATCGATCAATGGTCTGCCGCCGCTTTGAAGGAAGTTAAGGGCAAGGATCTAAGTTGGGAAACGCCGGAAGGTATCACGGTCAAGCCTCTGTATACCCAAGAGGATGTGGCCGATGTCGACCCCGGATTGCCGGGCTTCGCGCCGTTCACGCGCGGCGTGCGCGCCTCGATGTATGCCGGGCGCCCCTGGACCATCCGGCAATATGCCGGCTTCTCGACTGCCGAGGAATCCAACGCCTTCTACCGGCGCAACCTCGCCGCCGGACAGAAGGGGCTCTCGGTCGCCTTCGACCTCGCCACGCATCGTGGCTATGACAGCGACCACCCGCGCGTCCTCGGCGATGTCGGCAAAGCGGGCGTCGCGATCGACACGATCGAGGACATGAAGATCCTGTTCGACGGCATTCCGCTCGACCAGATGTCGGTCTCGATGACGATGAACGGCGCGGTCATCCCGGTGCTGGCCTTCTTCATCGTCGCGGGCGAGGAGCAGGGGGTTCCGCAGGAGAAGCTCGAAGGGACGATCCAGAACGACATCCTCAAGGAGTTCATGGTTCGGAACACCTATATCTACCCGCCCGAACCGAGCATGCGGATCATTTCAGACATTTTCGCCTATACGAGCGCGAAGATGCCGAAATTCAACAGTATTTCCATCTCCGGCTACCATATGCAGGAAGCCGGCGCGACCCAGGTGCAGGAGCTCGCCTTCACCATCGCCGACGGCATGGAATATGTGAAGTACGGCGTCGCCTCGGGCCTCGATATCGACAAGTTCGCGGGTCGCCTGAGCTTCTTCTTCGCAATCGGTATGAACTTCTTCATGGAAGTCGCGAAGCTGCGGGCCGCGCGGGTGCTGTGGCACCGGGTGATGACCAAGCTAGGCGCGCAGGACGAGCGCTCGAAGATGCTGCGCACGCATTGCCAGACCTCGGGCGTGTCGCTCACCGAACAGGACCCGTACAACAACGTCATTCGCACGACGATCGAGGCGATGGCGGCGATGCTGGGCGGCACCCAGAGCCTCCACACCAACGCGCTCGACGAAGCGATCGCGCTGCCCACCGACTTTTCCGCCCGCATCGCCCGCAACACCCAGATCGTGCTGCAGGAAGAAACGGGGATGACCAAGGTCGTCGATCCGCTCGGCGGCAGTTATTATGTCGAGAGCCTGACCCAGAGCCTCGTCGACAAGGCTTGGGAGATCATCGAACGGGTCGAGGCCGAGGGCGGCATGGCCAAGGCGGTCGCCGCCGGCTGGCCCAAGGCGATGATCGAGGAAGCAGCGGCTGCGCGGCAGGCGCGGGTGGATCGCGGCGAGGACGTGATCGTCGGGGTCAACAAGTACCGGCTGCCGAACGAGGATCTGCTCGAGACGCTCGAGGTTGACAACGCCGCGGTCCGCGAGGCGCAGATTGCGCGGATCCAGCGGGTGAAGGCTGCAAGGGATGAGGCGGCATGCGCGGCGGCGCTTGACGCGCTGCGGGATGGCGCGAGGAGCGGCGGCAACCTGCTGGAACTGGCCGTCGTGGCTGCCCGCGCCCGCGCGACGCTGGGGGAGATCAGCGCGGCGATGGAAGACGTGTTCGGTCGCTACGCCACCCAGCCGACGCCGGTGAAGGGCGTCTACGCCGCGCCCTATGCCGAGGACACGCGCTGGGCAGAAGTCGTGCGCGGTGTCGAGGCGGTGGAACGCCGCCTCGGCCGCAAGCCGCGGCTGCTCGTCGCCAAGATGGGGCAGGACGGGCATGACCGCGGCGCCAACGTGATCGCCTCGGCCTTTTCCGACATGGGCTTCGAGGTCGTCAGCGGGCCGCTGTTCCAGACGCCTGAGGAGACGGTGGTGCTGGCGCTCGACAGCGGCGTCGACGTGGTCGGCGCCTCCAGCCTTGCGGCAGGGCACAAGACGCTGATCCCGGAGCTGATCCGCGGTCTGCGGGAAGCGGGCCGTAGCGACATCAAGGTGATCGCGGGCGGCGTCATCCCGCCGCAGGATTACGAGATGCTGCGCGCGGCCGGGGTGCAGGGCATCTACGGCCCGGGCTCGAACGTCGTCGAATGCGCGGCCGATGTGCTGCGCCTGCTCGGCCACAACATGCCGCCGCTCGAAGCAGCCGCCGAATGAGCCTGGGCTTCTCCGTCGAGGCGCTGATCCCGCGCGCTCGCGGCGGAGGGGCGCTGCGCATGGGTCTCGTGCGGGTGCCCGAGGCCGAGTGGCTGACCCCGGACGCCGATCTGGCGGCTCGCGCGGCCGTGTTCGCGGCAGAGCCCGACTGCGTGCAGGTGCTGCCGGAGGCGGAGACCGCTGTGAACGAGGTCGCACGGATGCTCTCGCACCGCGACCTTCAAAGCCGTCATGCCGGCGAAAGCCGGGATCCATCCACTTCAACGTTTGGGGCAAGGGTCGAACCGGAGCGGGCAATGGATCCCGGCTTCCGCCGGGATGACGGCCTGGAGGGAAGGGCCGCTCGCGCCGCCGCCACACTCCGCACGGCCGCTGCCAGCGTGTGGGAGGACCTTTGCATCCTCACCCCGGACGCTTCCGGCCAGTATCGCCTCACCGGCGCCGCGCTGGCGTTTCCCACCGACTGGCATCTCGCGGAAAAGCTCGGCCTGGCCCTTACGCCCATCCATGCGCCGATCCATGGCTATGCCGAGCAGCTCGCTGCGGGCGTCGACCATTTCTTCGCGACGCTCCACCCGGGTCGGATCTTCGGCCGCACCAACTGGTTCGTCGTGGCAAGCGACGCCTGGCGCTACCTGCCGCAGGACGACCCCAAGGTCCGCTTCGCCCATGTGATCGCCGACAATGCCGGCGAAACCCTGTTCGTACGCTGCGAGCGCCAGACGCTGCGCCGCCTGCCCCAAAGCGGGGCAGTGCTGTTCACCATCGGCATCCATGTCGCGCCGCTCGACCGTCTGAGCACGGGCGCGGTTGCCCGTGTCGCGCAGTCCGTCGCGGGGATCGGCAGCGGCGAACACGAACGCCGCGCGGCGCCCTTTTACGCCGAGGCCCTCACCCGCTATGCCGAGCGGCGTAACCGTTCACCGGAGTTAGTTGCTTGACCCTCGAATCCCCCGTGCGCACCGACTGGACCCGCGACGAGATCGCCGCGCTGTTCGACCTGCCGTTCACCGAACTCGTGTTCCGCGCGGCGGAAGTCCACCGTGCCAACCATCCGGCGAACCAGGTCCAGCGCTCGACGCTCCTCTCGATCAAGACCGGCGGCTGCCCCGAGGATTGCGGCTATTGCAGCCAGTCGGTGCATGCCGATACCGGCCTCAAGGCGACCAAGCTGATGGATCCGCGCGCGGTGCTGCAGGCGGCAGCGCAGGCCAAGGACCATGGCTCGACCCGCTTCTGCATGGGCGCCGCCTGGCGCAACCCCAAGGACCGCGACATGCCCGCCATCGTCGAGATGGTGAAGGGCGTCCGCGCGATGGGCATGGAAACCTGCATGACGCTAGGCATGCTCACCGACGACCAGGCCAAGACGCTCGCCGATGCCGGGCTCGATTATTACAACCACAATATCGATACCTCGCCCGAACGCTATGGCGAGGTGATCACCACCCGCAGCTTCGAGGAGCGGCTGGAAACGCTGGAGCATGTCCGCGAGGCGGGCATCAACGTGTGCTGCGGCGGCATTGTCGGCATGGGCGAGACGCGCGGTGACCGGGTGGGCTTCATCCACGCGCTGGCGACCCTGCCGGTGCATCCGGGCAGCGTGCCGGTCAACGCGCTGGTGCCGGTGAAGGGCACGGTGCTCGGCGACATGCTGGCCGACACGCCGCTCGCCAAGATCGACGATATCGAGTTCGTCCGCACCGTGGCGGTGGCGCGCATCACCATGCCGCGCTCGATGGTCCGCTTGTCCGCAGGCCGCGAGAGCATGAGCGATGCGACCCAGGCCTTGTGCTTCCTGGCGGGTGCCAACTCGATCTTCACCGGCGACAAGCTGCTGACCGCGGGCAATGCCGGCGACGACAAGGACGCCGCGCTGTTCGCGCGCCTCGGCATCACGCCGATGGCCGCGGAGTGCAAGGTGGAGCTGGAGGCGGCGGAGTGATCATCCTCGCCCTGGCTATGCTTGCGTCCGACTGTGGCGATCAACAGACAACTTTCGCTATCAACGAGTGTCTGAAGCAGGAGCTTGAGCGGAAGGATGCTGAACTCAGCGCTACGTATCGACGCGCGGTTGCTTCGGCGAAGCGCAACGATCTGACCATTGACCGGCGTCTCGATAAGCGGCCCGGATACTATGAGACTATTCTAAAGGCGGAGCGCGCTTGGATCGTTTTCCGTGACGCGCACTGTGCTGAAATGGGCAATAGAATGCGAGGCGGGACCGGAGAGGGTACCTCAATTCTAGCCTGCTTGCTCGACCAGACAGAAACTCGAATTAAGCAGCTGCGAGGCAATTAATTAATGTTCAAGAAAATCCTCGTCGCCAACCGTGGCGAAATCGCGTGTCGGGTGATGCGTACGGCCAAGAAGATGGGCATCGCCACGGTCGCGGTCTATTCGGATGCGGATGCCCGCGCGCCGCATGTGCGGATGGCGGACGAGGCGGTGCGGCTCGGGCCCGCGCCGGCGGCGGAGAGCTATCTCCGCGCGGACCTGATCCTGCTCGCCGCCAAGGAAACCGGCGCCGACGCGATTCACCCCGGCTATGGCTTCCTCTCCGAGCGCGAGAGCTTCGCCAAGGCCTGTGCCGAGGCGGGCATCGCGTTCGTCGGTCCGCCGCCGGGCGCGATCGCGGCGATGGGCGACAAGATCGAATCGAAGAAGCTCGCCAAGCAGGCGGGCGTGAATGTCGTCCCCGGTTTCGTCGGCGAGATCGAGGATACCGAGCATGCGGTGCGGATCGCCGGCGACATCGGCTATCCGGTGATGATGAAGGCCTCGGCCGGCGGCGGCGGGAAGGGCATGCGGCTGGCCTATAGCGAGCAGGACGTCCGCGAAGGCTTCGAGGCGACCAAGCGCGAGGGGCTGGCCAGCTTCGGCGACGACCGCGTCTTCATCGAGAAGTTCATCGAAAGCCCGCGCCACATCGAAATCCAGGTGCTGGGCGACCAGCATGGCAAGATCGTCTATCTCGGCGAGCGCGAATGCTCGGTCCAGCGCCGTCACCAGAAGGTGGTCGAGGAAGCCCCGTCCCCCTTCGTGACCCCCGAGATGCGCCGCGCCATGGGTGAGCAGGCGGTCGCGCTGGCGCGGGCGGTCGGTTATTATTCGGCGGGCA
>NZ_CAJYHX010000029.1 GCF_913774285.1 uncultured Sphingomonas sp. | reverse complement strand
CGATCACCCTGATCGCATCAAAAATGTTGCAATGCCCAACCCACCCACGCAAACCTGATCCCGTGCTCCGCCAGTATGAACTCGTCGACCGCGTGCTCGACTATGACCCCCAGGCCGATGAGGCGCTGCTCAACCGCGCCTATGTCTTCTCGATGAAGGCGCATGGCAGCCAGAAGCGTGCCTCGGGCGATCCCTATTTCAGCCATCCGATCGAGGTGGCCGGGATTCTCACCGACCTGCATCTGGATGACGAGACGATCGCCACCGCCATCCTGCACGACACGATCGAGGACACCGTCGCCACCTATGACGAGATCGAGCGGCTGTTCGGTCCCAATGTCGCGCGGCTGGTCGACGGCGTCACCAAGCTGTCCAAGATCGAGGCGCAGACCGAAAGCGAGCGCGCCGCCGAAAACCTGCGCAAGTTCCTGCTCGCCATGTCGGACGATATCCGCGTCCTGCTGGTGAAGCTGGCCGACCGCCTCCACAATATGCGCACGCTGCATCACATCGCGAAGCCGGAGAAACGCCGCCGCATCGCGAAGGAGACGATGGACATCTATGCCCCGCTCGCCGAGCGGATCGGCATGTACGAGTTCATGAAGGAGATGCAGACGCTCGCCTTCCGCCAACTCGAACCAGAAGCCTATGAATCGATCACCAAGCGGCTGGACAGCTTCCGCGTCGAGGGCGAGGACCGGGTGCTCAAGATCGCCTCGGGCCTCAAGCTGCTGCTCGGGCGCGGCGGCATCAACGCCGAAGTGACGGGGCGCGAGAAGCATCCCTATTCGATTTGGAAGAAGATGTCCGAGCGCCATGTCAGCCTCGAACAGCTTTCCGACATCATGGCCTTCCGCGCGATCGTCGACAGCGAGGAGGAATGCTATCGGGCGCTCGGCGCGATCCACCGCCGCTGGCCGATGGTGCCCGGCCGATTCAAGGACTACATCTCCACGCCGAAGCGCAACGGCTATCGTTCGCTCCACACCACGATCATGCACGCCGGGGATACCCGCGTTGAAGTGCAGATCCGCACCCGCGACATGCACGCCCAGGCCGAATTCGGCCTCGCCGCGCACTGGGCCTACAAGCAGAGTTCGGTGCGGCCGGACACGCAGGTCAGCTGGATCCGCGACCTGATCGAGATCCTCGAACATGCCGAGAGCCCGGAAGAGCTGCTCGAGCATACCCGCATGGCGATGTACCAGGATCGCATCTTCGCCTTCACCCCCAAGGGCGAGTTGATCCAGCTGCCCAAGGGCGCGACGCCGATCGACTTCGCCTATGCCGTGCATACCGATCTCGGCGACCAGGCGGTCGGCGCCAAGGTCAACGGCAAAGTGGTGCCGCTGCGCACCGAGATCGAGCAGGGCGACCAGGTGCAGATCCTGCGCTCCAAGGCGCAGGAGCCGCAGCCCAATTGGCTCAATTTCGCGATCACCGGCAAGGCGCGCGCGGCGATCCGCCGGCACCTCCGCCACAAGGAGCGCGACGAGACGATCCGGCTGGGCCGCAAGCTCTACGAGGACATCGTCGCGCGGCTGCCCGCCCCGCCGGGCGAAGGCGCGCTGGGCGAGGCGCTCAAGCGGCTGAAACTCCCCGATGCGGAATCGCTGATGGAGGCGATCGCCCGCCGCAGCCTGACCGACCGGCAGGTGATGGAAGCGGTGATGCCGGGCTCGGCGAGCGGCGAGGACGACCAGCTGCCGCCGCAGCACCATGCGATCGACATCAAGGGCCTCACGCCGGGCGTCGCGTTCACCTATGCCGAGGATTGCTGCCCGGTGCCGGGCGACCGCATCCTGGGCGTGCGCAAGCCCGACCAGCCGATCGTCGTCCACCGCATCGATTGCCCGAGCCTCGCCGATGTCGAGGAAGCCGACTGGGTCGACCTCACCTGGGGCGACAAGGCCGATGGCGGCGTCGCCGAGATCGCGGTGACGCTGAAGAACGAACCCGGCGCGCTGGGCACGGTCGCAACGCTGATCGGTCAGCACAAGGCCAACATCCTCGGCCTGCGGCTGGATAACCGCGACACGACCTTCCACACCAACACGATCGACCTGGAAGTGCGCAACGCCGCGCACCTGATGAAGCTGCTCGCGGCACTCCGCGCGGCGGATGCGGTGAGTTCGGCCGAACGGGTGTGACCTGCACCCGTATCCTCCCCCGCCAGGGGGAGGTGGCGCCGAAGGCGACGGAGGGGGAGGATGCCAGAACCTCTCGAGCCTGCGTGCTTCCTCCCCCTCCGTCAGGCTGCGCCTGACACCTCCCCCCGGCGGGGAGGATACGCTCTGGACCTTCGGTAAATCGCCGCTACCCTCCCCCGTTCGAACTATAGAATTGGGGAAAAGCCTTGGATCGTCGTACCTTCCTCGCCTCGTCTAGCACCGCCACACTGGCCGCCCTGCTCCCCGCCGCCGCCCGCGCCGCCATGGCCGGCACCCGCGATGCCGAGATCAATGCGGTCTACAACCAGATCGTCGCCGAGCGCATCCAGCGCTCGCCCGAGTTCGCCACCTCGCTCGGCTTCGACAAGGGCCCCAATGCCGCGCTCAAGCACAAGCTGAGCGACGGCAGCGCCGCCGCCAAGGCGCGCAACCTCGCCGACACCAAGGCCGCGATCGCCAAGATCGAGGCGTTCGACCCCGCCAGCCTGTCCGAAGCTGCCCGGCTCGACCGCGAAGTGGTGCTCTACTCGCTGCGCAGCGCCACCGTGTCGCAGGACAAGTTCCAGATCGATTCGGTCGGCCGCCCCTTCCCGATCACCCAGCAGGGCGGCGCCTATTTCTCGACGCCGGATTTCCTCAACTCCAGCCACACCATCGTCACCCAGGACGATGCCGAGGCCTATCTCGACCGCCTGGACGCCTTCGCCGGGGTGCTCGACCAGGATACGGCCGACCAGAAGGAAGCCGCCGGCCGCGGGCTGGTCGCGCCGGCCTTCTGCCTCGAACTGACGCTCGCGCAGATGGCCAAGCTGCGCCAGCCCGATCCGGCCGCGAACACCCTCACCCAGTCGCTGGTCCGCCGCGCCGCCGCCAGGCAGCTGCAGGGCGACTGGCAGGCGCGTGCCGCCAAGATCGTCGGCGAGAAGGTCTATCCCGCGCTCGATCGGCAATATGCGCTGATCAAGGACCTACACGCCAAGGGCCGCCCTTCGGCCGGCCTGTGGGACGTGCCGCGCGGCCAGGAAATCTACGCCGCCGCGCTGGAGCAGTGGACCACCACCAGCTTCACCCCCGATCAGGTCCACAAGATGGGCGTGGAGCAGGTAGCGGAGATCAGCGCCAAGCTCGATGCGCTGCTCAAGGCGCAGGGCATGACCCAGGGCAGCGTCGGCGCGCGGCTGACCGCGCTCAACGAACGTCCCGATCAGCTCTACCCGGACACGGCGGAGGGCCGCGCCGCGCTGATCGCCGGCCTCAACGCCGGCATCCAGAACGTCGCCACGCTGCTGCCCAAGGCGTTCCTCAACCCCAACAAGGCGCCGCTGGAGATCCGCGCGGTGCCGGTGGAGATCCAGGACGGCGCCTCGAACGGCTATTACACCCGCGCCGCGCTGGATGGCTCGCGCCCGGCCATCTACTGGATCAACCTGAAGAGCGTCGCCGACTGGCCGAAATATTCGCTGCCCGCGCTCACCTTCCACGAAGGCCTGCCCGGCCACCATCTCCAGATCAGCACTGCGCAGGCCGCCGAAGGCCCGCTGATCCGCAAGTTCGGCTTCTTCAGCGCCTATACCGAAGGCTGGGCGCTCTATGCCGAGCAGCTGGCCGACGAGCTCGGCGCCTATCACGGGCCCCTGGAGCGCGCCGGTTATCTCCAGTCCTTCCTGTTCCGCGCGGTGCGGCTGGTGGTCGATACCGGCATTCACACCCAGCGCTGGACCCGCGAGCAGGCGACCGATTACATCGTCCAGAACACCGGCTTCGCCCGGCCGCGCTCGCAGCGCGAGGTGGAGCGCTATTGCACGATGCCGGGCCAGGCCTGTGCCTACAAGCTCGGCCATATCGCCTGGACCCGCGCCCGCGCCAATGCCCAGAAGATCGCGGGCAACAAGTTCGATCTCCAGCAGTTCCACGAGGTGATCCGGCTGGGCGCGATGCCGCTCACCATGTTCGAACGGCTGGTCGAGGAACGCGCCCGCGGCGTTGCCTGATCTGGCGGGAAAAGGTGCGGGGCGATAGAAGCACGTCGATGTTCCAGCTGCCCCGCACCGCCACTGCGCCCTTCTGTCCCTCCGAAGTGCGCGGCACGGTGAGCGTGCCCGCGGGTCTTTCGCCGCTGGCCAAGCTGCTGCGCTATATGGGGCCGGGGCTGCTGGTCTCGGTCGGCTATATCGATCCCGGCAATTGGGCGACCGATATCGAAGCGGGCTCGCGCTACGGCTATGGACTGCTGTTCGTCATCCTCGCGTCGAGCGCGGCGGCGATGGTGCTGCAGTCGCTCTGCGCGCGGCTGGGTATCGCGACGGGGCGCGACCTCGCCCGGCTGGTGCGCGACCGCTATTCCCCGGGGGTCGCCAGATTCCTCTGGGTGTTCGCCGAACTCGCGATCATCGCAACGGACGTTGCCGAAGTGCTCGGCAGCGCACTCGCCTTCCAGCTACTGCTCGGCATTCCGCTGTGGATCGGGGTGCTGATCACGGCGCTGGACGTGGTGATCGTGCTCAGCCTCAAGGGGCAAGGCTTCCGCCAGATGGAGGCGATCATGCTCGGTCTGGTCGGCACGGTCGCGGCATGCTTCGTGGTGCAACTGTTCCTCTCGCCGCCAGACGGCGGGGCGGTGCTGGCGGGGATGATCCCCGACCCTGCCCGCCTGGCGGACCCGCATGCCCTGTACCTTGCGATCGGCATCCTCGGCGCGACGGTGATGCCGCACAATCTCTACCTGCATAGCTCGGTGGTACAGACCCGCGTCTCGGGTACCGACGAACCCGCCAAGCGCGAGGCGGTACGCTACGCCCAGTTCGACATCATCGCCGCGCTGCTCGCCGCCACCTTCGTCAACGCAGCGATCCTGATCGTCGCGGCCTCCGCCTTCAACGCCAACGGCCATACCGGCGTGCGCGAGATCGAGGACGCCTACCGGTTGCTCGTCCCCGCGACCGGCGCCGCGATCGCCGCACCCTTGTTCGGCATCGCGCTGCTCGCCTCGGGGCAGAGCGCGACCTTCACCGGCACCATTGCGGGGCAGGTGATCCTGGAGGGGTTCCTCGATCTCAAGATCCCCTGCTGGGTCCGCCGCCTGATCACGCGCGGGCTGGCGCTGTTCCCGGCGCTGGCCGGCGTGCTGCTGCTTGGCGACGGCGCGGTGGGACGGCTGCTGGTGCTGACTCAGGTGGTGCTCTCCGCCGGCCTTCCCTTCGCGATGGCGCCGCTGCTGCTGCTCACTGGCGATCGCAAGCTGATGGGCCGCTTCGCCAGCCCGGTCTGGCTGCAGGCGATCGGCTGGCTGCTGTTCGCCGGGATTACGGGCGCCAATGTGTGGCTCGTTTCGAGCCTGTTCGCCTGATGCGCGCCCGCTCGACGGGCCGTTCCGGCAGCGCTACAGAGCGGCGATCATGAAACGTCCCCAGCTTTCCGTCGTCGTCCCCTGCTACAACGAAGAAGCGTGCCTCGACATGCTCCACGGCCGCGTCAGCGCTGCCGCGCGCGCGGCAGTCGGCGAGTCCTACGAGATCGTCTTCGTCAACGACGGGTCGCGCGACCGCAGCTGGGAGGTGATGCAGCGCCTGTCCGCCGCGGATCCGCACCTCGTTGCGATCAACCTGTCGCGCAACCACGGCCACCAGCTCGCGCTCACCGCGGGCCTCGACCTGTGCGCCGGCGAGCAGATCCTGATCATCGACGCCGATCTGCAGGACCCGCCCGAGCTGCTCACCGACATGCGCGCCACCATGGCCGCGCAGGGCGCCGACGTGGTCTATGCCGTGCGCCGCAAGCGCGAGGGCGAGAGCCTGTTCAAGAAGGCGACCGCGGCGATCTTCTACCGCATGCTGGACCGCATCACCGACACGCCGATCCCGCTCGACACCGGCGATTTCCGCCTGATGAGCCGGCGGGCGCTCGATGCGCTGCTGTCGCTGCCCGAGCAGGCACGGTTCATCCGCGGCATGGTGGCCTGGATCGGCTTCCGCCAGGTGCCCTTCGTCTATGACCGGCACGAGCGGCACGCAGGCGAAACCAAATACCCGCTCGGCAAGATGATCCGCTTCGCCCTCGACGCGATCACCGGCTTCTCCACCGCGCCCCTGCGCTTCGCCAGCCATGTCGGATTGCTGCTGACCGGCGCCTCGGTGCTGCTGATCCTCTACATCCTGGTCGCCTGGGCGATGGGGCATGCGATCCAGGGCTGGACCTCGACCATGCTGGTCGTCGTGATCCTGGGCGCGGTGCAGATGTTCGTGCTGGGGATGATCGGCGAGTATCTTGGCCGCCTGTATGTCGAGTCGAAGCGGCGGCCGTTGTACCTGATCGCCGACGTCGCGGGGCCGGTGCAGGCGCATGCCTCGCTGGGGTACCGCCAGCAGGATTCGGGGACGATCAGCGTGTCGCCCCAGGCACGGCACAACGACGCGGCGGAGTAGGTCGGGCAACCTCCCGCCCTTCAAATCCCCCTCCCGCCTGCGGAAGGGGTTAGGGGAGGGTGCGACGTGGCGGCTCTTGCTGCACCGCCGTCGCCCGCTTCCCTTACACACCCTCCCCCTGCCCCTCCCGCAAGCGGGAGGGGAGAAAAGGGCGGACCATGCTTAAGGCTTCGGCTCGGCGATCACGATGATCGACAGCCCCGGCGGCATCGGCAGCCGGCCGAGCAGATGCCGCTCCAGCCCGAAGATCGTCTCGAACGCCTTGTTGAGCGGCGCGGGCGGCGGCGAATCGTCGCTGTCGTCCTTGCCCATCAGCTTGCCGGCGAAGCGCGCCGCGACCGCCACCGGGAACAGCAGCGAGTTGAACCAGCGCAGCTTGCGCCACTTGAGCCCCGCCTTGTCCAGCGCGGCGAGCAGCGTCGCCTTCGAATAGCGCCGCTTGTGGTGGTTCACCACGTCGTGCGCGCTCCACATCCACTGGTGCGCAGGCACGGTGATCAGGATCTTGCCGCCGGGCTTGAGCACGCTCGCCATCGCCTTCAGCGCCGCCACGTCGTCCTCGATATGCTCGACCACGTCGAGCACCGCGATCAGGTCGTAGCTGGCCGGCTCCACCCCGGTCAGCTCGGGCAGCGGCGAGGCGCCGACCGGCTTGCCCAGCCGTTCGCTGGCGATCGCACGCGCCGCCGGATCGATCTCGATCGCGTCGACCTCGCCGAACGCGCCGAGCATCGGCAGGTTATGCCCGGTGCCGCAGCCGATCTCGAGGATCCTGGCGTCCTTCGGCACCGCGCCATAGCGCGCCAGATAGTCGGCGAGGATGTCGCGGCGGGCGCGGTACCACCAGTGGGTGGAATCATGCGCCGCCATGCGGTCGTAAACGATACGGTCCATTCAGCCGAAAACCCACAAGCGATTGAGTGCGAAAGTCGCGAAGGGCGTGACGAGCACCGCCGGCACCAGCGGCCACCAGGTTGGTCCATGGACCCAGGGGCCGGTCAGCAGCCAGGTGAAGCCTGCGTTGAGCAGCATGCCCGTCGCCTGCACGACGAAGAATTTCAGTTTCAGCGCCGCATTTTCCTCGGCGCCGTGCCCCTGGAAGCTCCAGCGGCTGTGCATGAAATAGCCGAACACCACCGCGACCAGGAAGCCCGCCACCGAAGCGACCACCGGGTTGATAACATAGGTGGCGAGCGGCCAGTAGACGGCGGCATAGACCACCGTCGAGAGCCCCCCGACGATGACGAAGCGGATCAGCTGGCCCAGCACCCCGCTGGCCCGCAATGCTTCCACTCGCTGTAGTACCGCCGTCATCTCGCTTGCCCTCTGACCGGGGCTCGCCCTAATGCGCGGCAGCATCCGAGGAAAGCGATTTTGACGCCCAAGATTCAGCGGCTTTTCCGCGTTCGAGACGAAATGGACCGCCACTGGCTGCTGTGGACGCTGGTCGCCTGGGCGTGCGTGACCGTGTGGTTCATCACCCAGCGCCAGGGCAATATCTACTGGCTGACGCTGGGCGACACCGACGACAATATGCGGCTGATGCAGGTCCGCGCGCTGCTGGCGGGCCAGGGCTGGTACGATCTGCGCCAGTATCGGATGGACCCGGCGCTGGGCGGATTCGACATCCACTGGTCGCGCATCGTCGATTTGCCGATCGCCGGGCTGATCCTGCTGCTCAAGCCGTTCGTCGGCATGGCGACGGCGGAGAAATGGGCGTGCGGCGTCGCACCGCTCCTGCCGCTGTCGATCACCATGACCGGGCTCGCGCTGACCGTGCGACGTCTGGTGTCGAATTTCGCCTGGCCGATCGCGCTGGTGCTGCTGGTGAGCGTGTGCACCACGACGCTGCCGATGTACGCGCCGCTGCGCATCGACCATCATGGCTGGCAGCTTGCCGCGCTGGCGATGACCGTCGCCGGCATCGCCGACCCGAGGGGCGAGCGGGGCGGCGCGACGGTCGGGCTGGCGAGCGCCTTCTCACTCTCGATCGGGCTGGAGCTCCTTCCCTTCTGCGCCATGGCCGGCGCGATCCTGGCGCTGCGCTGGGTTTGGGACGCGGCCGAGCGGGCCCGGCTGATGGTCTATGGCCTCACGCTCGGCGGCGGCTCGGCGATCGGCTTCGCGGCCTTTGCCTCCACCGCCAACCAGGCGATGCGCTGCGACGCGCTGACGCCGGTATGGCTGAGCGTGCTGGTCGCGGCCGGCGCGCTGCTGGTAGCGATGACGCTGGCCAACCCCGCGTCGCGCTGGGTGCGGCTGGCGCTGGCGCTGGTCGCCGGCGGGCTGATCGTGGCGGGCTTCATCCATTTCTTCCCGCAATGCCTCGGGCGGCCCGAGCAGGTCTCCGACGAGCTGTACAAGACCTGGCTGTCGAACGTCCGCGAGGCGCGGCCGATCTACCGCCATCCGGCCGACACGGCAGTGCCGGTCGCGATCGTTGCGGGGCTCGGCCTGCTCGGCGCGCTGCTCGCGGTGTGGAACGCGCGACGCAGCCCGAAGCTGGTCGGCTGGGTTGCCGTCGCGCTGTTCACCGCCTTCGCCGCCGCGATGCTGCTGTGGCAGATGCGCGCGGCGCCGGGTGCGCAGCTGCTCGCGGTGCCCGGCATCACCGCGCTGATCTGGATCCTGGTGCCGCTGGCCGTCCGGCGCGGGCCGCTGTGGGTGCGGATCGGCGTGGCGGTGCTTGCCTTCGCCATCGTCGGCGTGGTCGCCAGCGGCGTGAAGATGCCCTGGGTCAACAAGACCGCCGCCAGGCCCGGCAGCGACAAGGTGCGCCAGGCGAACATCGCCTGCACCCGCACCTCGCAGTTGCGCACGCTGGACGCGATCCCCGCCGCCACGATGTTCACCCAGGTCGACCTTGGGCCGCGGCTGATCGTGGTGACGCACCATAATGCGGTCGCGGGCCCCTATCACCGCAACGGCCAGGCGATCCTCGACGTCCACCACGCCTTTACCGGCACCGCCGACGGCTTCCGCCCGATCGCCGCGCGCCACAAGGCGGCGTACCTGCTGCTCTGCCCCAACATGGCGGAGACGACCGTCTACCGGTCGCACAACCCGGTCGGCTTCTACGCCCAGCTCGCCAAGGGGCAGGTGCCGGACTGGCTGGAACCGGTGGCGCTCCCCGACGGCTCCCCCTACAAGCTCTGGAAGATCCGCTACCAAGGGCAGTAACGCCGCGCCCGGATGGACGGACGGGGCATGGCGCGGCTACAGCAGCCCCATGCCCGCAACCCCCGCCTGGCCGCCGCAATCCGCCCCTCGCCTGTTCGTCGAAGGTCCGCTCGAACCCGGCCTGCGCCGGATCGACGGTCCCCAGGCGCATTATCTCGGTTCGGTGATGCGGATGAAGCCGGGCGAAGCGGTGAAGCTGTTCGACGGCGTGCACGGCGAATGGCTCGGCATCGCCCGCGATGTCGGCAAGCGCGACCTGACGCTGGAGATCACCGAGCAGCTCCGCCCGCATGAGGCGGTGCCGGACCTGTGGCTCTGCGCCGCGCCGGTCAAGAAGGGCCGGATCGACTGGGTGGCCGAAAAAGCGTGTGAACTGGGCGTCGCGCGCCTCGTTCCTGTCCTCACCCGCCGCACCGTGATCGATCGCCTCAACCTCGATCGCCTGCGCAGCCACATGATCGAGGCAGCCGAGCAATGCGGCCGCACCGCCCTGCCCGAACTGGTCGAACCGGTGAAGCTCCCCGCCCTGCTCCGCGACTGGCCGGCGGATCGCGCCCTGTTCTTCGCCGACGAAACGGGCGGCCTGCCGGCGCTGGAGGCGATGCGCGCGCGCCCCGGCCCGGCCGCGATCCTCGTCGGCCCCGAGGGCGGATTTGACGCGGAGGAACGCGAATCAATCCGCGCCGTTTCGCAGGCGATCGGAATCGCGCTCGGCCCCCGCATCCTGCGCGCCGAGACCGCGGCAGCGGCGGCGGTAAGCCTGTGGATGGGCGCCGCGGGCGACTGGTAAACCGAACGGTACAAAAATCCGCTGGCGTCGTTTCGCCGGCATCGCTAAGGGCGCGAAAATGAGCACCAAGACCGTTTCGACCAAGACCGCGGCGGTCATCGAGGATCGCGCCCAGCTGGTGGAATATTTCGCCAAGGGCGAGAAGCCGGCGACACGCTGGCGCATCGGCACCGAGCATGAGAAGTTCGTCTACTGGATGGACGGCAGCCACCGCGCGCCCAGCTATGAAGAGCGCGGCGGCATCCATGCGCTGCTGATCGGCCTCACCGAATTCGGCTGGAAGCCGATCTACGAAGGCGAGCATGTCATCGCCCTGTCCGGCCCCGACGGCGCGATCAGCCTGGAGCCCGCCGGCCAGTTCGAGCTTTCCGGCGCGCCGCTGGAGAATCTCCACGACACCTGCGCCGAAACCGGCCGCCACCTGAAGCAGGTCAAGGCCGTCGGCGACCGGCTGGGCATCGGCTTCCTCGGCATGGGCATGTGGCCGGACAAGACCCGCGCCGAGCTGCCGATCATGCCCAAGGGCCGCTACGAGATCATGCTGCGCCACATGCCGCGCGTGGGGAGCCTCGGGCTCGACATGATGCTGCGCACCTGCACGATCCAGGTGAACCTGGACTATGCCAGCGAAGCCGACATGGCGAAGAAGTTCCGCGTCGGCCTGGCGCTGCAGCCGCTGGCGACCGCGCTGTTCGCCAACTCGCCCTTCACCGAGGGCAAGCCCAACGGCTATCTCTCCTATCGCAGCCATATCTGGTCGGACACCGATCCGGCCCGCACCGGCATGCTGCCCTTCGTGTTCGAGGACGGCTTCGGATACGAGCGCTATGCCGACTATGCCCTCGATGTGCCGATGTACTTCGTCTATCGCGACGGCAAGTATATCGACGCGGCGGGCCTCAGCTTCCGCGACTTCCTGAAGGGCGAGCTGTCGGTCCTGCCCGGCGAGCTGCCGACGATGGACGACTGGGCCGACCATCTCTCCACCGCCTTCCCCGAAGTGCGGATGAAGCAGTTCCTCGAGATGCGCGGCGCCGATGGCGGCCGCTGGGGCCGCATCTGCGCGCTGCCGGCGCTGTGGGTGGGCCTGCTCTACGATTCGGGCGCGCTCGATGCCGCCTGGGATCTGGTGAAGGGCTGGTCGATGGAAGGCCGCGAAGCGCTGCGCAGCGCGGTGCCGAAGCTGGCGCTGGATGCCCCCCTCCCCGGCGGCGGCAAGCTGGCAGATATCGCCGGCGAAGTGCTGGAGATCGCCGGCGCGGGGCTCAAGGCGCGGAACCGGCTGAACGGCTCGGGCGACAACGAATCCGGCTTCCTCGACCCGCTGCGCGAGATCGTGCGCACCGGCAAGGTACCGGCGCAGATCCTGCTCGATCGCTATCACGGCGACTGGCAGGGGGATATCACGCGGGTCTATGGCGAGGCAAAGTTCTGACGGCAGCTGCGACGGCTATCTGACCTTCCTGACGCGGAAGGTCGAGCTTGCGCGCGAGTCAATTCGGCGTGGCGAAGGCGCGAGCAATGAGGAGGTGGAAGCGAAGTTTGCCGCGCGTCGCGCGAAATCTTTGGATCAGGCCAAGCGGCGGTGATCGCGTTCTCCGCCACTGTTGGCTTGTCAATTTCTTTGGCATAAGCTGGAAGCATGGAGCAAAGCGAAGCCTCGACGACAGAACACCCGTTTGCAGGTGATCCACTTTGGCTCTTCAAGTACAGGTCTCTCGAAGGACCTTACGGCAGAGATACAGCACGCGACATCATTCTTCACAATCGCATGTACTGGCAGAGCCCAGCATCCTTCAACGATCCGTTTGACTGCGCACCAACAGTTCAGTGGTCCATGTCGAAGCTCAGGCAAGAATCCTTCATATCACAGGCAGCGCGAAGTAGCATTTCAAGCTCGCGATATGACCGCCGCGTTCAGAAACGCGAAATTCGAGCGCGCGGTCGGCGACAGAACGCAATTCTTATGAGAGATTCGCTTAGAGATCTTCTCAAATCGTCAGCCGTGACCTGTTTCTCGTCACTTCCCGACTCCGTTTTGATGTGGGCGCATTACGCGAACTCTCACAAAGGCATTTGCTTCGTTTTCCATGAGCGTCTGGATCCGAACCCATGGTTGGCGTTCGACGTCAAATATGAAAAGGATCGGCCGATAATCGAGGGCACACGGACCTTCGATGAGCAATCCTTTGAGGACGCTGTACTCACCAAAGCGATCGACTGGGAATACGAGAGAGAGAAGCGAATGGTGGATTATGGGTCACCGCCTGGCCACCGCAAGTTTCCACCAGAGGTACTCTGCGGAGTGATATTTGGGGCCAAAATGTCTACGGATGATCGGAAATTTGTTGAGGGCCTACTTTCTCAGAGTCCACTCAACCTAAAACAATACGACGCGAAAATAAGTGACACTCACTTCGCGTTAGAAATAGCTCAAATCTGATAGCGGCAAATCGAGCTCCCCTCCTGCAAGCAGGAGGGGAGCTTAGAAAAGCCTCAAACCGTCGGCTTGCCGTCCACCCGCGCCGGCACGCCGGCACCATCGCGCAGGTCCGCCGGGAGCAGCGCTTCCGGCAGGTCCTGGTACGACACCGGGCGCAGGTAGCGGTCGATCGCCAGCGTCCCCACCGAGGTGCTGCGGCCGTCCGAGGTCGACGGGAACGGCCCGCCATGGACCATCGCGTCGGTCACTTCGACGCCGGTCGGCCAGCCATTGGCGAGGATGCGGCCGGCCAGGCGCTCCAGCGACGGCAGCAGTTCCTGCGCGATGGCGACATCGGCGTCGTCCATGTGCAGCGTGGTGGTCAACTGGCCTTCGAGCAGCGATACGACCTTCTTGAGCTCGTCGACATTGGCGCAGCGCACCAGCAGCGAGGTCGCGCCGAAGATTTCCTCGGCATGGCTCGGGTCGGCGAGGAAGTCCGAACCCTTCATCGTGAACAGCGCCGCGCGCCCGCAGGTCGGGCCCTGGGCTTCGACGCCCTGCGCGATCTGCTGGACGGTCGACACGCCCGCGAGCTTCGCCACGCCGCTCTCATAGGCCTTGTGGATGTTCGGGGTGAGCATCACCTGCGCCGGCGCACCGAGCATCGCTTCGCTGGCAGCCGCGAGGAAACGCTCCAGCGCCGGGCCTTCCAGCGCAAGCACCAGGCCGGGATTGGTGCAGAACTGGCCGGCGCCCATCGTCACCGAGGCGACATAGCCCTTGCCCAGCGCCTCGGCACGGGCTTCCAGCGCCGCCGGCAGCAGGAAGACGGGGTTGATGCTGCTCATCTCGGCATAGACGGGAATCGGCACCGGGCGGCTCTGCGCGATGCGGACCAGCGCCAGGCCACCGCCGCGCGAGCCGGTGAAGCCCACCGCGGTGATGCGCGGATCGCGGACCAGCGCCTCGCCCAGCTCATTGGCGGTACCGGCGACCATCGAGAACACGCCTTCGGGCATGCCCGTCTTTTCCACGGCGCGCTGGATCGCGGTCGCGACCAGCTCGGCCGTACCCGGATGCGCCGGGTGGCCCTTCACCACCACCGGGCAGCCGGCGGCGAGTGCCGAAGCGGTGTCACCGCCCGCGGTCGAGAAGGCGAGCGGGAAGTTCGACGCGCCGAACACGGCGACCGGGCCCAGCGGCACCATGCGCAGGCGCAGGTCCGGCTTGGGCAGCGGCGCGCGATCGGGGATCGCATGGTCGATGCGGACGCGGAGATAATCGCCCAGGCGCAGTTCCTTGGCGAACAGACGCAGCTGGCCGGCGGTGCGGCCGCGCTCGCCCTGGAGGCGGGCCTGGGGCAGGCCGCTTTCCTGCATCGCGCGCTCGATCAGTTCGTCGCCCAGCGCCTCGATCTCCTCGGCAATGGCTTCGAGGAACTTGGCGCGCTCTTCGCGCGGCAGGCTCGAATAGGGCAGGAACGCGGCCTCAGCGGCGGCGCAGGCGGAATCGACGTCTTCCAGCGTCGCCGTGCTGAAGCTGGGTTCGATCTCGCTGCCGGTGGCGGCGGCAACGGCGCGGAAGCCGGCGTCGCGGGCAACGCGCTTCGATGCGATGAACAATTCTCCGGTCAGCGCCATGACGAGATCTCTCCGATAGTCGAGGATGATTCTGAAAATGCAGGTTAGCGGTAACAAGCCGCACGCGCGACTTAGGGGCCGCGCGGGCGCGGTTCAACCACGGAGTGCGGATCGCGTCAATTGTCGGAGTAAGCCGCGGCAGCGGTCAGATGGCGGAGACGGAGGGATTCGAACCCTCGGTACGAGTAATCCCCGTACGGCGGTTTAGCAAACCGCTGGTTTCAGCCACTCACCCACGTCTCCGGATGCGCCGAGGTCGAGCCCTATAACGAGCCCTTCGCCCGCAATCAACGGGGATAACCACATGAACGTGAAATCGAGTCGATCGGGCGCCCATTCATTGCCGCGACAGCCCTGCGCCCCTAGGATGGCAGCCGCAAAAGCAGCAGGGTTCGGGAAATTTTGATGATGCGATCGGGTTGGTTCACGCTTCTGGCAGTTGCCGTCACCGGGCTGGGCAGCGTCCCCGCCGCCGCCCAGATGACGACGATCGACCCCAATACCGCGATCGATTCGGACCTGAAGTCGCCGCCGCAGCAGCGACAGCCGCAGCAGAGCGCGCCGCCGCCCGCCACGACGCAGATGCAGGAATCCTATCCGCCCGCGGACACGGCCCCGCCCCCGATCGATACGCCCCCGCCCCCCGTGCAGACCGCGCCGACCAGCCCCGCCGCGGCCGATCCCTCTGCAACCTCCGCGCGCCAGGCGGCGACCGACACGTTCGAGAAGGACGATCTGCTCGCCGCCGCCGAAGGCACGTTCGGCAAGGGCGCCTCGGGCCTCGCCAAGCTGCTCGAGGACATCCTCAAGGACCAGGGCAAGCCCAACGCCTATATCGCCGGCAGCGAGGCCTCGGGCGCGATCGGCGTCGGGCTGCGCTACGGCAAGGGGCAGATGTTCCACAAGGTCGAGGGGCAGCGCCCGATCTACTGGACCGGCCCGTCGATCGGCTTCGACCTGGGCGGCGACGCCAACAAGGTGTTCGTGCTGGTCTACAACCTCTACGACAGCCAGGAGATCTACAAGCGATTCCCGCAGGGCGAGGGCCATGCCTATCTGGTCGGCGGCTTCTCGGCCTCGTATCTCCGCCGCGGCGACATCGTGCTGATCCCGGTGCGGCTGGGCGTCGGCTGGCGGCTGGGCGTCAACGCCGGCTATATGAAGTTCAGCGAAAAGCAGCGCTGGCTGCCCTTCTGATCGGGTGAGGGCGGGGCCGCCTCGGCAGCCCCGCCCCCAGCCTCAGCCGAATTCGACCGCCTCGAACTTCACCGGTTCGCCGATCGCCTGGTTGGCGAGCTGGCCTTCCCACATCACCCGGTTGCCGCGGATGATCGTGCCGACCGGGCGGCCGGTCAGCTCCATGCCGGTGAACGGCGACCAGCCGCAGCGCGAGGCGAGCCAGGCCTCGTCCACCGTCCAGCGCGCCTTGAGGTCGACCACGGTGAAATCGGCGTCGTAGCCCGGCACGATGCGCCCCTTGCCGACCAGCCCGAAGATCCGCTGCGGGCCGGCGCTGGTCAGGTCGATCAGCCGCTGCAGCGTCAGCCGGCCCTCCGCGACATGGTTGAGCATCAGCGGCAGCAGCGTCTGCACGCCCGGCATGCCGCTGGGGCTGTCGGGATAGGGCTTGGCCTTCTCCTCCAGCGTGTGCGGCGCATGGTCCGAGCCGAGCACGTCGGGCACACCCTGGCGCAGCCAGTGCCACAGCCCGTCGCGATGCGCACCCGAGCGGATCGGCGGGTTCATCTGTGCATAGGTGCCGATCGCGGGATAGGCCTCCTCGCCCGCCAGCGTCAGGTGCTGGGGCGTGACTTCGCAGGTCGCGATGTCCTTGTTCTGCCCAAGCAGCTCCAGCTCGGCCGGGGTGGTGACGTGGAGGACGTGGATCCGCCGCCGGGCTTCGCGCGCCAGCCGCAGGATGCGCCGGGTGGCGAGGATCGCGCTCTCGTCGTCGCGCCACACCGGGTGCGAGGAAGGATCGCCGGGCACCCGTTCGCCGAGCCGTTCCTGCATGCGGAACTCGTCCTCGGCATGAATCGCCACGCGGCGGTGGCCCGAGGCGAGCACCCGCGCGAGATTGGCGTCGTCGGACACCAGCAGATCGCCGGTCGAGGCGCCCATGAAGATCTTCACGCCCGCGGTGCCCGGCAGCCGCTCCAGCTCCGCCAGATGCTCGGCATTGTGGTTGGTCGCGCCGACATAGAAGGCGTGGTCGCACCACATGCGGCGGTGCGCGCGGCGGAGCTTGTCGGCCACGGCGTCGGCACTGTCGGTATTGGGCTTGGTGTTCGGCATCTCGAACACCGCGGTCACCCCGCCCAACACGGCCGAACGGCTGCCGCTCTCCAGATCTTCCTTATATTCAAGCCCCGGCTCGCGGAAATGGACCTGGCTGTCGATCACCCCGGGCAGTACGTCGAGCCCGGTGCAGTCGATTGTCTCGCCCGCATCGCCGACATTCCCGATCGCGACGATCTTGCCGGCGGAGACACCGACATCCACCTCCGCCGGTCCGCTGGGAAGATGCACGCGACCGCCGCGCAGCTTGAGTTCGACATTCGCCATGGCTTTGCCTCTTTCGTGAGCGTTGGCCGCGTCCTACCTGTTCGGCATGGACGATACCAGCACCTGGCTCGACGATCGTGCGCTGCTGCGCCTCTCCGGCGACGATGTTCGCGGCTTTCTGCAGGGACTGCTGCCGCAGGACCTGGCCAGCGTCACGGCCGAAACGCCGCGCTGGGCGGGTCTGCTCACGCCCCAGGGCAAGGCATTGTTCGACTTCCTCCTCTGGGCGGACGGCGACGCGATCCTGATCGACTGCGAGGCGACCGCCCGCGACGCGCTGGCAAAGCGGCTGACCATGTATCGCCTGCGCCGCGCGATCGTAATCGAGCCGGTCGCGGCAGGCGTACACTGGTCGCCCTCCCCGCACCCGGGTGCGGTGCCCGATCCGCGGCTGGCGGCCCTGGGCTACCGCTGGCTTGGCGATGCGGCGGGCGGAAGCGCGGCCAACAGCTGGCATGCGCATCGCCTGTCGCTCGGCGTCACCGAAGGCGCCGACGAGCTCGGCAGCGACAAGACCCTTTGGCTGGAATGCAACGCGCAGGAGCTGCACGGGGTGAGCTTCACCAAGGGCTGCTATGTCGGCCAGGAGAACACCGCGCGGATGCACTATCGCGCCAAGGTCAACCGCCGGCTGGTCGTCGCCCCGCTTGCCGAACCGGGCGATCGCACCCGCGCCACCTATCCCGCGCTGGGCAAAATGGTCGAACTGCGCCGCGTCGAAGCGCTCGGCGACGCGCTGGTGCCGGAGTGGCTCGCAGCTGCGCTCGCGGCGGACGTCTGACCCGCATCGGAACGGAGAACAGGGCCTAAACCGCCGCCAGCGCGCGGCATGGCGCAGCGCGCCCGCTGCACGGTCCTGGTACATGCGCAAAAAGAAAGGGAGACCGGTTGCCCGGTCTCCCCTCTTTTCACGTCCATCCCTTGCGGGAAGGCGGCAATTACATGCCCGAACCCGGACCGTAGGTGATTTCCACGCGACGGTTCTGGAGTTCGCGAACGCCGTCGGCAGTCGGAACGCGCGGGTTGCTCTCGCCGAAGCCCTGAGCCGACATTGCGGCGTCGGGGATACCCTTGCCACCCATGTAGCTGCGGACGGTGTCGGCGCGACGCTGCGACAGGCCAACGTTGTAGCTCGCCGAACCCGAACGGTCGGTGTAGCCGGCGATGACAACCTTGGTGTTGCTGCAATCGGCATAGTTGCTGATCGCATTGTCCAGGATGCTCGCTGCTTCCGGCGTGATGTCCGACTTGTTCCAGTCGAAGAACACGATGTACGGCCCAGGCGTGCAGACCTTGGCTTCCGGAGCCGGGGGCGGCGGGGGCGGCGGAGCCGGCTCAGCAACCGGCGGCGGCGGCGGCGGCGGCGGCGGAGCGACGGGCTCTTCCGGCGCACCGAAGTTGTAGGTCAGGCCGACCAGAAGGCTGTGCGAGCGGAAGCGGCCCTTCCACTGGTTGCCGCCGATGTCGACCAGCTTGACGTCGGGCGCGTTGAAGAAGCGGTACTTCAGCGACACGTCCACGTTCTTGCTGAGCGGCGCGCGGACGCCGGCCAGCGCCTGCCAGGCGAAGACGGTGTCGGAGTCGCTCAGCGTGCTGGCGGTACCGGTGATGAACAGGTCGTTCTTCACGCGCGACACGCCGGCACCACCGCCGACGAAGCCCTGCAGGCCGTTGTCGTCACCGAAGTCGAGCAGGCCGTTGACCATGAACGACAGGGCCGAGGTCTTGCTGCCGGTGTTCTCGTACGAACCCGCCGGGAAGATCGCGGCGGTGCCGGCACCGGTGCGGATCGGAACGCCGACCGCAGTGCGGACCGAGTCACCCGAAACGCGGCGGTAGCTGACTTCGGCTTCCGCACGGAACGGACCGAAATCATAACCGATGGTACCACCGACATCCCAGCCGGCATGGTTGTTGTTCTGCGTCACAGCATCCTGGCTGGCGCCGACGTCGAAGTGAATGTCCTCGACGAGCATCGCGCCGCCTTCAACACCCACATACCACGCGTCGTCGCGGGCAAAGGCGGGCGTGCTGAGCGCGGTCGTGGCGAGCGCCAAAGTGACGGCAAGCTTCCGCATCATAATCCCCTTTCATGGTCGTCCTAACGGACAGGCCAAACTCACTACTCAAACCAAAGTTTCGGCGCAAGCGCACAAACCCGCGGACTGTTGCACAAACGTCACATGTTAATCGACTCCGATCAACCCGTGTTGGCGCAACGTTTGCACGACCGCAGAGATCGCCCTTCTCGCCTCTGCGTCAACCGTCGTCCCCCCCGTCGGTTCCGCCACATTCGGCTGCCGAGGCCCAACTACTTGTCGCCCCTCGATAAAAAGTCTTCCATAGGTACGCCCTTGGTACCATTCTCCGCCGGCGTACAATGCCAAAGCCTGGTCCGCCGCCACCCAAACCCGCATGCCGTCGCGCGGCGACAAGAAACGCCAGCCTCCCTCGGTCCACCCTGTCAGCTTGCGTGTCTGCCCGGCCCAGGCGCCTTGCGGTGCAGCACCGACGATCCAGCACTGGCCGAGACTCGGCGCGGACGGCGGCACGTTGACCATTGCCGCAACCACCGCCGCCTGCGTCGCGATGTCGAGCAGCGCCAGGGCTTCGTTGTGGAACATCTCCTTCTGCGCCTGTCCGGGTTCGAGCATCGGCAGTGCCAGGCGCGGTGTCGGCGAAGCGGTCATCGGTCGTCTCCAAGGCTGGGAAGCGAAAGCTGGGCGGCGGGCGACAGGCCATGCGTGCCGATCTGCCGGACCGCCAGCGTGAGCGGCAGCGCGCGATCTTCGGCGGAAAGCGTCAGCCCGGGCGCATCCAGCGTGCGCACGCTGCGCTCGCCACCGCGCGCGATTTCCACCTGATACCGCTCGCTCTCCTCGCCCAGCGGCACGTCGACGCCGTCGCGCCACGCCCAGCCGACTCGGCTGCGCCGGGCCCATCCGATCTGCGTGATGTCGCCCTGCCGCGTCGCGCGAAGCTGTACCGGCGATGGCGGCAGCAGCGAGATGCCGTTCGACATGGCGGTGACGGCCGGCGCGTCGACCGGATCGTCGGAGCCTTGCGCGAGCAGTTGCACGGAACCACCAATCGCAACGCGGAGGTCGAGCGGCTTCAGCGTGTCGCGCGTCACCAGCACGAAGCGGTCTCCCGCGCGCTGGGTGCCGATCGCCGCCTCCGTACCGCGCCGCCCGCGCCATAGCTGCGACAGGCGCCAGCGCGTACCCCCGAGGCTCTGCACTTGGCCGAACTGAAGCAGTTCATCGCCCAGCATCGCCAGGTTGGCACCGGCATCCAGCGCCGCCAGGTCCACATTGGCCAGCACCATGTCGGCGCGGGCGAGTTCCACCTCGGCATAGCCCGCGCCATCGATCAGCGCCGCGCGCGCCGCGCCCGGCGGCACCTGCACCGTGCCGAGAATCGCCGGATAGGCGGTATCCCCCGCCGGCGCCCAGCTCGCACCGCCATCGATGCTCGCCAGCAGCGCGGCGCGGCGCCAGCCGCTGCCGGTGCCGGCCGCCGCGACGACGAGGTTCGGCACCGTTGCCGCCACGTCGTCGAGCGGCGGCAGCTCGAAGGGCAGCAGGATGGTGCTGCCCCGCTGCGCGTCGGGCGCCGTGACCGCCCGGCCGGGGCTCGCCGCACCCGCGAGCGGTGCCTCGGCGATCGGGACGCATTCCAGCTTCACCACCATGTTCTCGAGCAACCAGCGATCGACGCGCCACTGGCCGGGCGCGCCGTCGATGGTGATGCGGGCGCCGGGGGCGAGCGTCAGCGCCTCCCAGCCCAAGGTCAGCGTGCGGCGCTCGCGCGCCAGGTCGGTCCGCGCCAGCGCCCCCGCCGCCATCGCCTTGGCCGATCCCGCATCGAGCACGGCGGGCAAATCGATCCGCGTCTCGCGCGTACCCGTGCCCTGGCGTGCCGCCTGCTGCACCCCGGCCTGATAATCGCGCGCCGGATCATAATAGCCGATGCTTAGCCGCCGCGGCGCGGCATCGGCGGCGGCAATCGCGCGCACCCCGCGGCCGGTAGGCTGGGCATCGGCGCCGACGCCGCCGTCCGCCATCGCCCGTGCTGCGCCGGTGCCGGCCTGCAGCCGCACGGCAGCGCCATCGCTCTGCACCCAGGCGCCCGTCGCCGCGCACAGCGTGTCGAGCGTCGTGCGCATCGACTCCTGCGCCGAGAAGCCGGCAAGCGGCGTGGCGAGTCCGTCGGCCGCCACCCCCAGCGCCCGCGCCACGCTGCCCGCCGGTACCGGATCGGCATCGGCGATCACCTCGAAGCTCAGCTGGGGAATTCGGTTGCCGAAGGTCGCGAGCTCGAGGTCCTCGAACACCGCATAGGCGGTGCCGCGATGCGCGGGCGCCCTGCCCGATCCCTCGATCGCGGCGATCAGCGGATCGACCGGCTGGTCCTCGGCGCCGGTATAGAGCCGGAAGCCGGTGCGCACCTTGAAGTCGCCCGCCGCGCCGCGGAGCAGCTGGCCGTCCGCCCAGATCCGCCCCACGTCGAGGATCGGCCGTGTCGACAGCGCGATCGCGAACGAGGCGGTGTAGCTGTACGAGGTGGCCGAGGGTCGTCCCTTGCCGCCGCCCTCGGTGGCGCGATGCTCGATCAGGTCGGTCGCCCAGATCACGCTGCCGGCCACCCGGATCGTTCCGAACAGCTGCGGAACCGCGGTGCCGTAGCTAGAGGTCTGCACGCGCAGGTCGGCAAGCCGCGGACCTTCGCGCGGGCCCTGCTTGAACAGCAGCTGGTGGTCGATGGCATTGCCGATCAGGCCGCCCAGCCCCGCGCCGAACGGGCCGCCGATCAACCCGCCCGCCACCGTCAGCACTACCGTCGCCATCAGCCTTCCTCCCCCAGACGCCAGCAGCTCAACACCGGCCAGGGCACCGGGCCCGGCCGTTCGACCACGCGGCGCGCGATCGCGTCGGCATGGATGATTCCGTCCTCGCAGCGGATCGCCAGATGCAGCTGGCCGGGCCCGCTCCGGCAGAGCAGCAGGTCGCCCGGCGCCGCCTCGGCGACCTCGACCAGCCCCACCGCACGTAGCTGCGCCGCAGTGCCCGCCGCATCGCCGGTCCGCAGCCGATATGTCGCCGGCGCGCCGCGCCCGAGCGCGACCACCGCCAGCCCGACGCAGTCGAGCCCCGTCGCCACGTCGCGCCCATGCAGCCGGAAGGGCGCACCGAGCGCCGCGCGCGCCGCCGCAACCACCGCCGCGCCGCTCATGCGCCGGGATAGCGGGTGAGCAAGTCGGTGCCCGGCAGGAAGGGCTCGCCGCGGAAATTGGCGGCGTTGGCGAAGCGGCCCGAGCACGTCTCGAACCGGCCATCGCATCCCTCGATCAGCTGAACCAGCGCACCCACCCCGTCGAAGCGCGGCGGGCGGCGGAGCGTCACCCGGTTGCCGTCGGAGGCGGCGATCACATCCTCCAGCCCGCTGTTCGCCCCGCCGAACCAGCGCAGTCGGCCATTGCCATAGGCATTGGCGGCGGGTTCGGCCGCGTCCAGCGTCACCACCGCATCGGCCACTGCGGTCACCCGCGCGAAGCGCCGTCGCCCGGCCATCGCCACGCGGCACCGGGCATCGCCCAGCTCGGCGCGGCAATCGGGCGAGGTCGCCTCGGCCACCGGCGCGTCGAAGGCGGCGGTGAGCCCGCGCAGCTCGGCGGTGATCGCGCCGTCCCGCGTCTCGATCGCGCCGATCGTTCCCTCGCCCAGCGCCACCGTTTCGCCCGGCGCAGTCCAGTCGGTGGCGAACAGCGCGACGCGGGCGAAATCCCAGCGCCCCGCGAGCAGGTCCGTCTCGGAGATCGCATCGCCGGAGAGCATGCCGTGCACGTCCATGCTGTCCGCCTCCAGCGTCGCGCTGCGCTCGACCGCGCTGGGGGTCATCCCCGGCGCGGCGCGGTAGAGCACGCCGTCGATCAGCAGGTCGCGGTCATGCGCGGTGAGGCCGATCGTCACCCCGTCGCGGCGCTCGATTCGCCAGCACAGGGTGACGGTGGTCAGCGTGCCGTCGAGCCAGCTCATTCGCGGATCTCCACCAGCGGGACCGAGGCGGCCGCCCCGGCGAGGAAGGTCGCGCGGCTGACGCGCAGCTGGTCCTCGGCGAAGCGCACCGGCACGTCGAACAGGAAGGAGGCGGTGAGCTTGACGCCCGCGGCAGGCGCGACGTCGAGCGTCACCACCCCGCCCGCGCCCAGGGTGAAGGCCGAGGTTGCCGCGCCGTTCAGCTTGAGCGCCACCGTGCCCGCCACCGGCCGGGTGATCCGGCGGACCGTGTCGCCATAGGTCTTGACCAGCTGGAACCGCGCGGTCTGGCCGTCGCCGGTGCCGATCGGCTGGTCCTTGGCCTCGTAATCGAACGGGTCGCGCAGCCGGAACCCGCGCGCCGGGCCCATCCGCGCGCGGTAGAAGCCGAGCAGCGCGGCGATGTCCGCCTCGGAGCGCACGCCCGGCCCGACATCGTAGCGCGTCCGCGCCTGCGCCCAAGCGGCGTTGCGCCGCTCGGCACCGCCCGCGCTGGTGACGATCGCGGTGGAAAGCTCGGGCACCACCTCTGCCTCGCGCCCGAGCGCGATCGGGAAGGACACGTCGTCGAAGGGCGTCACATCCGCCTCCTGGTCGAAATGGGTGAAACCGTCGCGCGCCACCTGCGGCAGCGCCCAGACGAAGGTCGCGGCGACCCCGCGCGCGCGGCCCCGCGCCGCCGCCTCGGCGATCGCGCGCCACTGGAGCCGGTCCTCGGCACGCAGCACGAAGCCGGCGAGATAATGCTGCCGCGCCGGCGGATAGCCGAGCCGTGCCTGCGCCGCCGCGACCGCGCGCTCGGACGCCGCCGCATTGCCCGCCGCCGCCCAGTCATAATCCTCAAGCTGGAGCACATCGAAGGCAGGCGAGGCCCAGCCGACCGGCATATTGACGCGCTTCGCCTCCGGCATTGCCGGATCGAGCACGGTGGGCAGATAGGTGAGCAGCAACAGCTGCGCGCCCGGCGCCGCCGACTTCACCGCATCGCGCAGCGCCAGCGTCGACGCCGCGAGCAACGCCCCCGCCGCATCGAGCACGCCGGTGTTCACCGTGCCCTTGAGGTTCTGCGCCGCCGGATTGCCGAGCGCCGCCTGCGCCGCCGCATCGTGGATGCACAGCCGGCCATCGGCCATCACCCACCACCAGGGCTCGCCGACCTGGAACTTCACCGCCAACCCTGCGCCCTGCGCAATGCCGACGAACGCCAGCGCCACCGCGCGCAGATAGGCCATCGCCCCGGCATGGGCGGGCGAGAGCAGCGTCGAGGGCGGGCTCCATCCGGTCAGCGCCGGGCTGCCATCGGCGGCGCGCTGCTTCCAGTCGCCCCAGCAATGCTGGTCGAGCAGCTCGTAGCTCAGCGACCAGATCACGCCATAGCCGAGCGCCCTCGCCCGCGCGGCAAAATCGACATGCCAGGCGGCACAGGACCGGTTGAGCGCACCGCCGGCGAGGCTCGCATAGAAGCCGCCCGAGGCGGGTTCGAGCCGGAAATAATGGCTCATGCCGACATAATGGAGAATGTCGCCGCGATAGCCGAGCTGCAGGATGTTCCGCAGCAGCCGCGCCGGCGTCTGATTATAGCCGTCGTCATAGCCGGTCGCGATCGACAGGCCGTGCTCGGGCACCACCACGTCGCCGATCGTCAGCACCGACCCCGGCCCGTCGCAGGCGATCCCGCTCAGCTCGACCCAGCCCTCGCTCGCCGCCGCCAGCGGCGTGGTGTCGCCCGCGACATAGCCCGGCGGCACCAGCGAGACGAACATCCGGTCGACATCCCCGGCCCAGACCGGATCCGCCTCGCCGGGCAGCAGGAAACCGCCCGCCACGTCGGCAAAGTCGATCGACACCTCGGCGTCGGTTGCTTCGCCGCTGGCATAGTTCCACAGCCGCACATACCAGGCGCGCGGCGCGCCGCCCTCGTCCCGCCCCTCGATCGTCAGCACCGGGCCGTTGACCGCATCGAGCGCGATCACGCCCGAAGACCGCCAGCGGAACCGCAGTCGGCAGCCGCGAAAGTCCCGCGCGGTCGCATAAGCGAGCAGCGGATGGTCCCAGCGATCCTCCGCCTCCCAGATCAACCCGGCGAGATCGCCGCGCCGCTGGAAGACCAGGTCGACGCGCAGCGCATCTGGCGCGGTGGTGACCACGCTCGCCATCATCGGCCGCGGGAAGTTGACCGTCCAATAGACCGGATCGAACCGGCTGATCACGCCCGTCGCCTGGTCGCGCCGCCGCGCGGCGAGCCACCAGCCCATCAGTCGAGCCCCGCCAGCGCCGAGCGCACGGCCCGCGCCACCTGCCGACTCGACTGCGCCAGCGCCCTGGGCGCCGCATCGGCGGCGGCGTTGACGGTGATCGACACCCGCACGTCACGCCCGCCGCCCTGGCCGCCCGCGGGCGCCACCTGCCCCGCGCTGGTCGGCACGAACAGTTCGGGGCCGCGCTCGCCGACCCAATAGGGGCGGCCCGGGCTCACCGGCCCGCCGGTCGCACGGCCGGGCAGCCCCAGCAGTCCGCCGAGCAGCGACAACAGCCCGCCCCCGCCGCCGCCGCTGACCGAAGGGAACGCGACGCCGAGTGCGGCCCGCGCGATCTCGTCGAGCGCCTTCACGCCGATCTTGGCGAGATCGTCGAACCCGATCTTGCCGCTCTGCGCCGCGCGCAGCAATGTCGTCTCGATGGTTCTGCCCGCCTTGTCGACGCCGGTCGCCAGCGGGCCCTCCAGCGTGCCGCGCATCGCGTCGACATCGCGCGCGAAGCCGGCGGTATCGGCGCGCACCGACACCACCAGCCGTTCGATTTCCTCATCCATCGGGGAATTGCTCCTGCAATCTTGCGATCAGGTCCGCGCTCGGCGGTTCGCCCGCGTCGGGCATGGCGGCCGCCAGCAGCGCGGCGAGTTCGGCCGGCGTCGCGCGCCAGAACCGATCGGGGCTCCAGCCGAAGGCGAGGCCCGCCAGCCCGGCCAGCCGCCCGGCGGCCTCGGCGAAGGACGTCATCGTCCTGCCAGGATCTGGCCGATCAGCATCTTGAGCGCCGGGGTTGCCGCCACCAGCCCGGCCTCCGCCACGCCTTCGGAAAAGGCTTCGCGCGTCAGCCCCTCGGGCACCGACTTGAGGCAATGCCAGAACAGCGCGACCATCTCGCCCAGCGCCAGCCGCCCGGCCGCGGCGCGCTCGACCAGCGCGAACAGCGGGCCCAGCTCGGCCTCGGCGGCGACCAGCGCCTCGAAGCTCGGCCGCAGGACGAGCGGCACGCCGCCCACCCGCAGGGTTGCCTCGCCACGCACCGGATTGGCCGCGCCGGTCATGCGCTCACCACCGGGCCGGAGCTTTCCAGGCTCAGCGTGTAGCTGCGCTCACCGTTGAAATCGCCGGCATAATCGAGCTTGGTGACGAGGAACTTGCCCGTCATCGTCTCGCCGCTCTCGAAGCTCAGCCGATAATCGTCGAGCGTGCCGGCCAGGGCATTGGCCTTCACCCGCACCTCAGCGGTCGATCCGGTGAACACGCCCGCGGCGGACACGCTGACCGATCGCACCCCGGCGCCGGACAGCAGTTCGCGCCAACCGCCCGAATCCTTGCTGGTGATCGCCACCGCCTCGCCATTCACCGAAAGCTGCGTGGTCCGCAGCCCCGCCACGGTGGCGTACACCACCGGCGTCGCGCCATTGCCCACCTTGAGCAGGAAGGCGCTGCCTTTTTCCGCTGCCATGTTCGTCTCCTGTTGGTTCGTGAGCGTGCGCCAGCTTGGCGCGACGCTTTTAAGCCCCTCCCCTTCAGGGGAGGGGTTTGGGGTGGGGCTGTGTCTCACCGAGACCAACAGACGTTCTGGAACCCCTCCCCCCTCCCCCTCCCAGGAGGAGGGGCTTAGGTTGGGGTACGCAGCATCCGCACCCGGTGCTCGACCACCGCCGTCACGCCGCTCGTGCCCCCGTCCACCACCCGCGTGCGGACCAGCACCCGGCTGACGATCCGCCAGCCGCCGCCGAGCGCCGCGGGCATCGCCGCGATCGCCGCCTCGACGTCCGCGGCAAGCGCCCGCACCCGCTGCCGCGATGGCCCGGCGTCGCGTACCAGCACCGAGGTGCGGACCTCGCGGCCGTCCTGGTCCTTGGTGCTCCAGTCGGTGAGCATCGCCTCGTCGACCTGCAGATAGGGCCGCGCCGCCCGCGGCGGCGGCGCATCGAACACGCCGTTGACCGGGGTCGACAAGGCCCCCATGGCGGTCAGCGCCGTGCGCATCGCCGCGGTGATCGCTTCCTGCGGGCTCATCGCAACAGCCCTCCCAGCCAGCGCAGCGCCGGATCGGCGAGCCAGCGCCGCCACAGCCCGCGTCCCGACAGCGTGACGGCGCTGCCCTCGACCGCCACCGACACGCCCGGCACCGTTTCGCGGGCGCGTTCGGCCAATCGCCCGGCCGCGTCCGCGGCCGCCGCGCGACCGGTGGTTTCGGCGCGCGCCTTCAGCTGCTCCAGCATTGCCGCCGCGCCCCCGCCATCAGTTGCAGCCGCCGCCACGGCCGCCAGAATGCCACCACCGCCGCGGGCGGCACCGTGGCGTCGCCCCGCGCCTCGAGCAGATGCGCCGCCAGCAGCACCACGCCTTGGGCGAGCGGCGGCGGCAGGTTCTCCCAGCCCGGCGCCGTGCCCGCGGTGAAGGTAACGCGCACCCGCATCGGCGCGGGCGCCGGGGCAAGCCGCACCCAGCCTTCGCCGCGCGCATCCAGATCGATGGTATACGCCGCCACCGGCAGCGCGGTCGCCGTGCCGGCGGCGTCGACCGTCTCGACTGCACCGATTGCGATGACCGGCGCCACCGGCAGCCGCTGCCAGTCGGGCGAGCGGCCGAGCCAGGCCTGCCATTGCCGCGCGATCCAGGCGGTGCCGGTAAAGGCCTCGCCCAGCGCCAGCGCGGTCTGGACGGCGGCGGTAACGGCGGCATCGTCGGTGCCGTTCGCCATGCGCAGATAGTCCTTCACCGCCGCGCACGCGCTCGCGATCGCCGCCGCCGGAAAGGGCGGTGCGTCCATGGTTCTTCTCCCTCTGTTGGTTGGCGCCGCGCGTTGCTGCGGCCCGTGCTCAGGCGGAGGCTTCCGCCTCGACCTCCAGCGTCCGGTTCTCGCCCGGGTCGTATGGGGACGTGCCGTCCCACTCGATCCGGTTGACCACCGCGCCCGCCTCGATCACCCGATAGACTGCCATTGTCCCCGCTCCTCAGCCGAAGGTCCAGGTGACGCGCACTTCGCCGCGCCCGCCATTGCCGCCTGCGCCGGGGGAGAAGCCGGTATCGCAGGCACCGCCGCCCCCGCCACCGCCGCCAGGGGCACCGCCGGCGCCCCCGGCGGCGCCGTTGCCGGTCAGATTGCCCGAAAAGCCGCCCGCGCCGCCGGAATGCAGTGCCGGATCGGCCGCGGCGCCCGCCCCGCCGGCGGGGATCGTCGCGGTCCCCGCCGTCCCGCCCGAGAGCGGCGCGGCGGCATGGTTCGATCCCGCGCCGCCGACCGCAGCACCCCGCGCGACATTGGCCGCATCGATGCTGGCGCCGCCGGCACCACCGCCGGTCGCGCCGTTGCCGCCCAGCCCCGCAGTGGCGGTCGAGGCACTGGTTCCGCCGCCGCCCAGTGCGCCGAACGTGCCGACCGGCAGCGCGGTGCCGCCGCTCGCATTGGCGGCCTGGCCGGCACCGCCGCCATTGCCGCCATCGGCGCGGATCAGCGCGCCCAGCAGGCTCGCGCCGCCGGTGCCCCCGGCGACGCCGTTGGCGGCCGCGGTGCCCGGCGAGGGACCGCCGCTGCCGCCGGCGCCTACCGTCACCGATTCGGTGACGCTATGCGCCGCGGCAGCGAAGCGCAGCTGCTGCACCATGCCGCCGCCCCCGCCGCCGCCGCCGGTGCGGATCGAGGCGCTGGCGCCGCAGCGGCCGGAGCCGCCGCCCCCACCGCCGCCGATCGCCGTCACCTCCAGCCCGCTCGCCAGCGGCGGCTTCGTGCTGGTGCCCGAGCTCGTGTAGACGATCCGCAGCGGTGCGATCCGCCAGTCGAACGCCTCCCACGCGCCCTTCCACCAGACGAACCACACCGCATCGCCCGGCGCCGAGAGCCAGGCGAGGTCGCTCGCCGCAGCATTGCGCACGGTCACGCGATTGGTGCTGGCATCGCCCTTGTGGACGCGGAGGAAATCGCCGTCGCGCACCGCGCTCGCCGGCAGGGTGATGGCGAAGGCGCCGCCGCTCGCATCGGCGCGGATCGAGCTGCCGCAATCGTCGCTCGACGCCGTATAGGCGGCGGTCTTCTCGATCTTGGGCAGCCGCGCGGTGCCGTCGTACAGTTCGTCGAAATTGGCGTTCGCCTTGATCCAGGCGGCACGCTCGGTATCGCCGGTTCCGTCATTGGCGGCGGACCCGACATTGATGCTCTGCTTGGCCATGCTCAGCTCCTGTCGGTGCTGCGCAGCGTGGAATCCACGGTGCTGGTGGTGCGGTCGAGCCGCGTCGAAACCCCGGCCCCCGGCGGCGGGGGCACGCGTCTGCGCGCCACCGCCGGGATGGACAGCGACAGCCCGTCCATCAGTAGAGGGCCAGCATGTCGGCGGCGCTGGTGCCGGTCGCCCGCACATAGCGCGCGCGGAACGGCAGGATCGTGCCGCCCGCCACGTTCTTCCACACCGTGTCGACGCTGCCGTTGACCCCGCGCATCGTCACCGTGCCGCCGGTGCCGACATAGAGCGCCTTGGGAATGTCGGTCAGCGCCACGGTGTCGCTCGGCACCACCGCAATCGCCGCCGTGGCCGGGGCCGCGACATGGTCGGCCCGGTTCGCGAAACTGTCTGCCATGTTGCGTCCCTCCGGGCTCAGTTCGCGGCGAACTTGAGGAGCTTGATCGCTTCCGAATTGCTGACCATGCCGCCCAGCCGCTTGGTCGCGTAAAAATGGACGAAGGGCTTGTTGGAATAGGGATCGCGCAGCAGCTGGGTGTCGCCGCGCTCGGCGATCAGATAGCCCGCCTGGAAGTTGCCGAACGCGACCGAGAAGGCATTGGCGGCGATGTCCGGCATGTCCTCGGCCTCGACCACCGGGTAGCCGAGCAAGGTCGCCGGCTGGCCCGCGGCGATGCCGGGCTGCCAGAGCAGCTGGCCGTCGCTGGTCTTGAACTTGCGGATCCGCGCGAGCGTCGCCGAGTTCATCACCCAGCTCGCCCCCTGGCGATAGGGCGCGCGGAGTGCCTGGACCAGGTCGATCAGCTTTTCCTCCGGGTTCGCCGCGAAGGCGCCCGCCGCGCCGGTGGCGAGATATTGCAGCGTGCCGAAGGCGCGCGTCGCATCGGCGGCGGTCGAGGTCGGCACCGCGAGGAAGCCCTTGGGCTGGTTGGTGCCGTTGCCGCTCACGAACGCGGTGCCCTCGGCCTGGGCGAACTCGTGGGCGATCTCGCCGGCCAGCCAGCTTTCCACATCGAACATCGCGTCGTCGAGCATCGCCTGGCTCGCCGCCGGGTTGGCGTAGAGCTCGCCGAAGGGCGGGGCGACTTCGTTGAAGGTGGGTGTCGCGGTGATCGGCCGGGCGGCGGTCTCCGAGGCCCAGCCGCTGTCGAAGCCGCCGCTCGCGACCAGCTTGCGATAGCCGCTGCTGCCCACCTTCACCACATTGGCGATCGCCCGGATCGGCGAGATCGCCTGCAGCGTCACGTCGATCTGCGCGTCGATTTCGCGCGGCACCGCATAGCCGCCCTCGCCGCCGCTGTTGCCCGACAGCGCCTTGGTTTCCACGCCGCCCCGCAGATAGCCGTCGAACGCCGCGCTCGATACCGGCCGACCGCCGGCCAGCATCGGCCGCACCGGCGGCAGCATCACCTGTTCGAAGCTCGATTCCATCGCATCCATGGTCTTCTCCCGCTCAAGAAAGATTGAAAAACTCAGCCGACGGCGTGCACCCGCGCGAGCGGCTGCATCGGTTCGGCCACCAGGCTCACCTCGATCAGTCGAATCGCGGTCAGCTCGCGCACCCGCCCGCGCCGGGCGGCGGCCACGCGGTAGCCGAAGGACAGCCCCGCAACCGCGCCCTCGGCGACCAGCGCCGCCAGCCGCGGATCCTCGACCCGGCCGATCACCCGCAGCCCGCGCGCATCCTCGCCGATCGCCTCGATCGTGCCGACCGGCGCGCCGCGATGCTGCCAGAGCAAAGGCACCGGCCCGACCGCCCCGAACGCCCCCGGCCGCACCACGTCGCCGCCGCGGTCCTCGCGATCGAACACCGCGGCATAGCCGGCGAAGCGCACGCTCATTTGAGCCAGCCGGGAAAGCCCATCCGCAGCGCCAGCAGCACCAGCACCAGCGCCGCCAGCGTGCGGCCCAGCCACTGCATCACCGCCTTGATCATCGACTTCTTGGCATCGCGCCACGCGCTGAGCAGCTCGCGCAGCTCGGCCATGTCCTTGGCGGCGCCGCTATCCTCCAGCCCCAGCCGGGCGAGCGCGCGGTTCGCCCCCACGGTGCCCGCCTCTTCGGCAATGGCGCGGAGCGTGGTCAGCTCGGCGCCTTCGTTCTCGGCCTGCGCGATCAGCTGGCCCAGCATCGTCCCATCGGTCATGGCAACCCCACCATCTTGCGTTTCTCTTCGCTCGTCAGGAAGTCGGCGCCCGCAACCTGCCGCCACAGCAGCTCGCGCTCTTCGGCCAGCGCCGTCACCCGATCGAGATCGACCGCGAGCGCGGCACCCGGAAACCAGCCGCCCAGCCCCCGCACCAGCCCGCCGAGCAGATGCTCGGCCATCGGCAGGATCGCGAGCCGCCACAGCGCGCGATTGGCCTCGCGGTAATTGGCGTAGGCCGCGTCGCCCGGCAGCCCGAGCAGCATCGGCGGCACCCCGAAGGCCAGGGCGATCTCGCGTGCCGCCGCCGCCTTCAGGCCCACGAAATCCATGTCGGCCGGGGTCAGGCTGATCGCCTGCCATTTCAGCCCGCCTTCGAGCAGCATCGGTCGCCCGGCATTGGCGGCGCCGGCGAAGCCTGCCTCCATCTCGTCCTTCAGCCGGGCGAACTGGTCGGGTGCCAGCGCCGAACCGTCGCCGGGATCATAGACCAGCGCCCCGCTTGGCCGCGCGGCATTGTCGAGCAGCGCCTTGTTCCACCGCGTCGCCGCATTGTGGATCGCGATCGCACCCGCCGCCGCGTCCAGGCAGCCCAGGCCATAATGGTCGTCGGCCGGATGGAAGGCGCGCAGGTGCAGGATCTGCGGCCGCCCGCCATCGTCCGCCGCCAGCCGGGCGACATGCTCGCCCACCCGGTACCGATAGGCGACGGGCCAGCCGGCGGCATCGGGCTCCACCGTCACCCGCTCGGGGCGCAGCGCATAGAGCGTCTGCAGCGTGCCCGCTTCGTCGGTGAGCAGCTGGACATAGGCATTGCCGTGGAGCAGCAGCTGCGCCGCCAGCGTCTCGAGCAGCCGCTGCCCGCCCGAGGGCGCTGCGACCAGCGCCAGCAACCTCGGATCGGTGCCGGTCAGCGGGGCGCCGCCGACGCCTTCCGCCACCATCCGCACCGCGCGCTGCGCCACCGGGTTCTGGCAATAGCCTTCGCGCAGCTGCACCTCATAGCTGCGCGGCCAGTCGCCGAGGCTGCCCCAGCCGCCGCGCGCCAGCGCCGGCCGTTGGCCTTCACGCGCGGCCTTGCGCCCGAACCACTTCATCGCGCCAGCTCCGCGACGCTGAGCTTGCCGTCCCGGTCCAGGTCGCGCGCCCGATAGGCGGCGGTAAGGCTGGTGCGCATGCCGTCCCAGAAGTCGCCGGAGAATTTCTCGGGCGGGAACACCTTGGCGACCAGGGCCTGGACCTCGGCAGCATCGAGCATGCCGTCGCCGTCACGATCGTTCACCGCCACCGTGACGCCGGCACCCACCGCAAGTCCGGTCTGCGCATTGAGCGCGCACGCGCCCGTCAGCAGGGCGAGCAGCCCTGCAGCCATGCAGTTTCGCATTGCGTTTCTCCTAGTATCTAAATCCTCCCCGGCACGGGGAGGGGGACCGCGCGGCGCAGCCGCGTGGTGGAGGGGGGCCGCCGCACCGGACGCGCTTGTGGAGAGCCCCCTCCACCATTCGCTGGCGCGAATGGTCCCCCTCCCCGTGCCGGGGAGGATCGGAAGGCGACCTCATCTTCCCCCGCCAGGGGGAGGTGGCGCGCGACGCGCGACGGAGGGGGAGGATGCCAGAACCTCTCAGGCCTGCGTGCTTCCGCCCCCTCCGTCAGGCTGCGCCTGACACCTCCCCCTGGCGGGGAGGATTGGAAAGCAGGTCACACCGTTCGCACCTTCGCTTGTCCGCGGCGCCCCAGCATCAACTCGGTCGCCGCCCAGACCAGCGCATCCGCCCGGTCCGGCGAACGCCCCGGCCCTTCATACCCGCCGCATGCCTGCAGCCCGGCCAGCTCCGCCTCCAGTTCGGCGAACACGCCCGCGTGCCACAGCAGCCCGCGCTCGTAGAGCAGCGCCACCGGCTCGGCGCGGGCGGCCTTGCCGCGGCTGGCATGGACCAGCCGGAGCGGCAGCGCGCTGTCCGCCGCCTTGAGCACGCTGGCCACCATCGCGCCGCCCTGGTTCTTTTCCGCCACCACGCATTCCGCCTCGAACCGCGCGACGCAGTCCGCCACCGCCGCCGCCCAGCCCTCCGGGCTGCGCCCCGCGACGCTCGCATCGGCGAGCACATAGCCGTGCTTGTCCTCGCCCAGCCCGACCGCGACAATCCCGCAGGCATCGCCCTCGGTGCCCGCCGGCGGATCGACCCCGACCACCACCCGCACCAGCGGCACGTCAACCGCGCGGCGCTGCCGCTCGATCAGTACGCGCGGCCACAGCGCGCCCGCGACATCGTCGATCATCTCCCCGTCCAGCTCCTGCCGCCCGAGCCGCGTGCCGGCATATTCGGCGACCATCGCCTCGACGAAGCTGCGCGGCAGATGGATATTGTCCCGCGTCCGCCCCCGGGTCTCGTGCAGGGCCGGGCGCGGGATCGCCATCACGCGGCGCATCAGCTTCACCGGGCGCGGGGTCGTGGTCACCACCACCCGCGGCTTTTCGCCGCGGCGCATCCCCATCATCAGATTGTCCCAGGTCGCATCGGCGGTGCCGGCCGACCATTTGGCCAGCTCGTCCGCCCAGGCGAAGTCATGCTCGGGGCCGCGCAGTTTCTCCGGCGCCTCGGCCGAATAGACCAGCGCGCGCGCGCCCGATCCGAACACCAGTTCGCCCGCCGTGGCGCGCCAGTCGAGCGTCTCGCCCTCCAGCCCCAGCGCCAGCAGGCCGGAGGGCCCCTCCACCATCACCCGCCGCGCATCCTCGATCGTCGCGCCGACCAGCGCGATCCGGGCGCCGGGCACGTCACGCGCCATCTGGCTCACCCATTCGGCGCCCGCCCGCGTCTTGCCGAAGCCGCGCCCGGCGCGGATCAGCCACACCCGCCAGTCGCCCTCGGGCCAGAATTGGCCGTCATGCGCCCAGCGTTCCCACCATTCGTTGAACGCGCGGATCTCGCCGTCAGACATGCGCTCCAGCATCCGGTCGCGCTCCTTGCGCGGCAGCAGCGCGAGCCGCTCGAGCGGATCGCTCATTTGCCCTGCTCTGCCTTCAGCCGCTTCTCCAGCGCATCCAGCCGCTTGGCCAGCGCCGCCTGCGCCTCCTCGCGGCTGATGCGGTGTACCGGCCCGCCGGGGCGCCTGCGCCGCCCCTCCACCGTTGGCCGGTGATTGCGCAGCAGGTTGAGCGCCAACTCGGGATCGAGCGGATCCTCCGGCAATTCGCCGGTGCCGAATTCGACATCGTTCACGCCGGCGCCGGCGCGGCGCAGCAGCCGCTCCTCCAGCCGGTCATACCCCATCAGCAGCGCATCGCGCCAAAGCGCGGCAAATTCGGGGTCGCGCTGGCGGAGCCGGTACACCCCCGTCGTCGACATCCCCGCCTGGCCACAGGCGATACCGACGTTGCAGGTCACCGCCAGCGTGTCGAGGAAGGTCTGTCGTTTTTCACGGGTCCAGCCGCCGGCCGCAACCGTGCGGACCTGCCGCCGCCGCTGGTTCCCCGAAGCGATCGTCAGTGCCATTTGCACTCTCCCGAAAATGCGAACGGGCCGCGGCACCTTCGTGCCCGGCCCGTGCAGCGGAGCCGCCCTCGGCGACTCGCAATTCTTCAGCGTTCCTGTTTTGTGCCATAGGAGCGTGACGATGTCAAGCGTTTTTAGCCCATTTGGTTATCCGTCGACGTCTGTCCGTCTGCGATGCTAGCGACCGCCCGACGAAAAGCGCGATATGCCTTCACTAACCTGCTGATATACCATCGTTAACCATGTTGCCTAGCAATCATGATCCTCTACGGTTGCGCGCTCGAACGTCAAAACAGGTGGGAACCATGATACGAACTGCGCTGATTGCTGCCGCGCTGCTGCTCGGCACGAATGCCGAAGCGAAGCCGTACAAGATTACGATGAACGCCTATTACGATACGCTCTACACGCCGGGGACGCCGAAGAGCGGCACCATGTCTTTCCAGGCGATCATCAACGATCCGCAGGTCGTTACCACTACCTCGACGGGGCAATGGGGTCTGGACATCGTTGATTCCAAGACGCGCTTCGCCGCGATGTTTGACACGAAGGTCGACGGGGTCACCGCTGCCAAATCCTTTATGGACCTGACCTTGGGCTGGGCCACGATCCCCAGCCTCGAGTTCGGATATCCCAGCCTGGAGAAGGTCCTCCAAGTCGGCTTCAACACCCTGTCGCTGCCGTCGACGGTGCAGATCGCCACGCCCACGATCACGGATCTCTGCAACACCGGGTATCAACCCTATGGCGCTTGCACGCTCGGGCCGATCACGTCGACGACGCGACCCGACGTGGCGGGGGCGCTGTTCCTTGATACCTACGCGCCGCTGGACAGCGGCAAGAAGAATATCCTCGATTTCTCGCTCGGCAACGACGGAAGCTATCTCGGCTATAACGAAGCCGAGGTGAATTGGCAGGCGACGCCGCCGGCTGGCTATACGGGGGGCGATCCCTGGCCAGACCACAAAATCGTGTACCAGTTCACCTTGGGCAGCTTCACTATCTCCCCGGTTCCCGAACCGGCGAGTTGGGCGATCCTGATCACCGGCTTCGGCATGGTCGGCGCGATGACGCGCCGCAAGAAGCGGGCGCTCGCGCACGCCTGAACGGGTTGGGCTGGGCGCTTCCGGCGCTCAGCCCGCCAAGCCGGCGACCATCACCTCCCACGCCGCGCGCTCTTCGCCACGGTCGCGCAGCGTCTCCACCGCGCCGAGCGTGCCGGCGGCGAAGTTCACCGCGATCGCCCGTTCCGCCTCGAAGGTGGCGTTGCCGCTCAGCATCACCCGCGTGTCCGCCTCGGCCTGGCCGCGGACCATGCCGCCGCGGTTGAACACCTCGATCGGGGTACCGAAGGGGACGCGTCCGGTGAGCGCGGCGCTGAGTACCGAGGCGGCCATCGCGCTGCCGCAGCTGTCGGTCAGCCCCACGCCGCGCTCGAAGGTGCGGACGAACAGGCGGGTGGGCCCGCGCAGCTCGACGAAGGACACGTTGGCGCGTGCCGGGAGCAGCGCCGGGCGGCTTTCGCACCATTCCCCAAGTGCCACCAGTTCGGCCTCGTCGACCCGGTTGACGAAGGTCACCAGATGCGGGTTGGGCATCGCCACCGCCGTGAACGCGCGCGGGTTGGGCAGCCCGTCGATCGGCGCATCAAGCACCTGCTCGGGCACACCGACCAGCCCGACATCGGCGGCACGGGTGGAGTTCGGCCCCACCAGCGTGCGGATCGTCGCGACGCCCGGCGCGATGTCCGGATCGCGCGCGACGCTGGCCGAACTGGTCTTGAGCTTCACCTGCGCCGCGTCCAGCCCCAGCAGGTCGAAGCCCAGCCGCGCGGTGCAGCGCAGGCCGTTGAGGCAGGTCTCGGCCTCGGAGCCGTCCGAATTCCACATCCGCATGCCGAAGGCGTGGGTATCGTCGCCCGGCACCAGCGCGAGCAGGCCGTCGCCGCCAACCGGCCCGGCGCGATCGGCGAGCAGGCGGGCGAGCGTCGCCCAGTCGGGCTCGGAGAGCGTCAACGCGCGGGCGTCGATCAGCGGGAAGTCGTTACCCGAGCCGTGGCACTTGGTGAATTCGATGCGCATGCCGCCCATTTAGGCGGCGGCGGTCGCCTTGGCTACGCCCCCGCCCATCGCTTCCACCTGCGCCTTGTCACGGGCAAGAATCGCCGCGAAGCTCGGCCGCGCGTGGATCGCCTCGACATAGGCGGCGGTGCGCGGATAGCGCGCGGCATCGACGCACACGCCGATGCAGCCGAGCGTCGCGAGCGGGCTGGCAATGGCGATGTCGGCCAGGGTCAGCCGATCCTCGACGAGGAAGCCGCTGTCGGGGATGGCCGTCTCCAGATAGGCGAAGATCGGCGGCAGCTGCTCGTTCTCGGCCTGGTCCGCGGCGGCGTGGTCGCACGGCAGCTGCATCACCCGCGGCTTGACGAACCGATTCCCGAAGATCGCCGAGCCTGCGGCCATCATGATCGTATCCGCCAGTTCGTCGAACCAGATCGTGCGGGCGCGGGCCTCGGGCGCCAGCGGGATCAGATTGGGTTCGGGGTATTTGGCTTCGAGATAGGTCACGATCGCGGACGAATCGGCGATGGTGAAGTGACCGTCGCGAAAGCCGGGCATCTTGCCGAACGGGCTGATCGCGCGAAACTCGGGATCGGGGCTGCCGGGCCCGGCGAATTTCAGCTGTAGTTCCAAGCCCTTCTCCGCCCCGAACACCATGCATTTGCGAACATAGGGCGACAGCGTCGAACCATAGACGATCATCGGCGTTCCTCTCCTTGATGGCGGGCAGCATAGCCGATTTTGCGCCGTGTCGCGCGGCCCGTGCGCGACATTGCCGCTCGAACGTGCGAAGTCCCGCCCGATGACCGCCTATGCCTTTCTGCTGCTCGCCGTCGCCGCCGCGACCGCCTTCGCCATGCTCAAGCGGCGGATCGACCAGCTAGAGGGCGACCTGCAGGCAATGGAGATGCGGATCGCGCGGCTCGACGACCGCGCGCACGTGCCGCCCCCGGCAACACGACCGGCGGCAAGCGTGCGGATCGCCGAGCCCGAGGGGCCGCGCATACCCGCGGACGAGATCGATGACGGGACCGCCACCCCGCCGGTGCACATGCCCGCGCCGGTCGAGGCACCGCCGCCGCCTGCGCCGCCCCGCCCCGCCTTCACCCTCCCCCGCATCAGCTTCGAGACGCTGGTCGGCGGCCGCCTGCCGATCTGGATCGGCGGCGTCGCGCTGGTGCTCGCGGGCTTCTTCCTGGTGCGCTACTCGATCGAGCAGGGCCTGCTCGGCCCCGCCGCGCGCACCTTTATCGCCGCCTTGTTCGGCCTTGCGCTGGTTGCGGCGAGCGAAGCGGTGCGCCGCCTGCCCGCCACCCGCGACGATGTCCGGCTGGGCCAGGTATTCGCCGGCGCGGGCATCGCGAGCCTGTACGGCACGCTCTACATGGCCGCCGCGCTCTACCATCTGATCGCCCCGCTCACCGCGTTCGGCGCGGTCGTGCTGGTGACGCTGGGCGCGATGGGCCTGTCGCTGCGCCACGGCCCGCCGACCGCGATCATGGCGCTGGCGGGCGGTTTCCTCGCGCCGCTAGTTGCCGGGTTCAACGCGGCAGGGATCGCACCGCTGCTCGTCTATCTCGGGCTGTTCGTCGCCGCATTGTTCGGGCTGGCGGTGCATCGCCGCTGGGGCTGGCTGGCGTTGGCGGCGAGCGTCGCGGGACTGGGCTGGACCCAATTTCTGGTCGCGGTGCTCGACGGGCGCGGCAACCTCTCGGCGATCGGCCTCTACACCATGCTGCTCGCTGGCGGCGCGAGTGCCGCGCTGCCCGCTGCGGGCCTGCGCAACCGTTGGCTCCGCCTCGCGCCGCTGCTGGTCGGGCTGCTGCAGCTGGTGGCGATCGCGCCGGGGCTCGACTTCGGGCCACTCGCCTGGAGCTTCTACCTCGTCCTCGCCGCGGCGACGCTGGTGCTTGCGTGGCACGACGCCGTTTATCTGCCCGGCGCGCTCGCCGCAGTGGCGCTGCTGCTGGCACTCGAGGCGCTGGGACTCACCGCCGTGAACCGCGGCGCCACGCCGGTGGGCGCGCTCGTCGCGGCGCTGCTGTTCACCGGTGCCGGCCAGGCGCTGGCGGCGCGCGGGCGGCAATGGATCGTACTGGCGCTGCTCGGCGCGGGCGGACCGGTCCTGGTCGCGCATCTGCTGGCCCCGACGCTGCTGGCTCCGCTCGGCTGGGGCCTGCTCGAGCTCGTCGCTGCGCTTGCCTGCGCCCGACTCGCCTGGATGCTGCGCAGCGAAGCCGACGATCCCGCGCTTACCACCGCGACGCTGGCGAGCGCGGCGCTGCTGACCGTCGCGCTGGCCCAGCCGCTGCCACATGGCTGGCTGTCGCTGCCGCTCGCCTTGGTGCTGGGCGGCCTTGCCGTCTGGGCACGACAGGTGCGCGCGCCCAGCCTGTTCGCGCTGCCGATCCTGTGGCTGGTCGCCGCGCTGGTCGCCGCGGCGCTGCCCCTGCTCGATGTCGCCTCGGCGATCTTCGTCTCGTTGACCGGCGACCGCCTGCCCTACAAGGAACTGCCAACCTTCGCCGATGTGCTGCGCGTCCTCGCGCTACCGATCGCCGCGGCGCTGGCCTTCCTCTTCGCCGACCCGCGCGCCTTCGGCCGCGCCCGACGCGGCGCCGCGATCCTCGCCGGCACGGGCGCCGTGCTGCTGCTCTACACGCTCGCCAAGCAGCCGCTGGCGATCGCGACGCCCGAGCGGTTCCTCGCCTGGGGCTTTGTCGAGCGTGCGCTGTTCACCCAGGCCGCGCTTGCCGCCGGATGGGCGCTGCTCCGCGCCGGGCGGCTGCCCGGGCTGGCCAAGGCGCTTCTGCTGCTCGGCCTTGCCCGGTTGGTCTGGTTCGACCTGGTACTGCTCAACCCCGCCTTCGTCGCGCAGCAAGCCGGGCCGCTGCTCGCCGCGCATCTCGCCCTCGCCGCCTTCTGGTGCTGGACGCTGCCGCGCCTGCGCATCCCCGCCGCGCTGCTCAGCATCGCCGCCGCGCTCGCCGCGATCCGCTGGGCGGCGCACGGGACGCTGCTCACCGGACCGATCGGCAGCCTGGAGAATGGCGGCTATTCGGCGGCGCTGCTGCTGCTCGCGCTCGCCTGGCTGTGGCGCGGCATCGCGGCGGGGCGGCACGACCTGCGGCTGGCCGGCCTCGGCCTGCTGACCCTCACCACCTGCAAGGTGTTCCTGGTCGACGCCGCCGCGCTGGACGGGCTGCTGCGCATCCTCTCCTTCCTCGGGCTCGGCGTGGCGCTGATCGCGATCGGCTGGGCCTATAGCCGTTTCCTTGCCCGCCCCGCCGGAGCACCCGAGGCGCCGCCGGTCACCTGAGCCGGTAATGGTCGGCGACGCGGTCGAGCGCGAGGCACAGCACCAGCTTGCCCGCGCGGCTCGGCCAGCCCAGCCCCTTTTCGGCGGCGCTCAGCCCCTCGCCCGCGCAGACCACGCGCCACAATATGTCGGAGAGCCCACCGCCCACCGCTGCGATCGCCGCATCGAAGCGGCGCTTGGCGGCGATCTGCGCCAGCGTCGGGTCGAGCGGCTCGTACGCCGACCGTCGCCCGCCCTCGCGCGGCGCGGGATCCCAGCGCATCGTCACGCGCGGCCCCAGCGACGCCGTCTCGTAATCGCCGCGCAGCCGCTCGCCCGCTTCATATTGCCGGGCGTCGACATGGCCGCGCGCGCGCAGCCAGTCGAGCGGCGACTCGCCCAGGTTCACCGTCACGCTGCGGCCCTTGCCCGTTGGCCGCTCCACCAGCTCGCGCATGCCATGATCTCCTTTTGTTCGGACTCCCCCCCTCTTGCCATCGCGGCGCATCTGTAGGAAAGAGGAAAACCAATTTGGTTAGGAGCAGGCCATGATCACCGCGATACGCGAAGTCCGCCGGGCCAAGGGACTGACCCTCGATGATGTCGCCCGCCGCTGCCAGCCGCCCACCACCGCGCAGACGATCGGCCGATTGGAAACCGGCACCCGCACCGTCTCGGTCGCCTGGCTCAACCGGATCGCCGCCGCCCTGGAGGTGGATGCCGCCGATCTGGTCCAGCTTCCCGATCGCCCTGATGTGCCCGTGGCCGCGATACTGGAGGCCGACGGTGCCCATGCCCCGCGCCGCCCCGCCACGCTGGTCCCGCCCCGCCCTGAGGCCGGCACCATCGCCATCGCGGTCGAGGCGAGCATCGGCGACTATCGCACCGGCGATGCCATCTGGTGCGAGCGGCTTGCCCCCGCCGATTTCGGCCGCGCGCTCAACCGCGACGTGCTGGTGCCGCGCCCCGCCGGCCGCTTCCTGTTCGGTCGGCTGATCGGCCGCGACGGCACCCGGCTGCAGCTGCTCCCTCCCGGCGCAGGGGGCCGCCAGCAGGTGGTGACCGATCCCGCCTGGATCGCCGTCGCGGTGCGGCTGGTCCGCACGCTATAGGCATTGTTACGCCCTTGCTCGCTGCACCTGTTGGGCGCAACATGCTGCGCAACAGGAGGGAAGAAGACCATGAAGAAACTGGCTCTCATTGCATCCGCAGCGTTCCTCGCCGCGGCCGGCCCCGCGCTGGCCGACGACTGGGATTTCATGCTCACCAACGCTACCGGCAAGCTGATCACCAAGATCGAAGTGTCTCCCGCCGGCGGCGGCGCCTGGGTCGACAACAAGGTCGATGCCGAACTCAACAAGGACGGCAAGATCAAGCCGGGCGGCAGGACCACGGTGCATTTCGAGAAGGCGGCGAGCGCCTGCAAATTCGACGTGCGCGCCACCTTCGAGGACAAGACCAACGCGGTCTGGTCGAACATCAACCTGTGCGACAACAGCTATGTCACCGTCGCCTTCACCGGTGACAAGCCGACGTTCAAGGCAAATTGATCCACGCGCCGGGCGGCCCGTCGCGACCGCCCGGACGCAAGCCGGCCCAATGCGGCTGATAGCAATTCTTTGTTCTCCTACTTAGCGAATAGGATATCGTGGCATTCCGAAAGGAGCCGCCACGCATGGCCAACGCCGTTCCCACCCGTACCCGTCCCAATTTCGCTCTTCAGGTACTGCTCGGCATGGCCGCCGGCCTGGCGCTGGGTTTCGCCGTGCGCGCGACCGGGCAGGCGGGAATCGGCGAGGCGCTCCACACCACCGGGCAGATTTTCGTCCAGCTGCTCAAGGCGCTGGTGCCGCCCCTGGTGTTCACCGCGATCGTCGCCTCGATCGCTGCGCTGCGCGACCTCGACAATGCCGCGCGGCTGGTCGCCCGCACGCTGTTCTGGTTCGCCGCCACCGCGCTGATCGCGGTGCTGATCGGCATTGCGCTCGGCCTGCTGCTCCAGCCAGGCCTCCATGCCGGCGTCGCGGCGAGCGCGGCCAAGGCGCCGTCGAGCACCGGCTCGTGGCTCGATTTCCTGAAGGGCGTGGTTCCCGCCAATTTCCTCGGTCTCACCGCGTCCACGGCGCTGAAGGACGGCAGCGCCAGCACGGGCCTGTCGTTCAACGTCCTCCAGATCATCGTCGCCGCGATTGCGATCGGTGCGGCGGCGGTGCGCGTCGGCGAGGTGGGCGGCGCCTTTCTCCAGTTCAACGCCTCGGCGCTCGCGATCTTCCGTCGACTGCTGCGCTGGGTGATCGCGCTGACGCCGATCGGCACCGCCGCGCTGATCGGCGATGCGGTGGTCCGCTATGGCTGGGACGCGCTGTCGGCGCTCGGCGCCTACGCGGTCGCCATTTATATCGGCCTCGCGCTGGTGCTGCTGGTCGTCTACCCGGCGCTACTGCTCGCCAACGGGCTGAACCCGCTGCGCTTCTTCGCCACCGCCTGGCCGGCGATCCAACTCGGCTTCGTCTCGCGCTCCTCGGTCGGCACGCTGCCGGTGACCGAGGAAGTGGTCGAGCGGTTGGGTGTGCCCTCGGCCTATGCCGCCTTCGCGGTGCCGCTGGGCGCGACCACCAAGATGGACGGCTGCGCGGCGATCTACCCGGCCGTCTCGGCGATCTTCGTCGCGCAGTTCTTCGGTGTGCCGCTGCATCTGGCCGACTATGGCCTGATCGCCTTCGTCGCGGTGGTCGGCTCGGCCGCGACCGCGGGTCTCACCGGCGCGACGGTGATGCTCACCCTCACCTTGTCCACGCTGGGCCTGCCACTCGAGGGCGCGGGGCTGCTGCTTGCGATCGACCCGATCCTCGACATGGGCCGCACCGCGGTCAACGTCGCGGGCCAGGCGCTGGTGCCGACCATCGTCGCCCGCCAGAGCGGCCTGCTCGCCCCTGACGCATTGGGCACCCCGGCCCGTACCGTGACGGCCTGATCCATGGCGACCGCGGTTTCCGAACACGCCTTTGCGGGCGAGATCGCCGATGCGGTGTCGGCGCTCAACAGCGTACGCTCCGCCTGGCGCGAGCGCCGCGCCGAGCATCGCGGCCTTTCCCGCTTCCCTGCCCCCGCCGAGCTCGCCCGCTTCGTCGAGCATGTCGCGGCCGCGCTCTTCCCCACCCGCCTCGGCGGCTTTCGCGGCGGCATCGCGCGCGAGGACGATTTCGTCGCCGAGCAGCTGGCCCAGGCTTTCAATATCCTGCGCGAACAGCTCGCCGCCGAGTTCGACTATTGGCAGCTCCACAGCGCCACCCCGTTCGACAGCGACCAGCCCGACCTGCTCGTCCGCCTGTTCGCGGCCGCGCTGCCCGAGATCCGCACCCTGCTCGACGCCGATGTCGACGCCGCGTTCGTCGGCGATCCCGCGGCGCGCAGCGTCGACGAGATCCTGATCAGCTATCCCGGCGCGCTGGCGATCCTCCATTATCGCATCGCGCACCAGCTGCACGGGCTGGGCGCGGTGATCGTCGCGCGGATCCTCTCCGAGCTCGCCAATGCCCGCACCGGCATCGACATCCACCCGGCGGCGACGATCGGGCCGAGCTTCTTCATCGACCACGGCACCGGCGTGGTGATCGGCGAGACGACGATCATCGGCCGCAACGTGCGGCTGTACCAGCACGTGACGCTCGGCGCGCGCAGCCCGCTGGGGCTGGCCCCGGCGGGCCCGCGCAGCCGCTATGCCCGCCACCCGATCATCGAGGACGATGTGATCATCTATGCCGGTGCGACGATCCTCGGCCGGGTGACGATTGGCCGCGGCAGCACGATCGGCGGCAATGTCTGGCTGCTCGACAACGTGCCCCCGCACAGCGTGCTGGTGCAGCCCGCCGCGGTGCCGCTCCACGGCGACGCGCAGAGTAACCTGACGGCGCGGCTGGCGGAGCATCGCGACTAGGAGGTGGTGGCGCGCGCGAGCGCTTTCGGCCGGGGAGCGGCGTCGGTCTCCCTCTCCCGCCTGCGGGAGAGGGCCGGGGTGAGGGTGAGTCGGGTTGCTGGAAAGGCCGCACTCGCCCCACACACCCTCACCCTTCCGCCGCCTGGCGGCTCCCTCCCTCTCCCGCAGGCGGGAGCGGGAAAGCCCGCACGGCTCGCGTTTGGCCGCCTGCACGATCAAAGAAGGGAAATGGTGGGCGGTGACGGGCTCGAACCGCCGACCCTCTCGGTGTAAACGAGATGCTCTACCAACTGAGCTAACCGCCCGGTCGCCCGGAGTGCGCGGATTTACGCGATTTCCGGGACGCGTCAACACTGCATTTTCGGAACAGAGCGGATACGCGCGGCACCGAAGGGCTCCGTGCGTCCCGAACTATTCCCGAACGTCGAGGAGCCCTTCCATGGCCGCCCGGCATCGAAAGCCACTCGAAAAATGCACGTTGGGAACCCCCGAATCTAGGCTGCCAAGTGAGTTGCCTGTTCTCTCGGACGCGGCGAAATCTCGTTGATCGGGGATATGAAAGTTGGCAGTCATTCTGAGAAAGGCTGAAGCAAATGCCCGCGATGACTGACCCTATGGACGCGCTGGTCCAATATCAGGAGGCCTTCGCTCGAGGCTTGATCCCGGTACAGCCCGGCATAGCGAACCGCGACATTCTCGTTGCGCGCGATGATCCCAATGATAAGCCGCGCTTCTCCTATATGCAGGCTCAGCATCGCACGCTCATGGTGCTGGTGATGCTCGTTCAGATCGGATGGGATGAAGAAGGGCCGATTTTCGAGGTCGGCTATGCCGTTGCGCCCGAGTTTCGAGGTCGCGGTTTAGCGGTCCAGACGCTTGCTGCAGCGCTCGACGAGCTCTCGGCTGGGCTCGCTAGGGCTAAAGTTCCGATGATGACGATTGAAGCGGTGGTCGGCGCCGGAAATTTGTCATCGGAACGCGTAGCGCTCGCCATTTTCGGCGAGGCGCCTACGTCCATCACCGATGAAATCTCCGGCGAGCCGGCACTCCTTTTTCGTAAGGTCATCGCTTGCGAGCGCGGTACCGGATTGCGCCGCTAAGCGGGAATTTTGCTCAAGTCGATGAACATGACGGGCGCGTCTCTTCCCCGATTGCCCACAGTATCGAGAACCGTGAAGCCGCACTTCTCGTAGAAGCCGACGGACTGACGCTTCGAATCAACCATCATGAACCGGCAGCCCACGACAGGGCAGATCGTCCCTTTGGCAACGCCAAGAGCAACATTGACGAGCTTCTGGCCTACGCCAAGCCCTTGCAAGCGACGGTCGACGGCGAGGCGAGCGATCTTTACCGCTGGGAAATGCTTATAATTGAAATCCACACCCTCGTTGTCGATTGGAACTGGATCCTCCTCCCCGATCGCAACCTCGCCGCAAACCAGCGTCATATACGCCCTAAGGTTTTTAGTTTCCGCGCCGAAAATTCCATAGGTGCGAGATAAACTCTGCCGCTCAAACGCCATTGCTTTCGTTTGAATAAATGCTTTGAGCGGCGTGAAATCGGCGTGCCCAAGAGAAAGGCCGGAGAGCTTGTCCCCGGCCTCAATCTGCTTAAGAGTCAGTTGCTCGTCAGGGAGCGCCAATTATGCCATCTCATTCAAACTGAATGTGATAGCACCTTTGCTTTGCAGTTCCCTGCTCAGTTTCAATCCAATCGACACGCCTGAAGCAGCCTCTTTTTTCGGCTTGCCATAGGTGACCTGATTCTTAAACTTCTTGGCGTCGGCGTCGGTGAGCACGACGCGACCAAATGCCGTCGATTTGATGCCCATGTGAGCCTCCTTCCAGTGATTCAACATACGGTTGAATCGGTTAAGGCTTTCATCTGCATGCTAGCTCCGCATGCGCAAGAGGGGGCGTTATGAATTACGCGGTAGCCCGCGTAATTGATATTGACGGCTTCGTCAATAGGCTAAGCCGGATTTCGGCGCTTTTTGGCGTTGCAAAAATCTAACGAAAATCCGATATGCAACGCGATGGACGAGCCAGAATCTTCTGCCGAGCGTCGTTTACTATCTTCGCTGCGTAGGAAACGCGCCGAGCTCGATCGCCTTCACAAAGAGGTGGACCGACTCGAGCGACAGCTTACTGCGATCCGCCGGAACGGATTACAAAGAGCCCCTTTGCCTCGCGCCTCTAGCGTGACTCGCGTCCTTGTCGAACACGCGGTGTTGGATCGCCTGCGGCAGACACCGAGCACGAGCACATCATCAGACGTCCTATGGCCGTTCGTCCGGCGCCTTGGCGTAGAATCTCGGAGCACATTCAGATCCCACCTCCGCCGCATGAGAGACCGAGGGCTGATCGTATCTGACGGGGTCGCCAACTGGGCCTTGGCACCAGGCGTATCGACCACTCGATACATATCGATCGAGGTGCAGCGCGCCATGGCTCAGCTCGAAGCTCTGCGCGCAGCAGTGAAAGATTGAACACTTCGCCGCTGGCCGCGACGCCCTGTTATCTCTCGTAAGCTGGGGAGTAGCACGCGGGGAAAGTGTGACCGAGATGACCACCGTGCGATTTCAACGACTTACAACCAAACCGCAAAGCAAACCGGGACCAAACCGGATCACGACCAAACACCATGATTCTGAAAAAAAATAATATCCTTTGTTTTCAATCAGGTAATCTCAACCAAGGGTGTCCGGTTTGCTCCAGTCGGCCCCTTAATGCGACCACGTAAATCGTGCGAAATCAGACGGTTAAAGCTCTTCGAGTATGGCCGGTCTGCCCGGTCACACTTTTCCCGCTCGCTATACCCTTCCGCTGAGACGTTCCGGCTGATTTTCTAAATTGTGCGCGGTGCTCGGAAGCAGGCTGGAGGTGCATCAAAGTGCATCACGGGCGCAGCCTTTTCCCCCTGGGGGGCTCTCAGAGGCGGTTCAGCGCATCAAAAGGGACACGAAAAGGGGGCGGGCGAGGCGGGGGGAAAAGCGCTCTTTTCGGGGCGCCAACGCCGAGGGGGGGCGGCCCCCGCCGCCTCAGCGGTGGTCGGGGTCGAGGATCTCGATCGCGCTGGTCGCGAACTCGTGGAAGACGCGCTGCCAGTGCGGCCCCGCCTGGTCGAGGGGGACATCGTCCAGTGTTCCACCGCGCCGGCTGTCCCACAACGCGCGGGCGAGATCGTCGATCAACGCCACGCGATCGTTCGCGGTGCAGATCCGGCAACGGGACGAGCTGCCGGTTGGATGATCGTGCGGGTTGTCGACTCGGGTACGCATCGCCTAATGATGTTCTAGTTATGTTCCATTCGCAACCCGGGGCCGGCGGTGCCCATTCATGAGCGCGAACCATCGCTATGAGACCCTCAGCGACATCACGCGCCGAGGCTTCAACGTGCTGGTGCAATGCGGGTGCGGTCACAGCGCGGTGGTCGACGCGCGCCGCCTGGAGCGGTGGTATCGGTGCCATCGTTGGTCGACGTCGCTGCACATGCTGCGCGACCATCTCTATTGCCTGCAGTGCGGCGGGCGTCCAGTAAGCGCGCGAGCCCGCCCTTGCGCACAGGAGCCCACGGCTCCCAATCGATTTCCGAACAGCGAGGAGCAATGGGAACGCATAATTCGTGGTCTTAGGCGCTGATCGCGAGTAGACCCGCGAAGCAGCACGGCAGGAGCAAACCAGTAATGATCATCAAGTTTTTTCTGAGCGGCTCTTGCGTATTCACGGAAAAGAGCGACGCGGTTCCGACCATTGGCTCTGAAGTTATATTCAGATTTCAGACGTACAAGAAGGGGATCGAGGCCGGCACTTTGGTCACAGCGATTGTTCTAGACGAGATCCCGGCAATCTACGACTACACCGCCGATGCCTGCGACGTAGTCGTCAGCTTGGACATTGGTGAAATCAACGTCCACAAATCCGAATAAGTTTTTCGATAAAATCAGTGGCGGTCATCCCATAACTTGCAATCAACAGCGTGGCCGCCACTGCGAATTCAATTTCTCTCAGCGTAGGGAAACGGGGTCGCATGCGCCGGTGTTGGCGCAGATCGCGAAGTTGGCAATCAGCAGCTCACCCGCTTTGGACGCATTTCCTCTGCTCACCGTGTACGTCGTTTCGATGGGCGTCATGCCGAAAGCGCCGAACACCTCCCGCACGCCAGGTGTGTCATTCAGCGAGAGCAGGAACTTGCCCTTGACCCCGGCGAGCTGGGCAGCAAGGCGCTCGAAGTCCTCGCGGCCGAAGAGGTCCTGGCCGTAGTCGGTCTCGCACCCCCAATAGGGTGGATCGAGATAGAACAGCGTGCCTGCACGGTCATAGCGGTCGATGAATGCGGAATAGTTGAGCTGCTCGATCACTACGCCGGCCAAGCGATCGTGGATGTCGGCGAGCAATGGCTCCAGTTTCGTGATGTTGAAATTGGCCGCATTCGTCGTGCTGACGCCGAAGGTTCGCTTGCTCACCTGCCCGGCGAAGGCAAGGCGCTGCAGGTACAGGAACCGCGCCGCGCGCTGGAGGTCGGTGAGACGCTCGCTGGGCAACGCGCGGAGCCGCTCGAATTCGGCGCGGCTGGCAACGCGAAAGCGCAGCATATCGAGCAGGTAGGGATAGTGCTCCTGCAGCACGCGGAAGAAGGTGACGACATCGCCGCTGACATCGTTGATCACCTCGGCCTTCGGGCGCTGCCGGCGGCGCAGGAACACGCCACCCATGCCGACGAACGGTTCGGCATAGAGCTGGTGGTCGACCTGCTCGATAATCCGGACAATGCGGCCGGCGAGATTGCGCTTGCCGCCGATATAACCGGCGGCGGGCGACACGGGGGTTACGGCACTCAACATTTGGACGCTCTGCCTCTTCTTATACTGATGCGTCTGAGACGACACAGATATCAGGTCGGGCCATAAGGTTGACCGGCGGCATCAGACGAACCCGACGATGGCACGTCACTCAATCTGTAGGAAAGCCCCTCACGTAGTCCGCCAAGAGCCCGACATGCAGCTTCCAATTAAGCGACTTACTGATAAGCTGGACCTATGACATACAAAGAACGGCAGCCGAAGGGCAGAGAGGCAGTCCTCCGTGATCTGGCAAAATTTTCACGCCTAACGGTGAATGACGTAGACATCGACATCGGCGCAGCCATAGTCGACGAGACGGATAGAGGAGCCGTCATCATTTTAGGCAGCATAATAGAAGACTCTTTAGCTAATCGCATAAGGCAGAACTTTGTTGATTTAACCGTCGAAGAAGACAAGCGTTTATTTGGGGCAGACTCTCCAATTGGCACATTTTCATCTCGTATAAAGGTAGCTTATGCGCTTGGTATCATTGATCGAGAGCACGTCAAAATGTGTGATATAATACGATCAATGAGGAATTCCTGCGCCCACAGCCGTAGAGATATTTCCTTCGCAACCGCTGAACTTGTGGATGCGTTAGACTTATTAGCCCGACCGATTCTAGGAGAACCTGCGAGCTCGAACTCCAACCGTGAAGTAAGCAAGGTTATGTTTGTTTGGTGTGTAGTCTATCTAACAAAAGTCATCATGGGGAAGCCTCTGCATCAGGCGCGCACCGAGTTGGAGAATCTGATTGAAGCAGCGAGCGACAAAGCAAAAGCCGAGTTTGCACGGTTCCGAAACGCGTAAAGCGCCGTTTAAGCGATAGATGCCATCAACCTCCGCTCGCGGAACCGGATCACCTCACGGCCAACCAGCTCGTTGAACTGCAGCAGCCGCACCTGCAGCGGCGCGATCTCCAGCTCGAAGAACATATCGACCGCCTGGAGCGGGTTGCCGAATCCGCTCGACCCTTGCGCTGGCACGATGCCGAGCAGCTGGGGCGGGACGCGGTGCGCGGCGAGCACGTCGTCGCGGGTCGCGTTCTTGATGCCCAGGAACTCGTCCTTCGCGCCCACCTCGGCGATCGGCAGGATCTTCAGGCTCCCCTCCTTCGCGTTCGGCGCGTGCACGAACAGGTTGCGGAAGTTGCCCGGTCCCCGCGAGGCTTTGAGCGCCGCCTTGAGCGCGGTGGTGTCCTTCTCGTCGATCTCGCCGGTGGCATAGAGGATGTACCCGGCATGGCTGCCGTTCAGATAGTATCGGCGGCGGAACAGCGTCGCGGCCTCGTTGAGCAGCGCCGACTGCAGCGCGCTCAGATATTCCGGCACGCCGTAGATCTCCTGGTTCACGTCCGGCTGGCAGACCTGCTGCACGCTGCCGGGGGCGAACTCCACCTCGTCGCGGTCCCCGGGCACGTAGAAGAACCGCCCCGCCTCCACCCCGCGCCGGGTGTATTTGGCGATAGCGTGCTCATAGCGCAGCACGCCGCCCAGGATGTTGCGCCGCTCCTCCAGATAGCCGTTGCCGAAGACGAGGAAGTCCTGCGCCAGCGCCTCGAACGCCGCGGTGCTGAGCAGCGGCGAGGCTTGGAACGACGCGACCAGCAGGTTGCGCTTGAGCATGATGGCGCTGCTGTGGTGCGGCGAGACGCGGAACGCGCGCGCCAGGCCATCGAGCGACACCGGCGGTTCGTACCATCGGCCGTTGTGCCAGCACTCGGCCATGTCGAGCAGCTCGCGGCGGTTGAGCACCGGCTCCGGATCGCCGAAGCTGAACGCCAGGCCACCCGAGCTGGTCTCGTCCTTCGCCGGCACCAAAGCCCCAGACGGCGCCGCCGCCGTTTCCTGTCGGGACATCGTCCGCGCCCGAGTCCGCTTGCCCATCGATAATCTCCAAGCGCGTCTGCGGCCGCGCGCTGCCGTCCAGTGGTTCGTTGATGAGGATGTGCATGACCGCCCACGCTAGATCGCCGTGGCCGATGCTCTCGTCGCCCCGGCTGGTCTTGAAGGTGATCGCCTTGCCCGAGCCGGTGAGCGCCTTCTTGATGCTGAGGAAGCTCGACTGCACGTCGATCCAGCTCGCATCGAATTCGATGCGGCCGCGCGCGAAGCTGTGCTGCGCCTTCATCACCATCTGCGCCTTGGACTCGAGCGAATATTCGATCTTGGTGCAGCCGCGCACGGTGCCGCTGAGCAGTTGGTAGACGGCCGAGCCGATGCCGGTGGCGTCGATGCCCAGATAGGTGCAGTTGTAGCGAGCGAGCCGCTGGCGGATGAACTCGGCCTGCGCCTGGTAGTCGAGCCCGCGCAGCTGGTACTTCTCCAGCAGCCGGAACTTGCCCCCCGGCCCTTCCGGCGGCAGCGCGATCACCAGCGCGGCATTGTCGCCGTTCTCGCTCTCCTGCGGATCATAGCCGGCCCACACCGCCCGCGTGCCCACGGGCCGCGAGGCTAGCGGCTGCACGTCGAGCCAATCGACGACGCTGTCGACGGTCGCGCGCTGCAGCTCGTTGAACTTGAAGGCCGACAGGCTGTCGTCGACGAACTGGCACATCAGCAGGTTCGCGAATTCGTCCGGCGCATATTCGATGCGCAGCTCGTCCAGATCGAACAGGTCGCAGCCGCGCGCCTCGGCGTCCTCGATCGTGACGATCTGGCGCCAGATATTGTCCTCGCACACCGCGCCCGCCTTCAGGCGGGCGTGCCCGGTGTCGATGGTGATCCGGTTCTCCTTCTTCACGCGGCGGTTGCGGCGCTCGCCGGTCCAATAGGGGTGCGCCTGGTGGGCGACGGTCGACGGCGTCGAGAAGTAGGTTTTCCGCCACTTCTTGTGCATCGCCATGCCGCTGGCGACCTTGTTCAGCTCCTCGAAGCCATAGGTCCAGAAGAACTCGTCGAAGTAGAAATTGCCGTGATAGCCCTGCGCGGTGCGGGCGTTGGTGCCAAGGAAGATCAGCTGCGGCAGATCCTCGCCCTCGGGCAGCGTCTCCGCGTCGAGCACGATCGGATCGCCCTGCAGCTTCACGCCGACGCGCGCCGCGAACTGGATGATGTAGCCGCGGAAGATATGGGCCTGCGCCTTGGAGGCGCTGAGGAAGATCATGTTGCCCCGCCCGCGCAGCGCGTCGAGCAGCGCCTCGCGGGCGAAATACCAGGTCGCGCCGATCTGGCGCGATTTCAGGATCATGCGGGTGCGCTGGTCGCGCGCGTCCCACCAATCCTGCTGATAGCCGAACAGCTCGTCGTGGAAGATGCGCTCCAGCTCTTCCACCTGCTCGCGGGTGAAATAGTTGGTCTTCGCCTTCTTCTTCTCGCCCGCGTTGCGGTTGCCGACCTTCTCGTTCAGGTCGCCTTCGTGCCCACCCGGCGCCTCATAGCGGCGCACCCGCGCGGCGGTGGTGACCGCGCGCATCAGCAGGTCGATTTCCTTGAAATCGCCGGGCGTCTTCTTGTCCTTGTCGATCAGCCCGACGATGCGCGCCTCGATCGCGTCCTCGATCTTGGTGAGGGCCGGCGCATCATCCCATCGATCGCGCTGCCGCCAGGACTCTACCGTCGCGCGCGAAAGACACAGCTCCTCGGCGATCTGCGTGATCGTCCAGAAGCGCCAGTAGAGGCTGCGCGCCTTCCGCCGCGCGTCCACGGGGATCGGCATCGTCGATGCTGGCAGGGGTTCGTCGGCGGGGTGCATGGTGGCGCGAACCTAGCCATGCTGACGCGCCCTCACTGAGCGCCGCCCCTTGTGAAACGGGCATTTCACAAGGCGGCTCGCTTGAGAAGAGATGCCAATCCGGTCCCTGTTCGCCTGGTCAAACGCCGCCTCGGCTCGATCACTCAGGGACCAGCACCGCCATGGCCAAACTCTCCAAGTTCTTCCGCGCCTTCGTCGCCGGCCAGACGATCAGCGACGGCCGCACGATCACCGACGAGATGATCGATGACGTGGTCGCGACCTTCAACCGCGACACCTATTCGCCGCGCATCAACATCGAGCATATCGCCGGCTACAGCCCCGAGCCGCCGTTCAACGGCTATGGCGACGTCGCCGCCGTCAAGGCGCAGGACGACGAATTCACCGTCGACGGCAAGTCCACGAAGCGCCGCGCGCTCTATGTGCAGGTCGACGCCAACGACAACCTGGTGAAGCTTTCGGCCGATGGCCAGAAGCCGTATCCGTCCGTCGAGCTGACCCCCGACTATGCCGGCACCGGCAAGGTCGGCCTGGTCGGCCTGGCGTTCACCGACACGCCCGCCTCGATCGGCACCCAGAAGCTGCAGTTCTCGCGCACCGCGCCGGGCACGATCTTCAGCGCCTCGGATCAGGCCGTCTCGATCGAATTCGAGCAGGGCACGACGGGCATCGCCGATGCCATCGCCGCCGGCTTTGCCAAGGCTTTCGGCATGTTCCGAGCGAGCGAGCAGGAACAGAAGTCCGAGCCGGCGCCCAAGCCCGCCAACGACAATAACTTCGACATGAATGCCTTCAGCAAGGCCATGGGCGACGCCGTCGCCGCAGCGGTAAAGCCGGCGCTCGATGCGGTCAGCGAAGTTCGCACCGAGGTGGCGACCATGAAGGGCCAGCTCGAAACCACGCCCGCCGGGTTCAGCCGCCCGCCGGCCAGCGGCGGCACCGGCCAGCACCTCACCGACTGCTGACGCCGCCCACCGCCTCCCCACGCCCGCGCCCCTCCCCCGCACCCCGGAGCACTTTCCATGCAGAACCAGACCCGCGTGCTGTTCAATTCGTACCTTGGCCAGCTCGCCAAGCTGAACAGCCTCGACGGCCATTTCTTTTCGCCCGCCTCGACCGAGATCAAGCGGTTCTCGGTCGCGCCTGCGATCGAGCAGAAGCTGCTCGCGAAGCTCCAGACCACCAGCGATTTCCTGTCGCGCATCAATGTGATCTCGGTAATCAACCAGATGGGCGACCGCGTTGGCGTTGGCGTCACCCGCACGCTGGCGGGCCGTACCGATCTGTCGGTGCCCGGCAACCGACGTCGCCCGACCAGCCCCTTCGGCAGCGACGCGATCGACCAGTATGTCTGCAAGAAGACCGACTACGACTATGCGTGGCCCTATGCCCTGCTCGATGCTTGGGCGCACCGCCCGGAATTCCAGCAGCTCTGCCGCGACGCCGTGCTGGTGCAGAAGTCGCAGGACATCATCACCATCGGCTTCAACGGCGTCGACGCCAAGGCGCAGACCGACCGCGTCACCTATCCGCTGCTGCAGGACGTCAACTATGGTTGGCTCTACAAGATGCGAACCTACGCGCCGAACCGCGTGCTGTCCCATGGCGGCCTCGATCAGGCGAAGGTCTATGTGTCGGACAGCGGCAGCGCCGATTACGAAAACCTCGATGCGCTGGTCTTCGACGTGATCCACAATCTGCTGCACGAGCAGTTCCGCGGCGCAACCGACCTGGTGGTGATCGTCGGCAGCGACCTCGTGCACGAGAAGTATTTCAAGATCGTCAGCGAGGCCGGCAACACCGCCACCGAGATCGTCGCGCGCGACGTGATCCTGTCGAGCCGCCAGCTTGGCGGCAAGCCGACCATGCAGGTGCCGAACTTCCCGGCCAACGCGCTGATGGTCACCAGCCTTAGCAACCTGTCCTACTATCAGCAGACGGGTTCGGCGCGCCGCAACGTCGTCGAGGAATCGGCCTACGACCAGATCGCCAACTACGAGAGCGTGAACGACGCCTTCGTCGTCGAAGAATACGGCAAGGCCGCCCTGGTCGAGAACATCAAGCTTGGCCCGAAGAGCTGAGGCTCTGCGTCAAGTCTGCCCGCCCTCACCCATCCCAGCACCGGAACGCACCATGAGCCCAGCTCGCCAGCATCGTGACCGCTTCGCCGCCTCGGCCAAGCCCCATCACATCAGCAATGTCGTTGCCGCGCCGGAGTGCGAGGGCGGGCAGGAACCCCTGCTCGCCTCCCCCATCGTGTCCGCCAGCCCCGCGCGCCTGCATACCCTGCAGCACGCGGCGCGGGCAGCGATCGAAGATCCCGCCACGCTGGACCCGTCGCTCGGCGAAGGCCCCGATGCCCAGATCATGCTGCGCCTGATGCACGACATGCGCCGGCTCAAGGCCATCCAGTCGATCGAAAAGAAGATCGAGGCCAAGCGCGACATGCTGCCCGCCTACAAGGATTGGGTGATGGCGCGCCTGGCGGCGGCGGCCGAGGCCGGAAAGGCGGTCGCGGACGAGGTGATACCCACCATCATGGTCTGGCTGATCGACGTTGGCGAATATCGCGGCGCGATCAAACTGGCCGACTACATGTTGCGCCACGATCTGCCGATGCCGGCGCGCTATCAGCGCACCACGGCCGCCCTGGTGGCCGAGGAGATCGCCACGGCCGCGATCAAGGCGCAGAGCGCCGGCACCCGCTTCGATCTGGGCATTCTCACCGATGTCGAGATCCTCACCGCGGACGCGGACATGCACGACCAGATCCGCGCCAAACTCTACAAGGCGATCGGCCAGGAAACCGCGCTCGCTGCCGAAGCGCTGCTGTCGGCGGACAATCAGCGCCCGGCCTTCGGCAAGGCGCTCGAAGCCCTACGCCGCGCCCACCAGCTCGATGAACGGGCTGGCGTGAAGGGCAACATCAAGAAGCTGGAGAAGCTGCTCGACGCCGCCCTTCCGCCCACCACCGAACCGGCGCCCGGCAAGGGCGCCTGACCAGCTCGCCCCCGGCGCTCGGGGGCGGATCGCGCGCGACGGGAGGGCCTTCGGGCTGAGGGCCGTCGCGGACCCGGTCCCCACCCCCGTTTGCCGGGGACGCTGAAGGAACCGCGATCCTATGTCCGCCGCCCCTTTCTTGAACTTCGCCGCTCTTGCGCTCTGCGCGGGCGGGTTCGCGCAGGCGGCCGTCGACGCCACCTTCGCTGAGAGCTGGCGCATCCGCCTCGGCAGCGCCACGATCGGCGCAGTTTCCTTGGCCGGCGTGGTGTCCTTCATGGCGCGAACGGCCGCGCTGGTGCTGGTATGAGCACCTTCCCCTGCACCCCCATCCTCACCCCGCCGCCCGCCGCGCCCGATGGCGCGCCGATCGGCAATGACGGCTGGTTTCCCGACGTCGACGTCGCGGACCTCCGCAAGGCACGCCGCATTCCTACCGAGATGCCGGCGGAACGCCTGCGCGACGCCGTGCGCGAAGCGATCATCTGGACGAACGACCAGCTCGAGGATTGGCGCGCGGAGCAGGCCGCCGCCAGCTTCGCCAAGGTGCCCAGCTCCACCGTGGACGGCTTGAGCCGCAACGTCGTGCTGTACCAGCTCGCCGTGGGCGCCTGCGCCAAGGCGCTGCTGATCGAGCGGCAGCGCGACGTCGACCTGACCGGCGCCGGCCAGCGCAAGGTGGACGAGCTGGACGATTCGATTGGCGAGCTGCGCCGCGACGCGCTGCAAGCCGTGCGCCGGATCCTCGGCCGCACCCGCACCAGCGTCGAGCTGCTCTGATGGCCGACCTGCTCACCGCGCGCCAGGGCGACACGCTGGACGAGCTGCTGTGGCGCGAACGCGGGCTCGGCCCCGAAGCGCTCGATGCCGTGCTCGCCGCCAACCCCGGCCTCGCCGATCGCGGCCCCACCCTTCCGATCGGCACGCCGGTCACCCTCCCCCCGATCGCCGCCCAGGCACAGCCGGTGCGCGAGACGGTCCAGCTCTGGAGTTGACCATGGAACAGAAGATCATGGCCTTGCTCGACGCGATTTGCGCATTCGCATCCGGCATTGCCCCCGGCGCGATCGGCGCCACCGTGGCGCTCGCCTGGCGCAAGGGGCTCACCTGGCGCGAGCGCTTCACCCAGCTCGCCGTGGGCATCGTCGTCTCGTGGTTCGTCGGCCGCGCGATCGGCGCGATCTGGACGCTCGATCCTTTCGTGCTGCAGGGCATCGCCTTCACGATCGGCATGATCGCCTTCGAGGCGACGCCGCGGTTCATCTCGGCGGCGGCTGACGTCGCCGGCACCATCCCGGCGATCCTGCGCGACCGCTTCCTGGGCAAGGGAGGCGAGCAATGAGCTACGATCGCGCCGCCCTCGAAGCCGAGCTGATCCACGACGAGGGCGAAAAGCTCAAGGTCTACCGCTGCACCGCGAACAAGCGGACGATCGGCGTCGGCCGCAACCTCGACGACGTCGGCATCTCCAAGGCGGAAACTGCGGCGCTCGGCATCACCGTTGCCAGCGTCTGCAAGGAGGGCGTCACGCGGCCGCAGTCCCGCGCGCTGCTCGGAAACGACATCGACGCGTGCGAACGCCAGCTCGACGCCAAGCTGCCCTGGTGGCGCAAGCTCTGCGACGTGCGCCAGCGCGTGCTGCTCAACATGTGCTTCAACCTGGGCATCGGGCGTCGCCCCGATCCCGTGAAGAACATCAAGGGCGCGGGCCTTCTGCAGTTCGTCAACACGCTGGCGAACATGGAGCGCGGCAACTTCGCCGCCGCCGCCGCCGCCATGCGCGCGTCGCTCTGGGCGCGCCAAGTCGGCGCCCGCGCCGAGCGCCTCGCCCTCATGATGGAAAAGGGAACCGCATGATCAAGCTGATCGTCGGCGCCTTCAAGGCGCTCCACGCCTGGGCGGGCAATAGCTGGCTCGTCCTGATCGCCCTCGGGCTCGCCCTCGCCGCCCTGTATGTCGACGATCGCCGCACCCACGCCGATCGCGACGCCTGGGCGGCCTGGGCAAAGGCCACCTGCGCCTATGCCGGCGCGACGCCCGACGCCACCACGGTCGAGCGCGTGGATGCCGCTGGCAAGCGCCACAAGGTGAAGCTGCCGCGCGGCGGCGCCTGCAGCGAAGCGGTGCAGGATCTCGCCGCCTTCCGCGCCAAGACGCTCGCCAGCACCGCGCGCGTGCTCACCGCCGCAGCCGCCGAGCAGCAGGCCAAGGCCAACCGCGATCGCACCACCGCCCAGGCCGAGTCCGAAACCCGGGCCGCCGCCCTCACCTCCATGGAGAAAGCCGATGCCCAGGTTCGCGACGATGACCGCGTCGATGGCAGCTGGTTTGCTGCTCTCAACCGCCTTGGCGGGCTGCAGCCACACGATTGAGCACCGCCCGGCGGACGTCGTCGCGCTGCCGGTGAAGGACAAGCCGCCTGCCGACCTTCTCGTCTGCCCCGCGCCGCCGCCCGCCTTCCCGACCGATCAGGTCGCCACCATCCCCGCCCCGCTGCGCGAAACCCTGCGTGGCCTGGTGCTCCACGATCGCGATGCGCGCGCCCGCTTCCGGCGCCTGATCGAATGGATCGCCCCTGGAACCTGCAAGCCCGAACCGGAGACCCGTTGAAATGGCCAAAGCCGCCACCGCCGAACTGCAGGCACAGATGCTCACCGCACTGCAGGCTCTCGCCCCCGCGACCGACGCCGTGCCGATCGTCGCGAACGACAATTCCGACCTGGCCCAGGAGGCCGTGGGCCTCGCCTGCGGCGGCAATGCCGGCGCGGTGAAGCTGAAGACCGCCGCCGGCAATGATCGCACGATCGCCATCGCCAGCGGGCAGACGATCGCGATCCGCTTCCGAAAGGTGTACCTCACCGGCACGTCGGCAACGGGCCTAACCGCCCTGCTCAACCCGGCTGTCCCGAGCACCCCGAAACCGACCCCGACCCCAGCGCCGACGCCCACCCCGACGCCGCAGCCAACGCTCAGCCTGTCGAGCGCTGTGACGAAGGCCGAGGGCAATTCCGGCACCACGGCTTTCACCTGGACGCTCACGCTCAACCGGGACGGCTCGACTGCCGCCTATCCGTTCACCTGGGTGGTGACGGGCACCGGGAGCAACCCGGCGAACGCCGCGGACTTTGGCGGCACCCTGCCCAGCGGCAGCGGCACCTTCGCGGCCGGCGAAACCACCAAGACGATCACCGTGCAGGTGAGCGGCGACACGGCCGTCGAGCCCGACGAAGCCTTCACCCTCGCGGTCACCGCCTCGGGCCTGAATACCGTCACCAGCACCGGCACGATCAGCAATGACGATCTGCCGACGCTCAGCCTCACCCCGAGCAGCGCATCCATCCCCGCCAACGCCGCAGCAGGCTATCAGCTCGCGGCGATCGGCAACGTGCCTTCCGGCGTCACGCCGACACTCACCCCGAACGACGGCCGCTTCCTGATCGCCGGCAGCGCCGGCACGGGCTGGGTTGTGGTGCTCGGCAACGCCGCGATCAGCGCGGGCAAGGTCGACATCGCGGTTTCTGCCGCCGGGGCAACCGGCGCGACCTTCGCGCTCACGATCACAGCGGGCGCAGGCGCAGGTCTGACTGCGCCGCCGAACTGGGATTTCATCGCCTACGGCGATAGCCGCGTCGAGAACGGCCTCGGCGGCGCGCTCGGGAGCGGCGGGTATGCGGCGACCCAGTCGATGCTGGGTTGGCCGTCGCTGATCCCGCAGGAGACCAACCACCGGCTGCGCCTGGGCCGTTACCCCAACTTCGGCATCTCGGCGTCGAACACGGTCAGCGGCAAGGAAATCCCCCGCCGCCCCGCGACGTTTACCCTCCAGAACCAGACGCCGGCAGCAACCGCCAGCACCCCGCCGACATGGTATCGCGGCACCGACTCCACGAACAAGGGTCTGGACTATGCCGCCGCGCACCCGGCGGGCATCATCATGGTCATGCACGGGGGCGCGGATAGCGACCTCGACACCGGCGCGCGCACGCGATTCAAGGCCTATATCGACTATTGGCGGACCAATGCGCCGAACAAGCTCATCGTCATTCTCAACGAGCCGCCCTTCGGCGTGAACCAGGCCGGCGCGGTGGTCGGCGGCTCGGGGCAGTCGGTGATGGACTTCGCCGCGTGGCAGAAGACCTTCGACTATGCCTCCGGCAACGCCAATGCGACGCCCAACGTCGTCGTGGTTGATATCAACGCCTTGATCACCGACCCTGCTTCGGGCCCCACCCCATACCTGAACAAACAGGGCTTCTACCGAGACGACAGGCACTTCACGCCCTGGGGCGCGCAGCAGGTGGCCAAGGCGGTCCATGCGCGTCTGTCGGCGGCCTTCGGCTCCACCTACACGGGCCTGCCGTCGCAGATCTCTCTCCCGGTCAGCAACGGTGCGACGATCGCGCAGGACACGATCGGCGTTCACCCGGGCTTCGTGCACACCAACCCGCTCCTCAAGCCGGGTGCAAACGGTCAGGTCATCACCCCGGGCTTCACCAATCTCCCGTCCGCGGCCAACGTCCCCGAAGGATGGGCGATCGGCGGCACCAGTGCGGCGCTCGGCGCCGATATCATCACGACCCTCGACAAGACGGGTACCGATCCGGACGGCTACCCGATGACCACGATCACGCTCTCGGGCACCCTGCGCTCTGCCACCTTCACCGGATCCATCTCGGGCACCACGCTGACGATCGAGGCGATGGACACCAGCAAGGGGCCCGGCACCATCGTGATCGGGTCCACGCTCTACGCAGGGTCCAGCTCCTACTTCGTCCAGGCGCTGCTCAGCGGCACGGCGAACACGGCGGGCGCCACCTATCAGGTCAGCGCGGGCGTGGCCAAACCCTCGGGCACGCCGATGATGACCACCACCGCGTTCGGCGTGCAGATGTTTCAGACCGCTATTGCGGGCAGCGGCTCCGAGCTCTCGCTCACGGACAAGTTGCGGCCGGTCGGCCGCGTGGTGCTCCGCACGGGAAGCAAGCTCTGCAACGGCGCGTCGATCCAGGGCTTCGCGCGAGACGGCAGCACGATCAACGCCAAGTCGCAGTCGACCATCGTGAACAGCAGATCGCAGGGCGGCAGCGGCAGTGACGCGATCGGCTACCACCTGAACGCCTACGGCTTCGATGCCGGCGGTGCGAGCAACCCGCTCATGGGGCAGATGATCGACCTGGCCGACCCGAACATGGACACCGCGAACGGCGGGCCTGGCTTCCTGACCACGAAGGGCGCCATCATCCAGGTGAACGTCGATCTCCTGAACGCAAGCGGGTTCGACCAGCCTGCCCTCGCCGTGGTCGATGTGAGCCGCGTCGGATTGGCGCGCGTGTCGAGCTAGGGAGAAGGTGCTGGATGAATAAGCCGGATACCCTGCGCCGCGTACTGCTGGCCCATGTGCCCCAGCTCGGCGCCGACCCGTCGAAGCTCAGCCTGTTCGTCGACAAGGGCCGCGTCGCCGCGCGGCCCGGCGGGCTGTCCTTCGAGTATCGCTACACGCTCAACATCGTCGTGCAGGACTATGCCGGCTCGATCGACGGGCTGATGGTGCCGATCCTCGCCTGGATCGCGGAAGCGCAGCCCGAGCTGCTCGAAGCGGGCCAGCAAGAGCCCTTCCGCTTCGAGTCCGAACTCCTCGACGCCGACGCGGCCGACGTGTCGCTATGGATCGAACTGACCGAGGCGGTGTCGGTGGAAGCACTGGCGCAAGGCGGCTTCAACGCCGTGCACCTGCCCAAACCGCGGCTCTGCGAATGAGCGGCGACCTGGCCGAGCTGGAGCGGATCGCGGGCGCACTGCTGCACGCCACCGCGCCGCCGGAGCGCCGCCGCATCCTGCGCGCCATGGCGACGGATCTGCAGCGCTCGCAATCCGCCCGCATCGGCCGCCAGCAGAACCCCGACGGCAGCGCCTACACGCCCCGCAAGGCCAAGCCCGCGCCGCGCCCCGGCAATTATGCGGTGAAGTTCCTCTACCCCAAGGGGGCGGCCGAGCCGCGCCTGGTGCTCATGAAAAGCTGGGCGCACGAGGGGAATCTGCTCACCGGCTACGACGTAGAGGCCGGCGACGTGCGCAGCTTCTTCTGGGACAAGGTCGACCGCTGGCTGCCGCTGGAGCCCGAGGAACAGAACAAGGGCGCGGGCAAATACCGGCGCAAGGGCAGCATCCGCCGCGCTGCCATGTTCCGCAAGCTCCGCAACGGACGCAACCTGCGCGCTGGCGCCACCGATCGCGAGGCCTGGATCGGCTTCGCGGGGCGCGTGTCTGAGATCGCCAGCGTATCGCAGGACGGGTTGATGGATCGCCCAGCGGCCAAGGCGAAGCCCGTGCGCTACGCGCGCCGTGCGCTGCTAGGCGTCTCGGATGCAGAAGCTGGGGCTATGCTCGACGTGCTTCTGCGCCATCTCAAAACCTGACCTTGTGAAACCCGCCTTTCACAAGGCGCCTCGCTAGCCTCAACAGCCACGCCGCCGCGACATGGGCGGCATGGCCGATAGCTCCGTCACCTTCACCGCAGTCGATCTCTCGCGCCTGCCGGCGCCGAAGGTGATCGAGCAGCTCAGTTTCGAGCAAATCTATGGCGAGATCCTTGCCGCGCTGCTGGAACTGAAGCCGGATTTCGATGCGACCGTCGAGTCCGATCCGGCGGTCGCGATCTTGCAGATCAGCGCCTATCGCGAGATGTTGCTTCGCGGCGTGATCAACGACGCTGCGAAGGCGGTCATGCCGGCATTCGCCACCGGCTCGGACCTCGACCACCTGGCCGCGCTGATGAACGTTACCAGGCTCGAGCTCGACCCCGGCGATCCCGCCAACAATGTGCCGCCCACCTACGAGGATGACACCTCGCTTCGGGCGCGCCTGGTGCTAGCACCCGAGGGCTTCTCGGTCGCCGGTCCGGAGGGCGCCTATATCTACCACGCGCGCTCGGCGGACGGTGACGTGCTCGATGCCAGCGCCACCAGCCCGGCGCCGGGGGAAGTGCTGGTCACCATCCTGTCGCGCCTGGGCGATGGCACCGCCTCACCCGAGCTGCTCGCCAAGATCGCCGCGCACGTCTCGTCGGAGACAGTGCGCCCCCTCACCGACGCCGTGACCGTGCAGTCCGCGAAGATCATCCCCTACCAGATCACCGCGACCCTCACGACGTACAGCGGCCCCGATGGCTCGATCGTGCTCGCCGAGGCGCAGCGCCGCGTCGAGGAATATCGAGATCGCCAGCACCGCCTGGGGCTCGACGTGACGCGCTCCGGCATCTTCGCCGCCCTGCATGCGGAGGGCGTCCAGAATGTCGCCCTCGTTTCGCCAGCGGCCGATATCGTGGTGGATCGCACACAAGCGGCCTTCTGCACCGCCATCACGGTCACCTATGGAGGGATCGGCGAATGATCCGCAGCCTCCTTCCCCCGAACGTCACCGCGCTTGAGCGCGCGATCGAGGCCGCGACGGCGCGCGTGGGCGACCTTCCCGTGCCGCTGCGCGACCTGATCAATCCCGACACCTGCCCGCTGCCGCTCCTCCCCTTTCTTGCCTGGGCGGTGTCCATCGACGCCTGGTCGAGCGACTGGCCCGAGGCGGTGAAGCGCACTCGCGTCCGCCGCGCCATCGAGATCCAGCGCCACAAGGGCACCGCATCGTCGGTGCGCGCCGTCGTGGAGTCGTTCGGCGGTGCCGTGGCGCTGCGCGAATGGTGGCAGCTCGACCCGCCCGGGCCGCCCCATACCTTCACGCTGGCGGTCGAGCTGAGCGGCGGCGACGGCGCGCCCGCCACTGCCGCCTTTGCTGATGCCGTAATCAACGAGGTGCGCCGCACCAAGCCGGTGCGCTCGCACTTCTCCTTTTCGCAGGGGCTGCGCTTCACCGGCGCTACCGGCCTGGTTGCCGTCGCACGCCCCGCCATCTTCACCCGCCTCGCGTTCGCCGCCTGACCGGAGCCCCGCCGATGCCATTCTCGCTCACCGTCACCAATGCGGGCCGCGCCGCGATCGTCAACGCCGCCAAGGACGGCACCAACGCCGTCCGTATTGCCTCGGTCGGCGTCTCCGCGACGACGCTTGCGGCGACCCCTGCCACCGCTGCGCTCCCCGGCGAGATCAAGCGGATCACCACGATCTCTGGCGATGCGGTTGCTCCCGACACGATTCACGTCACCGTGCGTGACGAAAGCAACGCCGCCTATGCGGTGCGCTCGGTCGCGCTCTACCTGGCGGACGGCACGCTGTTCGCCGCCTATGGCCAGACCGACGTACTGGTCGAGAAATCGTCGCAGGCCCTGCTGCTGCTCGCCCTCGATCTGCGCTTTGCCGATATCACGGCGACCAGCCTCACCTTCGGCGACACCAACTTCCTCAATCCGCCGGCCACCACCGAGCGCGAAGGCGTGGTCGAGCTGGCGACGATCGCCGAGGCGCAGGCCGGTATCGACGCGCTGCGCGCGCTCACCCCGCAGGGCGCCAAGGCCGCGATCATGGGCTGGCTGGCGTCGATGGACGGCGCAGGCTCAGGGCTCGACTCCGATCTGCTCGACGGTCAGGAGGGCAGCTACTACACCAACATCAAGGCGCGGCTGGGCTACACGCCGCTTAACCGCGCGGGCGACACGTCGACGGGCCGCCAGGTGTTCGCGGCCGGCGCCACCGGCAACAATGTCCTCGCCGCCGCGCCGGTCTCGACCTCGGGCGAGATCGAGATCCGCGGCAACGGCACCGGCGGCGCCTTCGCGGCATTCCACCGCCCTGGCGCGTTCACCGCATTGCTGGGCATCGACGTCGACAATGTCTGGAAGGTAGGCGGCGCCGGATCGGGCGCCAATCCGCTATGGCATGCGGGTAACGATGGTTCTGGCTCGGGCCTCGACGCCGATCTGCTCGACGGGGAGCAGGCAGACGCCTTCGCCAAGGTCGCGGGTGCGACCTTCTCCGGCGATGTCGTGATGCTTTCCAGCCTGTTTTTCCGCGCCGCTGGTGGCGGCCGCGTCTTTTCGCCCACCCTGAACCGGTTGGCGCTGTTCAGCGATAGCAGCCTCAACGAGCGCCTGACGATCACGCCCTCCGGCTATGTCAGCGTCGGCGGGCAGCGCAACGTGGGTACGGTGGCGGACGTGATCGGCTCGGGCAATATGCGCGTCATTGCTGCTACCCCAGGAGGTACCTGCTACACCGCGATGGACGTGCAGAATTATACCGCGCACCAGTTCGTTCGGCAGTTCAACAATAGTTACAATCAGGTCGGCTCGATCACCTGCAGCGAGACCGCCACCAGCTACAACACCGCCTCCGACTACCGTCTTAAGGAGGATTGGCGGCCGATCGCCGATCCGATCGGCCAACTGCGCCGCCTGAAGCCTTACGACTATCGCTGGCGCTCGACGGGACACCGCAGCGATGGCTTTCTTGCCCACGATCTGGCGGAGGTGAAGCCCGACGCCGTCACCGGCGAGAAGGACGCGATGCGCCTGCAGACGATTATCGACAGGCCAGCTGTTCCCGCCACCTACGACGCCGCAGGCAAGGTGCTCACGCCAGAGATCCCGGAGGTGTCGCACGAGGAGCGGGTGCCCGACTATCAGTCGGTCGACCTGAGCAAGCTGGTGCCGCTGCTCACCGCTTCGGTGCAGCGCCTCGCCGACGAGGTCGACCTTCTGAAAGCGCAGATGCAGGGAGCAAACGACAATGAGTGATATCAGCTATCAGATCGGCAAGCTCGCGACTGATCGCCGCACGGTGCCCGTCATCTTCACTAGCGGCGATATCGTTCATAAGCGAGACGTGAACGCCGCCGTTAATTCGCAGGGCGTTTACGACAAAGCCGCCACCAAGGCTCGCGTCGCAGAGATAGCCCAGGGTATCAAGGTGAAGATTGCAGTGGGCGCCATTTCCAACGAATCGCCCGCAGTCCGTGCCTCATCAAAGCCTCAGCCCAAACGGTAACGTGGTCGAAGCCGCTGCGGCCCTAGCGTACGCTTGCTCCTCTGCAGTGCACCACTTCACCATCCCACGTTAATCACAACAAAAGAAATATCATCATAAATTAACAACCACTGGCGAAAATACGCGCAACCGCTTTTAACAACATGAGTCCGTTAGACGGGCACATTTTGTCAGTCACTGCAGCAGAGAGTAAGCCATGAGCTCAAACCCCACGAAGTTTTCTATACCGAAAATTCGATCAATTCAGCTATTGATATTTTATCCGTTTTGGCTCGCCGCGATTCTTTACGGGCTTACCTTCTTAATGTCGGACTCCAAGAAACCTTACGATGTATCCGACATAACGTTTAGCGCGATAACGATACTCTCCATTATAGTGATAATAATTCTAAGCGTCTTTCGCAACGGACATCTATCGGAGCTTCTTAACACTCACTTTTCCCCTAAGGATAAAAGCAAATTCGCAATAGGGGTGATGATATTCTACATTTTCATTGCTCTTCTCGCTATATTTTTCTGCCAACTCACATTGCAGAAATTCAAATTAGATGTAGACCTCAAGCAGAAAGATGGCATCTTGGACCATTTCTTGGTTCTCGATACCCTAACGTTCGCAATGACATCATGGACCATCTTGTTAGCGTATAAATTGAAGATTTTTTGGGACCATCTCGTTAAAATATTTAGTGAGTTCGACAGATAGCATTACTACACCTCTTGTGTGAATTATACCCCTCCGCCGAACAAGCGGCACTCCGCTCCCTTTGAATTCACTGTTACAATGTACTTGTTAGCAGCCCTCCACCGCGGAACATGAGTGGTGGACGGCTGCCTGTAGATTGCCCCCGACTTCCACTGTGAAAGGCCGGTTTCACAAGTCCGAACGCTCGCGCGTCCGCGAAGCTGGAGGCACAGTCCGGCACCATGCGCGATCTCAACGACCCCCGCCGGCTGATCGGCAACCTGATGCGTCTGGGGACAATCGACAGCATCGATCTTGCCGAGGGCACAGTGCGCGTGCGCGTCGGTGAGCTGCTCACCGGCGAAATTCCCTTCGCCGCGCCCCGCGCCGGTGCCGTGCGGATCTGGTCGCCACCCAGTCGGGGCGAGCAGGTGCTGCTGTTCTGCCCCGAGGGCGACATCGCCGCCGGCATCATCCTTGGCGCGCTCTACAGCGACGCGCACCCCGCCCCCGCCAACGACGGTAGCTTCCTGATCGACTTCGCCGATGGAACGCGCATCTCCTACGATCCGCAGGCCCACAAGCTCGCTATCGCGCTCGGCGCAGGCGGCTCGGCCGACATCACCGCCCCCGGTGGCCTCACCCTCAACGCCAACGTGACGCTCAACGGCAAGCTGGACGCGACGGGCAAGATCACCAGCACCGACGACGTCGTCGGTGGCGGCAAGAGCCTCAAGGGCCACAAACACCTGCAGGTACAGCCCGGCAGCGGCGTATCGGGGGCGCCGCAATGAGGGGCATGGACGCCGCCACCGGCAAGCCGCTCGACGACGAGGCGCACCTGGCGCAGTCGGTGGGCCGCATCCTCTCGACACCTATCGGCACGCGCGTTGCCCGCCGCGACTTCGGCTCGCTGCTCCCCGAGCTGATCGACCAGCCCGTCAACGCGCTGCTGCCCATCCGCGTCTTCGCCGCGACAGCGCTGGCGCTCAAGCGCTGGGAGCCTCGCCTCCGGGTGACCCGCGTCGCCCTAGAGCAGCCCGAATCCGGCAAGGCCGTCGTCATAATCGACTGCGTCCGCACCGACCATCGCCGCCCCGCGTCCCGTACCCGCCTCACCGTGCCGCTCGTCTCCCGCAGCGGCCTCACCGTCACTGCTTAGGAGCACCCCCATGGCCTACTCGCACGGCATCACCATCACCGAACCGCTCGACGGCAGTCGCACGCTCACAACCGTCGCGACGGCCGTGATCGGCGTCGTCGTTACCGGACCGGGGGCGAACGCGGACGCCTTCCCGCTCAACAAGGCGGTGCTCGTCACCGACGCCGAAGTCGCGATCGGCAAGGCGGGCACCACCGGCACGATGCCGGGGGTGCTGCGCGCCATTGCCGACCATGTCCGCTGCCCGATCGTGCTGGTGCGGATCGCCGAGGGCGCGAACGCGGCCGAGAAGACGGCCAACGCGATCGGCACCACCACCGCGCAGGGCCAGAAGACCGGCATGCAGGCGCTGCTCGCCGCCGAAGCGCAGCTCGGTGTCCGCCCGCGCATCCTGGGCGCCCCCGGCCTCGATACCCAGGCCGTCACCGAGGCGCTGGCGATCGTCGCCGGCAAGCTCCGCGCCATGACCTACGCCGCGGCGATCGGCGGCGACATGAGCGCGGCGATCGCCTATCGCGCCAACTTCAAGGCGCGCGAGCTGATGCTCGTCTTCGGCGACTTCTACGCGGCCGATCCCACCACCGGCGAATCGGCGGTCAGCTACGGCGTTGCCCGCGTGCTCGGCCTGCGCGCGAAGATCGACCAGGAGCAGGGCTGGCACAAGACGATCAGCAATGTCGCGGTCGCGGGTGTGACGGGCGTCACCAAGGACGTACAGTTCGATATTCAGGACTCGAGCTGCGAGGCCAACCTGCTCAATGCCGCCCAGGTCTGCGCGTTGGTGCGCACAGGCGGCGGTTTCCGGGTCTGGGGTTCGCGCACCTGCTCGGATGAGCCGCTATTCGCCTTCGAGAGCAGCGTGCGCACCGCCCAGGTGATCCGCGACACTATCGCCGCCGGCATGATCTGGGCGATCGACAAGCCGCTGCGCCCGAGCCTCGCCAAGGACATCGTCGAGACGATCAACGGCACGCTGCGCCAGATGAAGCTGGCGGGCCAGATCCTCGGCGGCCGCGCCTGGTACGATGCCCAGCAGAACACGCCCGACACGCTCTCGGGCGGCAAGCTCACCATCCCCTACGACTACACGCCGATTCCGCCGCTGGAGAGCCTCGGGCTCGAGCAGCGCATCACCGATTCCTACTTCGCCGACTTCGCGGCCGGCGTCGGCGCCTGATCGCCCCCTTCCCCATCTGATCGAAAGGCACCCCAATGGCCCTGCCCCGCAAGCTCAAGGACATGAACCTCTATTCGGAGGGCAACTCGTTTCGCGGCATCGCGACCTCGGTCACGCTGCCCAAGCTCACCCGCAAGCTGGAAGACTATCGCGGCGCCGGCATGGACGGCACCGTGAAGCTCGACCAGGGCGCCGAGGCGATGGAGATGGAATTCACCCTCGGCGGCCCCGAGCTTTCCATCCTGCGCCAGTTCGGCCTGCCCGGCGTCGCCGGCACCTATCTGCGCTTCGCCGGCATGTGGCAGGACGAGGGCACCGGCCAGGTCGACGAGGGCGAGATCACCGTGCGTGGTCGCTACGAGGAAATGGACCTGGGCGAGATGAAGCCCGGCGAAGGCGGCGAGTTCAAGTGCAAGTTCCAGTGCGCCTACTTCCGGCTCGACTGGAACGGCGAGGAGCTGATCGAGATCGACGTGCTGAACGGCGTGCACCGCGTTGGCGGCGTCGATCGGCTGGCCGTCTTCACCTCCGCGCTCGCCTGATCTCCGCGCGCCGTTCCCTCAAATCGAAAGTCTGATCCATGACCGCTACCCGTACCTTCACCCTCGACGATCCGATCATCATCGGCGACGAGGAGAAGATCCCCGCCGGCACCGTCATCACCGTCCGCAAGCCCGGCTCGGGCGAGCTGCGCGGCCTGGCGCTTAACAACCTGCTCCAGCTCGACGTGGCGTCGCTGGAGACGCTGGCGCCGCGGATCACCAGCCCGACGATCTTCAAGCCGCTGGCCGCCGCGATGGCGCCCAACGACATGCTGCAGTTCGGGACCGAGGTGGTCGATTTTTTGCTGCCGAAGGCGGCAAAGCCGGTCTCCCCAACCGAATAGAAGATGTGATGGCGGATGTGGCGGCGGTGTTTCACTGGCCGCCGCCCGTCATGGACGAAATGGGCGTGGCCGAGCTGATGGACTGGCACGCCCGCGCGATCGAACGGCTGAAAGCCATGAACGGCGTCGAGGACTGACACGATGGACCGCAATCTGCGCATCCGCATGCTGCTCGAAGCCGGCGACAAGGTATCCCGGCCGCTGCGCGACATCGCCAGCGGCTCGGGCCGTGCCGCGCGCTCGCTGCAGGAAACCCGCGACCAGCTCGCCAAGCTCAACCGTGCCCAGGCCGATCTGGCATCTTTCCGCACGCTCAAGAACGACCTGCGCGGCACCGAGCAGCAGCTTGGCCTTGCCCGCACCCGCGTGGGCGAGCTGGCGCGACAGATGCAGGCAGCCGAAAACCCGACGCGCAAGCTCGCCCGCGACTTCGACGCCGCCAAGCGCGCGGCAGCGGCGCTGAAAGCCCAGCAGGAAAGCGAAAGCGCCGAGCTGCAACGTCTCCGCGATCGGATGCGGGAGGCCGGACTCGGTGCGGGTGGGCTAGTCCAGCACGAGCGCAACCTGCGCCAGGCCATCGCCCGTACCAACGACCAGCTCGAAGAGCAGAGCCGCCGCCTGCAGCAGTCGAGCGACCGCGCGCGCCGGGTGAGCGCCGCGCGTGAGCGGTTCGGTGCGCTGCAGGGCACGGCCGCCGGCATGGCGGCAAGCGGCTTCTCCGCGATCGAGACGGGCCGCGCGATCGGCACGCCGCTGGTCGGCGCCATCGTCGCAGCACAACATCTCGAATCGGGCATGACGGACATCGCCCAGAAGGCGGACCTCACCCGCGCCCAGGCCGAGAAGATGGGCGAAGGGCTGCTGGTCGCCGCGCGCGCCGCCAACCAGCTGCCCGAGAGCCTGCAGCAGGGCGTCGATGTGCTGAGCGGCTTCGGCTTGAACCCGGCCAAGGCGGCGCAGATGATGGCGCCGATCGGCCGCGCCGCCACCGCGTACAAGGCGGAAATCGCCGATCTGGCCGCGTCCAGCTTCGCCAATCTCGACAATCTCAAGGTGCCGATCGAGCAAACCGGCCGCGCTATCGACATCATGGCGCAGGCGGGAAAGGCCGGCGCCTTCGAGATGAAGGACATGGCGCAGTATTTCCCGACGCTCACCGCCGGCTATCAGGCGCTGGGGCAGCACGGCGTAGGCGCCGTCGCGGATCTGTCGGCCGCGCTCCAGATCGCGCGCAAAGGTGCCGGCGACGCCGCCAGTGCTGCGACCAACGTCCAGAACGTGCTGCAGAAGATCAGCTCGCCCGCGACCGTGCGCGCCTTCGGCAAGATGGGCGTCGACCTGCCGAAGGCGCTCAAGAAGCTCTACGCCGAGGGCAAGACGCCTCTCGAAGCCATTGCCGAGCTGACCAACAAGACGCTCAAAGGCGAGATGTCGAAGCTGGGCAACCTGTTTGAGGATGCCCAGGTGCAGCAAGGACTGCGCCCGCTGATCGCCAACATGGAGGAATATCGCCGTATTCGCGCCGAGGCGCTTGGAGCCAGCGGCACCACCGACAAGGATTTCGCGCAGCGCATGAAGGACTCGGCCGAGCAGACCAAGCGCCTGCAGGTGAGCGGCACCGCGCTGGCCGTCACGCTCGGCGCCAAGCTGCTGCCCACCGTCAACGCGGTCCTGGAGCGCGCGAACGCCTTCACCGACCGCGTGACCAAATGGACCGAGGCCAACCCGGGCCTGGCGAAATCGCTGGCTGTGGGCGCGGCCGCCTTCGCCGCGCTGTTCCTCGTGCTGGGGGGCGGCGCCATCCTGATCGCCGGCTTGGTCGCCCCATTCGCGGCGCTATCCGCGACAGCGGCCCTGCTCGGCATTGGCATGCTGCCGCTGATCGGCATCGTCGGCGGTGTCGTGCTCGGCGTGGTGGCGCTCGGCGCCGCCGCTTACGCGATCTATGCCAATTGGGGCGCGATCAGCACCTGGTTCGCCGGACTGTGGGAGAGCATCAAGTCGGCGACCTGGTCGGCGATCCAGTTCGTCGGGCGCATCCTGCTCAACTTTTCGCCCGTGGGGCTGTTGCTCCGCGGCTTCATGGCGCTGCTCGCCTGGATGCGGGGGCCGCTCGGGCAGCGCATGCTCGCAGCCGGCGGCGACATCGTGCGCGGCATCATCAGCGGCATCACCGGCATGCTGGGGCGGCTCAAGGACACGATCGTTGGCGCGGCATCAGCGGCGGCGAACTGGTTCAAGAGCAAGCTCGGCATCCACTCGCCTTCCCGCGTATTCGCGTCGTTCGGTGGTTTCATGATGCAAGGGCTCGATCAGGGACTCGCGCGCGATCAAAACCGGCCCGTCGACCGGATCGACGGTCTCACCAGCCGCCTCGCCAACGCGGTCGCCACCGGCACCGCGGCGCTGGCGATCGGCGCCAGCAGCGCGGCCCCGGCGGCTGCGCGGCCGAGCGCCGCCCCCGCTGCGCTCGGCCCGGTGACGATCGTCATCCAGCAGCTTCCCGGCCAGTCGGATCGGGATCTCGCCCGCGCGGTGCGCGCCGAGCTGGAGAAGCTCACCCGCGAGGGCGCGGGCGCGGGCCGCCGCACGTCGATGTCCGACCGCCCCGATGGAGATGACCTGTGAAGCTCTTGAGCCTCGGCATGTTCGTTTTCGCGATCGAGACGCTCGCCTATGACGAGCTGCAGCGCAAACGCGCCTGGCGCTTCGCGACGAACGGCCGCGTCGGTGCCAAAGACGCGATCCAGTTCACCGGCGCCGATCTGGAGACGGTGACGCTTTCGGGCCGCACTCATATCGAGCTGGCCGACGGCCGCGTGTCCCTCGACCAGCTGATCGACATGGCGGCCGAAGGCAAGGATTGGCCGCTGGTCGACGGTCGCGGCAATGTGCTCGGCAACTTCGTCATCACCGCGATCGACGAACGGCACCGGCATTTCATGCCCGATGGCCAACCCCGCCAGATCGATTTCGGCATCGACCTGCTCGAAGCACCGGATGCCGCCGCATGACTCCCACCGCCGACTTCCGCATCACCCTCGACGGCGAGGATCTGTCGCCCAAGATCCGCCCGCGCCTGATCAGCCTGCGGATCACCGAGAAGCGCGGCGGCGATGCCGACCAACTCGACCTAGTGCTGGACGACAGCGATGGCCGCCTGGCGCTGCCGCCCGAAGGGGCGGTGCTCACCGTCGCGCTTGGCTGGAAGGCTGGCGATGGTGTGCCGATCGGCCTGGTCGACAAGGGCCGGTTCAAGGTGGACGAGGTGGAGCACTCCGGGCCACCGGACACCGTCAGCATTCGGGCCAGCGCGGCGGATTTCGCCAGCGCCCTCACCACGCGGCGCGAGCAGAGCTGGCACGACACCACCATTGGCGCGATCGTGCAGGCGATCGCCGGCAGGCACAAGCTACAGGCCCGCTGCGCGCCCGCTCTGGCGTCGATCGCGGTCAAGGCGGCCTCACAGGAGCGGGAAAGCGATATCGCGCTGCTGCGCCGCCTGGGGCGCGAGCATGATGCCGTCGCCACCATCAAGGCCGGGTGCCTGATCTTCGCGCCCATCGGCGCCGGCATCACCGCGACGGGCAAGGCCCTGCCCGGCGTGACCATCCGCCGCCGCGACGGCGATCGGCATAGCTACCGCGTCGAGAAGCGCGAGGCCGCCGGCAAGGTTGTGGCCGAATGGCATGACCGCAAAGGGGCGCGTAAGAAGAAGGTGACCGCCGGCAGCGGCGATGGCGCGGAACGAAAGCTATCCCGCGTGTACGCGAGCGAAGCGGAAGCGAAGCGCGCAGCCAGAGCCGAGGCCAAGCGCGCCGGCCGAGCGCCGCGCAGCTTGAATCTCACCCTTGCGCTTGGCCGCGCCGATTTGGCTCCCGAGCAGCCTGCCGCAGTCAAAGGGTTTAAGGCCGATGTGGACGCGCAGCGGTGGCTAATCTCAGAAGTGAGCCACCAGCTCGATGATCGGGCAGGATTCACCACAGCCATGAAGTTAGAGTTCAAACAACTTTGAGCGCACACACCAAAATTTACTTCTTTAGGAGCGGCATAATTTTCATAATTGCGTCTAGCGCTCCACCATTAGCCTCTATTCTCGCGTGCTCAATATCAATGGTAGACTGCCCCTTCTCCAAAAGTCTATTCCTCTCGACCTTTACCAAGGCATTCAGAATATCGCCCCACTGAGTTAGTTCATCTCGTGCAAATGCGGCACTAAGAGCCGCCTGTCGATGTTCTACGTTCGTGATTTCGTTCTGGTAATATTTTACTTCCTCCAAGCTTGATTTATAAAGCTTCAAAAAGAAAAAAGCAAAAATCTGGAGCAGAATTACGAGAGACAGCCTCGGCGCGTAAGCCATAACGAAGTGCTCTGTGCTGTCCTTCGGCGTATCAAAATAAAATGCAGCTGCGCCTAGCAATCCCAGCCCTACCACTGTAATGCCACCACCAACTGCCAAGTTGAAATTACTTTTTAAGTTTAACCTCTTGATCTCGTTCGCAAGCCTTTCTTTAGACTCTTCAAAAGCCTCATTGACTGCTGCTGCGCTTTTCAGATGCTGCAAATCGCGATCTATAATCGCACTAACGCGCGCGATAATTTCGTCGCCGCTTGCGTCAATTATCCTTTCGCTTAGTTCTTGAGCCACCTGCGCAACGCCTGCAATTTGCGCATTTGGTTCATTGTTATCACGTTGCGCCAGTTTGCTTTTCAGCTCGAATATTTCAGATTTCAGTTCGGCGATCTCAGGAGAAAGTTTCGAATAGAAAGATATTGACCTCCCATCCTCCGATGTCCGCTGAAATTTAAACTCCCCCCTTGCCGAGCGAAAAGCCCCATCATCGGCCGAAGATTTGAAGCCAGTCTCGAGATAAGATATTGCCAGTCCAATGAAGCCGAAAATCGTGAACAAAACACCTAACAGATCAAGAAACTGAGATATGGGGACGTAAGAACCTCTAAATGGTATGTATACCTTGTCACGTGCCAGGAAAATCATAACCAAACCGAGGGTTATAGAACAGACTACGAAGATGACACGAAGTCGCCTTCTCCTATCTCCACTAAGCGCACTTGTTATTATTGAGAATGACACGAACCAGCCCACCCATTACTTTTCGATTTACACTCTTTTTCCGATGAAACTGATACGCCCGACGATATTCACCTCCTCAGCCGATGCTTCGTCAGGCGGCACGCGATCATTGTCCGACAGGATCGTCACCTTCTCAGCTCGCACGCGCAGCCGTTTGATCATGCCTACGTCGCCGATAGTGAATGCCCAGAGGGCGTCTTGTTCCCGCACCACGCGCTGAGAACGGTCGATCAGCACTAGGTCACTATCGTTGATGGTGGGAGCCATCGAGTCGCCCCGCCCCCGCGCGAAGGTGAGGAGAACGGGCGGAGTATGCGTAATCGCCTCAATGAAGCCTCGAGGGAAAAGCCTAATCGACTCCTCGACGCCGATATCCATGAACGTGCCGCCCATTCCATATTCCAGATCGATCGAAGCGATCGGAACAAGGTCGAGCTGCTCCGCCATTTCTTCCTTGCTGAGCGGCGGAGGCATCAACGTATCGGGATCGTCGGTCTCGCCACTCAGATACTGCACCGACGTCCCCAGCGCCGACGCAATTTTGTGGAGGTGCGCGGAACTGCGCGACTCGCCCCGGATCAGCGCGCTGACTGTGCTCTGCCGAAGACCGACGCGCCGAGCCAGCTCCGACTGAGAGAGCTTAGCCGAGTGCAGACGCTCTGCGATGCGTTCCCCTACGGTCATGCATTCGATGTCTAACGATACGACGTTAGAAGCCCACATCGTTTTCCCTCTTGATAGCTTAACGTCATATCGTTAGTCGGTAGGTATGTCGTTAGAAGCGCATCTGGATACGCCGCTTGCCAAAGCAGTTCGGGCCGCCGGCTCACAATCTGCATTCGGCCGGTGGATCGACCGCCGGCAATCTACAGTTTTTGGGTGGCTGAAGGACGGGAAGCCTCTGCCCGCGGAGCATGTGCTCGAAGTCGAACGCTTGAGCGGCATCTCGCGCCACGAGCTTCGGCCAGATATCTACCCGCAAGATCATGCCCAATCAGCTAACGGAACGGCTGTAGACGCTTTAGTGGGACGCCCTAACGCAGTCGCGTGCGATCGCGATGCGATTTTGCCGCAAGGCAATTCGAATGACTGAAATTGCCACGCATACTGTCCGCACGATGGGCCACATGCTCGCTGCGCTCACCGACCTTCAACCAAGAGGCGCTGAGCTGCAGAACGAGCCGATCGGTGTCGCCAACATCGACAACGCCGCAGGCTGGAAAATCGCGCTCGAGAAAAACCAGCTCGGCTTGCTGCAGATTCGCTTCGCAAGGCCGCAACGTGGCTGACCGCGCACCGGATAACCCCACGGGTCGCACTGTGGGCCTGGCCACCACCATTGTTCCCTCTCCCTGCGATGGTGGTGGCCCTTTTCATCAAGCCGAGACGAGCCGATGACGAAGCAACGCATTCCGGGCACTTGGGCACATGCCGCATTTACCATCGGCGAGCGGATCGGCGCGAAGCGCGCCGCCGCTGCTGCCCAGGTGGGCGAGCGAACCTTCTACAATTGGGCCGATCCTGATCTCGGAACCACACCGACACTGGCGCAGGCATTCGCACTCGACATGGCGTTCGCAGATGCCGGTGGCGAGGAGCTTCCCTTCCTCGCGGTGTATCAGGCTGCAAGCGAGTGCCGCGCGATCGTCCTCGATCCGTGCCACCTAGCGCTGGTCGACGATCTCGCGGAGACGGCCAGAGAATTCGGTGAGGCTTTCGAGCACACGCTCGCCGCCACGCGGCCGAACGCCAGCCGCGCGCATGTGCTGCGCGCGATGACCGAGACGGCCGAGCTGCAGCAGGCCACCAACACCATCGCGCGCCGCTTAGGCGCCATCTTTCGCCGTGGCGCGGGGCCGCGGCAAATCGCGGGGGGCACCCTATGACCGTCAAACGACGCCTTTTCTTTTCCTGCCCGGAGTGCGGCTCAGCGGTGAGCTGCCGAACAAGCGAGCAGATCACGCACACCATCCGGGAGGCGCGCCTCCTGTGTGAAAATGACGACTGCGGATGCGCCTTCGTTGCTCAGATCATCGCCGTCCGCTTCGTCGTGCGGGGCATGAAGCCGAACCCGGCGCTGCACCTGCCCACCGGCAAATGGCGCGAGCCCGCCAACGACGATGCACCGCCGCCGCCGGCCAATGACGACAGGATCGCCGCCGATCTCGTGAGCGGCTGACGCCCGCCGGCACCACGCCGGCCGAACTGAAACCCGACTGCCCAGCCCGAAGCACCCCGCTTCTGGGAACGCCCTCCGCTTGCCTGCGAAAGACCACACCACCCAATGCGCGATGATTTGCTCAAGGACGTTCTGGCCAACCTGAAGCGCGATTACGGCTTCAAGGAAAAGGGCGCCTGGCTGCAGGAAGGCCGCTGCGAGCAGTGCGGCAAGAAGGAAGCGTACGCCCGCGCTGACAACCCGTGGGTGGTGAAGTGCGGCCGCCAGAACAAGTGCGGCGCCGATACCCACGTCAAGGATCTTTACCCCGAGCTTTTCGAGAACTGGTCGAACCGCCACAAGCAGAGCCGCGAGGAGCCGAACGCGGCGGCCGACGCCTACCTCTTGCACGCGCGCGGTTTCGACCTGGCGCCCCTGCGCGGCGCCTTCGCGCAGGAATGGTATCGCGATCCCGACCTCGGACTCACCAGCGCAACCGTGCGCTTCCCGCTGCCCGGCGCCGGCTATTGGGAACGGCTGATCGACCAACCCAGCCGCTTCGGGAAGAAGAAGGCGCGGTTCAGCGTCGGATCGAACTGGCGGGGCCATTGCTGGCTGTACCCAAAGCACGACATGGCAGCGCTTGCCCGCGCGGGCGAGGTGTGGATCACTGAGGGCGTCTTCGATGCGATCGCCCTGGTGCAGAAGGGCAAGGTGCACGCCGTCTCGGCGATGTCCTGCAACGTCTATCCCGAGCACTTCCTTGCCGAGCTACGCCGGCTATGCGGCGAGCTGAACATCGCCACGCCTAAGCTGATCTGGGCGTTCGACGTCGGCGCTGCCGGCGTGAAGTTCACCCGCAAGTTCGTCGAGCAGGCGCGCAAGGATGGCTGGCGCTGCGGCGCCGCCCAAGTGCGTCCGGATGGCGAGGGTGAAAAGCGCGACTGGAACGATCTCGCCCAGATCGACAAGCTGGAGCCGAGCGACCTCGACGAATATCGCTGGAACGGCGAGATCACGATCGCCGCGACCGCCACCGCGAAGGCGCTGCTCGTCTATGAGCGCAAGCGGCTCGAGTCGTTCCCGCTCACCTTCGGCGGCAAGCAGCTCTGGGCAAACTTCTCGATCGAGCGGATTCAGGGCGAGCTGCAGTCGCTGCTCGAAAGCCAGGATCCGGAATTCGCCGACTTCGCGGCGCTGCCCTTCGACGACCAGTGGAACAAGGCTGCTGAGCGCGCTGTCGCGATCGAGGAGCTGGCGAACTGCACGTTCCGCACCCTCTATTTCCAGCGCGACCCCAACCTTGAGGAAGGCGCCTATTTCCTGCGCGTCTCCTTCCCCAACGGGCAGCAGCTGAAAGCCACCTTCACCGGCGCCGCATGCTCCGGATCGGGCGACTTCAAAAAGCGGCTCGCGAGCGTCGCGCCTGGCGCGCAGTGGACCGGCAATCAGTACCAGATCGACAAGCTGATGCAGCAGCAGTGGACGAACATCCGCGTCGTCGATGCGATCCAGTTCACCGGCTATTCGATCGAGCACGAGGCGTGGATTTTCGGCGACGTCGCCGTGCACAAGGGCCGCGTCTACCAGCCGAACGACGAGGATTTCTTCGTGCTCGGCAAGCGGTCGGTGAAGCTGCGCACCTCGGAGCGCATGCTGCGGATCGACTATGATGCCGACAAGCTCGACCTGAGCTGGCTGGAGCCGCTGCACGTCGCCTACGGGCCGAAGGGCATCGTCACCCTTGCCTTCTGGTGCCTGGCGCTGTTCGCCGACCATGTCCGCCGCGAGCAGGACAGCCTTGGCTTCCTCGAAATGACCGGCGAGCCCGGCACCGGCAAGACGACGCTGCTGGAGTTCCTTTGGAAGCTGCTCGGGCGCGTCAATTACGAAGGCTTCGATCCCACCAAGGCGACCAGCGCCGGCATCGCGCGGACGCTCGGCCAAGTAGGCAACCTGCCCGTGGTGCTGATCGAAGGCGACCGCAATCAGGATACGCCGCACAGCAAGCGATTCGAGTGGGACGAGCTGAAAACCGCCTATAACGGCCGCGCCGTGCGCACCCGCGCGATCGCAAATGGCGGCATGGAGACCTTCGAGCCGCCGTTCCGCGGCGCCGTGGTGATTGCCCAGAACGCGCCCGTCGAGGCCTCGCCCGCGCTCCGCGAGCGCATCATGGGCATGCACTTCGACAAGTCACTCTTCTCGGCCGCCGGCAAGCGCGCAGGCGAGGCCCTGTCGCGCGCGGACGTCGAGACGCTCTCCGGCTTCGTCGTGCATGTGGTGAAAGCCGAGGAGGCGATCCTCGCCGAATATCGCAAGGCGTTCGCCAAGCGGGAGACCGCGCTCGCGATGATCGAGGGCGTGCGGAACGGCCGCCTGGTCAAGAACCATGCCCAGATCGCCGCGATGCTGGACGCCATGGCAGCGACGCTGCTCAAGCCCCTGCCGGGCCGCGTCGTCGGCGAAGCGCACGACCTGATCGGCCAAATGCTGCTGGAGCGTCAGCGCTCGGTCGAGACCGATCACCCGAGCGTCGAGCTGTTCTGGGAGCGCTTCGACCACATCGAGAGCCTGGAGGATCCGCGCACCGAGCGGCCGATCGACCACAGCCTCAACCCCGAGCTGATCGCGATCAACCTGCCGCAATTCGAGACGCGGTGCGCCGATCTGCGCCTGCAGCTCCCCTGCCTGATCACCGAGCTGAAACGGCTGCTCAAGGGCTCGAAGGCCCGCCGCTTCATCGATGTGAAGTCTGTCAAATCGAAGACCGGCAAAACCGTGACCTGCTGGGTCTTCGCCAATCCTCCCGAACGTCAACAAGCCAAAGCGAAGGAGCGCTTTTGATGCTGCTGCCCAACACGCACGTCCCCGCCACCCGCCGCGCCCCCACGCGCATGACGGCCGCCCTGTATCTGGAGCTGCGCCGTAAGGCGGCGGGGCTTACCCGCTACGATCTGGCCCGCCGCCTCAGCCAAGCCCGCGCCTTCCCTCTCGATCGCGCTTCTGCCCTGCGGCTGATCGAGCAGCTGGAGCGCCCTGGCACCAGCGCCAGGCATCGGGAGGTGATCGCGGCGATTGCCAAGATCATCCCGCTCGACGTCGCCACCTATGACCAGCTCGCGAACGATCCGGTCGATCGCCACCCCACCGTTTGCATGCGGTGCGGCTGCACGGCCGACGAGCCGTGCACCGGCACTGCGGGCGTCTGCACGCTGGAGCGGGGTACCTGCACGCGCTGCCAGAGCGGCGCAGCACAGTGAGCAGCTTCCGCCGCGTCCTGGGCTGCAATTGCGCCACATGCCAGCCCGAGGCCAGCCCGGCCGCGCGGCTCATCTTCAACCTGCCCGGCGGACTCGTCGTCGGCTTCGGCATCACCGCCATCATGAGGATTTTCCTGTGACCACTATGACCATGCGCCAGGAGCGCGCGGGCGACGGCTCGCTGCGCCATGTGCCCACGCCGTTCGTACCCGCTACAGGCAAGGGCAAGAAGGCCGCCAAGCCCGCCGATCCGATCAAAGCCAACCCGGATACGTCCGCGCAGGAGTTGAAACAGTTCATCGAGCGCATCGAGCGCCTGGAGGAGGAAAAGGCCGGCATCGCGGCCGACATCAACGACGTCTACGCGGAGGCGAAATCGACCGGGTTCGACGGCAAGGCCATGCGCGCAATCGTCAAGATGCGGCGGATGGAGAAGCACCACCGCGACGAAGCGGAGGAGATTCTCGAAACCTACAAGTCGGCGCTGGGGCTGTGAAGGCGATGGACAAGCACACCGTCCGAGCAATCGCGCGCGAGATCTCCATCCTCGTCCTGATCGTGGCCGCTTTGCTGGTTGCCCTGGCCGATCGGCGGGAGAGTGCCTGCGCCAACGCCCAGGTGGAGGCGCGGCCGTGATCCGCGTCGATTGTCAACGAGCTGCAGCCCGCGTCCGCGCCGCCGGCACGGTACTGCTTTCGATCGCCGTCATGCTCGGCTTGTTCATTCTGGCGATCGGCGCCGTCGTCGGGGAGCGCCGCCGGTGAAGCGCCGCCGTCCCTCCCCAACCGCCCAGCTGTGCGATGTCATCGGCTGCGGGCGAGAGCGAGTGCGCTTCTCCCGGCTCTGCGAGCGCTGCCAGCAGCGCCTGCCGGCGGAGATCCGCATCGCGATCACCGAAGCGCACCACCAGCGCCGCTGGGGCGATCACGCCACCGCTCGCCGCCAAGCGGGCGCATTCCTCAACTTGCCGGTGCCATCGAAGGTACCGGCTGCGACCATCCCCAGCATGTCGCCGCAGCGTGCATACGAGCTGCAGGCGCGCATGCTGGGCGAGAGAGGTGACCTTTGACATGGCTCTTCGTACCCTCAGCCTCTGCGCCGGCGTCGGAGGCCTCGACCTCGGCGTCCGCATCGCTCGACCCGACGCGCGCTGCGTCGCTTTCGTGGAGAGGGAAGCCTCAGCAGCCGCAAGCTTGGTCGCGAGTATGGAAGCGGGGCGGCTTCATCCGGCTGCTGTCTGGTCTGACCTGCGAACCTTCGACGCTGGAGCATGGCGCGGCGCAGTGGATTGCGTCCTGTCGGGAGATCCCTGCCAGGGAAACAGCGTCGCCGGTAAGCGCCTCGGTGCCGAAGATGACCGTTGGCTGCTCGACCGTGCCATCGAAGTCTTTGATCAAAGCGGGGCTGACACCTTCTTCCGCGAGAACGTCGTCGGGAATCTCGACGGACAGCTCGAAGTTGCAATCCCATCACTGGAGCGACTGGGCTGCCGCATTGCGTTCGGAATATTCAGCGCGGCCGAGGTCGACGCAAGCCACCGGCGAGAACGCGGCTTCCTCTTGGCCGACCGTTCGCACCTCGGACACCAACGGGGCCGGCGCGCACGGAGAGGGCAGGTTGGATCTGCGCACGGCGGCATCGCTTTGGCCGACGGCAACGGTGACGAGCCAGGCGCAAACTGCGGAGAATCCAACGCCTGGGCAGACCGGCGGCACCACCCTAGCCGGCGCCGCGGAAACTTGGCCGACGCCTATGACGCGCGATCATCGCAGTGGGCACAGTCAGAAGAGCGACGAGGAGCTTTGGGGGAAGAAGGGCCGGCCGCTGGAGCGCGTGGCGACTTCCCACTGTTCGCTCCTGGCCCAGCCGACCCCATCTGGTCCGACATCATCGCCAGAGCGCCGTCGCTTGAACCCGCTGTTCGTCGAGTGGCTGATGGGTTGGCCGACCGGATTGAGCGGCTTCGACACTGCGGGAACGGCGTCGTGCCGCTCACTGTAGCTCTCGCTTGGGTGCGACTGCATGAACTGCTGGCTGAGGAAGCAGCGGGCGGCGCTTGCGCAGCTGCTGGCGATCGAGCCGCCAGCGCAAGCCAGCTTGTTCTGAGGGCCGCGTGATGCCGATTAGTCCAGAAAATCGCGCGCGCTATCCATCTGACTGGCCCGTCACCAGCCTGCGCATCCGCAAGGAACGTGCCGGCGATCGATGCGAGTGTCAGGGGGAATGTGGGCACTCGCATGAGGGCCGCTGCCCCGAGGTGAACGGCGCCCCGCATAGCGTCACCGGCTCGCCGGTGGTGCTCACCGTCGCACACCTCGACCACCAGCCCGAGAACTGCGCGGACGAGAACCTGCGCGCCATGTGCCAGCGGTGCCACCTCGGCTACGATCGGGATCACCACGCGTTCAACGTCCGACAGACGATGTCCCGCCGGCGGCTACAGGCCGCCGGCAACCTCGAACTGTTCGGCGGCGACTTGGGCACCCCGACTCTGCCAACGCCCCCGGCGGTGCTCGCGCCGCCGGCACGGGCCTCGGCCGAGTGGCCATTCGGCGAACTGCGGCCAGGCGGCTACGGCGTGATCTATGCGGATCCGCCGTGGCGCTTTGCAAACTTCTCGATCAAGGGCGAGGCGAAGAACCCGGTGGCGCATTACCCGTGCATGTCGATCGCGGATCTCGCCCGCTTGCCGGTCGCGCGGCTCGCCGCGCCCGACTGCGCGCTGATCATGTGGGCGACCGCGCCGCTGCTCGACCGCGCGATCGAGCTGCTGCGCGCGTGGGGGTTCACCTTCAAAAGTGCCGGTGCCTGGGCGAAGCGCACGTCGACCGATCGCACCTGGGCGTTCGGCACCGGCTATGTGTTCCGATCGGCGGCCGAGTTCTACCTCGTGGGCACGATCGGCAAGCCGCGCGTCCAATCGCGCCGCGTCCGCAACCTGCTGGTGGCGCCGGTGCGCGAGCACAGCCGCAAGCCCGACAGCATGATCGCGGACGTCGAGGCCCTCTATGCTGGTCCTTATGTCGAGTTGTTCGCCCGCCAGCGTCGCTCCGGCTGGGACTGCTGGGGCAACGACGTCGACCTTTTCTCGGAGCGCGCATGATGTCGACAGCGCAGGACGAATTTTCCGCGTCGACCGTGACTGGCGAATGGGCGTTGGGTTTGGTCGGCGCGTGGGTAGGCAAGCCGAACGAGATCCACAAGCGGCCGCCGTTTCGCGCCCATAGCTTCGACGCGGACGATCGCTATTGGGTGGTCGGCTCGACGTCTGTTTCCGTTCTGCATGGGTGGCACGGGGATCAGGCAACCGCCCAGGCGCTGGCAAATGCGCTCAACGCGGCTGCTCTGGCATCAACCGACGGCCCCGAGCAGTCAGCCGAAGGGGGGCAGCATGAACATGATGCCTAGCACTCTTCTCACGGAAACAGAGGCGGCAGACAGGCTCAGGCTCTGCACCAAGACCTTGCGCAAGGAACGCAAGGCGGGGCGGCTCTCCTACATCTTGATAGGTCGAGCCGTCCGTTACACCCTAGACGATCTCGAATCATTCATCGCCAGGGCGCGGCAGGATACTACCCAATGTCAGTCTACAAACCGGGTAAGTCGCCCTACTACCACTACGACTTCGTCTGGAAAGGTAGTCGCTTTCACGGCTCGACAGGGCTCAAAACGAAGCGCGAAGCGCTAGCCTTCGAGGCGCGCGTTCGCAGCGACGCGATCCTGCAGATCCGGGAGCGCGAGCCGATCAGCGTGGATCTGGCGTGCGGCCTCTACCAAGATCACGCGGAGACGCAGCCGAGCTGGCAGACGACCCGATACATCCTGCAATCGGCGATCGACGGGCTCGGCGGCGGGAAGCTTCTCAAGGAGATTTCGCAGCTCGAGCTGCAGCGACACTTCGCCGGCCGGCGCGCAACGCGCTCCAACGCGACGATCAACCGCGAGATCGAGACGCTCCGCGCCGTATGGCGCCGCGCCGATGATGCCGGCTTCGACGTCGGAGATATGCCGCGCTGGACAAGCCTCTTCCTGCGAGTTGCCGAGCGCCCGCCGCGCGAGCTGACGCTGGATGAAGAACCCCGCCTGTTCGATGCGCTCCGCGCGGATCTGGTCGACGTCTGCGACTTTGCGCTCAAATCGGGCTGGCGCCAGGCCGAGGTGATCGGGCTGCGCTGGTCTGATATCGACATGCACAGCCGAACTGCGCAAACCCGGATCAAGGGCGGCGACATCGTGCGCCGGCCGCTCACCGCCACGCTCATCGCGATCATCGCCAACCAGCCGAAGGTTGGGCCGTTCGTCTTCACCTACGTCGCCCAGGCTAACAAGTCCGAGGTGGTCGACAAGAAGGGACGGAAGCATCCCGCCAGGAAGAAGGGCGAGCGCTATCCGATGACCAAGACCGCGCTGCGCGGCGCATTCGCCGCGGCGAAGGTCGACGCGGAGATCGATGGATTTCGCTTCCACGATCTGCGCCACACCCGAGGCACGCGCATCGTGCGCGCGACGGGTTCGTTGGCAGCCGCGAAGGAAGCGCTCAAGCACCGGAACATCAAGACGACGCTGCGCTACGCTCACGTGCTCGATGAGGACGTCCGAAACGCCTTGGATGCATCGGAGTCCCGAACTATCCCCGAACCCACCTCGGAAGCCGCCCGAAAAAGTTAGGATTTCTGCGGGGTTCAGGCGCCTGGGTGCTCGCCGTGTAAACGAGATGCTCTACCAACTGAGCTAACCGCCCGCGCGCGCCGACGGCGTCTGCGTTGGACGCCGATGCCAAAGCTGCGCGCGAAGGGCAAGCCCTCAAACGAGCGAAAGTCCCGCCCGCTTCACCGCCGCGATATAGCGCTCCATCCCCCGCCGCGCGCGCTCGCTCAGCGCGATATAGGCGCGGCGGCGGTCGCTGGGATCGGCCTTGCGGTCGAACAGCCCCGCCTCGTTGAGCGTGCCGATCCAGCGCAACGCGGTGGTCGGCGGCACGGCTGCTGCGATGCACAGGCTGGAGACCGAGATCTGGCGATGCTCGAGCTCGGCCGCGTAGAGATCGAGCAGCATGTCCCAGGCGGGATCGGCGAACAGATCGCCCTCGAAGAAATCCGCGCGCATCCGCCGTGCGCGGATCACCCGGCGGACCTCGGCCGCGTCGGTCTCGACGGTGTCGCTGGCGCTGTCCATCCGAAAGGCCATCGATTCGTTGCGCACACCGGCGGGTCGTTCGAGCACCTCGCTGCGGGTGAGGCGCGACAGCGAGTCGGCGATCCGCGCCACTTCCTCGTGGAAGCGCCGGATGCGCATCGTCTCCTGGTCGCGCATCCCGTCGTGCAGCCGTGCCACCGGCGCCCGGTGGGTGGAGAGGATGGCGCCGAGCCGGTCGGTGTCGCTCGGCGCGCATTGCAGCACCGCCGAATCGGGCAGCAATCCCACGGCTGCGTCGATCTGCTCGGGCGTGACGGTGGCGATCAGCGGCACGCCGCGCGCCTCGGCCATCGCCCCCAGGCGGGCCAGCAAAGGATCGAGCAGCGCCGGCGCCACCCCTTCGCCCTCGAGCAGCAGCAGCTGTGCGCCGTCCAGCAGCGTCTCCGTATGCAGCGCCGCATCGGCGTCGACGGGCAGGCGGGCGCGCAGTCCCGCCGCCGTCACGATGCGCGCCGCCGCCGCCGCGCCCGCCGGCGACCCCGCGACGATCTGCGCGACATCCACCGCGATGTCGTAGGAAATGCTATCGAGCCCCCCGGCCCCAATTGCCTCGTACATGTCTGCCCCCATGGTTCGACATCTGTTCCCCAACAAATGCCGTATCGCTCCGAAATGGCGGAGTCTGGTTTACTCCAAATCGGAGCGTTTTGGCAGCATGATTGCGTGGTTTCTCCGAAGTGGAGCAAAGAGCCGGGAACTATCCGCGCGCGCGCCGCAAATCCTCGATCTGCCCGTCCTGCAATCCCAGCATGGTCCGCGCCGCACTAGCAAGAGTCGCGGTCATCAGAACGAAGCCCAGCGCTACCAGCGCGAGCATGCCGGAGACCAGCAGCAGCTGGGAAGCCGCCGGCAAGTTCTTTGCGGCGAGCACGATCATGAGTACCGTTTCCATCAGCGCCTGGACGTTGGCACCGGTCTGGCCGAGCGTCGCCAGGATCGGTAGGAAGAAGAGGGCGAGCAGCACCAGTCCGGCCAGCGCGATCAGCAGCCCCAGCAGCGCGAAGGCACCGAAGATCGACCAGAAATGCCCGCGCGATTGCGCCCAGGCCTCGTCGACGGTGATCGTCTCGTAGAGATAGGTGAGCGGCAGCGCGATCGAGAGGCGCACCTGCACGAAGATCAGCCCCGCCAGCTCCGCCAGCAGCAGCGCGGCACCGAGCCAGCCGGTCGCCGTCGCGGGAACGAGCCAGCCCAGCAGGCCCAGCAGCAAGCCGTTGGCGAGCGTCAGCAGGAAGGTCACCACCAGGGTGGCGATGGTCAGCAGCACCAGCAGCGCGAACACGCGCAGTTCGTTCGCGCCGAGCCGCAGATAGCAGGCGCCGCGCTTGTAGGGGTGGAGCGTCGCGCGGGTCGCCGCCGTGACCAGCACCGCAACGAGGGCGAGCGCCAGCCCCTGGCTGAGCAGCCCCGCACCGATCGCACCCGCGATGTTCGCCGGGTCAGCGGGCGCGATCAGGATCCGCAGCAGCCCGATCGCGAAGACGCCGACCAGGTAGAGGATCGCCCAGACCAGCACCGAAAGCGGATGCTGCCGCAACAGGCGGAACGCGCCGCCCAGGATCGATCCGACCACCCCATCCCCCGATCAGTCCAGCGACTTGACGATTTCTTCCACCATCTTCTTAGCATCGGCGAGCAGCATCATCGTGTTGTCGCGGTAGAAAAGCTCGTTGTCGACGCCCGCATAGCCGACGCCGCCCATGCTGCGCTTGATGAACAGCACGGTCTTGGCCTTCTCCACGTCGAGCACCGGCATGCCGTAGATCGGCGACGACTTGTCGGTCTTGGCGGCGGGGTTGGTCACGTCGTTGGCGCCGATCACGAAGGCGACATCGGTCTGGGCGAATTCGGAGTTGATGTCCTCCAGCTCGAACACCTCGTCATAGGGCACGTTCGCCTCGGCGAGCAGCACGTTCATGTGCCCCGGCATGCGGCCCGCGACCGGGTGGATCGCATATTTAACCCGCACGCCATGCGCCTTGAGCTTGTCGGCCATCTCGCGCAGCACATGCTGGGCCTGCGCCACCGCCATGCCGTAGCCGGGGACGATGATCACCTGCTCGGCCTGGCTCATCAGGAACGCCGCGTCCTCGGCCGAGCCGCGCTTCCACGGCCGGTCGACCGCCGCCGCGCCGCTTGCTCCCCCGCCGACATCGCCGCCGAAGCCGCCCGCGATCACGCTGAGGAAGCTGCGGTTCATCGCGCGGCACATGATGTAGCTGAGGATCGCGCCCGAGCTGCCGACCAGCGCGCCGGTGATGATCATCGCCGAATTGTGCAGCGTGAAGCCCATCGCCGCCGCCGCCCAGCCCGAATAGCTGTTGAGCATCGACACCACGACCGGCATGTCCGCCCCGCCGATCGGGATGATCAGCAGGAAGCCGATGGCGAAGCTGAGCGCCGTCACCGTCCAGAAGATCCAGGGGCTCTGGTCCTGGGTAAAGTAGGCGATCAGGCCCAGGATCGCGGCGAGCACGCCGAGATTGATCACATGGCGGCCGGGCAGCAGGATCGGCTTGCCGCCCATATTGCCGTTGAGCTTGAGGAAGGCGATCACCGATCCGGAGAAGGTGATCGCGCCGATCGCGACGCCCAGCCCCATCTCGATGCGGCTCTGGAGGAAGATCACGCCGTCGCTGGCGATGCCGAACGCGCCGGGATTGAGGAAGGCCGCGCCCGCGACGAGCACCGCGGCCAGGCCGACCAGCGAGTGGAAGGCGGCGACGAGCTGGGGCATCGCGGTCATCGCGATCCGGCGTGCCGTGACGATGCCGATCGCGGCGCCGATGCCGATCGCGGCGAGCAGCTCGACCAGCGTCAGCGTGTCGAGCACCGGCGTGCCGTAATTTTCGCAGATCGCGCCCGTCGGGCAGGGCGGCGCGATGCGCGGGACATGGGTGGCGAGCGTGGTGATGACGGCGATCGTCATGCCGATCATGCCGGCGCGGTTGCCGCGCTGGCTGGTGGCGGGGCTCGACAGCCCGCGCAGGGCGAGGATGAAGCAGACGCCGGCGACGAGATAGGCGAGTGCCGCCCAGGGATTTTGCGCGATGCTCTCCATGCTCAGCGGGCCTTCTTCTTGTACATGGCGAGCATCCGCGCGGTCACCGCGAACCCTCCGAAGATGTTGATGCTGGCCAGCACCACCGCGACGAGGCCGAGCCATTTCGAGGTCTCGCCCGCGCTCCCCAGGCTACCGGCGGCAGCGGCGATCAGCGCGCCGACAATGATCACCGAGGAAATGGCGTTGGTCACCGCCATCAGCGGCGTGTGCAGCGCCGGCGTGACCGACCAGACGACATAATAGCCGACGAAGCAGGCCAGCACGAAAACCGAGAGGATCGAGATGAAGTCCATGATCTACTCCTGATCCGCACGCGGAGGCGCGGAAAGATCCTCCCCGGAACGGGGAGGGGGACCAGCCGCAGGCTGGTGGAGGGGGAGCCCGGCAAGGGACGCGATCGATGCAACTACTGCGTCAGCGTCCTGCAAAATCTCCGCGGCGTTGATACGCAAAACTCGATAGCCGTTGTCGGCCAGAAACCGGTCCTTGCGGCGATCATGAGCTACCGCTGCGGGTGCGGCATGTACCTGCCCATCGACTTCGATCACCAGGCGCAGCCCGGCGATGTAGAAGTCGACCACATAGAGTCCGATCGGGTGCTGGTGGCGCACCCGCGTGCCGAGTGCGTTGCGCCGCAGCCGCTGCCACAACAGCACTTCCGGCAGGCTTAGCTCGCGCCGCTGCCGGCGCGCCATCGCGACTTCGGGCCGGATCGCCCGCTTCGCTCCCCCTCCACCGCGCTGCGCGCGGTCCCCCTCCCCGTGCCGGGGAGGATCGGGGAGCGCCCCCGGCGTCATTGCAACAGCCTCTCGTGGACCACCTTGCCGCCCTGCGTTACCCGCACGGCGGTACCGATCTCCTCGTCGAGCACCGGCTTGCCGGCGTCCTTGTCCCAGAAGGCCGAGAGGAAGTTGAACAGGTTGCGCGCGAACAGCGCCGAGCTGTCCGCCGCCAGCCGGCTGGGCACGTTGCGGTGGCCGACGATCTTCACGCCGTGGCGCTCGACGATCTCGCCCGGCACGGCCCCTTCGACGTTGCCCCCCTGCTCCACCGCCAAGTCGACGATCACGCTGCCGGACCGCATCGTCGCGATCTGCGTGTCGCTGATCAGCCGCGGCGCGGCACGACCGGGGATCAGCGCCGTCGTGATCACGATGTCCTGCTTGGCGATGTGCGACGAGACCAGTTCGGCCTGCGCGGCCTTGTAGGCGTCGCTCATCTCGGTGGCATAGCCGCCCGAGCCCTCGCCCTCGATCCCGGCGACATTCTCGACGAAGATCGGCTTGGCGCCGAGCGACAGGATCTGCTCCTTGGTCGCCGAGCGGACGTCGGTGGCGGAGACCTGCGCGCCCAGCCGCCGCGCGGTGGCGATCGCCTGGAGGCCGGCGACGCCGACGCCCATCACGAACACCTTGGCGGCGCTCACCGTGCCCGCCGCGGTCATCATCATCGGGAAGGCGCGGTCATATTCGGCGGCGGCGTCGAGCACCGCCTTATAGCCGGCGAGGTTGGACTGCGAGGAGAGGATGTCCATCGACTGCGCGCGGGTGATGCGCGGCATGAACTCCATCGCCAGCGCCTCGAGGCCCAGCGCCGCGTAGCGGTCGATTCGGGCGCGTTCGCCGAACGGATTGAGCCCGGCGACGAGCCACGCGCCCTGCTTCAGGCCGGTCAGGCTGTCCGGATCGGGACCCTGCACCGCGAGCACGATATCGGCATCGGCAAGCACCTCGTTTCGCGAGCCGATCGTGGCCCCCGCCTCGCGAAACGCGGCGTCGGCGTAGGAGGCAGCAAGTCCCGCGTCGGACTCGACCGCGACCGAAGCCTTCAAATTAATGAATTTCTTGACGGTTTCGGGCGTAGCCGCGACACGTCGTTCGGCAATCGCCGCTTCCTTGAGTACTGCGATCTTCACGTCAGCGGGCGATCAGGAAGACGACGAAAGCAGCGATGAGGAATACCGCCACCGTGCCCCACTTCATCAAAGCCGTGAAACCATTGAAGGTTTCGACATGCGACTGGATCTCGCCGGCGTTTTCACCTGTTTCAGCCATTGATGCGCTCCTCTCCTAGGTGCTCGATGTCTTATACCGCTGGTCCGGCGTGCCTCAACCCCGCCCCACAAAGAACTGTTTCGGCCCTGCTTAAGCCGAACTTTACGCATCTGGTCTAACCGATGCGGCTCGAAACGGGACATTTGGGACTGGAGTCGGCATGACGCGCAACGGGCAACGTCTTCTGTTGCTGATCGATTCGGAACCGGCGCAGCGGCGTCTGGTCGCCGCGATCGCTTCGCGCCGTGGCTGGCGGACGATCTTCGCCGACGATGCGGAAAGCGCGCTGGCGACGCTCGGCACGCCCGACGGCCTGGCAGTCGACGCGATCCTGCTCGACCATCCTGCCTCGGACGCCGATGCCGCGATCCTGATCGCCGAGCTGCGCGCCCGTCGCCCGCACATGCCGATCCTGGTGCTCGCCGCCAACGGCTCGGTCGCCGCCGCGGTCGGCGCGATGCGGGCCGGTGCCAGCGACTTCCTGGTGAAGCCGATCGCGTCGGAACGCCTGCTAGCCGCGCTGGAGAGCGCGATGGGCGGCAGCAGCGCCGGCGAACTCCGCCCGCTGACCGAGAAACTCACTGCCAATCTCGGCTTTGCGGAGATCGTCGGTTCTGCCCCGCAGTTCCGCGCCGCACTCGCTGTTGCGGCCAAGGCCGCCCGCGCCCGCGTACCGGTGCTGATCGAAGGCGAGAGCGGCGTCGGCAAGCATGTTGTCGCGGAAGCGATCCACGGTGCCTCGCCGCGGGCGCGCAAGGAACTGATCGTCGTCAATTGCGGTTCGATCCCCGCCAACCAGGTGGAATCGGAGCTGTTCGGCCATGAGGAAGGCGCCTTCACCGGCGCGTTCGAGCGCAAGGTCGGCCGCCTGCAGGACGCCGATGGCAGCACGATTTTCCTCGACGAAGTCAGCGAAATGCCGCTCGAGGCGCAGGTCAAGCTGCTGCGCATGCTACAGACTGGCGAGATCCAGCCGCTCGGCGCGCGCCACCCGCGCGAAGTCGATGTCCGCGTCGTCGCCGCCAGCAACGTGCCGTTGCTCGCCGAGGTTGAAGCGGGGCGCTTCCGCGAGGACCTCTATTACCGGCTCAACGTCGTCCAGGTGACGATCCCGCCGTTGCGCGAACGCGCCGGCGACATCCCTGCGCTCGTCCGCCACCTGCTCGCGCGGATCGCCGAGCAGCCGGGTCTCCGCCAGCTCGGCATCAGCGAGGACGCGCTGCAGCTGCTCACCGCCTATGACTGGCCCGGAAATGTCCGCCAGCTGCAGAACGCGCTGTTCCGCGCGGCGGTGCTCTGCGACGAGGAAGGGCTGACCCGCGACGACTTCCCGCAGATCGCCCAGATCGCGCAGGGCAAGCCGATGACGTCCGGGCCGGTGGTGAACAACTCGGGCATGGGCGGCATCACGTTGTTTCGCCCGGACGGCAACCTCCGCCCGCTCGACGAGATCGAGGCCGATGTGATCCGCCTGGCGATCGGCCATTATCGCGGACGGATGACCGAAGTCGCCCGGCGCCTCGGCATCGGCCGCTCTACGCTCTACCGCAAGCTCGGCGAGCTGGGGATCGATCAGACCGCGGCATGAGGCGCGGTGAGCGCGGCATCCTGCATGCCGCGCCACACCCGCAGCGCCTGGACGGTATCGAACGCGTCATGGACGCGCAGCAGCTGCACGCCCAGGCCTGCACCCTTGAGCGCCAACGCCAGCGAACCGCCCAGCCGCTGCTCGGCCGGCGCTTCATTGGCGAGCGCCCCGACGATGCGCTTGCGGCTTGCGCCCAGCAGGATCGGGCAGCCGAGGCCGTGGAACAGCGCCAGCCCGTTCATCAGCACGAGATTATCCGCCAGCGTCTTGCCGAAGCCGATGCCTGGATCGATGACGATCTTCGCTCGGTCCACGCCTGCGGCGACCGCCGCCTCAACGCGTGCTTCCAGCCAGTCATAGACTTCGATCAGCACGTCGCCATATGCGCCCTTCCCCTTCGCACCATGCTTGGGATCGGCGGCATGCATCAGCACGACCGGGCAGCCGGCGCGTGCGACCACCTCCAGCGCGCGATCGTCGTAGAGCAGCGCCGACACGTCGTTGACGATGTGCGCGCCCGCGGCGAGCGCCGCCTCCATCACCGCGGCCTTGCGGGTGTCGATCGAGATCGCCGCGCCGCTCGCCGCCAACCGCTCGATCACCGGCACGACGCGGGCGATTTCGTCGCCTTCCCACACCGTTTCCGCGCCGGGACGGGTGGATTCGCCGCCGACGTCGAGGATGGCCGCGCCGGCAATGCTCATGTCGACGCCCGAATGCGCGGCCGCGGCAGGATCGCCCAGATGCTTGCCGCCGTCGGAGAAGCTGTCCGGCGTCATGTTGAGGATCGCCATCACCTGCGGCTGGTCGAAACGCAGCGTGCGGGCGCCGAGCGTCAGCGGCGGACGGGGCGCCGTGATGCGCGCGGCGATCGGCGCCAGGCGGGGATCGGCCTCCGCCTCCCCGATGGAAATGGCGCGCTGGACGACCCGCCTGCCATTCTCCACCGCGATCAGTTCATAGGCGGAGAACCACAACAGCCCGCCTGCCAGCCGCGCGACCTCGCCGTCGCGGCCGACCGGCGTGTCGACGAACTGGATCGGGCGGAGGTAGAGGCGCGCGGCGGGAGGAAAATCTAGCATGGCGCCGTGCTATCGGCATGCGTAGGACGAGGGAAGCCATCATACACCTCTCCCCAACGGGGAGAGGGAGGGGCCCGCCGCCGCAGGCGGTGGGAGGGAGAGCGGCAATGCGAGGCATCGCCTCGCGCGACTGCTTGCGCAGCCGCTCACCCTCTCCAAGCTGCGCTAGGCGGCACGCCGCCAAGCTTCGCTATCCTCTCCCTCAAGGGAGAGGAAACGCTTGTTACGGCTGCGTCGCGAGCAGATAGGTCTGGCGCAGCGCGTCGATCGGCTTGAGGCCGCCCTGGTCCTCGTAATGCCAGAAGGTCCAGCCGTTGCAGCTGGGCGCGCCCTGCAGCGTCGCACCCAGCTTGTGGATCGAGCCCGCGTGCCCGTCGCAACTAAGCGAGCCGTCCGCGCCCACCGTCGCCCGCCAGCGCGCCTTGTGGTCGCTGAGCACGGTACCGGGCGCCAGATAGCCATTCTCGACCAGCTGGCCGAACGCCACGCGCGGCGCGGCCTTGGGGGCCTGCATCGTCTGCAGCGCGCTTTCGTCGAGCGGCAGCGCCGCGGCGATGCGCTCCAGCGCCGCCTCGACATAGACGCCCTCGCGATCGATGCCGATCCAGCGCCGGCCGAGGCGCTTGGCGACCGCGCCCGTCGTGCCGGTGCCGAAGAACGGATCGAGCACCACGTCGCCCGGCTTGGTGCAGGAGAGCAGCACGCGGTACAACAGCGCCTCGGGCTTCTGCGTCGGGTGGACCTTGGTGCCGTTCTTCTTCAGCCGCTCCTGCCCGCTGCAGATCGGGAATTCCCAATCGCTGCGCATCTGCAGTTCGTCGTTGAGCGTCTTCATCGAACGATAGTTGAAGGTGTAGCGCGACTTCTCGCCCTTCGACGCCCAGATCAGCGTTTCGTGCGCGTTGGTAAACCGCGTGCCCTTGAAGTTGGGCATCGGGTTGGCCTTGCGCCAGATGATGTCGTTGAGGATCCAGAAGCCGAGATCCTGGATCGCCGAGCCCACCTTGAAGATGTTGTGATAGCTGCCGATCACCCAGATCGTGCCATCGTCCTTCAGGATGCGGCGCGCCTGCGCCAGCCACTCGCGCGTGAATTTGTCATAGGCCGCAAGGCTGTCGAACTTGTCCCATTCGTCGGTCACCGCATCGACATGGCTGCCGTCGGGACGGTTGAGATCACCGCCCAGCTGCAGATTGTACGGCGGATCCGCGAAGATCATGTCGATCGACTTGTCGGGCAGCCCGCGCATCGCCTCGATGCAGTCCTGGCGCAGGATCGTGTCCAGCGGCAGCACGGCCGGCGCCTGCTTCGCGACGCGCGCACCCGCCCGTTTGACCTTCTCCAGCACGCCCATGAATCATTGCCCCTTCGCTCAAAAGGCACCCCTATTCGGGGCCGAGCGACTCCTCCGTCAAGAGGGGGGATCGCCGGGTGGTGACCCGAAGCAGGCCCTTGGACAGGCGGAACATTTCGGCACCCGCCATATCTTGAGTCAAGAAGTTATCCACAGGCCCAAGCGCTGGTGGGTGTGGCCGAAAAGACTCAGTTCCCGCCCCTCGAAAATTTTCCCGGCCTGTGGATAAGCTGGAACGTTCCGCAAACGATTCAGCCGATCGCGATGGCCTCGCCACCGCCTGCGACGCTCGCCGCAAGCCGGGCGCGGGCCTGGGTGAACAGCCCCATTTCGTACAGCGCCTGGGCCTCGCGACCGAACCATTCGACCTCGCCGCCGAATCGGATCCGTGCAGCGACGCAGAGCGCCACGCGGACTTCCCAGGAGGTGCCCGCCGCGAGGATCGCGGCCCGGACTGCCTTGCGACTGGCGCGCCCGCCGAGCATGTCCGAAGGCAAACGCACCGTCAGCGCACGGGCGCGCCACGGGGCGATCTCGCCGAGATCGGCGTAGTCGCTGGCCAGCACGGGATCACGCAGCGTCTCGAGAAAGGCGACATGCAGAGGATGGGTGACATCGGTCAGCGCGGAATCGTCGTCGAAGCGGAAGCGGATCGCGCCGAGCCCGCGCGATTCGGCGTAGCGCACCATTGCCGCCATCTCGTGGAAGCTCGCCGGACCAATGATGGCTTCACGGAGCAGTTCGGCCAGCACCGGGTCGTAGCGCGTCGCCGGCTGGAACCCGCCGGTTGATCCCCGTATCATGCTGCCCAAATACGCCATGCCCGCTCCTCCCGCTGCTATCCGTTCATTGTAGGACGGCAGCAGGGCACGCGGACGCACTAGGCAAAATTTGCCGGGTTATTCCGCGGCGATCGACCCGAAATCGAGATGCGCCTGCGCGACCGGCGCGAAGCTGCGGCGGTGGTGCGGCGTCGGGCCCAGTGCGCGCAGCGCCTCCTGATGCGCCTTGCCGCCATAGCCCTTATTCGACGCCCAGCCATAGCCGGGGAACTGCGCGTCCAGTTCTACCATCATGCAGTCGCGGCGATGCTTGGCGACGATCGAGGCCGCAGCGATCGAAAGGCACAGCGCGTCGCCGCTGACCACCGCCTCGCTGCGATGGTCCCATTTGGGGCAGCGATTGCCGTCGACCAGCACGAAGGCCGGGGGGAAGCCCAGCGATTCCACCGCGCGCGTCATCGCCAGCATCGTCGCCCAGAGGATGTTCAGCCGGTCGATCTCCTCGACGCTGGCGATCCCCACCCCAACCTTGGCGCAGGCGAGCAGTTCCTCGCACAGCCGCGCCCGCTTGGCGGCGGTCAGCGCCTTGGAATCGTTGATGCCTTCAGGGATGCAATCCGGGTCCAGCACCACCGCGGCGGCAACCACCGGCCCGGCCAGCGGACCGCGCCCGGCCTCGTCCACCCCGGCGATCGGGCCGGAATGGAGCTGGAAATAGCGGGTCTCGTACGAAAGATCAGGCATCGTCCTCGATCCGCCATGGCGGAAAGCGGCGCATCTCGCCAGCCTGATAGAGACGAACCGCATTGCCGGCAGGATCGCGCAGCCGTGCTTCGCGCCAGCCCCATTTCTCGTCCCTGGGCTCCTGCTCGAAGCGGAAGCCCTGCTGCTGGAGATAGGCGACCGTCACGTCGAGGTCGCCGCATTCGAAATAGACGACCGGGGCGGTATACGCCTCATCGGTGGCGATCGAGAAGGTCGCGCCGCCTTCCGTCTCGAACCGGGCATAGCGGGGCGAGGCGCGCACCACCTGCCGCAGCCCGAGCAGCCGGTAGAAGCGCTCGCTGGCGGCGAGGTCCTTGGCCGGCACCGTCACCTGGTTCAGCATCGGCTCGAAGAAACTCATGTTGAGGTCCAGCCGCACCGCCTGCTGCGCCATCGGACCATGGCCGCGCCCCAGCCCCTCGGCCTCGCGCATCGCGATCCGCACGAAGCGGCGCGCCCGGCTCACCGCCTCGGGCAGGTCCCACTCGCAGGCGAGGCCGCAGGCGATGGCGGAGGCGAGCGTGCAGCCGGTGCCATGGTCGTTTTCGGTATCGATCTTGGGGTCGCGCCACTCGATCTGCGGCGGGTCCTCGGGATCGGCCGAATAGAGCGTGTCGACCACCTCTGGGCCGGTGCCGTGCCCGCCCTTCACCAGCACCGCGCAGCGATGCGCCGCGACGATCTCCTGCGGATCGCGGCCGAGCACCTCCAGCTCGGGCAGGTTCGGGGTGATGACGGTCGCGCGGTCCATCAGCCGCTCGAACGCGGCGACGGTCGCCTCGTCGGCGAGCCGGGCGCCGCTGGTAGAGATCATCACCGGATCGAACACCACCGGCACGCCGGGCAGCTCGGCCAGCCGCTCGGCCACCGCGAGCGCGGTGCGGGCGGAGCCGATCATGCCGATCTTCACCGCGTCCACGCCGATGTCGCGCACCACCGAGTCGATCTGCGCGATCACCATGTCGGTCGGCACCGGGTGCACCGCCTGCACGCCCACCGTGTTCTGCGCGGTGATCGCGGTGATCGCGGTCATGGCATGGCCGCCGAGCATGGTGACGGTCTTGATGTCGGCCTGGATCCCGGCGCCGCCGCCGGAATCCGAGCCTGCGATGATCAGCACGCGTGCGCCCATGGCCTTATCCCTTGTGCTTGCGCTCGGTGGATGCCGGATGTCGCTTCAGCGCGTCGCCGACGCGGGCAGGACGATCGAGCAGTTCGCCGCCGCAATTGGGGCAGCGCTCGTCCAGGTCGTCGGCGCATTCGGCGCAGAAGGTGCATTCGAACGAGCAGATGAACGCACCGCCGGCATCGGCGGGGAGGTCGACGCCGCAGCGTTCGCAATCAGGCCGCATTTCCAGCATCGGGCAACCTTCTAGTCTCCTTGCCGCGCGAGGCAAGCACCGCTCAATGCGGCGGGTTGAAGGCGACGATCAGTACCGCGATCAGCAGCGCGCCCAGCCCGCAGAGAAAAGCCTTGTCGGCAATGTCCTCGGTCCGCGTCGCCTCGGGCGAGCGGATCGCGAGATAGGAGAGCAGGCAACTGATGGCGAAGAGCAGGCACGCGCCCATCGCCACCTCGTCCGCAATCGTCTGATCGGCAACCTTGGTCAGCTTGAGGCCGGTGATGATGAGCAGCGCGATGCCGAGCAGGTTCGACGCGGCACCCAGGATGTGGGGGGAGCGATCCATGAAGCTACGCGTCCTCGACGCCTAGCCGATCACCCCGCCGCAACGCGCACCGCATCACACACACGATCGACCACCGCTTCCACCTGCGCCTTGTCGTCGCCTTCGGCCATGACCCGGATCACCGGTTCGGTGCCCGAGGCGCGGATCACCAACCGGCCACGGCCCTTGAGCTCGGCCTCGGCGGCGGCGATCACGTCCTGCACGCGCGCATCCTCCAACGGCTTGCCGCCAGCGAAGCGGACGTTCTTGAGCAGCTGCGGCAGCGGCTCGAACCGGTGGAGCACCTCGCTCGCCGGGGCCCCTGCCCGCACGATCTCGGCCAGCACCTGCAGCGCCGCGACCAGCCCGTCGCCGGTGGTTGCATAGTCGGAGAGGATGATGTGCCCGCTCTGCTCGCCGCCGACATTGTAGCCGGAGCCGCGCATCTTCTCGAGCACATAGCGGTCGCCCACCTTCGTGCGCACAAGCCCCAAGCCCTGCGCGGCGAGATGCCGCTCCAGCCCGAGGTTTGACATCACGGTGGCGACCAGCCCGCCCCCGGCGAGCTTGCCCTGCCGCGCCCAGCCCGTGGCGATCAGCGCCATCAGCTGGTCGCCGTCGATCACCGTGCCGGTCTCGTCGACCACGATCAGCCGGTCGGCATCGCCGTCGAGCGCGATGCCCAGCGCCGCGCCCGAGCCGACCACTGTCTCGCTCAGCACCTGCGGCGCGGTCGAGCCGACGCCGTCGTTGATGTTCTTGCCGTTGGGCGACACGCCGATCGAGACGACCTCCGCGCCCAGCTCCCACAGCGCCGAGGGCGCCACCTGATAGGCCGCGCCATTGGCGCAATCGACCACCACCTTGAGGCCGTCGAGCGTCAGGTCCGAGGGGAAGGTCGACTTGGCGAAATGGATATAGCGGCCGCGCGCGTCCTCGACGCGGCGGGCGCGGCCGATATCGGCAGAGGGCGCCAGCGGTACCTCGCCGTCGATCAGCGCCTCGATCGCCTCTTCATCGGCGTCGGAAAGCTTGAAGCCGTCCGGGCCGAACAGCTTGATGCCGTTGTCGGCATAGGGATTGTGGCTGGCCGAGATCATCACGCCCAGATCGGCTCGCATCGAATGGGTAAGCATCGCCACCGCAGGCGTCGGCATCGGGCCGACCAGCACCACGTCCATGCCGACGCTGGTGAAGCCGGCAACCATCGCGTTTTCCAGCATATAGCCGGAAAGCCGTGTGTCCTTGCCGATCACCACGCGGTGGCGGTGATCGCCGCGGCGGAAGTGCGCGCCAGCGGCCATGCCCACCTTCATCGCCATCCCCGCGGTCATCGGTGCCAGGTTGGTCGCGCCGCGAATGCCGTCGGTGCCGAAATATTTTCTTGCCATGCGTCTCGTTCTCGCGCCCTTGTGGCGTTGTGTGCGTGCTGTGATAGCGGCGAAAACTGCAAAGGGCGAGCATGTCGCAACCTACTCGTATTCTTCTTTCCCTGCTGGCCGGGCTCGCAGTCGGCGCTGCACTGGCGGCCTTTTCGCCGCAATGGGGACTGGCCGCCGCTGCTTGGGCACAACCGGTCGGCCAGGCTTGGCTCAACGGCTTGCAGATGACGATCGTGCCGCTTGTCGTTGCGCTGCTGATCACCGGCGTTACCGCGACGGCGGAAGCCGCCGCCGCCGGGCGGCTCGCCGGCCGGGCGATCGCGCTCTACGTGACGCTGCTGTTCTGCTCGGCGCTGCTCGCCGCGGTGCTGACGCCGCTGTTCCTCAAGATCGCGCCGCTGCCGCAGGAATCCGCCGCCAGCCTGCGCGCCGCGCTGACCGGCGCCGAGAAGATCGGCCCGGTGCCGCCGCTCGGCGAGTTCCTCGCCGCGATCATTCCCGCCAATATCGTCAAGGCAGCAGCCGAAAACGCGTTCCTGTCGCTGATCATCTTCTCGCTGGTCTTCGCCTTCGCGATCACCCGGGTCGCGGCGGAATCGCGCGCGCTGCTCACCAATTTCTTCGTCGCGGTACGCGACGTGATGCTGGTGGTGATCGACTGGGTGCTGTGGATCGGCCCCGTCGGGGTGTTCGCGCTGGCGCTGGTGGTCGGCGCGAAGGCGGGCACCGGTGCGTTCGGCGCGCTGCTCCACTATATCCTGATCGTCTCCTCGGTCGGCCTGGTGTTGACGCTGTTCGCCTACCCCGCCGCCGTTATTGGCGGACGGATCGGCTTCACCCGCATGTTCCGCGCGGCATTGCCCAGTCAGGCGGTGGCGCTCAGCACCCAGTCGTCGCTGGCGACCCTGCCGGTGATGATCGAAGGCGCCGAGGAGGTGGGCGTGCCGGTCGCCGTCTCGGGCGTGACCATGCCGCTCGCCGTGGCGATCTTCCGCTCGACCGGCCCGGCGATGAACTTCGCGGTGGCGATCTATGTCGCCGAGTGGTTCGGCGTGCCGCTCCACCCGACCACGCTGCTCGTCGGCGCGGTCGTCGCGATGCTGACGTCGCTCGGCTCGGTTTCGCTCCCAGGCACGGTGAGCTATGTCAGCGCGATCTCGCCGGTAGCCGCGACGATCGGCGCGCCGATCACGCCGCTAGGGCTGCTCGTCGCGGTGGAAACGCTGCCGGATATCATGCGGACCGTCGGCAACGTCACCTGGGATCTGGCGACGACGATCTGGCTGTCCCGCAAGGCTGAGACGCCGCGCGCGGACACGAATATCGCATCGGTACATTGAGGACGCCTCTTCCCACGCCGCTCCGCTGGATCGCGCTCGCGCTGCTCTCGATGGTGCTGGCGGCGCTGCTCGAGGCGATCGGGCTCTCCGCAGGCCTGTTGCTCGGGCCGATGCTGGCGGGAATCGCCTTCGGCGCCGGCGGATCGGGTCTCGGCCTGCCGCGCTGGAGCTTCCTCTGCGCGCAGGCGGTGATCGGTTGCCTGATCGCGGGCACGCTGTCTGCGGGCATCTTCGGCGCGGTGTTGCACGAATGGCCGCTGTTCCTGGGCGTTACGCTCGCGACGCTGGGGGCGAGTTGCTTCCTTGGCTATTGGCTCAGCCGCTGGCAGGTGCTGCCCGGCACCACCGCGATCTGGGGTTCCATGCCTGGCGCAGCCAGTGCGATGGTGGTGATGGCGGAGGCGTTCGGCGCCGACGTTCGCCTGGTCGCCTTCATGACCTACACGCGGGTGGTCTGCGTGGCGGGAGCCGCTTCGGCGCTCGCGGCAGGACTCGGCGCGCACCATGACGGATCCTGGCTGCATACGCTGATCGCCCCCGCGCCGCTGCTCCCAACGCTGGCGACGCTGGCGGTGGCAGCTGCCGGTGTCGCAGGGGCACTGGCCCTGCGCCTCCCCGCGCCGGCGCTTCTCGGGCCCCTCGCGCTGGGCGTGACGCTGCACCTCGGCGGTATCGTCCGGCTCAGCCTGCCCGAGCCGGTGCTGGCGTGCAGCTACGCGCTGATCGGCTGGCGGATCGGCCTGGCCTTCACGCGCGAAACGCTGCGCTTGGCTGCCCGCGCCCTGCCGCGCGTGCTGCTGTCGGTGGCGATCCTCATCGGCTTTTCGACCGTCCTCGCGCTACTGCTCGCCCGCTTCACGCATGTCGACCTCGTCACCGCCTATCTCGCGGTGAGCCCCGGCGGGCTGGACTCGGTCGCGATCATCGCGACCTCGGTGCCGGTCGACCAGCCCTTCGTGATGGCGATGCAGACGCTGCGCTTCCTCGCCGTGCTCGGCGCCGGCCCCCTGCTCGCGCGCTGGGTTGCGCGGCGCCTGCAGCCGGTTATTTGAGCAGCACCAGCTCCTCGGCCATGGTCGGGTGCAGCGCCACGGTGGCGTCGAACGCGTCCTTGGTCAGCCCCGCCTTCACCGCGACCGCTGCGGCCTGCAGGATCTCCGGCGCGTCCGGGCCGATCATGTGCAGACCCACCACCTTGCCGGTCACCCCGTCGCAGATCATCTTGTAGAGCGAACGCTCCTGGCGTCCGGCGAGCACGTTTTTCATCGCCCGGAAATCCGAGGTGTAGACCTTGACCGAACCGAGCGTGTTGCGCGCCTCGCCCTCGGTCATCCCCACCGATGCGATCGGCGGGTGGCTGAACACCGCGCTTGGGATGCAGTGATAATCGACTTGGTGCGGCTTGCCGCCGAACAGCGTATCCGCGAACACTTGGCCTTCACGGATTGCCACCGGAGTCAGCTGCACGCGATCGGTCACGTCGCCCACGGCGTAGATGCTCTCGACGGTGCTGCGATTGTCGGCATCGACTTTGACCGCGCCACGCTCGTTCAACTGCACGCCCACCGTTTCCAGCCCCAGCCCCTTGGTGTTGGGCACGCGGCCGGTGGCGAACAGCACGCAATCCACCTCGATAGGATCGTGCCCGCTCATCGAGACGAGCAGGCTGCCATCCGCCTGCTTCTCGATCTTCTCGAACTCGGCGAAGAAGCGGAACTCGATACCCTTGGTCATCGAGATCTGGAGGAGCCGGTCGCGGACCTGCGCATCATAGCCGCGCAGGATCACGTCGGTGCGGTTGACCAGCGTCACCTTCGAGCCGAATTCGTTGAAGATCCCGGCGAACTCGTTGGCGATATAGCCGCCGCCGGCGATCAGCACGCGCTTGGGCAGCGTTTCCAGGTGGAAGACTTCGTTCGAGGTGATCCCGTGCTCGCTGCCGGGGAAGCTCGGCACGTGCGGATGCGCGCCGGTGGCGATCAGTATCGTCTTCGCGCTAACCACCTTGCCGCTCGCCAGCGTCACCTCGTTCGGGCCGGTGATGGTCGCGCGCTCGTGGAAGATCGTGACGCCGTTATTCTCCAGCCCCTGGGTGTAGAGGCCGTTGAGCCGGTCGACATCGGCGAGGACGTTGTCCCGCAGCGTCGGCCAGTGGAAATGGCAGTCGGGCACCTCCCAGCCGAAGCGGCGCGCGTCCTTCAGATCCTCGGCAAAATGCGCGCCGAAGATGAGCAGCTTCTTGGGCACGCAACCGCGGATCACGCAGGTGCCGCCGACGCGATACTCCTCCGCTACCGCGACCTTGGCGCCGTACGCCGCCGACATGCGCGAGGCGCGCGTCCCGCCAGAGCCCGCGCCGATCACGAACAGGTCGAAGTCATAGTCGGACATGGAGCACTCCGGAGATGCACCGGCTCGGTCGGCCGGGAGAAAGGGTCGAGGCAAAGATAGGGTGCGGCGCCCGAAAACAAGGGCGCCGTGCGTGGCTCAGCGCTTGCGGACGAACTCCGCGCGCAGGACCAGGCCCTTGATGCCGTCGAACTTGCAGTCGATTTCCTGCGCGTCGCCGGTGAGGCGGATCGACTTGATGAGGGTGCCGCGCTTGAGCGTCTGGCCGGCGCCCTTCACGGTCAGGTCCTTGATCAGCGTGACCTGGTCGCCGTCCTGCAGCAGGTTGCCGACCGAGTCGCGTACTTCCACCGTGTCAGCAGCCGCTGCTTTGGCTGCGGCCTCGGCGGCGGGGATCCACTCCCCGCTCGCCTCGTCGTACACATATTCGTCCTCGCCGCCGCTCATGCGCCGAACGCCCGCTGGATCAGATCGTTGGTGGAGGGATCGAAGTCGAGTCCGCCCTTGTCGGCCGCCTTGGCCATTTCCTTGCCCAGCTCGACACCGAACTGGTCGAACGGATTGATGCCGAGCAGCACCGCGTTCACGAACACGCGGTGCTCGTAAAAGGCGATCAGCGCGCCCAGCGTACGCGGGTCGACGGCGTCGAGCAGCAGCGTCGACGACGGACGATCGCCCGGATAGCTGCGCGCGGGATCTTCATGCCCCTTCCCCGCCATTAGCGCCGCGCCCTGCGCAAACATGTTGAGCAGCAGCTGGCGGTGATGCTCGGGCGCGAGCGCGTCGCCCGCCTCGATCACGCCGACGAATTCGAGCGGCACCAGGTGCGTGCCCTGGTGGAGCAGCTGGAACACCGCATGCTGCGCATCGGTGCCGACGCCGCCCCAGGTGATCGCCGAGGTCGGGTAGGTCACGGGTTCGCCTTCAGCGGTGACGCGCTTGCCGTTCGATTCCATCTCCAGCTGCTGGAGATAGCTCGGCAGCAGCTTCAGCCGCTCGTCATAGGCGAAGGTCGCACGGGTCTCGCAGCCGCGCGTCTGGGTGTAATAGAGGTCGGCGAAGGCCGCGAGCGCGGGCGCGTTCTGCGCGAGATCGGTCAGGCGGAAATGGCGGTCCATCTCGGCCGCGCCTTCCAGCAGTTCCGCAAACGCGTCCCAGCCCAGCGCCAGCGCCGCCGGGAAGCCGATCGAAGACCAGAGCGAATAGCGGCCGCCGACGCTCTCGAAGAAGGGCAGCACGCGCGTCTCGTCGACGCCCCATTCCACCGCCTTGTCGGGCGAGGCGGTGAGCGCCACCACCTGGCCATAGGGATCCTCGACCCCACCCTCGGCCATCCAGGCGAGCGCGCTCTGGGCGTTGAGCATGGTCTCGGTGGTGGTGAAGGTCTTGCTGGCGATCACCAGTAGCGTTGCCTGCGGATCGAACGCGTCCATCGCGTCTTCCAGCGCCACGCCATCGACATTGGAGACGATCGCCACGTCATAGCGGTCCATGTCGCGCCCCAGCGCGTCGACCAGCAGGTCCGGGCCGAGCGCGGAGCCGCCAATGCCGATGTGGAGGATGTGACGGATCGGCCCCAGCGCCTCGGCCTCGATCGCGTCGATCAGCCCGCGCATCCGCTCGTGCTGCGACCGCGCACGGGCGACGCTCTCCGGCGCGCCTTCATAGCGCTCGGCAGTGTGCTCGGCGGCGCGGCCTTCCGTCACGTTGACCACCTCGCCCGCGAACAGCGCGTCGCGCTTGGCGGCGAAGTCCATCTGCTGCGCCAGCGCAGCGAAGGCCGACACGGCCTCGGCCGTCAGATGGGTCTTGGACCAGTCGAAATGGATGCCGGCGACATCGACGCTCAGCCGCGACAGCCGATCGGCGTCGGCAGCGAAGAGGTCGGTGAGCTTGGTCTGGGGAAGGGCTTGGATTGGCGTCCAGTCGGGCAAGGCCATGTTCATCTCCTTGGTGGCAGGGCTCCCCTATCGTCCCGCACCGGCCCATTCCAGCCTCATTCCGCCGCTTGACCTCCCCGTCGCGCCCTAGCAGAGCAGTGCCCATGGAAACGCCCGCCTCCACCGAACCAAGCGCCACGCGCCCCGAAAACGTGCAAGCGCCTGGCGCAAAGCCGGAAAAGCCGAAGTCGGAGTGGCGGGACCTCGCCACCTTCCTGCTCAAGCTGGCGCTGATCGTGTTCGTCGTGCGCAGCTTCATCTTCTCGCCGTTCAGCATTCCGAGCGAGTCGATGCTGCCGCGGCTGCTGATCGGCGACTATCTGTTCATCACCAAATGGAACTACGGCTATTCCAAGCATTCGCTGCCGTGGAGCCTGCCGCTGATCCCGGGCCGTATCCTGCCGCGCGACCCCGCCCGCGGCGACGTGGTGGTGTTCAAGGCGCCGAACCACAATGGCGAGGACTGGATCAAGCGCGTGATCGGCCTGCCCGGCGACACGATCGAGATGGTCAACGGCCAGGTTATCCTCAACGGCAAGCCGGTGCCCAAGCAGCGCATCGCCGATTTCATGCTGCCGATCACGCCCAACTTCACCCATTGCCCGACGCAGTTCCAGACTGCCGACGCCAAGGGCGCGCCGATCTGCCGCATCCCGCAGTTCCGCGAGACGCTGCCCAACGGCAAGCAGTACAACGTGCTCGACCAGGACAATCTGCCGCAGGACAACACCCAGGTGTACACCGTCCCCGCCGGCCATGTGTTCCTGATGGGCGACAACCGCGACAATTCCACCGATAGCCGCTTCCAGCAGCCGCCGTACGGCTCGGGCATCGGCTTCGTGCCGATCGAGAATATCGAAGGCAAGGCAGTGGTGAACTTCTGGTCGACCGACGGTGGCGCCAACTGGCTGCTGCCCTGGACCTGGTTCACCGCGGCGCGGTGGAGCCGGATCGGAGAAGGCTTCTGAGCGTGCCCGATCTGGGCGGCTGGGTCACAAAGACCTTCGGCCGCCCCGCGAAAGACCTGCCCAGCTTCCAGCGCGCGCTGACCCATGGCAGCCAGGCCGCCGGCAACTACCAACGGCTCGAATTTCTCGGCGACCGGGTGCTCGGCCTGATCGTCGCCGAATGGCTGTTCGAGCGGTTTCCGGAGGAGCCGGAAGGCGCGCTCTCGCGTCGGCTGAATTCATTGGTGACTGGCCCCGTCTGCGCCGATGTCGCGCGCGAACTGGGCGTGGTGCCGCACCTTCGCCTCGGCAAGCAGGCGCGCGACGATGGCGCAGCGGACAGCGACAATGTGCTGGGCGACGTGATGGAGGCACTGATCGGCGCCTGGTATCGCGAGGCAGGGCTTGATGCGGCGCGGAGCTTCGTGCGCAAGGCCTGGGGCAATCGGATCGACGAACACGCCAAGGCCCCCAAGCATCCCAAGTCGGCGCTTCAGGAATGGGCGGCCGCGCGCAACCGCCGCCCGCCGGAATATGAGATCGTCGATCGCTCCGGTCCCAACCATGCGCCGCGCTTCACGGTGAAGGTGTCGATCGGCAAGCTCGCCGAAGCCTCGGCCGAGGGCAGCAACAAGCAGGAAGCCGAAACCGCGGCAGCAGCCGCGCTGCTGGCGAAGCTGGGTAATTCCTGATCATTCTAAGCCCCTCCCCTTCAGGGGAGGGGTTGGGGTGGGGCAGTGTCTCACCGAGGCCAACCTTGCTCTGGAATCCCTCCACCCCAAAGCCCCCTCCCAGGAAGAGGGGCTTAAGGAGGGCTTTGCCCCTCGCCCCCATCCCCATTCCCCAGTACAACCGGAACCCATGACCGAACCCACCACCACTCAATCCTGCGGCGTCGTCGCGATCCTCGGCGCGCCGAATGCCGGCAAATCGACGCTGGTCAATGCGCTCGTCGGCCAGAAGGTCGCCATCGTCAGCCCCAAGGCGCAGACCACCCGCGCCCGCGTGATGGGCATCGCCATCGAAGGCGACACCCAGATCATCCTGGTCGACACCCCCGGCATCTTCGAGCCCGAACGCCGGCTGGATCGTGCCATGGTCGCCGCCGCCTGGGACGGCACCGACGGCGCCGATCTCGTCGCGCTTGTCGTCGACGGCAAGGGCGGCATCGGCCCCAAGGTCCATGCGGTGATCGACAGCCTGCGCGGCCGCAAGGGGCGCAAGATCCTGATCCTCAACAAGGTCGACATCGCCGACAAGCCGCGCCTGCTCGGCCATGCCGCCAAGCTCAACGAGGCGCTGGCATTCGACGAGACCTATTTCGTCTCGGCCCAGACCGGCGACGGCGTGCCCGAGCTCAAGGCAGCACTCGCCGGTGCGATGCCGCAGGGCGAGTGGCATTTCCCCGAGGACCAGGTCTCGGATGCCACCGATCGCATGCTCGCCGCCGAAGTGACCCGCGAGCAGCTCTATCTGCAGCTCCATGCCGAGCTGCCCTATGCCAGCGCGATCGAGACCGAGAAGTATAGCGAGCGCGAGGACGGCTCGGTCGAAATCCACCAGCAGATCCTCGTCGCGCGCGACACCCAGCGCGCGATCGTGCTCGGGAAGGGTGGCCAGCGCCTCAAGGAAATCGGCAGCCGCGCCCGCGCCGAGCTGTCGAAGCTGCTCGGCGTGCCGGTGCACCTCTACCTGCACGTCAAGGTCAATCCGAAGTGGGAAGAGGATCGCGGCCTCTACCGCGAGATCGGCCTCGACTGGGTCGACTGAGGAGGCTCTAGCGCAGCGGCACCGGATCGCCCGCGTGCCGCCGCAGCCCTTCGCGCAACCAGAGCAGCCCGCGATCGGCGGCCCTGGCGCGGTTGAACTGGATCATCTCGCGCATCTTCGGCAGCGCGAAGGGCGGCGGCGCCATGGCGAGCGGCAGCTTGTCGAGGAACAGCCGCGCGAGCCGGGCGTGCACCAGCGCGATCCGCATCGTACCGGGCAGCAGCCACGGCACCAGCGTGAACGAGGTCACCGTCACCTCGATTCGCCGCGTGTCCCCCCGCGCCCGCACGAATTGCTCGACAAAGGCCGGCGTGTTGGAGAGTTCGACCACCACATGCCCGGCGGCCTGATAGGCAGCCTCGGTGATCGGCTGCGCGAACAGCGGATTCTCGCGCCAGCCCAGGACGACATGCTCTTCCTCGAACAGCAGTTCCGAAGGGTGGCCGTGCGCCTGGAACTGCTCGGGCGAAATGATGCAATCCACTTCGCCGCGCTCCATCTGTTCGGAGACGTTTGCATGCGGGCCGATCACCGAAAAGCGGATGCCGGGCGCCTGCACCGCCATTTCGGCAAGAAGCGGCTGAACGGCGATCGACGTGACGTAATCCGATGCCGCAATCCGGAACCGACGACGCGAAGTCTGCGGATCGAACAGCGTCGACCCTGAGATCAGCGCCTGCGACGACGCGACGATCTCCGCCACTCGCGGTGCCAGTTCCTGCGCGTGCGGGCTGGGAACCATCTGCTTGCCGTTGGCCACGAGCAGCGGGTCGTTGAACGATTCGCGCAACCGCCGCAGCGCCGCGCTCATTGCCGGTTGAGTGAGGTGCAGCCGCTCGGCGGCGCGCGTGACGCTACGCTCCTCCATCAGCGCGTGGAAGGCGACGAGGAGGTTGAGGTCGAAGCGGTCGAGCCGCACAGGCATAACTCCCGTGATTGAATGATCATCAAATATAACGATTTTGATTTATATCAAATGCGACACATCCTGTCCGCAGCGGTCCGGAGAGCACCGCACGATCAGGAGACAGGATGTGAGACGGGCATGGATGCTCGCCGGCTCGGCCATCGCCCTCGTGGCGGCCAGCGGCGCAGCACGGGCGCAGAGCGACCCACAACCGGCGGCGCAGGACAGCAGCCAGCCGACAATCAGCGAGCAGGGCCTTCAGGAAATCATCGTCACCGCGCAGCGCAAGGCTGAGAATCTGCAGCGCGCGGGCATTCCGGTCGCCGTGGTCACCGGCGAGCAGCTGGTCAGCAAGGGCCTGACCAGCGCCAACGAACTCGGCAATTCGGTACCGTCGTTGAGCGCCCAGCCCCAGGGCGGCGCCAACACCGTGTTCTTCCTGCGCGGCGTCGGCAATTTCACCGTCAACGGCTATAGCGATCCGGCGGTCGCCTTCAATTATGACGGCGTCTATCTCGGCCGCGCCACTTCCACCTCGGGCATCTTCTACGATCTCGAGCGGGTAGAGGTGCTGAAGGGGCCGCAGGGCACGCTCTATGGCCGCAACGCCACGGCGGGCGCGATCAACGTGCTGCCGACCCGCCCGAAGCTCGGCGAAAACAGCGGCTTCGTCACCGCGAGCTACGGCAATTACGACGCGTTCAACGTTCAGGGGGCGGTCAACGTCGCCATGGGCGAGCATGGCGCCATGCGCATTGCCGGCAACGTGGTGAGCCGCAGCGGCTATCAGTCCGATGGCACCAGCGACGAAAAGACCCAGGCGCTGCGCGTCCAGTTCCTGAGCGAACTGGCGCCCGACCTCACCGTGCGCATCGGCGGTGACTATGCGCATAGCGGCGGCAAGGGGCCGGGCTCGACCTATGCGGGGCGGATCGTGTTCAACGGCACCGCCAACCAGTTCGTGCCCGCGGGCCTCAGCGAGGATAGCGGGCTGTTCTCGCCCGAGGCGCAGGCCTATCGCCGGACGCTGTTCAGCGGCCTCGCCGGCCGCACGCTGACGCCGCTCGATGTGCAGCCCTATCTCGACAACAATTATTTCGGCGCCAATGCCGAGATCAGCCTGCGCACCGGCGCCGGCACGCTGACCGTGATCCCGGCCTGGCGCTATTCGAAGCTCGACAACCGCTTCGCCGTGCCGGCCTTCTACGGCAATGTCGCGGAGACCGACGAGCAGAAGAGCCTGGAGGTTCGCTTCGCGGGCAACCGCGTCGGCATCTTCGATTATATCCTCGGCGCCTATTATTTCGACGAGTCGGTCGCGGCGACCTATCTCTATGCCCAGCAGGCGCTGAACGCGTACCAGCAGTTCACCTCGGGCACCAAATCCTATGCCGGGTTCGGCCGGGTCACCGCCAATTTCACCGATCGCCTGCGGCTGATCGGCGGCCTGCGCTACACCAAGGACGACAAGGACTTCAACGGCCGCGCCGACGTGTTCCTCGTCCGCTGCACCGCCGTGGTGCAGGGCCGGCCGAGCTGCCCGAACGCGCCACTGCTGCCGTCGACCGGCCGCTATCAGGACCTGACGTCGCTCGGCTATCCCAGCGTGCCGGACAACCAGGCACGCCCGATCGGCACCACCGGCGCGCTGCTCATCCACGCCGTCACGCCGGTCAACACGCCGCTGTCGAACGATCGCTTCACCTACCATCTCGGCGCCGAGTTCGACGTCGCCCCCCGCTCGCTGCTCTATGCCAATTACGAGACCGGCTATCGCTCGGGCGGCTTCGCGCTGTCGGCCGGGTACGAGACGTTCCAGCCCGAATATATCGACGCCTACACGATCGGCATGAAGAACCGGTTCTTCGACAACCGGCTGCAACTGAACCTCGAGGCGTTCCTGTGGAAGTACCGCAACCAGCAGGTCAACCACACCGGCATCGATCGCAACGGCAACCAGGGCCAGTTCACCGAGAATGTCGGCAAGTCTACCAACAAGGGTGTCGAGGTCGATGCGCAGTTCCTCGCCACGCGCAACACGCTGCTGAGCGTCAACGTCCAGTATCTCGACGCGAAATATGACGACTTCGTCTATCGCGAGCCGATCGGCGCGACGCCGCCGATCACCGGCTGCCCCTACCGCGCCAGCGCCACGGCGGGGCTGTACGACATCGATTGCTCGGGCCGCAGCGCCTATCAGTCGCCGAAATGGACGATGAACCTCGGCGCGCAGCAGACCGTGCCGCTGGGCGACTACAAGATCCTGCTCTCGGGCGACACGCAGTATCGCACCAGCCGCGTGGTCGGGTTCGAATATATGCCGAACCAGATCGTCGGCGCGACCTGGGTGAGCAATGCCCAGATCGCCTTCGGCTCGACCGATGATCGCTGGTCGATCGCTGCCTTCGTCCGCAACATCGAGGACGAACGCTACCAGGCCAGCGCGCAGATCTACAGCGCCGGCTCGGCGGCGCTCGCCGTCTATTCGCCGCCGCGCACCTATGGCGTGCGCGCGACGTCGAAATTCTGAGGATGCGCGCCATGCACCTTCTTCCGCGCCTGCTCGTCACCGGCCTGCTGCTCTCGGCGGCAGGTGCGGCGGACGCGCAGACGCCGGCTCCCGCATCGCGCTGGATCACGCTGGGCACGATGGGCGGCCCGGTGCCGGAGCCGGGCCGGTCGCAGCCGGCCAATGCGCTGGTCCTCGGCCGCGACGTCTATCTGGTCGATGTCGGCGACGGGGCGGTGGAGCAACTCGCCAAGGTCAATCTCCAGGCGCTGCAGGTGAAGGCGGTCTTCCTCAGCCACCTGCATTTCGATCATACCGGCGGCCTCGCCGCGCTGATCGGCCTACGCTACCAGACCCACGCGCCCAGCCCGCTCCACGTCTACGGCCCGCCGGGCACCAAGGCGCTCGTCGACGGGCTGGTCGCCTCGATGCAGCCGGCCGCGGCGGCGGGCTATGGCCTGCCCGGCGCGCCGGTGATCGATCCGGCGACGACGGTGGTCGTCACCGAGATGGCGGACGGCACGAAGGAGACGCTTGGCGGCTTCACCGTGCGCGCCGTCAAGAACAGCCATTACAGCTTCGCGCCGGGATCGGCCGAGGACCGCCACTATCAGTCGCTGGCGCTGCGGTTCGACCTGCCGGGCAAATCGATCGTCTATACCGGCGACACCGGGCCGAGCCCGGCCGTCGACGCGCTCGGCCGCGGCGCGGACCTGCTGGTCAGCGAGATGATCGACGTGCCGGCCACCATGGCGGCGATCGCGCGGATCCAGCCGAACATGCCGGCGGCGCAGCGCGATGCAATGGCCGAGCATCTGACCCGCCATCACCTCACCCCCCAGCAGGTCGGCGAAATGGCCAAGGCGATGGGGGTGAAGCAGGTGGTGCTGACCCACCTCGTGATCGCCCGCGCCGATCAGGCGGCGATCGACCGGTCCATCGCCACCATCCACCAATTCTTCCCCGGGCCGGTGACCGCCGCCCAAGATCTGGAACGATTCTAAGCCATGCAGTCTCTCAAGATCCTCGTCATCGGCGGCGGCATCGGCGGGCTCACCGCCGCCATCGCGCTCAGGCACAAGGGCTTCGCCGTCGAGGTGATCGAACGCGATCCTGGCTGGTCGGTCTACGGTGTCGGCATCATCCAGCAGGCCAATGTGCTGCGCGCGATGAAGGCGCTGGGCCTGCTCGACGATTATCTGGGCGCCGGCGTCGGCTTCGACGCCGTCGAGATCTTCCGGCCCGACGGCGTGAAGGTTGCCCGCGTGCCCGCGCCGAGGCTGCTCGACGGCTATCCCGCCAATGTCGGCATCGGCCGCCGCGCGCTGCACAAGGTGCTCGGCGACCGCACGATCGCGGAGGGCGCCGAGGTGCGGCTGTGCATCACCGCGGAAACCATCGTCGACGATGGCGAGCAGGTTGCGGTGACCTTCTCCGACGGCAGCAGCGGCATCTACGACCTCGTGATCGGTGCCGACGGCGTCTATTCGCACACCCGCGAAACGCTGTTCCCGGATGCGGAGCGGCCCGCGTTTACCGGCCAGGCGGTGTGGCGCTACAATTTCCCGCGCTTCGCCGATCTCGATGCGCTGCAGGTGTATAACGGCCCGACCGGCGTCGGCTTCGTGCCGATCAGCGCAGACCTGATGTACATGTACGTCACCACGCCCGAACCGGACAATCCGCGCTACCCGCGCGAGGGACTGGCGGCGACGATGCGCGGCAAGCTCGCCACCTGCGCGCCGGCGATCCAGGCGCTCGCCGGGCAGATCACCGACGATGACGCCGTGGTCTATCGCCCGCTGGAAGGCATGCTGATGGAGGGGCCATGGCATCGCGGCCGGGTCGTGCTGCTCGGCGACGCCGTTCACGCGACCACCCCGCATCTCGGCCAGGGCGCCGGCATGGCGATCGAGGACAGCCTCGTCCTCGCAGAGGAGCTCGCCCGCGCTGACACGGCGGAGGACGCCTTCACCGCCTATCGCGCCCGCCGCTTCGATCGCTGCGCCTATATCGTCCGCCAGAGCCTGGCGATCTGCCACGGCCAGCTCGGCAAGGGTCCGCCGGTCGATAACGCCAAGGCGACCGCCGAAATGTTCGCCGTCACCGCACAACCGATCTGATCCCCAGGAAAGCCTATCATGACCCGAGTCACCGAAATTCGCTATGTCGGCTATGCCGTCACCGACTTCGACGCCGAGAAAAAGTTCTACGAGGACATCTGGGGCCTGGAGCCCGTGCCGAGCAACGACGGCATGGCCTGGTTCAAGGCCCAGGGTCACGACGAACACCATGTCGTCCGCCTCCGCCCGGCCGAGGAAAACCGCATCGACGTGATCGCGCTCGCCGCCGACAGCAGCGCCGATGTCGACGCGATCCGCGCTCGTGCCGAGAGCGCCGGCTGCAAGATCGTCCGCGAGCCTGCCGAACTCAGCACACCCGGCGGCGGCTACGGCTTTCGCTTCTTCTCTCCCGACGGGCTGCTGTTCGAAGTCTCGAGCGACGTCGCGCGCGGCCAGCGCCGCGAGATCGCCCGCTGGGACGGCGTGCCGGTCAAGATCAGCCACATCGTGCTGCACTCGCCCGATCACCAGGCGGCGGTGAAATTCTTCACCGACGTGCTCGGCTTCAAGGTGAGCGACTGGCTGGGCGACTTCATGTGCTTCCTGCGCTGCAATTCGGCGCACCACCGCATTGCGCTGCTGCCGGGGCCCGCCTGCCTCAACCATGTCGCCTATGACATGGAGGGGATCGACGGCATGATGCGCGGCGCGCACCGGCTGAAGCTCAACGGCATCAACATCGGCTGGGGTCCCGGCCGCCATACCGCCGGCAACAACACCTTCAGCTATTTCGTCACGCCCAGCGGCTTCGTCACCGAATACACTTCGGAGCTGGAAGAGGTCGATTTCGACGCGCACCAGCATCAGGTCTACACCCCCGCGCCGCTGATCATGGACCAGTGGGGGATCGGCACCGGCGGTCCGCAGACGATGCCGCTTCCTGCCCCCAATCCAGGGCTGTTCATGGCGGTGGAGGCCTGAGCCGTGGCGCTGTTCGAATATTTCCCCAACTATATCTGGAACCTTTCGGTCGCGATCGCGATGGAGAGCGGCGGCCAGATCGGCGAGCTGGTCGACATGTGCCAGCCGATCAAGGATGCGGCCGCGGCCGGTGCCGATGCCGGCACCCCGCAGTTCATGGAGCAATGGGTCGCGATGGCCGACAAGCTGATCGGCCTCGCCGACGAGGACGAGGCGCGCGGCCGCGCCTTCTCCGCCTCGAACAAGCTGGAGCGCGCCGCGCTCTATCTGTTCACCGGCGAGCGGATGCAGGGCCATGGCCATCCCGGCCGCAAGGAAACCTATGCCAAGGCGCGGGCGACCTTCGATCGCTCCACCGCACTCGGCCAGATCAACCGTGAACGCGTGGAAATCCCGCTGGCGACCGGCACCATGCCGGCGCTTTACACCCGCGCGCCCGGCGACGGCCCGAAGCCGGTGGTGGTCTATTGCAACGGCCTCGATAGCTGCAAGGAGCTGCTCTACTGGTCGCGCCTGCCCGAGGCGCTGGCCCGGCGCGGCATCTCCACGCTCTGCGTCGACCAGCCCGGATCGGGCGAGGCGCTGCGGCTGCAGGGGTTACCGGTCGATCCGCATGCGGAGAACTGGGCGTCGAAGGCCGTCGACTGGCTGGAGCGCCAGGCGGACGTGGATCCCAAGCGGATCGGCATGACCGGCATCTCGCTGGGCGGCCATTTCGCGCCGCGTGCGGTCGCCTATGAGCCGCGCTTCGCCTCGGGCGCCTGTTGGGGCGCCAACCATAATTGGGCCGAGGTGCAGCAGAAGCGGCTCAACCGCGAGGGCGAGAACCCGGTGCCGCATTACTGGGCGCATGTGATGTGGGCGTTCGGCGCCAGCGACATGGACGATTTCTTCGCGCGTTCCGCCGACATGAACCTCAACGGCCATATGGACGGCGTGAAGGTGCCGTTGCTCGTCACCCACGGCGCGCAGGATCGCCAGATCAGCGTCCAGTACGCACATGACTGCTACGACCAGCTGGTCAACAGCCCGAAGCGCGAGCTGAAGATCTTCACCGCGCGCGAAGGCGGGGTCGAGCATGTCGGCGCCGACAACATGTCGTTCGGCCGCGATTATATCGCCGACTGGTTCGGCGAAACGCTGGGCGGACACACCGCATGAGCGCGGCAGCGGGAACGCAGGTCGCGTCCAGCCGGCACGCGATCCTGCTGATCCTCACCGCGATCATGCCCACCATGGGCATCGTCGCGCTGGTGCCGGTGCTGCCGATGCTGCTCCGCGAATTCGCCGCGGTGCCGGGATCGGCGGTGCTGGTGCCCGTGGCGCTGACCATCCCGGCTTTGTGCATCGCCCTGTTCTCGCCGGTGGCGGGGGCGATGTCCGACCGCTTCGGGCGCAAGCCGGTGCTGCTGATCGCGCTGCTGATCTACGGCGTGGTCGGCGCGCTGCCCTTCCTGCTTAAGGACCTGCCGGCGATCATCGCCGCGCGGGCGGTGCTGGGGCTGGCGGAAGCGGCGATCATGACCGTCTCCACCGCAATGCTCGGCGACTATTTCGAAGCCCCCCGGCGCGAGCGCTGGATCTCTGCCCAGATGGCCTCGGTAAGCCTCAGCGCCATCCTGCTGGTGGCGATCGGCGGGGCGCTGGGCGAGGCGCTGGGGTCGCGCGGGCCGTTCCTGCTCTATGTCATCGCTCTGCCGATCGCGATCGCAGTAGTCGCGATGCTGTTCGAGCCGATCCAGCGCGCGCGCCACGCCGCGCCCAAGGTGCGGCTGCCGCTCGGCACCATCCTGCCGGTGCTGCTGATCACCATTGCGGTGGGCGTGCTGTTCTACACCATCATCGTCCAGGTCGGGCCGATCGTCGAGCGCAGCGGCGTCACCTCGCCCGCGCTGATCGGGCTGGCGGCGGCCGGCACCAATCTGGGCGTCGCGATCGGCAGCATCCTGTTCGGCCGGTTCAAGGCGCATGCCGGGCCGCGGCTGCTCGCTACCGGGCTGGCGCTGGTGGCGATCGGCTATGCCGGCGCGGCGCTGGTGCCCGGGTTCGGGCCGATTACCGCCTGCGCGGTGCTCGCCTGTGTCGGCAGCGGCATCCTGCTGCCCAACATGCTCGCCTGGGTGATGCGTCGCCTGCCCGCCGCCGCGCGCGGATCGGGCACCGGCGCCTGGACGGGGGCCTTCTTCCTCGGCCAGTTCGCCGCGCCCCTGATCACCACGCTGCTGATCCCCGTGACCGGCGGCCTTTCGCAGACCCTGCTTCTCTATACCGGGCTCGCGCTGGCCGGGGCGATCGCCGCCCTGTTCGCCGGCAGGCGCGCGCCCGGCCCCCTCCCTGCCTGAAGGAACACCCCATGGAAAAGTCCGTTCGCCGCGTCGTCACCGGCCATGATGCCCAGGGCCGCGCGATCATCCAGGAAGACGGTGTCGTGCCGCGCGTCCAGCGCGTCGGCGGCGATATCGGCCCGCTGTTCCACGAAGTGTGGAACACCCAGGCGACGCCCGCGCCGATCGACGCCGCCTCGGGCGAGCCGCCCGAAACCGGCATCGTCCTCGCACCCCCGAAGAACGGCACGCGCATCCGCGTGCTCGACATTCCGCCCGAGGGCGACGGCATCCGCAACATGACGCCCGAGGAGGCCAAGGCACATTTCGCCGAAGTCGGCGCCGGCGATGCCTCGGCACATGGCGAAGGATCGCGGCATGCACTGATGCACCGCACCGAGACGATCGACTATGGCATCGTGCTCGAAGGCGAGCTGGTGCTGATCATGGACGAAGGCGAGACGACGGTCCGCGCCGGCGACATCGTCATCCAGCGCGGCACCAACCATGGCTGGGCGAATCGTTCGGACAAGAACTGCCGCATCGCCTTCATCCTGATCGACGGCGCGTTCGACGCGAGCCTGAAACGCTGACGATGCACGTGACGATCTCCGGGCGCAGGCGACCAGCTGGCGCTGCCCGGCCGAATGCTGCGCGGACATTCTCGTCCGAGCCATCCTGCAAGAAGGGGCCAAGCATGGCCCCTTCTCCGCGGCGGCGCTCCTGTGCCGCTTCCCGAATGCCGCGATCGCCCATGTCGAGGATTCACCCTCGGCCACGTCTTCGGCAGCTATCCCGCGCCGACCAACGCCCATGCCGATGCGCCAAGCCTTACCGCCAACACGGATGCCGAAGCGCCGATCGATCGGACACTGGCTGGCGACGCCTTTCTCCTAACACCCACGCCTGAAGGATTTCTCGCATGCGCTTCGCCACTCGCGACAACGGCACCCCCGACGGCGAACTTCTGCTCGTCTCGCCCGATATGCGCCGCTGCATGGCCGCCGGGCGGGATTGGCCCAACCTGCTGGCCCTGCTCGAAAATTGGGACGCAGCGCTGCCGGCGGTGCAGGGTATCGCCGCCCGTCTGGCGGCTGGCGAGGGCGCCCCGCTAGACGGCGTCCCGCTGCGCGCGCCGCTGCCGCGCACCTGGCAGTGGCTCGACGGATCGGCGTTTCCCACGCATGGCGAGCTGATGCAGCAGGCGTTCAACCACGCGCCGATCGAAACCGACAAGCCACTGATGTATCAGGGCATGAGCCATCAATTCCTGGCGCCGACCGAGGATGCGCCGTTCCCGGACGAAGCCGACGGCATCGACTTCGAAGGCGAGTTCGGCGTGATTACGGGCGCGGTGCCGATGGGGTGCCCGGCCGAGGAAGCCCTCGCCCATGTGCGGCTGATCGTGCTGATCAACGATTGGTCGCTGCGGACGATCGCACCCCTCGAAATGAAGACCGGGTTTGGCTGGGTGCAGGCGAAGCCGGCATGCAGCGTCGCGCCATTCGCGGTGACGCCCGACATGCTGGAGAACGCCTGGCGCGACGGCCGGGTATGCCTGCCGCTCACCGTTGAGGTGAACGGGGCGTGGTTCGGGAGCCCCAAGGGGGACGCGATGGCCTATGGCTTCCATGAGCTGATCGCCCATGCCGCGCGAACCCGCAGCCTGCCGGCTGGAACAATCATCGGCTCCGGAACGGTTTCCAATGCCGAGCATGCGGAGGTGGGATCGACCTGCATCTCCGAACGTCGCGCGATCGAGAAGATCGCGCATGGCGCGTTTCGCACGCCCTTTCTGCGCGCCGGCGATCGCGTGCGGATGCATGCTGGGGAGCAAGGCGGGCCGTTCGGCGCGATCAATCAGCGAGTGGTGCGGGCGACGTGAGAAGGCCGTTGCGGGAGCACGGGCCAGCTCCGGCCGGCCTCCACCAGGCGGGCGATACGCCCGCTTCCAAGCCCTGGATCATAAGGCGGCGGACCAGCCGGCCAGCGGCACGACCGAGCGGCAGTCGAACGGCGCGCCACCCGGCTGGAAGCCGATGCCGTCATCGCTAGGAGGAAGGCGCACCGTTGCGCCTCGCCTAGCTGCAACGCGTCATCCCCCCATCCTCGAACCAACACGTGACCCTTCCCCCTTCAGAATCCGGCGAACTTTCTCCGTTACCTATGTTGCGCGCACAGCGTCGTCGCGGAGGCACCCCGACACGCGCCGCGGGCTACCGCAGGCGAACAGGGCGGGGATGAAGCCCGCTCATTCTAATCCAGGCTAGGATGTTTTTGCCGGGCAGGGTCTGCGCTGCTGGCGAGCAGCGGCAGCAGCAAGTCGTTGATCCCGCGCAACGCGCGCGACCGCCCGATCCTCTGCAAACCCCACAAGCTGGCGGCACGGGCGGCGAGCATCATCAAAAGTGCACAAGGCCGAGCGCATGGCGGAGGGCCGCGCAGGGTCAATCGTCGCGCAAGCGGATCCAGGTGGGGGCGTGATCGCTGGTCTTTTCCCAGCCGCGTACCCGCCGGTCCACGCCTGCGTCGGTCAGCCGGTCGGCAAGCTGCGGGCTCAGCAGCAGATGGTCGATGCGCAATCCTGCATCGCGTGCGAACGCGTTCCGGAAATAGTCCCAGAAGGTGTAGATGGTCGCGGCGGGATGCAGGCTGCGCTGGGAATCGGTCCAGCCCTGCGCCAGCAGCCGGGCATAGAGCGCCCGCACCTCGGGCGCGAACAGCGCGTCGTCCAGCCAGCGCTCCGGCTTGTAGACGTCGCGCTCGGTCGGCATCACGTTGAAGTCACCGGCGAGCACCACCGGGAGCCCGCTTTCGACCAACGTCGCAGCATGCGCGATCAGGCGCTCGAACCAGGCGAGCTTATAGTCGAACTTCGGACCCGGCCGGGGATTGCCGTTTGGCAAATACAGTCCGCCGACGAGCACGCCGTTCACCGCCGCCTCGAGATAGCGGCTCTGCGACGGGTCGGGATCGTCCGGCAGCCCACGGCGCGTTTCGTGGATCTCGCCCACCCGGCTGAGCAGCGCGACGCCGTTCCAGCTTTTCTGGCCGTGCCACAGCGCATCATAACCGAGGTCGCGGATCGCGGCTTCGGGGAATTTGTCCTGGGGCGCCTTCAACTCCTGCAGGCAGACGATGTCCGGCGCGGCGTCCTCCAGCCAGCGCAGCAGCACCGGCAGGCGACCGTTCACGCCGTTCACATTGTGGGTTGCGATCTTCATCGGCGTTTCGCTCCCGCTACCTTGCCGCCAGCCGGAACGAACACGATCCGAAATCGATCAGAGGGTCGAGAACCCGCGGCGATGGAGGAGGAAGATGCGACCGGTGATCGGAACCGCCGGCTGGGCGATCCCCGCAGCAGACCGACCCTACTTCCCCGCCGAGGGCAGCGCGCTGCAGCGCTATGCGATGCGGCTGACCGGCGTGGAGATCAACTCCTCCTTCTATCGCCCGCATCGGCGAACGACCTGGCAGCGCTGGGCGGAAAGCGTACCGGACGGTTTTGGCTTCGCCGCCAAGATGCCGAAGACGATCAGCCATACGCAGCGGCTCGCAGATGTGGACGCGCTGCTCGATCAGTTTCTTGAGGAGGTCGGCGGCCTGACCGACAAACTGGCGGTGCTGCTCCTCCAGCTGCCGCCGAGCTTCGCGTTCGACGCAGAACTGTTTTCCGCATTCTGCGCCGCACTGTCGACGCGCTCCGCCGTTCCGCTCGCTTGCGAACCCCGTCACGCGAGCTGGTTCACGGCCGAAGCCGACGCGCTCCTTGCCGGTCTGAATGTCGCGCGCGTCGCCGCCGATCCGGCGAGGGTCCCCGAAGCAGCCACACCGGGCGGGTGGCGCGGGCTTTCCTATTGGCGGTTGCACGGCTCCCCCGTGATGTACCGGTCGGCCTATGGCGAGCCGCGGCTGCGGGAGGTGGCAGCGAGTCTCAGCGCCGACAGCGCATCCGATAAGTCGATATGGTGCATCTTCGACAACACGGCCTCCTCCGCCGCGATGGGGGATGCGCTGCTTCTTTCGAGACTGCTTGAAGACGCCGCGTAGCCGCCGCCCTCCACCGGCTGAACCCGGCAGGGCGCCACGCGTTCGGTCTGCGCACCGCCGTCCAAGGGAGCATCATGGCCATGCCCGATCTGTCCCCCATGGAAGCCAAGCTGGTCGCCGCGCTGCCGGAGGAAGCCGGCTGGCAGTTCGAACCCAAATGGGACGGCTTTCGCGCACTGGTGTTCCGTCGCGAGCGCGGGATCGAGATTCTTTCCAAATCGGGAAAGCCGCTCAGCCGCTATTTTCCGGAGATCGTCGCTACCATCGCCGCCGTAGACTGTCCGGACTTCATCCTCGACGGCGAGTTGATACTCCCGGTCGGCGATGTGCTTTCGTTCGACGCACTCCAGGCGCGCCTCCACCCCGCGCCGAGCCGAATCCAGCGTCTGTCGCACGAAACGCCCGCGCAACTGATGCTGTTCGATTGCCTCGGCATCGGTGGTGCGGCGCTTCTCCAGGCGCCGCTACATGAACGCCGCGCTGCGCTGGAAGCCTTTCACCAGGCGCATGGCGGACCGGCCCTCTTGCTGTCGCACCGAACGCAGGATTTGGACATGGCGCAGTCCTGGCTCGCGCAAGGCGGCGGCGCGCTGGACGGGGTCGTCGCCAAGCGGCTCGACGCCCCCTATCGCCCCGGCGAGCGGGCGATGCTGAAGGTGAAGCAACACCGCACCGCCGATTGCGTCGTCGGCGGCTTCCGCCGGACCAAGGAGGGCGACGGCGTCGCATCGCTGTTGCTCGGCCTCTACGACGATGCCGGCCTGCTGCACCATGTCGGCTTCACCTCCGGGATCGCTGGGGCCGAGCGCCCGGCGCTGCTGCAAAAGCTGGAGCCGCTGGTCGAAGCGCCCGGCTTCACCGGCAAGGCGCCGGGCGGGCCTAGCCGGTGGAACAACGGTGTCGAAAGCGAATGGGTGCCGCTCCGGGCGGAATGCGTGCTGGAGGTGCTCTACGACCAGGTCACCGGCGACCGCTTCCGCCATGGCACGAAGCTGCTGCGCTGGCGCCCGGACAAGGCTCCTGCGCAGTGCCGGATGGAGCAGCTGATTCGAGAGGTCCGCCCGGCAGAATTGTCGACGCTGGCGGGTACATCGACGGACGCTGATCAAAACTAATTTGTGTAATTGAAGCAAGCGCCTGGGTTCGCGACCAAGGCGTGGTGAAGTCCGTCGGTCGCGCATGCCTCACCGCTTTGATCGCCTTGTCTGCAGCGGGCTGTAGCGCGGAGAGCCGTACCGCCGGCCCGGACCTGCCCCAGACCGCCCCCACCGGCGCGCAGGATCCGCGCGCGGCAGCCTATGAGCGCAACCTCTATCAGGTCGCGCAGGGCGGGCGTTACTTCACCTGGTATGGCTGCAGCGGCTGCCATGGCGGCAATGCCGAGGGCACGCGCAACCTCGGCGACCGGGCATGGGTGCACGGCGGTGACCTCGACCAGGTCTATGGATTCATCGCCAGCCAGCATCCCGGGACGCCCGCCGGGTACGCCACGCGCATTCCCACTGAGCAACTCTGGCAGATCACCGCCTATGTCCGGAACCTGCCGCGACTGGCGCCGGAGAAGCGTCGCCGCCAGGATGTCGATCAGGTCGGCGAGCCCCAAGGCAGCAACTGGACGGGCCCGGTGCAGTGAGCGGGCTGCAATCGGCACTGGCACCGGCGGGGGAACAGGCGGCGGGTATCCATGGCCTGTTCTGGCTGATGATGGCCGTATGCGGCGCGATGTACCTGCTGGTACTCGCTGGTCTTGCCTGGACGCTGTGGCGCGCGCTTCGCCGGCCCCGCACGTCAGGCGACCCGGCGATAAACCCACCCGATGTGGGGCTCAATCGCGGGCTGCTCGGCTGGGCCGGGCTGATCGTCGTCGGCCTCACCGTGCTGATCACCGCCAGCTTTCTCGTCGAGCGCAACATCGCCGCCGCGCGGGCGCGCAATGCGCTGCAGGTGCGGGTGACTGGCCATCAATGGTGGTGGCGTATCCAGTATCGCGATCCGCGCACCGGCGGCTGGATCGAGACCGCGAACGAACTCCACCTGCCCCTCGGCCGCACCACCCGGGTCGCGCTGGGATCGGCGGACGTGATCCACAGCTTCTGGGTGCCGAACATCGCCCAGAAGCTCGACGTGATCCCCGGGCGCATCAACCTGCTCGACCTCACCCCCACCCGCCCCGGCTGGTTCCGCGGCCAGTGCGCCGAGTTCTGCGGCATCCAGCACGCGCACATGGCGTTCGACGTGAAGGTCGACGCGGCGGAAGATTTCGACCGCTGGCTGGCAGGCCAGGCGAGGGCCTCCGCCACGCCCGCCGATCCCGTCGCCGCGCGAGGGCAGCAGGTGGTGACCGGCGGGCAATGCGCAATGTGCCACGCCATCCGCGGCACCCCCGCAACCGGCCGCGCCGGCCCCGATCTCACCCATTTCGGCAGCCGGCGCTCGGTGGCGGCCGGGACGCTGACGATGAGCCGCGGCGCGATCCAGGGCTGGATCGCCCAGCCCCAGGCGCTCAAGCCCGGCACGATGATGCCGCCGGTTGCGCTCTCGGGCGCCGATGTCGACGCCGCCTCGCGCTACCTGATGGGACTGCAATGACCCAGCCGCTCACCCCCGAACAGACCGAGCGGCTCGCCGTCTCGTGGCGCGACGCGCCGGGGCTGTGGGGTTTCCTCACCACCGTCGACCACAAGCGCATCGCCGCGCGCTACATCCTCACCGTCGTGCTGCTGATGTTCCTGGCGGGCATGCTCGCGCTCGACATGCGGCTGCAGCTCGCCTGGCCGGACATGGGCCGGATGACGCCACAGCTCTACAACGAGAGCTTCTCGCTGCACGGCTCGACGATGCTGTTCCTCGTCTCGGTACCGGTGATGGAAGCGATGGCGATCTGGCTGGTGCCGCTGATGCTCGGCCAGCGCGCGCTCGCCTTCCCCCGGCTCGCGGCGTTCAGCTACTGGCTGTACCTGGGCGGTGTGCTGATGCTGTGGGTGCCGCACGCTTTCGGCATCACCCCCGATCTCGGCTGGTTCGAATATCCGCCGCTCTCCGGCCCCGGCTATGGCCCCGGCAACCGCGTCGACATCTGGGCGCAGATGATCACTTTCACCGAAGTCGCGGCGCTTGCCGCCTCGGTCAACGTCGTCGCCACCGTGCTCAAGATGCGCCCGCCGGGGATGACGCTGGCGCGCATTCCCGTGTTCGTCTGGTCGCAGGCCATCGCAGGGCTGATGACGATCGTCTCGCTGCCCGCGGTGATGCTGGTCACCAGCATGCTGATTGCGGACCGGCTGGTCTCGACACAATTCTTCGCGCCGGCCGCGGGCGGCGACGTGATCCTGTTCCAGCACCTGTTCTGGTGGTTCGGCCATCCAGAGGTCTACATCATTTTCCTGCCCGCCGCCGGCTTCGTCTCGATGATCGTCGAGACCTTCTCGCGCCGCACGCTGTTCGGCCATGTCGCGGTGGTGCTGTCGATGCTCGGCATCGCCGCACTCGCCTTCGGGCTGTGGGTCCACCACATGTTCGCCGTCGGTCTGCCGCGGCTGGGCAACGACTTCTACACCGCGGCGAGCATGGCGGTGGCGCTACCCGCAGGCCTGCAGATCTTCTGCTGGATCGCGACGCTGTGGAGCGGCCGCCCGCGCTTCGACACGCCGCTCCTCTGGGTACTCGGCTTCATCGCGACCTTCGTAATCGGCGGCCTGTCGGGGGTGATGGCGGCCTCCGCCCCGCTCGACCAGCAGATCACCGACACCTATTTCATCGTCGCCCATTTCCACTACGTGCTGATCGGCGGCGCCATTTTCCCGCTGCTCGGCGCCTTCTGCTACTGGTACCCCAAGGCGACCGGGCGGCTGATGTCCGAACGCTGGGGCAAGCGTGCCTTCTGGCTGATCGTCGGCGGGTTCAACCTCGGCTTCTTCCCGATGCACCTGCTCGGGCTGATGGGCATGCCGCGCCGGGTCTACACCTATAGCGAGGGCATGGGCTGGGGCCTGCTCAACCTGATCGCGACGCTGGGCTCGGCGATCGCGGTAGCGGGCGGGCTGGTGTTCGTCGCCAATGCCTGGTGGAGCAGGCGCCACGGCGCGCATGCCGGACCCGATCCCTGGGGCGGATCGACGCTCGAATGGGCGGTCCCCTCCCCGCCCCCGCAGCACAATTTCGATCATCTGCCGGTGGTCGACAGCCTGACGCCGCTCTGGACGCAGAAGGACGAACTGCAGGGGATGACCGGCCTCGCCGTCGAGCGGCGCGAGGTGCTGGTCACCTCGGTAATCGAGGCGACGCCCGAATATCGGCAGAAGAGCCCCAAGCCTTCGATCGCCCCGTTGCTCTCGGCGCTGGCGGTGACGATCCTGTTCATCGGCAGCATCTTCACGCCCTGGGCGCTGGTGTGGGGCGCAGTACCGGTAGCGGCCGCGCTGATCATCTGGTTCTGGCCGCAGCGCGAGCGGGCGAGCACCGGCCCGTTGCGGGTGCGCCGATGAGCGACGCCCGCCGCTGCAAGATCGTCGGCGACGTCTCGGACCTGCCCGAGAGCGCCAGCGGGGCGAAGCATCTCGTCTGGTGGGGCAATATCGGCTTCATGGCGATCGAGGGCACCGCCTTCGCGCTGGCCGCCGGCACCTACCTGTACCTGATGAGCCAGACGCGCGGCTGGCCGCCTGCCGGCACCCGCCCGCCCGATCTGCTCTGGCCGGCGGTTCTCACGCTGGGTCTGTTCCTCAGTGAGATCCCCAATCTCTGGGTGCGCCACTGCGCCGTTACCAAGAACGAGTGGGGCGTACGCTTCGGCACCCTGGGCATGACGATCCTCGGTCTGCTGCTGCTGATTCCGCGCGGGATCGAGTTCGCGCATCTCAACGTGCATTGGACCGACAATGCCTATGGATCGCTGACCTGGATGCTGATCATCCTCCACACCAGCCACCTGATCACCGACATCGGCGACACGGCGGTGCAGGCGGTCTGGCTGTTTACCCATGAGGTGGGCGACGACCAGTTCGCCGATGTGGAGGACAATGCCAATTACTGGACCTTCGTGGTGCTCAGTTGGCTGCCGGTCGGCGCGCTGATCTACCTGGCGCCGAGGCTGGGATGAGCCGTTGGCATCGCATCCGTCCCTGGGCGGCGCTGCTCCTGCCGCCGCTGGCCTGGTATGTCTTCCAGCTGGGCCTGGGAAGCGTGCTGAAGGTTTCGTGCGCGCCCGTCGGCGATGGGCTCGGGCTGGGCTGGGGCCTGGGCAGCCTGGCCGTCTGCGCCGCAGCGATAGCGATCGCCTGGCCCTGCGCCAAACCCGCCGGCGACCAGACGCCGCCGCGCGCCTGGCTTTCGCGCGTCGCGCTGCTGCTGGCCGCAATCTTCGCGCTCGCCATCGCCTTCCAGACGCTTTCCGTGCTGATTGTGCCCACATGCGTCGCCTGAGCGTCGTCGCCCTCTTGCTCCTGCTGCCGAGCGTGGCGCTCGCCCATGCCGGCCACGATCACACCGCACCGCCGGGCTGGACCTGGGATCCGGCGATTATCTTGCCGCTCTTGATCGCAGCAGTCGCGTTCGGTCGCGGATGGCGCCGCCTGCGCGCCCGCTCGACCGGCGGTCGAGCGGGCCTCCAGCGACATGGCATCTGGTTCGCGATCGGGTGGGTGGTGCTCGCCGGCGCGCTCGTCTCTCCCTTGCACGAAGCGGGCGAGCGGAGCTTCACCGCGCACATGATCGAGCATGAGCTGATCATGCTGCTCGCAGCCCCTTTGCTGGTGCTGGCCGAGCCGCTCGCGACGATGCTGTGGGCCTTCCCGCCCGCCGCCCGCCGCACGCTTGGGGCGATAAGCATGGCGGTCTCGCCCGCCTACCGCTGGGCGAGCGGCGCCGTCGTCGCGACGCTCCTGCAGGCGGCGGTGCTGTGGATCTGGCACATGCCGAGCCTGTTCGATATCGCCCTCGCCAACGAAGCCTGGCACGCCGTCCAGCATTGCTGCTTCCTGGGGAGCGCGCTGCTCTTCTGGACTGCGATGCTGGGACGGCGCGGCGCCGGTGCGAGTGCGGCAGCCGATCGTGCGCTGGCCGGGCTGTGCCTGCTCGCCACTTCGATCGTCACCGGCGCACTCGGCGCGCTGATGGCCTTCGCCACCTCGCCCTGGTACGCCGGCTACGCCCGGCTGGCGCCCGCCCCCTTCGGCCTCACCCCGGCCGAGGACCAGCAGGTGGCAGGGCTGATCATGTGGGTGCCCGGTGGCCTCGTCCATCTCGGCGCGGCGCTGCTCCTGTTCCGTACCCTCATCGCTCCACCGAGGACCGCCGATGCCGTCTGAGCTGCGCTTCGTCTACGGAATGACCGTGCTCGCCGCACTGATCGGCGTCGCGTCCGTCGCCGGCGTCTATTACCAAGACATCGCCCAGGCACGCACCCATGCCGAGGCGATGACAGGGGGCAGTGTGCAGGCCGGGAAGGCTGCGATCGGACGGTATAATTGCGGCGCCTGTCACCGAATCTCCGGTATCGGCGCGGCCGCCGGCGTGGCGGGACCTGCGCTGAACGGCATCGCGACCCGCAGCTTCATTGCGGGCATGCGGCCGAACGATCCCGCCAATCTCGAACGCTGGATCCAGCATCCGCAGCAGGTTGTGCCCGGCACCGCCATGCCGGATCAGGGGGTAACGCCGCAGGACGCGCGGGACATCGCCGCCTATTTGTACACGCTGCGGCGCTAGGTCCTACGGGTGAGCGTCGTCCACCGATGCTCGCGCCGCTGGTGCACGCCAGGAGAATGGAGGCGGAGGACCGAGGCGGTGAGTGCGCCGCGCCGCCGGGCGGTCCTGCCTGGGTCGGCAGGAGGACGGCGCGGTTCGCAGGCACCGCGTTTTGTCCACTAACGACAAAAGCCGCAAACCCGGTGGGGTGGCGGCTTTTTGTTGGTTGCGGGGGCAGGATTTGAACCTGCGGCCTTCAGGTTATGAGCCTGACGAGCTACCGGGCTGCTCCACCCCGCGCCAATGCTGGTGCCTCGCAAGGAGGCAGAACGGGGGACATGTGAATGGG
>NZ_CAJYHX010000028.1 GCF_913774285.1 uncultured Sphingomonas sp. | reverse complement strand
CTGTTTCAGGTCTTCGACGAAGCGGGCGTATTCCTCGGCCTTTTGCGTTTCGTCGGGCAGGCGCAGCAGATAGCTCGGGTGGACGGTGATCCAGGCCTCGCCGCCGTCGGGGAGGGCGATGGCTTTGCCGCGTTCGCGGCCGATCGTGACCGTCCGGCCCAGCAAGGAGCGGGCGGCGGTGGCGCCGAGCGCGACCGTGACGCGCGGGCGGATGAGCATCTGTTCCTGTTCGATCCACCAGCGGCAGGCCTGGATTTCGCCGGTGTCGGGCTTGGCGTGGATGCGGCGCTTGCCGCGCTGTTCGAATTTGAAGTGCTTCACCGCGTTGGTGACGTAGACGCGGGCGCGGTCGATTTCGGCTTCGGCGATGGCGCAGTTGAAGACCTGTCCGGCGGGGCCGACGAACGGCGTACCGGCGAGGTCCTCCTGGTCGCCGGGATGTTCGCCGACGAACATCAGCGGCGCATCGACCGGACCTTCGCCGAAGACGGTCTGCGTCGCGTGCTTGTAGAGGTGGCAGCGGGTGCAGGCCGCGGCTTCCTCGCGCAGCGCCGCCCAGGCGGCGGTGGCATTGTCGCCGATCGCCGGCACCTCGCGTGACTGGGTGATCATGCCGCTTTCCCGTGCCTGTGCGCCGGCGATCAGCTGCCCGACCAGCGCGGTTTCGGGCATGTTCTTCCAATACTTCCGCGGCATCTCCTTCAGCATCGCGCCGATCTTGACGCGCGCGGGGTTGAAGATGCTGGCGTAATAGGTCTTCCACACCTCTTCGGTGGGATCGCCGTCGGGCGCGTCCGCCTTTTGCGCGCCGGGTCCTTCGGCCAGCGCCTTGCCGTCCCAGTGGAGCGAGACCTCGGGCGTCAGGATCGACCAGCGCATGCTGGCGAAGCGGTTGACGAAGAAGGCGGCGTTGGCGCGGACGATGTGATGGTCAGGCTCGAACCAGGCAACGTAGCGCGTGCCCTCATCGTCCTGTTCCTCGCGGAAGCGGAGGAAGGCGCGCATCTTGTGGATGTCGCGGCGAACCGATTTGGCGAGGCCTTCGAGGCGGCGGACGAGCGGGTCGGCCTGATCCTCGATCAGTTTCGGTTCGCGGCGCAGGCGGGCGAGCGCGGTGTAGAGGAGCGCGAACCGTTCGGGATCGCTCGACAGGACGACGCTGCGCGCGAGATCGATGAAGGCGCGGGGGACGGAGAGGGTGCCGCTGGGGGGCGGCGGGGGCGTGTTGTCGGCGGCGGTGGCGAACAGGTCGGCGGGGGTGTCGCCGACCTGCCAGACGATGTCGTCCGGGGGGACGTCCGCCGCGGCGAGGGGCCGGGCGGCGTCGCGCCACGCGTCGAAGTCGTCGGGGGTGGGGAGGGTGATTATGCGCATCACACTCTTTCGTCACCCCGGACTCGTTCCGGGGTCCACTCCGCGGCGAGGGGGATGGTTGAAGCCTCTTGCCGTTCCCTCGCGGCCCGGTGGACTCCGGAACAAGTCCGGAGTGACGAGGTGTTTGGGGCAGGCGATGTAAAAAGTAGCGCAAGCCGTCCCCCCGCGGGCCGGTGGACCCCGGACCAAGTCCGGGGTGACGGGGTGGTTGGGGCAGGCGTACCGAGCCTCACCGATCAGTCGCGGTCGTCGCCGCCGGCGGGCTTTTCCTTGGCGAGCTTCAGTTCCTCGGGCTTGCGCTCTTCGTAGATCGCGGCGAGTTCCTTCTCGGTCTTGCTGTCGAGCTCGTCGGCCGCGGCGGGGAACATTTCTTCCTCTTCCTCGGTGATGTGGTGTTCGTAGCGGCGGCGCATGTGAAAGAACTTCTCGTTCCACTCGTCCGACGACACCTCCAGCTCGGTCATCTCGGCGAGCAGGTCGTCGACCTCCTTGTGCTCGGACACCGAATGGCGCGCGTCGTCGCGCAGCTCGGGGTCGCGTAGCATCGTGGCGTAGAGCGATTCCTCCTCGGCGGCGGCGTGCGCCTGCACTTCGAGGCGGAAGGTTTCGAACAGCTTGCCGCGCTTGGCCGTATCGGTCAGTTCGGCCAGCTCCTTCAGCATCTTGCGCTGCTTGTCGTGGTCGCGCTTCAGGTCGGCGTAGATGTCGGCGAGGGCCATGGGTGTGTCTCCTTCGCATCGCCCAACCGGCGAGCGCGCACGGCGTTTCACTCGCGAGTCATTCTCACGCGGCGAAGAGTTCGAGCTGCTGCTTTTTCGGAGCGACGAGCGGCGTCAGGTCGGCGCGGTCGCTGAGCAGGACCGGGCGCCAGTCGTCGGTGACGATGAAGGGGCGGACCTTGGCGACGCTGACCGTCAGGCGCGCGACATCGTCGAGGCGCAGGCGGCGCCAGCGGCGGGTGGCGACGATGCGGTCGACCGCTTTCACGCCGAGGCCGGGGACGCGGAGCAGCATTTCACGGGGGGCGCGGTTGACGTCGACCGGGAAGCGGTCGCGGAACTTCAAAGCCCAGGCGAGCTTCGGGTCGATGTCGAGTGGCAGCATGCCGGTGGCGTCGTCGGCGGCGGCGACGACCTCGGCCGGGCTGTAGTCGTAGAAGCGCATCAGCCAGTCGGACTGGTAGAGGCGATGTTCGCGCATCAACGGCGGGCGTTGCAGCGGCAGCACGGTGCTGGCGTCGGGGATCGGGCTGAACGCGCTGTAATAGACGCGGCGCAGGCCAAAGCGGTCGTAGAGCGTCGAGGCACGCGCGACGATCTCGCCATCGGTCGCGGCGTCGGCGCCGACGATCATCTGCGTCGACTGGCCGGCGGGGGCGAAGCGGGGGGCGGATTTGTACTTCCTGCGTGCATCGCCATTGTCGGCGATCGCGCCCTTCACGTCGCGCATCGCGCCTTCGATACGGGTGCCGTCCTTTTCGGGGGCGAGGCGCTTCAAGCCGCTGACCGTCGGCAGTTCGACGTTGATCGAGACGCGGTCGGCGTAGAGGCCGGCCTGATGCACCAGCTCCGGATCGGCGTCCGGGATCGTCTTGAGATGGATATAGCCGCGGAAGTAATGGTCTTCGCGTAACGACCGCGCGACCTCGACCATCTGCTCCATCGTGTAGTTCGACGATTTGATGATGCCGGACGAGAGGAACAGCCCCTCGATATAGTTGCGCTTGTAGAAGGCGATCGTCAGGTCGACGACCTCTTTGGCGGTGAAGCGCGCGCGGCGAACGTTGCTGCTCTTGCGGTTGATGCAATAATGGCAATCGAAGATGCAGCTGTTGGTCAGCAGGATCTTGAGCAGGCTGATGCAACGCCCGTCGGGCGCATAGGCGTGGCAGATGCCCATGCCCGTGGTCGAGCCCAGCCCTTTGCCATCCTTCGACGTACGCTTGGCCGTGCCCGACGACGCGCAGGACGCGTCGTATTTCGCGGCATCGGCGAGGATCGCCAGCTTTGCACGGGTGTCGAGTTGCGCCATCCCGTTCCTTCTATGTTCTCAAGCACCTGCTGTCCAGATGGACGCTCGGCCATCGGCCCTGTACCAGCGCCGATCGGAGGGTTTTCGGGCATGATTCAGCGGATCGACGGGCGCCTGCGCGCGCTGGCACTCGGCATGGCGCTCACCTGCCTGCTGGGCTGGGTGTTCAAGGCGCATTGCATGCCGCAGGGCTGGAGCGGTGCGATCCAGTATATCAGCGGCTGCTACAGCGATGCGCCCCCCTTCTGGGTCGAGCGCCATGTCGGCGAAGGGCAGATTCCCTATTTCCAGACGCCGATGGAATATCCGGTGCTCACCGGGCTGCAGATCTGGATCGAAGGCGCGCTTGGCCGCGGGCTGTTCGGTGCGGGCGCGGACGGCGCGACCTTCCTCGCCATGGTTTCGCTGGGCAACGCGCTGCTCGCCGGGCTGATCCTGGCGATGTTCGTCCGCGGCGGCATGGACCGGGTCCGCCTTTGGCTCTGGGCCTGCGCGCCGCCGCTGATCCTCTATCTCGGCCATAACTGGGACCTGGGCGCGGTGACGCTTGCGGTGGCGGCAATGTTCGCCGCGCGGCGGCAGCGGCTGGTGCTGGCCGCCGCCCTCGCCGCGCTGGGGACGGCGGCAAAGCTGTTCCCGGTGCTGCTCTTGCCGCTGATCGGGCTGGCGGCGCTGGCCGCGCCCGGGCAGGCCTGGCGCACACGGTTGACGACGGCGGCACGCTGCGTGCTGGCCGCGATCGGCGCCTGGACGGCGGTGAACCTGCCGGTGGCACTGGCGGCGCCGGAGAACTGGTCCGAATTCTACCGCTTCTCCGAGGCACGCCCCGGCACGGTCGCCTCCACCTGGTCGGTGTTGTCGGACCAGGGCGTGTGGGTGAGCGACACCGCGCAGCGCAACTTCGCGGCCTCGCTCGCTTTCCTGCTCGGCGCGGCTGCGATCGTCGCGATCGGCTGGCGCCAGCATCGCGAACGGCCCTGGGTACTGTTCACCCCGGTGCTCGCCTGGTTCCTGCTCACCAACAAGGTGTGGTCGCCGCAGTTCGACCTGTGGCTCTACCCGCTGCTGGTGATGACCAGTCCGCGCCTGGCGCCGATCGCGTTGTTCGTGATCGGCGACGTCGCGGCCTATGTGACGGAGTTCTGGTGGCTGGCAGGCCTTGCCAATGCCTGGCCCTATGCCACCCAGCAGGATATCTTCATCGCCGCGAGCGTGCGCGCGGTAGCGATGCTGTGGCTGATCGCCGATGCCGTGCGGCTGCCGGCGCCCGCGTGGATCCCCCGCGCGCCGGCCTGAACCCGATCAGGGCAGCGGCAGGTCGGTCTCGGCCTTCTTCTGCGCGCGGCGCTCGGCCCGTGCGGCGGTCGCGCGCTGGACGAAGCAGCCGGTACCGCCGCTCGCGCCCACGGTCGAGCAGCTGCCGGTGCCGAAATTGCCGGTGGTCAGCGCATCCTGCGAGCGCACCGCCCAGGACTGGCCCTTCTGGGGGTCGGTCGGCGTGGTCTCGCGGATGTTCTTCGGGATGCGGAAACGCTCGCCCTCGTCCAGACGCTGGCAGACGACGATCTCTTCGCCGTTCTTGTTGGTCGGGCACTTGTCGTTGCCGTAGATGATCAGCACGCCGTTCTGGACGGCATTCTGGGCATGCGCCGGCATGGCGGCGAGCAGCGGCGCCGCAACGGCCGCGGTGATGATGGCGATCCTCTTGAGCACCTGCGTTCCTCCTGTTGTGCGCGCCACCCTGCCGCGGCGCGCCTGAATAGCCGCTGTCAGACCCGCTTCGACACGCCGATCGCGAACCGGCATCCGGCACGGATCAGCGCCGAGAGCACCGGATAGCCGGGCGTGCTTTCCGCGCCCGAGGCAATCGCGGTGTCGCGATGCTCGATCTCCTCGTCACGGAATCGCGCGACGGCATCGCGGAGTTCCGGATCCTCGTCGCCCAATTGCTCGAGCTGCTGCTGGTAATGGAGGTCGATCTCGGTCTCGATCGCCGCGGTGCACGCCATCGCCGCCTGCGGGCCGAGCGCGGCGGTGACGACGCCGAGCCCGAAGCCCGCCACGTCCCAGAAGGGCTGGAGCGCCGTCGGTCGGACGCCGCGCTTGGCGATCAGCGCGTCGAAAAAGGCGCGGTGATGCTCCTCCTGGTTGGCCATGCCGGCGATGGTGCGCGCGGTGGGCGTGCGATCGCCCATCACCGCGAGCTGCCCCGCATAGATGCGCGTCGCGCCATATTCGCCGGCCTGGTCCACCCGAACCATGGCCTCGCGGCTCTCGCGCCGATCCCCCGGCTTCCAGCTCATCGCACTGCCTTTCGCGTTGCGAGCAGCGCGATTCCCACCGCGCCGCCCAGCGACAGGATCGCGTTATAGCCTGCCAGGCTGATTCCGAACATCGTCCATTGGGGCACGTCGCAGCGGACGATCGGGCGGCGCAGCGCCTCGGTCAGCATGTCCATCGCCGAGCCATGGGTGGGGGCGGCAGTGCAGGCGGTGATGCCCTGCCACCAATGATATTCGGTGCCCGCATGATAGACGCCGATCGCGCCGCTCACCGCGATCAGCAGCGCGGCGAGCAGCACCAGCGCCGCCACCTGGCGCCGCCCGCGCACGAAGAAGGCGAGCACGGCGACGACGATCGCCGCCAGATGCGGCCAGCGCTGCCACACGCACATCTCGCACGGCACCAGGCCGCCGATGAACTGCGATCCGATCGCGCCGCCGAGCAGCGCCAGCGGCAGCAGCAGCGCCAGCCAGCGGGCGAGCACCGGCACGTTCCGCGGCATGCGGCTCACTTGGCGGCGCTCGCAGCAGGCGCCTTGCCGAGGCGCGCGAGCGTCTGCACCGCGTAGCTCAGCTGGAAGTCGGTGATGCCCTTTTTCTTCAGCTCCTCGGCGGTGGCGGTGAAGCGCGGATCGGGGGTGTCGTCCGATTCCAGCACGCCGTCGTCCACCTTCTCCATGTTGATCAGGTGGCGGCGCAGATCGGCCTCGCGCAGCTCGGGCCGCGACTTGTAGTCGGGGTCGCTCAGCTGCGGCACGGCGATGTCGGGCTTGATGCCGCCTTCCTGCACCGAATGGCCGGAGGGGGTGAAGTAGCGCGCGGTGGTGAGGCGCAGCGCGGCGTGCGGACCCATCGGCAGGATGGTCTGCACCGATCCCTTGCCGAAGCTGCGCACCCCCAGCACCAGCGCGCGGTGATGGTCCTGCAGCGCGCCGGCGACGATCTCCGAGGCCGAGGCGGTGCCCGCATCGGTCAGCACGATCACCGGCAGCCCCTTGGCAAGGTCGCCCGGGAACACGCTTTCGGCATAATAGCGCTCAATATCGGTCTTCTCGCGGCCGCGCTGCGAGACGATCTCGCCATGGTTGAGGAACACGTCGGAGACGCCGATCGCCTCGGTCAGCAGCCCGCCGCCATTGTTGCGCAGATCCAGGATGTAGCCGAGCGGCTTGTGGCCGAGCTTCTTGTCGATCTCCTGGATCGCCAGCGCAGTGTCGCCGCCGGTATGCGCGGTGAAGGTGCTGATGCGGATGATGCCGATGCCGTCCTTGACGTCCGCCTTCACCGACTTCTGGGTGATGATCTCGCGCGTGAGGGTGAACTGCAGCGGCTTGTCGGCGCCGGGGCGCACGATGGTGAGCGCGATCTTGGTGCCCGGCTTGCCGCGCATCTGGGTGATCGCCTCGTCCAGGCTGCCGCCGACGATGAACTTGCCGTCGAGATGGGTGATGTAATCGCCCGCCTTTATACCCGCGCGCGCGGCGGGGCCGTCGTCGTTGGGCGCGATCACCTTCACCGCGCCGTCCTGCTGGGTGACGGTGAGGCCGAGGCCGCCGTAATTGCCCTCGGTCTGGATCTTGAGATTGTCGAAATCGAGCCCATCGGCATAGCTGCTGTGCGGATCGAGCGCCGCGAGCATACCTTCGATGGCGCCCTTGACCAGCGTCTTGTCGTCGACCTTCTCGACGTAGTTCGCCTTCACGGTGTTGTAGACTTCCATGAAGGTATCGAGCTCGCGATAGCTGCTGGTATCGACCCCCGCCATGGCCCCGGATGTGATGGGAATGATCGCAAGTGCGCCGACGGCGGCGGAAACCTGTAGAAACGAACGCAGCATCAAGAGACTTTCCGGAAGGGCGATCCTGGTAATGTAGGCGAGGATAACGGGATTTGCACGCGGTGTCAGTCGAGCAATTGGGTCAGGTCCAAGGGTTGCCCGCGGCGGCGCAGCTCCACCGTGACGCGCGGGCCGGCGGTGCCGAGGGTTGCACCTTGTGCCACCTTGGCGCCGGGACGCGCGGCTACCGTCGAAAGACCCGCGATCAGCGTGGTCCAGCCCTTGCCGTGATCGACGATCACGACCTGGCCATAGCCCGCGAACGGCGCGGCATAGGCGATGGTACCGGCGGCAGGCGCGACAACCGCTGATCCCGGCCGCACCGCGAAGCTGGGACCGCGGGCGCGGACGCCGGCAGGCGAAATCTCGCCGAAGCCGGTGACGAGCTGCCCGGTGACGGGGAGGCGATAGGGCCCTGGGCCGGCCGTGCGGTCGGCCGAGGTGCCGGGGCGGGGCAGCGGGCCGTTCAGGACGAGGAGGTCCGAGCGGACCTGGGCGGCGCTCAGGCTGCGGTCCTGCTCGGCGACGAGGTCACGCGCCTTCTCGCCCAGCGCGAGCGCGCGATCCGACTCCACCAGCGCGTCGCGGCCGAGCGACATCGCGCGCAGGCGATGCTCGGATTCGAGCTGGAGCGCGGCGAGGCGCCGGGATTCGAGCGCGGTGCGGCGGGTCCGCAAGTCGGCGACGGCCTTGCCCGCGGCGGCCCGCAGCACGCGGGCGCGGGCCAGGTCCGACCGCACACCGGCACTCCGCGCCTCGATTGCGGGCAGCAGGCTGGCGAGCGTCGCGCGGACATGGACCAAGTCCTGCGCCGAGCCCGGCTGGGCGAGCGCCAGGGCCGCCGGGCGCCGCGCCATCGCCTGCAGCGCGGCCACGAGTTCGATCGCGGGCCGCTGGCGCTCGGCAAAGGCGGTGCGCTGACGGGCGAGCAGCCGGTCGAGCATCGCCACGCGCGCCTCGGCCGCGGCCTGCTCGGCTTCGGCCGCCTTGATCCGCTGCGCGGCTGCCGCCTGCTCGGCGCGCGCGCGGGCTTCGCCATCGCGCTCGCCGGCAGCGGCGCGGTCGAGTTCGGCAGCCCGCCGCTCCGCCGCCTGCGCGGCCTGGGAGGCTTCCGTCACCAAGCGCGCGGATTGCTGGGTGGCATCGGGCTGCGGCTGGGCCAGTACGCCGGTTACGCCGATCGCGACCAGCGCCGCCGCGATGCCGAGGCCGCGCGCCGGGTCCATCAGCCTTCGCGGTGATAGGGATGGTTGGCGAGGATCGAGACGGCGCGCCACAGCTGCTCGGCGAGCATCGCCCGCGCCATCATGTGCGGCCAGGTCGCCTTGCCGAAGCTGAGCAGCATGTCCGCCGCCTGGCGATCGGCGTCGTCGAAGCCGTCGGCGGCGCCGATCAGGAAGCGCGTCTCGCGCACCCCGTCGTCGCGCCAGGCGCCGAGGCGGGTCGCCAGCGTCTTGGACGGCAGGTTCTCGCCCAGTTCGTCGAGCATCACCACGCGGGTACCGGGAGCGAGCACGGGCATCTTCCCGCCGGTATCGGGCAGTTCGGTGACGCGCGTGCCCCAGGTCACCCGCTTCAGATAGCGGTCGACCAGTTCGGCCTCGGGGCTGCGCCCGATCCGGCCGCGCGCGACGATGTGCAGCAGCATTGCGCGCGGACCTTCAGGATCAGATCAGGCCTGGCCCTCGAACGACCACATCCGCTCGAGATTGTAGAAGCTGCGCACTTCCGGGCGGAACAGGTGGACGATCACGTCGCCGGCGTCGATCAGCACCCAGTCGGCGGCCGGCAGGCCTTCGACGCGGGGCGTGCGGCCCTGCTCGGCCTTGATCTTGTCGGCCAGCTTCATCGCCATCGAGGCGACCTGCCGGGTCGAGCGACCCGATGCGATCACCATGTAATCGGCAATGCTGCTCTTGCCGGCGAGGGGGATCGAGACGGTTTCCACCGCCTGATCGTCCTCCAGCGAGGTGAGCACGAGCCTATGCAGCGCTTCGACGCTGTCGGCGTCGTTCGAACGCTGCATATTGGGGGAAGTGGCCAAGGTTGCTCCTAGTCTAGCGACGGTCTGTGCAAAGTGGGTGGAGACGGCGCCGGGCTCTCCTGTTCCAACTGCGGAGAAGACCCGAGGAATCGCCGGTGCCAGGCAGGATCGGCAGCCCGAAGGCGTGTTGCCGACGTCGGATCGGGGCGGAAGCGCAACAGCACAAGTGCCGGCAATCTCCATCGCGTCCAATGTTTCGCCTGGCCTGCGGGCCGCACAGCGCGCCGCAGCCAACCCATTGCAGGACTTGCATGGGCGCCCCTGTCATACCCCGGACGCGCGATAACCGCAATCGGAACCTGACGGGCGATGTGCCGCCACCGTTCCCAGCGGTGGAACTGCGCCAGGTTGTCGGCGCCCATCAGCCAGATGAAGCGGTGATTCGGGTAGAGCCGTGGCAGCTTGGTGAGCGTATCGGCGGTGTAGCGGGTCTTCATCCGCTTCTCGATCGCGGTGGGGCGGATCGGTGCATGCCGCGCCATCGCCCGCGCCGACGCCATGCGCGCCTCGAACGGCGCCATGCCTGCCTTGTCCTTCAGCGGATTGCCCGGCGACACCATCCACCACACTTCGTCGAGATCGAGCGCGCGCAGGGCATGGAGCGACAGCCGCCGATGCCCGCGATGCGCCGGATTGAACGATCCCCCGAGAAGTCCGATGCGTTTCATTGCCGTCCCGTCAGATCGCGTGCGCCATGCAGGACGCGGAGCACGCGGATGTGATCGGGCGCGACCCGATAGAAAAGCAGATAGGGGGTTTTAGGCACGCGCCATTTGCGACGCCCGCGGATCGTGAGCGGCCCCGCCTCGGGCAGCTCCGCAAGGAACGCGCCCGCGGCCACGATGCGTTCGACAAGCTCGACGCCCAGTGCCGGGTCGCTGGATTGATGGTGGCGCACGATCGCTTCGAGATCCGCCAGGGCGAGGTTCGCCCATCGAAGGTCCGCCACTCAGGCCGCCGTGCCGCGCCGCAACTCGGCGACCCATTCCTCCATCTGCGCCTGCGTCCGGAACTCACCGCCATCGATCTGCCGTTCGGCTTCATCGAGCGAATCGAGCAACTGCGTCTCTGCGGCGACGAACGCCTCGATGGCCTGCGAGACCACCCAGGATCGCGAACGATCCATCCGCTCCGCCAGACGATCCAGCTGGTCCGAAATCGCTTCCGGAACGCGGCCTGTAATGACGGCGGTCTTGCTCATGCAACCAATGTATACAAGCGATACATGGGGTTCAAGGCCGCGCCTGGCCGGTGCCTAGCACCAGCCATTTGTACGTCGTGAGCCCCTCCAGCGCCACCGGCCCGCGCGCGTGGAGGCGGCCGGTGGAAATGCCGATCTCGGCGCCCAATCCGAACTCGCCGCCATCGGCGAACTGGGTCGAGGCGTTCCACATCACAATCGCGCTGTCGACGCCGTTCAGGAAGCGCGTCGCGGCATCCGCATCTTCCGTGATGATCGCGTCGGTGTGGTGCGAGCTGTGCGCGGCGATGTGCGCCATCGCGTCCTCCAACCCGTCGACCAGCTTCACCGAGAGGATCGCCTCGAGATATTCGGTGTCCCAGTCTTCGTCGGTCGCCGGCTGCACGCGCGCATCGAGCGCCTGCACCTCGGCATCACCGCGCAGTTCGCAGCCGGCCTCGGCCAGCGCGGCCAGAATCGGCTGGGGTTCGGCGAAGCCGCGATCGATCAGCAGCGTCTCGGTCGCGCCGCAGATGCCGGTGCGGCGCATCTTGGCGTTGACGGCCAGCGCCTGTGCCATCGCTGGATCGGCGGCGCGATCGACATAGCTGTGGTTGATCCCGTCGAGATGGGCGAGCACCGGCACGCGCGCCTCGGCCTGCACCCGCGCGACCAGGCTCTTGCCGCCGCGCGGCACGACCATTTCGATCAGCCCCTCAGCCGTCAACATCGCACCGACGGCGGCACGGTCGGTCACCGGCACCAGCTGAATCGCGTCGGCGGGCAAGCCTGCCTGGGTGAGTCCCTGCACCAGCGCGGCATGGATTGCGCGGTTGCTGCGGATCGCTTCGGATCCGCCGCGCAGGATCGCGGCGTTGCCGGACATTAGGCACAAGGCGCCCGCGTCCGCAGTGACGTTGGGACGGCTCTCGTAAATGATGCCGATCACGCCGATCGGCACGCGGACACGCTTGAGTACGAGGCCGTTGGGCCGCGTCCGTTCGTCCAGGATGCTGCCGACGGGATCCTCCAGCCCCCCAACCGCTTCGATACCATCGGCCATGCCCTCGATCCGCTTGGCATCCAGCAACAGCCGGTCGAGCATCGCATCGGACAGGCCGTTGGCCTTGCCGGCAGCCATGTCGTCGGCATTGGCGGCGAGGATCGCGTCCTGCGCCGCGCGGATCGCTGCGGCGGCAGACCGCAATGCCTGCGCCTTGGCCGGGCTTGGCAGCGCCGCCAGCACCGCGGCGGCGGCGCGGGCGCGGCGGCCCATGTCGGCGATCAGCATCTGGGTGTCGGGCGTGTCGATATCGGCCATGGTGCGGATGCTAGCATGCGATCCGCGAAGCTGATAGCCTCCGGCCCCATGGGGGACTTCGACGCAGCCGGCGAACTGGTGATGGGGGGCATGCTTGGCCGTGCGGTGGAGCCGCATGCCGGGGAAAGCCATGGGCATGGGCATGGCACGATCTGCCTGAATTGCGGGACCGCGCTGATCGGCCCGCATTGCCATGAATGCGGGCAGTCGGGGCACGTCCACCGCTCGCTGGGCGCGATCGGGCACGAGCTGCTCCACGGCGTCGCGCATTTCGAAGGCAAGATGTGGCGGACGCTGCCGCTGCTCGCCTGGCGGCCGGGCGACCTGACCCGCCGCTACATCGCCGGCGAGCGCGCCCGCTTCGTCTCGCCCATGGCGATGTTCCTGTTTTCGATCTTCACGATGTTTGCGATTTTCCAGATCCTCGGCATCTCGACGCCAACCGATTTGGAGACGCCGACGGCACGCCCGACCGCCGCCCTGCAGCGCGCGCTGCAGCATAGCGAGGAAGGGCGCGCGCGCGACATCGCCAAGCGCGACAAGCTCGCTGCCGGGGACAGCGACCGTGCCGAGCTGGACAAGGACATCGCCAAGGCGGATCGCGAGATCGCCGCGATCAAGGCCGCCACCGCGCAAATCGCCCCGATCGAAGCCGTCGCGGGGAACGACGACTCCATCAAGCACGTCAACACCGGCTGGTACACGCTCGATCACGGCGTCGAGAAGTGGCAGAAGAACCCAGCCTTGATGCTCTATAAGCTGCAGTCGAGCATCTACAAATTTTCCTGGCTGCTGATCCCGCTGTCGATCCCGTTCATCTGGCTGCTGTTCTTCTGGAAGCGGCAGTACAAGCTCTACGACCATGCGGTGTTCGTCACCTACTCGATCGCGGCGATGTCGATGCTGTTCATCGGCGTTACCCTGCTTGCCGCGGTGCGGGTCTCCACCGACATTCTGGTCTGGATCGCCCTGCTCGTGCCGCCGATCCATATGTGCAGGCAGCTGAAGCAGGCCTATGGCCTGGGGTGGCGCTCGGCGATCTTCCGGACCAGCCTGCTGCTGTGGTTCATCACCATCATCGCAACGCTGTTCCTGCTGATCCTCGCGCTGCTCGGCATCATGGGGTGAACGCCCCCCCGATCCTACCCGCCAGGGGGAGGTGTCAGGCGCAGCCTGACGGAGGGGGAAGAAGCACGCAGGCCCCAGAGGTTCTGGCATCCTCCCCCTCCGTCGCTTCGCGCCACCTCCCCCTGGCGGGGGAGGCTTGGAGGCCACTCACGGGAAGCCGTGCATCTGCCGGCCCATCGGCATCATGTTGTGGTCGAGATGGCCGAGGATCCACACCGATCCGCCGATCAGCAGCAGCACGACCAGCGTGCCGAAGGCGAGCGCCAGCACGTTGTTGGTGTTGTCCGGCCCGGTGGTCACGTGGAGGAAGAAGACGAGGTGGATGCCCATCTGCGCGATGGCGAGCACCACCAGCGCCATCGGAACGGCGGGGCGCCAGACCAAAGGCAGGTTGACCATCGCGAACGCCGCCGCCGTCAGCAGCGCGGCGAGGCCCAGCCCCACCACATAGCCGCTGGTGCCGCCGGCGAATTCCTCGCCCTCAGCGGCTTCGTCGCCGGGGGCGGTATCGCCGCTGTCGGTTTCGCGCTCGCTCATGGCGCCACTCCCATCAGATAGACCATAGTGAAGATGCCGACCCAGACGATGTCGAGCGCGTGCCAGAACAGGTTGAAGCACATCAGTCGCCGCAGCACCTGAGACCGGAAGCCCTTCACCCAGAGCTGCGCCATCATCGTGCCGAGCCAGAGCAGCCCCACCGCGATGTGCAGCCCGTGCAGGCCAACCAGCCCATAAAAGGCCGATAGGAAGGCGCTGCGCTGCGGCCCCGCGCCCTTGCCGATCATCTCGGCGAATTCGGTCAGTTCCAGCCCGAGGAACACCGCGCCGAGCAGCCCCGTCGCCAGCAGCCAGAGCTGCGCGGGAATCAGCTTCCGTTTCTCCGCCGCGACGCCGGCGAGCCCGCAGGTGAAGCTGGAGAGGAGCAGCGCCGCCGTCTCCAGCGCGACGCGCTCCTGGCCGAACAGGTCGTGCGGGGTCGGGCCGCCCGCCGTCTGCTTGGCGAGCACGGCATAGGCGGCGAAGAAGCCCGAAAAAAGGATGATGTCGCTGAGCAGGTAGATCCAGAAGCCATAGCCCACCGTGGTGCGCTTGCTCGCGGGACCGCCCTCGCCGCGCCCGGTGTTATGGTCTTCGCCTCCGCCACGGCCGATGCGATAGGGATCCTGCGCCTTGGCGGTCATGCCGACTGCTCCCGATTGTCCTCGAGCCACTTCTGCCGCGAGGCGCGGCGGGCACGATCAATCCGCGCGACCTCCTCGGCGGAAATTTCCTCCTCCGCCTCATCACGCCAGGCAAAGACCACGAACGTGGCATAGGCGCCGACAAACCCGAGCGCCGCCAGCCACCAGATGCTCCAGATCATCGCGAAGCCGATGGCCGTCGCGAAGAAGGCGGTAACAACGCCCGTCGCCGAGTTTCGGGGCATCTCGATCGCTTCGTACTTCGGCTCATCGGCAAGGCCTTGGCTCTCGATCGCCTGCTGTTTGATCGTCCAGTATGGCTCCTCGCCGTGCACGCGGGGCAGCACCGCGAAGTTGAACGCGGGCGGCGGCGAGGTCGTCGCCCATTCGAGCGAGCGGCCGTCCCAGGGGTCGCCGGTCTCGTCGCGCAGTTGCTCGCGATTGCGGATGCTGACGACGATCTGGAGGATCTGCGAGGCGACGCCGAGGATCATCACCCCGATCCCCGCCACGGAGACATAGAGCCAAGGCGCCCATTCGGTGAAGTCGATGTGCTGCAGCCGCCGGGTCATGCCCTCCAGCCCCAGCACGTAGAGCGCGCCGAACACGATCAGGAAGCCCGCGAGCGTCAGCCAGAACGCCATCCTCCCCCAGAACTCGTCGAGCCGGAAGCCGAACGCCTTGGGGAACCAATAGGTGATGCCGGCGAACGCGCCGAAGATAACGCCCGAGTTGATCACGTTGTGGAAGTGGGCAACCAGAAACATCGAATTGTGCAGCATGAAGTCGGCCGGCGGCACCGCGAGCAGCACTCCGGTCATGCCGCCGATGATGAAGGTCATCATGAAGGCGAGCGACCACAGCATCGGCGTGGGGAAGCGCAGGCGGCCGCCATACATGGTGAACAGCCAGTTGTAGATCTTCACCCCGGTGCCGACCGCGATGATGCTGGTGGCGATGCCGAAGGCGGCGTTGACGTCCCCGCCCGCGCCCATCGTGAAGAAGTGGTGCAGCCACACCGTGAACGACACGACGACAATGAACAACGTCGCCGCCACCATCGATCGGTAGCCGAACAGCGGCTTGGACGAGAAGGTGGAGAAGATCTCGGAGAAGATGCCGAAGGCCGGCAGGATGAGGATGTAGACCTCCGGATGCCCCCAGGCCCAGATGAGGTTCACGAACATCATCATGTTGCCGCCGGCTTCGTTGGTGAAGAAGTGGAAGCCGAGATACCGGTCCAGCGTCAGCATCGCGAGCGTGGCGGTGAGGATCGGGAAGGCGGCGACGATCAGCATGTTGGCGCCCAGCGCCGTCCAGCAGAACATCGGCATCCGCAGATAGCCCATGCCCGGCGCGCGCATCTTCAGGATCGTCGTCACCAGGTTGATGCCCGACATCAGCGTACCGACGCCCGAGATCTGGATCGCCCAGACATAGTAATCGACGCCGACGCCGGGCGAATAGGTCGTCTCGCTCAGGGGTGCGTAGGGCAGCCAGCCGGTGCGCGCGAACTCGCCGATCACCAGGCTCATGTTGACCAGCAGCGCGCCCGAGGCGGTGAGCCAGAAGCTGGTCGAATTGAGCGTCGGAAAGGCCACGTCGCGGACGCCGAGCTGCAGCGGGACCACAAAGTTCATCAGACCGATCACCACCGGCATCGCGCCGAAGAAGATCATGATCGTCCCGTGCGCGGAGAAGATCTGGTCGTAATGCTCGGGCGGCAGGTAGCCCTGGGCATGGCCGATCGCGCTCGCCTGCTGGGTGCGCATCATGATCGCGTCGACGAAGCCGCGCAGCAGCATCACGAGCCCGAGCAGCACGTACATCACCCCGATCCGCTTGTGATCGACCGAGGTGATCCATTCCTTCCACAGATAGGGCCAATGCCCCTTCACCGTGATCCAGCCGAGCACGGCGAGCAGCGCGAGGCCGACACCGCCCGCGGCGATCAGCGGGATCGGCTGGCTGAAGGGAATTGCGGACCAGGAGAGCTTACCGAGCATCGTCACTCCGCCGTTCCGGGGGAAACTTGAGGCTCGCCGTCGCGGCCCTGTTCGGGCCCGGGGGCCGGCGGCAAATGCTGCGCCACCACCATGTCGAACAGGCCCGGCTGCACCGCGCCCCAATGCTTGGCGGGCTCGTGCTGGCTCTGGCGGGCGAGCACGCGATAGGCGCGGCCGTCGAGTAGCCCGCCCGCCGCCTTCACGCGCGCCACCCAGCGGGTGAAGTCCGCAACCGGCACCGCCTGGAGCCGGAAGTTCATGTCCGAGAAGCCGTCGCCGCTGAAATGCGCGCTCTGGCCGTAATAGCTGCCGGGCCGGTCGGCCTGCAGGTGCAGCGTCGTCGCCATGCCGTTCATCGTGTAGATCTGGCTGCCCAGCCGCGGCACGAAGAAGCTGTTCATCACGCTCGCCGAGGTGAGGCGGAAGCGGATCGGTACGCCGGCGGGCACCACCGGCTGGTTGAGCGTGGCGATCCCCTGCGCGGGATAAACGAACAGCCATTTCCAATCGAGCGACACCACCTGCACCTCGAGCGGCGGGGTCTTCTCGGCGAGCGGCTTGGCGGGGTCCAGCGCGTGGCTGCCGATCCAGATTAGCCCGCTGAGGAACAGGATGGTCAGCAGTGGGATCGACCAGACGATCAGCTCGATCCGGCCAGAATAGACGAACTCCGGCCGGTACTTGGCCTTGCCGTTGCCGGCGCGGAACCACCAGGCGAAGGCGAGCGTGGCGATCATCGTGGGGATGATGATCGCCAGCATGATCGCCAGCGAATCGAGCAGGATCGTGCGGTTGTTCCCGCCGATCGGGCCGCCCGGGCGCAGGATGCTCGCGCCGCTGCAGCCGCCGAGCAGCAGCAACAGGGGCAAAAGGCGCGCGCCGCGCTCAGCCATGCTCGGTCTCGGCAAGCCACTCGTCGGGCGATCGTGCTTGAGTCGCGGCGGTATCGGCACCCATGCTCTGGGCGATGATCTCCAGCGCCCAGCGGCCGCGATCCTCGTCCTGCGTCGCCACCGCGTCCTCGGGCACCCACAGCGCATAGTCGCGCATGTGCGCGTCGCCCGCGGTGAACAGCACGCAGATGTCGGTCGCGACGCCGGTCAGCACCAGTCGCCGCACCCCCAGCTTGGGCAGCAGCACCGGCAGGTTGGTCGCGTAGAAGCCGGAGAATTGCGGCTTGAGCACGAAATAGTCGCAGTCGCGGGGCTCGAGCTTGGCCAGCCCGTCGGGCGCGCCGTCGAGCGCCTGTTCGATCAGCCGCGACTTTTCCGAATGCCATTCGCCGAAATTGTCGTTGACGTAGACCGTCGGCAGATCGGCAGCGTCAAACGCGTCGCGCAGTTTCAGGATCGGCCCGGCGATCGCCTCGGCACGCGCGCGCAGGTCCTCGCCGCCCTCGAAGTCGAAGGTGTTGATCATGTCGATGATCAGCAGTGCCGCGGCGGCACCGCCTTGGTCGCGCGCAGGGGCGGTTGCGCCTGTTTCCGGTTCTTCCACGGCCTCGTCCCCTGGCGGATGCGTCAGGACTGGCCGCGATCGAGCGTGTCGCTGGGATGGGCGGCATCGCCCTCCCGCTGATGCTCGGTGGAGATGTTGGGCCGCGGCTGGGTGCTGGTGCCGCCCTTCTCGCCTTTCTCGCCGGGTTCGGTCGAAAGGTTGGGGCGGGGCTGGGTGCGGGTCTGGTCGTCCGGATCGGGCATCGCGCTTCTCCTGATGCCCGGGCTAACGACACGCAGCGGCGGCTGTTCCCCCGGCTTTCAGCCTTTCCGGCGATTCATAACCTGGAGCAGTGCGGCAATCAGCGACAGGCCGCCGCCGAGCAGCGCCACGCCGGTCCATCCACCCATTCCCCAGGCGAAGGTAGCGGTGGCGGAGCCGGCCGAGGCGCCGAGGAACATCGATCCCATCAGCACCGTGTTGAGCCGCGCCCGCGCCTCGGGGCGCAGCGCGAAGATGATGTGCTGGTTGGAGACGAGCGCGCTCTGCACCGCGAAGTCGAGCACCACCACGCCGATCACCAGCGCGACGATGCTGACCCACAATCCGAACAGCAGCCAGCTCGCCACCGCGAGCAGCGCGCCGAGCAGCACCACCCGGTGCGGGCCGCTCTTGTCCGCAATCCGGCCTGCCAGCGGCGCGCCGAGGATGCCCGCCGCGCCGACCACGCCGAACAGCCCCGCCACGTCCGCACCGAGCCGGAAGCGCGGCGTCTCCAGATAAAGCGCGAGAATCGTCCAGAACGCCGTGAACCCGGCGAAGAGCAGCGCCTGGGTGATCGCCGCCAGCCGCAGCGCCGGGAATTCGCGCCACAGACCGCCCAGCGAGCCGAGCAGCGCGCCATAGCCGAGCGTCGCCTCGGGCGCGCTGCGCGGCAACCGCCACGCCATCACGGCCGCGGTGCCGAGCGCCAGCGGCACGCCCAGCCAGAACATCTCGCGCCACCCCAGATGTGTGCCGACGAAGCCGGACAGCGTCCGGCTGAGCAGGATGCCGCAGAGCAGGCCCGCCATTACCGTCCCCACCGTCTGCCCGCGCCGCGCCGGATCGGCGAGATGCGCGGCAAAGGGCACGATCTGCTGCGCGACGCTCGCCGCCGCCCCCACCAGCAGCGACGCGCCGATCAGCATCCAGGCATTGGGTGCCACCGCCGCGCCCACCAGCGCCGCCGCCAGCACCAGGAACTGGAGCACGATCAACTGCTTGCGCTCGTGCAGATCGCCCAGGGGCACGAGCAGGAACAGGCCCGCCGCATAGCCCAGCTGGGTCGCCGTCGGCACCAGCCCCGCGGGCTGGCCGGGCAGGTCGCGCTCGATGATGCCCAGCATCGGCTGGTTGTAATAGATATTGGCAACCGCGATGCCCGCCGCCGCCGCCATGGCGAAGGTCAGGCCGCGACCGAGCCGGGCAGTGGGATGGGGGGCATGCAAAACGGCGACTCCTGGAGCGATGGGTCGCACAGATAGGGAGTCGTCCGCCCGATTGTTACTGTCCGATGGTTTGTGGGCCGCTGTCGTCCAGCAGATTGGTCTCGGCCATCGCGTTGTCCGGCTCGTCGACATGGCCGTCCGGATCGACATGGATCAGGATCTCGGTGTCGGGGAACGCCTCGCCCAACGCGCCCTCCAGCCGCTCGACCACGTCGTGCGCCTCGGCGATGGTCATGCAAGGGCGCATGCTGACGTGGAACTGCACGAAATCGCGGTTGCCGCTGGTGCGGGTGCGCAGGTCGTGCAGGCTCTTAAGCTCGGGGTGTTCGGCCGCGATCTCGACAAAGCGGCGACGCTTCTCCTCGGGCCATTCGCGGTCCATCAGCTGGTCGATGGCGGCGACCGAGGCGCGCCACGCCCCCCAGAGCAGCCAGAAGGCAATGGCGATGCCGAACACCGGGTCCGCGCCCGTGAGGCCCAGATAGCTCTCGCACACCAGCGCGCCGATCACGGCGGCGTTGAGATACAGGTCCGAGCTGTAATGGATGCTGTCCGTGGTGATCGCGATCGAGCCGGTCTGGCGGATCACGCGGCGCTGATACTCGGTCAGCGCCAGCGTCACGAGGATCGCGACGACCGAAACGGCGATGCCGTCCGCCGGGTGCGCACTGGTCTCGCTCTGCACCAATCGCTGCACCGCGCGCAGCAGGATGGCGAAGCCCGAGATAGCGATGATCACCACCTGGAACAGCGCCGCCAGCGCCTCGGCCTTGCCATGGCCGAAGCGATGCTCGTCGTCCGCCGGCTGCGAGGCCCAGTGCACCCCGCCCAGCGTGACCAGGGAGGCGACGAGATCGAGCCCCGAATCGGCAAGGCTGGCGAGCACCGCGACGGAGCCCGTCTTCACCGCCGCATAGGATTTGAGCGCGCCGAGGAAGAGCGCGCTGCACACGCTGGCGATCGCCGCGCGGCGCGCGAGATTGCTCATGGGTAGAGCATGCCTTCTTGCCAGCCCTCGCCGGCGCGCGTGAACACGCGGCGCTCGTGCAGGCGATGTTCGCGGTCGAGCCAGAATTCGATCCGCTCGGGCGTTACGCGGTAGCCGCCCCAGTGCGGCGGGCGCGGCACCGGCTGCCCGTCGAACCGCGCCTGCACCTCGGCGAAGCGCGCCTCGAAGGTGGCGCGGGAATCAAGCGGACGCGACTGGTCCGAGGCCCAGGCACCGAGCTGCGAATCGCGGCTGCGGCTGGCAAAATAGGCGTCCGACTCCGCGTCGCTGGCGAAGGCGATCGGCCCTTCGATACGGATCTGGCGGCGCTGCGACTTCCAGTGGAAGAGCAGCGCGACATGCGGGTTGGCGGCGAGGTCGCCCGCCTTGCGGCTCTCGCGGTTGGTGTAGAAGACGAAACCGCGTTCGTCATAACCCTTCAGCAGCACCATCCGCACCGACGGGCGCCCCTCGGCATCCGCCGTGGCAAGCGCCATGGCGTTGGAATCGTTGATCTCGGTGGTACGCGCCTCGGTGTACCAGGTGTGGAAAAGCGCGAAGGGGTCGGTGCTCATGGGGTCTGCCTCTACAGCCTAAACGCCGCCGTTGCGATGGGCGGAACAGACTGACCTTTGGGGAATTGAATCGGGCCTGCAACGAGGAGACTTCCGCATGGCCGCACGCGCCTATTGGCAGGGACAGATCCGGCTGGCCCTCGTTTCGATTCCCGTCGAGATCTACACCGCCACCAAATCCGGCGCGCAGATCGCGTTCCACCAGATCCATGAACCGAGCGGCCAGCGGATCAAGTATGAGAAGGTCGCCCCCGGCGTCGGCGCGGTCGAGCCCGACGAGATCGTCAAGGGCTATGAGGTCGAGAAGGGCGAATATGTCCTGCTCGAACAGGACGAGATCGACGCGGTGAAGCTCGAATCGCGCAAGACGCTGGAGCTGACCCAGTTCGTCGACGCCGACGAAATCGACGTGCTCTATTACGAACGCCCCTATTTCGTGGTGCCGGCCGACGATCTCGCCGAGGAGGCGTTCATCGTGCTGCGCGAGGCGCTGCGGCGGGCGCGCAAGGTCGGGCTCGGCCAGCTGGCAATGCGCGGGCGCGAATATGTGGTAAGCCTCAAGCCCTGCGGCCGCGGCATGATCCTGGAGACGCTGCGCTATGCCGACGAGGTGCAGAAGGCGCAGGGCTATTTCCGCGAGATCCCCGACAGCGAGCCCGACCCCGAGCTGCTCGACCTGGCCCAGACGCTGATCGACAAGAAGGCTAGCAAGTTCGATCCCAAGGGCTTTCACGACCGCTATGTCGACGCGCTGCGCGACCTCATCGAGAAGAAGAAAAAGGCCAAGGGCGCCAAGATCCTGGAAGATCCGGACAAGCCGGACGAGCGCGGATCGAACGTGGTGGACCTCATGGCGGCGCTGAAGAAGTCGCTCAACACCGGCGACGCCAAGCCAACCGCCAAAGCCAAGGCGCCGGCGAAGAAGGCACCGGCCAAGAAACCGGCGGCGAAGAAGCGTGCCTGATACCGACAGCCTCGCCCGCTACAATGCCAAGCGCGACTTCGCCAAGACGTCGGAGCCCGCCGGCAAGGTCGCCAAGACCGGCGGCAACCGCTTCATCGTCCAGAAGCACGACGCGACCCGGCTGCACTGGGACTTCCGGCTGGAGGTGGACGGCGTGCTCAAAAGCTGGGCGGTCACGCGCGGGCCCAGCCTTGATCCCGACGAGAAAAGGCTCGCGGTGCGCACCGAGGACCATCCGCTCTCCTATGCCGATTTCGAGGGGACGATCCCCAAGGGCGAATATGGCGGCGGCACGGTAATGCTGTGGGATACCGGCAGCTGGGAGCCGGTGCCGGGCAAGAGCGCCAAGGACCTGGAAAAGGGCCATCTCCACTTCGTGCTGCACGGCGAGCGGATGAACGGCGAATGGCTGCTGATCCGCCTCAAGCCGCGCGGCAAGGAGAAGGCCGAGAACTGGCTGCTGCGCAAGATCGATGATGCGTATGCGGGCGCCACGGACGAGCTGGTGGAAACCGGGCTGACCAGCGTCACCACCGGCCGCACGATGCAGGAGATCGCCGAGGCGAAAAAGCCAGCGCTCCGCTCGCGGGAGGGGTCGGGGGAGGGGCTGAAACCTCGCAGCGCTTCTTCCACATCAGCCCCTCCCCCGGCCCCTCCCGCAAGCGGGAGGGGAGCGAAAGCGCGAAAGTCCCGGGGAGGATCGAAGGCGCCAGCGTTCCAGCAGCCGCAGCTCGCCACGCTGGTCGACACCGTACCCACCGGCAATCAGTGGCTCCACGAGATCAAGTACGACGGCTACCGCGCGCTGATCGCCACCGGCGCCGACGGGCCGAAGATCTACACCCGCTCCGGCCTCGACTGGACCGAGAAGTTTCCCGGCATCGCCGAAGCCGCCACCACCCTGCCCCCCGGCGCGCTGGTCGACGGCGAGATCGTCGCCATGCAGGACGGCAAACCCGATTTCTCCACCTTGCAGGAAGCGATCTCCGCAGGCGGCGAGGGATTGCTCTGCTTCGCCTTCGACCTGCTCGCCGAGGGTGGCGAGGATCTCACCCCCCTCCCCCAGATCGAGCGCAAGGAGCGCTTGCGCGCGCTGCTCGACGGCGCCGACGATCGCATCCGCTTCTCCGAGCACATCATCGGCCAGGGCGAGAAGCTGTTCGAAAGCATGTGCCGCGAGGGCTTCGAGGGCGTCGTCTCGAAGCGCGCCGATGCGCCCTATCGCGGTACCCGCAGCAAGGCGTGGCTCAAGATCAAATGCACGCACCGCCAGGAATTCGTCATTCTCGGCTGGACCGCCTCCACCGCGCGCGGGCGGGGCTTCAAGTCGCTGCTGCTCGGGCTGAACGGCCCCGACGGACTCGTTTATGCGGGCAAGGTCGGCACCGGGTTCAACACCGAAACGCTGCTCTCGATGCGCGAACGCCTCGATGGCCTCGCCGCCGAGAAACCGGCAGCCAAGGTCCCCCGCCCCGAGGCGCGCGGCGCGCATTGGGTAAAGCCCGAGCTGGTCGCCGAGATCGCCTTTGTCGAGTTCACCGCCGAGAAGGTCGTCCGCCACGCCAGCTTCCTCGGCCTGCGCGAGGACAAGCCCGCCGATGCGGTGGTCGCCGAAGAACCCGCGGACCTGCCGGAGGCCGCGCCGTCCACCATCAAGATCAGCAGCCGCGACCGGGTGATCTTCCCTGAATCGAAGCTCACCAAGGGCGATCTCGCCGACTATTATGCCGCCGTCGCTCCCATCGCCCTGCCTTGGCTGGCCGAGCGCCCGATCAGCCTGGTCCGCTGTCCACAGGGGCGCGCCAAGCAATGCTTCTTCCAGAAGCACGACGCGGGCAGTTTCGGCGAGCAGGTCCATCATGTCGATATTCGCGAGAAGGACGGATCGACCCAGCCCTATCTTTACGTCTCGGACGTCGACGGCATGCTGGCCTGCGTGCAGATGGGATCGATCGAATTCCATGGCTGGGGATCGCGCGTCGCCGATGTCGAGAAGCCCGACCGGCTGGTGTTCGACCTCGATCCCGACGAGGGCCTCGACTTCGAAGTGGTCAAGAAGGCCGCCGAGCATCTGAAGGAGCAGCTGGCCGAGATCGGCCTCACCAGCTGGCCGATGCTCTCCGGCGGCAAGGGGGTGCACGTGGTGGTGCCGCTGGTGCCGCAGGCCGAGTGGCCGGCGGCGAAGAGCTTCTGCGAACGCTTCGCCCGCGCGCTCGCCCAGGCCGAGCCCGAGCGCTTCACCGCCAATCTCAAGAAAGCGAATCGCGTCGGCCGCATCTTCATCGACTATCTGCGCAACCAGCGCGGCGCGACCGCCGTGCTCCCCTATGTCGCCCGCGCGCGAGCCAATGCGCCGGTGGCAACGCCCGTCACCTGGACCGAACTTAGGAGCATCGACAGCGCCCACGCCTTCACCATCCAGGATGCCGCCGTGCTGATCGAGCGCGCGGGCAGCCGGGCGCTTCGAGGATGGGGTACGGCCGACCAGACGCTCCCTGATCTGTAACGCGGCACGCAGCCGCTAAAACAGCCTCGCGCCGCTGGGTACGGTGGGCACACTGCCCCCGTGAACCAGATTCTCCTCTGCGCGGGTGCAACACACGCGGCCTTGCCGGGTTGTTACCCTGGACGAGGCGCTCGCCAAGCTCGGCTGAGACAGTCCCGCACATCTCCCGTGTTGCATGGCACCATCGTTTCGCCCATCACCGCGGCCGAGAAAGGGAAGCAGCTGTGGCCAGCCTTGCCGAGGCGGGATTGTTCGACGCGGGCACGATCGCCGATCGTTGGATCGCCGACTATTGCGGTCATGCACCCGCCGGCGACGTGCTGTGCGCGGAATCCGGACCACCCTGGAGCGCGCTGTTCGAGGAACTGGCCGGACTTTCCGGCGACGGGCTGACGATCGCCCGCGAACGCGCGCATCGCCATGCCGAGGATATCGGCACCGGCTACCGCATCGGCGACGAGGGCGAGGAGCGCCCCTGGCCGCTTTCCCCCGTGCCGCTGCTGATCGGCCAGAGTGAATGGCGCGGCATCGAGGCCGGCGTCACCCAACGCGCCGACCTGATGGAGCGGCTGCTCCAGGACCTGTACGGCCCGACCCGGCTGATCGCCGACGGCCACCTGCCTGCCGCGCTGCTCACCGGCAGCCCGTTCTTCCTGCGTCCGTTGACGCACCTGACCCCGCCGGGCGAGCATCATCTCCACTTCGTCGCGTTTGACCTGTGCCGCAGCCCCGACGGCCATTGGCGGGTGCTCGCCGACCATCTCCGCGCACCAGCCGGGGCCGGCTATGCGCTGGAGAACCGGCTGGCGATGGCGCGGACGCTCGGCGGCCTCCAGAGCCGGCTCAACATCGAGCGCCACGCCCCCTTCTTCGCCGCGTTCCGCGACGGCATCGCCGCCGCCTGCCGCCGCGCCGAGCCGCGCATGGCGCTGCTCACCCCCGGCCGCTTCACCGCCAGCTATGCCGAGCAGGCGCATCTCGCGCGGTATCTGGGCTTCCTGCTGGTCGAGGGCGCCGATCTCGCGGTGCTCGACGACCGCGTCTATGTCCGCACCATTGCCGGGCTGAAGCGCGTGGATGCGCTTTGGCACCGCTTCGACCCGCGCTATCTCGATCCGCTCGCGCTCGATTCGCATTCGACGATCGGCGTTGCCGGGCTGATCGACGCGACCGTCGCCGGCAATGTCGTGATCGCCAATGCGCCGGGCGCGGGGCTGATCGAGGCACCGGCCTTCGCCGCCTTCCTGCCGCGGCTCAGCGAGATCCTGCTCGGCGAGCCGCTACGCCTGCCCAACATCGCCACCTGGTGGTGCGGCCAGGCGGCCGAGGCGGCGCATGTCGCGGCAAACCTCGATCATATGCTGGTCGCCCCCGCCTTCGGCACCCCGCCGCTGGGCCTGCCCGAGGGCAAGGCGGTGCTCGGCGCGCATCTCGACGAGGCCGCGCGGGCGGCGCTGCGCGACGATCTCAGCCGCCGTCCGCAGGATTATGTCGGGCAGGAAGTCGTCTGCCTCTCGACCATGCCCTTCGTCGCCGAGGATCGGCTCGCGCCCCGACCCTTCACGCTCCGTGTCTTCGCCGCGCGCGATGCGGCGGGTACCTGGACCGTGCTGCCCGGCGGCTTCGCCCGGATCGGCGAGCATGCCGATGCCCGCGCCGCGGTGATGGGCGAAGGCAGCTGGTCCGCCGATGTCTGCATCCACGGGCCCGATCCGGTCGCGCCGGTGTCGCTGCTCCCCTCGGGCGATTCGACCCAGCTGCGCCGCAACCCCGGCACGCTGCCCAGCCGCGTGGCGGACAACATGTTCTGGCTCGGCCGCTATCTGGAGCGCGGCGAGGCGCTGCTGTCGGTGCTGCGCGTGCTCCTCGGCCACTCGATCAGCGCGGATACAGGCGCGGCGCTCTCGGCGGAGACGGTGGATCGCCTCGCCCAGCTGGTCGTCACGGCAGGTGCCGCCCCCGCCCCGCGCGGCCTCAAGCGGCAGGACCTGACGCAGCTCGCCCGCACCGCGCTCGAATCGACCGAGGGCTTCACCAGCGTCCGCGCGATCAATCGCCAGGCGCGCTCGATCGGCGCAGTCTCGCGCGACCGGCTCTCCGCAGACTTGATCCGCCTGCTCGACGCGCCCTTCCCCGAGCGCGGCGTGCTGCTTGATCGGGCCGGATCGCTGCAGCGTCGCTATTCGGCGCTGGCGGGGCAGGCCGGCGAGCATATGGGCCGCACCGATGCGTGGCGCTTCCACGATCTCGGGCGCCGCATTGAGCGCGCGCTGGCGACGATCGGTTTCCTCCGCGCGCTCGGCGGGCCGGAGGCGACCGCCGACGATCTCTCGACCCTGCTCGACCTCGCCGACAGCCAGATCAGCTATCGCCAGCGCTACCTCACCGGCATCGCCCGAGTGCCGGTGCTCGACCTGCTCGCGCTCGATCCCGGCAATCCGCGCGGGCTGGCCTTCCAGGCGGCGGCGATCTCGGCGCACCTGAACGCGCTGCCGGTACTCTCCGACGATGGCCTCGCCGAGCCGCAGCAGGAACAGGCGCGCGGGCTCGCCGCCACGCTGGTCACCGCACGCGCGACGACGATCGACGATGCCTGGCTCGCCGATCTCCAGTCGCGGTTGTGGAGCCTCTCCGAAGCGGTGGCGCGCCGCTACTTCCTGCACGGTGCGGAGCCGCTGCGCGCGGCAGGACTCGTGCTGGCATGATGCTCTACGGCATCCGGCATGTGACGCGGTTCGATTACGACCAACCGGTCGCCTTCGCGCGCTGCAACCTGCGGCTGAAGCCGATCCTCTGGTCCGGCCAGCGGATCGAGGAATATGCGCTGAGCGTGCAGCCGGGAGGACGCACCTACCCGGCGCGCGCCGAGGCCGGGCTCGCCAATGTCGTGCGGCTGCTGGTCGAGCATGACGCGAGCAGCCTGACGATCGAGAGCCGCGCGCGGGTGCGGGTCGACCGCCAGATCCCGATCCCGGCCGCGAGCGACCCGACCATCGCCCAGATCGCCGCCTGGGCGCGCGACAGCCGCGATCCCACGCCGGCGGGACCCGCCGCCTATCTCTTCCCCTCGCCGCTGATCCCGCTCGACCGCGCCATCGCTGGCTGGTGCGCCGAGGAGCTGCGCCAGGACCGCGGTATCCTCGAGGCCGGCATCGCGCTGGCGCAGCGGATCCAGCGCGACTTCGCCTTCGATCCCACCGCCACGCTGGTCGATACGCCCCCGCACGAAGCCTTCGCCAAGCGGGGCGGCGTCTGCCAGGATTTCGCCCAGATCATGCTCTCCGGCCTGCGCGCCGCCGGGCTGCCAGCCGCCTATGTCTCCGGCTATCTACGCACCCTGCCGCCGCCGGGCCAGCCGCGGCTGGTGGGCGCGGATGCGACCCATGCCTGGGTGCTGCTGTGGTGCGGGCCCGATCTCGGCTGGGTCGGCGTCGATCCCACCAACGGCATCTGGATGGCCGAGGACCACATCGTCATGGCGATCGGCCGCGACTATGCCGACATTGCGCCGATCGACGGCATCGTGCTCGGCTCCGGCGCGCAGGCGATGCATGTGTCGGTGGATGTCGAGCCGCTGGAAGTGGCGGTGGGGTAACTCTTATCCTCCCCTGCTAGGGGCACGTGGCGCGCAACGCGCGACGGAGGGGGAGGATTCCAGAACCTCGCGGCCGTCGTGCTTCCTCCCCCTCCGACCCGCTATCGCGGGCCACCTCCCCCTGGCGCGGGAGGATAGGGAGAGGCCTCAATGCTCCACCGGGCCCTTGTCGCCGAAGTTCAGCCGGCGCGTGACGTTATAGTCGAGCACCGCCATCACGAAATACGCGCCGAACTGCTTCACCCGCGTCCACCAGCCGGTGCGCGCCTTGTACAGCTCGGGGGTGATCCGCTCGGACTGCGCCACCTCGCCGTCGACATAGCTGCGGACATGCGCGGCGAAGGCGGCATCCTGCACGCGCAGCATCAGCTCGAGGTTCAGGAACATGCTGCGGATGTCGAAATTGGCCGAGCCGATATGGACGACATCGTCGATCACATAGAGCTTGGTGTGCAGCTTGGTCGGCTGATATTCGTAGATCTGCACGCCCTTGCGCAGCAGGCCGGCATAGGTGAAGCGCGCCGCCCAGATCGCAGCGGTGTGGTCTAGCTTCGCTGGCAGCACCAGCCGCACCCGCCCGCGCCGCCCGGCCTTGTCGAGCCGGCGCAGCATCGCCGGGCTCGGCGCGAAATAGGCGGCGATCAGGTCCAGCGTGTTGGCCCGCTCCATGTCGTGCTTCACCACCCGCGCCCAGGGCGACAGCCGCCGCATCGGACCGCCGAGCAGCCAGCGCGTCTTGCCCTCGGGCTCGCTCCACGCCTTGAGCGTGCGCCCGAGCGACCGCAGCGTTGCCCGCGGCCGCTTGGCCCAGGCGGCGAGCGCGTCGAAATAGCCGGTCAACCGCTCGGCCGCCGCTCCCTCGACCAGCAGCCCCATGTCACGCCACGCCTGTTCGGCGACGGTGCCGAAATAGCTCGATTCGATGTTGAACCCGCCGACGATCACCCGTGCCTCGTCGGCTAGCGCCAGCTTCTGGTGGTTGCGCAGCAGATATCGCCGTCCCCAGCGCGGCACGAATCGGCACACCTCGATGCCGGCAGCGTGGAGCGGTTCGAAGAAATCATTGCTCTCGGCATGCTCGCTGCCGAGCCCGTCGACGATCAGATACACTCGCACGCCGCGCGCGGCCGCATCGAGCAGCGCCTGGCGCACTGCCGCACCCGCCTCGTCGTCGAGATAGATGTAATAGAGCACCCGCAGCGTCCGCTCGGCGCCGGCGATCAGGCCTAGCAGCGCGCGCATCCGCTCCGGCCCCTCGGGCAGCAGCGTCAGCCGGTTGCCGTAGACGGTGAAGCTGGGCTGGGCGAGCGGCGGCATCGCCGGGGCATGCCCGGTGGCCAGCGCATCGGCAAGCGGTTCGGGATCGGCATAGGGTGCCATCGCGCGGGGAGCCTCCGGTGGGTGAACCTGCGTAACGATCGAAGCCGCGTCGCGCTCCCTCGCGCAGGGCCGGCGGCTTTTCTTGACATTTGCGGGCTCGGCCCCTAACTGGCCGGTCTTTCCCGGCCCTGACATCTAAGGAAGAACAGGATGGCGCGCGTCACTGTCGAAGATTGCGTCGACAAGATTCCGAACCGGTTCGACCTGGTGCTGTTTGCTGCGCAGCGCGCGCGGCAGATCTCCGGCGGTGCCGACCTGACGCTGGATCGCGACCGCGACAAGAACCCGGTCGTCGCGCTGCGTGAAATCGCCGAAGAGACCGTGCGTCCCGATCATCTGCAGGAAGCGGTGGTTTCGAGCCTGCAGCGCGTCCGCGTCGACGACGAGGATGCACCCGACGAGGTCGGCTCGATCCAGGCCCAGGCCGAGGCGCTCCGCCTCACCGCCGCAGCCCCGCCGCGCAATCAGAATCTGGGCGGCGACTACGAGGGCTGATTGCCTTCGGTCTCTACCGGAACAGCAAAGGGGCTGGCGGCAACGCCGGCCCTTTTTGTTTCAGGCGCCGATCCGGGCGTTTAGGGCGTCGTCGTCGAGTCCTTCGAGCGTGAGCAGCATGGCATAGGGATCGCCGGTCAGGCCCAGCACCTGCGCGAAGGCGGGCTCGGTCTTGGCGCCTGCATACCGCCGCGCCATCACGGCGGCGCGCAGCGGTTCACCGCCCAGCGAGAGCAAGCGCCGCTCGATCGCGAAATGCCGCCAGCCGAGCTGCTCCGCCACGGGCCGCGCCTGGCCGAACAGCTCGAACAGCCAGCCGGCACAGTGGAAGCGCGCCACCACGGGGCGGTCGCTGCCCTGCCACTGCCACATCGCAAAACCGGGCAGGTCGCGATACGCTTCCCATAGCGCCGCGGCGAAGGCGTGCGGGTCGGGCGCGTGGCAGAGGATGTCGATGTCGCTGTCGGGCAGATCGAGGCCGAGCGGCGGTGTGCCTGCGACGTGCGGGTCGAAGGCGGCGAGCCGTGAGAGCACGCCGCTACGGGAGAGCGCTTCGGTGTACGCCGGCCTCGTCATGGCGTGTCCAAATCCTATCCTCCCCCGCCAGAAGGAGGTGGCGCGCAAAGCGCGACGGAGGGGAGGATGCCAGAACCTCTCGGACCTGCGTGCTTCCGCCCCCTCCGTCAGGCTGCGCTGACACCTCCCCCCGGGCGGGGGAGGATATGCTATTCCTGTTCCTGCTCGGGCTCGCTGGCCGGCTCCACCCGCCCCTTGAAGCCCTGCGCCACCACATACCATTCCACCGAGCCCTTGCGGCTGGCCGGCGGCTTGGCGTGCTTCACCGTCGCGAAGGCGCGCTTCATCTCGGCGATCAGCGCCGAATCGGCACCGCCGGCAAACACCTTGGCGACGAAATCGCCACCCGGGGCCAGCGTCTTGAGCGCGAAGTCGAACGCAGTCTCGACCAGCGCCATGGTGCGCAGCGCATCGGTCTGCGGATGCCCCACCGTGTTCGCCGCCATGTCCGACAGGATCAGGTCGGGCGCGCCACCCAGTGCCTCGATCAGCCGATCGGGGGCGGCGTCGTCCATGAAGTCCATCTGGAGCAGGGTCGCGCCCTCGATCGGATCGACCGGCAGCAGGTCGATGCCGACCACCGCCGCCTTGGGCAGCACGCGCCGCACCACCTGCGTCCAGCCGCCCGGCGCCACGCCGAGATCGACCACGCGCCTGGCACCCTTCAGGAACCCGAACTTCTCGTCCAGCTCGGTCAGCTTGTAGGCCGCGCGGCTGCGATAGCCCTCGGCCTTGGCGCGCCGGACATAGGGGTCGTTCAGCTGACGCTCCAGCCAGCGCGTCGATTGCGCCGTACGGCCGCGCGCCGTGCGCACGCGGACATGGCCGCGGCCACCGCCCCTGCTCATCGCTTCTTCCTCACAACCTTATAAGGGCGCGCCGCCGATCAGCCGCCGCAAGATGCCTTCGCGAATGCCGCGATCGGCGATGCCTAGCCGCTCGGCGGGCCAGATGTCGAGGATCGTCTCCAGGATCGCGCAGCCGGCCGAGACCAGATCGGCGCGCTCGCTGCCGATGCACGGCACCTGCGCCCGCTCCTTGACGCTCATCGCGGCGATTCGCGCGCTCACCTCGCGCATCGCCGCGCTCGGCACGATCAGCCCGTCCACCGCCGAGCGATCGTACGAGGCCAGCCCGAGATGGACGCTGGCGAGCGTCGTCACCGTACCGCTGGTGCCGAGCAGCCGCGGCGTACCCTTGGGCGGACGCAGCCGCGCGACGAACGGCGCGAAGCTCTCGCGCACCCGCGCGCGCATATCGGCATAGGCGGCGGCGCGGGCATCAGCGCCCACCGCCTGGCTCTGCCCGGTCGCTTCGCTGAGCGACACCACGCCCCAGGGCGCGCTGTGCCAGTCGAGGATGCGCGGAATCGGCGCATGCGAATCGACCAGCACCAGCTCGGTAGAGCCGCCGCCGATGTCGAACACCAGGGCGGGCCCGTCCCCGGGCTCGAGCAGCGCATGGCAACCGAGCACCGCCAGCCGTGCCTCCTCCTCAGCGGTGATGATGTCGAGCGCGATGCCGGTCTCCCGATAGGCGCGCGCGATGAATTCGGCGCCATTCTCGGCCTGGCGACAGGCCTGGGTCGCCACCGATCGCGCGAGCGCGACATTGCGGCGCTTGAGCTTGTCCGCACAGATCCGCAGCGCCGCGAGCGTGCGCTCGATCGCCGCGTCGGACAGGCGCCCGGTCGTCGCCAGTCCTTCGCCCAGCCGGACGATTCGCGAAAACGCATCGATCACCGCGAAGCCCGACCCCTGCGGACGCGCGATCAGCAACCGGCAATTGTTCGTACCCAGATCCAGCGCCGCATAATGGCGCGCTTCGGGCCAGCGCGGTGCCGGGCCTTTCGCGGCCGGCGGCGGCGGGGCATTGCGGGCGGCGGAAACGCGCCTCCCGCGGGGCATTCTGGCGGAGCCATCCCCCATCACATCAACTCACTTATCTTCTTCCGTCACCGAACCAAAACGGTCCGGCCGGTGCTTGGATGCGAGGCTAGACGAGCAACGATGGCAGCGCAAGGCGAGCGCGCGATTGCGCGTTGACAGCGCCGCTCCATCCCCCTATCTGGCGCGACCTGCCTGGTGCCCCGTCGTCTAAAGGTAAGACTACGGACTCTGACTCCGTCAATTGAGGTTCGAATCCTCACGGGGCATCCAAGCAGCTTCCGACATCGTGATACATCGTACTCGGGCGGCGCGATCCGCGCTCCGTCCCTGAGAAACGTGGGCGATTCGAATCAGGCCAGGACAGGCCGCCGAGTAGCGATCCAGCCATAGCCAAACAGCAGCACCAGCGCCCCTGCCGCGACCAGATAGGGCAGCGCGCCCCAGAACTCGTACATCGCCACGCCGATCGAGGGCCCCAGCACGAAGGCCGCGCCGTTGATCGAGGTCACCCGCCCCGCCACCGAGCCCTGCGCATGCGGCCCCACCGCGAGCGAGGCGCCGGCGGTGAAGCCGGGCCGGGCGAAGCCCATGCCCAGCGCGATCGTCGCATAGCCGAGCGCGATGCCGTACAGCGATCCCGCCATCGCGGTCATGACACAGCCGATCGCGCCCAGCGCGGCGCCCGCCAGGATCAGGGCGCGCGGCTTGAGCTCGAGCAGCGGAATCAGTCCCCATTGGACGAGCAGCGAGGCGCCCGCGCCGATCATCAGCACCAGCCCCGTCGGCTCCAGCGCGGCGGCGGGCGCGAGCGCCAGCCGGTCGATGATCAGGAAGCCGATTGCTTGACCGGTCATCGCCTGGGCATGGCCGGTGACCAGCCCCGCGATCATCCAGGGGCGCACCCGCGGATCGAAGGTGCGGATGTGCTCGACATGCTCGCCCATCGCGGCGGTCACATTTGCGCCGGTGCCCTGCCCGCCGATTGAAGGATAGCTGGGGGCGGCGCCATGCTCGATCGCACCCGAGGTGGCCGGCAGCAGCCGCAGCACCGCGACCATCAGCACCAGCCCGACCAGGCTTGCGGCGAAGGCGGGACCGGATAGCCCGATCAGCGGCCCGCCGGGCCAGAGATGCCCCATGACGAGATAGGGGGCGACCGCCGGGCCCAGGATCGTCCCCAGCCCGAAGGCCGAAGCGAGCAGGGTCAGCGCCTTGGTGCGCTCCTCACGGCTGGTGCGCGCGGCAACGATCGCCTGCACCGCCGGCGGCGCCGCCGAGCCGAACCCGCCATAGAGCATGCGGCCCACCACGAAGGCGGCGAAGGTGGCGAAGGGGCTCAGCACGCCGTTGATGCCGAGCGCGAGACACAGCCCGCACAGCCCCAGTGAGGCGGTGAACCCGGCAATGCCGAGCAGCACCATCTTGCGCCGCCCCGCCCGCTCCGACCGATTCGCCCAGAAGGGCGCGGTGAGCATCCACAGCAGCGCCGAGACCGAGAACACCGCCGCGACCGCACTGTCGGCGGCGTGGAGCTCGCGGCCGAGCGCGGGCAGGATCGACTGCAGCGCGGTGTTGCCCGCGGCGATCATCAGCATCACGCCGAACAGCAGCGCGAAATCGCGGTCGATCGCGCGGCTCATGCGCGACGCCACCGATAGCCGCGCTCGACCCGGGTGACGATCACCTCATACCAGTCGTACCAGCGTTCGCGGCCCCGCGCGCGGATCGCAGCGTGTTCTGGATGGTCGCGCCAGGCGATCGCGCTGGCATCATCGGCCCAATAGCTGATGGTGATGCCCACGCCCGCGTCGCCGCGCTGCGATTCGACGCCGCGATAGCCGGGCTGCTGCGCCGCGAGCACGTCCATCGCGGTCGCCGCCTCGGCATAGCCTGCATCGTCGTCTTCGGTGCGCTTCGATACGAACAGCACCGCGATCTGACCGGTACGATCCTCTCCCATGGGCAAATCGTAGAAGGGACTCGGCGCTTTGCAATCCGTACGAGCCCTGCGAGAGCATGGCCGGATGATCACTGACTGGCATTTCTATGCGCTCGCCGTGCCCGCCGTGCTGCTGCTCGGCCTATCCAAGGGCGGGTTCGCCGGCATGGGCGCGCTGTCGCTGCCGCTGTTGGCGCTGGCGATCGATCCGGTGCGCGCCGCCGCGATCACCCTGCCGATCCTGATCCTGCAGGACGTGGTGAGCGTCTGGGCGTTCCGCCGCACCGTCGACTGGCGGCTGCTGGCGTGGATGTTGCCCGGATCGATGGCGGGAATCGCGCTCGGCTACGGCTTTGCCGCGAGCGTGTCGCCGGTGCTGGTGCTGGCGGCGGTGGGCGCGATCTCGATCCTGTTCGGCTGCTACCGGCTATGGGCGAGCGGCCGGTCGACGCCGGCGGTTGCCGCGCGCTGGCCCGAATGGGTGGGCAGCCTGTTCGGCGTCGCCTCGGGCTTCACCAGCCAGATCGCCCATGCCGGGCAGCCGCCCTTCCAGCTCTGGGTGCTGCCGCGCGGTCTGCCGCGCGACCGGCTGGTGGGCACCACCGCGATCTTCTTCGCCGCGACCAACTGGATCAAGGTGCCGGCCTATTGGGCGCTGGGGCAGTTCACGCCCGCGAACCTGCTGACCTCGGCGGCGCTGTTCCCGCTGGCGCTGGCGTCGACGCTGGCGGGCGTGTGGCTGGTGCGGCGGGTTTCGCCCGAGCGGTTCTACACGGCGATCTATGTGCTGATGATCGCGGTGGGCGGTTCGCTGCTGTGGGAGGCGGTGGGGAAGGCAGCCTCTTAAGCCCCTCCTCCTTGGAGGAGGGGTTTGGGGGTGGAGGGATTCCAGAACGCAGGTTGGTCTCGGTGAGACACAGCCCCACCCCAACCCCTCCCCTGAAGGGGAGGGGCTAAGGAGAGAATCAGTCGAACAGGCTCGACACCGAGCTTTCGTCGGCGATGCGGCGGATCGCCTCGGCGATCAGCGGGGCGATGGTCAGGTGGCGGACCTTCTCGCCGGCCGCGACGATCTCGTGATTGCCGATCGAATCGGTGATCACCAGCTCGCGCAGCTCGGACTTGGCGACGCGCGACATCGCTGCGCCCGACAGCACGCCGTGGGTGCAGTACGCCACTACGTCCTCGGCCCCGGCCGCCTTCAGCGCCGCGGCGGCGTTGCACAGCGTACCGGCCGAATCGACGATGTCGTCGATCAGGATGCAGAAGCGGCCCTTCACCTCGCCGATGATGTTCATCACTTCCGATTCGCCCGGACGCTCGCGCCGCTTGTCGACGATGGCGAGCGGGGCGTTGTCGAGCCGCTTGGCGAGCTGGCGCGCGCGCACCACGCCGCCGACGTCGGGCGAGACGACCATCCACTGCTTGTCGATGAAGCGCGTCTGGATGTCGGCCGACATCACCGGCGCCGCGAACAGATTGTCCGTGGGGATGTCGAAAAAGCCCTGGATCTGACCGGCATGGAGGTCGACCGAGAGCACGCGATTGGCGCCCGCGGTGGTGATCAGGTTGGCGACCAGCTTGGCCGAGATCGGCGTGCGGGGCCCGGGCTTCCGGTCCTGGCGGGCATAGCCGAAATAGGGGAGCACCGCGGTGATCCGCTTGGCCGACGCGCGACGGAGCGCGTCGATCATGATCAGCAGCTCCATGAGGTTGTCGTTCGCCGGATAGCTGGTCGACTGGAGCACGAACACGTCCTCGCCGCGGACGTTCTCGAGAATCTCGACGAAGATCTCCTCGTCGGCGAAGCGGCGGACGTTCGCCTGCGTGAGCGGAATCTCCAGATAATCGGCGATGGCGCTCGCCAGCGGCAGGTTCGAATTGCCGGCCATGAGTTTCATAGGTGCGTGGCCTCCCGTGCCGCTCGCGATGTCCCGATGCTCGCGCCCTTTAGTGCGACGTTTCCGTGACGCAAAGAGGGCATCGGCGCTTCTCGCTGTGCCAGCGCTGCACCATCCCCGCTTTACGAGCTGTATGTGACGTTGTACCATCACCTTCATCCGGCGTTCAGAGACCGGTGTAGGAGAAGGAGTGCAAGGTGATGCATGCCGATACCCGCTATCATGCCAATGCACCGCGTTCGGTCAGCTTCGGGGCCGCGCTCGCCATCAACGGGGCGATCATCGCTGGGTTGATGCTCTCGGCACCCCATTTTCTGCCCAAGCCGCAGCCAAAGCCGTTCGAGGGCACGAACATCCCGCTGCCGGTGCCGGAGCCGGTCACGCGCGAAAAGCCGAAGCCACAGCCGGAAAAGAAGGTCACGAACACCGAAGTACGGCCGCACGTCCCCGATCCCGTCCTGCGCACCGCCTCGGAAAACCGGATCCAGGGTACGGACATCGTTCCGGAAATCCTGCCGCCCCCGATGTCCCTCGATCCGGGCCCCACGACGACGATCGATCCGCCCAAGCCCGTCCCGGCGCTGATCGGCGCGACCACGGATCCGCGCTACGCACAGGATTTCCAGCCCGAATATCCCGCGCAGGAGATGCGCGCCCAGCGCGACGGTCTGGTCACCCTGCGCGTGCTGATCGGCACCGACGGGCGGGTGAAGGCGGTGGAGCCGGTGAGCGCCACCAGCGATGCCTTCTTCGCCGTCACCAAGCGCCAGGCGCTCGGCAAATGGCGCTTCCGCCCCGCCACCCGCGGCAGTGTGCCTGAGGAGAGCTGGAAGACGATGACCGTCCGGTTCCGGATCGAAGACGCCCGCTGATCGCCCTCCGATCCCAGCGGCGTGGACGCGGGGGCTGGCCCTGGAGCCCCCGCGTCCCTATCTTCGGCCACCGATGACCTTCCTCAAGTACATCTCGCCGCTCAAGGCACTGCGCGACCTCCGCGGCTATCTGGCGACGCGCAAGAAGCACGAACTCTGGTTCATGATCCTCGCGCTGGCGCTCACCTTCGGCATCATCGTGATGTTCGTGAAGGATTCGCACGTGCCGGTGCCCTACAAGAAGAACATCATCTACGTCGACAGCTGGCCGATCACCCGCACCGAGGCGGAGATCCGCGAGAAGCAGAAGGTCGACGAGGCCAAGCGCCAGGAAGAGGAAGCAGCTTTTCAGGAGCGCCAGAAAAAACGCCAGGCCGATTTCAAGAAATATGACGATTGGCTGAAGAAGCACGGCATTTGAACGACGCACGCTGGATGGCGGTGGCGCTCGGCTTGGCCGAGCGGGGTAAGGGGCGAACGGCGCCCAACCCCAATGTCGGCTGCCTGATGGTCCGCGACGGCCGTGTCGTAGGCCGCGGCTGGACCCAGCCCGGCGGCCGCCCTCATGCCGAGGCGATGGCGCTGGCGGAGGCAGGCGCCGCGGCGCGCGGCGCCACCGCCTATGTCACGCTGGAGCCTTGCGCCCATGTCTCGCCGCGGGGGCCGGCCTGTGCGGACCTGCTGGTTAGCGCCGGTGTCGCCCGCGTCGTCGCCGCACTGCGCGATCCCGACCCCCGCACCGACGGCAGCGGCTTCGCGCGGCTGGCGGACGCCGGCATCGCCGTCAAATCGGGCCTGATGGCGGTCGAGGCGCAGCGCAGCATGGCGGGCTTCCTCACCCGCCTCGCCAAGCGCCGCCCGCACGTCACGCTCAAGCTCGCCACCTCGCTCGACGGCCGCATCGCGCTGTCGACCGGAGAGAGCAAATGGATCACCGGCCCCGCGGCCCGCGCCCATGTCCATCTGGAGCGCGCCCGGCACGACGGCATCCTGGTCGGCCGCGGCACCTTTCTCGCTGACGTCCCGAAACTGGACGTGCGGCTGCCCGGCCTCGCCGATCGCTCCCCGCGCCGAATCCTGCTTTCCGCCACCGGCCCCACCCCGCCGGGGTGGGAGCGCATCGCCGACATCGCCGACATTCGCCACCTCACCGGCATCGACACGCTGATGGTGGAAGGCGGCGCCAAGGCGGCGACGGCCTTTCTCCGCGCCGACCTGGTAGACCGGCTCCTCCTCTACCGCGCCCCGATCCTGATCGGCGGCGGCAAACCCGCGATCGAGGCATTCGGCCTCGCCGCATTGTCCGAGGCGCATGATCGCTGGCGCCTGCTGGACTCTCGACTGCTTGGCAGCGATCGGTTCGAGGTCTACGAGCGCAACTGATGTTCACCGGAATCGTAAGCGATGTCGGCACGATCGACGCGGTACAGCGCCAGGGCGACCTGCGCGTGCGCGTGGCGACGGCCTATCCCACCCATGAGATCGATCTCGGCGCCTCGGTCGCCTGTTCGGGCGTGTGCCTGACGGTGGTCGACAAGGGCCCCGGCTGGCTCGACTTCGACGTGTCGGGCGAAACCGTCTCGCGCACCGCCGACGACCAGTGGACCGCCGGCCGCAAGCTCAACCTGGAGCGCGCGCTGCGCCTGGGCGACGAGCTGGGCGGGCACATCGTCACCGGCCATGTCGACGGCATCGGTCGCGTGAAGCTGATCGAGGCGATCGACGGCTCGCACCATGTCGTGATCGCGGCAGGGCCGGAGATTGCCCCCTATGTCGCGCCGAAGGGTTCGATCACCGTCGACGGCGTGTCGCTGACGGTCAACGCGGTGGACGATACCCCGCAAGGCGTCGAATTCCACCTCAACATCATTCCCCACACCGCAGCCGTCACCACCTTCGCCACGCTGGCGGAAGGCCAGGCGGTCAATCTGGAGATCGACGTGCTCGCACGCTATCTCCAGCGCATGGAGGCATTGCGTGCCAAAGGCTGAACTCGCCGCGCTCAAGCACGGCTTCCTCTCCTCGCCCGAGGAGCTGATCGACGAGGCCCGCAACGGCCGCATGTTCATCCTGGTCGACGACGAGGATCGCGAGAATGAGGGCGATCTGGTCATTCCCGCCCAGATGGCGACGCCCGACGCGATCAACTTCATGGCCAAATACGGCCGCGGGCTGATCTGCCTGGCGATGACCAAGACGCGCGTCGACCAGCTCGGGCTCGAGCTGATGAGCCGCGCCAACGGCACCCGCCACGAAACCGCCTTCACCGTCTCGATCGAGGCCAAGGAAGGCGTGACCACCGGCATCTCCGCCGCCGACCGCGCCCGCACCATCTCGGTCGCGATCGACAGCACCAAGGACCGCGCCGACATCGTCACCCCGGGCCATGTGTTCCCGCTGGTCGCGCGCGACGGCGGTGTGCTGGTCCGCGCCGGCCATACCGAGGCAGCGGTGGACGTCGCCCGCCTGGCGGGCCTCAACCCCGCCGGTGTGATCTGCGAGATCATGAAGGACGACGGGACGATGGCGCGGCTCGACGATCTCGTCGGCTTCGCCCAGCTCCACAACCTCAAGATCGGCACGATCCGCGACCTGATCGCCTATCGCCGCCGGCACGACCATCTCGTCGAGCAGCGCGCCGAGGCGACCTTCACCAGCGAATGGGGCGGCGAGTGGCGCGCGCTCACCTTCTGGAACAAGGCGACGGGGAGCGAGCAGGTCGCGCTGGTCAAGGGCCGGATCGATCCCGACAAGCCCACCCTCGTCCGCATGCACGCGCTTTCGCCCTTTGCCGATGTGTTCGGCGAAGGCGGCCCGCGCGGCGGACTGCTGCGCAAGTCGATGGAGATCATCGGCAAGGAAGGCGCCGGCGTGATCGTGGTGATCAACCGCCCCCGCCCCGACGGCTATACCGTCGCGCTGCAGACCCGCAGCGGCGCGATTCCGCCCAAGGACATGGACGAGCTGCGCGATTACGGCGTCGGCGCGACCATCCTCACCGAACTCGGCGTGCAGGAGATGATCCTGCTCTCCAACACCCATCACACGCTGATCGGGCTCGACGGCTACGGCCTGTCGATCGCCGGCACGCGACCCATCGATTCGGAGCAATAATGGCCAACGTCCTCATCGTCGAAGCGCGCTTCTACGAGCATCTCAACGACATGCTGATCGCCGGCGCCAAGGCCGCGATCGAGGCGGCGGGCCACAAGGCCGAGGTGATCACCGTGCCGGGCGCGCTGGAGATCCCCGGCGCGGTCGCGCTCGCGGCGGACAGCGGCCGCTATGACGCGTTCGTCGCGATCGGCGTGGTGATCCGCGGCGAGACCTATCATTTCGAGATCGTCGCCGGCGAAAGCGCGCGCGGGCTGATGGCGCTGTCGATGGACGGCGTCGCGATCGGCAACGGCATCCTGACGGTCGAGAATGAGGCGCAGGCGCTGGTCCGCGCCGACCCCAAGCAGAAGGACAAGGGCGGCGAGGCCGCCAAGGCGGCGCTGGCGATGCTCGCGCTCAAGGCCAAGTTCGGCTGATGCAGGTGCCGGTGCTCGAAACCGAGCGCCTGATCCTGCGCCAGCACGCGGCCGGCGATTTCGAGGCATGGGCGGCGTTCCATGCCGATCCGGAGGTGATGCGGTTCCTGGGCGGCGTGCAGCCGCGCGGCACCGCCTGGCGCAGCCTGTGCAGCATGGCGGGCGCCTGGACCATCCGCGGCTTCTCAATGTTCGCGGTGATCGAACGCGCGACCGGTCGCTGGATTGGTCGCATCGGCCCGCATTCTCCCGATGGCTGGCCTGGGCTGGAAGTGGGCTGGGGCCTTGCCTCGGAGGCTGCCGGCAAGGGCTATGCCCGTGAGGCTGCCATCGCCGCGATCGACTATGCGGTAGACGTGCTCGGCTGGGACGAGGTGATCCACACCATCGATCCCGAGAACACCGCCTCCATCCGCCTGGCCCAGGCGCTGGGCGCCGAGAATGGTGGGCCTACCCGGCTGCCCGCCCCGCTCGAGCATCTGCGGGTCGATCGCTGGGCGCAGACCGCCGAGCAATGGCGCGCCCGCCGCGCGGCGCTGGGCTGAGCCCATGGACATGCCCCCCTCTCGCTATCGCGTCGAAGAGCGGGGCCGAAGGCTGGTCGTCATCGATCGCAAGACTGGACGCGAAGTCTCCCATACCAAATCTCCCCTCCCGCTTGCGGGAGGGGTCGGGGGAGGGGATGGCAGCCATAAGGGTAAGCGGCACAGATCAGCCCCTCCCCCGTCCCCTCCCGCAAGCGGGAGGGGTGCGCAGGGTTGGCGGTTCGGGATTCAGCGTCCGAAAGCCACGCCGGACAGCTTCGTCACGCGCAGCTGGTTCGACGCCAAGGCGCCGCGCACCATCAAGCTCAACTACACCGCGCATTCGCGGCTGGCGACGCTGCGCTTCGGCGGCGCGATCCTGATCGCGCTGCTGGTGACCGGCAGCTTCCTGTTCTGGCCGTGGTTCCCCGTCACACTCGCGGCGGTGCTGGGCCCCGCGAAGACGCGCGCGCGTCTCCGCGACGCCAGCACTCGCTGGATCGACGGCTTCGATCAGGCCGGCTGAAGCGCGGCCTCGTCGGCGGTCGGATAATCGGTGTAGCCCTCGGCGCCACCGACATAGAACAGCTCTTCCCGCTGCGGGTTGAGCGGCAGCCCCTCGCGCAGGCGGCGCGGCAGGTCCGGGTTGGCGAGGAAGGTCCGCCCGAAGGCGATGGCATCGGCCTCGCCTGCGTCGAGCGCCGCCTGGGCGCTGGCGGCATCATAGTTCGAGTTGAGCGCGAGCACCCCGCGATAGACCTTGCGCATCACCGGATGGATTGGCGGCTGGTCGGGCTCGCCCCGGCTTCCGCCCGGACGCGGCTCGCGCATCTCGAGGAAGGCCACGCCGATATCGTCGAGCGCCGCCGCAGCCGCCTCGAACAATGGCACCGGGTTGCTGTCGTTGACGCCCTGCACTTCGCCGTTGGGCGAGAGTCGCACGCCGGTGCGATCGGCGCCGATCGTGTCGACCACGCGCTGGCTCACCTCGCGGAGCAGGCGGATGCGGTTCTCGATCGAGCCGCCATATTCGTCTTCGCGGAAATTGGCATTGTCGCGCAGGAACTGGTCGATCAGATAGCCATTGGCGGCGTGAATCTGCACCCCATCGAACCCGGCGCGGATCGCGTTCTCGGCGGCGCGGGCATAATCGGCGAGAATGCCGGGGATCTCGTCGATGCGCAGGGGGCGGGCCTGGGTATAGGGCCGCTTGATCTCGCCGGCGTCCTCTGCCGGATAGGTGCGGACCTCGCCGGGCGCAGTGGTCGCCGAAGCGGAGACCGGCGGCTCGCCGCCGAGGAAGTCCGAATGGACCAGCCGGCCCATGTGCCAGAGCTGCGAGACGATCTTCCCGCCGGCTTCGTGGACAGCGGCGGTGATCGGCTTCCACGCCTCGACCTGCTCGTCGCTCCAGATGCCGGGCGCGTAGGCCCAGCCGAGCCCCTGCTGGCTGATGCCGGTCGCTTCGGTGATGATCAGCCCGGCGCTGGCGCGCTGGCGGTAATAATCGACCATGACCGGGGTGGGCACATGGCCGCGCGTCGAACGGCCGCGGGTGAGCGGCGACATCCACACGCGGTTGGCGGCGTGGATCGCGCCGAGCTGAATCGGATCGAACAGGCTGGGCATCGAAATTCCTTTTGCAGCTTGTGACTTCGCACAGATAGGGCGCTACAGGGCGCCATGCAGCGCAACGCACCGACAACAAAAACTTCCCCGGCACGAAGCCATGTTGCGACCGCGCTCGTCGCAGCACTCATCGCAAACGCCGCGCTGGCGACGGGCCCCTTGTTCGTGCGGATGGCGGATGTCGGGCCGGTGTCCGCCGCCTTCTGGCGGCTGATCATCGCCACGCCGATCCTCTTCGCCGCCGCCACTGCACTGGGCGAAAAGCCGCTTGCGCTGGCACGCGGGCGCTGGTGGATCCTCAGCATCGCGGGCGTGGTGTTCGCGCTGGATCTCGCCAGCTGGCATGTCGGCATCGTCCGCACGACGCTCGCCAACTCAACGCTGTTCGGCAATTCGGCGTCGCTGATCTTCCCGATCTACGGCTTCGTCGTCGCGCGTGCCTGGCCGAGCAAGATGCAGGGCGCCGCACTGCTCCTCGCCGCGATCGGCGGGGCGCTGCTGCTCGGGCGCTCGGCCGAGCTTTCCTCGCGACATCTGGCGGGCGACCTGTTCTGCCTCGCCGCCGGCGTGTTCTACGCGGTCTATTTCGCGCTGATGGCGCGGGTGCGGGTGTCGCTCGGCCCGGTGCCGGCGCTGGCGCTGTCGTCGCTCGCCACCATCCCGCCGCTGCTGGTGATCGCGCTGGCGATGGGCGAGCAGATCGTGCCGCATCTCTGGTGGCCGCTGCTGGCGCTCGCCATCGTCAGCCAGCTGATCGGGCAGGGCTGCATGATCTATGCGCTCGGCCATCTCTCGCCGCTGGTGATCGGCATCGCGCTGCTGGTGCAGCCGGCCGTTGGCGCGGCGCTCGGCTGGATCATCTTCGGGGAGCGGCTCGGCACCGCCGATCTGTTCGGCGCGGCGCTGGTCGCGGCGGCGCTGGTGCTGGTGCGGCAGGGCGCGGTACGGCCCAAGGGGTAGGCGGTTGCCGGGCGGCGGCTTCGCGCCTAGATCAGCACCCATGGATCTCGCCGACGCCACCCTCGACGAACTGCGCGCGGCGCTTGCGCCGTCGCTTGCCGCCAATGCCGCCTTCGACGGCTGGAACCAGCGCGCGCTCGACGCCACCGCCGACGGCATGGGGGTCGACCGCGACGTGGCGCGACTCGCCTTCTCGGACGGGCCGCTAGCGATGATCGACGCCTGGTTCGCGCATATCGACCGCGCGATGCTCGACGAGCTTTCGCTGGAGGCGCTGGCGGGCATGAAGATCCGCGCGCGTATCACCGCGCTGGTCGAGGCGCGGCTGGCGCTGCTCGCCCCCTATCGCGACGCGCTGCGCCGGGCGCTGGCAATCCTCGCCATGCCGCAGAACCTCGCGCGGGCGAGCAAGCTCGGCTGGCGCGCGGCCGATGCGATGTGGCGCGCGGCCGGCGACACCGCCACCGACTATAACCACTATACCAAGCGGATGACGCTCGGCAGCGTCTATGCCGCGACGATCGCCGTGTTCGTGCAGGACGAGAGTGAGGAATGGGCGGACACCCGCGCCTTCCTCGCGCGGCGGATCGAGGGGATCATGCGGTTCGAGAAGGCCAAGGCCGGGTTCGTGAGCCGCACGACCAACCGGCCGAGCCTCTCCCGCTTCATCGGCCGGCTGCGCTACCCGGCGATCTGAGGCCGCGCCGGGCTAGCCCGGTCCGCTACCATGCGTTCGCCGTCGATCGTGATCGGGCTGGCGAGGCCCGGCAGCCCGTCGCGCACGATCGCCATGCCGCGCGCGATCACCTGCGGATCGGCGAACACCTCGTCGACGCGGTTGATCGGCCCCGCCGGCACGCCCTGCGCCTCCAGCGCCTCGTAGAGATCGGCCTTGGTCCAATCGAGGATCGCGCGGGCGAGCTGCGGGATCAGCGCATCGCGATTCGTCACGCGCGCCGGGTTGGTCGCGAAGCGTGCATCGCTCACCAGATCGAGGCCGAGGATCGAGCAGAGCTTGGCGAACTGCGAGTCATTGCCCACCGCCACGATCAGCTCGCCGTCGCGGCAGGCAAAGGCCTGATAGGGCACCAGATTCGCATGCCCGTTGCCCATGCGGTGCGGCACCGTGCCGCTCGCCATCCAGTTGAGCGCCTGGTTGGCGAGCACCGCTACCTGCGTATCGAGCAGCGCCATATCAATATGCGCACCCACCCCCTCCACATCGCGGCGACGGAGCGCGGCGAGGATCGCCACGGCCGAATACACGCCGGTGAAAATGTCGGCATAGGCGACGCCAGCCTTCTGGGGCGCACCGTCGGGCTCGCCGGTGAGGCTCATCGCCCCGCCCATGCCCTGGATGATGAAGTCATAGCCGGCGCGGCCCGCATAGGGCCCGGTCTGGCCGAAGCCGGTGATCGAACAGACGATCAGGCGCGGGTTGGCAGCGCGCAGGCTGGCCGCATCGAGCCCGTACTTCACCAGCCCGCCGACCTTGTAGTTCTCGATCACGACATCGGCATCGGCGATCAGCGCGCGGGCGGCCGCCTGCCCCTCGGGCGTGGCAATGTCGATGCCCACGCTGGTCTTGCCGCGGTTGCAGGCGTGGAAATAGGCGGCATCGCGGTTCGCGCCCTTGGCATCGTGGAGGAAGGGCGGGCCCCAGTGACGGGTGTCGTCCCCTGCCCCGGGCCGCTCGACCTTCACCACCTCGGCGCCCAGGTCGGCGAGCAGTTGCCCGCACCACGGCCCGGCCAGGATGCGGGCGAGCTCGACGACCTTGATGCCGGCGAGCGGCTTCACGAGCGCCGGATCTCGTAGACGACGTGCGGCTTGTTCTCGCCGGCCGTGATACGCGGCAGCGTGCCCGGGCGCAGCACGCCGCCGACTTTCTCCATCGCGCGGCGCGAGCGGACATTGTCCGCCCCCACCATGAACGTCGCGGTCGCAACCTCGCGGTGGATATGGGCGAGCATCAACGCCTTGATCTCGCGATTGTAGCGCCCGCCCCAATAGGCACGGGCGAGATAGGTCCAGCCGATCTCGATCTCGTCGGCCTCCGGTACCCAGTTGTCGTAGCGCGACGCGCCGATCACCGCGCCGCTCGCCCGATCCAGGATCGTCAGGCCGCCCCCGCTTCCCAGGCAGGCATCGAAAAAGGCATCGAACACCGGCCGCTGCCAGCGATCATGCGCCGGGTGCACCTCCCAGACAAGAGGATCGCTGGCAACCGCATAGAGCGGTTCCCGATCGGCCTCCGTCATTGGCCGGATGCGGACGAGAACGCCCTCCAGCACCGGCTGCCGATCGGGCGCCATCAGAACGCCGCGATGCCGGTGATCGCCCGGCCGAGGATCAGCCCGTGCACGTCGTGCGTGCCCTCATAGGTGTTCACCGTCTCGAGGTTGATCGCATGGCGGATCACATGGAATTCGGCCGAGATGCCGTTGCCGCCGTGCATGTCGCGTGCAGTGCGCGCGATCTCCAGCGCCTTGCCGCAATTGTTGCGCTTGATGATGCTGATTGCTTCCGGGCTGAGCGTGCCCGCATCGAACATCCGGCCGCAGCGCAGCGCCGCCTGCAGCCCGAGCGCGATCTCAGTCTCCATATTGGCGAGCTTGAGCTGCACCAGCTGGGTCGCCGCGAGCGGCCGGCCGAACTGATGGCGATCGAGCGTATATTGCCGCGCGGCATGGAAACATGCCTCGGCCGCGCCCATCGTACCCCAGGCGATGCCGTAGCGCGCGCGGTTGAGGCAGCCGAACGGACCCTTCAGCCCCTGGACGTTGGGGAGCAGCGCATCTTCGCCGACTTCCACGCCGTCCATCACGATCTCGCCAGTCACCGAAGCGCGCAAGCTCAGCTTGCCCTCGATCTTCGGGCTGGTGAGACGCTTCATGCCGCGCTCCAGCACGAAGCCGCGGATCGCGCCGTCATGCGCATCGCTCTTCGCCCAGACGACGAAGACGTCGGCGATCGGCGAATTGGTGATCCACATCTTGGCGCCGGTGATCCGGTAGCCGCCGTCGATCTTCTCGGCGCGGGTGCGCATGCCGGCGGGATCGGAGCCCGCATCGGGCTCGGTGAGGCCGAAGCAGCCGACCCATTCGCCGCTCGCCAGCTTGGGTAGGTACTTCCGCCGCTGCTCCTCGCTGCCATAGGCATGGATCGGATGCATGACGAGCGAGCTCTGCACGCTCATCGCCGAGCGATAGCCCGAATCGACCCGCTCCACTTCGCGTGCGACCAGCCCATAGGCGACATAGCCGAGGCCTGCCCCGCCATAGGTTTCGGGGATCGTCGGCCCGAGCAGACCCAGCGTGCCCATCTCGGCCATGATCTCGCGGTCGAAGCGTTCCTCAAGATATGCGGAGGTCACGCGCGGGAGCAACTCGCCCTGCGCATAATCGCGTGCGGCGTCGCGCACCATCCGCTCTTCGTCGGTCAGCTCGCCGTCGAGCCCGAACGGATCCTGCCAGTCGAACCGGCCCATCTCTGCCATTTCAGTCGTTCCTCGGTGTCTCCGGTGCCGGGGCGGGGGCGGGTGCCGGCGCCACGACCGGGGGTTTGGGCGGCGTTGCAGCGGCCGCCTTCTCTATTTCGTCCAGCGCCTTGCGCGCGTTCACATAGCGCGAGGCGGCACTGGTCCAGCCCTCCGCTATCGACGCGCCGGGCATGTGCATCACTTCGGCGATCGCGGTCTCGACATTGCCGGCGGCCAGGGCACTGCGGGCGCGGCGCAGCCGCTCGGCCGGGCGGGGGCTCGGCATGCCGGCCTGATGCAACACGAACAGATCGCCCACGAAGCTGCGGAAACGCACCCACAGGCTGTCATCGGGCGCGGCGCCGAGCCTCGGCGCGATCGTGTCGAGCGCGATGCGCAGGTCTTCGATTGTCAGCGGGTCGTGCGCGGCGGTGGCGATCGCGGCCACCGCCTGCGGGTGCCGTTCGCCGAAGCGCGCGCGGAGCTGCTGCTCCAGGCTGCCCAGCGGCTGGCCGCGCTCGATGGCACGGCGCACGGCGGCGGCGACCATCAGCCGTTCGGCCTGGGTGGAGTATTGCGCCGCATTGCGTGCGCTCTCGTCAGCCTGGCGCAGCTCCAGCTCCAGCGCGTCGAGCCGCGCGGCGAGCTGGCTTTCGCGGGCATCGAGCGTCGCGACGTCGGTGGCGGGGGCCAGCACCGGCGGCGGCACCTTCAGCGGCTGGACTGACGGCGAGGCGGCCGCGGCGGGCTGGTTCGGATCGTTCGCCGTGCTCTTGAGATGCGGGCCGGCCAGCTCGATCGCGCCCGCCGTCAAGGCGACGCCGGCAAGGAAGCCCAGCCCGACGGGGATCATTCGATTACGGCGCGGACTCAGGGTTCGGACCGGCTCGGGCGCCAGGGGCTCGTCGCTCATGGCCGCCCTTTTCGCCGCGCGGGCTTCCCGGGTCAACCAGCCCCGCGGGTCAATCGGCGAGCGCGACGGCGAGGTCGAGCAGCGCTTCGGTTTCCGGGCACGCCGCAACGGCGGTCACTGCCCAGCCCTGCCCCGCCCCGGCGGCGGCAGCCTCGCTCACCGCCGCGAGCCGGACAGTGCCGCGATCGTGGACGAGTTCCGCCAGCCGTGCGCCGGCGCGAGCGGACTGAACGAGGGCCACACAGCCCGCCAGCGCCGCGACGTCCGCGACGGAAACCGGCAGCACTTCGCTGGCATAGACCGGGATCACGTCGGCCACGATGCCGCCGGCATGCAGCGTCCGCTCCTGACCCGCGAGGTGCAGCGCACGGTGGACGCCCGCCGCCTCGGCCTGCGCGACCAGCGCCGCCGCTCCGGCACCGCCGGTGGCGATCACATCGAAATGCGCGCGCCGCGCGGCGGAGGCCGTGGCTTCCCCCACGGCGTGCACGGGCAGTCCCCGCAATGTCGCCAGCCCCTCGCCCGCAAGCCGGACCGCATTGGCGCTCGTCAGGATCAGCGCGTCATAGCCCGCAGGATCCGGCACGTCCCACGCCAGCGGCCGCGTCGCGAACAGCGGCAGGCGGATCGCGGTGCGTCCGCGTCCCTCTACGGCGGCGGCGGTGATGCGGTTGCCGGGCTCGGGCCGCAGCACCGCGATGGGACGGCTCATCCGGCGAACAGCGCACGCACCGCCTCGGGCGCGCGGTCGAGCAAGTCGCGGGCTAGCGTCGCGGGCAGCATCGCATCCTCGGGCGCGCCTTCGATCATGCCATGGACATGCGCGCTGCCGTCGGCGGCGTAGAGCTCGGCCTCGATGGTGAGGATCGCGCCCTCGATCGTCGCCAGTGCGGCGACCGGCGAATGGCAGTCGGCCATCAGCGCGGCGAGCAGCGCGCGCTCGGCCAGCACACAGGCACGCGTCTTCGGATGGTCGATCGCGGCGAGCAGCCCGAGCATCCGAGAATCGTCGGCACGTGCCTCGATCCCCACTGCCCCTTGGGCCGGAGCCGGCAGCATCACGTTGGTCGGCAGGATGTGGCCGACATCGAATCGCCCCAGCCGCTCCAGCCCCGCCGAGGCGAGCAATGTCGCATCCGCCTCGCCCGCCGCCAGCTTGGCGAGCCGGGTGTCGACATTGCCGCGGAACAGCACCGTGGTCACGTCGGGCCGGTGGCGCTTCACCTGCGCGGCGCGTCGCGGCGAGGCGGTGCCGATCACCGCACCGGGCTTGAGCGCAGCGAGCGTTTCGGCGCCGACCAGCCGGTCGCGCACGTCCGCGCGGGGCAGCATCGCGGCAATGGCAATGGCTTCGGGGCGGACGGTCTCGACATCCTTCATCGAGTGCACCGCGCAGTCGATCTCGCCTTCGAGGAGCGCGCGATCGAGCTCCTTGGTCCACAGCGCCTTGCCGCCGATCTCGGCGAGCGGACGGTCCTGCACCTTGTCGCCGGTGGTGCGGACGATGACGATCTCGCCGTCGATGCCGTGCGCGGCCTTGAGCGCGTCGCGCACCATATGCGCCTGGGTAAGAGCGAGCGGCGACCCGCGCGTGCCGATGCGAAGTGCAGTCATGGGGCAGGTGCTAGGGTCACGCGAAAGCGAGGGCAATGGGGGTCTTCGCGGATCCAAACGCCCTCGGCCTCTGGACCCCGCCGCCAAGCGGCTTAGATGGGAGACATGGCACTCATCCTCGGACTTGAATCGAGCTGCGACGAAACCGCGGCGGCCCTGGTGGAAAGCGACGGCACGATCCGCGCGCACAAGCTGGCGCGACAGGAAGAGGCGCACCGGCCCTATGGCGGCGTCGTGCCGGAGATCGCCGCGCGGGCGCATGTCGAGACGCTGGGGCCGCTGGTCGAGGCGGCGTTGGAGGAGGCGGGCGTGACGCTGGCCGAAGTCGACGCGATCGCCGCGACCGCAGGTCCCGGGCTGATCGGCGGGGTTATGGTGGGGCTCGTCACCGGCAAGGCGCTGGCGCTCGCCGCGGGCAAGCCGCTGGTGGCGGTGAATCATCTGGAGGGCCATGCGCTGTCACCCCGGCTCGGCGATCGCAGCCTGGAATTTCCGTACCTGCTGCTGCTCGTCTCGGGCGGGCATTGTCAGCTGCTGCTGGTCGAGGGTGTCGGCCGCTATCGCCGGCTCGCCACCACGATCGACGATGCCGCGGGCGAGGCGTTCGACAAGACCGCCAAGCTGCTCGGCCTCGGCTTCCCCGGCGGCCCGGCGGTGGAGAAGGCGGCCGAACGCGGCAACCCCAAGGCGGTGCCGCTGCCGCGCCCGCTGGTCGGGTCGGGCGAGCCGCATTTCTCCTTCGCGGGCCTCAAGAGCGCGGTCGCGCGGGCGGTGAACGACCATAGCGCCGAGGATCTCGCCGCCTCGTTCCAGCAGGCGGTCGTCGATTGCCTGGTCGATCGCACCCGGCTGGCGCTGGCGGTGACCCGCCCGACGGCGCTGGTCGTGGCGGGCGGCGTCGCGGCCAATACGGCGGTGCGGACGGCACTGGAGTCGCTGGCAGCCGAGCATGCCCTGCCCTTCGTCGCGCCGCCGCTCTGGCTGTGCACCGACAATGCGGCAATGATCGCCTGGGCCGGCGCCGAGCGCTTCGCCCAGGGACTTACCGATCCGCTCGATTTCCCGGCGCGGCCGCGCTGGCCGCTCGACCCCGATGCGGAAAAGGTGCGTGGTGCGGGAGTGAAGGCATGAAGATAGGGGTGATCGGCGGCGGCGCCTGGGGCACTGCGCTGGCGCAAGTGGCGGCCCGAGGTGATGCGCCGGTGCTGCTCTGGGCGCGCGAGCCCGAGGTGGTGGAGAGCATCAACACCAACCACGAGAACCGCCAGTTTCTCGCCGGCGTGCCGCTCTCGCCGAGCATTCGCGCGACGGGCAGCCTGGGCGATCTCGCCGGCTGCGACGCGCTGCTGGTGGTGGCGCCGGCGCAGCACGTTCGGTCGGTACTGGCCGAGATGACCGTGGGCGCGACCCCGCTGGTGCTGTGCGCCAAGGGGATCGAGGCGGGCACCCGGCTGCTGGTCGGCGAAGTCGCCCGCAGCGTGGCGCCGGAAGCGCCGATCGCGGTGCTGTCCGGCCCCACCTTCGCGCATGAAGTAGCGGCGGGGAAGCCGACGGCGGTGACGCTGGCGTGCGAAGATACGGACCTGCGCACGCGGTTGAGCGACCGGCTCGGTGCGCCCGCCTTCCGCCCCTATGCCTCGGCCGATGTGATCGGGGCGGAGATCGGCGGTGCGGTGAAGAATGTGCTCGCCATCGCTTGCGGGGTGGTCGAGGGCGCCGGGCTCGGCCTTAACGCCCGCGCCGCGCTGATCGCGCGGGGCTTTGCCGAGATGACGCGCTTCGGCCTGGCGCGGGGTGCGCAGGCGGAGACACTGACCGGGCTGTCGGGGTTGGGCGACCTGGTACTCACCTGCTCCTCGACCAACTCGCGCAACTTCTCGCTGGGGGTGGGCCTGGGCCAGGGCCGCAGCGCCGCCGAGCTGCTGTCGGATCGCAAGACCGTGGCCGAGGGCGCGTTCACCGCACCCGTGTTGCGCGAGGCGGCGGCCGAAGCGGGGGTGGAGATGCCGGTGACGCTGGCGGTCAATGCGCTGCTCGAAGGCGCGCCGGTGGCCGAGGTGATCGACGCGCTGCTCAGCCGTCCGCTAAGGGCGGAGGCGGTTTGAGTTCCCTCTAGCCCCTCTCCTGAAGGGGAGGGGTTCAAGAAATCAAACGTTACAACAACCCCAGCCCCGCCAGCTCTCCCATCAGCGACGGCGGCAGTTCGTCCGCCCCGCCCTCCAGATCGCCCAGGTCGCGCGGCGCGTCGGCATCCTCGAGATAGCGCCAGCCCTGGTGCGCCCGCTTGGGCCGCGCCTGGACCAGCACCAGCTTGGGCTCCAGCAGGATCGCGGTGCGCCCACCCTCCGCCTCGCCGAAGCCTAGAATCGGCGAGCGGCCGACCAGCTGGTGCTTGAGGATCCAGAACAACGAGCCGCCGTCGATCTCTTCGTGCCGCTTGGGCAAATAGCGCGTGGTCAGCGCAACGCCGCCCGCGGCAGCGCGCGCCTCCAGTCGGGATCGCAGGAAATCGACGCTGTCGCAGGCAAAGGCGACCTTGGTGAGATGGAGTGGCACGGGGCCGATTTGGGCGGTCCCTGCCCCGCGATCAAGTCAGCCGCCGAGGCCCACCAAGGTTGCCAGGCCGAGGAAGGAGAAGAATCCCATCACGTCGGTCATCATCGTGACGAACACCGCCGAGGATACGGCGGGATCGACGCGCAGCCGATCCAGCGTCACCGGGATCAGCACCCCCGAAAGCCCCGCGATCACGTTGTTGATCACCATCGCCGCCGCGATCACGACCGCCAGCCACGGGATGCCATAGACCAGCATCGTCCCCGCCCCAATCGCCAGCCCCAGCGACGCGCCGTTGGCGGCGGCGATGCGCAGCTCGCGCCAGATCATCCGCAAGGTGTTCGATTCGGTCAGCTGGTTGGTCGCGATCGCGCGAACGACCACCGCCAGCGTCTGCGTGCCGGCGTTGCCGCCCATGCCCGAGACGATCGGCATCAGCACCGCGAGCAGCGCGAACTTGGCGATCTCGCCCTGGAACAGCCCGACCACCGAGGCGGCCAACATCGCGGTGCCGAGGTTGACGAACAGCCAGGTCAGCCGCGTCCTGACCGTCAGCAGCACCGGCTCGTTGATGTCGCCCTCGCCCGCGCCCGACAGGCGGAGGATGTCCTCGCCGGCTTCCTGCGAGATGATGTGGACGATGTCGTCCACCGTGATCATGCCGACCAGCCGCCCGCTGAGATCGACCACCGCAGCGGAGATCAGCGCGTATTTCTGGAAGCGCAACGCCACTTCCTCCTGGTCCATGTCGACCGGGATCAGCGTCTGCTCGCGCTTCATCACGTCGCTGATCGTGATGCCGCGCGGGGTGCGCAGGATCCAGGAAAGCTCGCAGGTGCCGATCGGCTTGTGCGAGGGATCGACGACGAAGATTTCCCAGAAATCGGTGGTCAGCTCGTCATTGCCGCGCAGATAGTCGAGCACGTCGCCGACGGTCCAATGCTCGGGCACCGCGATCAGCTCGCGCTGCATCAGGCGGCCGGCGGATTCCTCGGGGTAGGACAGCGCCTCCTCGATCGCGGCGCGGTCGTCGGGGTCGAGCGCGCGGAGCACCTCGCGCTGGTCCTCGACATCCATGTCCTCGATGATGGCAACGGCGTCGTCGGTATCGAGTTCGGCGGCGATATCGGCCACCTGATGCGGCTCGAGCGCGTCGACCAGCGCCTCGCGCACCCAGTCGTTCATCTCGGCGAGCACGTCGCCGTCGATCAGGTCGGAAATCGCGGTGACGACATCGGCCCGCCGCTCGGACGGCACCAGCTCGATCAGGTCGGCGATGTCGGCGGGGTGGAGCGGCGCGACCAGCACATGCGCGGCCTCGTCGTTGCCCTCGTCCACCGCATCCAGCACCGCGCTGACGAATTCGGGCTTGAGTCGATCGTCCTCGTCGAGCTGGCTCTCGGGCGCGGCGGCCTCTTCGTGCAGTTCGGTCTCGCTCACCGTCCGACCTCCCGTGCTGCGGCCTCGTCGGGGGGTCGCTGCCACCCTCAGCCCGGATTTGCAAGTCGGCAGCGCACCGCTTAGGGCATCGCTGCAGTTTTAGAGAAGAGGTGCCCCATGGCCGATCCCACTACGCTCGTACTCACGCTCGACACCGGCGACGTCCGCATCCGCCTGCGCCCCGACCTCGCGCCCAACCATGTCGCGCGCATCGCCGGTCTTGCCGACGAGGGCTTCTACGACGGCGTGATCTTCCACCGCGTGATCAACGGCTTCATGGCGCAGGGTGGCGATCCCTCGGGCACCGGCATGGGCGGTTCGGACAAGCCGGACCTGGCGCAGGAATTCTCGAAGGAGCCGCATGTCCGCGGCGTCTGCTCGATGGCGCGCACCAACAATCCGAACAGCGCCAACTCGCAGTTCTTCATCTGCCTCGACGACGCGACCTTCCTCGACGGCCAGTACACCGTCTGGGGCGAAGTGATCGACGGCATGGACCATGTCGACGCGCTGCCCAAGGGCGAGCCGCCCGCGAAACCCGGCAAGATCGTCAAGGCCCGCACCGAGGCTTGAGGCGTGCTCCGTCTCCCGCTTCGTTGAGGCGGGAGAGGCTGGCGCGGCGGTCGGCGATGAAGCCCAAGGGGATTGCACCGCCTTCCCACTACCCACCGTCATCCCCGCGATAGCGGGGATCCATTGACGCCGAAGCGTCGTTTCTTTCCCCAGCGTCCTGGCAAATGGATTCCCGCCTTCGCGGGAATGACGATGGTGCGGAAGGCGAATGCGCCCTCCTCGCTTCATGAGATGGTAAGCCCGCCACGCCTATGGCTTCGTGCTCCACTCCGGTGACCGGCATGTTGCAAACCATTCGCAATCGCAATAATTCCTAAAAGGGTGGATTTCGCGCGCGCGCTGTGCTTAGGCGGGCGCGATCCTTTCCCCGTTCCCTTGAAAAGGCGGACTGCTCCCATGAACATCCACGAATATCAGGCCAAGGAACTGCTCGCGAAGTTCGGCGTGCCCGTGCCGGCCGGCTTTGCCGCGATGAGCGTCGAGGAGGCCGTCGAAGCCTCGAAGAAGCTGCCTGGGCCGCTCTATGTCGTGAAGGCGCAGATCCATGCCGGCGGCCGCGGCAAGGGCAAGTTCAAGGAACTGCCGGCCGAAGCCAAGGGCGGCGTCCGCCTCGCCAAGACCGAGGACGAAGTCCGCCACGCGGCGACCGAGATGCTCGGCAACACGCTGGTGACGATCCAGACCGGCGCCGCCGGCAAGCAGGTCAACCGCCTGTACGTCACCGACGGCGTCGACATCGCCAAGGAATTCTACCTCGCGCTGCTGGTCGATCGCGCCACCGGCCGCGTTGCCTTCGTCGTCTCGACCGAGGGCGGCATGGACATCGAAACCGTCGCGCATGACACGCCGGAGAAGATCCACACCTTCGACGTCGATCCCGCGACCGGCTTCATGCCGCACCATGGCCGCGCCGTCGCCAACGCGCTGGGCCTGGAGGGCGATCTCGCCAAGCAGGCGCAGAGCCTCGCCGGCAAGGTGTACGACACCTTCCTCGGCACCGACGCCTCGCAGATCGAGATCAACCCGCTCGCCGTCACCGACGACAACAAGCTGATGGTGCTCGACGCCAAGGTCGGCTTCGATTCGAACGCGATGTACCGTCACAAGGACCTGATGGAACTGCGCGACGAAACCGAAGAGGATCCGATGGAGCTCGAGGCGTCGAAGTACGACCTCGCCTATATCAAGCTCGACGGCGACATCGGCTGCATGGTCAACGGCGCCGGCCTGGCGATGGCCACCATGGACATCATCAAGCTGAACGGCATGTTCCCGGCCAACTTCCTCGACGTGGGCGGCGGCGCGAACAAGGAGAAGGTCACCGCGGCGTTCAAGATCATCCTGAGCGATCCGGCGGTGAAGGGCATCCTCGTCAACATCTTCGGCGGCATCATGCGCTGCGACATCATCGCGGAAGGCATCGTCGCTGCCGCCAAGGAAGTGAACCTCTCGGTGCCGCTGGTCGTGCGCCTCGAGGGCACCAACGTGCAGCAGGGCAAGGACATCCTGGCCAATTCGGGCCTGCCGATCGTCGCCGCCAACGACCTGGGCGACGCCGCCCAGAAGATCGTGGCGGAGGTGAAGAACGCGGCGTGAGCGAGGTGGCCGCCTCGGCTGTGAAGACGGTCGAAGGCGGCTGCCGCTGCGCCCGCGTGCGGTTCCGGGTGACGGGCGATGCGCTCGTCACCATGGCCTGCCATTGCACCGGCTGCCAGCGCATGACCGCCAGCGCCTATTCGCTGAGCGGGCTCTATCCGGCAGAAGCGTTCGCGGTAATCGAGGGCACGCCGGTGATCGGTGGCCTGCATGGCCCCACGCGGCATTTCCACTGCGACCATTGCAAGAGCTGGCTGTTCACCCGACCCGAGGGTCTGGACGCCTTCGTGAATATCCGCAGCACGATGCTCGACGCCCCGATGTCCGCCCCGCCCTTCCTCGAGACCTTCACCGAGGAAGCGCTGCCCTGGGCCGCGACTGGCGCTTCGTACAGCTATCCAAAATTTCCGCCCCCGGAATCCTTCGGCACGCTGATGCAGGCGTACGCCGAATCGCTTGCGAGCGGTTGACGTTCGCGTAAACGTAACCCAATTGTCCGGGGATAACCCTGGCAGACAGGAAGGATGCGAATGAAGGTCCTGGTACCGGTCAAGCGCGTGCTTGATTACAACGTGAAGCCCCGCGTGAAAGCGGACGGGACGGGCGTCGATCTGGCGAACGTCAAGATGAGCATGAACCCCTTCGACGAAATCGCGATCGAGGAAGCGGTTCGGCTGAAGGAGAAGGGCGCGGCGACCGAGATCGTCGTGGTCACGATCGGCGTCGCCAAGGCGGAAACCGACGTGCTGCTCACCGCGCGCGCCATGGGCGCCGATCGCGGCATCCTGATCCAGACCGACGACGAGGTCGAGCCGCTGGCGGTCGCCAAGCTGCTCGCCAAGGTGGCCGAAGAGGAGCAGCCCGGGCTGATCATCCTCGGCAAGCAGGCGATCGACGACGATTCGAACCAGACCGGCCAGATGCTGGCCGCACTGCTCGGCTGGGCGCAGGGCACCTTCGCCTCCAAGGTCGAGATCGCCGGGGATCGCGTGCACGTGACCCGCGAGATCGACGGCGGCCTCGAGACCGTGGACCTCAAGATGCCGGCGATCGTCACCACCGATCTCCGACTTAACGAGCCGCGCTACGCCACGCTGCCGAACATCATGAAGGCCAAGACCAAGCCGGTCGCGAAGAAGACCGTCGCCGACTACGGCGTCGACGTCACCCCGCGCCTCAAGACGCTGAAGGTGGTCGAGCCGGCCAAGCGCCAGGCAGGCATCAAGGTGGGCTCGGTCGACGAGCTGGTCGAGAAGCTCAAGGGCATGGGAGTCGCGTGATGAAGACACTGGTTTGGGTCGAACACGACCATCAGAGCGTCAAGGACGCGACGCTTTCCACCGTCACCGCCGCGGCAAAGCTGGGTGAAGTCCACCTGCTCGTCGCCGGCAAGGGTGTCTCGGCAGTGGCCGAGGCCGCGGCGCAGATCGAAGGCGTGGGCAAGGTCCATGTCGCCGACGACGCGGCATACGAGCATTTCCTGGCGGAGAACGTCGCGCCGCTGGTCGTCCAGCTGATGGGCGATCACGATGCCGTGCTGTTCCCGGCGACCACGACGGGGAAAAACGTGGCGCCGCGCGTCGCCGCCGCGCTCGACGTGATGCAGATTTCCGACATCCTCTCGGTCGAGGGTCCGGATACCTTCACCCGGCCGATCTATGCCGGCAACGCGATCGCCACCGTGCAGACCAGCGACAAGAAGCTGGCGATCACCGTGCGCGGCACCGCCTTCGACAAGGCAGCCGCAACCGGCGGCAGCGGCACGGTGAAAGCCGTCGCGGCCGCGGGTGACAAGGGTCTGTCGACCTTCGTCGGCTCGGAAATCGCCGCGTCGGAGCGTCCGGAGCTGACTAGCGCCAAGATCATCGTCTCGGGCGGCCGCGCGCTCGGCTCGCAGGAGCAGTTCCACGCGCTGATCGATCCGCTGGCGGACAAGCTGGGTGCTGCCGTCGGCGCCAGCCGCGCAGCAGTGGACGCAGGGTACGCGCCGAACGACTATCAGGTTGGCCAGACCGGCAAGATCGTGGCACCCATGGTCTATGTCGCGGTCGGCATCTCGGGCGCGATCCAGCATCTCGCCGGCATGAAGGATTCGAAGACGATCGTCGCGATCAACAAGGACGAGGACGCCCCCATCTTCCAGGTGGCGGACATCGGCCTGGTCGGCGACCTGTTCACGCTGGTGCCGGAGCTGACCGAAAAGCTCTGAAGCTCGCGTGACGCTTGACTTCGAACGCGATGGGGCGGCGCACCTTGCCGGTGCAGCCGCCCCTTTTCTTGCAGAGCTGCGCGCACTGGCGGCTGCGCTGCCGGCCGGCAAAGCCGGGCTCCGCCTGCACGGTATCGAAAGCCTTGCTGAGCTCCTCGCTCCTGACGCTCTCGGCGCGGCGGCCGCCCACCGCTTGGGCATGGCGGCCCAGCCGGTGCGCGCGATCTGGTTCGACAAGAGCGCCGCGAACAACTGGGCACTAGGCTGGCATCAGGATCGCACCACCGCTGTCCAACAACGTGCCGAGGTGCCGGGCTACGGCCCCTGGTCGACCAAGCAGGGGTTGCTCCATGTCGAGCCCCCATTCTCGGTCCTTGAGTCGATGGTGACGCTGCGGATCCATCTCGATCCGGTACCCGAGGACAACGCGCCGCTGCTCGTGGCCCCCGGATCGCAACGGTTGGGAAAGATTCCGGAAGCAGGAATAGCCGCGACGGTGAAAGCATGCGGCGCCGCGACCTGCCTGGCCGAGGCCGGTGACGTTTGGGCGTATCAAACGCCTATCCTGCATGCTTCGGCCGCGAGCCTTGCAGATGGCCACCGGCGGGTGCTGCAGGTTGACTACTCTACGTTGGACTTGCCCGCGCCCTTGGCGTGGCTTGGCATCTGAGGCGTAAACCCGCCGGCGAGGAGGGTCGCCGGCGGGTCGGGCCTCGCCCAAAGGGGGGAGCGCGCGAGGCCCTCGACAGCGGTCAGGGCATGAGGACGCTGTCGATCACGTGGATCACGCCGTTCGACTGGTTCACGTCGGCGATGGTGATCTTGGCCTTGCCGCCCTTGGCGTCCTGGATCCACCAGCCGCCGCTCGGGCCCTTCATGATCGTGATCGGCTCACCCTCGACGGTGGTGAGCGTCGCCTTGCCGCCATGCGCCTTGGCATTGGCCGCGATCTGCGCCGCACTCATCTTGCCCGCGACGACATGGTAGGTGAGAATCTTGGTGAGCGTCGCCTTGTTCTCAGGCTTCACCAGCGTGTCGACGGTACCGGCAGGCAGCTTGGCGAAGGCGGCGTTGGTCGGCGCGAAGACGGTGAACGGACCCGGCCCCGATAGCGTGTCGACCAGCCCCGCGGCCTTCACGGCGGCGACCAGCGTGGTATGATCCTTCGAGTTCACCGCATTCTGGACGATGTTCTTGGTCGGATACATCGCGGCGCCGCCGACCATCGGGAATTTCTGCACGGCCGCAACAGCGCCGGTGGCGAGCAGCGCGGCACCGACGATTCCGGTGACCGAGGCGAGACGGGTCTTGCGCATCTTCTAGCTTCCTCTTGCTACGCACCCCTCTTTGCGGAGATGCGCCGGAGCTACGGGACGGCCGGCGCCCCGGATGCAGCGATTCTTAAAGAATGGTGATTTTTCCTGCCGCGACCGGCGGGCCGCTCGGTCCGGCATGCGGCGCGGTGTCGGCGTCTTCCATCGTCACCGCCAGCGTTGCCCCTTCGGCGAGCAGCGCGCGCTGCGCCGGCGCCACCGCCATGTCGCGGTTCCCCTGTGCGGCAACCAGGCCGAGCGACACCGGCTTGCCGCCCGCCGGGATCACCCACAGCTCGGGCGCGCGGCGGCTGGCCGGCATCGCTTCGGTGCGGACGTGGAGCATGCCCTGCTCGGCATCGTAGCGCGCGGCGAAGGCGGCACCCGCGGTACCGGTGATCTGCGCGACGACGACCGGCGGCGGCGGCAGCACCACCGGCTGCGGCACCGGGCGCAGCAGCAGGATCGCGAGCAGCACTGCCGCGGCCGCGCTCGCCGCGATCGCCGTGGCGCGCCAGCGGCGCAGCGCGACGACGGTGCCGTGATCCTCGCCGGGGAGCCGCGCCTCGATCCGCTGCCACAGCCCGGCCGATACGGGCGCATCGACGCCGCCCAGCGCCAGCGGCGCGAAATCGAGCACCCAGCGCTCCACCGCAGCGGCAAAAGCAGGGTCCGCCAGTTGTCGGCGGCGGGCAATGGCGAGATCCTCGGCCGCCAGCAAGCCGAGCGCGAGTTCGGCGGCGAGCGCGATGTCCTCGTCTTCGAGGCGGAGCGGATCAGCCATCGCCGAGGCACCCCCGCAATTGCAGCAGCCCGCGCCGGATCCAGCTCTTCATCGTACCCAGCGGCACCGCGGCGGCGGCGGCGAGCTCGGGATAGGTGCGGCCTTGGAAAAAGGCAGCGCGGATCGCCCCGCGCGGCTTTTCCTCCAGCGCCTCGAGGCAATCGAAGATGCGCGCCTGCGTCTCCCCCGCTTCGAGCAGCGTCTCCGCAGAGGGACGGCCGTCAGGCAGTTCGAGCGCGGCTTCGACCGGTGCAGTCTCGCCCAGTCCGCGGGCGCGGCGCCAGTCGATGGCGGTGTTGCGGGCGATCGTGCACAGCCAGGTGATCGGGCTGGCGCGCGACGCGTCGAAGCGCCCTGCCCTGTCCCACACCTTCAGATACACTTCCTGCATCACATCCTCTGCGGCCTCGCGGTCCTGGCAGATACGCAGGCAGACGCCCATCAGCTTCGCCGCCGTCAGATCATAGACGGTTTTGAGCGCCTTGCGGTCACCGCTCGCGACTTCGCCGAGCGCTTGGACGAGCCGGGCGCGCGCGCCGTCGCCGGCCGAAGGAGTGGAAGAAGCCACGCGCGCAACCTAGCGAATCATGCAAGGGGAGCAAGCGCGGCGTGACGGGCGCCGCGTGCGACGAGCAACGCGGCCATCCTGCGCCTCGACGTCGCGGTTCGTCGCGTCGGTGGTGGCCCTGCCCGCCCCGCTTCCCCTATAGCGGCGCGATGCTTCGCCTTCCCCTGATCCCGATGCTGCTGGCGCTGCTCTGCGCCGCCCTCCCCGCCCAGGCCCAGCAGAACGCCTTCGACCTGGTCGGACCGGACCTGAAGCTGACGGTGACGCGGGGCAGCACGACACTGCCGATCGGCGCGGTCCCGTCGCTCCAGCCGGGCGACAAGGTGACGGCCGAGGCGGCGCTGCCGCCCGACCAGGCCGCGCATTATCTGCTGGTCGTCGCCTTCCTGCGCGGCGCAACCAACCCGCCGCCCAAGGACTGGTTCTTCGTCGCCGAGACCTGGCGCAAAAAGAAGAACAAGCTCGAGCTAACGGTGCCGGAGGGCGCCGAGCAGGCGGTGCTGCTGCTCGCGCCCGACACCGGCGGCGGGTTCGATGCAGTGCGCGATGCGGTGCGGGGGCGGCCGGGCGTGTTCGTGCGGGTGGCGCAGGATCTGTTCCAGGCCTCGCTCGATCGCGCCCGGCTCGATGCGTTCGTCACCGCCATCGCGCGGATCGGCGACACCGCGCCCGAGCGGCTCGCCACCGCCGCGCCGGTGCTCGCCAATGCGCTGCGGATTAAGCTCAACGCCGAATGCCTGTCGCGCCCGCGCGGGCTGCAGGCGGCCTGCCTTACTCAGAATCGCGATTCGCTGGTGCTGCAGACCCAGCGCGGCACCACGCTGGCGGAGACGCTGACCGGCACGCCCGCCGACCTCGCCTACAGCATCGCCGCGACGCCCCAGGCGGGGGGCGGCTATTACAGCTCCTATATCGGGCTGGCGCGCGACGTCGCCAAGCTGTTCGGCGCGTTTCGCAGCCCGCAATATCAGTATCTGCCGGCGCTGGCGCTGGGCCGCGGCGACACGCTGAAGCTGCTGCTCAACGCCGCCCCCTCCTTCCAGAGCCCGCGTTCGGTGCTGGCCGCACCGCTGCCGCCGATCGGCCCCGCCACGCCGCCGATCTGGCAGGCCGGCGGCCCGACACCGGTGTGCCTCGCCAAGCCCGATCTGGTGCTGCCGCTGGAGGACGCGCCGCTCCTGTACGCCACCGATTTCGGGCGGTCGCTGTCGGTAAGGGTGACCAGCAATGAAGGGGCGACACGCGACGTGCCCGTGCTGCCCGATGTCGAAAAGGGCGGCGTGAAGCTGGACGGCGCGGTGCCGGCGGACCTGGGTACGGTCTCCAACGCAGTGCTGCAGGGGCGCTGGGGCTTCGATGCCTTCACCGGACCGCGGCTGCCGGTGCAGCTCGACAAGATGGGAGCGTGGCGCGCGGTGCCGGACAGCAACGTCGTCGTCGGGCGCGAGCATCCGCTGGTGCTGCGCGGCGGCGCGGCGTTCTGCGTCAGCCAGATCGCGCTGAGCGATGCGGCCGGCACGCGCACGCCGGTGCCGTTCAAGGTGACCGGCCAGGATGAGCTGACCATGACGCTGCCGCTCAAGGACGCCAAGCCCGGCGCGCTGACGCTGAACATCGCCCGCTTCGGCAGCGCGCCGCCGGACACGATCCCGCTGGTCGCCCGGCTGGAGGCGAGCCGGCTCGATCGCTTCGTGGTGCACGAAGGCGATGCCGAGGGCATACTGGAAGGCGCCCGGCTCGACCAGGTGGCCGGGCTCGACTGGCACGGGCTGCACTTCGCGCCCGGCGCCCTGTCGCGCGGCGGCGACGGCGACCGGCTGGTGCTAACGGCGGAGGCTCCGATCCCCGCCGGTGACGGCGAGGCGGTGGTGCGGCTCCGTGACGGCCGCAGCGTCAAGCTGGCGGTCCGTGCGACGGCGCCGCGCCCCGTAGCGACGCTGCTCAGCCGCGCGGTGAGCGGCAAGCCGGTCACCGGCGCATTGCCGATCACCCTGCCCGACGGCGTGCTGCCCGCCGACGCGTCGATCGACTTCTCGTTCAAGGTGATTCGCGGCACACTGGGGGATGGCGGCGGCGTCGAGATCGCCGGCGCCGAGGGCCCGACCGCCCGACTCGGATTCCGCGACGGCGCGCTGCAGCGTGTGGGCGCCGATGTGGTGGTCGCGCATTTCGCTCCGCGCGCACTGCTGGGCGCCGGCATTGCGGGGCCGCTGCGCTACCGGCTGGTACAGGACGGCACGCCCGGCGACTGGCAGCCCTTGGTCATCCTCGCCCGGCTGCCGCTACTGTCCGGCCTGAGCTGCCCGGGCGACGGCGCGCCGTGCACGCTTGCCGGCCAGGACCTGTTCGTCGTCGCGGCGCTGAGCGATTCGCCCGATTTCGCCCGGTCGACGCCGGTGCCGCTAGGCTTTGTCGGCGGCACGATCCCGGTGCCCGCGCCGACGACGGGCACGTTATATTTGCGCCTCCACGATGCGCCGGAGGCCATCGCGCGCGTGTCCCTTCCCAAATGAACCGAAGTATCTTTCGGGCACGTTGACGACTCACCCGCGCGTCGATCATGATCTTTCTCGTCACGACGCAGAAACGTGACAACAATCGACACATCGTCGGAGGAGAAGGAACCATGATCGTCAAGGCCCTCAAATTGATAGCGCTACCATCGTTGCTTGCGATGGGGGTAGCGGTCGGTAGTGCCCAAGCGCAAACGATCTGTTCGAACCAGACCGGCACCAACAACGGGTTCTTCTTCACCTTCTTTCGTGATTCCGGTTCGGGGTGCATGACGCTCGGCAGTGGCGGCAATTACAGCGTCAACTGGAACCTGGGATCGAGCGGCAACCTCGTCGTGGGCAAGGGCTGGCAGACGGGATCGATCAACCGGGTCGTCGGCTATAATGCGGGCGTGTTCGTGCCGGGCAACAACGGCTATCTCGCGCTCTACGGCTGGTCGACCAACCCGCTGGTCGAATATTATGTCGTCGATAATTGGGGCAATTTCACGCCGCCGGGCAATGCGCAGCAGCTCGGCACGGTGAACACCGATGGCGGCAGCTACCGCATCTACCGCACCCAGCGGGTCAACGCGCCGTCGATCATCGGCAACGCTACCTTCTACCAATATTGGAGCGTGCGGACCGCCAAGCGGGCGACCGGCACCAACAACACGATCACCTTCCGCAACCATGTGAATGCCTGGGCCAATGTCGGCATGAATCTCGGCACGATGAACTATCAGGTGCTGGCGACCGAAGGCTTCGGCAGCGTCGGCAATTCCAACGTCACCGTCTGGCAGCAGTGACGGCACGGGTGGGAGGGCACCCGGCCCTCCCGCCCAAGCTCATTGCACCGTCGGCAGTGCCGCGCGGCAATCCTCGGCGCATTCGCGGCACATTGTCGCGCAGAGCTTGCAATGTTCGTGGTCGTGCTTGGCGCATTCCTCGGCACAGAGCTCGCAGGCGCGGATGCACGTCTCCAGCATCGCCCGCAGCATCGCGATGTTCTGCCCGGTGCGCCGCGTCGCCAGCCGCGCCGTCGCCCCACAGACGTCGGCACAGTCGAGACAGGTGCGCACGCACTGCCGCATGTCCATCGCCTCGGCGACGCAGGCATCGGCGCAGCTGGTGCACATCAGCGAACACAGCATCGCATGGCGCGCCGCCTTGGCGAGTTGGGCATTGGCATCGGCGCCCACATCGGGGTGCAGCGCGATCATCTTCTCAAGCGACATGGATGACTCCTTGCTGGCCGGCATCGGTTCGCCTCCAACGGCTCGCGCATCCTACGGTTCAGAAGAAATGCCGTGGAACCAGCACGATGCGCCGCCCGTTACCGAACGTAACAGGAACATCCGGAGGCGATCATGGCCGAGACACTGCATAACCCGAAGCTCGACGAACATCCCGGCTCGAACACCGAGAAGGATCCCGACGACTGGGTCTCGGGTGACGATCCGATGACCGGCGCCCAGGCCTCCTACCTCACCACGCTGCTCGAGGAAGCGGGCGAGACGCCGATCGAGGGCGATCTCAACAAGGCGGAGGCCTCGAAGCGGATCGATGCACTCAAGGAACAGCTCGGCCGCTGATGGGCGGCAGGCTCAGCCCGCCTTGGCGAGGGTGTCGAACGCCTTGAGGCGGGTAAGCAGCGCGCGCATCTGGTCGAGCGGCACCATGTTGGGGCCGTCGCTGGGGGCGGTGTCGGGCGCCTGGTGCGTCTCGATGAACACCGCCGCCACGCCTACCGCCACCGCCGCGCGCGCGAGGACCGGCACGAACTCGCGCTGACCGCCCGAGCTGGTGCCCTGCCCGCCCGGCTGCTGCACCGAATGGGTGGCGTCGAACATCACCGGATAGCCGGTCTCCGCCAGGATCGGCAGCGACCGCATGTCGCTGACTAGCGTATTGTAGCCGAAGCTGGCCCCGCGTTCGCACAGGATGATGTTGTCGTTGCCCGTGGAGGCGAGCTTGCCGGCGACGTTCTTCATGTCCCAAGGCGCGAGGAACTGGCCCTTCTTGACGTTCACCGCACGGCCGGTCTGGCCGGCGGCGAGGAGCAGGTCGGTCTGGCGGCACAAGAACGCCGGGATCTGCAGCACGTCGACCACTTCGGCCACCGGCGCGCACTGGCCGGCATCGTGGACGTCGGTCAGCACCGGGCAGCCGAACGCGGCCTTCAGCTCGGCGAACACCTTGAGCGCCGCGTCCATGCCGATGCCGCGCGGCGCGTCGATCGAGGTGCGGTTCCCCTTGTCGAACGAGGTCTTGTAGAGGAAGCCGATGCCGAGCTCGGCGCACAGCGTGGTCAGTGCCTCGGCCATGAAGAAGGCATGGTCGCGGCTCTCCATCGCGCAGGGGCCGGCGACGAGCACGAACGGCTTGTCGTTGGCGATCTCCAGGGCACCGACCTTGACCGTCTTCATCGTCAAATCCATCAGAACGCGCCGCAATCGGCGAGAATGGCATCCACGTCGCGGCCGCGCGCCGCCTGCATGCGAATGGTGGCTTCGTTGGATAGCACGTCCCACGCCGCCGCTTCGATTTCGGGCCACAGCGCCCGCGGCACCGCGACGATGCCATCATGATCGGCGAAGACCACGTCGCCATTGGCGATGCGCACCTCGCCCATGGTGATCGGGCGGTTCATCGCCTTGACGGTGCCTTCATATTTGATGTCGTCGCAGGTCTGGCTGCGGGCATAGACCGGCAGGCCCAGCGCGCGCACGTCGGCGGTGTCGCGTGTCGCCCCGTCGATCACCGCGCCCACCGCACCCGATCGGATCGCGAGATTGGCGTTGAGGTCGCCGAAATAGGCGAAATCGGGCAGCTCGGTCGCGACCATGATCACGTCGCCGGGCCGCACGAAGCGATAGGATTGCAGCGCGCCGTAGATGCCGTTCCACGCGCCGCCCGGCTCGCGATCGGGCCGGTTGGGCAGCGCGGCAAGCTCAAGCGTCTTGGCGCGGCCGAGGAACTTGCCCCCCGTGGTCGGGCGCAGCGCCTTGGGCAGCACCACCCGGTGGCCGCGCTCCTTGAGGATGTCCGACAGCACCGGCGACGAGAGATGCGGCAGCATGGCCCGGAAGCGCGTCACTTCCGCCTGGCGGAAGCCGGCGGCCACCGTTTCTGCGATCACCAGGTCATGATGATGGTTGATGTCGATCTGCTCGATCGGATCGAGATCGAACAGGATCGGGCGCGTGCCAAAGCGGCGCGTCGCTGCGCCCTCGCCGGTGCGGCGGACGATGTAGAGGCTCATCGCCTCGACGATCGTCTCCGGCAATTCGACGCTGTTCGGAATGCGGCCCGTGCCATAGGCGGGCACCTGCCCGTCCCAGCAATATTGCTTGGCGCGGGTGACCGCGACGAGGCTGTCCGCCTCCGGATCGGCGAGCAGCCGCTCGATTGCCCGGCCGATCGTGTCGGCGGTGACGAAGGGCGCGGTGCAGAGCAGCTGGATCCAGATGTCCGCGTCCGGGCGCTGCGCACATTCCCAGGCGAACATGCCGTGCCCGTCGGTCGCGTTGGTCGCCAGTTCCGCCGGGCGCTGGAGCCAGGTGACGGGCAGGTCGCTCGCCAGCTCGGCCATCGCCGCGCTTTCGGTATCGAGGCAGACCTCGCTGATCGCCGGGCAATCGAGCGCCTGGAGCAGCTTGCGGCGGAACAGATGCTCGCCGTCGAGGATGCGGGTGTTCTTGTCGGAAACGCGCTCGCTGCTGCCCTTGGCGGGAACGAAGGCAACGATCTTCAGGGGCTTAGCCATTCAACATGTCCTTGGCATGCAGCATGCCGTGCAAAAGGCCCGCACCATCGACCACGGGCAGGACCGAGTAGCCGCCCTCGCGCTCGCGCAACAGCAGCAGCGCATCGCCGAGGGTGGCGGCGACATCGATCACGCGCGGGTGCGGCTGCATCAGCGTGCTGGCGGGGGTGTCGTAGACGTCGCGGCGAGACTGAAAGTGCCGGCGGATGTCACCGTCGACGACCAGGCCAAGTAATTTGCCGTCTTCCCGCACCACGCACGCAGCCCCCATCCGGCCACGCGACATGGTGCTGAGCAGATCCGCGACCGGTGCGTTGGGCCCAACCACCGGCAATTCGTCGCCGGTGCGCATCAGCGTGCGCAGCGGCAGCGACTGCCGACCGAGCAACCCGGCGGGATGGTGGCGAAGGAAATCGGCGCGGGTGAAGCCGCGGCTGCGGCTGGCGGTGACTGCCAGTGCATCGCCGATCGCCAGCTGCAGCGTGGTACTGGCGGTGGGCGCCATGCCGATATGATCGGCCTCGCAGGTGGTGCAGGCGGGAATCAGGATGTCCACCGCGCGGCCGAGCGGCGAGTCGGGGCGGCCGACCACGCCGATCAGCACGCAGGCCCGGCCCTTCAGCACCGGCAGGATGCGCAGGATCTCGTCGGTGGTGCCGCTGTTCGAGAAGAGCAGCACGACATTGCCGTCCTGCACCGCGCCGAGATCGCCATGCGCCGCCTCTGCCGCGTTGAGCGCATAGGCAGGCGTGCCGAGGCTGGAGAAGGTCGCCGCGACCTTGGCGGCAATCAGGCCGGACTTGCCCATGCCGAGGCAGGTGAGCGGGCTTGCCTGCCCGACGATCACCGCCACGGCATCGGCGAGCGACGGCGGCAATGCGGCTTCGAAGGTCTGGAGCGCGCGGCGTTCGGCGGCGATCACCTCGGCCGCCCAGGCGAGTGCAGGCGCGGGAGCAAGCTCGGCGTGCGGCGCAATCACGGTATGCTTCATGCCCCGCGGCCCCCGGCGGTGGGCCGCCCGCAGGAATGCGCGTCGGACAAGGGGGATGCCGCCAATGCCTGCTCCGTTACGAACCCGGGCCAAGACGCCCCTAGTGTCTCTTATAGGAACAGCCACCTTCCGACCGGGCGGGCCGCTAGGAAAAACTTGCCTAGTGCGGGACATGCTCGGAACCCTCGGCACGGCCTCCCGTTTGGCGGGCATTCCCCCCATGATCCGATCTCGGAGCACCCCAATGGCCGACCCGCAACGATCCTCGCGCCTGCTCACCGTGCTGGCTGCGATCCTCGCGCTGGTGGGCCCGGCGATCGGCGGCGGCGGCCTGTGGCTCGCGCTGCTGGGGGGATCGATCTATTATCTGCTCGCCGGGCTGGCGCTGCTCGCTACCGCCTGGCTGCTGTATCGGCGGCGCGCGACCGCGCTGACGCTCTATGCGGTGCTGCTGGTCGCGACGATGGTCTGGGCGGTGGCCGAGGCCGGGTGGGATTTCTGGGCGCTCGCCCCGCGCGGCGACATCCTCGTGCCGCTCGGCATCGTGCTGGCGCTGCCCTTCGTCACCCGGCGGCTGGGCTCGCCGCGCTGGCCGGGGCGCGCCTGGCCGCTGGTCGGCAGCCTCGGCATTGCCGCCCTCGTGCTGCTCGCCACCGCCTTCACCAACCCGCACGACCTGACCGGCGAACTTCCCGGCGCGCGCGGGATCGCGCCGGCGAGCGTGCTCGGCGGCACGCCCAAGGAGGACTGGAACGCCTATGGCCGCTCGTGGCGCGGCGATCGCTGGTCGCCGATCGACCAGATCACGCCTGCGAACGCCGCCAAGCTGGAAAAGGCCTGGGAATTCCACACCGGCGACCTCAAGACGAGCGCCGATCCGGACGAGTTCACCTATGAGGTGACGCCGATCAAGGTCGGCAACCTCGTCTATCTCTGCTCGCCGCACAACATCGTCTTCGCGCTCGACGCGGAGAGCGGCAAGCAGGTCTGGCGCTACGATCCGCAGATCCGCGCCTCGCAGGAGATGCAGCATCTCACTTGTCGCGGCGTCTCCTACCACAGCAACGGCGCGGCGCCCGGCACCGGCGGCATGTGCGACAACCGGCTGATCATGGGCACCAACGACGCGCGGCTGATCGCGCTTGACGCCGCCAGCGGCCGCCCCTGCCCCGGCTTCGGCACCAACGGCCAGGTCGATGTGTGGCCCGGCCTGCCCGGCCAGCAGCGCGGCTGGTGGCAGATCACCTCGCCGCCCGTCATCATCGGCAATCTCGCGGTGTTCGGCGGCGCGGTCTATGACAACAAGACGACCTTCATGCCCTCGGGCGTGGTGCGCGCCTATGACGTGAACACGGGCCGCGCGGTCTGGGCGTTCGACCCCGCCAACCCCAACGATACCACCCCCAAGGCGCCCGGCACCGGCCGCTACACCCCCTCCAGCCCGAACAGCTGGACGATCGCCGCCGCCGATCCGGCGCTGGGCCTGGTCTACATCCCCACCGGCATGGCCGCGATCGACCAATGGGGCGGCCGCCGCACGCCCGAGACCGAGCGCTTCGCCACCTCCGTGATCGCGCTCGAAGCGGCGACCGGCAAGGTCCGCTGGACCTTCCAGACCGTCCACCACGACCTGTGGGACATGGACGTCCCTGCCCAGCCCGCGCTGGTCGACCTCAACCTGCCCGGCAAGGGCCGGGTGCCGGCGCTGATCCAGTCGACCAAGACCGGCAACCTGTTCGTGCTCGATCGCCGCACGGGCCAGCCGGTGGTGCCGGTGCGCGAGATCCCGGTGCCGCAGGGCGCCGCGCCTGGTGACCGCACCTCGCCCACCCAGCCCGAATCCGCGCTCAGCCTGATGCAGAAGAAGCGCGTCACCGATGCCGACATGTGGGGGGCGACCATGTTCGACCAGCTCGCCTGCCGCATCAAGTTCAAGCGGCTGCGCTACGAAGGGCCCTACACCCCGCCCTCGCAGCAGGGCACATTGGTCTTCCCCGGCAATTTCGGCGTGATGGACTGGGGCGGCATGGCGATCGATCCGGTGCGCATGATCGCCTTCGCGCATCCCAATTACATGGCGTTCGTCGATCGGCTGGTGCCGCGCAAGGAATCGGATGCGGCGCCCCACGGCCAGCGCGGTCCGGCCGGCGGCTCGGACTTCAGCGGCTCGGACATCAAGGGCTTCAACCCGAACACCGGCGCGCCGTTCGCGGTGGCGCTCAATCCCTTCCTTTCCGCGCTCGGCCTGCCGTGCCAGGCGCCGCCCTGGGGCTATGTCGCCGGCATCGACCTGGTGAGCGGCAAGACCGTGTGGCAGCACCGCAACGGCACCTCGCGCGACCAGACCCCGGTGCCGCTGCCATTCAAGCTGGGCGTGCCCTCGCTCGGCGGGCCGATGCTGACCGCGGGCGGCGTGGCGTTCATGGGATCGGCGCTCGATTACTATCTTCGCGCCTATGACGTGACGACCGGCAAGGTGCTGTGGCGCGGCCGCCTGCCGGCCGGCGGGCAGGCAACACCGATGAGCTACTGGTCTGCGAAGAGCGGCCGCCAGTTCGTTGTCATCGCAGCGGGCGGCCATGGCTCGCTGGGCACCAAGCGGGGCGATTCGATCGTTGCCTATGCTCTGCCCAAGGGTGCGCAGTGACTCTCCCGAGTCGTTACGCTCTGCGTATTGATCCAGGATATGGGTTTGACTTTCCCGGTGAAATACACCCCTGATCCGGAACGGGCAGGATCGGCCCGCAGAACGGGGACGGATCACTTTGCGACGCTCGCTGATCCTGATGGGTCTTACCGGTCTGCTGCCGATCGTCGTGCTCGGCTCGGCCTATGGCGCGGTGACCCTGCGCGAGCAGCGCGCCGCGCTGGATCGCCAGGCCGCGCTCGCCAGCCGATCGACTGCGCGGCTGGTGGGACGCGAAATCGCCGCGACGATGGACGCGGTGAAGATGATCAGCCGTTCGCCGACACTCGACGGCGGCATCAATCGCCCGCGCTTCACGCTGCTGGGTCTGCGCCTACTGGAAGACCATCCCGAATGGGCCGCCCTCAGCGTCGCTGATTCCGACGGCAATCGCCTGCTCGACCTGCCTCGGCCGATCGGGGGGAAGCTGGGCAAGGTGGTCGATCCGGTCAGCCTCGCCCGCGCCGTGCGCACCCGCCGCCCGCAGGTGGGCCACGTCATCCACGGTGCCGGCCTGACCGCGTTCGCGGTGCGCGCGCCCGTGCTCAATCACGGCGCCGCGCCCTATGTCGTCTCTGCCGTGGTGCCGGTCACCGCCATGCAGCACCTGGTATATGCCGAGGAAATCCCCGCCGGATGGCGGCTGCGGATCTTCGACAAGCGCGGCGCGGTGATCGCCCAGTCGGGATCGGTCGAGCAGGAGGCAATGCGGTCGGCGGTGACGACCGTGCCCGAAGCCGGCTGGCACGTCGAAGTGGCGGTGCCGCGAGGCAGCTTCGCCGCGCTCACCCGCCAGGCGCAGCTCGTGCTGATCGGCGGCAGCATCGTCGCGCTGGCGCTGTTCGCCGCGCTCGCCTTCGCGCTCGCGCGAGAGCTTGGCCGCTTCCGCCAGCGCCAGGCCGCGACGCTGCAGGCGCAGCGGCTGGAGGCGCTCGGACGGCTCACCGGCGGCGTCGCGCACGACCTCAACAATCTGCTGACGCCGATCCTCGGCGGTCTCGACCTGCTGCGCGCCCGGATCGGCGAGGATGCCAAGGCGCTCCGGTACATCGACAGCGCGACGAGCAGCGCCGAGCGCGCCCGTACGCTGGTCGCGCGGCTGCTCGCCTATGCCAAGCGCCAGACGCTGACTCCCGAAGCGATCGATGTCGGTGCGCTGCTGGCCGATCTGTACGAGCTGCTCCAGCGCTCGGTCGGCCCCACCATCGCCTGCACGATCCGCACTGCGCCCGACCTGCCTGCCGTCCGCGCCGATCGCAACCAGCTGGAGCTGGCGGTGCTCAACCTGGTGATCAACGCGCGCGATGCGATCAAGACCGACGGCCGGACCGCCGGAACGATCATCGTCGAGACCCGCCTGCCCCGCCGCGACGAGGCGCGCGGGCTCGCCCGCGGAGACTATCTGGCGCTGGCGGTGCACGACGATGGCTGCGGCATGGATGCCGCCACGCTGCGCCGGGCGATGGAGCCCTTCTTTACCACCAAGGCAGGCGATCGCGGCACCGGACTCGGCTTGTCGATGGTCCATGGCTTTGCCGAACAATCGGCCGGGCGGTTGGTGCTGGAAAGCGCGCCGGGCCAGGGCACCAGCGCAATGCTGATCCTGCCGGCGACCGACGCGCCCGCGCCGGTGCTCGACACGCTCCGCGACCGGCCGACGCGCACCGCCGAGATCCTGCTGGTCGACGACGATCCCACGGTGCGCGAGGCCGCCGCCGAAGTGCTGCGCGCGCACGGCCATCTCGTCGCCGAAGCGGAGTCCCTGAGCCAGGGCATGGCCGCCCTTACCGGTGCGCCCGAAACGGCCCTCGTCATCACCGATTACATGATGCCCGGCGGGACCGGCGGGGAGTTCATCACCCGCGCCCGCAATGCGGGCCTCCCCCAGCCCTTTCTGCTGCTCACCGGCTATACCGACGCGGCGGAGGACCTGCCCGGCGACGTGCCCCAGCTGCGCAAGCCGTTCCGCGAGCGCGAACTGCTGGACGCGGTAGACGCCCTGCTCGGCTGAGCTCACATCTCGCCGGGACCGGGCAGCCAGACCGGGTCGAAGCGAATGCGGCGCGGCGGCACCGGCGAGATCCTGCGCAATGCCTCGATGTCGGCAAGCACGACGCGCTGGCCATGCCGGGCGATCAGCCCCTCGCGCTCGAGCAGCCGCATCGTCCGGTTGACGTGCACCGCCGTCAGCCCAAGCACGTCGCCCAGCAGTTCCTGCGTCAGCGGCAGGTCGAAGCGGCCGTCTTCCACCCCGCCGATCCTGGCCAGGCGATCATGGAGATCGAGGAGCAACCGCACCATGCGCTCGCGCGCCGACGATTTGCCCATCGCGGCGACGATATCCATCAGCGCCAGCCGCTCGACCTGGACCGACATGAAGAACAGCGGCCCGATGCGCGGATGGGCGATCAGCACCTCGCGCATGCGGGTGAGCGGCACCTTCGACACGCGACATTCGGTCACTGCGGTCAGCGTATCCGCCGCGGTGTCGAGCACCATGCTCGGCGTGCCCATCATGTCGCCGGTAATATGGACCTTGACGATCTGACGCTGCCCGGCGGGCAGCCGGATCGCCGAGCTGGCCCAGCCTTCGAGCAGCAGATAAATCCCGTCGACCGGCTCGCGATCGCGGCGGATCGGAGTGTTGCGGCGATAGACAACCTCCGGATCGCCGAGCCCGCGCAGTATGTCGGTTTCCTCATCGGTGAGCGTTGCCTGCTCGTGGAATCGCGTCAACGGGTAGTTCGGCACCCCAGATGGTCCCCTGTACTGGATGTGTCCCCCGCCGGCAGAGGGCCGGCAAACGGAGCGGCGGCCCATGCACGCGGGGCCGCGATCGCTCGCGAAACGATGCCTAGCCGGAGCACTTCCGGCTGGCAATTCCATCCATAGGGGTAATTCGACTTAACCTGTTATAAGGTTTGACTTTTCACAAGTGACGCCGCGTTGCATCTGATCACACCTCAGGCAGCGCCTCCAGCAGCTTGTCGGGGGTGATCGGGAAGCTGCGTACGCGCACCCCGCAGGCATGGTGAATGGCGTTGGCGATGGCGCCCGCCGCACCGCAGATGCCGAGCTCGCCGACGCCCTTTGCCTGGAGCGGGCTGCCTGCGGGATCGCGCTCGTCAACCAGCACCACGTCGAGCGCCGGCACATCGGCATTCACGGGCACGTGGTATTCGGCGAGGTCGTGGTTGACGAGATGGCCGTCGCGCGGGTCGAAGACGAGCTCCTCGGTCAGCGCGCTGCCGATACCCCAAACCATGCCGCCCAGGCACTGCGAGGTCGCGGTCTTCTCGTTGAGCGCACGGCCGAGGCCGAACGCACCGGTCATCCGCCGCACCCGCGTCTCGCCGGTATAGGCATTGACCCCGACCTCGACGAAGAAGGCGCCGTACATCGCGATGGCGAACTTCTCGTCGATCCCGCCATTCTTGAAATGGCCGGTTTCGGTGAGATCGGTTTTGAGCAGCTCGGTAAACGGGATGCGGCGATTGCCGGTGATCGCCTCGCCGTCCTTGAGCGTCAGATCCGTTTCTTCGACGCCGAGCTGCTGCGCCAGTTGCTCGCGGATCGCCTCGCAGGCGGCGAACACCGCCGATCCCGTGGACGCCGCGCCCCAGCTGCCGCCCGAGCCGGCGCCCGGCGGGAAGCGCGTGTCGCCGAGCTGGACGAGCACCTTCTCCGGCGGCAGGCCGAGCATTTCGCCCGCGATCTGCCCCAGCACCGCGTAGGTGCCGGTGCCGATATCGGTCATGTCGCTTTCGACCACCGCGGTGCCGTCGGCGGCGAGCGTCACCTTGGCCTGCGCCTCGTTGAGATTATGGACGCGGCAGGCAGTCGCCATGCCGGTACCGATCCACCATTCGCCCTCGCGGCGCTGCATCGGGCGACGATCGCTGCCGTCCCAGCCGAAGCGTTCCGCACCGACCTTGAGCGATTCCGCGAAGCGGCGCGAGCTATAGGGCAGCCCCTCACTCGGGTGCTGCTCGGGGATGTTGCGCAGCCGCAGCTCGACGGGATCGATGCCGCTGGCCAGCGCCAGTTCGTCCATCGCCGCTTCGAGGCACTGCATGCCCACCGCCTCGCCCGGTGCGCGGACCGAGCCGGCGGTCATCCGGTGAATGCGGGCGAGGTCGATACGCAGCGTTCGGTGCTCGCCGCGATAGAGGAATTCGCTCGCCTGCGTCACCGGCTCGGCGAATTTCTCGCCGGGCAGGTTGGAGACCCAAGCCTCATGGCCGAAGCCGTTCAGCCGCCCGTCCGCATCGGCGGCGAGGCGGATGCGCTGGCGCGTTTCCGAACGACGCATCACGGTCTGGAACACCTGCTGGCGGCTCATCACCACTCGCACCGGTCGGCCAAGCTCGATCGCCGCGACTGCGGCCGCGGTCAGCTCCGCGCTGATGCCCAGCTTCGAACCGAAGCCGCCGCCGACATAGGGCGAGATCAGCCGTACCTGCTCGGGCTTGATGCCGAGCGCGTCGGCAAGCTCCTTCTGATTGTATTTGAGCATCTGCAGGCTCGAATGGGCGGTGAGCGTGGTGCCGTCCCATTCGGCGATGCTGGCATGCGGCTCCATCGCCGCGCTGGCATGGCCTTCGGTGGTGTAGGTGACGTCGACCGCATGGGCGGCGTCGCGCATCGCGGCGTCCAGATTGCCCTGCTGCACCGGCTCGCCGAAGGGCTCGTGGCTGGCGCGGCCGTCCTCCGAATCGAGCGGCACCTTGGCGGGGTCGTCGGCACGATAGGCGATGCGCAGCCTTGTGGCGGCGTCGCGCGCCTGCTCGAAGGTCTCGGCGACAACCAGCGCCACCGGCTGGCCGAAATAGTCGACCTTGTGGATCTCGCGCACCGGCGACTTGCCCGCGCCGCCCTGCGCCGAGCGGGTGATCATCCGCGGATCGGCGATCACCGCCAGCACGCCGGGCATGGCGAGCACGGGATCGGATTCGATCTCCACGACCTCGCCGCGGCTGATCGTGGCGAGGACCAGCACACCTTCCGCACAGTCCGCGATCTTGTACTCGGCCGCATAGGGGGCGACGCCGCTGGTCTTGGCGCTGCCGTCGGGGCGATCGAGCGGGCGGCCGATGATGCCCTGCGCCATCGCATCGAGCCGGTTGCGGTCGTCCGGCTTGTCCATCGTGTACAGGCGAGTCACAGCGTACCTCCCGTCGCTTCGCGCAGCACGGCCTTGAGCGTGCGGCGGGTGAGCGGAATCTTGAAATCGTTGCTGCCCTGCCCGCGGGCCTCGTCGAGCAGCAGCGCGGCGGCCTGGTCGAACAGCGCATCCGAGGGCGCCTCGCCTTCGAGCAGTTGCTCGACGCGGGCATCGTGCCAAGGCTTGTGCGCCAGCCCGCCGAACGCGAGCCGCGCCTTGGCGATCTTGCCCTCCTCGAGATGTATCACCGCCGCCACCGAGACGAGAGCGAAGGCATAGGAGGCGCGATCACGCACCTTGCGATAGAGCTGCGTGCCGCCTGCGGGTGCCGGCAGCACCACGCCGGTGATCACGTCGCCGGGCTCCAGGACATTGTCGCGCTCGGGCGTGGCGCCGGGCAGGCGGTGGAAGTCGCGCACCGGCACCATCCGCTTGTCGCCCTTGGCGCTGTGGATCTCCACCGTCGCGTCGAGCGCCGACAGCGCCACCGCCATGTCGCCCGGATAAGTGGCGATGCACGCGTCGCTCGCCCCCAGGATCGCATGGATCCGGTTGAACCCGCCGATCGCCGCGCAGCCGGTGCCGGGCTCGCGCTTGTTGCACGCCTGGCTGAGATCGGTGAAATAATAGCAGCGCGTCCGCTGGCAGAGATTGCCGCCGGTCGTCGCCTTGTTGCGCAACTGGAAGGTCGCGCCCGCCAGGATTGCGCGGGCGAGCACCGGATAATCGGCACGGATGCGCGGATCGGCGGCGCAGGCGCTGTTCGAGACGAGCGCGCCGATGTGCAGCCCCTCGCCATGCGCTGTGATCCCGCCGAGCGGCAGGCGGTTGACGTCGACCAGCGCGGTCGGCGTCTCCACCTCCAGCTTCATCAGGTCGAGCAGGTTGGTGCCGCCGGCGATCGGCTTGGCACCGTCGGCGACGAGCAGCTGGCCGGCATCGCCCAGGCCGTGGGCGCGCTGATAGTCGAACGGCTTCATGCCTGCGCCTCCGCCACTTCCGCAATCGCCGCGACGATGTTCGAATAGGCCCCGCAGCGGCAGAGATTGCCGCTCATCCGCTCGCGGATCTCTTCCTCACTGAGCTTGGGCGTGCCCGCGACATCGTCGCTGACATAGCTGGTCCAGCCCGCTGCGATCTCGTCGAGCATCGCCTTGGCCGAGCAGATCTGGCCCGGCGTGCAGTAGCCGCACTGATAGCCGTCGTGCCGCACGAAGGCGGCCTGGAGCGGGTGCGGCGCATCGGGCGTGCCGAGCCCCTCGATCGTGGTGACGCTGTCGCCGTCGTGCATCACCGCAAGGGTGAGGCAGCTGTTGATCCGCTGGCCGTTGAGCAGCACCGTGCAGGCGCCGCACTGGCCGTGATCGCACCCCTTCTTGGTGCCGGTGAGCCCGGCGTCGCGGCGGAGGAAATCGAGCAGACTGGTACGGGGATCGACGTCGAGCTCGTGATCGACGCCGTTGATGGTGATGGGCATGCGCGGCCTCCCTGGTCAGGGGGGCGAACGCGCAGGCGCCGGGATCGGTCCCGACTTAGGTTAACAAGAATGGGAGTCGGTCAGTGCCCCTTGCGCGGGATCAGGTGGAGCAACCCCGCCACGACCGCACCGACGACCAGCCCCGCCACCGCCGAGCCCAGCGCATAGACCAGCCAGGCCACCATGCCGCCCAGCGCGCCGGTCGCGGCACCGGCCACCTCGGACCAGTGATGCAGCGCATGCGGGATCGCGCTCAACCCAAATTCCTCGAGCCCGTGGAGCAGGATGCCCCCGCCGACCCAGGCCATCGCCGCAACGCCGATATGCGACAGCGCAGTGAGCAGCACCGGCATCGCCGTCACCAGCCCGCGCCCGAAGCCTGCCACCGCGCCCGTCGCGCCGCCGCGGCTGAGGTGCAGGCCGATATCGTCCATCTTCACGATCAGCGCGACGACGCCGTACACCCCGATCGTGATCGCGAACGCCACCAGCACCAGCGCCCCGGCGCGCGTAACGAACGACATGTCGGCGGGAAGCTGCGCCAGCGCGATCACCATGATCTCGGCCGAGAGGATCAGATCGGTGCGAATCGCGCCGAGCACCTGGCGCTTCTCCAGCGCCTTGGCGTCGGTGATCTCGGCGACTGCATCGGAATCGTGCGTGCCGGTGAGTGCCTCGAGGATCTTCTCCGCCGCCTCGAACGAGAGATAGGTGCCGCCAAGCATCAGGATCGGGGTCAACGCCCAGGGCGCGAAGGCGCTGAGCAGCAGCGCCAGCGGCAGGATCACGATGAGCTTGTTGGCGATCGAGCCCAGCGCGATCTTGCCGATGATCGGCAGCTCGCGATCGGGGGTGAGCCCCACGACATAGCGCGGCGTGACCGCGGTATCGTCGATCACCACGCCGGCGGCCTTCACCCCCGCGCGACCGGCCGCAGCGCCTACGTCGTCGAGCGACGCCGCCGCCAGTTTCGCCAGCGCCGCGATATCGTCCAGCAATGCGACCAGGCCACCCGCCATCAAATCCCCCTCATGGTTTGTCCCGGGCTAGCCGAGATGAAGCGGAAATGCACGCGGAGGACCGAGGCTCCCGCCGGTGCACTGCGCAGTCGCCACAAAACAACCATCGTCCCCGCGGAGGCGGGGATCCATTCGCCGTGCCGCCGGGGGCAGGAACCGCCGATTCAGCGCCAATGGATTCCCGCCTTCGCGGGAATGACGAAGGCGGTGTGGGGCGGGCTTTCGGCGCCTTACATCCCTTCCCGTCCGCTCAATTCGGCAGGTCGATGGCCCTCTCGATCTTGAACTGCACCGATGCCCCCGCCGCGCCCGTACCCGGCTGGCCACCGCCGACCGTCGCGCGATAGGTGCCGGCGAGCACGCGGTGCTGCCCCTCCACCTTCACCGTGCTGAGGTCGCGTGGCGAGAGGGTGAACGTCACCTTCCGCGCCTCGCCGGGCTTGAGCGACACGCGCTGGAAGCCCCGCAAGGCCACCTTGGGCGCGCCGGGATCCTCGGGGAAGTTGAGGTAGAGCTGCGCCACCTCGTCGCCCGCCCGCGCGCCGGTGTTGCGCAGCTCGGCGGTGACGGTCAGCCCCGCCCCTTCCTTCTCCACCACCGGCGTCCCATAGGCGAAGCGGGTGTAGCTAAGCCCGTACCCGAACGGATAGACCGGGGTGCCGGTGAAGTAGCGATAGGTCCGCCCCTGCATGCTGTAGTCGCCGAACGACGGCAGGTCGTCGACGCTGCGATAGAAAGTCAGCGGCAGGCGGCCCGAGGGGCTGGTCTTGCCCGAAAGCACATTGGCGATCGCGCTGCCGCCCACCTCGCCCGGATACCAGGCCTCCAGGATCGCGGCGGCATTGTCCTTGGCCCAGCTCAGGTTGATCGGGCTGCCGTTCATCGCGACGACCACCAGCGGCTTGCCGGTCGCCCTGGCGGCATCGAGCAGCGCCTGCTGGTCGGGCAGCAGGTCGAGGCTGGTCTTGTCGCCGCCCTTGAAGCCCGGCACCTGGATCGGCGATTCCTCGGCCTCGAGGTCCGAGGTGATGCCCACCACCGCGACCAGCACGTCCGCCTTGGCAGCGGCAGCCTTCATGGCCGCCACCGGATCGGCGCTGATCCGCTTCCAGACGAGATCGATGCCGGAGAGCACATGCTCGTCGGCGCGCACCTCGATCGGATAGCGCTTGCCCTTGACCAGCTGCACCTCGCGCATCGTCGGCAGGCTGCCCCAGCCGGACTTGGTGAGGTCGACGAACGGCTTGCCCTCGAACGTCATCGCCCCGCCGAAACCGGTCAGGCCCAGCCGGTAGGTGCCGGTCTCGGGGGGCACGAGAAAGCCGGTCCAGATGGTGCGGTGATGCTCGGACACGGTCGGCAGGTCGAGGCTGCGCGCCGAGACATCCGCCTCGACACGGGTCACCACCGGCGTATCGGCGAACTGCATCTTGGCGACCGCGTCGCGGAAGGTGCCCGGCGCGAACTCGGTGGGCGCCGGCGTCACCGGATTGAAGTAACGCGCGAGCAGGCCCGGCTTGCCGCTGGGCGTGCGCAGTGCCGAACCGGGGACGCGGTCGCCATCGGTCACCGAGGCACCGAAGGGCGCGTAGCTCACATTGGCGCGCGGGAAGGCGCGGCGCAGGCCCTCGACCACCGAGACCGGCGGACCCGAGAGCGACGAGGAGTAATTGCCGCGCAGCACGCGCGTGGCGTCGCCGAGCGGGCCGATCACGGCGATGCGGCTGCCGCGCTTCAAGGGCAACAGCCCGTCATTCTTGAGCAGCACCAGGCTCTTCTCGGCCGCATCCAGCGCCAGCGCGCGGTGCGCCGGTGCGCCGACATCGCTCGCCTTGCCGCTGGTGGTGCGGATGCCGGGCAGGTCGCCGTTGCGCAGGCGCGCGGAGAAGAGCCGCACCAGCGTGCGGTCGATCTCTCCTTGCGTGATCAGCCCCTTGGCGAGTGCATCGCGGTAGCGATCCCCCAGCCCCGCCGTATCGGTGAGCGTCGCACCATTGCACTCATTGTCGACCCCCGCCCGGATCGCCGCCGCCACTGCGCTGGGGCCGTCGGGCGCGTAGTGGTGGTTGTCGCTGATGTCCTTCACCGCGTCGCAATCGGAAACGACATAGCCTTTGAAGCCCCAGGCGCCGCGCAGATGCTCCTTGAGCAGTTCGTCGCTCGCGCAGGCAGGCTGGCCGTCGATGCGGTTATAGGCGCACATCACCGATCCCGCCTTGCCCTCGACGATCGCCGCGCGGAACGCGGGCAGATAGGTGTCCTCCAGATCGTGGCGCGAGACGAACACGTTCGCCGCGTGCCGGGTCGATTCGGGGCCGCTATGGACGGCGAAATGCTTGGGCGTGGCGATCACGTTCGGCAGGTCCGGGTTCGGCCCCTGCATGCCCTGGATGAAGGCGACGCCGATCTTCGCGGTGAGGAACGGATCCTCGCCATAGGTCTCCTGCCCCCGGCCCCAGCGCGGATCGCGGAAGACGTTGATGTTGGGCGACCAGGTATCGAGCCCGGTGCCGATCCGCCCCATCCGCCCGGTCTGCCGGGCGAGCGCATGGAGCCCCTGCACCTCGCTGCTGATCGCGGCAGCGACGTCATGGACCAAAGGCGCATCGAAGCTGGCGGCGAGGCCGACCGGCTCGGGGAAGTTGGTCGTCGGCAGCGTGCCGAGCGCGCCGTGGAGCGATTCGGTCCACCAATTGTAGCGCGGGATATTGAGCCGCGGGATCGCGGGGGCCACGTTGAGCAGCTGGCCGAACTTCTCCTCCGGGGTGAGCTGCGCGACGATCGCCGCTGCCTTGGCATCGGCCTCGGCACGCGGGTCGGCGGTCTGGGCAAGCGCGGGCAGCGGCATGAGCGCGGCGGCCAGCAGCGCGGCGCGGATGGTGCGGTTCATCTAGTGTTCCCCTCTACGGTCTCGTCAGACCGGTTGCAGCCCGTGTTCGTGAATCTTGCGGATCAGGTCGCGGTGGCGCGGCAGTCCGGCGCAGAGCCGTTCGGTCTGCGCGGCATTCTCGCGCATCGCCCGTTCGGCGAGCCGCTGGTCGCCCGATAGCGCCTCGGGCTCGACTTCGCTGCGGAAGCCCATGCCGTAGAGGACATATTGGTAGCTGGCGGGCGGGAAGATCTCCTCCACCCGGTCGAACTCGTCATGAAACCAGGGCGGCTGGTAGCGCCACAGGGTGAGCAGTTCCTGGAGCCGCTCGGGGATCGTCTCGGACAGCAGATTGTCGCGCCAGAATTCGGTGTCCGTCCGCTTGGTCAGGACGTAGTGGAGCTTGAGGAAGTCGATGATCCGCCCCCAGCGATAGAGCGTGGTGGCGTTGAAGCGCTTCGCGACCACGTCCATCACCTCGCGCACCGCCGGCATCTGCTCGGCGATCAGCTTGGCCGACAGCTCGATCAGCACGATCGCCGAGGCTTCGAGCGGCTCGAGGAAGCCGGCGGCGAGTCCGACGGCGACGACATTGTTCTTCCAGAAGCGCTCGCGATGCCCCGAGCGGATCGGGATGCGGCGGACGGCCACGTCTGCGCCGGCAGGGCCGAGGTAGGCGCGCAGTGTCGCCTCGGCCTCGTCGTCGCTGGTGTGGGCCGTGGAATAGACATAGCCGGTGCCGCGCCGCGTCGGCAGGCCGATGTCCCAGATCCAGCCCGATCCTTGGGCGGTGGAGAGGGTATGGGTGGCGATCGGGGCATTCTCTTCCGGATAGGGGACCTGCGCGGCGAGCGCGGCGTCGCAGAAGAGCACGTCGCCGCAATCCTTGAAGCCGACCCCCATCGCCTCGCCGAGCAGCAGCGAGCGGAAGCCGGTGCAGTCGACGAACAGGTCGCCCTCGATCCGCCCGGCCTGTTCGGTGTCGATCGCGGCGATGTCGCCATTCTCCGCCAGTTCGACCGAGCGGACATCGGCGAGGACGTGGCGGACGCCGAGCTTCGTCGTGCAGTGGCGCGTCAGGAAGGGCGCGAACTTGCCCGCGTCGAGGTGATAGGCATAGTTGGCCTGCCCATCATATTCGGGCGTCGTGATCGTCTTGGGGGCAAGGCCTGCGTCGCAGATCCGGCCCTGGGGAGTAACCGTGTCGCAGAAGCTGCGGCCCTTCGAGTCCGTGATCCAGTGCGGCACCAGGCTCAGCTGGTGGAAGCCCTGGGGCAGCATCAGCGGGTGGTAATAGGCGTCGTCCTCGGCGCCAGTGGTCCAGCGGGCGAACAGCGCGCCCTGCTTGAAGGCGGCGTCGCATTCGCGGAAGAACTCGGTTTCGGAGACGCCGATCTTGGCGAGCGTGGTCCGCAGCGTCGGCCAGGTCCCCTCGCCCACCCCGATGATCGGTGTGTTGGGGGATTCGACCAGCGTGACGGTGAAGCCGCCGGGCATCCGGCTCCGGTGGCGCGCGGCGATCACCCCGGCGGTGAGCCAACCGGCGGTGCCGCCGCCGACGATGACGATGTTCCGAACCCGTTTCACGCGCGCCGACCCGTGCAAAAAGAAGAGGATGCCGGATGGTACCGGCATCCCCAGTCGTGGGAAGAGACCTTAGAAGCGATAGCGCACGCCCGCCGTGAAGCGCCGGCCATAGGCGAACACGTCGAGCAGCTGGTTCGAGAAGCGGCCATGGGTGCTCTGCACCTCGTCGGTGATGTTGAGCGCTTCGCCGAAAATGTTGATCGCTTGCGTGATCTGGTAGCTCGCGCTCAGATCGATCTGCAGGCTGGAGTTGACGAAGGTCGGCTCGGCACCGAACGACCCGGTATTCTGCGCCTGGCCGAAGGCGAGCAGATACTTGTCGCGCCAGTTGGCCGCCGCGCGGAATTCGATACCGTTCTTGTCGTAGAAGCCGACGAAGTTGGCCGAATTGGCGAGACCGGTCACCGCGAAGCCGCTCTGGCTGATGTCCGCCGGATTATAGGGTTTGTTGGTATCGACCAGCGTCGCATTGGCGATGAAGCCGAAGCCGCTGTCGCCGAACGTGTTCTGCCAGGCGATTTCCACGCCGCGCACGGTTGCCTTGGGGCCATTGACCCGCTGCGAGACGGCGAACTGCGCGGCCTGACCGGTCGACGGATCCACGACATTGTTGATCGGCTGCCGCTGGACGCCCTGCACGATGAAGTTGCGCACATCCTTCAGGAAGAAATTCACCGCGGCATACGAGTTGCGCTGGTAATACCATTCCACCGCCGTATCGAAATTGTCGGCCAGGTATGGCTGCAGCGTGGGGTTGCCGCCATCCGCGGTCAACGCGCCGATACGCTGGCCCACGCCGATGTTGAGCGCCGGCGTCAGCAGGTTCAGCGTCGGCCGGGTCAGCGTGCGCGAGGCATCGAGGCGCAGGTGCAGCGCATCGGTTAGCTCGAGCTTCATGTCCAGCGACGGCAGAAGGTAGGAATAGTCCGATTTAGTGGTGATCGCCTGCTGATCGCCGAACCCGATGGTCAGCAGCGTCGGATCGGTTGTGCTCGGCGTGATCGAGATCGGCAGGCGGCCGATGCCGGTCGAGCTCACATGCGTCACTTCCTCGCGTACGCCCGCGTTGAAGAAAAACGGCATGCCCGCGATTTCGCTCTTGAAGTTCGCCGAGACATAGAGCGCCCAGGTCTTCTCCCCAATGTCGCGGGTGCTGCCGACGTCGTTCGCCACGGTGAACTGGCCGTTGAAGCCGGTACAGCAGCCGGTGTTGTAGCCTGGGATGACCTTGGTCTGCGGATTGCCGAGTCCGGTGAGATAGGCCTGATAGTCCGCCGCCCGGAAGTTGAGCAACACCGGCGGCAGCGCGCCCGTATAGCCCGGCAGGAAGTTGCCGGTGCCGACCGTGCCCTTGAACAGGCTCGCCGGGAGGGTCACGCCGCCGGTGGTGCCCGATGCCGGACCATAGCCCGAGTAAGCCTGCCAATAGTTGTTGGCGAAGGTGTTGGCACTGCGGAAGCTGAACTGGTCGTCGAGATAGGAGCCGCCGACCCGGAGGGTGAGGTCCTCCTGCTGCCATTTCAGGCCGAACCGCGCCTGCTTAATTTCATCGGTGTTCTTGTTGGCGATGTTGACCGTCACATGGCTGCCGATCGCCGCCAGATCCGCCCAGCGGCTGGCATTGCCGTTGACACCATAGTCGTGAAGGACCGGGATCACGTCCTTGCTATCGCCGTTGACAGAGATGCCAAGTGCTGGCCCGATCCCGAAGCCATAGCCGACGTCGGCACCCTTCGAGTTGATGCGGCCATCCGGGTTCAGCCAGCTCTTCGACCAGCTGCCATCAGCCTCGACCTGGAGATTCTCCGTCGCGTCCCACTTCATGTTGAGGCCGGTCTGGTTGGTGCGGCGGTAGTTGCTGTCGGTACCGGCGGTGAAATCAGTCTGCGAGCCAGCCTGGGTGAAGTCGACGATCGTGCCGTTCTTGTCGAGCTTGACGTTGCGCAGATTGCCCTGGTTGAACCAGATGCCGAAACCGAAATTGTCCGTGTTGACGCGCTGGTCGGAATAATTGTCGTCCAGCGTCAAAAGGATGTTGTCGGCGGGCTTCCATTGCAGGGCGATGCGGCCGTCGACGCGCTCGTCGCGGGTATAATTCTGCGTGGCGCCGAACTGCTGCTCGAACCAGCTGACGATCGTCTTGCGCTGGCTGGGGTCGGCAGTGGGGTCGTCGGTGGGAATACAGGTCGCTGCGGTGCTGCCGGCCTGCTGGCAGGGCGCGATCTTGCCGCCCGGCCAGCCATGGACGAACACATTGTTCGTCTTGGTATCGTGACGCGTGTAGATAACGTTGGCGAGCACGCCGAAGGTGTCGTCCGCGAAGGTCTTGCTGACCAGCAGGCCGCCGGTCGGCACCAGCTTGGCGCCCTTGTCCTGCACCGAACCCGAGGCGGAAACCGCGAGGTGGAAGCCCGGCCGGTCGAACGGCTTGGGATAGGCGACATTGATCGTCGCGCCGATCGAACTCGACGACAGCGACACGTCGGGCGTCTTGAGCACGGTCAGGCCGCCGACAAAGTCCGACCCCACGGTCGAGAAGTCGATCGAGCGACCGCCGGTCGCGGTCGAGAGGCGGCGCCCGTCGACCAACGTCTCGTTGAAGTCGCCGCCGAAGCCGCGCACGGTCACGCCGTTGGGCTCGCCGCGCGGCCCGTCCCGCTGAATCGAGATGCCTGGCAGGCGCTGCAGCGAGGCCGCGACGTTCGAATCCGGGAACTTGCCGATATCCTCCGACGAGATCTGCTCGATCACGCCCGAAGCATTCCGTTTCGCATCCAGATTGCGCTGCAGCGAGCCGCGAATACCGGTGACGATGATTTCTTCGTCCTGCGCCTGGCTGGTCGACGGCACGGCCGTTTGCGCCTGTGCCGGCGACACCAGGCCCAGCACCATCAAGCTCGTGGCCCCCGCCAGTACATGGCGCGCAAGACGCGGGCGCCGCTGCGATGAACCGATTCCGACGATGTTCGACATGTGCTTACCCCCTCCGTGTTTATTGTTGGGATCGATACAGATCCGCACGCCCCGCACCGCAGTGCAACGCGACATATGCTCGGAGAATAGGCGCAAGCCTTCGCATCCGCACAAATAGCGGCACAGCATCCTCCCCGATTCATTCTTCTTCTGCGAATCTGTAATGAGGTGTAGCCGTTGACGTTAGCGCTATCAACTGGTTTTTTGTCGGTGTATTCTTGCCTTTTAGTCGGGCCATAGGCGCCAGAGACGCGACCCGATATGCAGGAAGGGCGCGTGCACCGCGTGCGGATGGGAGAGGACAAGGCATGGCTGAAGGCGTGACGTTGCTCGATTCGGTGGAGCACCGCGATTTGCGGGTCCGTCCTGCCACGGGCCCCCTGCCCTATTTCGTGCCCGTCGTGGCTGCCGAGTTTGCCGCCGCCGCCGCCACGTGCCCCGTCCTACTCACCAAGGATGCGGAGACCGGACGCTTCTATGTCGGCGCGATGCTAGGCTTTGAGCCGGGTGAATCGCTGGTCGAATTACGTGCCGGCGAGGGTTTCTGGCCGCTCCACATCGAGCGCCAGGGCTTCTTCATTGCCGGCGATTCAATCGCGATCGACCCACAGGATTCGCGCTTTACCGGCGAGGACGGCGAACCACTGTTCGGTGAGGACGGCGCCCCGGCGCCCGCGCTCCGCGCCATCCAGCAGACGCTGGTTCACCTCCACCGCGGCGTGGAGGCGACCCAAGCCTTTGTCGACGCCCTCCTCGCCAACAAGCTCCTTGAGCCGATCGACGTGACGCTGCGCTTCGACGACGGCACTTCGCTCGACCTAGCCGGGCTCTACACGGTGAGCCTGGACTCGCTCCACGCACTGGACGATGCGGCGGTGCTCACGCTGTTCCGCGCCGGGCATCTCCAGCTTGCTTATGCCGTTGCAGGATCCCTCCGCCAGATCGCGGTGCTGGCCGCACGCCGCAATCGCAAGCTCGCAGCCTGACGATGCTGCACGAAGTCGCCGCCGACATTTCCCCCGACGACTTCGCGGAGGCGCGCCGCGCCTGCGTGCCGATCGTGCTGCGGGGAGCGGCGGCGGAGCTTCCGGTCACCAGGGCGGCGGCAAGTATAGAAGGCCTGTGCAGCTATCTGCGCGGCTTCGACAGCGGGCGGACGGCGCAGGCGTTCGTCGGCGATCCGGCGATCGGCGGGCGCTATGCCTATGGCGACCGGCCCGACGGCTTCAACTTCGCGCGCGAGATGCTCGACCTGGATACCGCCCTCGCCCGGATCGCGCGCGCGGCGGCCCACCCGGACGAACCCAGCATCTATTGCGGCTCACTCCCCGCCGAGGATCACCTGCCAGGCTTTGCCGAAGCCAATCCCCTAACACTGGTGCCGCAAAGCGTGCTGCCGCGGCTTTGGATCGGCAACGCCTCGGCGATTGCCTGCCATTATGACCGATTCGACAATCTCGCCTGCGTGATCGCGGGCGAGCGGCGCTTCACGCTCTACCCGCCCGACGCCATCGGCGACCTCTATATCGGCCCAATCGACCATACCATGGCGGGCCAGCCGGTGAGCCTCGCCGCCACCGCAGACCTGCAGGATTCCCGCTACCCCCGCTTCGCCGCTGCCAGGGCACGGGCGCTGACGGTGACGCTTCTCCCGGGCGACGCGCTTTATCTGCCCAAGCTCTGGTGGCACCAGGTGGAGGCGACCGCTCCGTTCAACCTGCTGATGAACTATTGGTGGGACGATTTCGCCAGCGGCCCCGATTCGCCCTATACCGCGCTGCTTCTGGCGATGACGACGCTTGCCGAGCGCCCACCGGTCGAGCGGGCGGCGTGGCGCGCCTTTTTCGACCATTATGCCTTCCGCCCCGAGGGCCACCCGCTCGCGCATCTGCCGCCCGAGCGCCACGGCATCCTAGCCGACAGCCGGGAGAATCGCGGGCGGATCCGCGCCTTCGTGATGCAGTTGCTGCGCGGCGGCTGAGGCTCAGCCGTGCTCGGTGCCGAAGGCGCGGTCGCCCGCGTCACCCAGCCCCGGCACGATATAGCTGTGCGCGTTCAGCTCGGCGTCGAGCCCCGCCGTCCAGATCGCGACATCGGGATGCGACGCCCGCACCGTCGCCACCCCCGGCCGAGCCGCGAGCAGGCAGACGAAGCGAAGGTCGCGCACGCCCGCCGCCTTCAGCCGATCGAGCGCCGCTACTGCGCTGTTGCCGGTCGCCAGCATCGGATCGACCATCAGCACCGGACGCGACGCGATGTCCGCAGGCGCCTTGAAATAATATTCGACCGCCTCGAGCGTCTGCGGATCGCGATAGAGGCCGAGATGCGCCACTGCCGCCTCGGGCAGCAGATCCAGCAGCCCCTCCGCCATGGCGAGGCCGGCACGCAGCACCGGCACCACCACGGGAGGTGCACAGCCCAGCACCGGCGACTCCATCGCCGCCACCGGCGTCTCGATCGCGCGCGGTGCCAGCGGCAGGTCGGCCAGCGCCGCCGCCCCCAGCAGCGTTGCCACCGCGCGCAATTCCGCGCGGAATCGCTCGGGTGGCGTGGTCCGGTCGCGCAGCCGCGTGAGGCGGTGCTGGACCAGCGGATGGGCGACGATCGTCAGCCCCTCGATTGCGATATCGGGTTCGGCCATGGTTCCGCGTCGTGCGCGATGCACTGCCGGCATGCAACCCGCCGGTGCCTGGGGAATCAGCGGAGAATCGGGAACTCGGGCACTGCGGTTGCCGTCGCGGGCACGGTGAGTAGATGCCCCGGCGCCGAAACCCCGGGCCTCGCCGATCGTCACGCCGGGCGCCGCGCCCACCTTGCTCTCCACCACGTGCCACACGCCGGTGCGCAACCGGGCCATCCTCCCCGTCCTCTTTTTCTTCGCTCCGGGCTGTTGTATCCAAGCACATATGTTAGCGTTACCGTAGGCGGGAGTGCACTGTCTTTTACTTGGAAAAGAAGGCCGCTCGCGGCAGCGAAACTGCGCTGAGAAGATAGGTCGCCGAAGCGGCCTTGCTTGGGAGAGAGAGCGATGGGCAAGGGACATTGGGCGGCCGGCGCGGCACTGCTGGCGAGCCTTTGGGTGGGGCCGACAGTAGCGCAGGTACAGACGCAGGTCCCTCCGGTGGTGGCGGGTGCGCCCACCGTGACGGTGCAGCGGATCAAGGTCCATTCGCCATCGATCGAAGGCAATCTCGAAGGCGAGAGCGCCGATCGCGACGTGATCGTGGTGCTGCCACCCGATTATGCCGGCGCACCGCACAAGCGGTACCCCGTCGTCTATGCACTGCACGGCTATTCGATCGGTGCCGAGCAATGGATCAAGGAGATCCATGTGCCCCAGGTCGTCGAGGGTGCCTATGCGCTCGGCGCCAAGCCGGTCATCCTGGTGCTTCCGGACAGCAAGACGCTGCACAACGGATCGATGTATTCGAGCTCGTCGACAACGGGCGATTTCGAGCGCTTCGTCGCACATGATCTCGTCGCCTATGTCGACGCGCACTACCGCACGCTGGCGACGCGGGAGAGCCGCGGCCTCGTCGGCCATTCGATGGGCGGCTATGGTGCCAGTCGCATCGGGATGAAGCATGCCGATGTGTTCGGGGCAGTCTACATGATGAGCCCCTGCTGCCTGTCCGCGCGCGACGCCAGCCTGCTCGATGCAGATGGACTCGCGCAGATTGCGGCCATCAAGACGCGCGAGGATGCGACGAAGCTCTCCTGGGGCCTGCGCGCCACGCTGGCAGCGGCGGCGGCATGGTCGCCCGACCCCAAGGCAGCGCCGCTCTACCTCGACCTGCCGATCCAGGACGGCAAGCTACGGCCCGAGGTGCTGGCGAAATGGGCTGCCAATGCGCCGCTCGCCTTTGTCGACCAATATATCGGGGAACTGCGCCGCTACCGCGCGATCGCGATCGACGTGGGTGACAAGGACGGCCTACGAGGCGACGCGCAGGCGCTGCATGAGGTGTTGGACCGCTACGGCGTGGCCAACAGCTTCACCCTCTACCCGGGTGACCACACCAGCGCGGTGGCGGAGCGGTTCCAGAACTACGTCCTGCCCTTTTTCAGCAAGAACCTCGTCTTTGCCAGCCAGCGGTGAGGCCGTGCCGGCCGCGACGCGAGCCGATGCCGGATCGCGTCGCGCGCGGCGTCGTGCCAGGTCGGGCGCAACGCTTCGGAGCCATGGCCCCGCCATTGGTCGTCGCGCAGCTGCTCGATCATGCTTACCCTCCACCCTACACCAACGCTGCAGTGCGGCGAAGCGTTCACTATTTCTTTACCATGATCCAGCAGTTTTGCGCTGCCTCAGGATAGCTCGCGGTGCATCGACGCGAGTATCGCCGGGATCTGCTGGGCAAAGGCGAAATAGCCCTTGTCGCAATGCGGCCAGGCGCGCGCATCCCAATCACGGCGATGCTCCGCGATGCGAATGGCATGTTGTGCGCGGCAGGCAGCCAAGGACTCCGCAACCTGTCCAACCGGCGCGTAGCCCGTCACGATCTGCGCACAGCCCTCCGCCTGCGCGAGTGCAAGGACCGAGGGCACGTCGTCCGCCCACATCGCGGGAACCTGCCAGTGCGTAGACGCGCGCTGCAGGCCGTCCGCAACCGCGGCAATGTCTGCCGCGGCGGTACAATGCTGACGGCAGGCGACTACCCGCCGGACTGCCAGATGCTCGGGCGCCAGCTCCGTTTCGAGCGAAAGATCCTCGGGGGTAACCAACAAGAGCGTCCCGGCCCCCTCCTCCGGGGCGCTTATCGCGCGGATCGGCGCGCGTGCAGGAACACATGTTTCACGTGGAACATCCGCTTTGGTAGCCAGCCCCCGCGGGTTGAACCGACCGCCGGTGCGAGACCGGATCCGCTCGGCATCTGCCAGATATGCCTTGCCCCGCGTGTGCAGCCCGGCGACCCAACGCCACGACAGGGTATTCGACGCCGGATCGGCATCGACGAAATGACGATAGGTGAACGCTGCGCCCAATTCCCATGGCAGCCCGAGCGTGAAGATCCAGATTGAGGCGAACTGCATGCGGGCCCAATTGTGCAGATAGCCGGTATCCCGAAGCTCGGCTGCCCAGGCGTCAAAGGCATCGATCCCCGTCCGCCCTTCCACCGCGGCCGCGTACCCTGCCGGCATGCCTTGCGCCGTCAGCCGCGCACAGGCGGCACGCCAATCCCTCCACACCGTCGGATGCTGTTCGAGCCATCCTTTCCAATAGGTGCGCCAAAACAGCTCGGCGAGAAACTTCGAAGCCGCCGCGCGACCATGGTGGTCTAAGACCGCTGCAGCCACTTCCGCCTCGCTGATCAGCCGCCGCCGCAACGCAGCCGAGAGCCTGGATACGCCATGATGCCGGCCCGGCCCGCGATCTTCATTGCGATGTGCAGCATAGTCTTGCCCGGCGTGCGGCAGGAAGGCGGCGAGGCGGGCCTGCGCGGCGCTGCGCGACAGCGGGAAGTCGAACGAAAGGGTCGGCCCACGGCCCGGTGCGGAGAGCAGCATGACAGCAAGCTGCCATGCCCCCCGAAAAGGTCAAACCTGCCACTAAGGGCAGCGAAACGATCCTAAATCCGCTCGCCGCTCAGCCGCTGGCAGATCATGTCGAGCTGGTCGAGCGTCGAGTAGCTCACCGTCAGCGTACCCCCCTTCTCGCCATGGGCGATCCGCACGTTGAGCCCGAGTACGTCCCCTAGGTGCCGCTCGAGCGCGGTGATGTCGGGATCGCCCTCGCTGCGGTTGTCACTGGCCTTGCGCTTGGGGGCCGGCTTCGCGGTGCGGGCGAGCTTCTCGGTGTCGCGGACAGACAGGCCTTTGGCGACCACCTCGCGCGCAAGCTTCTCGGGATCGGGCGAACCGATCAGCGCGCGCGCATGCCCCATCTCTAGCGAGCGATCGACCACCATCTCGCGCACCGGCGCCGGCAGATCGAGCAGACGCAGCAGATTGGCGATATGGCTGCGCGACTTGTGGACGATCTTGCCCAGCGCTTCCTGGGTATGGCCGAACTCGCGGATCAGCCGAGCATAGCCCTCGGCCTCTTCGATCGCATTGAGGTCCTGACGCTGGATGTTCTCGATCAGCGCGATTTCGAGCGTCTCGGCGTCGCTCAGCTCGCGGACGATCACCGGCACCTCATGGAGCCGTGCCCGCTGCGCCGCCCGCCAGCGCCGTTCGCCGGCGACGATTTGGAAGCTCTGGCCGTGCGGCCGCACGAAGATCGGCTGGATCAGCCCGCGGGTGCGAATCGACTCCGCCAGCGTATCGAGTGCCTCTTCGTCGAAATGGCGGCGCGGCTGATTGGGGTCGGCGACGAGCGAGCTGATCGGCAGCATCCGCACGCCCGAGCTGCTGGTCGGGTTGCCCTTGATCGGCTCTTCCGGAAGGCTTTCGCCAAGCAGGGCAGAAAGCCCGCGGCCCAGACCGGGGCGGGGCTTGCGGGCGGCGGCGGGAGAATCGGTCATGCGGCTTTCTGCAATTTGGGTAAGCGATCGATCACTTCGCGTGCGAGCGCGATATAGGCTTCGGAACCGGCACAGCGATGGTCATAGATCAGCGCCGGCACCCCGTGGCTGGGCGCCTCGGAGAGGCGGACGTTGCGCGGAATAACGGTGTCGAACACCACCCTGCCGAGGACCGCACGGACGTCCTCTGACACCTGGTCGGTCAGCCGATTGCGGCGGTCATACATGGTCAGCGCGACGCCGAGGATGGACAGGCCCGGATTGAAGCGGGTTCGAATCCGCTCGACCGTATTGAGCAGCTGACTAAGCCCTTCGAGCGCGAAAAACTCACACTGCAGCGGTACCAGCAGCGCGTGCGCCGCGACCATCGCATTGACCGTCAGCAGCCCCAGCGAGGGCGGACAATCGACTAGAATCACATCCCACCGCTCGGCGGTGTGGCGGCGGATCGCCGCGTCCAGGCGATGGGTGCGCGCGTCAAACTCGATCAGTTCGATTTCGGCACCCGACAGGTCCTGCGTCGCCGGAACCACGTCGAGCCCTGGAACAGTCGTTGGTACCGCGACATCCTCGAGATCCGCATCAGAAACGAGCAGATCGTAGCTCGAATGCTCCCGCTCGCCCCGGCCGATGCCGAGCCCGGTGGAGGCGTTGCCCTGCGGATCGAAATCGATCAGCAGCACCCGCTTGCCCGTGGCCGCGAGGGCGGTGCCGACATTAATGGCGGTTGTGGTCTTTCCCACCCCGCCCTTCTGATTGGCGATCGTGATGGTGATCATCTGGCGCCTATCTGTGTTGCGACCACAATGCCCGATTCCGGCTGCGTGATGCTGGGTTCCACCTGGAACTGACCTTGCCATTTCGCGCCCGCGGCATCCACCTCCGATTGCGCGCTGCGCCCTTTTGGCAGCAACCAGACTGTGGACGAATCAGTGCAGTGAACTGTGGATAACATCAGCGCGGATAGCTCGGCCACCGCTCGGGCGGAGACGACCGCCACCGGCCCTTCCGGTCGATAGGACTCGACCTTGCTGCCGATCACCGTCACGCGATTGCCGACGCCGAGCCGCTCCGCGGCATCGCGCAGGAACTGCACGCGTTTGGTACGAGGCTCGACCAGTATCACAGGGCGATCGGTGAGCAGCGCCACAACGATGCCAGGCAACCCCGCGCCGCTGCCGACGTCCAGCCACGCCCCCTCGCGGGCCGGCGCTGCCAGCGGCACCAGTTGGGCGGAGTCGGTAAGGTGGCGGGCCCAGAGGCTGTCGAGCGTCGATCGCGCGATGAGATTCTGATGCTCGGCTTCTGCCACGAGAATGTCCCCGAAGGCAGCCAGCGACGTTTCACGTGAAACACCGAAGCGATCCCGCACCCAGCTTCTGGCTTCATCTTCAGTCATGCCACCGCCTTTCGCGCGTGTAACAAAATGGCGGAAAGGGCCGCAGGGGTGATGCCGCGAATACGCGCCGCTGCCCCCAACGTTTCCGGGGCGGCGATGGTCAGACGTTCTACCATTTCGTTCGAAAGGCCAGGAATCGCGGCATAGTCCATGTCGAGCCGAAGCCGCACGGCATCGTTCGCCCGCAGCTGCGCGACCTCGGCATCCTGCCGCTCGAGATAAGGCGCATAGCGCGCATCCTCGACATATTCCGCCAGCAGCACGGGGTCTGCCTCGGGCGCGACATCCAGCACATGCTCGAGCGTGACACCCGGAAAACGCAGCCACTCGCGCGCGGGGCGCTTTGCCCCGTCCTGCGCAACCGGCGCACCGCGCGTGGCAAGCTGATGCGCCGTGCGCTCGACGGCGAAGATCGCGTCGAGCCGAGCCCGGCCATCCCGACGGCAATCGAGACGAGCCTGACGCGCCGCGCCGAGCAGCCCGAGCGCCTCGCCAACCGGTCCCAGGCGCGTCTCGGCATTGTCCGCACGCAGGCGAAGCCGGAACTCGGCGCGCGCCGTGAGCATGCGATAGGGCTCGGTTACGCCCTGCAGCACGAGATCGTCGATCATGACGCCAAGATAGGAGGTAGCGCGATCGAGCACCAACGGCGCTACGCCCAGCGCCAGCGCTGCCGCATTGGCACCCGCCGCAAGCCCCTGCCCGCCCGCCTCTTCATAGCCGGTCGTGCCGTTGATCTGGCCGGCAAAGAACAGGCCGGGGATCTGCGGCAACGCCAGCGTCGATTCCAGCGCGCGCGGATCGATATAGTCATATTCGACAGCATAGCCGGGCACGGTGATCACCGCATGCTCTAGCCCCGGGATCGAGGCGATCATTGCCGACTGTACGTCGACCGGCAGCGATGTTGAGAGACCGTTGGGGTAGATCCAGTGATGGTCGAGCGCCTCGGGCTCCAGGAACACCTGGTGGCCGTCGCGGTCGCCGAAGCGATGGACCTTGTCCTCGATCGACGGGCAGTAGCGCGGGCCCTGCGCCTCGATCGCGCCGGTGAACAGCGGCGAGCGATCGAGCCCGCTGCGGATAGCATCGTGCGTCGCCTGCGTGGTGCGGGTGACGGCGCAGTGGAGCTGCGGAAGGGGGCGCGTCGCGTTCATCGGCGACATCGTCCAGGGCTCAGCATCGGAAGCCTGCTCCTCGGTGCGCGCCCAGTCGATCGTGCGGCCGTCGAGCCGCGGCGGCGTGCCGGTCTTGAGTCGTCCCATCGGCAGCGCCAGTTCGCGGAGCTGCGCGGCGAGGCGGAGCGCCGAGGCCTCCCCTACCCTGCCGCCTTCGAACCGCTCCTCGCCACGGAACAACCGGCCGCCGAGAAAGGTGCCCGTTGCCAGCACGACGGCGGGTGCGGTGAGACTGCTGCCGTCGCGGAGCTGCACGCCGGCTATCCGGCCGCCTTCCAGTACCAGCGCTTCCGCCTCGCCCTCGACGAGGGTCAGATGATCCTGCGCCCGCAGCATCGCTTGGATCGCGGCGGCGTAGCGCGTGCGATCGGCCTGCACCCGCGGCCCCTGCACGGCGGTGCCCTTGGAGCGGTTGAGCATGCGATAATGGATGCCGGCAGCGTCCGCCGCGCGCGCCATCAGCCCATCGAGCGCGTCGATCTCGCGGACGAGATGGCCCTTGCCTAGACCGCCGATCGCCGGGTTGCACGACATCGCGCCGAGCTTTTCCAGATCGAAGCTGAGCAGCGCGGTGCGGGCGCCACGGCGCGCGGCCGCAGCCGCTGCCTCGGTACCGGCATGGCCGCCGCCGATCACGATCACGTCGAATTGCATGAGACCGCTAAACGCCTTCGGCACGCACTTGTCCAGAGGGCTGCGGCGGAACGCCCCGCTCGTGTTCCACGTGGAACACTTTATTTACCGATGCAGAATTTTCCAAACAGCGCATCGAGCACATCCTCGACGCCGGCACGACCGGTGATTGCGTCGAGCGCGCGACGGGCGGCGCGGAGCTCTTCAGCGAGGAGCAGCGGATCATCGAGCAGCGACGCGCGCGCCAAGGCATCGGCCGCGGCGATGCACCAGCCACGCTGGCGCGCATTGAGCGCGACGAGGTCGAGCGGCGGAAGCAGCTCGGATGCAACCTCCGCCATGCGCTGCCAAAGCACATCGATGCCCCTGCCCTCGCGCACCGACACGACCATCTGCTCGGGCTGGGCAGGCACGCGGCCTTCGGCATCGGCGCGGGCGTGGACCCACAAGGCGCAGGCGTGCGGCGGTGGCGGATCGTCACCCAGCCAGAGCAACAGATCGGCTTCGGCCAGTGTATCGCGGGCGCGTGCCACGCCGATGGATTCGATGGGATCGTCGGTTTCCTCCGCGAGGCCGGCGGTGTCGATCAGCAGCCAGGCAATGCCTTCGCGGACCACCGGCACTTCAATGCGATCGCGCGTGGTCCCGGCGATCGGCGAGACGATCGCGGCGTCACGTTCGGCCAGCGCATTGAACAGCGTCGACTTGCCGGCATTGGGCGGGCCGCCGAGCGCGACGCGCAGCCCGTCGCGCAGCCGCTCCACCGGCGGCCGCGCGGCGACGGCCGCGATGTCGCGGCCCAGCGCCGCGGCGGCGGATCGTAGCGCCGGCAGCGGATCGGCACCCGCGACATCATCCTCGTCGCCATGATCAAGCTCGGCTTCGATGCGGGCGGCAAGTCCGAGCAGCCGGTTCGTCCAGTCCTCGGCATGCCGCCGCACAGCCCCACCCGCGCTGCGGATCGCGGCGCGGCGCTGCGCCTCGGTTTCCGCCATCAGCAGGTCGCCAAGCCCTTCCGCCTCGCTCAGATCCAGCCGACCGTGCAGCAGCGCTCGCCGCGTAAATTCCCCCGCCTCCGCTGCGCGAAGATCGTGGAGTTTCGCCAGCGCTGCCTCTACCGCCCGCACCACCGCACGGCCGCCATGCAAGTGCAGCTCGGCAAGATCCTCGCCGGTCGCGGATCGCGGTCCCGGGAAGCACAACACCAATGCCTGGTCGAGCGGCTCGCCCGCCGCATTACGCAGCGTCCGCAGTGCAGCACGCCGCGGTGCGGGAACATCCCCGGCCAGCTGTTGCACTGCAGCAAATGCCCGTGCTCCGCTGATGCGCAGCACCGCGACCGCCGCGGGCGGCGCCCCGCTCGAAACCGCGAAGATCGTATCCATGGCCGAGGTCGTCAGCTGCCCGGCTTCTTCGTCGCCGCATCGAACATGCCGCGCCAGAAGTTCATGCCCGCCTCGCCCATCGGCGCCCAGCTGCGCATCATCTGCTCGAAGCCTTCGGGCGTCCCGTGGTTCTCGATCGCCTGCACCATCAGTTTCACGTAACGATCATGCACCGGGGTGAGATCAGGCAGACCCATGGCGCGGCGCGCTTCCTCCGGCGTGCACTCGACTTCGACGTTGATCTTCATGTGATCCCTTCCGCGCTTGAGCGCATCCCCGGCCGGCTGCTAGGCCATGCCCCATGTATGCGCGCGACCATGCCCTGATCGCAACGCCCATCGGCCCGATCCGGATCGAAGGCAAGGAGGGGCATCTGGAGCACATCACCATCGGTGCCGATGGCTCCCCGCGCAATGGCAGCGCGGCCGCTGTCCGCGCCGCAGCGGAGCAGCTCGAACAATGGTTTGCCGGCGAACGGCGCGACTTCGATCTCCCGCTGGCGCCTGCATCGACCCCGCGGGGCGCGTGTCTGCGCGACGAACTGATCGCGGTGCCGTTCGGGCGGACGATCAGCTATGGCGACCTTTCGCGCGCATTGGGTTCAAGCGCCCGTGCCATCGGTCAACTATGTGCACGAAATCCGTTTCCGCTCGTTGTGCCTTGCCACCGCGTATTGAACCAGGGCGGCGGGCTCGGCGCCTATTCGGCCGGGCAAGGCCCAACCACCAAATCCTGGCTGCTCGATCATGAGCGGCGCTTAACCGGAGACTATCTGCTATGAGCAATCTGACGATCGACGCGCTGGACGAAGCGGGCAGTTTCTCCGCCTACGTCGCCCGCCCCGAGGGCACCCCGCGCGCCGCGATCCTCGTGATCCAGGAAATCTTCGGCGTGAACGAGGGCATCCGCAAGAAGTGCGACGGCTGGGCGGCCAAGGGGTATCTGGCGATCGCCCCCGACCTGTTCTGGCGCCTGCAGCCCGGCATCGAGCTCGACGCCGATGTACCGGAAGAGATGCAGCAGGCGCTCGACTGGATGGGCAAGTTCGACCAGGACAAGGGCGTTGCCGACATTGAGTCGACCATTCAGGTCGCCCGCGCCGAGCTGGGCGGCCGCAAGGTCGGCGCGGTCGGCTTCTGCCTCGGCGGCCGCCTCGCCTACATGACCGCGACGCGGACCGACATCGACGCCAGCGTCGGCTATTATGCCGTGGGTATCGACGGGCTGCTCGACGAGAAGCATGCGATCGCCAAGCCGCTGCTGCTGCATATTCCGCAAGCCGACCACTTCGTGTCGCCCGAGGTCCAGGCCAAGATGCACGAGGGGCTGGACGATCATCCCAAGGTCACGCTGTACGACTATCCTGGCGAGGACCATGGCTTCGCCGCCGAACTCGGCAACCGCCGTTCGGAAGAAGCCGCACAGCTCGCCGACAAGCGTACCGAGGACTTCTTCGCCGAGCATCTCGGCTGAGGCCCTCCCCTCCCCTCCCTGCGTCGCAGGGAGGGGTTCCGCGGGCTCAGAAGAGGCTGGTGATGCCTGCCGTGCCGGGCGTCCCCACCCAGCCTTCATAAATCATCTTGAGCGCGACGAAGACGATCACCGCCAGGCCGATATAGGCGATCCAGCGGTGGCTATCGATCAGCTTAGCGATCAGGTTCGCCGCCAATCCCATCAGCGCTACCGAGAGCAGCAGGCCCACGACGAGGATACCGGGATGCTCTCGTGCGGCACCAGCCACCGCCAGAACGTTATCCAAGCTCATCGAGACGTCCGCCACGGCCACGGCCCAGGCAGCGCCAGCAAAGCTCCGCGCCGAACGCACGCCAGAATGCTCGTCGCCCTCGATCTCGTCCGAGCCTCCACTCTCGCCGCCATGGCGGATCTCGCGCCAGAACTTCCAGCTGACCCAGAGCAACAGCAGTCCGCCCGCGAAGATCAGGCCGACGATTCCCATCAGCCAGCTGACGATCAACGCGAAGGCGATGCGCAGCACCAGCGCCGCGCCGATGCCGATCAGGATCACCTTCTTGCGCTGGTCCGCCGGCAGTCCCGCTGCCAGCGCGCCGACGACGATGGCATTGTCGCCGGCCAGCACCAGGTCGATCATCAGCACCGATCCAAAGGCGGCCAGTGCCGCCGGATCGCCGAGATTGGAGAAATCGGCGACGATATGCTGCCAGATGTCGAGCGGCGAGCCGATGCCGCCTGCCGCGGCGCTGAGAAGAAGATCGATCATGCCAAAACCCTAGCGCCCCCATCGGCGCACGCAACGCCTACGCTTGCCCGCCGCGACACGTTCCCTGCAGCCATACGCAAAAAGGCCGGGCGCCCGGGCCCGGCCTTTCCGAAATCACGAGCCCGGCGGCTCCGCGTTACTGGTTCATGCTGTCGAAGAAGTCTTCGTTGGTCTTCGAATCCTTCATCTTGTCGAGCAGGAATTCCATCGCGTCGATGGTGCCCATCTGCATGAGGATGCGGCGCAGCACCCACATCTTGGTGAGCTTGGCCTTTTCAACCAGCAGCTCTTCCTTGCGGGTGCCCGACTTGCCGACGTCGAGCGCCGGGAAGATGCGCTTGTCCGCCACCTTGCGGTCGAGGACGATTTCCGAGTTGCCGGTGCCCTTGAACTCCTCGAAGATCACTTCGTCCATGCGGCTGCCGGTGTCGATCAGCGCGGTGGCGATGATCGAGAGCGAGCCGCCTTCCTCGATGTTGCGCGCGGCGCCGAAGAAGCGCTTCGGGCGCTGCAGGGCGTTGGCGTCGACACCGCCGGTCAGCACCTTGCCCGAGCTCGGCACCACGGTGTTGTAGGCGCGGCCGAGACGGGTGATCGAGTCGAGCAGGATCACCACGTCCTTCTTGTGCTCGACCAGGCGCTTGGCCTTTTCGATCACCATTTCGGCGACCTGAACGTGGCGCGTCGCCGGTTCGTCGAAGGTCGAGCTGATCACTTCGCCCTTCACCGAACGCTGCATGTCGGTGACTTCTTCCGGACGCTCGTCGATGAGCAGCACGATCAGGAAGACTTCGGGATGGTTGTCGGTGATAGCCTTGGCGATGTTCTGCAGCAGCACCGTCTTACCGACGCGCGGCGGCGCCACGATCAGCGCGCGCTGGCCCTTGCCCTGCGGTGCGACGATGTCGATCACGCGGGCCGACTTGTCCTTGACCGTCGGGTCGAGCGTGTCGAGGCGCAGCTTCTGCTCGGGATAGAGCGGGGTCAGGTTGTCGAAGTTGACGCGGTGGCGCACCGCATCCGGATCGTCGAAATTGACCTTCACCAGCTTCGTGAGCGCGAAATAGCGTTCGCCGTCCTTGGGGCCGCGGATTTCGCCCTCGACCGTGTCGCCGGTGCGCAGGCCGAACTTTCGGACCTGGTTGGGGCTGACATAGATGTCGTCGGGGCCGGCGAGATAGTTGGCCTCGGGCGAGCGGAGGAAGCCGAAGCCGTCGGGCAGCACTTCGATCGTGCCTTCGCCCATGATCTGGTCACCCTGTTCGGCCTGGGCCTTGAGGATGGCGAAGAGCAGGTCCTGCTTGCGCAGCGTCGACGCGCTCTCGACGCCCAGTGCCTCGGCCATGGTGACCAGCTCGGCGGGGGCGGTTTTCTTGAGGTCCTTGAGATGCATGGAAGGTCCGGAAATTCTAAGGGGGAGAGCGTCGATCGGCGATGTGTACGCGCAGGAGTCGATGCTTGGAGGAAGGATGCACCGGGGTTCGGTACACCTCCCAAAATTAGGTAGCGGCTCCCTCCAAGTCAACTGCGATTCGGCGCAGATTTACCTCACCGAATCGCAGTGATTCTCAGAAGGGCTTCACCTCGGCGAGAATGACGATGAAGACGAGCGCCAGCGCGGGCACTTCGTTGAGGAAGCGCAGCGTGCGGGTGGCGATCGGCGCCTGCCCCCGCGCCAGCTTCTTGCCATAAGCGACCGCCCAGCCATGATAGCCGCTGAGCAGTACGACGAGCAGCAGCTTGGCGTGCAGCCAGCCGATGCCGGCCTGCCCGTCGAACAGCCCGATATTGGCCGAGAGCGCCAGACCGAGCACCCAGACGATGACCATCGAAGGCGTGAGGATCATCCGCTTGAGCAGCGCCTCGCGCTTCGCCCAGGCCGCCGCCTCAGGGGTGCCGAGTGCCTCTTGGTGGTGAATCAGGTAGCGCGGAAACAGGAACAGCCCCGCCATCCAGAATACCACGAAGATGACGTGGAACGCCTTCACCCAGAGATAGGCACTGCCCAGCCAGCCGATCATGCCGCGGTCCCCCGCACGCGGGCCAGCAGCTGCTCGACATGCGCGATCGGCGTGTCGGGCAGGATGCCGTGGCCCAGGTTGAACACGTGCGGCCGGGTAGGGAAGGCCGCGAGGATCCGGTCGATGGCGCTGTCCAACACCGCACCGCCGGTGATCAGCGCCAGCGGATCGAGATTGCCCTGTACCGGCAGCCCCTCGGGCAGCACCGCATTCGCCCAATCGGGATCGACCGTCTCGTCGAGCCCGATCGCATCGACTCCGGTTTCACGAGCATAGGCGGCGAGCTTGCCCCCTGCCCCCTTCGGGAATCCAATCACGGGCACCAGATCCCGAACGGCTGCCGCGATCCGCGCATTGGGGGCGATCACCCAGCGTTCGAACTGGGCAGGGCTGAGGCTGCCCGACCAGCTGTCGAACAGCTGCACCGCCTCGACCCCCGCCTCGGCCTGGGCGCGCAGATAGGCAATGGTCTGATCGGCGATGCGATCGACCAGCGCCTGCATCAGGCCTTCGTCGCGATAGGCGAGGCGGCGCGCCTCGGCCTGCTCACGGCTGCCCTGCCCCGCGATCATATAGGTCGCCACGGTCCAGGGAGAGCCTGCAAAGCCCAGGAAGGTGGTCGAGGGGTCCAGGGCCGCCTTCACCCGCCGAATCGTGCCGTAGATGGGCTCCAGGACGCTGGAATCGGCATCGAAGCCGTCGAGCACGTCCCGCCCGGTCACCGTCGGCGCAAGTCTCGGGCCTTCGCCGGTCTCGAACCACAGCTGCTGGCCGAGCGCCATCGGGACCACGAGGATGTCGGAAAAAAGGATCGCGCCGTCCATGCCGAAGCGGCGGATCGGTTGCAGCGTGACCTCGGCCGCCGCTTCGGAATCCATCGCGAGCGCGAGGAATCCACCCTTCTCGGCACGGAGCGCACGATATTCGGGCAGGTATCGACCGGCCTGGCGCATGAGCCAGACGGGGGGAACGGGCTGGCGAACACCGCGGAGGGTCGCGAGCAGCGGCTTGGATGCGCGAAGAGTCAGAGCCGGGATCCCACTACTAGAAGATTCGATTCTCAGGATGTTGGAGTCTGTTGGCCGGTGAAAGCCGGGGCTTATGGCGATGTGAGTCACTTGCCAACAATTTGACTCCTGCGGCCATACGGAATCAGCCGGATTCGGAAAATCTGTCCACAAGACTCACAGGCTGTGAATGGAAAGCACAAGCTGGGGATGCCGTTGTGGACGAATCACGCGGCGAATCCCGAATCTCAGCGGGTTGGCCGGGTGCCGCGGTTACGCTACCGCTTGTTCGTCATGTTATGCACAGATCGGTCCCCAGCCTGATGCGGCTGCACCTGCACCTGCTCTCGGACTCCACCGGCGAGACGCTGGAAAACATCGCCAAGGCGGCGCTGGCGCAGTTCGACGACGTCGAACCGTTGCGCCATTTCTGGCCGATGGTGCGCAGCGAGGCACACCTCGAGCGCATCCTGCAGGAGATCGCGCAGAACCCCGGCCTGGTGATCTACACGCTGGTCAATCGCGACATTCGCCGCATGCTCGAGACGCGCTGCCGCGCGCTGGGGCTGCCGGCGATCGCGCCGCTCGACCAGGTGAGCCATGCGCTGTCCAACCTGCTCGGGCAGGAGGCCAAGGCGCGGCCGGGGCGGCAGCACATGCTCGACGCGGCCTATTTCGCGCGTGTCGACGCGATCCAGTTCACCATCGCCCATGACGACGGCATCGGCTGGGAGGATTGGGAGGAGAGCGACATCCTGCTCGCCGGCGTGTCGCGGTCGTCGAAGACGCCGACCTCGATCTATCTCGCCAATCGCGGCTACAAGGTGTCGAACATCCCGATCGTGGTGGAGTCCCCTCCACCGGCCAAGCTGTTCGAGCTCAAGCGTCCGCTGATCGTCGGGCTCACCACCAGCGCCGATCGGCTGGTGCAGATCCGCCGCAACCGGTTGCTCTCGCTCAACCAGGCGCCCGAGACCGACTATGTCGATCAGGAAGCGGTGCAGCGCGAGATTGCCTTCGCCCGCCGGATGTTCGCCGACAATGGCTGGCCGGTGATCGACGTCACCCGCCGCTCGATCGAGGAGACCGCGGCGGCGATCATCCAGCTTTGCAACGACCGCGCGATGGAGCGCCGATGATGCCGACTCTCGTCCTTGCCTCCCAGAGCGCCTCGCGCCGGGCGATGCTCGATGCCGCCGGCGTGCCGCACGAGGCGCTGCCGGCGCTGGTGGATGAGGCCAGCGCCAAGGAGTCGCTGCTCGCGGAAGGCACATCCCCGCGCGACCTCGCCGATGCGCTGGCCGAGCTGAAGGCGCTCAAGGTCTCGCGCATGGCGCCGCAGGCGCTGGTGCTGGGCGGGGACTCGCTCGTCGCGCTCGACGACGGCAGCCTTCTCGACAAGCCGGAGAGCCGCGAGCAGGCGCGCGACCATCTCCAGCGCATGTCGGGCAAGACCCACGACATCTACAGCGCCGCGGTGATCGCCGAGGGTGGCCGCGCCGTGTGGCGGCACGTCGATCGCGCGCGGCTGCACGTGCGCCCGCTCAGCGCAGCGTTCATCGAATCCTATCTCGACCTGGAGTGGCCCGCGATTGCCGGCTGCGTCGGCTGCTTCCGCATCGAGGGACCCGGCGTGCAGCTGTTCAGCCGCACCGAGGGCAGCCACTTCACCATCCTCGGCATGCCGCTGCTGCCGATTCTCGACTATCTGCGTACCCGGGGAGTGATGCCCAAGTGACTCGCTATGCCGAAGTGATCGGCGATCCGATCGCCCATTCCAAATCCCCGATCATCCACAAATTCTGGCTCGATGCGCTGGGCATCGAGGGCGATTATCGCCGCACCCATGTGCTCGGCGAAGATCTCGCCACCTATTTCGCCCGCGCGAAGGACGATTCCGACTGGCGCGGCTGCAACGTCACGATCCCGCACAAGCTGGCGGTGATGGACCTCGTCGGCGACCCCGGTGGCGTCCGGAACACGATCGGGGCGATGAACACCGTGATCCGCGGCGAGGACGGCGGCTTGATCGGCACCAATACCGATGCCGGCGGCTTCTTCTCGCCGATCGCCGGGCTGGAGCTGGAAGGCCGCCATGCGGTGGTCGTCGGCGCGGGCGGCGGCGCGCGTGCGGTGCTGTTCGCCCTGTCACGCGTCGGCATCGGCAAGGTGACGATCCTCAACCGCAACGTGCTCAAGGCCGCCGCCCTGCTCTCCAGCTTCGGAGTGAAGGGCGATGCGTTGCCGATCGGCGCCCCGCTTCCACCTGCCGACCTGCTGGTGAACGCCAGCCCGCTCGGGATGGACGGCCAGCCCGCGCTCGACCTGAATCTCGATCCGCTGCCCGAACATGCGGTGGTGTACGATATCGTCTACGCCCCGCTCGAGACGCCGCTGCTTGCCCAGGCGCGCGACCGCGAGTTGGATACGGTGGACGGACTCGAGATGCTGGTCGGCCAGGCCGCGCTTGCCTTCGAGCTCTTCTTCGGCGCCGAGCCCCCGCGCGACCGCGACGAGGAACTGCGCGCGCTGCTCACCGCATGAGCAGGCGGCCGATCGTGCTGGGCCTCACCGGCTCGATCGGCATGGGCAAGTCCACCGTGGCAGCGATGTTCGCCGCCGACGGCGTGCCGGTGTTCGATGCTGACGCAACCGTCCACCAGCTCCAGGGCCCGAACGGCGCGGCGGTGGCGGCGATTGAAGCCGAGTTTCCCGACACCACGACCGAACTCGGGGTGAATCGCACGCTGCTGCGCGAGGCGGTGATGGCCGACCCCAACGCCTTCGCCCGCCTCGAGGCGATTCTCCACCCAGCCGTCGCCGAGGCGCGCGAGTCGTTCCTCGCTGCCCATGCCGACTCGCCGCTGCTCGTTCTTGACGTACCATTGCTGTTCGAGGCGGGCGGCTGGCGGCATGTCGACAAGATCGCCGTGGTCTCGGCGCCACCCGAGGTCCAGCGTGACCGCGTCCTCGCCCGCCCCGGCATGACCGCCGAACGCTTCGAGGCCATTCTCGCGCGCCAGCTTCCCGACGTCGAGAAGCGCGCCCGCGCCGATTTCGTGATCCCCACCGGCGAAGGCCTGCAGGTTACGGAAGATTGCGTACGCAAGGTCATCGCTTGCCTCGCGCCGCCTGCGGGTGGATAAGCGCTTCATGCGGGAAATCGTGTTTGACACCGAAACGACGGGACTCAGCTTCTCAGGCGGCGACCGCCTCGTCGAAATCGGCTGTGTCGAGCTGGTGAACCGGGTTGCCACCGGCAACCACTTCCACGCCTATATCAATCCGCAGCGTGCCATGCCGGTGGAGGCGTTCAACGTCCACGGCCTGTCCGAGCGATTCCTCTCCGACAAGCCGGTGTTCGAGGATGTCGTCGAGGACCTGCTGGCGTTCATCGGCGACTCGCCGATGGTCGCGCACAATGCCGGGTTCGACTTCAGCTTCCTCAACGGTGAGCTCGGCCGCTGCAGCCGTCCCATCGTCGACCTGAGCCGCATGGTCGACACGCTGGTGCTCGCGCGGACCAGGCATCCGGGCGCCAAGCACACGCTCGACGCGCTGTGCAGCCGCTACGGCATCGACTTGAGCGCCCGCACCCTGCACGGCGCGCTGCTCGACGCGCAGCTGCTGGCGCAGGTCTATGTCGAGCTGACCGGTGGCCGCCAGATCACGCTGGGCCTGGCGGAAGAAGTGCCGATCATGCCGGAGACCGTCGCCGAGGCGCCGACTCGGGTACACGTCCGGCCGGCGCGGCGTTTCACCGCGAGTGCGGTGGAACTTGAACGGCACGCAGCGTTTCTGAAGTCCCTGGACGAGCCGCTATGGGGTGTTCCCACAATCGACGCGGTTCCGGCGCACCCCTAGGTCGCTCGTCCCTAATTGCGAAGTGGAGGTACATTATGGATATCCGGATCTCGGGGCATCAGGTCGATACGGGCGCAGCGCTCAAGACGCAGGTGACGGATCGGGTCCAGGGTATCGCGGACAAGTATTTCTCCCGCGCCATCTCCTCGCAGATCACCTTCGGCAAGGGCCCGCACGACAACGGCTTCACCTGCGACATTGTGATGCATGTGACCCAGGGCTTGGTGCTCAAGGCGACCAACAGCGGCATGGAAGCGCATGGCGCGTTCGACGGTGCGGCGGATCGGATCGACAAGCAGCTGCGCCGCTATGTCCGCCGACTTAAGGATCGCCGCCCGACCGAAGTGATCGCGCTGGCCGAGGGCGGCGCCTATGACAATGGTTTCGACAATGCCGGCTACACCCTGTTCCAGGAAGCGCGCGAAGAGGAGGAAGTTGCCGACGCACCGCTGGTGATCGCCGAGACGCGCGTCGACGTGCCCGATGCCACGGTTTCGGACGCGGTGATGATGCTCGACTTGCGCAATACCAACGCATTGCTGTTCCGCAACAGCGGCACCGGCGCCTATAATATGGTCTATCGCCGCGGCGACGGAACGATTGGCTGGGTTGAGCCCAACCGCGCACCGGCGTAAGGCCGGGCTGCCCCAGGGGCAGCACCGCTTCTTTGGAACGATTTCATGACTGATCTGAGCGATTTGCTCGTGCCGGAGGCGGTGCTCGCCGGCGTTACGGCGGGTAACAAGAAGGCGCTGTTCCAGCAGCTTGGTGCCAGTGCGGCGGCGACCTACGGGGTCGACGCCAAGCTGGTGGCCGAGCGGCTGGCCGAACGTGAGCGGCTGGGCTCGACCGGCTTCGGCGGCGGCATCGCGATTCCGCATGCGCGCCTAGACGACCTGCCGCGCGTGTGCGGCGTGTTTGCCCGGCTGGAGCAGCCGCTCGATTTCGGCGCGGTCGACGATCTGCCGGTGGACCTGGTGTTCATGCTGCTCTCCCCTACCAATGCCGGGGCCGAGCATCTCAAGGCGCTCGCCTCGGTCTCGCGCCGTCTGCGCGAGCGGCCCTTTGCCGACAAGCTGCGCGGCGCGGGGTCGAAGGATGCGCTCTACGTGCTGCTCACCGGAGTCGAGGCGCGTGACGCCGCCTGAACCGGCGCCGACGGGTGCCGAGGCGCATTACCGGGCGCTCGAATCGCTCTATGCAGCGGCCCCGATCAACCAGCTCTTCCCTTCGGTGCTCGAGATTCCGGAAGCGGGAGTCGCGCGAATCCGCTTTGACGTGGACTCGCGCTATTTCCACGCCGCCGGGGCGACCCACGGCACCAGCTATTTCAAGATGCTCGACGACGCTGCCTTCTATGCGGCGAACAGCCTCGTCACGGATCGATTCCTGCTGACCACCGCCTTCAACCTGCTGCTGACCAGGCCGCTCCCCGAGGGCCCGGTGATCGCCGAGGGCCGCTGGGTGAGCGGCCAGCGCCGGGTGTTCGTCGCCGAAGCGCGGCTGATCGACGCGCATGGCGAGGAAGCGGCGCGCGGCACCGGCACCTTCATGCGCTCGCGGATCGCGCTTGCCACCCTCCCCGGCTATCGCACGGCATGACACCTCGGCTGACCAGCGCGATGCTGGTGAGCGCGCTGGTACGGCGGGCCGACGCCGCCGGCGGATCGGCGATGGTGTTGGCAAAGGGGGACGGAACCTCGGGTACGATCCTGCTCCTGCTGCTGGAGCGCGGCGTCAATCCGCGCTTCGTCGAAGGCGGCATCGGACCGAATGGCGAGCGCGCCTTGCTCCCCTCCGGCCCCAAGCAACTGGCCGACGAGGCAGAGGCGAGCGCCTATTGGCGGCGGCGGCGGGAGCGCGACGCCGATCTGTGGGTCGTTGAACTGGATATCGCAGGCGCCGAACGGTTCGCCGCTGAAACGATGAACCTTTGTTGACAGTCCGGGCCTCGCCCGCGAAAGGGATCACCACGTTCATTCGCGTTGTGCCGTTCGGGGTGTGAAGTCGATCGGTTACGCAGTCGGGGGGTAAGTCCGACGGCTCAGTCTCCTCCGGAGCAGCGGCCGATCGCACGCCAACCGCACAATACAGATTTGAAATGAAGTTTCTGCCACGGGCTGCGACTTTCGCAGCTGTGACTTTTTGCGCTGGCGCACTTGCGAATGCTGCCACGCTGAATCTGAGCCCGCTCCCGCAACAGGAAGCGAAGACTCAGGCGACGGTGCAGACTGCACCGGCACAGGTTTCCAACGTCCTTGCTTCCCAGCAGGTTCCCGCGCCCCAGGCCGCGGTCGAGCAGCAGGGTTCCGACGCCGAGGACGATACCACCCCGGAATATGCCACCCTTTCCGACGCGGTCGCCGCGCAGGAAGATGTTGCCGCGCTCGAAGAGGATCGCGAACTCCGCTGCCTCGCCACCGGCGTCTATTTCGAAGCCCGCAGCGAGCCGCTGTCGGGCCAGCTCGCGGTTGCCGACGTGATCCTCAACCGTAGCACTTCGGGGCGCTTCCCCGGCTCGGTCTGCTCGGTGGTGACCCAGAAGGGCCAGTTCTCGTTCGTCCGCGGCGGCAAGCTGCCGACGCCGCCGGCGAATGCACACTGGCGCCGCGCGCTTGCCGTCGCCCAGGTTGCTCGCAAGAATCTGTGGGAGAGCCCCGCCGGCGACGCGCTCTATTTCCATGCGCGCTACGTCAGCGGCGCCCAGGGTCGTGCCACGGTCGCGACCGTGGGGAACCACATCTTCTATCGCTGATCGGGGGCTTCCCGGTCGCGCTCGAAAAGCCGCCGAAGCGATTCGGCGGCTTTTCTGTGTTCGCTGAATGTTCTATATTCTCGTGATGAACGCGCACACTCCCCTGCCCCCCGCCCTGACCCCTGAAGCCGAGGCGCTGGTTGCGGCTGATGTGGTGCGGGGCGTGTGCCGGATGCTACTGCGCCACGATTGCGTGGCGATCGGCGAGGTGCCGCTCGAGGGCGGTCGGCGGGTTGACCTGATGGCGCTGGATGCACGTGGCAACATCGTGATCGTCGAGATCAAGGTGTCGCGTGCCGACCTGCTCGGCGACGCGAAGTGGCCCGAATATCTCGGCCATTGCGACCGCTTCTTCTGGGCGGTGCCGCAGGGATTCGACCTGCGTCCGCTAGACCAGCCGCATTTCCTGCCCGAGCGCACGGGGTTGATCGTCGCCGATCGCTACGATGCGGCGGTGGCGCGCGAGGCGGCGACGGTGCCGCTGGCAGCGCCCGCCCGCCGCAAGGCTACGCTCGCCTTCGCCCGCCGGGCGGGACGAAGGCTGCTGGGAATGCTCGACCCCGACGTCGCCGACGGGTTCTGAGCGGGGATTAGAGCTTGGGGCCTGCGGCCGCCGCGGCGCGGCCGATCTTGGGCGCGTCGGCGAGGAGCTTGGCGACGGAGGGATAGCGCGTCTCGCGCTTCGCATATTCGCGCGCCGAGAGGCCCCCGCCGAAATCGCTGCGATCGGGGTCGGCGCCGGCGTCGAGCAGTTTCTTCACCACCTCGGCGTCGTGGGCGAGCACCGCGCGGATCAGCGGGGTGACGCCGCCATTGTTCGCCAGGTTGACGTTGGCCTTCTTGGCGAGCAGCGCGTCCACCCCCGGTGCCCAGCCGAGGCCGGCGGCGAAGATCAGCGGCGTGTTGCCGTCGCGATCCTGGATGTTCACGTTGATGCCGGGCTGGTTGATCAGCACCGTCAGGTAGGTCGGGTCCTGGCGCTTGACGACGATGTGCAGCGCAGCCTCGCCGGTGCCATAGGGATCCTTCACGTTGATCATCGAGGCTGCCTTGTCGCGCAGGAACTCGTTGACCTTGTTCCCGTCGGCCTTACGGATCGCGTCGAGGAACTGGATGCTCTCGCGCGGCTGGCCCATGCCCTGGGCGAGCGCCGGAAGCGGCAGGAGGAGAAGCGCCGCGGCGGCGGCAGAGGCGAGACGGAACGTCATTGCTGGATCGGTACCTTCGATACGGGCGACGGATGCAGCGGCGTTCCTAGCAAAGACTGGCGGTGGATACCATGAACTGGATGTTTCGCGCGTTGATAGCTTCCGCAATGTTGGCGTTGGCGGCGTGCGGCACGGGGAGCACCGAAGCGCCGCCGCTGGCCGGCGCGCGGATCGGCGGGCCGTTCACCCTTACCGATCAGAACGGCAAGACCGTCACCGATGCCGATTTCGCGGGCAAATACCGCATCGTCTATTTCGGCTATACCTATTGCCCGGACGTCTGCCCGACCGACCTGACCAAGATCGGCGCGGCGCTGCGCACGCTCGACAAGCAGGCGCCCCGCACCGCACAGAAGATCGTGCCGCTGTTCATCACGGTCGATCCCGAGCGCGATACGCCCGCGCAGCTCAAGCAATATGTCGGCAACTTCCACCCGCGGCTGGTCGGGCTCACCGGCAAGCCCGAGTCCATCGCGCAGGTGGCGAAGGCATATGCGATCGCCTATATGAAGCAGCCTACGCCGTCGGGCTATCTGATGGGCCATACGCAAGTGGCCTATCTGATGGGGCCGGACGGCAAGCCGATCACCAGCCTGCCGCTGGAAAAGGATCCCCCGGCGATCGTCGCCGAGCTTGAGCATTGGGTGCGTTGACCATCAAATTCTGGGAAGATCTGCCGCTGGAGGCCCTGGACCGCGCGCAGTGGGAAGCCCTGTGCGACGGCTGCGGCAAATGCTGCCTGCACAAGCTTGAGGACGAGGAAACCGGCGAACTGTTCGCCACCAACGTCGCCTGCAAGATGCTCGACCGGCGTGCGGGTCGCTGCACCGATTACAAGCATCGCCGCGCCTACGTGCCGGAATGCGTGCGGCTGACGATGCGCAACGTCCGCCAGACCGAATGGCTTCCCTCCACTTGTGCCTATCGGTTGCGGGCGAATGGCGAGCAACTGCCGGACTGGCATTATCTCGTCTCCGGTGACCCGGAGGCCGTACACCGCGCGGGGGAATCGACTCGGGGCTGGACCGTGTCCGAGAACGACGCCGACGACTTGGAGGATCACATCACGGATCGCCGCCTTTGATCGAGGGCCTCGAAGTGATCCGCCATCCCCGCGCGCGGCGGATGCGGCTCGCGATCAATCCCCGCGACGGCAAGGTGCGACTGACCATCCCGCCGCGCGCGTCGCTCGCCAAGGCGATGCAATGGGTGGGCGAGCAACAAGGCTGGATCGACGCGCAGCGGGAGCGGCTGCCGGGCGGTCGCCCGTTCGTGCAGGGTGCCCGCGTGCCGTTCGGCGATGGCGAACTGACGATCGTCTGGCCGGTGGCGGGCGTGCGCGCGGTCCGGCGCGACGGCGACCAGCTGCTATGCGGCGGGGCGGAGGAAGGCCTGGGTCGCCGCGTTGAACGCTGGCTCCGTGCCGAGGCGCTGCGGGTGCTGAGCGAGGAAACCGCGCACTATGCGGCGCTGGCGGGGGTGCGGGTCACCAAGGTGGCGATCGGCGACGCGAGGAGCCGCTGGGGCAGCTGCGCGTCGACGGGGGTGATCCGCTATAGCTGGCGGCTGATCCTCGCGCCGAGCGAAGTCCGCCGCGCGACGGTGGCGCATGAAGTCGCGCACCGGGTGCACATGAATCACGGCCCCGATTTCCACGCGCTGGTCGAGCAGCTCTACGGCGCCGACCCGGCCCCGCAGCGACACTGGCTGCGCAAGCACGGGTCCAGCCTGCACTGGATCGGGCGGGAGTAACTTCCACGCCCTTCAATATTCGTCGTTGGGCCGCTGGCGATCCTGCGGTGCCGGCTGGCGCTGGGGCTGACGCGGCTGGGGCTGTTGCTGCCCCGGCGCGCGGCCGGTCATCCGGTTGATCCAGTCGCGGTCCAGCCGCTCTCCCTGCTGCTGCACGGGCGCCGGGCGGCCGCCCTGCTGCACCGGGGCGGTGCCGTCCATCTCCTCGCCGTCCTGCGGCTCGGCCGGCACCTGCGGCGGTGGGGCGATAGGGTTGCCATCCGGATCGACCATCATGCCATTGTCGGGGGCGCCGTAGGCGTCCTCGTCGGGCTCCAGCATGTTGTCGGGCGGCGTCAGCTGCGTTTCGAACTGCTCGACCGGGCGGTTGGCGACGGCCTGGATCATGAAGTCGTGGAACGCCCGCGCCGGAGCGCGGCCGCCTTGCAGGCCCGGCACCACCTTGGCGTCGTCGCGGCCCATCCACACGCCGGTGGTGAGGCCGCTGGAGAAGCCGATGAACCAGCCGTCCTTGTTCGAGCTGGTCGTGCCGGTCTTGCCCGCGACCGGACGCCCGATCTGCGCGGCGCGGCCGGTGCCGGTGGCGACGGCCGTCTGCATCAGGTCGATCATCTGCGCCGCGACATAGTTGGCGACCAGCACGTGACTCGTATCCACCTCATGCTGGTAGATCACGCGATTGTTCGCGGTGACGCGGGTGATGCCATAGGGCGTCACCGCCACGCCGTTATTGCCCACCGAGGCGAAGGCACGCGTCATGTCGATCAGGCGGACGTTCGAGGTGCCGAGCACCATCGCCGGCTGGGTGTTGATCGGCGTGGTGATGCCGAAGCGCTTCGCCATGTCCGCCACCGTGGTGAAGCCCGCCTCCTGGCCGAGCTTCGCCGCGATCGTGTTGACCGAATAGGCGAAGGCGGTGCGGATCGTGATCGGACCGCTGTTGCGGCGCGAATCGTTGCGCGGGGTCCAGCCGTCGATCGTCACCGGCTCGTCGACCACTACGTCGTCGGGCTTGTGCCCGGCTTCGAGCGCCGAAAGATAGACGAACAGCTTGAACGACGAACCCGGCTGGCGCTGCGCCTGGGTCGCGCGGTTGTAGATCGAGGACACATAGTCCTTGCCGCCGACCATCGCCCGCACCGCGCCGTCGCGGTCGATCGAGACGAGCGCGCCCTGCGCGCCGTCCGGCGCATTGGCGCGGATCGCCTGGTCGGCGCTGCGCTGCATGTTGAGGTCCAGCGTCGTCCACACGTCGAGCGGCGCTTCGGTCTCGTCGATCAGCGTTTCCAGCTGGGGCAGTGCCCAGTCGGTGAAGTAGCGGACGCTGTTCTGCTTGGGCTCGGGCGCCAGCTGCACGGCGTGCGGATCGGTGCTGTTGGCCCGGGCCTCGCTGATCTTGCCGGCATCGGCCATCAGCTTGAGCACCACCGTCGCGCGGTCGACCGCCGCCTCCGAGTCGGCCGTCGGCGAATAATGCGAGGGCGCCTTGACCAAGCCGGCGATGATCGCGGATTCGCCCAGCGAGAGGTTGGTCGCAGGATGGCCGAAGAACTTGCGGCTCGCCGCGTCGATCCCATACGCGCCGCCGCCGAAATAGACCTTGTTCAGGTAGAGTTCGAGAATCTCCTGCTTGCTGAACTTGCGCTCCAGCGCCAGCGCCAGGATCGCCTCGCGAATCTTGCGGGTGACGCTGTACTTGTTCGACAAGAAGATGGTGCGCGCCACCTGCTGGGTGATGGTCGAGCCGCCCTGCAGGCGCCGGCCTTCATCATGCAGGCGCTTGGCCACCCAGAAGATGCGGGCGACGCCCACCGGGTCGACACCCCAGTGCGATTCGAAGCGGCGATCCTCGGTTGCAATGATCGCGTCCTTCATCGCCTGCGGGATCTGGTCGTACTTGATCCATTCGCCATAGCTCGGCCCGAGCGAGACCAGCACGGTGCCGTCCACGGCGTGGACGCGGATCATCTGGCCGTTGGGCGAGGACTTCATCTGGTCGAAGCTCGGCAGCGTCGACCGCGCCGAATAGACTGCGATCACCAGCGCGATGCAGGCGATCAGCGCCAGCGCCACGCCGCTGATCAGCGACCAGAGGAAGAACTTCTTCCAGAAGGAGCCCCGGCGCCACCAGGGCGCAGCTGCGGTTTTCGATTTCACGGCCATGTACGGCGTGGTCGATTACAGCGTGCGGGGCATTCCCACAAGGATCAGGCGGCCGATGCGCCCGCAGCGCGCGGCCGGAACTCCAGGCTGACCGAATTCATGCAGTAACGAAGCCCCGTCGGCGGCGGGCCGTCGGGGAAGACATGGCCGAGATGGCCGTCGCAACGGGCGCAGCGCGCCTCGATCCGGCGCATGCCATGGCTGGTATCGGCATGCTCGCTGACATGATCTGGCGCCACCGGCTGGGTGAAGCTGGGCCAGCCCGAACCGGAATCATATTTGTCGATGCTGTCGAACAGCTCGAGCTGGCATCCGGCGCAGCGATAGATGCCGTCGGCCTTGTTGTCGTTGTAGCGGCCCGAAAAGGCACGCTCGGTGCCAGCTTCGCGCAGCACGTGGAACTGCTCGGGGGTGAGGCGCTTGCGCCATTCGGATTCGGAGAGATTCAGCTGTTCCATAGGCCCGAGATGTGGGTCCGGCAGGCCGTGCCGTCAATCCGCCGAAGCGCTCAATCCGGGATGGTGATCCGTTGCACCACCGCGCCGCTTTCGCGGAGCTGTGCCTTCAACACCTCGGGCTTGGGTGCGTAGAGGAAGCCGAAGCTCACCGTGCCCTTGCGGGTGCGCACGGCGTGGTGGAGCCGGTGCGCCTGGACGATCCGCTTCATGTAGCTGGAACGTGGAATGTAGCGGTGGCGAATCCGCTTGTGCACGATCAGGTCGTGAAAGCCGAAATAGATCGCGCCGTACGCGGCGATCCCCGCGCCTATCCAGGTGAAGCCCGGCCACCAGCCGAGCTGCACGCCGCCCAAGAGCAGCACGAACGACGGCACCGCGAAGATCGCGGCATAGAGGTCGTTGAGCTCCCAATTGCCGGTGCGCGGGCGGTGGTGGCTCTCGTGGAGGAACCAGCCCGGGCCGTGCATGATCCAGCGATGCGCGGCATAAGCGAACAGCTCCATGCCGAGCACGGTAGCGAGGAAGATCAGGACGGCGTTGAGCGGCGACATGGCCCCCATGTAGGCGATCCTCCCGCGCCATTCCATTGACTTTGCCCAAAGAGGCAGGGTCAGGCCGGCGCGATGTCCAGCAGGTCCGCGCCCATCGCCGAGATCAGCCAGTCGTGGAAGATCTGCACCGGGCGCAAGGTGAGCGCGCGGGGGCGGCAGACGAACCAATAGCTGTAATGGCTCTCCACGGTCAGATCGAACAGCTGCACCAGCCGCTCGTCGCGGGCGGACTGGTAGTGCGATTCGAGCATGAAGGCGACGCCGAGCCCCTGGGCGGCGGCCTCCAGCATCAGGTTGCCCGAATCGAACAGGTCGATCGCCGCCGGTTCGAGATCGGGATAGCCCGCCGCCATCCGCCAGGCGGTGAAGGTCTCGGGCATTTCGCGGTGGACGAGCGCAGTGAGCCGCGCGAGGTCCATGGGGTCGCGGACCGGATTCGGGCCCTCCACGAGGCTGCGCGCGCCGATCACGTGCACCCGGTTGCGGTCCAGCCGGCGCGAATAATAGCCGGGATCGATATCGCGGGCGATGACGATCGCTGCGTCCAGTCCGTCGCCGAGCCGCGCCATGCCGTGGCTGCCGGTATCGACGTCGAGATGCAGCTCGGGATGGCGCTGCTTCAATTCCGGCAGACGCGGCAGGAGCTGCTGCGTCGCATAGAGCGGCAGCACGCCGAGCCGGAGCCGCAGCAATTCGCTGCCGCTGGTCATCGTCTCGATCGCGTCGGTCATCGTGTCGAGCGCCGGCGCGATCAGGCTGAGCAGCCGGTCGCCGTCGTCGTTGAGCCGCAGTGACTGGTGGCGTCGCTCGAACAGGGGCTTGCCGATGAAGCGCTCGAGCGCCTGCACGCGCCGGCTGAGCGCGGGCGAGGACAGGGCTAGTTCCTCGGCGGCGGCCTTGATCGAACCCAGGCGGGCAACCTGGACAAAGGCTTCGATCGCGGTGAGCGGCGGAAGGCGTCGCATCGATCCGTCTCTCTTCTGTGGTGCGGTGCAGCAAAGGGCTCGCAAAGGCTGAGCGCCCCCACGCAATCCGTTCCCGCTGGGGGGAATATCGCCCCGGACAATCGCGATTGCAAGTCATGCATCTACGCGGTGTAAATTTCGCACTTGCACAAAAACGTGCCGCACCGCACATAGGGGGTGCCTTTCAGGCATCCTCTCCTAAAACTTTCCAAGGCCGCCCTTTTTGAGGCGGCCCTTTTTTTTGCCTCCGCCGTTCTTAGCTTTCGGGCCTACCGCCACGAAGGAACCCAGAATGGCCGATGACGAATCCCGCACCCGCCGCCTGCAGGTCGCCAATGCGCGCCCCGAGGACAGCGGCCGCGGACTGGCCCATATCCCGCGTAGTTTGATGGCCGCGCTCGGCATCACCGAGGGCGATGTGATCGAAATCGTCGGCAAGCGTAGCACCCCTGCGCGTGCCGTCCTCCCCTATTCCGAAGACGAAGGGCTGGAGCTGCTCCGCATCGACGGGCTGCAGCGCGCCAATGCCGGGGTCGGCTCGGGCGACTTCGTCGAGGTGCGCCGCGCCGATTCGAAGCCGGCAACGCGCGTCGTGTTCGGCCCGGCCCAGGCGAATTTGCGGCTGCGCGGCACCGGCGAGGCGCTGAAGCGCACCTTCTTCACGCGGCCCCTCACCGCCGGCGACACGATCGCCACCGTCGGTCACCAGCGCGCCGATGTGCCGCCCAACGTCCAGCAATTCGTGCGGGCGCCCGCCTATGCGCTGCAGGAGATCCGCCTGACGGTGCTCTCCACCGTGCCGCGCGGCGTGGTGCATATCGACGAGAATACCGAAGTCGAGCTCCGCACGGAGTATGAGGAGGCCAAGGAAAGTCGCCGCGCCGACGTCACCTATGACGATATCGGCGGCATGGCCGGCACGATCGACCAGCTGCGCGAGATGGTCGAGCTGCCGCTGCGCTACCCCGAACTGTTCCAGCGCCTCGGCGTCGATCCGCCCAAGGGCGTGATCCTGCACGGGCCTCCCGGCACGGGCAAGACGCGGCTCGCCCGCGCGGTGGCCAATGAAAGTGATGCCAGCTTCCACCTGATCAACGGGCCGGAGATCATGGGCTCGGCGTACGGCGAATCCGAGCAGCGGCTGCGCCAGGTGTTCGAGGAAGCGTCGAAGAATGCGCCGTCGATCGTGTTCATCGACGAGATCGATTCGATCGCGCCGAAGCGCGGCCAAGTGACCGGCGAGGCCGAGAAGCGCCTCGTCGCGCAGCTGCTGACGCTGATGGACGGGCTGGAGGCGCGCGCCAACATCGTCGTGATCGCCGCGACCAATCGTCCCGAGGCGATCGACGAGGCGCTTCGTCGTCCAGGCCGGTTCGATCGCGAGATCGTCGTCGGCGTGCCGGACGATCGCGGCCGCCGCGAGATCCTGGGTATCCACACGCGCGGCATGCCGCTGGGCGATACCGTCGACCTCGCCGAGCTGGCGCGCACCACCTATGGTTTCGTCGGTGCCGATCTCGCCGCGTTGACCCGCGAGGCGGCGATCGAGGCCGTGCGCCGGATCATGCCGCGCCTCAACCTCGAGGAAGGCACGATCCCGCCCGAGGTGCTCGACACGCTGTCGGTCACCCGCGACGATTTCCTGGAGGCATTGAAGCGCGTCCAGCCATCCGCGATGCGCGAAGTGATGGTGCAGGCGCCGACGGTCCGTTGGGAGGATGTCGGTGGGCTCGACGATGCGCAGATGCGGCTGAAGGAAGGCGTCGAGCTGCCGCTCAAGGATCCGGATGCGTTCCGGCGCCTGGGCATCCGGCCGGCCAAGGGCTTCCTGCTCTACGGGCCGCCGGGTACCGGCAAGACGCTGCTCGCCAAGGCCGTGGCGCGCGAGGCGGAGGCGAATTTCATCGCCACCAAGTCGAGCGACCTGCTCTCCAAATGGTATGGCGAGAGCGAGCAGCAGATCGCCCGGCTGTTCGCCCGCGCGCGGCAAGTGGCGCCCTGCGTGATCTTCATCGACGAGCTCGACTCGCTGGTGCCGGCGCGCGGCGGTGCGATGGGCGAGCCGCAGGTGACCGAACGCGTGGTCAACACCATCCTCGCCGAGATGGACGGGCTGGAGGAGCTCCAGTCGGTGGTGGTGATCGGCGCGACCAACCGGCCCAACCTGATCGACCCCGCCCTGCTCCGCCCGGGCCGCTTCGACGAGCTCGTCTATGTCGGCGTGCCGGACAAGGCCGGGCGCGAGCGCATCCTGCGTATCCAGACCGACAAGATGCCACTGGCATCGGACGTCGACCTGGGCGCGATCGCCGAGCAGACGCAGCGCTACACCGGCGCCGACCTGGAAGACGTGGTCCGCCGCGCCGGCCTCGTTGCGCTCCGCCAGTCGCTGGCGACCCGCGAAGTGACGATGGCGCATTTCGAGGAAGCGCTGAAGGACTCGCGGGCGACGGTCACGCCGGAGATGGAGAGCGACTACGAGGCGATGCAGGGCAGGCTGAAGCAGCAGGCCTCGTCGATCCAACCGATCGGCTTCATCGCGCCCGGCATGCTGGAAGGCCGCGGGCCGAAGGGGTGAGGCGTACCGGACTCGCCCCCGGCAGGGCTGTCACGGTTGTTCCAAATACCACGTCATCCCCGCGCAGGCGGGGATCCATTGGCGCTGATGCTGCGGTTCTTTCCCCTAGCGCACAGGCGAATGGATCACCGTCTTCGCGGGGATGACGATGGTTTTTGAGGCGCGCACTCGCACCGCCCGTGCGATAGGAGGCCCTCTCCCCTCCAAGACGCGAGCAGCATGACCGATTCCAACCCGCTTCAGCAATCCAACCGCCAATGGCTCTGGCCAGCCCTCGCCCTGCTGGGCTTGTCGCTGGCGGGACTCGCGGCGTTCCTCTGCCTGCGCTTCGCCAGCGGGTTCGCGTTCGACCCTGCCCTGCTGCTGGCTTTCCGCCGACCGGGCGACCTCGCCACCCCGATCGGCCCGCCGTGGCTGCTCCAGTCCGCGATCGATATCAGCGCGCTCGGCGGGTACACGGTGCTGTGGCTGGCGGGGGCCGCCACGCTGATCTTCCTTTTCGCGTTCGGCAAGCGTTCAGAGGCGCTGCTGCTTGGCGGATCGCTGGTCGGCGCCTCGACGATCAACGCGCTGCTCAAGATCTTCCTCCACCGCCCGCGCCCGGAGGTGGTACCCCACCTCGCCCATGTCTCCAGCGCCAGCTTCCCCAGCGGCCATGCGATGATCTCGGCGGCGGTATACCTCACCCTCGGCATCATGGTCGCGCAGACTCAGACCAGCCGCTGGGCGCGGGCCTATCTGCTCGGCTTCGCTGTGCTGCTGGTGCTGCTGATCGGCTGCAGCCGCGTGTTCCTCGGAGTGCACTGGCCGTCGGATGTGCTGGCCGGCTGGTGCTTCGGTGCGATCTGGGCGCTGTGCATGTTCGCGCTCAACGCGCGCCTGCACCGGCGCTAGCGCTCAGCCGTCCGAGGCCTGCGTCGTCCAGCCCAGCCGCGGGATGGTGATCGAGCGCTTGCCCGACAGATCGACGCGGGTGACGAACAACCCCTTGCTCTCGATATATTGCATCAGCCGCCGTGCGCGCCCGAGCGAGCTGGTGCCATAGCTGGTCGCGATATCGGTATCGCTCGGGCAGGGCAGCCCCTCGCGCGCCGCCTTGGCGACGAGCAGGAACGGGGCGAGCATGTCGTCGGGCAGCGCCCGTGCTGCTTCCAGCGCCTGCGCCCACTCGTCGTCGGGATCGCCATGGATGCCCGCCCGCGCCGCCGACAGGCGCCGCACGAAGCCCGAAATGTCGAGCGGCGGACGGGTCAGTCCGACCATACGGCAGCGCACCTGGAAATCCTGGTAGAGCACGGCGGGCGAGCGCAGCGTCGACTGTTCGTCCTCGACGATCGCGCGCAGCACATCGGCCACCAGCCCGGCGACTTCCTCCGGATCGCGATCGGGCTCGACTTCCATCGGCGCGGGTGCCGAGCGGGCAAGCTGTTCGAGCACGGTCTCCGGCTGGGCATAGGCATGCGCGGGCGGCGGCGCCGGCGGCACCCATTCGGGTTCGGCGGGGGCGAGCAGCAGGTCCTTGATGTCCTCGGTCGGCGCCTGGGGCAGGGGGGTCAGCTTCGGCGACGAGCTGCGCGCGCTGGTCTCCACCGATCCGATGCGGATCGCTACCGGTCGCCGCGTGATCGCCGGGCCGAGCCCGAGGAAATGCCCGCGCGCCAGGTCGCGGATCGCCTCGGCCTGGCGGCGCTCCATGCCGAGCAGGTCGGCGGCGCGCTGCATGTCGATGTCGAGGAAGGTGCGCCCCATCAGGAAGTTCGAGGCTTCCGCCGCGACATTCTTGGCTAGCTTGGCCAGCCGCTGCGTCGCGATCACGCCGGCAAGGCCGCGCTTGCGGCCGCGGCACATCAGGTTGGTCATCGCCGACAGCGACGCACGGCGAACTTCCTCGGCGACTTCGCCGCCGCCGGCGGGGGCGAACAGCTGGGCCTCGTCGACCACGACGAGCGCCGGATACCAATGGTCGCGCGGCGCATCGAACAGGCCGTTGAGGAAGGTGGCGGCGCAGCGCATCTGCCCTTCCGCCTCCAGCCCTTCGAGGCTCAGCACCACCGAAGCGCGATGTTCGCGGATGCGCGCGGCGAAGCGGGCAACGTCGCGCTCGCTATGGTCGACCGCCTCGATCGCGAGATGGCCGTAGCGATCGGAGAGGGTGACGAAATCGCCCTCGGGATCGATCACCACCTGCTGGACGTGACCCGCGGACTGCTCGAGCAGCCGGCGGAGCAGGTGCGACTTGCCCGAGCCCGAATTGCCCTGGACGAGCAATCGGGTTGCAAGCAACTCCTCCAGATCGACCGGCACGGGGCTGCCCGTGCCGTCGACGCCCATGTCCACGCTGACGGTCATCGCCGCCGCTTTGCCGGATCAGGGGGGGCAGCGGCAAGGGCTGCGCGCACGAAAACTGTGGGTGTTCGTTTCGGTTCAGGCCGCGTCGGCAGCATTCAGCCGCTGGCGGCGGCGCTCGAGCGCTTCCATCGTCTTCTCGGCGAGGAGCGTGAGACGCGCGGTATCCTGCTCGGTGAGCTGCGGGCGCGCGGTGCTGTCGATCACGCACAAGGTCCCGATCCGCTTGCCGCTGGCGGTGCGCAGGGGCGCGCCGGCGTAGAAGCGGATATTGGGATCACCGGTGACCAGCGGATTCTCGGCGAAGCGCGGATCGGCCTGCGCGTCGTTGACCACGAACACGTCGGGTCCGCGGATGGCGTGGGTGCAGAAGGAGATCGAGCGCGGCGTCTCCTGCGGCTGCAGGCCGACCCGCGCCTTGAACCATTGCCGGTTCTCGTCGATCAGCGAGATCAGCGCGATCGGCACGCCCAGCGCAGCCGCAGCCTCGCGGACGATAGCGTCGAACTCGGCCTCGTTGGGGGTATCGAGCACGCCATAGCCTTTCAGCTCCGCGACGCGTTCGGATTCGTCCGAGGGCTCGAGTGGCATCGTTTTCACCTTCCTGCGTTTGCGCCCCCCGGCACATTCGGTCTAATACCGAGCGAGAAGTTAACATTTGCTCGACAGTGCAAGCATGTGCCGGGCAGTCTGATGGCAGCCATGCGTCCCGACCCCATTGAACATCTCCGCCGGGTTTTCGGCTATGACGCCTTTCGCGGGGTGCAGGGCACGGTGGTCGACCGCGTCATGGCGGGGCAGCGCACGCTGGCGGTGATGCCCACCGGCGCCGGCAAGTCGCTGACCTATCAGCTGCCCTCGGTGATGCTGGAGGGGACCTGCGTCGTCGTCAGCCCGCTGATCGCGCTGATGCACGACCAGCTGCGTGCGGCCGAAGCCGTGGGCATCCGCGCCGCCACGCTCACCTCGGTCGACGACAATCGCGCCGAGACCATCGAGCGGTTCCGGGCCGGCCAGCTCGACCTGCTCTACATCGCGCCCGAACGCGCCTCGGGCGAGGGCTTCCGCAACCTCCTCTCCCAGGCGCCGCTCAGCCTGTTCGCGATCGACGAAGCGCATTGCGTGTCCGAATGGGGGCATGATTTCCGCCCCGATTACCGGCTGCTGCGTCCGCTGCTCGATCGCTTCCCCGACGTGCCGCGCCTCGCGCTCACCGCTACGGCAGACGCCCATACCCGTGCCGACATCCTCGAACAGCTGGGCATTCCGGAAGACGGGCTGATCGTCGCCGGTTTCGACCGGCCGAACATCCGCTACCACATCATGCCGCGCGAAAACACGACGCGGCAGATCATCGACATCGTCGCCGAAAATCCCGGCCCCGGCATCGTCTATGCCCAGACCCGCAAGGGCGTGGAGCAGCTCGCCGAGAAGCTCGCGGCGGAGACCGGGCGGCCGGTGCTCCCTTATCACGCCGGGCTCGATCCCGAGGTGCGCCGCCGCAACCAGGCGCAGTTCGTCGCCAGCGAGGACATGGTGGTGGTCGCGACCGTCGCGTTCGGCATGGGGATCGACAAGCCCGACGTGCGCTTCGTTGCCCATGCCGGGCTGCCCAAGTCGATCGAGGCCTATTATCAGGAAACCGGCCGCGCCGGCCGTGACGGCGATCCCTCGGTCGCGCACCTGTTCTGGGGCGCCGATGATTTCGCCCGTGCCCGCCAGCGGATCGGCGAGGTGGAGCCGTCGCGCCAGCCCGGCGAGCGCGCGCGGCTGACCGCCCTCGGCGCGCTGGTCGAAACGGCGGGGTGCCGTCGCCGCATTCTGCTCAAGCATTTCGGCGAGGACGCGCCGGAGACCTGCGGCAATTGCGACAACTGCCTCAATCCCCCGGCGGCGATCGACGTCAGCGTGACCGCGCAGAAATTTCTCTCGGCGGTGTTTCGCACCGGCATGCTCTACGGCATCGGCTATATCGAGGGCATCCTGACCGGCGTGTCGACCGAGCGCAGCCTGATGAACGGGCACGAGAAGCTCTCGGTGTTTGGTATCGTCGACGGCGACGAAGTGGCGATGCTGAAGCCCGTGTCGCGCGCGCTGCTGCTGCGGGATGCCTTGCGCACCAACGAGCATGGCGGACTGGAATTCGGGCCCGAGGCGCGCGCGATCCTCAAGGGCGAGGCGAAGCTGGAGCTGGTCCTGCCGCCCAAGCGCGAGCGGCGTCGCCGCGGGGCCAAGGGCTCGGTGCCGAACCCGGTGGGCAATCCGCTGTTCGAGGCGCTGCGGGCCAAGCGCCGCGAAATCGCGCAGGAGACGGGCCTTCCTCCCTATGTGATCTTCCATGATTCGGTGCTGCGCGACATGGCGATGGTGCGGCCCTCGTCGCTGGCGGAGATGGGACAGCTCTCGGGCGTCGGCGCGCGCAAGCTCGATGCCTATGGGCAGGAGTTCCTGAACGTCCTTCGCCAATTCTGATCGGCTTCCGCCCGCTTGGCGGGCGCGCTACAGCCTCGCGCTGGAATCAGAAGAAGGACCTGCCATGCCCAACAAGATCGACGACCGCATCTCGGTGGCCCCGCAGATCCGTCCCGAGGACGTGCCGGCGCTCGCCGCGGCCGGGTTCGTGCACATCATCAACAACCGCCCCGAGGGCGAGGAGTTCGGCCAGCCGACGGGTGCGCAGATTGCCGAGGCGGCCGAGGCGGCGGGGCTGGGCTATACCGAGATCCCGGTGACGCCGGGCGGCTTCTCGATGGCGCAGGTCGAGGCGATGGCCGAGGCGCTGGGCTCGGTTCAGGGACCGGTGCTGGCCTATTGCCGCTCGGGCACCCGCTCGTGCAACCTCTGGGCGCTCGCCACGGCGTACAAGGGTGGCGAGCCGGACGAACTGGTCGAAAAGGGTGCAGGCGCGGGGTACGACCTTTCCGGCATCCGCCCGGCGCTGGAGCAACTGGCGGGGAAGTAAGTCTTCCACTCTATCGCTCCCCTCCCGCTTGCGGGAGGGGTCGGGGGAGGAAGTAGCGCCTATGACGCTCCAGCCCCTCCCCTAGCCCCTCCCGCAAGCGGGAGGGGAACGCCTGCTTCGAGCGGCGGACCTCGCTCAACCCCAAAGGCACAAAAAATGGGCTGGTGGTTGCCCACCAGCCCAGTCGTCCGCAGGAGGAACCTCGGTGGGGCGCCGCGGCAGGAGAGGATCCCGCGGCGCCCGAACTTGTCAGTAGTTGTAGGCGCGCTCGCCATGCTCGTTGATGTCGAGCCCTTCGACTTCCACTTCCTTGGAAGGACGGATGCCGATGGTGAGCTTCAGGCCGTAGAACAGGATCGCCGAGACCAGGCCCGACCAGAAGAGGGTGATGCCCACCGCTTCGGCCTGGATCAGCAGCTGCGCCGCCGTGTCGTAGCTGGGTGCCGCGACCGCCGGGAACTTGGTGTAGTCGATGATGCCCTGCCCGCCGAGCGCCGGGTTGGCGACGATCGCGGTGCCGAGCGCGCCGATGATGCCGCCGACGCAATGCACGCCGAACACGTCGAGCGAGTCGTCATACTTGAGCTTGTTCTTCACCGTGGTGACGAAGAAGAAGCAGATCGGCGAGACGACCAGGCCGAGCACGATCGAGGTCATCGGCGCGGCATAGCCCGAGGCCGGGGTGATCGCGACGAGGCCGGCGACCGCACCGGTCACGCCGCCCAGCAGCGACGGCTTCTTGTGCACGACCTGCTCGATCACCGCCCAGCTCACCGCGGCAGCGGCGGTGGCGACGAAGGTGTTGATGAAGGCGACCGCAGTCACACCGTTCGATTCGAGGTTGGAACCGGCGTTGAAGCCGAACCAGCCCACCCATAGCAGCGAGGCGCCGATCATGGTCATGGTCAGCGAGTGCGGCGGCATCGGCTCGCTCTTGAAGCCCACGCGCTTGCCGATCACGAGGCAGCCGACCAGGCCGGCGATACCCGCATTGATGTGGACCACGGTACCGCCCGCGAAATCGAGCGCGCCCTTGCCCCACAGGAAGCCATAGTCGGTCGGCGTGTCGACCAGGAAGTCCGGACCCGCCCAGTACCAGACCATGTGCGCGATCGGGAAATAGGCCAGCGTCATCCACAGCACGGTGAAGATGATCAGCGGGGTGAACTTCACCCGCTCGGCAAAGGCACCGACGATCAGCGCCGGCGTGATGCAGGCGAAGGTCATCTGGAAGCAGACGAAGGCGAATTCGGGAATATAGACGTTGTTCGAGAAGGTCGCGGCATAGGTGCTCGCGCTCACGCCGACCAGGAACGCCTTGGACAGGCCGCCGAAGAAGTGGTTCTCGCCGCCGCTGGTGAACGCGATCGAATAGCCCCAGCTGACCCACACCAGCGAGGCGACCGAGACGATCATGAACACCTGCATCAGCACCGAGAGCATGTTCTTGGTGCGGACCAGGCCGCCATAGAACAGCGCCAGCGCCGGCACCGACATCATCAGCACCAGTGCCGAGGAGATCAGCATCCAGGCGGTGTCGCCCTTGTTCACCATCGCTGCCTGCTGGACGGCGCTGGGCGCCTTGATCAGTGCCGGTGTCTGTGCCCAGGCGGGCATCGCCGCGACGACCGCGGCCGCGCCGAGCGCGAGCCCGGCGGTCTTCCATCCTTGCTTCATTGCTACCCCCTTGCTCACAGCGCCGTCTCGTCGGTCTCGCCGGTGCGGATGCGCACGGCCTGGCCCATGTCGAGGACGAAGATCTTGCCGTCGCCGATCGCGCCGGTGCTCGCCGCCGCCTGGATCGCCTCCACGGCGCGGTCGGCAAGATCGCTGCCCACGGCGACCTCGATCTTGATCTTCGGCACCATGTTCGTGCTGTACTCGGCGCCGCGATAGATCTCGGTCTGGCCCTTCTGGCGGCCGAACCCCTTCACTTCGGTAACGGTCATGCCCGTCACCCCGACGGTGGTGAGCGCCTCGCGCACCTCGTCGAGCTTGAAGGGTTTGATGATGGCGATGATGAGCTTCATGTCGCCCCCTCTGGCGGTTGTCCCGGGGAACAACTTCGCAAGGGGCGTGCCAAATGGAACGCACAGAGGGGATGTGCGTTTCGTGCCGCCAAATATTACGAACTGGTGAATTTTGCGACGCGCGACTGCCCGAAAAACGGGCAGATCATTGCAGCGTCGCGCTGTCCTCGCCGTGGCGGCCGAAGAACTGCATCAGCTGGACGATCAGCTCGGCGCGGTCCTCCAGCCGGGGGGCTTCGAGCAGCGCCTGCTTCGACGCAGCGTCGAACGGCGCGATCTGGGCGATGCCGTTGACCAGCGATTCGTCGTCGAGCCGGGTCACCGCTTCCCAATCGACCATATAGCCGAGGCCATCGGCGAAGCGGCGCGACTCCATCTCGATCGAGGCGCGGCCGGCGAGCGACAGCGATTCGGAGTCGCCCGCCACTTCCAGCGCCGCCTCGACCTGGCGGAACGGGGTGCTCACCTCCAGTTCGCGGACGATGGTGAAGCGGCTCAGTCCCTCCAGCACGATGTTGAAGCGCCCGTCGTCGAGGGCTTCGACATCGGCGATCCGGCCGACGCAGCCGACATCGAACAGGGTCGGCGGATCCTTGTCATCGCGCGGCTGGACCATGCCGATCCGCCGGTCGCGCGCGAGCGCCTCGGAGACCATCGCGCGGTAGCGCGGCTCGAAGATGTGGAGCGGCAGGTGCATGCGTGGGAACAGCAGCGCACCCGCCAGCGGAAACACCGAGAGCCGCGTCGTCTTCATCCGAACAGGATCTGCGACAGCTTGCGACGCTGGGCGGCGACCCAGGGGTCTTCGAGACCCACGACCTCGAACAGCTTGAGCAGCCGCTGGCGCGCGGCACCTTCGTTCCAGGCGCGATCATCGCGGACCATGGCGAGCAGGGTCTCGGCCGCGCCCTCGCGGTCGCCTGCCGCCATCTGGCCGCCGGCGAGCTCGTAGCGAACGTCCATGTCCTCGGGATTCGCCGCCGCCCGCGCGGCGAGCCCGGCGAGATCGCCGACCGGCTGGGCTTCGCGGGCGAGGCTCAGCGCGGCGCGGGCGCGCTCGACTTCGGGGGCCTTGGCGGCATCGCCCTGGATCGCATCAAGCGCCGCCTGCGCTTCGTCGTGGCGGCCCAGCGCGGTCAGCGCCCGGACGCGACCGGCGGCGACCACGGCGTGATCGGGTGCCATTTCGGCGATCTGATCGAAAATCGCGAGCGCGCGCTCGGCATCGCCGTCGGCCAGCACCTGCTCGCCCATCGCGATCAGCGGCTCGAGCTCGGCTTCGACATCCGCTTCCTCGCCGCTGATCGGCAGCTGGCGGAGAATCTGGTCGAGCATCGTGCGCAGCTGCGATTCGGTGCGCGCGCTGGTCAGGTCGGCGACCAGCTGGCCCTGGAACATCGCATAGACCGTCGGGATCGAGCGGACCTGGAATTGGCTGGCGATGAAGTTGTTCTTGTCGACGTCGATCTTGGCCAGCATCACGCCCTTGGCGGCATATTCGTCGGTGACCTTCTCGATCACCGGGCCCAGCGCCTTGCACGGCCCGCACCATTCCGCCCAAAAATCGATGATGACGAGCTTCGACATCGACGGCTCGACGACGTCCTTGCGGAAGGCGTCGACCGCCTGTTTGTCGGCGGGGCTCAAACCAAGCGTGGCCAAAATGCGCTCCTTCAGCGAACTGCGGGTGCCGGCGCCTCGGACGGGCGCGTGGGCGGGTCGGCTCCTATTTGGGCGTTCGGGGCCGAACCGCCAAGTCTTTTCCAAAAAGTGCAAAAGGGGGGTTGCGCACTCTGAAACCCGCTGTTAGTTGGCCCGCCTCACCCGCCGAGAGCGCTTCGAAACGCTCCCGGCCACGACGCCAGAGCGGGCGTAGCTCAGGGGTAGAGCACAACCTTGCCAAGGTTGGGGTCGAGGGTTCGAATCCCTTCGCCCGCTCCAGTCGCCAACCAGCGACTGCACTGTCGATCTCACGGCATCAGCCGTTTTCTCCCCTCCGACAAATGCCATCGCATCGCGAGCGCCGCGCCGTCCGCATCCTGTGCGCGGATCGCCTCGACGATCGTCGCATGTTCGCGCACCATCGCCGCGATCGGCTCGGCTTCGCGCAGCCGGGCGATATCGACACCGGCACGCATGATTCGCATCGTTTCCTCGTGGAGATGCTCGAACGCCTTCTCGAAGGCGGGATTCGAGGTGGCGCGAAAGATCGCCCGGTGCAGCCGCCAATCCTCGTCATGCGCGGGGTCGCTGGAGAGCAACGCCCTGCGCAGATCGGCCAACGCCGATTCGATCTCTGCCAGCTGCTCGGGTGAGCGCCGGCGCGCCGCCAGGCGCGCCGCTTCCGATTCGAGCGCGAATCGCACTTCATAGGTGCCGAGCGTCGCCGAAAGCTCGTCGAACGCCATGTGCGCGCCCAGTCGCAGCGACGGCCGGCGCATCACATAGGAGCCCGCCCCGCGGCGCGCTTCGGTGATGCCGTCGGCCGCCAGCCGCACCAGCGCCTCGCGCACCACGGTGCGCGACATGCCGAAGCTTTCCGCCAGTCGCGATTCGGCTGGGAGCCGATCGCCGACGTTGAGCCCGCCCAGGATGATTTCGACGATGCGCGAATAGGCCTGGTCGGCGAGGCGCTGGTCGGCGGGTGCGTGGTTTCGCAGCATGATGCGCCACGATACTAAGCCGATTGGAAATGGCGAGTCGTGCCATGGTCTTAGGAGAAGCCGATGTCCGCCACCCCTGCCCCCATCCGCGTCGGCATCGGCGGCTGGACCTTCGAGCCGTGGCGCGGCACCTTCTATCCGGACAAGCTGCCGCAGAAGCGCGAGCTGGAATATGCCGCGAAGGCGCTCACCGCGATCGAGATCAACGGCACCTATTATTCCACCTTCAAGCCGGCGAGCTTCGCGGGCTGGGCCGCGGCGGCGCCGGAGGGCTTTGTCTACACGGTGAAGGGCTCGCGCTTCGTCACCAACCGCAAGGTGCTGGCCGAGGCGGGCGAATCGATCGCGCGCTTCTGCGGGCAGGGGCTGACCGAACTGGGCGACAAGCTCGGCCCGATCTTCTGGCAGTTCATGGCGACCAAGAAGTTCGATGCCGAGGATTTCGGCGCGTTCCTCAAGCTGCTTCCCGCCGAGCAGGACGGCGTGACGCTGCGCCACGCGGTGCAGGTGCGGCACGACAGCTTTCACACGCCCGAATTCGTCGCGCTGTGCCGTGCGGCGGGCGTGGCAATCGTCTTCGCCGATTCGCCGCAATATCCGGCGATCGCCGACGTGAGCGGCGACTTCGTTTATGCCCGGCTGGAGGCGGGCGAGGACGACAACCCCTTCTGCTACCCCGAGGCCGAGTTGCCGCGCTGGGTGGACGCGGCCAAGATCTGGGCGGCGGGCGGCCAGCCCGAGGGGGTGCCGACCTTCGCGCCCGAGCCCGCGCCGGTGCAGCCCCGCGAGACCTTCGTCTTCTTCATCCATGGCGGCAAGGTACGGGCTCCGGCAGGTGCCCAAGCGTTCATCCGCCGCCTCGGCTGAACCTCGAACCCTTTGCGGCGGCGCTTCGTTGAGTCCCGGCAACCCAGGAGGCCAGCATGACTCAAGATCCCGAACAGCAGAAGCCGCAGGACGACGAAGCCGAAGCGATGGAAGAGGCGCAGAAGGACGCCGCCGAGGAACGCGAGGAAGAAGGCGGCTATCAATAAGGACGCACAGGGCGCGGTGGCGAGACACCGCACGCCGCGCCCTGCCCCCGATGTCGGGCCTGTCCGCATGTCGTTCAAGGCCTAGCCAAGCGCGTGGGTAATTGATAATCACTCGCAGCATGAACGCCCCCGCCGCGATTCCCTTGCCCGTACGCCTCGCCCAGCTGCATCGCCATGCCCCCGGCACCGTTGCCGGAGTCGAATGGGATCGGCTCGCCGAACCCGAGGCACGCCGCCTGCGCGAGCTGGGGCTGGATGAAGGGGTGGAAGTCGAGCTTCTCCACCGCTCGGGCCTGTTCGGTGGTCCCCTCGCCTGCCGCATCGGCCGCATGACCGTGGCGCTCCGCCGTCATGTCGCCGCCGCGATTCATGTGACGCCGCTGGCCAAACAGGCATGAACACCACGCCATTGGTTGCGCTGGTCGGCAATCCCAATGCCGGCAAGAGCGCGCTGTTCAATGCGCTCACCGGCGCGCGGCAGAAGGTCGGCAATTATCCCGGCGTCACGGTCGAGCGCCATTCGGGCCGGATGGCGTTGCCCGATGGCCGCCCGATCGAGCTGGTCGACCTGCCCGGCGCCTATAGCCTCGATCCCGGCAGCCCCGACGAGCAGGTGACGCGCGACGTGCTGCTCGGCCGCCAGCAGGGCGAGCGGCTGCCCGACGCGATCCTCACCGTGGTCGACGCATCCAACCTCGACAACCATCTCCGCTTTACCCTCCAGCTGATCGCGCTGGGGCTCCCCATCATCGTCGCGCTCAACATGGTCGATCTCGCGGAGCGCGATGGCCTCAAGCTCGATCCGAAAGCGCTGGAGCGCGAGCTCGGCGTGCCCGTCGTCGCCACCGTAGCGGTGCGCCGCCGCGGGCTGGATGCGCTCAAGGAGCGGATGGGCGAGATGGTGAAGGGCGTGACCAGGATTCGTCCCTCGTCCGGCGTGCAGCACGATATCGTCCTGCTCCAGCGCCGCGCCCGCCAGATCGCCACCGCCGTCACCGTCTCCGAAACCGCCGCGCGGCGCTGGACGCACCGGCTCGACGCGCTGTTCCTCCACCATGTGGCGGGGCCGCTGATCCTGCTCGGCACGATGTTCCTGATGTTCCAGGCAGTGTTCGCCTGGTCGCAGGTGCCGATCGGCTGGATCGAGGACGGGATGAAGTGGCTCGGCGCCGAAGTCGGCACCGCGCTGCCCGACGGCGTGTTCCGCTCGCTGATCGTCGACGGTGTCATCGCGGGCGTCGGCGCAGTGATCGTCTTTCTCCCGCAGATCCTGATCCTGTTCGCCTTCATCCTGGTGCTGGAGGCGACCGGCTACATGGTCCGCGCCGCCTTCCTGATGGACCGGGTGATGGCGAGCGTCGGGCTTTCGGGCCGTGCCTTCATCCCGCTCCTTTCCAGCTTCGCCTGCGCGGTGCCGGGGATCATGGCGACGCGCACCATCTCCGACGAGAAGGACCGGCTGACCACCATCCTGATCGCGCCGCTGATGACCTGTTCGGCGCGGCTGCCGGTCTACACCATCATCATCGGCGCGCTGATCCCCGATCGCGCGGTGCTGCCCGGCGTCGGTCTGCAGGGGCTGGTGCTGTTCGGGCTCTATATTCTCGGCATCCTCGGTGCCTTTGTCGTTGCGCTGGTGCTGCGGCGGACGGTCACCAAGGGCGCGACCTCGGGCTTCATGATGGAAATGCCCAAATATCAGTGGCCGAGCGCGCGCGACGTGCTGCTCGGGCTCTGGCAGCGCGCGCTGATCTTCCTCAAGCGCGCCGGCACGATCATCCTGTACACGACGGTGATCCTCTGGGCGCTGCTCAGCTTCCCCAAGCCGCCCGAGGGCAGCGGCATCTCCAAGGTCGATTACTCGATCGCCGGGCGGATCGGCAGCGGGCTCGAGAAGATCGTGGCGCCGATCGGCTTCAACCGCGACATGGCCCTGGCGGTGATCCCGGCGATGGCGGCGCGGGAAGTGGCGGTCGCGGCGATCGGCACCGTCTATGCGGTCGACAATCCCGACGACGCGTCAGGGGAGGAGTCAATCCGCGAGCAGCTCCAGAAGCATTGGAGCCTGCCAAGCGCGCTCGCCTTCCTGATGTGGTTCGTCTTCGCGCCGCAATGCATCTCGACGATTGCGGTGACGCGGCGCGAGACCAATGGCTGGAAATGGCCGGCCTTCATGATCGGCTATCTGTTCGCGCTCGCCTATGTCGCCGCGGGGCTCACCTATTGGAGCGCGGTGGGCTTGGGAATGTAGGCCTCCGCCGGGAGGTACCCCGAGGGGTGCCTCCCGGGGTCGGATCACTGCAGCGTGTAGGCGGTGATCTTGGTTCCCTTCTCGGGGACTATTACTAGTTTCCCATCGGGAATGATCGCCAACTGGCCGACCTCTGGCGCAGACCATTTTACGTCATGGGCGCCGTCCAGCGCGATCGCGTAAGTCTTGGCGGTCGTGCTGACGAACAGGAGCGTATCGGTGACGATGACATTCCCGATGAAGGTCTCTTGGGGAGTCGGCGGCGACCAAGACCATAGCACGGTGCCGGTCAGTTCGCTCAGCGCGTCGAGCTGATGGTTTTCATTGCTGGGGGCGTAGAGCACACCTTTGGCAAGCGCAGGCACGTTGCTATAGTTGCGCGCGCTGCGCCAACGAATGGTACCCGCCGCAACATCAAAGTTGTTCAGCGGGATCGACACCGACGCATTGCTTCGGGAACCGGAGGCGGCGATCACGTTATTGGTTGAACCCAATATGGGTGAAAAATAATAGCCATAGGGGTGTGCGAAGTTCCTCATGTCAGCAATACGTTTTACCAGGCTACCACTAGCGCGATCAAAAACCTCTAGGCTATCGGAATAATAGTAAACATACTTATCGTCTATAGCAGGCGATTCGCCGTCTCGGGCCTGGTAATCGCTCCCCCCGGCGATCCATCTTTCTTGAAATGGCGACACGTTATAGCCGTATAGGACATTTCGAATAGCGCCTGCCGCAAAGTATAGCTCGTTGCCTATCCCCGCAGGCTGCGAGAGATAATCCACTTGTGAGGCGAACCGAAACTCTTTCAAGAAGCCTCCTGTGACGGCATCCAAGATCGACGTCCGTTTGGTACTAAGGTCGGAAGATATGCTGTTTACTGCTAGATAATTTCCGACGAGCACGGGGGCGCTCGCATTCCGGATGTCGCCGGGAGAGGTAGCCCAGCCAGGCAAGCCGTTGGTGCCTTCGATCTCGTGAACGACGGGCCGCCCGGTCGACTGTTTCACGGTTACGAATACCGATCCTTTTCGAGCGACGACCGGTTCAAAGGCAACTGCAGCGTCTTGGGACCAAACCCACTTCTTCACAAAGACCGCCGGGTCGAAGGCGGCATGCACATAGCCGTTATGTGCGGCGTTGCGCTGGAGGGTGGTCCAGTCGAGAAGATCGACGTTCAGGGAATAGACGAAGCTCTTGCTCGATCCCGGATAGACAGTCGTGCACGCGACCTCGCGGCAGAGGCGGAAACCGACACTGCTTGCGTAAGCTTTCGGCTGCAATCCCGCAACGGTCTTCAACTTGTAGGTGAAGACATTCCCGTTTTGCGCCACTGCACCATCCTGCGTCAGGACAGCAGGGTCCAAATTCAGATCCGGTATTACCGGATCCGAGCTTGTGCCGCTAAAGGTGGCGCTGACCGTGAAGCTCGTCGAGAAATTGTTCTCCGAGGCGGTCTGTCGCGCCGCCGATGGTGTGAGCGTAACCTCGAGTGTCGGCGGTGGCGGTGTCGGCATGGGCGTCGGTGCAGATGGCGGCGTGGAAGTCCCCGTGGTCCCGCCCCCCGAACAGCCAGCCGCCATAATCACCAACAAGGCCATCAAAATCAGTCGCATCCCCCATAACCCCCCAAGACGATCTTCAATGCCGATAGATTGCGCATTTTACTGGGTATCATCAGCTTCGACCTATTGTCACCCGATGCGTCGCTAGTGGAAAGTAGTATTCCTCAACAGCTATCGTCGAACTCTTCGTCTCATCGATATGCATCGATCGCACTGGATCCCTGCAAAACGATCGGCGTTCAGCGCATCCGGCAAACGGCAACGCGGACGCGCCTCTGGTTCCGCAGCGCAGTCTTCGCTACACGCGCGCGATTATGAGCACCGTAACCCCCGAACTCCGCGCAGCCGCGCTCGTCTCCAAGGCCTGGCCCTATGAAGAGGCGCGCAAGCTGCTCAAACGCTATCCGCAGATCGCAGAGGGTGGCGCGCCGGAGAAAGGCCATGTGCTGTTCGAGACCGGCTATGGCCCCTCGGGTCTGCCGCACATCGGCACGTTCAACGAAGTGCTGCGCACCACCATGGTCCGCCGCGCGTTCGAGAGCCTGTGCGACGTACCCACCCGGCTGATCGCGTTCAGCGACGACATGGACGGGCTGCGCAAGGTGCCGGACAATGTGCCGAACCAGGAAATGCTGCGCGAGCATCTCGGCAAGCCGCTGACCCAGGTGCCCGATCCGTTCGAAAAATATGAGAGCTTCGCGCATCACAACAATGCCCGCCTGCGCGAATTCCTCGACCAGTTCGGCTTCGAATACGAGTTCGCCTCCTCGACCGACTATTACACCGGCGGCCGCTTTGACGCGGCGCTGAAGAAGGTGCTGCGCCACTATCAGGGCATCATGGACGTGATGCTGCCGACCCTCCGCGCCGAGCGCCAGGCGACCTACTCCCCCGTCCTGCCGATCAGCCCCAAGTCGGGCATCGTGCTGCAGGTGCCGGTGGAAGTGGTCGATGCCGAGGCAGGCCTGATCGCCTTTGAGGACGAGGGCGAGCGGATCGTCCAGTCGGTGCTGGGCGGCAAGGCCAAGCTCCAGTGGAAGGTCGACTGGGCGATGCGCTGGGTGGCGCTGGACGTCGACTACGAGATGGCGGGCAAGGACCTGATCGACTCGGTCACCCAGTCGGGCAAGATCGCGCGCGTGCTCGGCGGCCGCCCGCCCGAGGGCTTCAACTACGAGATGTTCCTCGACGAAAAGGGCGAGAAGATCTCCAAGTCCAAGGGCAACGGCCTCAGCCTCGAGCAATGGCTGACCTATGGCCCCGAGGAGAGCATCGCCTTCTACGCCTATCGCGAGCCGAAAAAGGCCAAGCAGCTGCACCTGGGCGTAATCCCGCGCGCGATCGACGAATATTGGCAGTTCCGCGGCAACTATGCGGGTCAGGGGGTCGAGCAGCGGCTGGGCAACCCGGTCCATCATATCCACAATGGCGAGCCGCCGGCGGAGACGCTGCCGGTCACCTTCGGGCTGCTGCTCAACCTGGTCGGGGTGATGGGCGAAGCGACGAAGGAGCAGGTCTGGGGCTACCTCACCAACTATGTCCCCGACGCGACGCCCGAAACCTATCCGGCGCTCGACCGTCTGATCGGCTACGCCCTTGCCTACGCCCGCGATTTCGTCGCCCCCACGCTCAAGAAGCGGGCACCGGTCGGCGTGGAGATCGCGGCGCTGCAGCGGCTCGACGCGGAACTCGCCGCGCTGCCGTCGGATGCGACCGCCGAGGCAATCCAGGACCAGGTGTACGAGATCGGCAAGACCGCCGGTTTCGAGAATCTGCGCGACTGGTTCAAGGCGCTGTACGAAACGCTGCTCGGCTCCGAACAGGGCCCGCGCATGGGCAGCTTCATCGCGCTGTACGGCATCGCGAACAGCCGCAAGCTGATCGCGGAAGCGCTGGCGAAGGCGGAAGGCTGAGAACGGCGCCTACCCTCCCCCGTCGGGGTGAGGTGGCCCGGCGGCGGGCTAGGCGGTCCTGCGGTCGACCAGCACCGCGACGCCCAGGATTGCCAACCCGCCCAGCGCCAGCAGCGCGCCTACCCAGCCCGTCGACGTCCAGCCATAGCCGGCGGCGATCGCGAGTCCGCCCAACCACGGGCCGAGCGCGTTGGCGGTGTTGAACGCCGAGTGGTTGAGCGCGGCGGCCAACGCCTGGGCCTCGCCCGCCACGTCCATGAGGCGAGTCTGCAGCACCGGCCCCAGTGCCCCGGCGAAGCCGATCGCGAAGACGTCGAGCGCCACGAGCGGCAGCGAATGCGCCGCCAGCGGGTAGAGCGAGAGCGCGATGGCACTGGCGATCAGCAGCGCCGCCCCGGTGGGCATCAGCGCGCGGTCGGCGAAGCGCGGCACGACGATGTTGCCCGCGATCATCCCCATGCCGAATACCGCCAGCACCAGCGGCACGCCCCAGGGCGGGGTGCCGGTGACGTGCATCAGCGTCGAGGCAACATAGGTGTAGACGCAGAACAGCCCGCCGAAGCCGATCGCGCTCACGCCCAGCGTCAGCCAGACCTGGCCGTTTGCCAGCGCGCGAAGTTCGCGCAGGGGGCTTGCGCCATGCTGCGGGCGATCCTCCGGCGCCAGCCACAGCACCAGCAGCACGGTGATCAGCGCCAATACCGCCACGATGGCGAAGCCCCAGCGCCAGCCCACCGCCTGGCCCAGCCAGTTGGCCGCCGGCACCCCGAGGACCGTCGCTACCGACAAGCCCAGCATGATCCGTCCGACTGCCTGCGAGCGCTGGTCGCTCGGCACCAGCGAGGCGGCGACGAGCGACGCGATCCCGAAATAGGCACCGTGCGGCAGCCCGCTGAGGAAGCGAAACAGCAGCATCCAGTGATAGGTTGGGGCGAGCGCGCTCAGCGCATTGAACAGCGCGAAGCTCGCCATCAGCGCGATCAGCAGCGCGCGGCGCGACCATTTCGCCGCCGCGACCGCGAGCAGCGGGGCGCCGACCACCACGCCCAGCGCATAGGCGCTTATCACGTGGCCGGCCGTCGGCTCGTCGATTCCGAGGCCCTTGGAGAAATAGGGCACCAGGCTCATCGTCGCGAATTCGGTGGTGCCGATCGCGAAGCCGCCCATGGCGAGCGCGAAGTGAACCAGGCCCGGCGAGCGGGCGGCGGAGCGTTGAACGGGAGCGTGCACCGCAGGCAGATGGGTTTGCTGCAGTGCAGCGTCAATTCGGAAATCGTGCAACCGCAACTGCTTTGCGCGCAATCAAGGATGGCTGGCAAAATGCGCTGCGGCAGGGTTACTCGGCGACATTGTCCGCCACCCATGCGCGCCGCTGCCCGAGCGGCTGGGGCGCGCCGGTGGTGGTGTCGTGTGCCGTCTGGTGCTCCAGCTCCGAGTTCAGCTCGGCGCCGAACAGCAGCACATAGGACGAGAGGTACAGCCAGGTGAGCAGGGCGACAATCGCGCCTAGCGAGCCATAGGTCGCATCGAAGCGCCCGATATAGCGGACATAGGCGCCGAAGCCGAGCGTGAGACCCAGCCAGAGCAGCGCGGCGAGCAGCGATCCGGGCGTGATCCAAGTCCAGCGCGGCTTCGCCCGCGACGGGCCGAAGCGATAGAGCGCCGCCGCCCCCGCGGCGCCGGCCAGCGTCAGCAGCACATGGCTGGCGATCTTGCCGAGCACGAGCAGCGCGTCGGGCGCGAAGGGCAGGAAGTGATCGAGTGCGCCAAGGACAGTCATCGCGCCCGCCGCGAGCACTGCCGCGACCACCGCGCCGAAGGTGATCGCGATGGCGGTAAGGTTCACCCAAATGAAGTTGCGCTTCTCCTTTTCCTCATAGGCGATGTTGAGCGCGGCGATGATCGCGCCAGCGCCGTTGCGCGCGCCGAACAGCGCGATGGCGAGCGCGATCAGGATGCCGAAGCCCTTCTGGCCATCGGGGCTGTGGACCAGGCCGAGCAGCTGATCGCCCACCACCGCGGCGATGTCGCGCGGCAGGATGGTGGAGAGCGCGCGTACATCGTGCAGCACCGTCACCGGATCGGCGATCAGCCCGTAGCTCAGCACCACCGCGCCGAGCAGCGGCACCAGCGCGAGGAAGCCGTAGAACGCCACGCCGGCGGCAATCAGCCCGATATTGTCGTCGCTCGCCTCGTTCCAGCTGCGCCACAGCACGGACTTCCATCCGGCCCATGGCATCGTCCACGGGCTGTGCGCGTCGCGCCCCTTCGGATCCATGCTGCTTCCCCTGTTCGTTGATGCGGGAAAGCGCGCGACTCGCAGACTGGGTTCCTTGCTCCCAAAGGGTGAGGGTGTTGAAATCGCGCCGGTTACGGTATGTCGGCATGGCCGAACAGCGGCAGCGGCTCGGCCAGCCCGCGCTCGAAATTGGAGACCGTCACGCCCACCAGCCGTATGCCCTTGGGCGTCGGCAGCACCGATCGCAGCAGCGCGATGCTCGCGGCGTGGAGCTGCGCGCGGCTGGTGATCGGGGCGGTGTGGCTGCGGCTGCGGGTGATGATCTGGAAATCGGCATATTTGATCTTCACCGTGGCGGTGCGACCGAAGCCCTGGGTGCGTTCGCACCATTCCCATACATCGTCGGCCTGGCCCAGTACCGCGGCCTCGATCTCGGCATCCTCGGTCAGGTCGCGGCTGAAGGTGGTTTCGGATCCCGAGGACTTGCGCTCGCGATTGGGGTTCACCGGCCGTTCGTCGATCCCGCGGACGATCTGGTGATACCATTCGGCGCTGCTGCCGAAATGCTGCTGGAGGAAGTCGAGCGACTTGGCGCGCAGATCCGCGCCCGTCTCGATCCCCAGCCGCTGCATCTTGGCGGCGGTGACCGGCCCCACGCCGTGAAAGCGCGACACCGGCAGCGTCTCCACCCAGGCGGCGCCCATCTCGGGCGTCACCGCGAACTGGCCATTGGGCTTGCGATGGTCCGAGGCGAGCTTGGCGAGGAACTTGTTGTACGACACGCCGGCCGAGGCAGTGAGGCCGGTCTCCGCCAGGATGCGCGCGCGGATCTCCTTCGCGGTCGCCCAGGCGGTGCCGAGCCCACGGCGATCCTCGGTCACGTCGAGATAGGCTTCGTCGAGCGACAGCGGCTGGATCAGATCGGTATAGTCGGCAAAGATCGCGTGGATCTGCTGCGACACCGCCTTGTACACGTCGAAGCGAGGTCGCACGAAGATCAGGTCCGGGCAGCGCCGCAGCGCCGTGACCGAGGGGAGGGCCGAGCGCACCCCGAAGGTGCGCGCCTCGTAGCTCGCCGCCGCGACCACGCCGCGCGCCGCCGCCGATCCCACCGCCACCGGCTTGCCGCGCAAGCTCGGATCGTCGCGCTGCTCGACCGAGGCGTAGAACGCATCCATGTCGATATGCAGGATCTTCCGGGTGGGCGGCGCGGCCATGGCGCCGATATACCGCCGGATGAACGAATAGGGAACAGCGTTTCCGACCCAAGTCATTGTGAAACCGGCATGCGGGCGGCTAAGGAAGGCGACATGCAGACGTTTTCTCGCCGCCTCGCCCTCCTGCTCGCCTGTCTCCTCTGGACGCTGCCTGCGGCGGCGAAGACGATTTTGTTCGTCGGCAACAGCTTCACCTTCGGTGCCAATTCGCCGGTGATGCGCTACCGGCCCGACCGGGTGAACGACCTCAACCGCGAGGGCATTGGCGGCGTACCAGCGCTGTTCCGTACCTTCGCGGTGGAAGCGGGGCTCGACTGGCAGGTGAGCCTGGAGACCTCGCCCGGCAAGGATCTCGCCTGGCACCTCGCCAACCGCCGCACGCTGATTGATCGGCGCTGGGACGTGGTGGTGCTGCAGGGCTTCAGCACGCTCGATGCCGAGCGGCCCGGCGATCCCACCCGGCACCTCGCGGCGGCGCGCGAGCTGGCGGCGCTGTTCCACGCCCGCAATCCGGCGGCGCAGGTGGATCTCGTCGCGACTTGGTCGCGTGCCGACCAGACCTATCGGCCGGGCGGCCATTGGCATGGGTCGTCGATCTACCGAATGGCGGAAGACCTGCTCGCGGCCAACCGGCTGGGGCTGGCGCCGGGTTACGGCATCCACGGCGTGCTGCCGGTCGGCACCGCCTGGAACCGCGCGATTCGCGACGGGTTCGCCGATGCCAATCCCTATGACGGCATTGCCTGGGGCCAGTTCAGCCTGTGGACCTGGGACCAGTATCACGCCAGCGCCGAGGGCTATTATCTGGAAGCGCTGGTCGAGTTCGGCGCGATCACCGGCCGCGATCCGCGCAGCCTGGGCCCGCGCGAGCGCGCCGCCGAGGATCTGGGGATCAACCCCGAGGTCGCCCGACGGCTGCGCGACGTCGCCGCCGCCGAGCTCGCGGCTCAGCGGGTCGGCGGCGCGCCGTAATAATCGGGGGCGCCGTCCAGGCGCACATCGATCCGGTCGAGCAGGAAGCCCGGGTCCATCGCGAAGACCTCGATCCGGTGCGGGCCCGCGGCGAGCAGGCCCAGCTTGAGGGTGCGCACGGCGGTGTTGGAGAGGACATTGGCCTTCCACTCGTCGCTGCGGCCATGGGTCTCATAGTCGAGCACGGTGATCGCGCCGCCATCCACCCGCACGCCGATGCGCAGCTTGTTGGCGGAGGTGAGGGCGTGGACCGGAAGGCCGACCACCTTCAGCTCGGCGTCGCCCTTGTTGCCCAGCACGAAAGGCAGGACGAGCGGAGCGGCGGCATCCGCCTTGTCGCTGGAGGGCAGGTCGAACTTGCTGCGCAGCACAGCGCCGCGCGAGCCTAGTTCGGCGATCCGCTCCCAGGGCGTACCGGCGAGGTTCAGGTCGGCCGGGGTGAGCGAGATGATGTGGTTGACCTCGGGCGTCGCATCGCCGGCGGGGAAGGGCTGCAGCACCGGCTCCAGATAGACCATCGCGCCGTTGCAGCGGATCTTGCCCGCGGCGATGGCGCCCTTGCCGTCATACTTCACGGCGACGCGCATTTCGTAGCCGTTGCGCGCATCGAGCCTCCCCGACCGGGCGGAGAGTTCGACGCCTTCCAGCCCTTCGACCTTCCAGTCGCTCACCGCGCCCTTGCCATAGACGGTCATGGTGCGCGTTTCCGGCTTGCCGGGCGCGAAGGCGAGCGCGCGGGCATCGGCACCGCAGGGGGCGGCGGGCGCGAGGTCGATCTTGGGGTAGGGCGGCTCGGCGAAGACGGCGAGCTGGCGCGGGGCCATGTCCATGATGCCGCGCCACTTGCCGCCGTTCTGGGCATTGTAGGCGGCGGTGTCGGCGACGATGATCTGGTGCGCGGCGCGGGCCTGGTCCGCGAGCGCATTGGCGCTGGCACGCCCCTGACGCGCGTACAGCGCGGCGAGATCGAGCTTGAGGTTGCGCTCGTTGAGCTTGGCCGCGCCCCGAACGGGGTAGAGCACCAGCTGGAAGAAGGCGTCGCGGCGGTCGGCGGGCATGGTTGCGGACAGCGCTTCCGCCTTGTCGAGCAGCGTTTGGTAGCGGGCGATCCGCGCCTGTGCCTCGTCCCCGCCCGAGCGGACATAGTCGCCGATGCGGATCGGGGTTTCGGGCTCGACGGTGCTGAAGCCCATGAACTCGGGCTTCCGCTCCCAGGCGAGGTCATAATAGTCCATGAGGACGTCGGCGACGGGGGCGCCCTGCGCGCCGAACTGCTCCCTGGCCCAGTCGGTGAGCTGCGCGCGCACGGGCTTGTTGAGAAGCTTGGCGTCGAAGGCGACATCGAGGAAATAGCTCGTCAGCACCTCGCCCGGCTTGATGTCGCCGACATTGACGACCCAGAGTTTCCGCGTGCCGGTCTGCCAGGCGCGGTCGAGCTGCTCGCGGATCAGTGCGGGGTGGGTGGTCGCGAGCCACAGATAGTCGTGCGGCCGGCCCCAATAGCTGATGTGATAGTAGAGGCCGGAGCCTCCTTTCCGCGCGCGCTCGGCGGCGGTGGGCAGCTGGCCGAGATAGCCGTAATTGTCCTCGGGCCAGACGAGCGTCACGTCTTCGGGCACCTTCAGCCCGCTACGATAGACGTCGAGCACTTCCTTGTAGAGGGTCAGCACCTGCGGGATCTGATCGGCCGGCTTGCCCTGCGCGGTGGCGAGCAGCCCGCGCTGCAGGTCGATCGCCTGGGTGGTGGCGGCGAGCGCCTGTTCGGGGCTCTTGGCGCCCTCCAGTGCGGAATCGTGCTTGCCGCGCAGACCGATCGTATAGACGTTCTCATACGCCTTCACGTCGTCCACCCGGCGGCGCCAATAGTCGACCATGCGGTCGCGATTGGTGAAGAAGTTGAAGGGGCCCTCCGCCTTCTCGTCCCACTCGCGGACGTTGTTGCGCAGCATCGGCTCGGCATGGGAGGTGCCGACGACGATGCCGTACGCCTTCGCCATCTCGGCATTGCCGGGGATTTGGTAGAAGGGCTTGGTGCTCTCGTGCATCGCCGGCCAGATCAGGTTGGCCTTGAGCCGCCACATCAGCTCGAACACCTTCGCGTAGGTCTTGGGGCCGAAATCGCCGGTCTCGGGCTCATAGGTCTTGGCCGCCCAGGGCTGGAGGCCCCAATCCTCGTCGTTGAGGAAGATGCCGCGATACTGGACCGAGGGCGCGTCGGAGAGCAGGCGGCGGCCGTCGACCACCAGCCGATCGGCATGGCGCGGCGCCACGTCCGCCCACCATTCCCAGGCCGAGATGCCGATCGCGCGGCTGAGGTCCACCGTGCCCCAGATCGCGCCGCGTTGGTCCGAGCCGGCGATCAGCAGGTAGGACCGGCCGGGGTGCTGCTTCGAGGGAGCGAGGACGCGGATATAGCGTTCCCACTGGCCGTCCAGCGCGGTGAGATTGACCTTCGTATCGGCGGCGACGGCGCGGACGAGGGCGGAGTCCTTCTGGCCGATGACGACGCAGAGCTTGCCGCAGGCGGCAAGGTCGCTTGCTACCAGCGGCGTCTTGCCCGCGCGCTTGCCGATGTCGCGGGCGAGCAGTTCGCCGGCGAGCTTCGCCGAGGTCGCATCGTCATGGACGATGGTCGCGGTGGTACGGCCGTCGAACAGCACCGCCTGCTGGGCGTGCGCGGCGAGGGGAAGGGCGAGGAGAGCGGGCAGGGCGAGATGACGCATGCCGCGGTTGAAGCATGGGCAGCGGCGGAAGGGAATGCCTTTGAGCAAACGTTCCCCTCCCACTTGCGGGCGGGGCTAAGGGAGGGACCGACGTGGAAGAAGTGCTGCTGCGATCCAGCCCCTCCCCCGACCCCTCCCGCAAGCGGGAGGGGAGCGCATGCTGCTAGCCCTTGGCTCGTGCCGCGGCTCGCGCGATTGCCACGCACTCCACCTCCGCCAGCAACTCCCCCGCGCTACCCGAGGACATCATCGCCCGCTCGGCCGTCCGCACCCGCTCGATCGCGCGGGCGATCTGCGGCGCGGACCAGCGGCGCAGCGCCCGCCCCGTCGCGGGGCGTTCCTTGAAGAACACGCGGTGGCGCTCCATCGCGTCGTCGACGCTGGCGCCCTGGTCCATCTCGGCGCGCAGTTCGGCGAGCGTCATCAACCGGCGGACCAGCTGGCGCATCAAGGGAATCGCCGAGCCGCCGCCTTCGCCGAGCTTGGCCAGCTCCTCGCCCACCTCCGCCACGCGCCCGTCGAGCACCGCCTCGATCGCGCCGAACAGCTCGCCTTCGCCCAGATCCGCGCCGATCGCATCGAGCGCGGCGCCGTCCGCATCGCGCGGATGTTTGGGATCGGCGTCGAGGAACAGCGCCAGCTTCTCGATCTCGCGGGTCAGCACCGCGCGGTCGCCCGCCGAGGCCAGCGCCAGCCGGTGCGGCACGTCGCCGGTGAGGCGCAGGCCATGTTCGCGCGCGATCGTGCCCGCCAGCTGCGCGGCACCCGCGCCTTCCGGGACATAGCAGGCGAAGGCCATGGCCGTGGGCGCGGCGATCGCTGCCTTCACCAGCTTGCCGCTGGTCTTGAGGTTCGGCCCGATCGCGACCACCGGATTGCCCGCGCGCTCGGCGCCGAGCAGCAGCGCGATCGCCTCGGCCGCGCCTTCCTCGATACCCTGCACGCGGATGTATCGCGCGCCCCCGAACAGCGAGAGCGACGCCGCCTCGTCGGCCAGAATGCCGGGCTGGTCGCGCAGCATCTTCATGTCGATGTCGATGCGCTCGACCTCCGGCCCCAGCGCCTTGCCGAGCCGCTGGGCGAGATCGGCGGCGCCCGCTTCGTCGGGGCCGTGGAGCAGATAGAGGCGGGTATCGGGCCTGGGCGCTTCTACCGCCGCGCGGATCTGGCCCGCATTGGCCTTCACTTGGGCCGCGCGCCGCCTTCGCGCACCGTCCGCGCCAGCCGCGCGACGATCTGGTCGGCGACGATGCCCGAGAGCCGCTCGAGCGCCGACTTCTCCGCGGCGATCGTGGCATATTCGGAGCCGACCACGTCGATGCCCGCGTCCGATCCGGCGGTGGCATCCAGCACCACCTGGCCATTGCGCAGGTCGATCAGCTGGTAGCGCGCGCGCAGCGTCCGCCGCTCGCGTGACACCGAGTCGTCGCGCCGCACGCCCAGGCCGATGATCTGGTCGTCCAGCTTCACTTCGAGCCGATAGGCCGCCGCGCCGTCCTTGTTCGCCAGCCGGTCCTTGAGCGCGTTGGCCACGAGCCAGCCCGACTGGCCTTGGATCGGCGCGACCTCGACCGCCGAAAGCGTCGTCGCCACCGCCCCGCCGCTGCCCCCCTGGTACATCGGATGCAGCCCGCACGCGGAGAGCGCGAAGGCGAGGGGGGCGAGCAGGGCGACGGTCTTGTTCATGCGACGATGTTCACCAATCGATCGGGCACCACGATGATCTTGCGCGGTGCGTTGCCTTCGAGCAGCCGAACGATCTTGTCCGACGCAAGTGCCGCGGCCTCGACCACGTCCTTGGCCGCGCCCTTCGGCATCACCAGCGTATCGCGCAGCTTGCCGTTGACCTGCACCGCGATCGTCACCTCGTCGTCGACGAGCAGCGCCGGATCGACCGCCGGCCATTCGGCATCGGCGATCATCCCGGTTTCGCCCATCGCCGCCCAAGCCTCTTCGGCGATGTGCGGCACCATCGGCGCCACGATGCGGACCAGCGCGCGGATCGCGGCGCTGCGCGAGGCGGAGGGCTTGGCCTTCTCGATCGCCGCGGTCAGCTCGTAGAGCTTGGCGACGGCCTTGTTGAAGGTCAGCGCCTCGATATCCTCGGCGACGCCGGCGATCGTGCGGTGGAGCTTGCGGTCGAGATCCTTGTCCTCGCCTTCAGCCTGCTCCAGCCCGTCGAACAGGCGCCACAAGCGGTTGACGAAGCGCCAGGCGCCTTCGATGCCGCTCTCGCTCCATTCCAGGTCGCGCTCGGGCGGGCTGTCGGAAAGCACGAACCAGCGGGTCGCGTCGGCGCCATACTGGTCGACGATCTCGGTCGGGTCGACGGTGTTCTTCTTCGACTTCGACATCTTCTCGACGCGACCGACGGTAACCTCCGCGCCGGTGTCGGTCAGATAGGCCGATCCGTCCGCGCGGAACGACACCTGAGACGGTTCGAAATAGACCTTCCGCTCCAGCCCCTCATGCTCTTCGAGCTGATAATAGCTGGCGTGGGTGACCATGCCCTGGGTGAACAACCCGGCAAACGGCTCGGCCACGTCGATGCGGCCGATGTGGCGCAGCGCCCGGGTGAAGAAGCGCGCATAGAGCAGGTGCAGGATCGCGTGCTCGACGCCGCCGATATACTGGCCGACCGGCAACCACTGCTCGGCCACCCCCTTGTCGAACGGCTTGTCCGCAGGCTGGCTGGCGAAGCGGAGGAAATACCAGCTCGAATCGACGAAGGTGTCGAGCGTGTCGGTCTCGCGCCGCGCGGGCTTGCCGCACTTCGGGCAGTCGACATGCTTCCACGTCGGGTGGCGATCCAGCGGGTTGCCGGGCACGTCGAACGAGACGTCCTCGGGGAGCGAGACCGGCAGCTGGTCCTTTGGCACGCCGACGGGGCCGCAATCCTCGCAATGGATGATCGGGATCGGGGTGCCCCAATAGCGCTGGCGGCTGACGCCCCAGTCGCGCAGGCGCCACACGGTGCTGCCGGTGCCCCAGCCGCCCTCTTCGGCGCGGCGGATGACTTCGCGCTTCGCATCGACGACGTCGAGGCCGTCGAGGAAGTGCGAGTTCACCAGCGTGCCGGGGCCGGTATAGGCCTCGGTGCCGTCGAACTTCGACTCGGTCTTGTCGCCTTCGGAGACGACGCGGCGGATCGGCAGATCGTACTTGGTCGCGAATTCGAAGTCGCGCTGGTCATGTGCCGGCACGCCGAACACGGCGCCGGTGCCGTAATCCATCAGCACGAAGTTCGCGATATAGACCGGCACCTGCCAGCTCGCGTCGAACGGGTGCTGCGCGGTGAGCCCGGTATTCCAGCCGAGCTTTTCCTGCGTCTCCAGCTCGGCTGCGGTGGTGCCGCCCTGCTTGCAACGCTCGATGAACGCCTGGACTTCCGGATTGCCCGCGGCGAGGGCTTGCGCGATCGGATGGTCCGCCGCGATCGCGACGAAGCTCGCGCCGAAGATCGTGTCGGGCCGCGTGGTGTAGACGGTCAGCCCTTCGCCGTTGGACAGCGACCAGGTGAACTGCAGGCCCTCGGATTTGCCGATCCAGTTTTCCTGCATCAGCTTCACCTTGTCCGGCCAATGCTCGAGGCCCTTCAGCCCTTCGAGCAGGTCATCGGCGAAATCGGTGATCTTTAGGAACCACTGGTTGAGCTTGCGCCGCTCGACCAAGGCGCCCGAGCGCCAGCCGCGCCCGTCGATCACCTGCTCGTTGGCGAGCACGGTCATGTCGACGGGGTCCCAGTTGACCGCGCTTTCCTTGCGATAGACGAGGCCGGCCTCATAGAGGTCGAGGAACAGCGCCTGTTCCTGGCCGTAATAGTCAGGCTCGCAGGTGGCGATCTCGCGCGTCCAGTCGAGCGCGAAGCCCAGGCGCTTGAGCTGCGCCTTCATCGTCGCGATGTTCTGGCGAGTCCAGGCGCCGGGATGGACCTTCTTTTCCATCGCGGCATTTTCGGCGGGCATGCCGAAGGCGTCCCAGCCCATCGGATGCAGCACTTCCATGCCCTTCATCCGGCGGAAACGCGCCAGCACGTCGCCCATCGTGTAGTTGCGCACATGGCCCATATGGATGCGCCCCGAGGGATAGGGGAACATCTCGAGCACATAGGACTTCGGCTTGGGCGAATCGTCGCGGGCGGCGAAGGTGCGGTTTTCCTCCCACGCCTTCTGCCACGCCGCGTCCGCCTTCAAGGGATTGAAGCGAGACGCCATTCTTGAATTCCGATTAGTTGGTCGCGACGGCCGCGCGGCGCAGGTCGCGTGCACGGGTCAGGATGATGTCCTCGAGCTTCTGGACGGTGGCGGCCTGCACGGGGGCCGAGACCCAGGCGCCGTTGCGGTTCACTTCGCGCAGCGCCGCGACCCGCAGCGCATCGGCACGCAGATCCTGGTCGAGCACGGTCACCGTCACCTTCATCCGCTCGGTGGGGACGTTGGGGTTCACATACCAGTCGGTGACGATCACGCCGCCATTCGAGTCGGTCTGGAGCAGCGGCATGAAGCTCAGCGTGTCCAGCGTGGCGCGCCACAGATAGGCGTTGACGCCGATCGTCGTCACCTTCGATGCCGCCAGGTCCGCGTTCACGCCCTTCTTGTTATGGCTGCAGGCGGAGGCGGAAACAGCGAGCGACCCCAGGATCGCAAAGCGCAACAGGCGGTTCATGGACGTCGTACTTCCTACCGGCAAGGGAATGAGTGCCTGCATCTATAGGGCGGGATGTGGCGGGAGCAAGGCCGACGCGCTGGTATCCCATTGGTTGCTGCTGGTACGATTCTGTGGGTTGCGTGCAACACTCCGGGAAAATTGCTGCCACCGGTGGAACGTCGCTTTGATTCCATGGTAGGGGCCACCATTAGAGAGGTATGCAAATGCGCTTGGTACGTTGGATGTCGGGACTTGGGCTGGGGGCGCTCTGCGCCGCCGGGCTCCTCGTCGCGCCCACGCTCCAGGCACAGGAACGAGACCGCGCGCTGAAGGCGGCCGTTCACCCCGCACCCCTGGCAGTGCAGGCTGCCGGCGGGTTCACCCCGGCATCCGCCGATCCCAAACTCGCCGCCATGCTGGCGCGCAGCGGGATGAACGGCGCGGGCTTCCGCTTTACCCCGGCCGAGTCGCGCACGGCGTCGACTCGCGGTGTGGCCGTTGCGGTGCGCACCGCGTCCAATCGCGCCGTCGATGCAGGTAGCCGTCTTGCCGCCGCCAAATCGGCCTCGGTCAGCCTCGCGCCGATCGCCTATAATCTCGGCGTCGCAGTGGGCTGGCGTCGCTTCGCCGTTTCGGGCGACGTGACCCATATCGACATGGCGAACACCCAGCCGGGCAGCCGCGACCGCTCCGAAGTGGCGCTAAGCTATGCCGGCAAGCGCCTGAGCGGCCGTCTCGCCGCGAGCGAGGATCGTCCGCTGGCGGGCACCCCGGTGCTGATCGGCGACAAGCCCAGCTATTCGTTCGATCTCGGCGGCTCCTATGCCGTGTCGCGTCGCCTCGACGTAACCGCGGGCGTGCGCTACAAGAGCGAGCGCGATCGCCTGACGCAGTTCAACGAAGACACGCGTCGCGACAGCCAGTCGATCTATATCGGCACTGCCTTCCACTTCTGATTGCGCGGGCCCGGCTAGCGGGTCCAGGCATCGATCGCCGCCCAGCCGTGAATACCCAGCGCCTTGAGTCGCCTGGCCTTGCGCGCGTCCATGCCGCCGAGGGCGATGATCGGCACCTCCAGCCCGCGAACCAGCAAGCCGAATCGCACCGGGCCGAGTACCGGGGCGCCGGGGTGCGAGCGAGTAGGGAAGACGGGCGAGACGAGCAGCGCATCGGCGCCGACGCGGATCGCGGCGATCGCCTCGCGCCGGGAATGTACCGGCCAGGTGGTGAGGCCACGGCCCCGCCGTCCATGGGTGCCCCTTTCGCCGCGCATCGGTTCCGCCCCCGCGCGCAGCAGCACCAGTCCGCGCCGCCGCGCTATCTTGGCGATGTGGGCGAACAGCGCGCGGCGTTTTGCGATGGGCAGCTGGTAATGCCGGAAAATCACCCCGCTGCCGCGCGGCAGCCGTTCCAGTGCGGTCCATAGCGAGTCGCCCAGCCGCGGGTCGGTCATCAGCCACAGGCGCGGGATTGGGGGGTGGCGGGTCGGCATCGCCATGCCTATAGCCCGCGCCATGCTTCAAGACGATGCCAGCCAGCGGCTCGCCGCGGTGCAGACCGCGATCGCCCGCGCCGCCAAGATCGCCGGCCGCAAGCCCGCCGACGTCACCCTGATCGCGGTTTCCAAGACCCACGATGCCGCGACGATCCAGCCGCTGATCGACGCCGGCCAGCGTGTGTTCGGGGAAAACCGCGTCCAGGAAGCGCAGGGCAAATGGCCGCAGCTGCGCGACGCGACGCCCGGCGTCGAACTGCATCTGGTCGGGCAGCTCCAGTCGAACAAGGCCGACGAAGCGGTCGCGCTGTTCGATGCGATCCACGGCGTCGACCGCCCCTCGCTGGTGACTGCGCTCGCCAAGGCGATGGACAAGGCCGATCGCCGTCCGGCCTGCTTCCTTCAGGTCAATATCGGCGACGAGCCGCAAAAGGGCGGCTGCCCGGTGGCGGATGTGCCCGCACTGCTCGCCGAGGCACGTGCGGCGAACCTGCCGGTCGCCGGCCTGATGTGCGTGCCGCCCGTTGGGCTGGAGGCTGCGCCGTACTTCGCGCTCCTCGCCAAGCTGGCGCGCGACCATGGGCTGGACGGGCTCAGCATGGGCATGTCGAGCGATTACGAGACTGCGGTGACGCTCGGCGCCACCCATATCCGCGTCGGCACGGCGCTTTTCGGAGACCGCGCATGAACGCGATGACGGGCCTGTCCAGCACGATCCCGGTGCGCTTCGCCGGCATCCTCTTCGACTTCGACGGCGTGCTGATCGAGAGCGAATATGCCGGCAACAAGCAGATCGCTGACTATCTGACCAGCATCGGCCACCCGACCACGCCCGAACATTCGATGGCGAACTTCATGGGGCTGGCGGGGCATGATTTCCTCGCCGCGATCGAGCATTGGATCGGTCGCCCGGTGCCGGAAGGCTTCCACGAAGCTCGGGCGGAGGAAGACGCCCGCGCGCTTTCGGAGGGGCTGCCCGCGGTGGCGGGTGCGCTCCGCTTCCTCGAAAGCCTGCCCGCCGACCTGCCCAAGGCGATCGCCTCGTCGAGTCCGACCCATTGGCTCGACACCCATCTACGCCATCTGGGGGTGCGCGACCTGTTCGGCGACAAGCTGTTCAGCGGGCGCGAGCATGTCGCCAACGGCAAGCCCGCGCCGGACCTATATCTCCACGCCGCCGCCGCGCTGGGCGTGCCGATCGCTCAGTGCGTGATCCTGGAGGATTCACCCGTGGGCGTGAAGGGCGCGGTCGCCTCGGGCGCGACGGTGATCGGGCTGTGCGCGGGCACCCACTGCGCCGCCGACCATGGCGAGCGGCTCAAGGCGCTGGGCGTGCAGCACATCGCCCACGATTTCGACGAGGTCGCCCGGCTGATCGCGTGAGCGCCTCCCCGTGCTCCTGCGAAAGCAGGAGCCTAGGGTAGCGAAGGTCCGAACAACCCTGGGCTCCTGCTTTCGCAGGAGCACGCGGAGGGTGCAGCCTGATTAAAACTCGTGTCCGGTCCGATCCCGCTTGGTGGCTAGATACCGCGCATTATGCGGGTTCGCCGGCAGTATATGCGACACGCGTTCCAGCACATCGACACCCGCAGCCCGCAGCGTCTCCACCTTCTGGGGATTGTTGGTGAGCAGCCGGATGCGCGACTGGCCGAGCAGGCCCAGCATCCGCGCCGCCACGCGGAAATTCCGCGCGTCGATCGCGAAGCCCAGGCGGGTGTTGGCGTCGACCGTGTCGAAACCCTGATCCTGCAGCGCATAGGCGCGCAGCTTGTTGATCAGCCCGATGCCGCGGCCTTCCTGGCGCAGATAGAGCAGGATGCCCCAGCCGCTCTTGGAAATCTCGGCGATCGCCGCCTTGAGCTGCGGCCCGCAATCACATTTGAGGCTGCCGAGCATGTCGCCGGTCAGGCATTCGCTGTGCAGCCGCACCAGCGGCGGCTCGCCGTTCGGCTGGCCGATCAGCAATGCGATATGCTCGCCGGGCATCTCGTCGGTGCGGAAGGCGACGATCTCGGCGTCCTCGGCGGCTTCCACCGGCAGCCGCGCGCGGCCGACGATGCGCAGGCGATCGGCATCCTCATGCGCGTCGATATCGGCGAGGGTGATCGCGGCCTCGGCATCGCCTTCGAGCACGAAGAAGGCCGGCAGCAGCCCGGCGATCCGCGCCAACCGCAGCGCTGCCGTCGCGGCATCGGGTTGCAACACTGGGATCGCGCGGAAGGGTCCCTTGAGCGGCGTCGCGAGATCGAACTGCGGGTCGGCCAGTGCCGTCGCCGCGTCGAAATCGAGCCAGTCGACCCTCTCGACCAGCACGGGCGCGTCCGGAGTCGCTGCATCGCGCTGGTTGGCGAGCTTGAGCGTCGCCGCACGTCCGGCCGAGAGCAGCACCGGCGCGGTGCCGGCGGGATCGAACCCCGACAGCCGCGCGCCGTCGCCGGTTTCGATCGCGAGCAGCCTGAGCGTGCCTTCCGCCCCCCGGATGGCGATCGGCCAGCCGCGACGCAGCGCGTCCACGGCTTCGGCGGCGGCGCGGGCGTTGCTCAAAAGTCGAACTCCGTCACGATCGGCACATGGTCCGACGGCTTGAGCCAGGAGCGGCACGGCTCGCATACTTTATGTGCGACGGCCTTCTCCGCAACTTCGGGGCTGGCCCACATATGGTCGAGCCGCCGCCCGCGATCGGAGGCGGCCCAGTCCTTGGCGCGGTAGCTCCACCAGGTGAAGCAGCGCGCCGGTGTGGGGATGAACTTGCGGCCGAGATCGACCCAGCCATGCGCCGCCTGCAAGCGGCCCAGCGCCTCGACTTCGATCGCCGTATGGCTGACCACGTCGAGCAACTGCTTGTGGCTCCACACGTCCGATTCGAGCGGGGCGATGTTGAAGTCGCCTGTGAGGATGGTCGGCACGGCCAGCGCCTCGGACCATTCGGTCATCCGCTGGACGAAATCGAGCTTCTGCCCGAACTTGGGGTTCACCGCGCGATCGGGCACGTCACCGCCGGCGGGGACATAAACATTCTCGAGTCGCACGCCGTTGGGCAGCCGTACGCCGACATGCCGCGCTTCCTGGTTGGCCTGCCAGTCGAGCCGGTCGTCCTCGACCAGCGGCACGCGGCTGACGATCGCGACGCCGTGGTGCATCCGCTGGCCGTGCTTGATGACATGGGTGTAGCCGAGGTCGTGGAACGGCGCCTCGGGGAAGTCGCCGTCGATCACCTTGGTCTCCTGGAGACACAATATGTCGGGGGCTTCCTCGCGCAGAAACTGCTCGACGATGGCGATGCGGAAGCGGACGGAGTTGATGTTCCAGGAGGCGATCTTCACGCGCGCCGATGTAGCGATTCTTCGGCGGAGCGCCAGACCACCCGGAAAAGGAAAGGCCCCCGCTCCGGGGGCAATGGAGCGAGGGCCGACCTAGCGTTCGTCACGCAGGCGGGAAGGGGTACCAGGCCCGGGCAACAGGGGGAAAAATCCCGGGCAAAAACCCCATCCGCACTACGCTCTTAGACTCGCGAACCTGTCGCTTGGATGAACGATTGCACAGAAAGCGAAATTAGCGCGTGCGGCCCTGCGGGCGAGGATCGGTCCAGCGGAAGCTCGAATCGGCAACCGCCGCATTGAAGCGCTGGTTGCTCAGCCGGATCGTGGTGCGGTTGTTCTGGGCGTCGAGCGCCACCCAGCCCTGGAGCTTGAGGCCTGCGGGCGCCGCGGCATCCTTCTGGAAGACGAGGGTGATCCGGCCATATTCGGGATGCTTGTTGTCGTGCACCTCGACCGAGACGACGCGGGAGTCGGCGGTGGGCTTCACCGTCGCATAGCCGCTGATGTCGCGATTCGGATCGAGCAGCACACGCAGCGGCGAGTTGCCGATCGGCCAGCGCTGCACCTGCCGCACCTGATAGTCGATGAAATAGAGGCTGCTGCCGTCCGCGACGATCAGCTGGGGGATACCCTTCTCATACTGGAAGCGGATCTTGCCGGGGCGCTTCAGCGTCATCGTGCCGGCGACGACGCGGCCGTTGCGGTCTTCCTGGGTGAAGTCCGCGGTCATGCTGGTGACCGCCTTGAGATGCTGCTGGACCTGGTCGAGCTCGGGCGCCGGCGCGGCTGCCACGAGCAACGGCGCGGCGAGGAGCGAGAGAGCCAAGGGACGGGAAAACACGGGGAAAGTCTCCGAATTGCTGGTCACCCGGGTAGCGGGCGGGGCTTGAACGGGCTGTGAACCCGCAGCCCACCCGATTCGATCCCGTTACGGATCGCCTTAGAGCGGCCGCCCGTCGGTATCCATCAGCACCTCGCGGCGGCCGACATGGTCGGGCTTCGACACCAGATTCTCGCGCTCCATCCGCTCGATCAGCCGCGCCGCCGAGTTGTAGCCGACGCGCAGCTGGCGCTGCAGCCACGAGGTCGAGGCTTTCTGGCTCTCCGCCACCAGCTGCACCGCGCGGCGATAGGTCTGCTCCTCGGGGCTGTCCTCGCCGTCGGGCGCGCCTTCCAGCGTGAAGCCGCCGTCCTCGGGCTCCTCGGTGACCGCCGAGATGTAATCCGGCGCGCCCTGCGATCGCCAGAAATCGGTGACCGCCTGAACCTCGTCGTCGCTGACGAACGGCCCGTGGACGCGGGTGATGCCCTTGCCGCCGGACATGTAGAGCATGTCGCCCTTGCCCAGCAGCTGTTCGGCGCCCTGTTCGCCGAGGATGGTGCGCGAATCGATCTTCGAGGTGACGTGGAAGCTGATCCGGGTCGGCAGGTTGGCCTTGATCACGCCGGTGATGACGTCGACCGAGGGACGCTGCGTCGCCATGATCAGGTGGATGCCCGCCGCGCGCGCCTTCTGGGCGAGCCGCTGGATCAGGAATTCGACTTCCTTGCCCGCGGTCATCATCAGGTCGGCGAGCTCGTCGACGATGACGACGATCAGCGGCAGCACCTGCAGGTCGAGCGTCTCTTCCTCGTAGATCGGCTTGCCGGTCTCCGGATCATAGCCGACCTGCACCTTGCGGCCGAGCGTCTGGCCCTTGGCCTTCGCGGTGCGCACCTTATCGTTATAGCTCGCCAGGCTGCGGACGTTGACCGAGGCCATCATCCGGTAGCGATCCTCCATCTGCTCCACCGCCCATTTGAGCGCGCGCACCGCCTTGGGCGGATCGGTCACCACATCGGCGAGGAGGTGGGGGATATCCTTGTACATGCTGAGTTCCAGCATCTTCGGATCGATCATGATCAGCCGGCACTGCTCGGGCGTCAGCCGGTAGAGCAGCGACAGGATCATGCAGTTGAGCCCCACCGACTTGCCCGAGCCGGTGGTGCCGGCGACGAGCAGGTGCGGCATCGGCGCCAGATCGGCGATCACCGGCTCGCCTGCGATGTTCTTGCCGAGCACGACGGGCAGGGTGGCGCCCTGTTCCTCGAATTGCTGGCTGCCGATCAGCTCGTGCAGGCTCACGCTTTCCCGGGTGGCATTGGGCAGCTCGATGCCCATCACGGTGCGGCCGGGGATGGTGGCCACGCGGGCGGAGATCGCACTCATGTTGCGGGCGATGTCGTCGGCCAGCTGGATCACGCGGCTGGCCTTGATGCCGCTTGCCGGCTCCAGCTCGTACATGGTGACGACCGGACCGGGGCGGACCTCGACGATCTCGCCCTTCACATGGAAGTCCTCGAGCACGCTTTCGAGCAGCCGGGCGTTGCGCTCCAGCGCGGCCTTGTCGACGGTGGCGGTGCGGTTGGCCGGCGGCGGGGTCAGCAGGTCGAGCGGGGGCAGCTGGTAGCTGTCCTTGAAGTCGAGCGCGGCCTGCACCGGCGGCTTGGCGCGGGCAGGGGCGGTGGAGACGGTGCGGTCGGCGATCACCGGGCCGGGGCGATTGTCCGGCACCACGACGCGGCGCGGTTCGGCGGCGCGCGGCGGATCGCGGTCGAAGGGCAGGTCGTCGTCGTCCTCGTCGGGATCTGCGTCGAACGCCGCCACGGTCTGCGGCCGGGGGCGGAAGCCCGTGCTTTCGGGGGCGGCGACAATCCGTTCCTCGCCGGTCGAGCGGGTGAAGCGCGGCATGCGGAACAGGCGCAGCGGCGAGGTGAACTCCAGCCGCATCCACCACAGCCACAGTCCGCCGAGCAGCAGCAGCAAGCCGATTCCGCGCCCGACCCAGAAGGACACCGCGGGGTCGCCCGCCAGCCCGATCAGCCAGTCGACGCCGCCCGCGATCGACAGGCCGATCATTCCGCCCATGCCGGCGGGCAGCCGCCAGTCGAGCGGCAGCGACCAGTCGAAATGGAGCAGGCCCAGCCCGATCGCGGCGAGCGCGGCGGCGGCGAGCGCGCTGCCGATCATCCGGCGCGGGCGCTCGATCGGGCGGTCGATCATCATCCGGTGCGCGGCGAGCAGCCCGACGGGGGCGAGCAGCAGCACCGGCAGGCCAATGATGGTGTAGAGGATGTCGGCGATCCAGGCGCCGACCGGCCCCAGCCAGTTGCGCGCCGGTCCGCCCGCGGCGGTGTTCAGCGCCGGATCGGAGGCGTGATAGCTCACCAGCGCCAGCACGAGCGCGACGGTTGCCACGAACAAGGCGGTGCCCGCCAGGACGAACCCGCCGCGGCGGACGCCCGCCTTCATCGTGTCGCGCCAATGCGGCGCCTCTGCGCGGGACGCCATCGCCCAGCCTCCGGATATGCAAGGAAAAACGTGGCGGAATCATCGCGCCTGCGGACTCCGCCGTCAAGGCGCGGGGGAGTACGGCATGCGTACCATCGCATGCGGGACTCGGCGCGTCGAACATTTTGCAGCGCAGCAAGTTCATCCCTGCTATGCCGTTAACGAACCGCGCATCGGAATCGGTGCGCCTGTGGAACGGTTCCGCGGTCACTGCTTTTAGTGGAAACCGCGAGCAGTATCAGCAACGGGGCCGAAAGTTCTTGGCTACCGGCACTATGCGGCAACAACGTTGGGGGGATTCAGTAGTGGACACACGTTGGGCGATATTCGGCACCGGCGGTATTTCGGCGAAGTTCGTCTCCGGGCTTCGCCATGCGCAGGGTGCGAAGCCGCAGCTGGTGGTGTCACGCAGCGCGGATTCGGGCCGGCGCTTTGCCCAGGCCTTCGGCGTTCCGGAGGTGGCCGAGGGCTATGACAGCGTTTCCGCGGTGTCGCCCTTCGACGTCGCCTATATCGCCACGCCGCCTTCCGAACATGCGCGCCATGCGATCGCCTGCATCGAGGCGGGCAAGGCGGTGCTGATCGAGAAGCCGTTCGCCTCCTCGGTGGCGGAGGCGCGGCGGATCGCCGATGCCGCCCGCGCGCAGGGCGTGTTCTGCATGGAAGCGATGTGGACCCGCTTCAATCCCGCCGCGCGCCGCCTGCGCGACCTCGTCCGCGACGGCGCGATCGGCGAGGCGCGGCAGGCGCATGGCGCATTCTGCTTCACCAACGAGCCTGACGCGGCGAACACCAGCTTTGATCCGCAGCGCGGCGGCGGGGCGCTCGCCCAGCTCGGCGTCTATCCGATCTCGCTGCTACACTGGCTGTTCGGCGCGCCCGAGGGCGTGGCGGCGTTCGGCCGGATCGGCGATACCGGCGTGGAAGAAGACGCGGCGATCAGCCTGCGCTTCGCCGGCGGCGTGGTGGCGACGGTCAACACCAGCCTGCGCGCGCTCGGCGACAATGGGCTGCGCATCGGCGGCACGCATGGCAGCGTCGCGTTCGAGGGCCCGATCTTCCGCCCCTATGGCGTGCGGCTCCAGCGGATGACGCCGCGGCGGAAGGGAAGCGACACCGGGCTCGGCCGCAAGGCGCTGCTCCGCGAACAGGGGCTGCCGCAGAAGCTTTCGCAGCTGCACGGGCTGCTGACGCGGTCCGGCAAGATCGAGCGGCAGCTGTTCGCCGGCAACGGCTATCACTATCAGGTCGAGGAAGTCGGCCGCTGCCTCGCCGCGGGGCTCAAGGAGAGTCCGGAGATGACGCTGGCGGACAGCATCGCGGTGATGGAAACCATGGACACAGTGCGCGAACGGATCGGGGGACAGGACAAGTGAAGATGCAGGGCGAAAGTACGGGCAAGACGGGCGTGGCCATCATCGGCTGCGGCTATGTGTTTGACCATTACATGACCACCGCCTGGGCGCACCCGGAGATCGACGTGCGCGGCGTGTACGACATCGATCTGGCGCGCTCGGCCAAGGTCTCCGACTATTACGGCTTCTCGGTATATCCCGATCTCCAGGCGATCCTCGACGATCCCGCGGTGACCTTGGTGCTCAACCTCACCAGCATTGAGGCGCATTTCGAGCTGACCCGCGCGCTGCTCGAAGGCGGCAAGCACGTCTATTCGGAAAAGCCGCTCACCACCGATCTGGAGGAGGCGCGCACGCTGTTCCGCATCGCCGAGGAACGCGGGCTCGTGCTGTCGAGCGCGCCGTGCAACTTCCTCAGCGACAGCGTCCAGACGATGTGGAAGGCGGTGCGCGACGGCGCGATCGGCAAGCCGCTGCTGATCTATGCCGAGTTCGACGACAACCCCATCTACCTGATGAAGCCCGAGACCTGGCGCAGCCGCACCGGCGCGCCCTGGCCGTACATCCATGAGTACGAGATGGGCTGCACCTTCGAGCATGTCGGCTACCACCTCGTGTGGATGCTGGCGATGTTTGGCCCGGTGCGTTCGGTCACCGCCTTCTCGAAGGTCGTCGTGCCGCACAAGACCGATCAGCCGATGCACCCGGCGGACACGCCCGACTTTTCGGTCGCGACGCTCGATTTCGTCAGCGGCGTCACTGCCCGCGTCACCTGCAGCATCGCGGCGCCGGCGGACCACCGCATGCGGGTGATCGGCGACGAAGGCGAGCTGAGCACCGATACCTATCGGCATTACCAGTCGCCGGTGTTCCTCGAGCGCTTCTCGCAGCTCAGCCTCAATGCCCGCAAGGCGCGCAGCCTGCGGCTCCAGCCGCTGTTCGGTCGCGGCTTCGGCGTGGGCGGGCGCGTGCTGCCCTTCGTGCGCCACTGGAAGTCGTTCGCGACGATGCGCGCCAACGCCGCGGGCAAGACCTCGTTCTTCAAGAAGCTGGTCGCCGGTGCCAAGCGCCGCGAGGTTGGCGCGCAGGACAAGATGCTCGGCGTCGCGGAAACGGCGCGCGCGCTGCGGATGGGCGAGCCGTGCCCGATCCCGCCCGATTTCATCCTCCACGTGACGGAACTGACGCTGGCGATTCAGGGCGCGGGCACGATGGGCAGCGCGGTGGCGCTGACCACCAGCTTCGTGCCGTTCGAGCCGATGGCCTCGACCAAGGCCGATCCGCGCAACTATCGCGACAGCTATTCGCCAGGCTTCCTCGCCAAGCGGATGGACGGCTTCATCGAGCGGCTGCACCAGCATTGATGCCGGGCAGGTGCAGGGGTTTGCCGCCCCTGCACCTGTTGACGGCTGGCAGGCGCGTGCGAACCTGCTAGGGCAGGGCCATGGACCAGGCGGACATTCTCATCCTCGGCGGCGGGCTGGTCGGCAGCGCGCTCGCAACGGCGCTCGATGCGCATGGCATCAGCTCGATCGTGATCGATCCGGCGGACCCGGAAACCATCCTCGGCGCGACCTTCGACGGCCGCGCCTCGGCGATCGCGAGCGCGCCGATGCGGATGTTCGAGGCAATCGGCGTCGCAGGGCGGCTGGCGGGGAAGGGGTGCCCGATCGAGGGCATCCGCGTCTCCGACGGGCTGGCGCCGGGCAAGCTCGATTTCGCGCCGGATGCCGATGACGGCGCGCTCGGCCATATGTTCGAGAATCGCGTGCTGCGGACGGCGCTGTTCGAGGCAGCGCAGGCAGCGCCACTGGCGGACGTGCGGATGCAGACCCGCGCGGTGTCGGTGGAGCGAGGGCCGCACGGCGTGGTGGCGACGCTCGATTCGGGCGCGACGGTGCGTGCGCAGCTGCTGATCGCTGCGGAAGGGCGCAACTCGCCCACCCGCGATTCGGCCGGCTTCAAGGTCGCGCGCTGGACCTATGACCATGCCGCGATGATCGCGACGCTTGGCCACGAGCGCTCCCACGAGAACATCGCCTACGAAATCTTCTATCCGCAGGGCCCGTTCGCGATCCTGCCGCTGCTCGACGACGAAAACGGCCATCGCTCGGCGGTGGTGTGGACCGTCCACGCCCGCGACGCGGCGGCGATGCACAAGATCTCCGACCGCGCCTATCTAGCCGAGGCGGAGAAGAAGATGGGCGGGTTCCTGGGGAAGCTGGGGCCGCTGTCGTCGCGCTCGTCCTATCCGCTGGGCTTCCATCATGCCGCCTGGATCATGGCCGAGCGGCTGGCGCTGGTCGGCGACGCGGCGCATGGCATCCATCCGATCGCGGGGCAGGGCGTCAATGTCGGCTTCCGCGACGTGGCGACCTTGGTCGAGGTGCTGGTCGACGGCAAGCGGCTGGGGCTCGACATGGGCGATCCCGAGCTGCTCGCGCGCTACCAGCGCTGGCGCGGGCTCGACACCTTCATGGTGGCACTGGCGACCGACGGGCTCACCCGGCTGTTCGGCATTCCCGGCGCGCTGCCCAATGCGGTGCGCCGCTTCGGCCTTTCGGCAGTCGACAAGATTCCGCCGCTCAAGTCCTGGTTCATGGGCGAAGCACGCGGCGAAAGCGGCGACGTGCCCAAGCTGCTCCAGGGAATTACGGCGTAGGGCCGCCCGCCGCGTCGAGGATGGTGCGCGCGGCGGCGAGGTCCTCGTCGTCGACCATCACCCGCACCGGGATCAGCAGATAGCTGCCGTCGGCGATGCTGGCGCCGGCGTCGAACACGAAGCTGGGAATGTCCTCATCTTCCAGCCGGCCCTGGACGATGAAGGCTTCCTGCCGGTTGAACCGGCCGAGTTCGACGAGTGCCATGCCGGCCTCCACTGATTGACGCGCATGGGGCATGCGCATAACTTGTCCGCATGAAGCACGATCCGATCGCTTCCGGCAAGCGCAAGGCGGTCAACCTGTCGCTAGACACGGGCGTGGTGGCTGCAGGGCGCGAAGTGGGCCTGAATCTCTCGCAGGTCTGCGAAGCCGCGATCCGCGCCGCCGCCAAGGCAGAGCGCGACCGGCGTTGGCAAGAAGAGAACCGCGAATGGGCCGAAGCCCATAACCGCTGGGTCGAAGAAAACGGATTGCCGCTCGAGCGCTACCGCCTGTTCTAATGGCGCAGTTCGACGTGCATCGGCTGGCGGGCGGCGGCTTGGTGATCGATTGCCAGGCCGATGGCCTCGCAACCATCGGTACGCGCTTCGTCATTCCGCTTGCGAAGCCCGGCGAAAGCGCGCCGACAACGCCGCGACTGCATCCGCAATTCGACCTCAACGGCAAGACGTGGGTGCTGATGACGGAATTCGCCGCCGCGATCCGCACTGCGGAACTCCGCGAGCGGGTGGGATCGCTGGCCGAGGAGCGCTTCCGCATCCTCGGCGCGATCGACGTACTTACCGGCAGCGGCTGATCAGGCCGCGGTCCCGCCCACCGTCAGCCCTTCCACCAGCAGCGTCGGCTGGCCGACGCCCGCCGGCACCGACTGGCCGCCCTTGCCGCACATGCCGATGCCCTCGTCGAGCGCGAAGTCGTTGCCGATGCCGGTGACGCGGTGGAGCACGGTCGGCCCGTCGCCGATCAGCGTCGCGCCCTTGATCGGGGCACCCAGCTTGCCGTTCTCGATCAGATAGGCCTCGGTGCAGGAGAAGACGAACTTGCCCGAGACGATGTCGACTTGGCCCCCGCCGAAGCTCTTGGCATAGATGCCCTTCTTCACGCGCGAGAGCAGCTCGGCGGGATCGTCCTTGCCGCCCTTCATGAAGGTGTTGGTCATCCGCGGCATCGGCGCGTGTTGGAAGCTTTCGCGACGCCCGTTGCCGGTCGGCTCGACGCCCATCAGTCGGGCGTTGAGGCGATCCTGCATATAGCCCTTGAGGATGCCGTCCTCGATCAGCACCGTCTCGCGCGTCGGCGTGCCCTCGTCATCGATCGAAAGCGAGCCGCGGCGGTCGTAAATCGAGCCGTCGTCGACCACCGTCACCCCCGGTGCCGCGACGCGCTCGCCGATGCGGCCCGAAAAGGCGCTGGTGCCCTTGCGGTTGAAGTCGCCCTCGAGGCCATGGCCCACCGCCTCGTGGAGCAGCACGCCCGGCCAGCCGGGGCCGCACAACACGGTCATGTCGCCTGCGGGTGCCGCGACCGCGTCGAGATTGACGAGCGCCTGTGCCAGCGCCTCGTCGATTGCGCGGTTCCAGGTCTCGGGCTGGAAGAGCCGGTCATAGACCACGCGCCCACCGGTGCCGAAGCTGCCGGTCTCGCGGCGGCCGTTCTGCTCGACCACCACCGAGACGTTGAGCCGCACCAGCGGCCGCACATCGGTTGCGACGAAGCCGTCGGCGCGCACCACCTCGACCACGCTCCACTGGCCGGTGAGGCTGACCGACACCTGCTTCACCCGCGGATCGCGGTCGCGCGCAGCGGCGTCGATCGTCTGGCACAGATTCACCTTGTCGGCGAAGGGCACTAGGTCGAGCGGATCGGCGTCGGTATAGAGGTGGCGGTTGTTGCCCTGGGGCGGGGGCGCCTTGCCCTGCTTGGCCGGATCGATCAGCGCCATCGTCTCGGCGGCGCGGCGGATCGCGGCGGCGCTGATCTCGTTGGCGTGGGCGAAAGCCGTCGTCTCGCCCGAGACCGCGCGCAGGCCGAAGCCCGACTGGGTGTCATAGGCGGCGGTCTTCAGCCGGCCGTCGTCGAAACCGAACGCCTCGGACTTGCGATATTGCAGATAGAGCTCGCCATCCTCGGCCTGGCCCAGCGCATCGGCGGTCAGGCGAACGGCAGCGTCGGGATCGAGCCCGTCGCGATAGAGGAAGGCGCGGGGATCGGTGGGAATGCTCATCCTACCGATATAGGAGGCGCGTGCGCAGAGTCACGCGCTCCCGCGACGATCAGATGCTGGCGCCTGCCGGATGGTCGGGCAGCTGGCTCTGGTCGGCGCCGTCGGCGGGGCCGCCGATCAGCACGAAGCGGCGGTCGCAATAGCCGCAATCGACATAGCCGTGCTCGTCGATCTGCAGATAGACGCGCGGGTGGCCGAGCGCGGCCGGCAGGCCGGGGCCGGTACCGTCGCAGGCGACGCGGGCATGGGCGGTGCGGATGACTTCGGGCGGGGCGATCATGCCCCGCGCCTTAGCAAAGCGCGCGGGGGCTCGCAATCGGATGCGCAGGGTCTTAAAGCTGCGCCCCATGACCCAGGCTGCGATCGCGATCGACACTCTCTGCAAGACCTATTCCGGCGGCAAGCGCGCGCTGGACGGGGTGAGCTTCGAGGTGCCGCGCGGGCAGATCTTCGGGCTGCTCGGGCCCAATGGCGCGGGCAAGTCGACGCTGATCAACATCCTGGCGGGGCTGGTCAACAAGACCGACGGCAGGGTTGCGATCTGGGGCTTCGACATCGACGCGCATCCGCGCAACGCCAAGGCGAGCATCGGCATCGTCAACCAGGAGATCCTGTTCGATCCCTTCTTCACGCCAAAGGAGACGCTGGAGATCCAGGCGGGGCTCTACGGCGTGGCCAAGAACCAGTTCGATGCGATGGCGCTGCTCCGCGCGGTGCATCTGGAAGACAAGGCCAATGCCTATTCGCGCACGCTGTCGGGCGGCATGAAGCGGCGGCTGATGGTCGCCAAGGCGATGGTGCACTCCCCGCCGATCATCGTGCTCGACGAGCCGACCGCGGGCGTCGACGTGGAACTGCGACAGCAGCTCTGGGCCTATGTGAAGCAGCTCAACCAGCGCGGCGTGACGGTGGTGCTGACGACGCACTATCTCGAAGAGGCCGAGGAGCTGTGCGACCGCATCGCGATCATCAACCACGGTCAGCTGATCGCCAACAAGCCCACGCGGGAACTGGTCGGCATGGCGCAGGAAAAGGTGGTCGAGGTGACGGTGGACCGCGACATTGCCGCCGTGCCGGACAATGCCTGCTTCCAGAAGGTGGAGCTGAAGGGCGAGCGGGTGCTGGTGATCACCTACCGCAAGGACCAGGCCAATGCCGGCGAAGTGCTGGGCGCGGTGCAGGCGGCGGGGCTGGGGATCGTCGACGTGTCGACCCGCGAGGCGGACCTGGAGGATGTGTTCCTGAATTTGACGCGGGCGGCGTAGGGGGTAGCGTGACGGACGAAATCGAAATCGACATCTCGTTTGAAAAGCAGAAGAGTTCCGCCCGGAAGCGGGCGGACGCCATCAAGGATTTCCGCTGCAAGAACCTGATCGCGGTCATCGAGAACCCGGCAGACATCAAGAACATCGGCACGATCATTCGGAACGTCAACGCGCTTGGCGTAGAGAAGGTCTACGTAGTCGATAGCCGACGCGAGCTGCCGGACGATTGGCAAGAGCTGCGTGAGCACAAACCGATCTCGAAGGTGTCCGTGTCCGCCGTCAAATGGACGTTCGTTCGTCGCTTTGATTCGACGGACGACTGTTTCGATCATCTCGAGCGGAAGGGATTCCGTTCCATCGTCACTTCGCCGCACGTGAAGGGCAAGGCCCACGTCCACCTTAGCGATGGCGACTACACGGCATACACTAAACTCGCCGTTTGGTTCGGCAACGAAGCGATTGGAATTAGCGACCGCGCGGTGGAGCGTGGCGAGTTGTGCGTGAGCATTCCCATGTTTGGTATGATCGAGAGCCTCAACCTGGGGACCAGCTCCGGCATCGTGTTGTACGAAGTCACGCGCCAGCGCCGCGCGTACCAGAGCAAGTACCGGCTCCGAGATCAGCGAGGCGAGCGGGAGACGCCCTTGCCGACCGTGATGCCGGACGCGAGTACCTGACTAGCGCCGGTGGCGGACGAAGAAGGTCCACATCGCCTCATTGTCCGCCACCCAGACATGGCCGGCGCCGTGCTTCACCCGGCCGGCCACCTCTGCGCCGCCCGAGCAGCGGCTGAAGCGTTCTTCCTTCACCTCCGTCGAAACCTCGCGCTCCACCGGCCCCAAGCGGCACCCGTTCAGGTCCGCCCAGCGCACCAGCGCGGTGTGCATCGTGTACTGCCAATAGCCCGCGCCGCCGCCCTGGATCGGGTTGGTGGTGTCGGCATCGCCGGCGAAGGCCAGCACCGGCATCGGACGCGACGGCGTGCAGGTCGCCGGATCGGGGAGGCGCGGCAGGTCCTTGCGCGGATTGCCCGCGCGCAGGCCCACCACCGGGGCGATCGCGGCGAAGCGGTCTGCCGCGACGCAGCCGAGCCACGAGGTCAGCCGCCCGCCGCCCGAATAGCCGGTGGCGTAGACGCGCGACCGATCCACGCAGCCCTTGGCCGCCAGCTGGTCGATCGCGGTTTTCACGAAGGCCACGTCGTCGGCATCGTCGGGGCCGGGCACCTTGCCGGTCACCGTCGGCACGCCGGGGATGTTCCACACATACCCCGTCGCGGCGGGGATCCCGCCATCGGGTGCTGCGAGGAGGAAGCCGTGGCGGTCCGCGGTCGCCTCCAGCTTCGATTGGGCGAGGATGTCGCGGCCCTTGCCGGTGCTGCCGTGGAACACGAACACCAGCGGCAGCCGCGCGGCGCTGCGGCCGGCGGGGACATGCACCAGCATCGAGCGCCCGGTGCCTTCGATCGCCACCGGCACCGTCGTTCCCGCTGGCCCGAGCCGGCACGCCGCCGCTTGCGCCGAGCCGCTGCCGAACAGCGCCGCCACTCCGATCCACCAGGCCAGCCGCATGCATCTCTCCTCTTCGCAACCCTCTTATGCCCAAGGGTAGGGATTGCGGAACCCTGCCCATGCGCGCTTTAAGCGCGGCAAAGGAGTGCCTCTTTGTCCGACACCAATCACCAAAGCGATGTCCTGGTCCTCGGTTCCGGCGCGGCGGGGCTCACCACCGCGCTCCATCTGGCGGACAGGTTCAAGGTGACGGTGTTGGCCAAGGGCGGCTTTGCCGAGGGCTCGACCGCTTGGGCGCAGGGCGGGATCGCCGCGGTGCTGGAAGACGGCGACACCTTCGAAAGCCATATCGACGACACGATGGTCGCCGGCGCCGGCCTCAACGACCGCGCGACCGTGGAGATGGTGGTCGAGAACGCCCCCGCCGCGATCGAGCGGCTGGTCCAGCTCGGCGTGCCGTTCAACACCGAGGGCAATGCCCTGCACCTCACCCGCGAGGGCGGCCACAGCCACCGGCGTATCGCCCATGTCGACGATGCCACGGGGCTTGCCGTGCAGACCGCGCTGCTCCGCGCCGCGCAGGCGCATCCCAACATCACGCTGGTGCCCGACATGGTGGTGATCGATCTCGCCACCAGCCGGCACGAACTCCGCTATTCGGGCGCGGGCAATGTCTGGGGCGTCTACGCCTTCAACCGCGCGACCAACCGCGTCGAGCTGTTCACCGCCCGCGCGACGGTGCTGGCGACCGGCGGGGCAGGGCGGACCTATCTGTTCTCCACCGCCCCGCGCGGCGCAACCGGGGACGGCATCGCGATGGCGTGGCGCGCGGGCTGCCGCATCTCCAACATGGAGATGATGCAGTTCCACCCGACCTGCCTCTACAATCTCGACGTCAAGAACTTCCTGATCACCGAGGCGGTGCGCGGCGAGGGCGGGCACCTGCTGCTGCCCCCCGAAGCCGGCGACGAGGGGGGCCACCGCTTCATGCCCGATTTCGATTCCCGGCTGGAGCTGGCGCCGCGCGATATCGTCGCCCGCGCGATCGACCATGAGATCAAGCGGCTCGGCCTCGATTATGTCCACCTGGACATCAGCCATATGGGGCCGGAATTCGTCCAGCACCATTTCCCGACCATCTACCACCGGCTGCTCGACCTCGACATCGACATGACCAAGGCGCCGATCCCGGTGGTGCCCGCCCAGCATTATACCTGCGGTGGGGTGATGATCGATCGCGACGGGCGGACCGACCTGCCGGGGCTCTACGCGGCGGGCGAGGTGAGCCAGTCGGGGCTGCACGGCGCCAATCGCCTCGCGTCCAACTCGCTGCTCGAATGCTTCGTGTTCGGCGAGGCGGTGGCGAATCACATCGGCGCGCATTGGGGCGACCTGCCGCCGCCGCCGGCGATCCGGCCCTGGGACGAGAGCCGGGTGACCGATTCCGACGAGGAAGTCGTCATCAAGCAGAACTGGACCGAGATCCGCCGCTTCATGTGGAACTATGTCGGCATCGTCCGCACCACCAAGCGGCTGGAGCGCGCCGCGCACCGGATCAAGCTGCTGCGCGAGGAAGTCGCCGACTATTACGGCCATTTCCGCGTGACCCCGGATCTGATCGAGCTGCGCAACCTACTGGAAAGCGCCGACCTGATCGTCCGCTCGGCGCTCCACCGCAAGGAGAGCCGCGGTCTGCACTATACGCTGGACTATCCGGAGACCGCGGCGGAGGCGGTAGACACGGTGCTGGTGCCTTGATCCGGTTTCGCGCCTGGTCACGCCTCGTCGCTCCACCGACTCGCTTCGTCGCATTGCGGGAATCCCTTGCTTTGCCGCCTCTAGGGGCAGACGCATGATGGAAGTGGGCAAGAGGTTGGTTGCGGTGCGTAAAATCCGGTTTTCGAAAGTCGAGCGTGCGCTGACCGTGGCAGGGCTTGGCCCCGCGGTGCTGCTGGGCTGCGCCGTCCACGAACATCCCGAACTCGCCGCCTATCTGCCCGCGCCCAATTACGGCGTGCTGATGCCGATCCCGCGCGCGCAGGCGGCGCCGCGCCCGGAAGTGCCGCCGCCCGTCGGCTTGGTGAATCGCCTGTCGGACATCGCCCATAATTTCGACGGCGTCGTCGGCATCGCGGTGACCAGCGTCGACCGCAACTGGACCGCCTCGCAAGGGGGCGCGCGCAAGCTGCCGCAGCAGAGCGTCTCCAAGCTGTGGGTGGCGATGACGGTGCTCGACCAGGTCGACCAGGGTCGAATCCGCTTGAACGACCCGCTCGTCATCACCCGCGCCGATTTCACCCTGTTCCACCAGCCGGTGGCGTCGCTGGTGAAGGGCGACCAGGGCTATCAGAGCACCGTGGGCGAGATCCTGCGGCGTGCGCTGACGATGAGCGACAATACCTGCAACGACAAGCTGCTCCGCCTGGTCGGCGGACCGCCGGCGGTGCGCTCGTTCATCGCGCGCAACGCGCTCGGTTCGATCCGCTTCGGCCCGGGCGAGAAGCTGCTCCAGCTCGGCACCTCGGGGTTGCCCGCGTGGAAGCCCGAATATTCGATGGGCAACACCTTTGCCGTGGCCCGCGCCCAGCTGCCGCGCGAGACCCGCGTTGCCGCCTATCAGCGCTATGTCGCCGATCCGCCCGACGGCGCGGCGCCGCTCGCCATCGCCGGCGCGCTCGCCCGGCTGAAGCGCGGCGAGCTGCTCTCGCCCGTGTCCACCCAGTGGCTGATCGCGACGATGCAGGCCTCGCACACCGGCAAGTACCGCCTGCGCGGCGCGCTGCCGCCGGGCTGGCAGCTCGCCCACAAGACCGGCACCGGCCAGGACCTGTTCGGCCGCACCGCGGGCTATAACGATGTGGCGCTGCTCACCGCTCCCGACGGCCGTTCCTACGCGCTCGCCGTGATGATTGGCGACACGCCGCGCCCGATCAACGAGCGCCAGCTGCTTATGCAGGGCGTGGTGCGGGCGATCGTCGCCGAGCATCAGCTGGGCGCCTGAAAACCAGGGCCTAAAACAAGGGCTCCGGCGGGATGACGGCGGCGCACCGCGCTGCTATCTCCCGCCCCATGCCCCATCTCTATCTCGTCGACGGCTCCAGCTACATCTTCCGCGCCTATCACCGGCTGCCGCCGCTGACCAACAAGCATGGCGAGCCGGTGGGGGCGGTGTACGGCTACACCTCGATGCTGTGGAAGCTCGCCGACGAGCTCCACAAGGCCGATGGGCCGACGCACATGGCGGTGATTCTCGACAAGTCCGAGCACACCTTCCGCAACGAGCTCTACGACCAGTACAAGGCGCACCGCCCGCCCGCGCCCGAGGATCTGGTCCCCCAGTTCCCGATGATCCGCGACGCGACCCGCGCCTTCAGCCTGCCCTGCATCGAGGAGCTCGGCTGGGAGGCCGACGACCTGATCGCCAGCTATACCAAGGCGGCGCTGGCGCAGGGCTGGGCGGTGACGATCGTCAGCTCCGACAAGGATCTGATGCAGCTGATGACCGATCCCTCGGTCGACATGCTCGACACGATGAACAACCGGCGGATGGGGCCCGACGACACCCGCGAGAAGTTCGGCGTGGGCCCGGAAAAGCTCGGCGAAGTGCTGGCGCTGATGGGCGACAGCGTCGACAACGTCCCCGGCGTGCCTGGGGTGGGACCGAAGACCGCCGCAAAGCTGATCCTCGAACATGGCGATCTCGAATCGGTGCTCGCCGCCGCGCCGGGCATGAAGAAGGGCAAGCTGCGCGACAATCTGATCGAGCATGCCGAGCTCGCGCGGCTGAGCCACAAGTTGGTGACGCTCGCCTGCGACGTGCCGCTGCCCGAGCCGATGGAGGCGCTGGAGCTGCAGGGCATCCCCGAAGCGCCGCTCCGCGCGTTCCTCGAGCATCACGGCTTCAAAACGCTGCTGTCGCGCCTGTCCTCGGTCGCCGATGCGCCGGTGGAGGTGCACGAGGCGCCCGGCGTCGAGGAAGACCCGCCCTGCAACCACGACGGCTACGAGACCGTCACCGACATGGACGCGCTCGATCGCTGGATCACCGTGTCGCGGCACCAAGGCTGGGTGGCGATCGACACCGAGACGACCGGGCTTGATGCGACCCAGGCCGATCTGGTCGGGGTCAGCATGGCGCTGGCGCCGAACCTCGCCTGCTACATCCCGCTCGGCCATGGCGGGACGGACATGTTCGCCGAGAAGCCGGTGCAGCTCGACCGCGACGAGGCGCTCGCCCGGCTGAAGCCGCTGCTGGAGGACCCCGCCGTCCTCAAGATCGGCCATAACCTGAAGTACGACATGATCGTGCTCGGCCGCGCCGGCATCCGCGTCGCGCCCTATGACGATACGATCGTGATGAGCTTCGATCTCGACGCCGGCCTGCACGGTCACGGCATGGACGAGCTTGCCGCCACCCATCTCGCGCACAGCTGCATCGCCTACAAGGACGTGGTCGGCACCGGGAAGAGCCAGCTGAGCTTCGGCCAGGTCGATCTCAAGGCCGCGACGCGCTACGCCGCCGAGGATGCCGATGTCACGCTGCGGCTGTGGCGCCGATTGAAGCCCCGGCTCGCCTATGAGAGCGTAACGCGGGTCTATGAGAGCGTCGACCGCCCGCTCGTCGCCGTTCTAGCCGAGATGGAGGCCACCGGCATCAAGGTCGATGCCGCGGTGCTGGCCAAGCTCTCGGCCGACTTCGCGCAGCAGATCGCTGCGCTGGAGGAAGAGATCCACGCCATCGCCGGCTTCAAGTTCACCATCGGCAGCCCCAAGCAGCTGGGCGACGTGCTGTTCGACAAGATGGGGATCAAGGGCGGCCGCAAGGGCAAGTCGGGCGTCTATTCCACCGACGTCAACGAGCTGGAGCGCATCGCCGCCGACAAGGATTCGCCCGGCCGCGAGATGGTGCTCAAGGTGCTCGACTGGCGCCAGCTGTCCAAGCTCAAGTCGACCTACACCGATGCGCTGCAGGCGCAGATCAACCCGCATACCGGTCGCGTCCACACCAGCTACAGCCTCACCGGCGCGCAGACCGGACGGCTGTCGTCGACCGATCCGAACCTGCAGAACATCCCTGTGCGGACCGAGACCGGCCGCCAGATCCGCGACGCCTTCGTGGCCGAGCCGGGCAACGTCATCCTCTCGGCCGACTATTCGCAGATCGAGCTGCGCCTGGCCGCGCATATCGCCGATGTGCCGGCGCTGCGCACCGCGTTCGCGAACGGCGATGACATCCACAGCCTGACCGCGATGGAGCTGTTCGGCGAAGTGAACCGCGATACGCGCGGCCGCGCCAAGACGATCAACTTCGCGATCCTCTACGGCATCTCGCGCTGGGGCCTGGCCGGCCGGCTCGACGTGACGCCGGACGAGGCGCAGGCGATGATCAACCGCTATTTCGAGCGTTTCCCCGGCATCAATCGCTATATCGCCGACACGCTGCGCGAGGCGAAGGAGCGCGGCTACACCACGACGCTGTTCGGGCGGAAGACGCACTTCCCGCGACTCAAGGCCTCCAACCCCAATGAGCGGGCGGGCAGCGAGCGCGCGGCGATCAACGCGCCGATCCAGGGCACCAGTGCCGACATCATCAAGCGCGCGATGGCGCGGATGGTCCCGGCGCTGCGCGAGGCGGGGCTGCACAACGTCCGCATGCTCCTCCAGGTGCACGACGAACTGGTGTTCGAGCTGCCCGAGGGCGATGTCGAGGCCGCGCGCCCGATCATTGAGCGGGTGATGGCCACCGCCGCCGAACCGGCGATCCAGCTCACCGTGCCGCTGGGCGTGGAGATCGGCGTCGGCCCCAGCTGGGGCGCCGCGCATTGAGCGAGGGGGAAGCGTCCAAGGATATCAACGCGCTCGCCAAGGGCGGGCGTACGAACATGCTGGGCTTCATCATCCGGCTGGTCGCCCGGCTGCCGTTCCTGTTCATCGCCGGGCGCTCCTATGGCCCGGAGATCGTTGGGCGCTACGCTATCGCGGTGCTGGTCATCGAGTTCGTCGCGCTGGTGGCGACGCTCGGCCTCAAGCGCGGACTAGCGCAGGCGCTGTCGAGCACCGATCGCCCGCACACCCATGTCGTTTGGGACGCGATGGTCGTCGCCTTCGTCGCGGCGCTGGTCGCCAGCGGCATCATGATGGTCTTCCCGCAGGCGATGTTCCCCAACAGTCCGGTGATGGGGCTGGAGCGGTTCCTGTCTGTCGCGGTGATCGCCATCGCGTTGTCCGACGTCTCGCTGTCCGCGCTCGCCTATCGCCACAATATCGGCGCCTCGGTGACGGCGCGGGCGATCATCGAGCCCTGGACGATCAGCATTGCGGCCTACCTCTTCTCCTTCGTCTCGACCCGTGACGGGCTGCTGATGGCCTATCTGCTGTCGATGACCGCTGCACTGGTCGCCTCGATCGTACCGTTTGTGCGCGAATATGGCCTGCCGGTCGGCTGGCGACCGCAGCCGGCGGTGATCTGGGGCCTCGCCCGGCTCAACGCGCCGCTGGCGGGGGCGGACGCGATCGAATGGGCGACGCGCAACGTCGATCGCTTCATCCTGGGCCTGCTGTTCGCGCCCTCGGTGGTCGGCATCTACTATATGGCGCAGCAGGTCGCCTCGGTGCCGCAGCGGCTCAAATCGAGCTTCGACCCGATCCTCGGACCGGTGATCACCCAGAGTCTCGCGGCGGGCGACCGGCCCGCAGTGGCACGACAGGTGCGGCAGGTGGGATTCTGGATCCTCTGCGCGCAGGCGGGGCTGGCGGTGATGTTCTCGATCCCCGCCGAGGGGGTGATGGGCCTGCTCGGCCGCGAGTTCGTGATCGGCTCGGCGGTGCTGTGCATCCTGCTCTTCGCCGAGGTGCTCGCGTCGCCCGGCGCGGTGTGCGAGACGGCGCTGATCTACATCGCCCGCCACACCAATCTGGCGATCTCGATCTGCGTGCTGATGCTCCAGATCGGGCTGAGCTTCGTGCTGATCTTCCTGGCGCGCGGGCAGGGCTGGCCGGTGCCGGTGCAGTCCGCCGCGCCCGCGGTAGCGCTGGCCTTGTCGCTGACGATTGGCTCGGTGGCAAAGGGCCTCCTGCTCCAGGCCAAGCTCGGCGCGCCGGTGGTGAGCATCCGCCCCAGCTTCTTCGCGGCTATGGCGATCGCGGGACTGGTCGGCGCCGCCTTCACCTCGCTGCCGCACCGCTTCGAATGGGCGGAGATGAGCCTGGGCATGCCCGCGATCCTGATCACCTTCCTGGTCGTGATCATCCGCTTCGGCTTCGGGCCGGAAGACCGCGCGCTGTTCCGCAAGGTGCCTCGGGCGGAGGGTATGGCGGGTGAGGCTGCCTGAGGGTTCCTTCCCTCGGCAAAGCCGGGGGAGGGGGACCGCCGCCAATCGCGGTGGTGGAGGGGGCGCCCTCCACCGTCATTCCCGCGAAGGCCAGAATCCTTTCGCCTGAACGTCCGGGGAAAGAACCGCAACACCAGCGCCAATGGACCCCCGCCTTCGCGGGGGGCACGCGGAGTGTGTCGCAACGCCGCGCCCCCAACCGGAAACGCGACGCATCTGCCTCAATGCCGGAAGTGGCGCATGCCCGTGAAGACCATCGCGAGGCCCGCCTCGTCTGCCGCCGCGATCACCTCGTCGTCGCGGATCGAGCCGCCCGGCTGGATCACTGCGGTCGCACCCGCTTCCACCGCCGCGAGCAGGCCGTCGGCGAAGGGGAAGAAGGCATCTGACGCCACCGCCGAGCCGATCGTGCGCGGGGTTGCCCAGCCGGCCTTGTCGGCGGCGTCCTTGGCCTTCCACGCGGCAATGCGGGCGCTTTCCAGCCGGTTCATCTGGCCGGCGCCGACGCCCGCGGTGCTGCCGTCCTTGGCATAGACGATCGCGTTCGACTTGACGTGCTTGGCCACCGTCCAGGCGAACAGGCAGTCGGCCAGTTCCTGATCGGTCGGCTGGCGCTTGGTAACGACCTTGAGCTGGTCGCGCGTGACGATGCCGTTGTCGCGGCCCTGGACCAGCCAGCCGCCGGCGATCGACTTGGCGAACAGACCCGCGCGGGCCGGGTCGGGCAGTTCGCCGGTGAGCAGCAGGCGGAGATTCTTCTTCGCCGCGAACAGCGCCAGCGCCTCTTCGTCCGCGTCGGGCGCCACCACCACTTCGGTGAAGATGCCGGTGATCTGCTCGGCGGTCGCGCGGTCGAGCGGGCGGTTCACCGCGATGATGCCGCCGAACGCCGAGACGGTGTCGCAGGCGAATGCCGCGGCATAGGCCTCGGCGAGAGTCGCGCCGCTCGCCACGCCGCAGGGATTGGCGTGCTTGACGATCACCGCGGTCGGCGGGCCGTCGCGGAATTCGCTGACCAGCTCGAGCGCCGCATCGGCGTCGTTGTAATTGTTGTAGCTCAGTTCCTTGCCCTGCACCTGCCGGGCCTGGCCGATGCCGCGCGCCGCAGCGCCGGTCGCGGCATAGAAGGCCGCCTGCTGGTGCGGATTCTCGCCATAGCGCAGCGCCTGGCCGCGGCTGAGCGAGAGATTGAGCATCTCCGGGAAGGCCTCACCCTGGTCGGCGAAGGCGAACCAGCTGGAGATCATCGCGTCATAGGCCGCCGTGGCGGCATAGGCCTTGGCGGCGAACTTGCGGCGCTGCTCGAGCGTCGTCGTGCCGCCCATCACCAGCGCATAATCGGCCGGATCGGTGACGATCGCTACCGACTCATGGTTCTTCGCGGCCGAGCGCACCATCGACGGGCCGCCGATGTCGATATTCTCGATGATCTCGTCGCGGTCGGCACCCTTGGCGACGGTCTGGGCGAAGGGATAGAGGTTCACCACCACAAGGTCGATCGGCGCGATCTCGTGCTCGGCCATCGAGGCCTGGTGCTCGGGATTGTCGCGGACCGAGAGCAGGCCGCCATGCACCTTGGGGTGCAGCGTCTTCACCCGCCCGTCCATCATCTCCGGGAAGCCGGTCAGGTCCGAGATGTCGCGGACCGCCAGTCCGACGTTACGCAGGGCGGTGGCGGTGCCGCCGGTCGAGACGAGCTCGACCCCCTGGGCGGCCAGCGCCTGGCCGAGTTCGACGATCCCGGTCTTGTCGGAGACCGAGAGGAGCGCGCGGGTGATCTTGATGTCCATGGCCCGCCCCTCTCCTCAATCGGGCGCGCCGGGGCAAGCCCTATTTGGACCGGTGGAACACCCAGTTCAGGCTGGCGCCGCCCGCGGGCGTCTCGCCGTGGATCACCAGCTGCTGGGTGGCGTGGGGACGGCCGCGCGCGTCGATCCACAGGCTTTCCTCGATCGCCAGCGTGCCGCCCTTGGCGCGAAACTGCCAGAGCATGCCCGAGGCGGTGCGCAGGATCGCGCCGTGGCCGTCGGCGGTGGGCGATGCCTCGACCTGCGGGGCGAGGTGGAAGCGCACCGCGAACGGCTTCGAGTCGATCCGGCGCTTGCCCGAAGGCAGCAGCAGATCCTCGCCGCGCAGGTCGCGACCGTCGTGCGAGAGGGTCAGTTCGCGGCGGTGGAGCAGCCCGAAGCGGCGGACATAGCCGTCCTGCGCAGCCTCGATCCGGCTGGCATGCTCGGTCTCCTGCCGGACCAGCTCGACCTCGCTCACGCCGCGGCCGAGCGTGCCGTCGGCATGGATGGCGGTGGAGTTGCTGTCGTCGAGCGTCAGCGTCGAGTGCGCGGCGGTGGTGCGCAGGCCCTGCACCAGCTCGGCGGGCAGGCGCGCATCGGCGGCGCGGCTGCCGCCGCAGTTGACGACGATCCGGTCCGCGCCGTCCGAAAGCTCGAAGGCGAGGGTGGAGGCGCAGCCGGTCTGGGCGACGCGGGCGTCGGGCGGGGGCGCTGCGTCGAGGATCAGCACGGTGCCGGCGCAGGACAGGCGCTGATAGCCCCAGTCGCGCGCCTGCTTGAGCGGGCGGGTGCGCACGCCCGTCGCCTCGATCGCCTGCTCGATCCACTCGCCGCCGACCGGCGCGCAGCCCTGCCAGCTGGAGAGCCCGCCATCGCCGTGGCACACGCCAAGCAATGCCGCGACCATCCGGTTGAGCGCGCCGAGCACGAAGGCGGGCGGCTCGATGCGGCGGGCGGCATAGGTTTCGCACAGCAGCGTGATCAGCTGGATCGCGTCGAGCTGGCCATCGGGCGAGCGGCCGACGGTACCGCCATCCTCATAGACCGAGGCGGTGATCGCGCGGTTGAGCCCCGCCTCGGCAAAGGCGCGGCGGGGATCGCCGCCGGGCAGGACCAGCCCTGCCACGGTTAGGCCGGCCCAGGCAGCGAGCCGGGGGACGCCTGCGGGCACCTTGTCGGCGCTGCGGTCGAGATGGCGTGCACCACGCGCCAGCGCGTGCATCACGCCCGAGCGATAGACCTGGTCGGTGGAGGAGAGGATCAGCGGCGCGTGCGCGACCCAGGCGAGGATGCGCCGCCCGACCAGATCGGGCCGCCAGGCGGGATCCGCCACCTGCTCGCCATGCACCTTCAGCCAGCGCCGCATCAGGTCTTCGGCGATGGGCGCGCCCTGCTGGCGGGTGGCGACACTGGACAGGTCGCGCAGCCAGCCAAAGCCCTGGAGATGCTGGGTGAAGGCGGGCGACCAGTCCGGCTTGGCGAAGTCGAGGCTCTCGATCGCGCGGACCTCGCCGCAAAGCCGCAGTTCGCCGTCGAGCAGGGCATTGCCCCGCTGCGGATCGCCGAAGAACGGATCGTCGGCGGCGGTGAGCAGCTTGAGGGGGTGCCGGCCCTTCAGTCGCATCGCGTAGAAAGGCGAGCGCCAGGCGAGGCGCTGGAAGCGGTCGGCGATGCGGTCGGCCAGCGACAGGCCGCGGTCGCCGCCCACTCGGATCAGCCGCTTGCCTTCCTCGACTCCGTCGGCGGCGGAGTCCGGTGCCGGATCGGTCAAGCCCCGCGCAGGCCTGCGATATTGGCGGCGTACTGGCTCGGGCCACCGGTGAAGGTCGCGGTACCGGCGACAAGGGCGTTGGCGCCGGCGGCGATCGCCTTGGGCGCGGTCTCGCGGTCGATCCCGCCATCCACCTCGAGGTCGATCGCGCGGCCGCTCGCCTCGATGCGGCGGCGCAGCTCGGTGATCTTGGGCAGCTGGCTCTCGAGGAACTTCTGCCCGCCAAAGCCGGGGTTCACGCTCATCACCAGGATCAGGTCGACCAGGTCCATCACATAATCGACCGCGTCGACCGGAGTCGACGGGTTGAGCACCACGCCGGCGCGCTTGCCCAGCGCCTTGATCGTCTGGAGCGTGCGGTGGAGGTGCGGGCCTGCTTCGGGATGCACCGAGATCGTGTCGGCGCCGGCCTCGGCAAAGGCGGCGAGCATCGGATCGACCGGCGTGATCATCAGGTGCACGTCGAAATTCTTGGCCGAGTGCGGGCGCAGCGCCTTCACCACCGCGGGGCCGATGGTGATGTTGGGCACGAAATGGCCGTCCATCACGTCGACATGGATCCAGTCGGCGCCGGCGGCGTCGATGGCGCGGACTTCCTCGCCGAGCCGCGCGAAATCGGCCGAGAGGATCGAAGGGGCGATGCGGACGGACATGGGCGTCTCCTAGGGAAGGGGCGAGTCGGGCGCAACCGGAGCGGACGGGTGCCCACCGGTTGCGCACTGCTTCTCCACAGACTTATCCACAGCTTGCTGCGCGGTCGGGACGAAGGGCCCCGGGCGTGCGATCAGCGGCGGCGGAAGCGGGCGATGAAGAAGCCGTCGAGCCCGCCTTGCTCGGCCAGCATGTCCGGCAGAACGCGCACCGAACCGTCTTCGCGCGGTGCGATCCCGGCCGGAAGCTGCTCGGCCGTGGCGGGCACCAGCGCGAACTCGGGATGCGCGGCGAGGAAGGGGGCAAGGTGCGCCTCGCCTTCCTTCGGCTCCAGCGAGCAGGTGGCGAAGACGAGGGTGCCGCCGGGCTTCACCCAGGCCGCGGCGCGGTCGAGCAGCTTGGCCTGGAGCTCGGCCATCTCGGCGATCAGCGACGGGCGGACGCGGTGGAGCACGTCCGGGTGGCGACGGAAGATGCCGGTGGCGCTGCACGGCGCGTCGAGCAGCACCGCGTCGGCGGGGGCGGCGGGGCGCCAGCCGAGCAGGTCGGCGGTGACGATCTGTGCCGACAGGCCGGTGCGCTCCAGATTTTCGCGCAAGCGGGCGAGGCGGTTCTCGGCGACGTCGACCGCGGTCACCTGCCAGCCGGCCGCGGCGAGCTGGAGCGTCTTGCCGCCGGGCGCGGCGCAGAGGTCGAGCACGGTGCCGGTGCCGGCACCGATCAGCCGGGCCGGGATCGAGGCGGCGAGATCCTGCACCCACCAATCGCCCTCGGCGAAGCCGGGCAGGTCGGGGACGCTGGTGCCGGGTTCGAGCCGGGCGTGACGCGGAGCGAGGCTGGTCGCGCCGGAGACCGTCACGGCGTCGGTCTTGAGGCTGAGGTCGAGCGGGGGCGGGGAGGCGATCGCCTCGCAGGCGGCTTGTACCATCGCGTCGCCCCAATGCGCCTGCCAGCGCAGCGCGACCGGGTCGGGGAGCATCGGCAGGTCGGGCAGGGTGGCGTTGCCGCGCATCAGCGTGCCGAATACGCCATGGACCAGCTTGCGCGGGCCGCCATCGACCAGCGGTAGCACCGTCGAGATCGCGGCATGGCCGGGAGTGCCGAGGGCGATCGCCTGGACCAGCGCGATGCGCAGCGCGAAGCGGGCCTTGGCGTCGTCGGGCAGGCGCTGGCGGGTGGCGGAATCGATCAGCGCGTCGAGATCAGGCAGACGGCGCAGCGCTTCGGCGGCGATGGCGTGGGCGAGGCCGCGGTCGTTGGGCGCCAGCCCCTGCGCGGCGGAGTCGAGCGCCTGTTCGAGCGCGAGGCCGCGGCGGAGCACCGCATCGAGCAGCTTGAGCGCGGCGCGGCGGGCGGGGACGCCGGGGGCATCGGGTTCGCGCTCCGCAGGGCGGCGGGTGGTCGGGCGGGCCATGGTCAGCGCGCTCCCATCGAAAGTTCTGCTCGTTCGTGCGCTACCCAACCGTTCACTTGACCATGCTCCTTCGCGGGCCGACATGGGCCGGGCAACCAAGGAAGGCAATCCCGATGGGCAAGCGACCCGACCATGTGCAGCCCCCGGCCTATCTCTCGAAGAGCCCGCCGGTGCCCAAGCCCGAACCGATGCAGCGGCCGGACAAGGATCCGCTGGAGAAGGATCCCGTCCGCTATGGCGACTGGGAGCTTAAGGGCATCGCGATCGATTTCTGAGGGCGGCGCGCGCGGCGAAGTTCAGGAAGTGTAGGCGCGTGCGCGTTTTCAGCGGGGCTGAAGTTTAGGCGCGTGCGCGGTACAAGTGTGCGCCGTATCCATCTCGATATGCTGCGCCGGCGGGCCGGAGCGATGATGCTCCCCCTCCCGCTTGCGGGAGGGGCTGGGGGAGGGTGCGTGCGGGAAGCAAGGCACGCGCTCGAAGAAGCGTGCTGGCGCGTGCCGGCCGATCTTTCAGCGACGCCTTCGCTCGCAGCTCGCACCCTCCCCTAACCCCTCCCGCAAGCGGGAGGGGGATTAGAAAGCAAGTCGAATAGCCGACACTTCAAAGAACCCCCGAACATAGCAGGAACCTTGCCTGTAGGACAGCGGCCCGATCAGTGCGCCAACTGGGGGTAGGTCGAGCGGAAGGCCGCGACCTTGGGCTGGTCCCAGCGCATGATGTAGGGGTGCGTTGGGTGCTTCCAGAAGAAGTCCTGGTGGTACTCCTCGGCCGGGTAGAAGGCGCCGGTCTCCAGCTTGGTCGTGATCGGCTTGGCGAACGCCTTGGCCTGGGTCAGCTGGGCGATATAGGCCGTGGCGACGCGGCGCTGCTCGGCATTTTGCGGGAAGATCGCGCTGCGATAGCTGGGGCCGCGATCGGGGCCCTGGCCGCCCTTCTGGGTGGGATCGTGCGCGACCGAGAAGAAGACGCGGAGCAGCGTGCCGTAGCTGACGCGTGTGGGATCATAGACCACCTTCACCGCCTCGGCATGGCCGGTATTCTCGTTCTTGACCTGGTCGTAGGTCGCGGTGCCTGCGGTGCCGCCGGCATAGCCGTTGGTGACCGACTGGACGCCCTTCACCGACTGGAACACGGCTTCCATGCCCCAGAAGCAGCCGCCGGCGAACACCGCGGTCTGCGGCTTCTTCGCCTTGGCAACGTCGACGGCGGGCACAGGTACCGCGACCGCCTTTACCTTCTCGATCGGGATGCCCCCTGCCGCGACCAGCAGCAGGGCGCCGCCGGCAAGGGCGACAAGGGAGAGCGGGAGCTTCAACGTGCGTCGCGTCATGATACCCCCATATAGGGAAGAAGAAGCCCCCGCGGTACAGGTCCCTCAGCGCAGCTCGGCGCAGGCCGTCTGGATGCGGGTGCAGGCTTCGCGGAGCAGCGCCTCCGAGGTCGCATAGCTGATCCGCATCGCCGGCGACAGGCCGAACGCCGCGCCGTGCACCGCCGCCACGCGGGCGTCGTCGAGGAAATAGCCGATCATGTCCTCGTCGGTGGCGATCACCTTGCCCTTGGGCGTGGTCTTGCCGATCAGCGCGCTGAACTCCGGATAGACGTAGAAGGCGCCTTCCGGGGTCGGGCAGTGCATGCCGTCGATTTCGTTCAGCATGCCGACGACGAGGTCGCGGCGCGTCTGGAAGGCGGCGGCGCGGTCCTTGAGGAAGCTCTGGTCGCCGGTCAGCGCCGCAACGGCCGCCGCCTGGGCGATCGAGCAGGGGTTCGAGGTCGACTGCGACTGGAGCTTGGCGATCGCCTTGATCAGCGGCGCGGGACCGCCGGCGAAGCCGATGCGCCAGCCGGTCATCGCATAGGCCTTGGAGCAGCCGTTGACCGTCAGCGTGCGCTCGTAGAGCGACGGGCAGACCTGCGCGATCGTGGCGAATTCGAAGCCGTCGTACAGGATGTGCTCGTACATGTCGTCGGCGAACACCCAGACATGCGGGTGGCGTTCGATCACCTCGCCCAGCGCCTGGAGCTCGGCGGCCGAATAAGCCGCACCCGTCGGGTTGGACGGCGAGTTGAGGATCACCCACTTGGTCTTGGGCGTAATCGCCGCCTCGAGCTGCTCGGGGGTGATCTTGTAGCCCTGATCGGCACCGGCGGCGATGAACACCGGCGTGCCGCCCGCGAACTGGATTACGTCAGGATAGCTGACCCAATAGGGCGCGGGTACGATCACCTCGTCGCCAGCCTCGACAGTCGCGACGATCGCGTTGAACAGCGTGTGCTTGCCGCCGACGTTGATGGTGATCTGCTGCGCGGTATAGTCCAGGCCGTTGTCGCGCTTGAACTTGCTGATCACGGCGTCCTTCAGCTCGGGCGTGCCGTCGACGTTCGTATACTTGGTCTTGCCGTCGCGGATCGCCTGGATCGCGGCTTCCTTGACGAACTCGGGCGTGTCGAAATCGGGTTCGCCGGCGCCCAGGCCGATCACGTCGACGCCGGCACGCTTCAGCTCGAACACGCGGCTGGTCATGGCGAGCGTGGCGGAGGGCTGGATGCGCTGGAGCGCGGCGGAAGTCTGCATGGTCTAGACGCCTTTTCCGGGGAAGATGCGCGCCTATAGGTCCGCTTCGGCGCCTTCCGCAACTGTAACGGCTGCAACCAGTCCGCGCAGCGCATTGCCGAGTAGGAAACCGTTCGCGAGATCCTCCGGGCGGAGGTCGCCTTCCACCGCGCGGCCGGTGGCGAGCAGCTCGGCGCGGAGCACCCCCGGGAGCAGCCCGCGCGACAGCGGGGGCGTCACCAGCACCCCGTCGCGCTCGACGAACAGCGCGGTGAAGCTGCCTTCGGTCAGATAGCCCTCGGCATCGGTGAACACCACTTCCCAGGTGCCGGCGGCACGGCGGGGTTCGTCGTAGAGCTTCCGCCGCGTGGTCTTGTGGGTGAGGCGGAAATCGTCGCGCGGCACCGAATGGGGTACGATCCGGACCTTTACCGGCTCGGGCGGCGATGCCGGCGGCGGGGAGATGCCGATCGCCACCGCGCCCGAGGGGCCGAGCAGCAGCCGCACCCTGGCCGCATCGCGCAGCCGGAAGGTGGCGGCCTGCAGCTCGTTGCGGACGACATGGCGATCGAACGGGAAGCCGAAGGTGGCGGCGCTGTCGCGGATTCGCTCGAGATGGCGTTCGAGCAGCAGGATGCCGTCCTCGGGATCGAAGCGCATCGTCTCGATCAGGTCGAAGCCGGGTTCATCCTTGGTCACGAACGCCCCCTTGGCGCGACACTCCGCCCATTCGCTGTCGGCGTGCGAGTCGGCGACGACGCCCGAGCCGAGGCCGAGGCTGGCGCGACCGGCGGCATCGATAGCAAGGGTGCGGATCGCGACGTTGAATTCGGCCCCACCATTGGCATCGATCCTCCCTATCGAACCCGTATAGACGCCACGTGCGCTGGGCTCGACTTCGGCGATGACCTGCATTGCACGGATTTTCGGCGCGCCGGTCACCGATCCGCAGGGGAACAACGCGGCGAGCGCGTCGACGGCTCCGAGGCTTTCGTTCAGGCGCGCGGTGACCGTCGAGGTCATCTGGTGGACGGTGGGATAGGTCTCGACGTGGAAGAGCTGCGGCACGGCGACGCTGCCGGGCTGCGCCACACGGCCGAGATCGTTGCGCATCAGATCGACGATCATCAGGTTTTCGGCGCGCTGCTTGGGGTCTTCTGCCAGTTCGCGGGCGAGGGTGGCGTCGATCGCGGGATCGGGGTCGCGCGGCGCAGTGCCCTTCATCGGGCGGGCGGTGAGGATGCCGTCCTCCAGCGTGAAGAAGAGTTCAGGCGAGAGGCTGAGTAGCCACTGCTCCCCCGTGGCGACCAGCGCGCCATGGCCCGCAGCCGAGCGGGCCCGGAGCAACGCGTAGAGCGCGGCGGGGTGGCCGGCGACCGGCACCTCGGCGCGGAAGGTGAGGTTGGCCTGATAGATGTCGCCGGCTTCTATATAAGAGAGCACGCGCGCGAGGGCGCTATCATAGGCGGCACGACCGAGCAGCGGGCGCGGGCGCCCGGCCCAGGCGCCGGCGGGATCGGGGAGCAGCGCGGGGACCGCGTCCGCGGGCAGCCGCTGATAGCCGCGAAACAGGCCGAACCAGAGCAACGGGGTTTCCGACTCGCGCGCGGGGGCGGCGGGCTCGAGTGCGGCGCCGGCTTCATAAGCGAGCCAGCCGGCTGCATCGAGGCCCTCCGCCGCCGCACTGCGCAGCCGGTCCAGCGCCGGCGCGACCTCCTCCAGCCGGTTCGCGATGACGATCTCGACCGGATTCACATAGAGTCGTGCGCCGCGCCCATCGGCGCGTGCGTCGTCGAGCAGGACGAAGGGGGGACGCAAAACCATCAGTTGGTGGAAATGCAGAGCCGCGCCGCGAAGGGCAAGCCTTGGTTGCCGCGCGCGCCCCCGCGGGGTAGCGAGGGCGCATGGCTTCCGATCCCAACGTCGCCCAGCCGCCGCTCCGCGCGGCGATCGTGCCCGTCACGCCGCTCCAGCAGAACTGCACGCTGCTGTGGTGCACGAAGACGATGCGCGGCGCCTTTGTCGATCCGGGCGGCGATCTCGACCGGCTGCGCGCGGCGGCGACCCAGCACGGCGTCACGATCGAGAAGCTGCTGATCACCCATGGCCATATCGACCATTGCGGATCGGCCGGCATCTTCGCCGAGGAGCTGGGCGTGCCGATCGAAGGGCCGCACGAGGCCGACCGCTACTGGATCGCGCGGCTGGAGGATGACGGCCGCGCCTATGGCGTGCCCGGCAAGCCGTTCGAGCCGAATCGCTGGCTGGAGCAGGGCGAGCAGGTGACGGTCGGCGAACTGGTGCTCGACGTCTATCACTGCCCGGGGCACACACCGGGGCATGTGGTGTTCCACCATCCCGACTCGCAGCTGGCGATCGTCGGCGACGTTCTGTTCCAGGGATCGATCGGCCGGACCGACTTTCCCCTGGGCAACCATCAGGACCTGATCGACGCGATCACCACCCGGCTTTGGCCGCTGGGCGACGAGACGGTGTTCGTCCCCGGGCACGGCCAGCCGAGCAATTTCGGCCAGGAGCGGCGCACCAATCCGTTCGTCGCCGATTCGGTGCTGGCCCGCGCCTGACGACTCAGTGAAGCGGGTTCGACCCCGTATAGCCGAGCCACGCCGCATAGAGGCCGAGCCCGGCGAGGGTGAGGAAAGTGGTCAGCGCGCCGATCGCGCGGCCGGGCTGCCAGCCGTCCATGCCGAAGCCGTGCAGTACGCGGCCAAGCAGATACACCGCGGCGATCACCCACAGATAGAGTCGCGTTCCCTGCGCCAGTTCGATCAGGCCGATCAGGATCAGGATGAAGGGCGTGTATTCGACGAAGTTCATCTGCGCGCGCATGCGCGCGAGGAGTCGCGGGCTGCCGCCGTCGCCGGTCAGCACCTTGTCGGCATAGCGCAGCTGAATGACGCGAATCGCCAGCCACAGGTTAATCAGCGCCGCAGCGCCCGCGCTGGTGAGTGTTACCGGCAGAAAAAACATGCGCGTCCCCCTAAAACCAAGGCGCGAACCCCTGCCACGTGCGGCTTCTGCTTGCAACGCGGACGAGAATCGCTATACGCGCGGGCTCGCTTCGTGACCTGCCTGCTGGTCCGGCGAGCGGCCGGCCTAGCCGTCGCTTGCCCGAACAACCCTGTGGGCGTATCGCGACTTATTGATTCATTAGCTTGTTGAAGGTGCCGAAATGGCCGTTCCTAAGAGAAAGACCTCGCCGTCGAAGCGCGGCATGCGTCGGTCGCACGATGCGCTGACCGTCGAATCGTTCCAGGAGTGCCCGAACTGCGGCGAACTCAAGCGTCCGCACAACCTGTGCAACGCCTGCGGCCACTATAACGGCCGCGAAATCGTTTCGGTCGAGGGCTGAACCACGTTCCGCAACGGGGGGTTGCCGGTATGACTGTTCCCTCGCGGATCGCCGTCGATGCAATGGGCGGCGATGAGGGGGTCGCCGTCATGCTCGCCGGCGCTGCACGTGCGCGTCGCCGCTTCGAGGGGATGGAGTTCCTTCTCGTCGGCGACGAGTCGCGCATTCGCGACGGCCTGAAGGCGCATCCGAATCTGGCAGCCGCGTCGGAGATCGTCCACGCGGCCGAAATCGTTGCGTCCGATGCCAAGCCGAGCCAGGCGATTCGCCGCGCCAAGACCACGTCGATGGGCATTGCCATTGATCTGGTGAAGCAGGGGCGTGCAGGTGCCGCCGTCTCCTCGGGCAATACCGGCGCGCTGATGGCGATGGCCAAGCTGTCGCTCCGCACCATGGCGGGGATCGACCGGCCGGCGCTTGCCGCGCTGCTGCCGTCGCTGGGCGACAACGACACGGTGATGCTCGATCTCGGCGCCAACACCGAAGTGGACGAGCGCAACCTCGTTCAGTTCGCGGTGATGGGTGCCGCGTATGCGCGCACGGCGCTCGATCTCGCGCGCCCGCGCGTGGCGCTGCTCAACATCGGCACCGAAGAGATGAAGGGCACCGACAGCATCCGCGATGCTGCGGCCCGGCTGCGTGCGGCCAAGCATCTGCCGCTCGAGTTTACCGGATTCATCGAAGGCAACCGGCTGTCGCGCGGCGATGTCGACGTGATCGTCTGCGACGGTTTCTCGGGGAATATCGCGCTCAAGACCGCCGAGGGTACCGCGCGCTTCGTGGCCGATCTGCTGCGCCGCGCGTTCAGTTCCTCGCTGCGCTCGAAGCTTGGCTTCCTGATCTCGAAGCCGGCGACCGAGCTGCTGCGCCACCATCTCGACCCGAACAACCATAATGGTGCCGTTTTCCTCGGGCTGAACGGCATCGTCGTGAAGAGCCATGGCGGTGCGAACGAGGTCGGCGTGGATACCGCGATCGGCTTCGCCGCCAAGATGGTGCGCGACGAACTGACCCGGCGTATTGCCGAGGATCTGGGGAACTTCGAGGCCAAGGCCGCGTAGGAAGACGGGATAAGAAGGGGTCGCATGACCGTACGTTCGGTGATTCTCGGTACGGGTTCGGCCCTGCCGGCGCAGCGTGTTTCCAACGCGGAGCTGGCGGAGCGCGTCGATACCAGCGACGAGTGGATCGTCGAGCGGACCGGGATCCGCTTCCGCCACATCGCCGGGCCCGACGAGACCACCGGTACGCTTGCCGCCGACGCCGCGCGTGCGGCGCTGGAAGCGGCGGGCGTCGAAGCTTCCTCGATCGACCTGATCGTTCTGGCCACCGCCACCCCGGACCAGACCTTCCCCGCCACCGCGACGCGGGTGCAGAACGCGCTCGGCATCCTCGATTGCGTCGCCTTCGACGTGGCCGCGGTATGCTCGGGTTTCCTTTATGCAGTGCAGGTCGCCGACTCGATGCTGCGTGCCGGCGTCCATCGCCGCGCGCTGGTGATCGGCGCCGAGACGTTCAGTCGCCTGCTCGACTGGGAAGACCGCACCACCTGCGTGCTGTTCGGCGACGGCGCCGGTGCGATCGTGCTGGAGGCGCAGGAGACGGAGGGCGCGGCGCCGCAGGGCATCCTCTCCACCAAGCTCCACGCCGACGGCCGCTACAACGACCTGCTCTATGTCGATGGTGGCGTGTCTACCACCGGCACCGTCGGCAAGCTGCGGATGAAGGGCCGCGAGGTGTTCCGCCACGCCGTCACCAATCTGGCGTCGGTGATGAACGAGTCTCTGACGATGGCGGGCCTGCAGCCCGGCGATGTTGACTGGGTGGTGCCGCACCAGGCCAATGCCCGCATCCTCGATGCCACCGCGCGCAAGCTCGATCTCGCGCCCGAAAAGGTGATCGTGACCGTCGATCGTCACGCCAATACCTCGGCCGCCTCGGTGCCGCTGGCGCTCGATGCTGCGGTGCGGGACGGACGCATCCGGCGCGGCGACCTACTCGTTTTGGAAGCGATGGGTGGCGGGTTCACCTGGGGTGCAGCCGTCGTCCGCTTCTAAGCGTTACAGGACGGTATCCCCATTTTGGACGAATTACGTGTTTTTCCAGAATATGTCTGAGGCGTTACTGGCGCTTCAAGATCATTCTTGATAGCGCGTAACAATCTGATACGGGTACCCCAGTACACGAAAGGAATTGCCGGAATGAATGCTGCGGGAACGCTGACCAGGGCAGACTTGGCCGAGTCGCTGCATCGCGAAGTGGGGCTGTCGCGCGCCGACGCCTCGCGGATCGTCGAGCAGATCCTGAAGCACATGTGCGAAGCGCTGGCGAAGGGCGAGAACGTCAAGATCTCGGGCTTCGGCAGCTTCGTGCTGCGAGACAAGGGCGAGCGCGTCGGCCGCAACCCCAAGACCGGAGTCGAGGTGCCGATCGCACCGCGTCGCGTGCTCACCTTCCGTGCCAGCCAGATGATGCGGGATCGCATCGTCTCAGCTCGCTGAGGCCCGCGATGCCGGCGTCCGAAAAGGCCGCCGGTGCGTTGCGGACCATAGGTGAGCTCGCCGCTGAAATCGGCAGGCCGCAGCATATCTTGCGCTATTGGGAAACGCGGTTTCCCCAGCTGAAGCCACTCACCCGTGCGGGCAACCGCCGGTATTACCGACCCGACGATGTGGCGCTGGTGCGCCGCATCCACCATCTCCTCAGCGAGGAGGGCTATACGATCCGCGGCGTGCAGAAGCTGCTGGCGGAAGAAAAGGCGGCACGCGGCCGAAGCAAGGCCGCCGAGCTGCAGGCGATCCGGGACTCGCTGTCCGACGCCCTGGAAGAGGATCGCTGACAACGAGGGTGCGTCGAAGGCGACGCACCCTTTTCCCCGCACGTCATCCCGGCGAAAGCCGGGATCTAGTCGCCTCTAGCTATCAGCAAGCGCCGATCGGGAGGTCCCAATGGATCCCGGCCTTCGCCGGTATGACCGATTTGGGGCATCATCGGCCGCTGTCGAGGGATGTGACCGGTTCGTCAGGCATCGGGTCCCAGGCTGGGATCCAGATCGCGCGGACGCACGAACCGGAGGAGTTCGGCGTCTGCACGGGACGCCTCGGCCCAATGTTCGATATCGAAGCGCAGTTCGGCAAGCGTTGCGGTCGGGTATTTCTGCTCGACCTCGTCGCGCAAGGGGCCGGGCGCGGACACGCGGTCGAGCACCAGCTCCTCAAGCCCGGGATTGTGCCCGGACAGCAGCACCACGTCGGCGCTGTCGGGCAGCGCCTCGATCGCATCGAGCAGCGTACCGAGCGAGGCAAGATAGAGGCGCTTGTCCCAGGCCGGCGCGATCGTCTCGCCATAGCCGTTGGAAACCTGCGCCAGCGTTTCCTCCACCCGCACCGCCGGCGAGGCAATGGCGTGATCAAAGCGCAGGCCCTGCGCGCGCAGGTATCGGCCCATCGCCACCGCGGCGCGCTGGCCCTTGGGATTGAGCGGGCGATCGAAATCGCGCGCGACCGGATCGTCCCATCCGGACTTGGCATGGCGGAGGACGAGAAGGGTCTTCATGCTTCCCCGATGTGGACGCTGGCGGCTTCGCCCGCCTCATGCCGCAAGCCGGCCCCCAAGGAAAGCTGAACCCGCTCGACCGCCTGATCCAGCGTCGTGCGGGTGATCCGCGTGCCCGGCGGAAAGGCGTCGAGCAGCCGCGACGGGGTGGCGGCGGAGAGCAGCACGAACGCGCCGCGATCGTCGGCGCGGCGGATCAGCCGGCCGAACGCCTGGGCGAGCCGGGCACGGACGATGCGGTCGTCATAGGCCGATCCGCCGCCGGCCAGCCGCCGGGCGGCATGGAGTACGCTGGGCTTTGGCCAGGGTACGCCCTCCATCACCACCAGCCGCAGCGAATCGCCGGGCACATCGACGCCGTCGCGCAGCGCATCGGTGCCGATCAGCGAGGCGCGGGGATCGTCGCGGAAGATGTCGACCAGCGTGCCGGTGTCGATCGGGTCGACATGCTGGGCGAGCAGCGGAAGCCCGTCGCGGGCCAGTCGGTCGGCGATGCGGGCATGGACGGCGCGCAGCCGCCGGATCGCGGTGAACAATCCCAGCGTGCCGCCGCCCGCCGCGGCGATCAGCCGGGCATAGGCGTTGGCGAGCGCGGGCATGTCGCCGCGCTTGACGTCGGTGACGATCAGCACCTCGGCCTGGTTGGGATAGTCGAACGGGCTCTTCGCCGCGAAGCGTTGCGCCGGGCGCAGCAAATGGACGCTGCCCGAACGCGCTTCGGCGACGTCCCAGTCGCCGCCGGCGCGCAGCGTCGCCGAGGTGACGAGCACGCCGTGCGCCGGCTCCAGCACGGTCTTGGCGAGCGGCTTGGCGGGGTCGAGCCAGTGGCGGTGCAGGCCGATATCGAATTCGCGCCCCTCGACCCGGTCTACCGCCAGCCAGTCGACGAACTCGGGATCGGCCGGGCCGCCGATGCGGGCGATCAGCGCCAGCCACGCGCCGACCGTGTCCACCCGCCAGCCGAGCGAGGCGATCGCGCCTTCGATGCGGGCGCGCGCCGGGCCGTCCATCCAGTCGGGCGCCTCGGCCAGCACCGCCTCGAGCCGGCGGCCGAGCACCACCATCGGGCGGAGCAGCGCATCGAGCGCGGCGGTCGCGTTGCCCGCCGCTTCGACCAGCGCTGCATCGGGTTCGGTCAGCTCGGTCTCGAGACCATAGCCCGCGTCCGCAGAGCCGTTGGTATCGCGGGCATAGACCAGGCCGCGCACAGCGGCGAGCAGCGCCTCGACCGGGCCGAACGGCTCGCCTTCGTTCAGCCGCTGTAGCCAGCCGTCGCTCGGCAGCGCGCGTGCGGCGTCGACCGCCTCGGAGATCGCGCGGCCGCCGGCATCGTCATAGCTGGCGACGTCGGACAGGCGCGCGGCAAGGCCACGGCGGCGTCCGCGCGAGCCGGATTCGGGACCGGTCAGCCAGCGGCGCAACTCGATCGATTCCTGGCCGGTCAGCGCGACCGAGAACATCGCGTCGGCGGCGTCGAACAGATGGTGGCCCTCGTCGAACACATAGCGGGTCGGGCGCGTCTGGTTCTCGCGGCCGCGCGCCGCGTTGACCATCACCAGCGCGTGATTGGCGATGACGATATCGGCATCGGCGCTGGCCCGGGCGGCGCGCTCGATGAAGCATTTCCGGTAATGCGGGCAGCCGGCATAGATGCACTCGCCGCGCCGATCGGTGAGCGCGGTCGATCCGTTGCGGCGGAACAGCGTCGGCAGCCAGCCGGGCAGGTCGCCGCCGACCATGTCGCCGTCGGCGGTGTACGCCGCCCAGCGCGCGACCAGCTGGGCGAGGATCGCCGCGCGCCCGGCGAACCCGCCCTGCAGCGCATCCTCCAGGTTGAGCAGGCAGACATAATTCTCGCGCCCCTTGCGGGTGACGATCCGCGCGCGGCGCTGGACGGGATCGGGGAATAGCCGCTCGCCTTCGTTGCCGAGCTGGCGCTGCAGCGCCTTGGTGAAGGTGGAGACCCACACCGGCCCGCCGGACTTTTCCGCCCAAAGCGAGGCGGGAGCGAGATAGCCGAGCGTCTTGCCGATCCCGGTCCCCGCCTCGGCCAGCACCAGATTGGGGGTGTCCGGCACGCTGCGCGGGGCGAAGGCTTGCGCCGCCGCCTCGGCATAGTCGCGCTGGCCCTGGCGGCGCTCGGCGGTGGCGCCGGTCAGGCGGGCGAGGCGTTCGGCGACCTCGGCGGGATCGAGCGTGATCGTGCGCGGGGCGGGCCGGGGGGCCCCTTCCTCCCATTCGGGCAGCTTGGAGAAGAGCCAGCGCTCGGCGCGCTCGGGCTTGGCGATGCGCTGGCCGAGCGCCGCGCTCCACGGCCAGCGCAGCCTCCCCAGCGATTGCAGGCCGTGCCACGCACCCTCGCGCTCGGGCCAGTCGCCCTCGGCAAGCGCGAGCAGGTTTGCAGCGGCGTCGCGCAGGAAGGCGGCGACATGGGCGTCGTCCCTGGGCGGCTCCAGCCCGCAGGCGCGAGCGAGGCCCTTGGGGGTCGGCACCATGAAGCGGGCGGGGCGGAGAAAGGCGAACAGCTCGAGCAGGTCCAGCCCGCTCAGCTCCGGATGCCCCAGCCGCTGCCCGACAAGGGGCGCGTTGAGCAGCAGTACCGGCGTGTCGGCGGCGATACGGATCGCCTCGCCCCGGCTCAGCCCGCGCGTGCCCTCAGCCGTGGCGATCCATACGCCCGAATGGCTGGCGTGAAGCGCGGGATAGGGAAGCGGCGGCAACATCGGACGGGACATGTTGTACACGATGCGTTCCGCTTTGACAGCGGCAAAGCGTCGAGCCGAGGCCTCAATCCTCCGGCGTTTCGCGCTTCGCCTGATCGAGCGTGCGCACCTTGCGCTCGGTCTCCGCCGCGTCGCGCGCCTTTTCCGCCTTGGTGCGGCCGAAGCGGGCGCGGTTGGCCTCGGCTTCGGCCTGGGCGTTCGCTTTCGCTCTCGCTTTTCTCGCTTTGTTCAGGTTAAGGATGTCGGCCATAGCGGATTCTTTCTAGCGTCCCTTCGCGCGGGCGCACCATCGTATATCGGAGTTTTTGCGGCATGGCGGGCAGCGTCAACAAAGTGATCCTCGTCGGCAATTTGGGGCGCGACCCCGAGAGCCGGGCGTTCCAGAATGGCGGCAAGGTGGTCGAGCTGCGCATCGCCACCTCGGAGAGCTGGAAGGATCGCAACAGCGGCGAGCGCAAGGAAAAGACCGAGTGGCACACGGTGAAGATCTTCTCCGAAGGTCTCGCCAACGTCGCCGAGCGCTATCTGCGCAAGGGCAGCAAGGTCTATCTCGAAGGCCAGCTGCAGACCCGGAAGTGGCAGGACCAGAGCGGCGCCGATCGCTACTCGACCGAGATCGTGCTCCAGGGCTTCAACGCGCAGATGGTGCTGCTCGATGGTCCCGGCGGCGGACAGGGTGCCGGCATGGGCGGCGGCCGTAGCAGCGGCGGCGATGATTGGGGTGCAGACGACTCGTTCGGCGGCGGTGGTGGCGGCTTCGGCGGCGGTGCCCCGGCGGGTCGTGGCGGCGGCACCTTCAACGGCGGCGGTCAGCGCAGCGGCGGCGCCCCTGCAGGCGGCGGCTTCGGCGGCGGCTTCCCGGACGATCTGGACGACGACGTGCCGTTCTGATCGTCTGCCGACGATTCGAACACGATGTTTCAAGGGTCCGCAGCGTACAGCTGCGGGCCCTTTTTTCCAATCGCGATAGATGGCATGCTGTATCCTGCTTGCGGAGGGGCGCAGGCAGGGGGACTCACCATGCAAGAGATCATCGACTCGCCGTATAATGTGGGCGACTATGCTGCGCGATTGTTCCAGGAGGGCGTCCGCACCGTCATCCGTTACTACAACATCAAGAACTCCAGCACCTTTCTGTCGAAATGCCTTACTGCGGCGGAATATGGAAAGCTGGTTGCCGCGGGGCTCGACGTCGCGGTCGTCTTCGAGCAGCGCGGCGGTGCCGGCGGTGCGATCGAGGATTTCGGCAACGGCAAGGGGACGCGCGATGCGAAGCGTGCGCTCGAACTCGCCGGAACCATCGGCCAGCCCAAGGGGTCGGCGATCTATTTCGCGGTCGACCATGACTTTGCCCGGCCGACCGAACTGGCGCAGATCGAGCACTATTTCCAGGAGGTCAACGCCGCGCTGAACGGGGATTTCCGCGTCGGCGTCTATGGGTCGGGAGCCGTCTGTTCGCACCTCAAGGCCGGGGGACTGGCCACTTTGTTCTGGCTGCCCGCATCGATGGGGTGGACGGGATCAAAGGCGTTTCTCGCCTCGCAGCAATGGACGCTGTTCCAGAAGTTCCAGGATCTTCGCGGGCCGTTCGGCAATTTCGACTATGACGGCAATCTGGCCAATCCCGCGGTTGCCGATTTCGGCCAGTTCGGCGCGGCCGCGGCAGCGCCCGCCCGGCGGCCGGAAGACGGCGTCGCCGTGTTCGAGGTTGCAGCACGCAGCGGGCTGCGCGTCCGCGGCGGCGCGGGCGCGCAGTTCGACGTGGTGCAGAGCCTGCCGCTCGGCGCCGTGGTGCACGGGCTCGGGCTGGAGGCGGACTGGGTGCAGGTCGACGTCAATGGCGACGGCGTGGCCGACGGCTATATGGCGCGCCAGTTCCTGAAGCCGCTGTCGGGCGGCCTGCCGCTGCCGGCGCCGGTAGCCGCGCTGACGACGCCCTATGCGGTTGCACAGGCCGAGCTCGCGCTGGACGTGCGCGAAGTCGCCGGTCGGCAGGACAATCCGCGGATCGTCCTCTACCACAGCACGACCAAGGGGGGCGCGGCACCCGACGAGACGGCTTGGTGCTCGTCCTTCGTCAATTACTGCGTTGAGAAGGCCGGCATGCAGGGCACCGACAGCAAATGGGCGCGCAGCTGGCATGATAGCGGCTGGGGGAACGACGTCACCAGCAGCCCGCAGATCGGCGACATCGTCGTGTGGAGCCGCAAGTCGCCGACGGTCGACGGCGGCCATGTCGGCTTCTTCGTCGGCCAGGACGGGAAGGACCGGATCCGCGTGCTCGGCGGCAACCAGGGCAATCGGGTGTGCATCACCAGCTATCCGGTGGACGGATCGGTGGGCCAGACCAAGTACAAGCTGCTGTCGATCCGGCGCTGAACCACGACCCTGCGCGCCGCGCGCTCAGCCCCCGGCGTGGGCGCGCGGTTCGGGGCAGGGCCGCCAGAGATCGAGCGACCGTTCCTCCCACCAGAAGGTCATGTGCGGCAGCGGCGTGCGGCAATAGCCGCCGCGATGCGCCGCGAGCCAGCGCGCCGGTGCAGAGGGCGCGAACAGCGGCAGCACCGGGGCGACGAACCAGGCGCGTGCCCGCTCCTGCTCGGTCAGCCGCGACCAGACGACGTCGGGCCAGGTCGCGGTCGCCGGATTGAGCCAGAGCAGCACCGGGGCCTTCGCTCCCAGCGCGGCGGCAACGCCGGGGCCGGTGCCGGACAGATCCACCAGCAGTGCGCCGGTCGCCTTGTCGCGCGCGCCGTCCAGGAAGTCGGCGGTCTCCTGGTCGACCAGCAAGGGGCTGCCGGTGATCGGGTGGCGGACCGGAATTGTCTGCGCGAAGATCGAGTCGGGCAGGCTGTAGGGCGCCATCGCGGCGGCGAACAGCAGCAGCGGCGGCGCGACGAGGCTGAGCAGGGTGGCAGCGCCTCGTCGCCACCGCAGGGGGTCGTCGCTCGCTAGGCGGAACAGCGCGAGCAGCGGGAAGGCCATGCTGAAATCGAATTGCGCCCATTGGTTGTTGAAGGTGCCTAGCGCCACCGCGAACGGCGCCGCCAGGAGCAGCGCCAACAGCAGCATGTCGCGGCGCGCGACCGGCGCCGCATAGCCGGCCGCGACCAGCAGCAGCGCGAGTCCCGGAAATTCCGGGATGCCGCCGTCGAGCGTGTCGGGAATCGTCGTCGCCAGATAGAGCAGGCCGAATGCCATGGCGCCATGGCCGAGCCAGCAGCCCCAGCGTGTGCGCCGCAGCACAGTTGCGCCGATGGCGGCAAGCGCCGCGGCGGAAAGCAGCGGCGGCACCGCGGCCCAGTCGCCCAGCACCTTGATCGGCAGGTGTGTCGGCGTGTTGGGAAGTGCCAGGATGTGCTGACTCGCCGCGATCCGTGCGAGCAGGCCGGGGATTCGGGGCAGCGGCAGGAACAGCGCGATCAGCAGCACGGCGAGGGCCAGCGCGCCGAGCAGCGCGATGCTGCGCCCGCGATTCCGCCGGATCGACCAGGCGGCCAAGGCGATCAGCAGCACGCCGCTCAGAGCGAACAGCGGCGGCTTGGCGAAGGCCGCCACGCACAGCCCGCAGCCGATCGTCAGGGTCGCTGCAACATGCGCTGCGAGGGTCTCGGTGCGCAGCAGCGTCGTCACGCCGGCCAGCACCAGCATCGCGCCTACATTGGCGGCGGAATTGTAGCTCGGCGTGACGATCCACGGGAAATAGATGACCAGCGCCGCCGCCGCGCCGAACGTCGCGAAGGGGAGCCGCCGGGCGCCTTCGGGCGCAAGCTGCCGCCCGAGCAGCGCCCCCGCCGCCGCGGTGATCGCGAATCCCGCAAGCCGGTAGCGCGCTACATCGCCTGCCAGCAGCGCATAGAGGGGATGCAGCAGATAACCGAAGGGCTGGTAGAGCAGCGCATAGGCCTCGGGATTGCGCGCCCAGACAAGGTAGAAGATCTCGTCGGTCAGGTCGATGCCGCGCCCGGCGCCATAGACCAGCAGTCCGCCGCAGCAGAGAAGGGCCAGCACGGCACCGGCCAGCACCAGCCCGGCGGACGACAATCGAACCATATGTGCGGCAATCCCCCCGAGGCGGGCCTTTGCGACCCGAAGACACCGCTAGCAGCGCCGATCCGACGGACCAAGGGGTGGGAGCAAAGCGCGTCGCGGTCCGTTCCTAGCCGTAAGTGTCGGCGCGAGGTCGACCGGGCGGAAAAGGGGCCAGGATGCATCGTCGTCGTCGTCGTCACACCATCGCACGTGCCGCGCTACTCGGGGCGGTCGTGCTGCTTGCGGGTTGCGGCCGCGGCGGCGAGCAGACCACCGACGATCCGGTGGGGCAGAATGTCGCCTCGGCGGCGGCGGCGGGGGTGCCTGCGAACGTCTCGGCGGCAATCGACTGCAGCAACAAGCCCGATTTCGTGCCGGTCTATGCCAATGCGACGATTCTCAGCTGCACCGCCGCACCCGATGGGCTGCCTGGGCGGCATGTCAGCGGCAATCTGGTCTACGAGACCGATGCGCCGGAGAAGGAAGTGCTCGGCTGGTCGCGCGCGCAGGCCAATGCCTCGGGCCTGAAATATCGTCGTGAAACCGGCTTCAGCTACGAAGCGGGCGAGGAAAGCGAACGCAGCCTGCGCGTGGCGGTGGAGGGCCATCTCGGCCGCACCCGCGTATCGATCAACTGGGGCCAGAAGGCGCCCTGAGGAATGTCAGGCTGCGCGGCTTTCCAGCCCCCGCAGCCAGGCGCGGGCGGCCTTCTGGGCTTCGATGATCTCGCGGGCGGTCATGTCCTCGGCGATGTCGGCGCGGCAGGCTTGCGCCTCGACGCTGCCGGTCATCGCAGCGATGTTGAACCATTTGTGCGCCTCGACCAGGTCGATCGTCACGCCCTCAGCCCCGCTCGAATAGACGACGCCCAGATCAAAACAGGCATCGGCACTACCGCGCGCGGCATCGCGCAACCGACTCTCGATCAGAAACCGCGCACTCTTCTCACTATTCGCCATTGTCGCTTCGCCCCTGTTCCGGCGTCCTCGTTGACTCCGAATTTGGGGGGGTAAGGACAATAAAAGGTTAAGCGGCTTAACCGTATTAGTTCATAGCACCGGGATATTGTCGATCAGCCGGGTGCCGCCGATGCGCGCCGCGGCCAGCAGCCGCATCGGCCGGCCCTCGATCGGCGCGGAAAGCGATTCTGCATCAACCAGCGCGACATAATCGACTTCGAAGCCCGCCGCGCTGAGCGATTCCTGCGCTTGGACCAGCGCCGCCTCGCGGTCGCCGCCCTCGCCGATCGTCTTGGCGGCGGCGCCGAGCGCGCGCGGCAACGCGACCGCGCGGGCGCGGTCCTCCGGCATCAGATAGGCGTTGCGCGAGGAAAGCGCGAGGCCGTCATCCTCGCGCTGGGTGGGTACGCCCTGGATCTCCACGGCCATGTCGAGATCGGCGACCATGCGGCGGATCACTTGGAGCTGCTGCCAGTCCTTCTCGCCGAACAGCGCGACATGCGGCTGCACCTGGTGGAACAGCTTGGACACCACGGTGGCGACGCCATCGAAATGGCCGGGGCGGTGCGCACCGTCGAGCGGCTCGCTCACGCCGGAGACGCGCACGCTGGTGGCAAAACCTTCCGGGTACATGATCTCGGGCGTCGGCATCCACAGCAGGTCGACCCCGGCATTGGCGAGCAGCCGCGAATCGGCCTGTTCACGCCGCGGATACTTTGCCAAGTCCTCATTCGGCCCGAACTGGATCGGATTGACGAAGATCGACACGATCACGCGGCTGCCGGCGCGCTTGGCGGCTTCGACCAGCGCCATATGCCCGTCATGCAGTGCGCCCATGGTAGGCACGAAGGCCAGCCGGGCGCCTTCGCTGCGGAAGGCGTCCAGCGCCTGGCGAAGATCGTCGATCTGGCGAACGGTTTGCACGCTTGGGCACTTTCGATATGAACGGAAGCGGCGCCTTCTATGGGGGGGAGGCCGCCCGATCAAGTGAAGGAATAGCTGCGTTGAATCAGCCCGCTAAACGACTGCATGTGCTGGTTTTTGCCAATGAAAAGGGCGGCACGGGCAAGTCGACCACCGCGGTGCACGCGGCGATCGCGCTGGCCGCGAAGGGCGCGCGCGTCGCCTGTTTCGACCTCGATCACCGCCAGCGGACGATGGGCCGCTACCTCGACAATCGCCGCGCGACGATGCGCCGGATGGGCCGCGACCTGCCGATGCCGGTCTACGAGACGCACGACGGCGAAAGCATGGACTTCTTCACCGATACGCTGGATCGACTCGGCGAGGGCGCCGACTTCCTGGTGATCGACACGCCGGGCCGCGACGACAAGTTCGCCCGCATCTCGGTGACCAACGCCGACACGCTGGTCACCCCGATGAACGACAGCTTCGTCGACTTCGACCTGATCGGCCAGGTCGACCCGGACAGTTTCCGGGTGACGCGCCCCAGCTTCTATTCGGAGATGATCTGGGAATCGCGCAAGCGCCGCGCCAAGGCCGACGGCGAGACGATCGACTGGGTCGTGCTGCGCAACCGCATGCAGCACATCGAGGCGCGCAACATGCGGCGCGTGTCCGAGGCGATCGACCAGCTGTCCAAGCGCGTCGGCTTTCGGGTGATCTCGGGGCTGTCCGAGCGCGTGATCTATCGCGAGCTGTTCCCCCAGGGGCTGACCATGCTCGATTCGCGCGAGTTCGGCGAGATGGGGCTCAGCCATGTCGCGGCGCGGCAGGAGCTGCGCGAGATGATGGCCGGCCTGGCGCTGCCCGACGTCAACGCCCCGCTGTTCGCCTGATGGCGAAGGTCCTGATCGCAGCGGCACTGCTCTATATCCTGTGGCGTTGGCTGCAGCCGAAGAAGAAGGTGCCCGTCGCGCCGCCGCCGCGCCTTGGCGAGAGTGAGGCACGGGCGATCCTCGGCGTCGACGCGGCAGCGGGGCCCGACGAGATCCGTGCGGCGCATCGCCGGCTCGTTTCGGCGCTGCACCCGGACCGCGGCGGCTCGACTGAGCTGACGCGTCGGATCAATCTTGCCCGCGATACGTTGCTGCGGGGCTGAGGTCCGTCCTCGTCACGTAACAATTGCCTGCGACGATGTTGCAGTGCAAAATATTAATCTATTCGTGCCTCGGGCGGCTTGAAACTTCGTTTCGAGTCGCGGAAGAGGCGCGCATCTTTACCTTCGGGAGGGCTTACATGACGCACCGTTTCGATCCGACGTCGCTGCGCGAATACGACATCCGTGGAATCGTGGGGAAGACGCTGGGTCCGGACGACGCGCGGGCGATCGGCCGCGGCTTCGCCACGCTGTTGCGCCGCGCCGGCGGCCGCCGGGTGGCGGTGGGCCGCGACGGCCGCATCTCCTCGCCGATGCTCGAGGCCGCGCTGATCGAAGGCCTGACCGCTTCGGGCTGCGACGTGGTGCGCACCGGCATGGGCCCGACGCCGATGCTATATTATGCCGAGGCAACGCTGGAGGTGGATGGCGGCATCCAGATTACCGGCAGCCACAATCCCGGCAACTACAATGGCTTCAAGATGGTGTTCCAGCACCGTTCGTTCTTCGGCCAGGACATCCAGACGCTGGGCAAGATGGCGGCGGAAGGCGATTGGGACGAGGGCGACGGCACCGAGACGGTGACCGACGCGGACATCGAGGACCTCTATGTCAGCCGCCTGATCGCGGGCTATGCCGGCGGTTCGTACAAGATCGGCTGGGACGCGGGCAACGGCGCCGCCGGCCCGGTGATCGAGAAGCTCGTCAAGCTGCTGCCGGGTGAGCACCATACGCTGTTCACCGATGTGGACGGTAATTTCCCCAACCATCATCCCGATCCTACCGAAGAGAAGAATCTCGCCGATCTGAAGAAGCTCGTCGCCGAGAAGAACCTCGATTTCGGTCTCGCTTTCGACGGCGACGGCGATCGGCTGGGCGCGATCGACGGCCAGGGCCGGGTGGTGTGGGGCGACCAGCTGCTCGCCATCCTCGCCGAGCCGGTGCTGCGCATCGATCCGGGCGCGACGATTATCGCCGACGTCAAGGCCAGCCAGGCGCTCTACGACCGGATCGCCGAGCTGGGCGGCAAGCCGGTGATGTGGAAGACCGGCCACAGCCTGATCAAGACCAAGATGAAGGAAACCGGCGCCCCGCTCGCGGGCGAGATGAGCGGCCACATCTTCTTCGCGCAGGACTATTACGGCTTCGACGACGCCCAGTACGCCGCGATCCGCCTGATCCAGGCGGTGCACGTGATCGGCAAGTCGCTCACCCAGATCAAGGACGAGATGCCGGCGATGGTCAACACGCCGGAGATGCGCTTCCAGGTCGACGAGAGCCGCAAGTTCCCGGTCGTCGAGGAAGTGCTCGACCGGCTGGAGGCGGACGGCGCCCAGGTCGACCGCACCGACGGCGCGCGGGTCAACACCGACGACGGCTGGTGGCTGCTGCGCGCGTCCAACACCCAGGACGTGCTCGTCGCCCGCGCCGAGGCGAAGGACCAGGCGGGTCTCGATCGCCTGATGGCGCAGATCGACGACCAGCTCGGCAAGAGCGGCATCGTGCGCGGCGAGCAGGCGGCGCACTGAGGCGGACCTTCTTCCCCCCTCCCGCTCGCGGGAGGGGTCGGGGGAGGGACTGACGTGGAAGTTGGGGCGAGGTGGCTTTCAGCCCCTCCCCTATCCCCTCCCGCAAGCGGGAGGGGAATGCGGGCTCAGCCCGCCACGATCTCCGCCACACCGAAAGCCCCGCGCTGGTAATCGGCATAGGCCTGGTGGATTTCCTCCACGCTGTTCATCACGAACGGGCCGTGGGCGACCACCGGTTCCGGGATCGGTGCGGCGTGGCCGAACAGGATCAGCGCGGGTTCGTCGGCGGTGAGCGTCAGCGTGTCGCCCGCTGAGAGGCTGGCGAGATGCCAGTCGGGCAGCGCGCGATCGCCCACCTTCACACTCCCGCGCACCGCGTAGAGGAACAGGTCACGGCCCGCGAGCCCGTCGAAGGTCAGCGTCGCACCCGCCGCCAGCTCTGCCCAGCACAGGAACACGCCGGTGAGCGACTCGATCGGGCCGGTGCGCCCGTCGAAAGTGCCCGAGACGAGATGCACCGTCGCGCCGTCGCCTGCCGCCACGCCCGGAAAGGCATCCGCCTGCAGCCCGACATAGCGCGGCGCGGTCATCTTGAGCTTGCTCGGCAGGTTCACCCAGAGCTGGAGGATCTCCATCGGCCCCCCGGCCTGCTTGAACTCGGCGGGCGAGACCTCGGCATGGACGATGCCGCGCCCTGCGGTCATCCACTGCACGCCGCCGGCGCGGATGATGCTCTCATGCCCTGCGGAGTCGGTGTGGGCGAGCGAGCCTTCGAGGATGAAGGTTACCGTCTCGAAACCGCGGTGCGGGTGCGGGCCGAAGGGCAGGCCGGCGTTGTTCGGGCGGTAGGTCTGCGGGCCGTGATGGTTGAGGAAAAGAAAGGCGCCGATCTGCTCCAGCCCCGGGCCCGGCACAGGGCGGCGGGTGACGAGGTCGCCGATATCGTCGCGGTACGCCGCATGGGTGGCGCGCAGGGTGACGTCGGTCATCGATCGTGCCTCAACAGGAAGACGGCGTGTTCCGCCAACAGGTTGGCCATGCCGGACCCCGTCTGCTGGTCGCCGGAGAGGAACCAGGCGCCCTCGATCGCGATGCCGCGTTCCCTCACCAGCGCGCGGAAATCGTCGACGGTGACATGGTGGATGTTGGGCGTCGCATACCAGGCGATCGGAAGCAGCCGGGTTACGGGCATTCGCCCCCCGAACAGCAGCGAGGCGCGCACCCGCCAATGGGCGAAATTGGGGAAGGAGACGAAGGCGTGTCGGCCGATCCGCAGCAGCTGCTCGAGCACCCAGTCGGGCCGCCGCGTGGTCTGCAGCGTCTGGCTGAGGATGGCATAGTCGAAGCTGTCGTCGGGATAATCGGCGAGGTCGGTATCGGCATCGCCCTGGATCACCGACAGGCCGCGGCCCACCGCGGCAGCGACGTTGGTCGGCTCCAGCTCCAGCCCGCGCGCGTCGCAGCCGCGATCGTCGCGCAGCGCCGCCATCAGCGCGCCGTCGCCGCAGCCGACGTCGAGGATGCGCGCGCCGCGGTCCACATGGGCGGCGATGATCGCCAGGTCGGGACGAAGGCTCATGCGCGGTCTCCCGCAGCCAGAAAGCCGCCGATCACGCGGTCGAGCTCCGGGCTCTCCAGCAGGAAGGCGTCGTGGCCGAAGGGGGAGCTGAGTTCGACGAAGCTGGCCGGCGCACCCGCGGCGTTGAGGGCGTGGGCAATGCTGCGCGATTCTGCGGTGGGGTAGAGCCAGTCGGTATCGAAGCTGACGATGCAGAAGCGCGCCTGCGACTGGCGGAAGGCGTTGGCGAGCAGGCCGCCATGCTCCTCGGCCAGATCAAAATAGTCCAAGGCTCGCGTGATGTAGAGGTAGGAGTTGGCGTCGAACCGGTCGACGAAGGCCAGCCCCTGGTGGCGCAGATAGCTCTCCACCTGGAAATCGGCGTCGAAGCCGAAGGTCTTGGCCTCGCGGCCCTGGAGCTTGCGGCCGAATTTGGCGGTCAGGCCCGCCTCCGACAGATAGGTGATATGCGCCGCCATCCGCGCCACGGCGAGGCCGGCGGCGGGCGGGTCCTGCGCCTCGTAATAGGCACCGCCGCGCCACTTGGGGTCCGCCATGATCGCCTGACGCCCGACTTCGTGGAAGGCGATGTTCTGCGCCGAATGCCGTGCGGCCGATGCGATCACCACCGCCGCGTTCACCCGCTCGGGAAAGGTCGCCGCCCAGCTCAGCGCCTGCATGCCCCCCATCGACCCGCCGACCACTGCGAACAGCCGGTCGATGCCGAGATGGTCGAGCAGCATGGCTTGCGCGCGGACCATGTCGCGGATGGTGATGACGGGAAACTGCATGCCCCAGGGCTGGCCGGTTGCGGGGTTGATCGTTGCCGGTCCGGAGGAGCCGAGGCAGCTGCCCAGCACGTTCGAGCAGATCACGAACCAGCGGTTCGTATCGATCGGCTTGCCCGGCCCGACCATCCGCGCCCACCAGCCCGGCTTGCCGGTCACCGGATGTTCCGAGGCGAGGTGCTGATCGCCGGTCAGCGCGTGGCAGACGAGGATGGCGTTGCTTGCTTGCGGGTTGAGCGTGCCATAGGTCTCGTAGGCGATGTCGACGGGCGAGAACAGCACGCCGCCGTCGAGGCGCAGCGGCCCCGGCAGCGTTACCGAGCGGCGAAGGCCGAAACGCGGATCATCGGACATATCCGGCGGTTAGGCGCGCGCGCGCCTGCGTTCAAGCTTCCCCGCCGCACGGCTTGCCAATCGGCTGCCATTCCGCCAATCCCCCGGCCATGAACGCACCCGTCCCCAAGCCCTGGGTGATGGCCATCGCCCCCTATGTCCCGGGCCGCGCCACCACCGATTCGGGCAAGCCCGCCGCCAAGCTCTCGTCGAACGAGAATCCCTTCGGCACGCCCCAGGCCGCGCGCGACGCCTATGCCGCCGCCGCGACCGAGCTGGAGCGCTATCCCGATGCCGGCGCGGTCGCGCTCCGCGAGGCGCTGGGCGCGCATTACGGGGTGGAGCCCGAGCGGATCGTCTACGGCACCGGCTCGGACGAGGTACTGCACCTGGCGGCAGGCGCGTTTGCGGGTGTGGGCGACGAGATCATCTATGTCCGCTATGGTTTCGCGGTGTACGACATCGCCGCTCGCCGCGTCGGCGCGACGCCGGTGGTGGCGCCCGATCGCGACTATGCGACCGATGTCGACGCGATCCTCGCCTGCGTGACCGAGAAGACCAAGATCGTCTTCCTGGCCAACCCGAACAACCCGACCGGCACCTACACGGCGCGCGAGGAGATCGCCCGGTTGCACGCCGCGCTCCCCAAGAGCGTGCTGCTGGTGCTCGACCAGGCTTATACCGAATATCTCGATCCCGAGGACGATGACGGCGGGCTCGAACTCGCCCGCACCCAGTCCAACGTGCTGGTGACGCGCACCTTCTCCAAGATCTTCGGCTTGGCTTCGGAGCGGGTGGGCTGGGGCTATGGCCACCCGGACATCATCGCCGCGATGCACCGCATTCGTGCGCCCTTCGCGTTCAGCATCGGCGCGGGTCGCGCGGCGATCGCGGCGCTGGGCGATAAGGCGTTCGTGGAGCACAGCCGCGCGCACAACGCCCAGTGGCGCCAGTGGTTCGCCGACGAGATCGCCAGCATGGGCAACAAGGGCGTCCGCGCGGTGCCCTCCAAGGCGAACTTCCAGCTCGTCCTGTTCGAGGGCGAGGTGACCGGCGAGCAGGCCTACAAGCACCTCATGGAGGACGGCTATATCGTCCGTTGGCTGCCCGGCCAGGGCCTGCCCCACGGGCTGCGCATCACCATCGGTACCGAGGAAGAGATCAAGGGCGTGGCGGCCTCGCTGCGCCGCTTGCTCGGCGCCTGATGCTGCCCTTCGCGCGCGTTACCATTCTCGGCCTCGGGCTGATCGGCTCGTCGATCGCCCGCGGCATCCGCCAGCACATGCCGAGCGTGCGGGTGACCGGCTATGACGCCGATCCGGCCGTGCGCGAGACGGCGGTGGCGATCGACCTGTGCGACGACGTGGCGGACAGCGCCGGGACTTCGGTGATCGACGCGGATCTGGTGATCCTGTGCGTGCCGGTGGGCGCGATGGGGGCGGCGGCAGCGGAGATCGCCGCAGACCTGCCCGCCGAGGCGATCGTCAGCGATGTCGGCTCGTCGAAAGGCAGCGTGATCGAGGCGGTGCGGGACTCCCTGCCGAACGCGACCTTCATCCCGGCCCACCCGGTGGCGGGAACCGAGAATAGCGGCCCGACTGCCGGCTTCGCCTCGCTGTTCCACCATCGCTGGTGCATCGTCACGCCCCCCGAGGGCAGCGATCCGGTGGCGGTGGAGCGGGTGAGCGAATTCTGGCGGCGCCTCGGCGCGATGGTCGAGACGATGGAGCCGGGGCACCATGATCGCGTCCTCGCGGTGACCAGCCATCTGCCGCATTTGATCGCCTATACGATCGTCGGCACCGCCTCGGACCTGGAGGAAGTCACCCAGTCCGAGGTGATCAAATATTCGGCCGGCGGGTTCCGCGACTTCACCCGCATTGCCGCCTCGGACCCGACGATGTGGCGCGACGTGTTCTTGAGCAACCGCGAGGCGGTGCTCGACATGCTCCAGCGCTTCACCGAAGACCTGACCGCGCTCCAGCGCGCGATCCGCTGGGGCAAGGGCGACGAGCTGTTCGAGCTGTTCAGCCGCACCCGCGCGATCCGCCGCTCGATCATCGACCAGGGGCAGGACGATGCGCGCCCGGACTTCGGTCGCTCGCACGAATAGTCGCGACGAGCTTTCGCAGCCGTCATTCCGGCGAAAGCCGGAATCCATTCGCCTCAACGCTTCAGCAAGAGCCGTGGCGGAGACCCCAATGGATTCCGGCTTTCGCCCGGATGACGGTTTCAGGGCGAGCTCTCAGCCCCCGGTCACCGGCCGCTGCGGTTCGCGCGATACCATCCGTTCGCTCTGGCGCTGGCACGCGGCCTGCACGACGGGATAGTCGACATCGGTGGCGCGACGAAGCGCGCCTTCCATGGCTTCCTGGCAGGCGACCTGCGACGTATAGCGGGCGGGTTCCAGGCGGACCTGGCGGCAGGCCTGCGCATCGTCGCTGCAGCCCATGATCGCCAGTACGTAGAGCAGTTGGTCCATGGCAGATGACCTCCTGCCCGATTCAACGGACAGACCTTCGGGCTGTTCCCGTGGTTGCGTCGCGTGGCCGCGCGTCCCAGATTAGGGCGGATGCCTCCCGAAACCTCGTCCACCAAGCTCGACCGGCCCATGTTCGGCACGATGAAGCGCTTCCTGCCGTATCTCTGGCCGCGCCATGCGCCGGGGCTGCGGGTGCGGATCGTGCTCGCGCTTCTGCTCGTGCTCTGCTCGAAGCTGGTGCAGGTTTACGGCGCGCCCTTCGCGCTGCAGGGGGCGATCGACCGGATGGCCTCGGGCCCGCGCGACGCGGTGTGGCTGATCGTGGCACTCGTCACCGGCTATGCCGCCGCGCGGCTGGGCACGGTGCTGTTCGACAATCTGCGCAACGCGGTGTTCGAGCGGGTGGGGCAGGACGCGACCCGCCGGCTCGCCTCGGACGTGTTCCGCCACCTCCATCAGCTGTCCCTGCGCTTCCACCTCAACCGGCGGACCGGTGCGGTGACCAAGGTGGTCGAGCGCGGCACCAAGAGCATCGACACGATGCTCTATTTCCTGTTGTTCAACATCGCGCCGACGATTCTCGAACTCGGCATGGTGCTCGGCATCTTCGGCACGCGCTTCGGCTGGTGGCTGGTGGCGGGCACGCTGGCGATGGTGGTGATCTACATCGCCTTCACCCGCTGGGTGACCGACTGGCGCTCCAAGCTGCGCGAGAAGATGAACGACCTCGACACCGGCGCGGTGGCGCATGCGGTCGATTCGCTGCTCAACTTCGAAACCGTCAAATATTTTAACGCCGAAGCGCGCGAGAGCGCGCGCTACGACAAGGCGATGACGGCCTATATGAACGCCGCCGTCACCAGCGAAACGTCGCTCGCCTGGCTCAATATCGGCCAGGCGGTGATCACCAACCTGATGCTCGCGGCGGGCATGGCGCTGGTGGTGTTCGGCTGGTCGACCGGCCGCTTCACGCCCGGTGACGTGGTGCTGGTGTCGACGCTGCTCAGCCAGTTGTTCCGCCCGCTCGACATGCTCGGCTGGGTCTATCGCACGATCCGGCAAGGCGTGATCGACATGGCGGCGATGTTCGACCTGCTCGATACTGGCGCCGAGGTGAAGGACGCCGCCGACGCGCAACCGCTCGCCGTCCAGCAGGGTCATGTCCGCTTCGAGGGCGTGCAGTTCGGCTATGACGCCGATCGCCAGATCCTGAAGGGCATCGATCTCGACATCCCGGCCGGTGCCACCGTCGCGGTGGTCGGCCCCTCGGGCGCGGGCAAGTCGACGCTCGCGCGGCTGATGTACCGCTTCTACGACGTGACCGGCGGGCGCATCACGATCGACGGGCAGGACATTCGCGACGTGACCCAGGCGAGCCTTCGCGCCGCGATCGGCATCGTCCCGCAGGACACGGTGCTGTTCAACGAGACGATCGGCTACAACATCGCCTATGGCCGCGAGGGTGCCACGCCCGCGGAGATCGCCGAGGCGGTGCGCGGCGCCTCGATCGCGAACTTCATCCAGGCGCTGCCCGACGGGCTCGACACGCGGGTGGGCGAGCGCGGGCTCAAGCTTTCGGGCGGCGAGAAGCAGCGCGTGGCGATCGCCCGCACGCTGGTGAAGAACCCGCCGATCCTCATCCTCGACGAAGCGACCAGCGCGCTCGACAGCCGCACCGAGGCGGACATCCAGGCGACGCTCGAATCGATCGAGCAGGGCCGGACCACGATCGTCATCGCGCACCGCCTGTCGACGGTGGTCCATGCCGACCGGATCATCGTGCTGGAGGCGGGCCGGGTGGTCGAGCAGGGCACCCATGCCGAGCTGCTGCGCGAAGGCGGCATCTACGCCGAGATGTGGGCGCGGCAGGCGCAGGAGCGCGAGGAAGGCGAGGCACCGGTCGCGGAGTGAAGCCTTTCCCTGCAAAGCCGGTTATATCGGTATGCGAAGGGGAAAGGGCATGCTGATACCGTTCGGACTGGCGGGCGTGGGCGTACTGGGGCTGGCCGGATGGTCGGCCTGGGTCGGGCGCAAGGCCGAAGAGATGGTGCCGGCGGACGGGCGCTTCGTCGACGTGCCAGGTGCGCGGCTGCATGTCGTCGAGCTCGGCGCCGCCGATGCCGCCGGCCCCGCGATCGTGATGATCCACGGGCTGATGGCGCAGCTGCGCAACTTCAGTCATTCGCTGGCCGGCCGGCTGGCCAGGGACCACCGCGTGATCCTCGTCGACCGTCCCGGCTGGGGCTATTCACGCCTCGCTGGACCGCGGCCCGATCTCGCCGCCCAAGGGCGGATGATCGCGCAATTGATCGAGACACTGGGGCTGGAAAAGCCGCTGGTCGTCGGCCATTCCATGGGCGGCGCTGTCTCGCTGGCGCTCGCTACCGAGCGTCCCGAGGTGCCGGGCGCACTGGCCCTGATCGCGCCGCTGACGCAGGTGGTCGATCGGCCGCCTGCGGTGTTCCGCGGGCTGATGGCGCCGCCGGGCGTTCGAGAGGTGCTCGCCTGGACGATCGCGGTGCCGATGGCGGTGGCAATGGGCAAGCGCGGCGCCGAGGCGGTGTTCGCGCCCGATCCGGTGCCGGCGGACTTTGCCACGGCGGGCGGCGGCGTGCTCTCGGCGCGATCCTCCGCCTATCAGATGGGGAGCTTCGAGATCCGCATGGCGGAACGGGCGATGCCGCCGCTGGTCGCGCGCTATGGTGAGATCCGGGTGCCCGTGTCGATCCTCTATGGCCGGCAGGACGCGCTGCTCGATCCGGCGCTGCACGGTGAGCGGACCGCAGCGGGAATCGCCGGCGGCACGCTGACGCTGGTCGATGGCGGCCACATGCTGCCGCTGACCCATGTGGACGAGACGGAAGCCTGGCTGCGCGAGGTGCTGGCCCGGATGGGCTGATTACTTGGCCTCGGCGATCAGCTTGGCGGCTTCCGCGCCTGCCCAGTCGAAGTCGCCGGTCACCCGCCACACTTCCTTGCCCGTGGAATCGTACAGGATCGTCGTCGGCAGGTTGGTGCCCATCTGCACGCTAAATGCCGTGTCGGTATCGAGATAGGGCTTGAGGTGCTTGTACCCGTTCTTCTGGAAGAAGGGGCCGACCACCTCCATTCCCTTGAGATCCTGGCTCAGCGGCACAATCGCAAGCGTGTCGCCGGTCTTGCCCGCCAGCGCATCCAGCGTCGGCATCTCCTTGATGCACGGCACGCACCAGGTTGCCCAGAGGTTGAGCAGCACCGGCTTGCCCTTGAACGCGGCGAGGGTGGTCTTCTTGCCGCCCGCGTCGGTGAAGCCGATCGTCGGCGCCGCCTCGCCCTTGTGGCTGCGGTCTACCGTCCCGCCGGGCGCGGGTGCAGCGGCGTTTGCCGGGACAGACGTTTCGTTCGCTTGCTGAGACGGCTGCGATTGCTTATCGCACCCCGCGACTGCGAGGGCGCCCAGAAGGAGAAGACCGATCACCGAGCGCAAGGACAGCTCCAATTCCATGTGGGGAGGGCGCTTCGCCGAAGGCCCGTCCGCGGTGATGCGCGAGATAAACGCCTCGATCCCCTTCGACAAGCGGATGTGGCAGCAGGATCTGCGCGGCTCCAAGGCGCATGTCGCGATGCTGGGCCAGCAGGGGATCGTGGGTGCGGAAGACGCCGCGACGATCGGCGCCGGCCTCGACCAAGTCGCTGAGGACTTCGCCGCGAACGGCGTGCCCGAGGATCTGGCGCTCGAAGACATCCATATGCTCTCCGAAAGCCGGCTGGCCGAGAAGATCGGCCCCGTCGCGGGCCGCCTTCACACCGCGCGCTCGCGCAACGACCAGGTCGCGACCGACTTCCGCCTGTGGGTGCGCGATGCGATCGACCAGGCCGATGCGGCGCTGGGCGCGCTGCAGGACGCGCTGCTGGCGCGGGCCGAGCAGCATGCCGACAGCGTGATGCCCGGCTTTACGCACCTTCAGGTCGCGCAGCCGGTGACGCTGGGCCATCACCTGATGGCCTATTTCGAGATGTTCGCGCGCGATCGCTCGCGGTTGCACGATGCCCGCGCCCGCATGAACCTGTGCCCGCTCGGCTCGGCGGCGCTGGCCGGCACCGGCTTCAACCTCGACCGCGAAGCCACCGCAAAGGCGCTGGGCTTCGACGGCCCCACGCGCAACTCGCTCGATTCGGTTTCGGATCGCGACTTCGCGCTTGATTACCTGACGGCCGCCGCGCAGTGCAGCCTGCATCTCAGCCGGCTGGCCGAGGAGTTCGTGATCTGGGCGAGCCAGCCCTTCGGCTTCGTGGCGCTGTCCGATCAATGGTCGACCGGCAGTTCGATCATGCCGCAGAAGCGCAATCCCGATGCGGCCGAGCTGGTCCGCGGCCATTCGGGCCGGATCAGCGGCGCGCTGGTCAGCCTGATGATGACGATGAAGGGGCTGCCGCTCGCCTATTCGAAGGACATGCAGGACGACAAGCCGCCGGTGTTCGAGGCGCACGACCTGCTCGGCCTCAGCATCGCGGCGATGACCGGCATGGTCGAGAGCGCGACCTTCCGGCTCGAGCGGATGCGCGCGGCGGCCGAGGCCGGCTTCTCGACCGCGACCGATCTGGCCGACTGGCTGGTCCGCGAGGGCGGCATTCCGTTCCGCGAGGCGCACCACATCACCGGTCGTGCGGTGGCGAGAGCGGAAGCGGACGGCATCCGGCTCGACCAGCTGCCGATCGAAGCGCTCCAGGAAATCGATGCACGGATCGACGAACGCGTGTACGGCGTTCTCAGCGTCGACGCATCGGTGAACAGCCGTACCAGCTTCGGCGGCACGGCACCGTCGCGCGTTCGCGCGGCGATAGCAGCGGCTCGCAAGGGCCGTGAGGAGGAAGCATGAGGAAGCGACTGCTGCTCGTCGTACCGGCCCTGGGGCTGGCACTGAGCGGTTGCGGCGTGCGCGAGGCCCTGGCCCCGCCGCCGGGGGCCTCGCTGCCGGTGGCGCCGTACGGCGCCGCGGCGACGCCCACGCCTCCCGATCTTCTCAAACCCACGGCACAGACTCGCCCGGCACGCAGCGACGACCTGATCCAGGCGTCCGAGGCGCGGCGGAGCGACGAGTTCGACCTGCCACCCAACTGATTTTGGCGGCCAATCGCGCCGCACCCAGAGGCCCATGACCGATTTCTCGATGATCGACGGCGAACTGCACGTCGAATCGCTGCCCCTCGCGCGCATCGCCGCCGAGGTGGGTACGCCCGTCTATGTCTATTCGACCGAACGCTTCCAGGCCAATGCCCGCGCCTTTCGCGACGCGCTGAAGCCGCTGGGCCGCATCCACCTCGCCTTCGCGATCAAGGCCAATCCCAATCTCGCGGTGCTCAAGCTGCTGGCGAACGAAGGCTTCGGCGCCGACGTCGTCTCGGGCGGCGAGATGGCGCGCGCGCTGGCCGCGGGCGTGGCGCCCAAGGACATCGTCTTCTCGGGCGTCGGCAAGACCCGGCGCGAGCTGGTCAAGGGGCTGGAAGCCGGGATCGGCCAGTTCAACCTTGAGCTGGTCGAGGAAGGCGAAGTGCTGGCGGCGCTGGCCGCCGAGCGCGGGCTCACCGCGCGCGCGGCGCTGCGGGTGAACCCGGACGTCGATGCCGGCACACACGAGAAGATCTCGACCGGCAAGGCGGAGAACAAGTTCGGCCTGCCGATCGGCGAGGCGCCGGCGATCTTCGATCGCCTCGGCAAGCTGCCCGGCCTCGATCTGCACGGCATCGCGGTGCATATCGGCAGCCAGCTGCTCGGCCTCGCGCCGCTGGAAGCCGCGTTCGAGCGCGTCGGGCGGCTGCTCGCCGAGCTCCGCGGCAATGGCCACACCATCACCCATGTCGATCTCGGCGGCGGGCTGGGTGTTGCCTATCGCCCCGGCGAGGTGCCGCCGACGCCGGAAGCCTATGCCGAGATGGTCGCGCGGGTGACGAAGGACTGGGACGTCGAGCTGATGTTCGAGCCCGGCCGCACCATTGCCGGCAGCGCGGGCGTGTTGGTCACCGAAGTGCTGTGGGTGAAGCCTGGGCAGGTCCACCCGTGGGTGGTGGTTGACGCGGCGATGAACGACCTCGCCCGGGTCGCGCTGTACGATGCTTATCACGGCTTCGCGGCGGTGAAGCCCAATGGCGAGCGCTTTGTTGCCAATGTCGCGGGGCCGGTGTGCGAGAGCACCGACGTGTTCGTGAAGGCGCGCGAGATCGACGCCGTGAAGTCCGGCGACCTCGCGGTGCTGGAAACGGCCGGCGCGTACGGCGCGACCATGGCCAGCACCTATAACAGCCGCCCGCTGGTGCCCGAGGTGCTGGTCTCGGGCGACCGCTACGCCATCGTCGCCGGTCGCATCTCCGCCGAGGAGATCATGGCCGCCGAGCAGGTGCCGGACTGGCTGAAGTGACGCTCGCCGCGCTGCCCCTGTTCGTGAAGCTCGCGGGGCGGCCGGTGATTCTGGTCGGCGAGGGCGAGCCGGCGGACGCCAAGCGCCGCCTGCTCGATCGCGCCGGGGCGCTGGTGGTGGGCGAGGGCGATGCCGCCGCGCTCGCCATCGTCGCGCTCGCGGAACCCGAGGACGTGGTTGCGCGGCTCAAGGCGCGGGGCGTGCTGGTCAATTGCGTCGATCGGCCCGAATTGTGCGACTTCACCCTGCCGGCGATCGTCGACCGCGATCCGGTGCTGGTCGCGATCGGCACCGGCGGGGTTTCGGCCGGGCTGGCGGCAGCGCTGCGCCAGCGGCTCGAAGCGCTGCTGCCGGCGAGCCTCGGTGCGCTCGCCCGAGGACTGGGGCGCAGCCGGAGTGCGATGAAGGCGCGCTGGCCCGATGCCGGTGCCCGACGCCGCGCCCTGGCCGACGCATTGGGAGAGGGCGGGATGCTCGACCTGCTCGCAAGCGACGGCGATGTCGATCGCTGGCTCGCCGAGGGCGCCCCGCCCCGGGCCGAGCTCGTCACGCTGCGGCTGACTTCGCCCGATCCCGAGGACCTCACGCTGCGTCACGCCCGGCTGCTTGCGCAGGCCGACCGGCTTTTCCATCTAGGCGACGTGCCCGACGCCATCCTCAACCGCGCGCGTGCCGATGCCGCGCGCATCCTCGCCCGCCCGCCCGCCGATCCTGGCGAAGGCCTGTCGCTCTGGCTGGAGATGGCGGCGTGAGCGGCTTTGCCTATGTCGTGAAGGACGGAAAGGTAACCCAGCCGACGATGCGCGCCGCGCTCTCGGAGACGGGCGGCCTTACCTGGATTCATCTCACCACCAACGACGAGCGGGCTCAGCTCTGGCTCAGCGGCGAGGCCCAGCTTTCCCCCTACGTCATCGATTCGCTGACCGCGACGGAGACGCGGCCGCGCTGCGACGCCGTCGGCGACGGCGCGGTGATCAACCTGCGCGGGCTTTCGGCCGAGGCGACCACGGCATCGGATCCGCTCGCCTCGATCCGTATCTATGCCATGGGCGGCTGCGTCTTCTCGGTGACGCGCAAGCAGCTCAACGCGCTCCAGCCGGTACGCGAGGAAGTCGAGAAGGGCACGATCCTCGATCCCGGCGACCTGATCGCCGCGATCGCGCAGGAGATCACCGAGCAGCTCGACCCCGTCGTCGCCGAGCTCGGCGATTCGCTCGACGATTGCGAGGAGCAGATTTCCGGCCACCGCGCCTTCGAGCTGCGGCGGATGGTCAACAAGGTGCGGGTGCAGGCGATCGGCTATCGCCGCTTTCTCAATCCGCAGCGCGCGGCGATCGAGAAGCTTGCCGGACTGCCTGGCGACTGGCTGCGCGAGGATGACCGCCTCCACCTCTCCGCTGCTGCCGACCGCGCCGCGCGCATGGCGGAGGAAGTGGAGAGCATCCGCGAGCGCGCCGCGCTGACCCATGAGACGCTCACCGATCTGCGCGGCGAGCTGCTCGATCAGCGCTCGCTGGTGATCGCGATCGTCGCGATGGTGTTTCTGCCACTGACCTTCCTCACCGGCCTGCTGGGGATGAACGTCGACGGCATCCCCTATGCGCACGAGCCCTGGGCCTTCTGGGGCGTGGTGGGGATGTGCCTCGCGATGGCGCTCGGCATCACCGGCTATTTCCTCCGCCGGCACTGGTTCGAATAGCGGGCCCCAAGGCCGTTATCCCGGCGAAAGCCGGGATACATTCGCCACTCCGCTGCAGCCAGAAGAGCTGCGGAGACCCCAATGAATTCCGGCTTTCGCCGGAATGACGGATGGTGGGTCTAGCGCTTCAGGAAGTCGAAGATCTGCCCGACCATCACGTCGAGCGACTTCTGGCAATGCGCCTCCACGTCCGGCGTCTCCACCGTGTTCACTGCAATCCCCATCGGCGTCGGCCAGCCGCGCAGTGCGTGGGTGATGGTGCGCAGCGCCTGCAGCGTCGAGACCGATGCCTGCCAGCCCGCCGCGGTGGCGATCAGACCCACCGGCATCCCGTCGAAATAGGCGCGGTCGTCGCGGCTGAGCAGTTCGACATAGTCGAGCGCGGTCTTCACCAGCCCGGAGAGCGTGCCGTGATAGCCCGGCGAGCCGATGATCACCGCATCGGCGCTGCGCAGCGTCTCGACGAAGCGCATCACCCTGGCGTCGGTGTCGCCATGCTCGGGCTCGAAATGCGGGAAGACAATGTCCGGCCCGGTGAGCAGGGTGGTGCGCGCACCGCGCGCCTCGGCGCGGGCGAGGGCGGCGGCGAGCAGGCGGCCGGTGCTGGACTGGGCGCGCAGCGTTCCACCCAGCGCGACAATGTGAGGCGTGTGCATGGTACCTCGCTAGAGCAAGCCGGCGCCGGGCGCCAGCACGGGCGCCGTCATTCGGGTTTGCCGCCCGGCTTCCATTCCGGCTTGGCGTCGCTGTTGGCCAGCGCGTGCAGCGGCTCGACCAGCGACTGGATCGCCTTGGTCATGAAGGCGATGTCGATGTTTGCCACCGTATCGTCCTTGCTGTGATAGGTCGGCACCACCGCCCAGCCCGAGATGGTGTGGGCGACGACACCCTTCTTCGCGAGCGAATAATTGTCCGAACGCTGGAAGAAGTTCTGCTCCGGATAGGGATCGGCGGTGACGAGGGCACCGTGCGCCTTGAGCGTCTCGCCCAGGGTCGAGCGCTCGAACCCGGTCATCATCATCGTGCCGGTGGGCAGCTTGGGATCCTGCGCGCCGATCATCTCGACCTCGACATTGGCGACGATCTGGTCGAGCGGCACCGGCGGATGCGCACCGAAATAGGTCGAGCCATAACCGCCGATCTCTTCCGACCCATAGGCGACGAACAGGATGCCGCGCTTGCTCCTGCCCTTCGCCGCCAGCGTGCGGGCGAGCTCGAGGACCGCGGTGGTACCCGAAGCGTCGTCATTGGCGCCGTGCAGGATCGTGCCGTCGGCCTGGACGCCGAGGTGATCGAGATGGGCGCTCAAGAGCAGCACGCCGGCCTTGGGGTCGGTGCCGGGCAGCCAGCCGATCGCGTTGGTGGTGGTGATGATCTTCTCTTCCACCGGCACGGTGAGCGCGACCTTGGGGTCCTTTTGCGCCGCGAGTGCGTCGAAGGCGGCTGCGGGCAGCACCACGATCGAGGGGCTGGGCTCGCGCGATTCGCCGTAGAGTCCGCCAGGCAGGCGCGGTTCGCCGTGGAGTCCCTTGATCATCGCCTTGGTGTCGTCGCTCTCGCGGACCAGCAGCAGTCGCGGCGTCTTGAACGATCGGGCAAGCCGGTAGAGCTGCATCACGGGCATCTCGCCGGTGATCAGCATCACCGGGGCAGGTGCCATGCGCGACATCGCCTTGACGGGCGTGAGCCGGGCGAAGCCCTCGCTGCCGGTGCCGTCGCCGACCAGCAGCACGGCGCCCGGCACGGCCTGGCCGTTGGCGGTGAGGGTGATCGGCGCCTTGAGCTTCGGCCGGCTGATCGGGGCCTTCTGCAGATAGCCGTCCATGCCAGGCGCAGGCTGGAGGCCGAAGCCGCGGAACTGCGCCGCCACATAGGCGGCGGCGATCGCCTCGTCGGGCGTTGCGCTGCCGCGGCCGCGCAGCTCGTCGCCGGCGAGGAAGGTCTCGTGCGCGCGCACCCAGTCGGCACTCACCTGTGCCTGTGCCGGTAGTGCCAGCAGACTCGCGGCGGCCCATGCCGCCAGCAGCAACCCACGCTTCATTCGCCATCCCCCCATACGGTTCGCACCGGGTGATGGGCCAAGCGGGCGCGGCGCGCAACCGGCGCCGCGCCCGCCTGGCCGTCAGAAGAACAGCTTGCGGATGCTGAGGGTCACCGCGCGGCCGGTGGGGTCGAGCAGATCGGGCTGGTAGTTGAGCGGTACCGCCCCGGTCTGGTCGGTCACCCGCTGGCGGCTGTTGAGGATGTTGGAGACACCCAGGCTCACCCGCGTGCCGCGCAGCCAGGGATGCGCGCGCACCAGCTTGAACTGCCGGCCGAGGTCCGCGAACACGCGCAGGTTGAACGTGCCGAGATCGCCGAAGTTGAGCTGGTTGGTGTTGTTCAGCCCGGTATAGACGCTGGTGCTGCTCTGCCACTTGAAGCCGAGCCGCATGCCGACGCCGTCCTTGGTGAAGCCCGCCTGTGCGTCGATCTGGTGCGCCGGCTGGCCGCCATTGTTGCCCGCGGCGTCGCCGTGCAGCAGGTCGAGGATCGGCACGCCGTCCCGGATCTTGATCTGATTCTTGAAATACCAGGTATGGTAGAGGCTGAACTGCAGCCGACCGGCCAGCGCGCCATTGGGACCGCCAAAGCCGCCGCGGCCGCGGAAGCCACCGCCGCCCGGGCCGCCACCGCCCGGTGCCGCGCCCGCCGGAGGGGCCGGCGGCGGACCGAACAGGCTGCCGCCGAACGGCGGACGCTGGCCGTTCTGGCCCTGCCCGAACAGCCGCGCCTGGCCTTCCGCGGGCAACGGCTTGCCCGCGGCGATCGCATCGGCGCGTTCCTTCTCGCGCTGGGCGCGCATTGCGGCGATCTTCTTCTCGAGCGACGACTTGATCGGCACCGACAGGTTGAAGCCCCAGCGCAGCTGCTGGGTGTTGTTCTCGGCGAAGTTCACCGCGCGATTGTCGATGCTCACCAGATCGCCGTCGGGGTCGCGGACGAAGCGATCCGGGAACGCCGCCTCGATCGCCGCCGTGGCGGCGGGGAAGGTGGCGATGTCGTTGCGGATGCGGCTAGTGACATAGTCGGCGCGGATCGAGAGATCGGTCTTCTCGAGCGGGCGCAGTTCCAGGCCCAGCTTCATGACGTGGCGCTTCTCCGCCTGCAGCGTCGGATTGCCGCCGGTGATCGTCGTGACCGTCACGGTCTGGCCGGTGCGATAGTCGAACACGCGGGTGTTCGGGCTGGCGACAACCGGGCCGCCGAGCTGGCTGGTGGTCGGCGCATCCTCGGCATCGGTCCAGGAGGCGAGCAGCCGCACCGGCTTGAACGGCGACCAGTTCACGCCGTAGCCGGTGGTGGTCAGCGTGCCGAAGTCCGACAGGTGCTGCACGGCGACATTGCCGTTGATCGTCAGGTCGCCGAGCGGCTGGAGCACGTCGCGGCGGCGGCTGGCGATCGGCAGGTCGATGTTGAGCTGGCTGCTGGCGATGTTGCGCGAGAGCGAGGCGCCGCTCGCCAGGCCGTTGCGGAAGGCGGTGCTGTCGAAGCCGCTGACGCTGCCGCCGATCCGCAGCGAGGTGGAGACGTCACCCGCCGGCAGCGCGAACAGCGGCCCGCGCAGCAGCGCGTCGAACGTGCCGACATTCGAGGTTGAGTTGCCGCGATCGGCCGGGCGTGCGGCGCCGAGCGAATCGAAGCCGCGATCGGTGATCGTTTTGCTTTCGACGCGATCATAATTGCCGGTGAGCGACCAGCTCCACGCGTTGCTCCAGGGCAGCCCGTCGCCGTTGAGCGTGGTGCCGAAGTGCGCGGTGATCGTGCGGCTGCTCGCGGTGAGCGGGCTGGGATCGGCGGTCAGCGCGAGCGGTGCTGCGCTCTGGGCGAGCGCCAGCCCGCGCAGTGCCTCGCTCTGCTGCACCTCCAGCGTGCCGTTGACCGTCGCGCCCACCTTCTCGTTCAGGTTGCGCGCGTAGCTGCCGTTGATGGTGAGGTCCTGGCTGGGGGCGACCAGCGTGCGATAGGGCGCCTGGTTGACGCCGCTGCCGTCGTTGAAGGTCTGCAGCACGTTGCGCTCGCTCTCCAGCAGGCCCGTCGTGCCCTGGTATTTCACGTCGAGATTGACGCGGCGATCGCGGTTGATCTTGAGGATGTCGGCCTGCACCTGCTGGGTGCTGTTGCCGCCTTCGGTCGGCACGCCGCCCTGCAGCTCGGTGGTGAGCGCGCGGAAGCGCTCGCGCAGCACGAAGTTGACGACGCGCTGGTCCGCCGAATAGCCGAACTTGAGCGCGACTTCCTCCGGCAGAATGTCGACCCGCTCGATCGCTTCGGTGGGTAGGTCGCGGATTTCGGCGAAGCTTGAAATCCGGCGGCCGTTGAGCAGCACCACCGGCATGCCGCTGCCGCGCCCGCTGCCGGTCTGCGGTGCGAGCTGGGTCAGCAGGTCCGAGACGGAGGACGCCGCATAGGCGCGGATATCGGCCTGGTTCAGCTGAATCTCGGGGGGGATATCACCCTTCACAGCACCGCGCGGCTCGCTGGCGGTGACGACGATCTCGTCGGTATAGGGATCGTCCTGGGCCGGCGCGCTCGGCTGGTTCTGGACGGGGCGGCCGCCCGACTGCGGTGTCGACGTTGCCGTCGTCGTCTGTGCCTGCGCCACCAGCGGCGATACGCCCGCCAACAGTCCTGCCAGGGTGGTCCCCAGTCGCTTCATCGTTATTCCGTCCCTTGTTCGAATCATAAGCGGGCCCGCAGGCCCGCTCGTCCATGAACCGGGGTACGACGCACATGTCGCAAAACTGTGCCGGATTATCGGATAAATTGTCGCGGCCGTTGCGCGGATACGAAAATGGGGGCCGGAGCCCCCATCCTCTTCATTCATGGTGCGGTCGAGAAGACTCGAACTTCCACGGCCTTTCGGCCACAACGACCTCAACGTTGCGCGTCTACCAGTTCCGCCACGACCGCACGTGAATTTCCGCCGGCATTTCCATACCAGCGGCTGGTAAGGCAGCGGCCCCTAGCAAAGCGAAATGGGGCTGGCAACCCGCTTTGTGCGGGTTTCTTGCACAAGCACTTGCGCCTATGCCCCCGGCCATGCCCCTTTCCACCCCGCTCGCCGCCGAAACGCGCCGTCTCCTCGCGCTCGCCTGGCCGGTGATGCTGACCGGGCTCAACTGGACGATTCTCCATGTGACCGACGTCGTGGTGGTGGGCCTGGCCGGCACCCATCAGGTCGCGGCACTGGGTGCGAGCCGGACGATCACCTTCCCGGGAATCGTGATCGGGCTGGGGGCGCTCACCGGCGTTCTCGTTCATGTGTCGCGGGCCGACGGCGCGGGGGAGCTGCGCCAGACCGGCCGGGTGCTGCACGAAGGGCTGCTGCTCGCACTGCTGCTCGGTCTGGCGAGCATGGGCATCCTGTTCGGTTTCGCGGCGCCGCTGCTCGCGGGCGTCGGCGTCGCGCCCGATCTGGTGGCGGCGAGCACGCCGGTGGTGCAGGTGATGGCGCTTGCCTATCCCTTCCAGCTGCTCAACATCGCGACCAGCTTCTTCCTCGAAGGAGTCAGCCGGCCGGCGCGGGTGACGGTGGTCAACCTCGCGGTGCTGCCGATCAACGCGCTGCTTGCCTGGCTGCTGGCTACCGGCGCCTGGGGGCTTCCGGCGCTCGGCGCGGTCGGCGCGGCGAGTGCCACCGCCATTGCCTCGGCACTCGGCGCGATCGGCATGCTGGCCGCCGCCTGGACGCTGCCGCGTGCCGAACCGCGCGGGGTTCGCCTGCTCGGCGACTGGGGGCGGGCGGAGACGTGGCGCGGTGCCTGGGCACTCGCCCGGTTCGGCGTGGTACCGGCGGTGGCGTCGGGACTAGAGCTGGTCGGCTTCTCGATCCTGATCGCGCTCTCCACCCAGCTGGGCGAGGCAACCGCGCATGCCTTCCAGATCGTCTTCTCGATCCACAACGTCACCTTTGCGGTGGCGCTGGGGCTGGGCTCGGCGGCGGGCGTGCGGGTCGGCAACGCCGTCGGCGAGGGCGTGCCGCAGGCGGCGGCGGGGCGCGCCGGCATCGCCGCGCTGCTCGCCGCGCTCGCCACCGGGCTGCTCGCCACTTGCCTACTGCTGGTGCCGATGCTGGTGGTCGAGCGCTTCCCCGCGCCGGCGGAGGTGCACGGACTGGCTGCGACCATGCTGCTGCTGTGGGCGCCGTTCATCCTGTTCGACGGCGTGCAGGTGGTGTTCGTCTACGCGCTGCGCTCGCTGGGCGACCAGGTCGCGGCGGGCGTCAACGGCATCCTCGCCTTCTTCCTGGTGACCGGCGGGGTGGGGCTGTGGCTGGTCCAGGCGGGATGCGGGCCGCAGGCGCTGGTGCTCGCCTCGGGGCTCGGCATGGTCGCGGCGGCGCTGCTCGACGGCGGCCGCCTGCTCGTCGTCACCCGTCGAATTCGCTCACGAAGCTGAGCTTCACCGACTTGGCGCCGCTCGGCACGTCGACCTTGGCGCCGTTGAAGTCGAAGCCGCCCTGCGGCTCCAGCGTGCGGACCGGCGGGGTGATCCGCCAGCTATAGACTTCGCGGCGCTCGCCATCGAGCAGCTGGATGCGGATGTCGGGCACATGCTGGGCCGCGCCGCTGTCGTTGAGCACCTTGCCCGAGACGATGAACAGCTTGCTGCCGTCCGCCCGTGCCTGGAGGGCCACGTTCTTCTCGCTGAACACCAGCTGCGCATTCGCGCCCCCGATCGGCAGGCCGAGCTGGGTCAGCACCTGCGGCGCCTTCCAGTAGAGCAGCGCCGCGCCGCCGAGCAGCACCGAGACGAGCGCGACCAGCGCCGCGATGGTCCAGCGGATGCCGTGGCGCTGCTTCGGCGCGGGTTCGTCGAACGGATCGTAGCTCGGCGCCGGCGCCGGATCAGGATCGGCCGCCGCGAAGCTGCGCGGGGGGAGCGGTGCGGGTTCGGGTTCCGGCTCCGGTGCCACGACCGGCGCCGGCGCGGTCAGCTCGAGCGGCGCGCCCGACTGGAACCAGCTATGCTTGCAATTGGCGCAGCGCACCGTGCGGCCGTCGGGGCCGATCGCCGAATCCGGCACCTCGTAGCGCGATCCGCACTGGCTGCACTCCAAGATCATGCCCAAACCCCCTGGTACCCGCCCGAAACGCGACGGGACGTGCGAGTCTAGCGGGGCCGATTCGGGCCAGCAAGCGGCTTGGGACGGACGGCGGCTTGAGCGGCATCCGGGGCTGTGCGATGGCGGCGGGGGTAGCAAAGCGAACAGGAGGCCGGGCCGCACGGCGCATGGGCAACATCGTGCACTTCGAGAATGTCGGCCTGCGCTATGGGACCGGACCGGAGACGCTGTCGGACGTAAGCTTCACGCTGGCGACGGGCGGCTTCTATTTCCTCACCGGCGCGTCCGGCGCAGGCAAGACCTCGCTGCTCAAGCTGCTCTATCTCGCCCAGCGGCCGACGCGCGGCGCGGTGCGGCTGTTCGGCGAGGATGCGGGCGCCCTGCCGCGCGCGCGGTTGCCCGGCTTCCGCCGCCGGATCGGCGTGGTGTTCCAGGATTTCCGCCTGCTCCCGCAGCTCTCCGCCTATGACAATGTCGCGTTGCCGCTGCGCGTGGCGGGCGTGCGCGAGAGCGAGATCGAAGCGCCGGTGATGGAGATGCTCGCCTGGGTGGGGCTGAGCGCGCGCGTCACCGCCAAGCCGCCGACGCTGTCGGGCGGCGAGCAGCAGCGCATCGCCATCGCCCGCGCGGTGATCGCCAGGCCAGAAATCCTCGTTGCCGACGAACCGACCGGCAACGTCGATCCCGAGATGGCGGACCGGCTGCTCCACCTGTTCGAGGCGCTCAACCGGCTGGGCACCACCATCGTTGTGGCGACCCACGATCTCCACCTGATCGGCCGCATCCCGCGCGCGCAGCTGATGCGCGTCGAGAAGGGCAAGCTGGTCGATCCCAGCGGCCTGCTCCGCCATCCGCCGGGGGGCGCATGAACGGCTTCCGGCACCGCGCCGCGATCGACCTGCGGCTGCTCGGGCAACGCCAGCGCGGCTGGGTGATGGCGGGCATCATGGGGATCATGCTGTTCCTCACCGTGCTGGCGGGTGCGCTGGGTCTGGGCGTGGAACGCTCGGCCGTCGGGCTCGATCGCCAGCTTGCCGGGCAGCTGACCGTGCAGCTGGTCGAACCCGATGCAAGCCTGCGCGACGCGCGGGCCAAGGCGCTGGTCGCGGCGCTCGCCAAGGTGCCCGGCGTCACCCGCGTGCGCGAGGCCGATCGTGCTGAACTGGCGGCGCTGCTCAAGCCGTGGCTCGGCGATGTCGGGCTCGATCCCGAGCTGCCGATGCCGGTGCTGATCGACGTGACCGCCACGGGAGGATCGGCCGCGCGGGTGGCCGCTGCCGCCCGCCGCGTGGCGCCGCAGGCGCGGGTGGACAGCAGCGCGCGCTGGCTTTCCCCGGTGCGCGGGCTGCTGGGGGCGCTGGGGCTGGTCGCGATCGGGCTGGTGCTGGTGATCGCGGCCGCGACCGCCGGGGTCGCGCTGCTCGTTGCGCGCGCGGGGCTGGACACGCACCGCGATACCATCGACGTGCTGCATATGCTCGGATCGACCGACCTCCAGGTAGCGCGCCTCCTCCAGCGCCGAATCGCGCGCGACACGCTGCTTGGCGGCGCGATCGGCACGCTGGCGGCGCTGGCGCTGGTCGCCTTGTTCCAGACCAAGCTGGCGCTGACCGGATCGGAAGTGCTGGGCGGCGCGACGCTGGCGCCGGTCGACTGGACCTTGCTCCTGCTGCTGCCGATCGGCTTCGCGTTGCTCGCCACCGTGGCGACGCGGCTCACCGTGCTCCATACGCTGGGGCGCAAGCTGTGATTCGGCGGCTGTTCTTCCTCCTGGTGCTGGTGGCGCTGGCCTGGAGCGCGGGCTTCGCGCTGTTCCTGTTCAGCCTCGGCAAGCCGCTCGGCGCGCACAGCACCGACGCCGTCGTGGTGCTGACCGGCGGGCCTGGGCGAATCCAACGCGGGCTGGATGCGCTGCGGCGCGAGGATGCGAAGCGCATGCTGGTCAGCGGGGTCAATCCGGACGTGCGACCGCGCGAACTGGCCGCACAATTTCCCGACGATCGCGCGCTGTTCCGCTGCTGCGTCGACCTCGGCCACGAGGCGGTCGACACCCGCTCCAATGCCGATGAGACCGGGCGCTGGGTGCGCGACCATGGCTATCGCAGCGTGCGGCTGGTCACCTCGGACTGGCATATGGCGCGGGCGCGGCTGGAGCTGCGCCATGTGCTGCAGGGTATAAGCATCGTCGGGGATGGGGTGCCGAGCCGCCCCGGCTGGCGAATGCTGCTGCGCGAATATCACAAATATCTGGTGCGCCGGGGGGCGCTGCTGCTGGGGGTCGATTGATGGACGTGGTGCGTACGGTGCTGTTCCGCATCTTCTTCTACGGCGTGTCGATCGTGCTGGTGTTGTGCGTGCCGGTCGCGGCGCTGTTCGGCAGCCGATTCCTGCGTGCCTATTCGAACTTCTGGGCGTGGCTGCTGCAATGGTCGGTGCACGCCATCGTGGGGGCCCGGCTGCGGATCGAGGGGCGCGTGCCGGACGGCCAATTGCTGTTCGCTGGCAAGCATGAAAGCTATTTCGAGGCGCTGGAGCTGACCCGGATGCTCGGCAGCCCGGCGACGGTGATGAAGCGCGAGCTGGCGCAGATTCCGCTCTGGGGCTGGGCGGCGCAGCGTTACGGCACGATCGTGGTCGATCGCGAGGCCAATGCGACGGCGCTGCGGGCGATGATGCGGGCGGCGCAGGCGGCGCGGGCGAGCGGGCGCTCGGTACTGATCTTCCCGGAGGGGACGCGAGTGCCGCCCGGCGAGGCGCCGCCGCTGCGTTCGGGCTTTGCGGGGCTCTACCGTGCGCTCGATCTGCCGGTGGTGCCGGTAGCGGTGCGCAGCGGCACGGTCTGGCCGCGCAAGGGGCTGATGCGTCCCGGAGAAATCGTCTTCCGCTTCGGCGAGCCGATCCCGCCCGGCCTGCCCCGCCGCGAGATCGAGGCGCGGGTGCACGCGGCGATCAATGCGCTGAACGGGTAAGGCGGATCAGCGCGGCCGGGTCCACAAGCCGGCCGGACGCGGCGTCGGCGCGCGGCGATAGGCCGCCCCCCAGGCCTTCGCGATCGCGGCGAGCTTCTCGCCGCCCGAAGTGGTGGTGCGGCTGTCCCAGGCATGCGGGCCGCGCGCGCGCACTTTCCGTGCGATCCCGCCGTAGATGTCGGCAGCCGCCAGCACCGCCCAGGCCGAGCGGAACGACAGCGCCGCCGCACCGCCGCGCGCGCTGAGCTCATAGCCTTCCGCCCGATCGGCGAGGCGGGTGCCGAGAATCGCCAGCGCGTTCCGGTCGGCCATCGGGTTCGCTGCCGTCAGTTCGACCTCCGCAAGCCAGTCCGAGGGCAGGTAGCAGCGTCCGGCTTCGGCATCCTCGCGGATGTCGCGGGCAATGTTGGCGAGCTGGAAGGCGAGGCCGAGGTCGCAGGCACGGTCGAGCACTGACTCCTCGTCGGGCGCCACGCCCATCACGACGGCCATCATGCAGCCGACGACGCCGGCGACATGGTAGCAATAGCGCAGCAGATCGTCCTCGGTCTGGGGGCGCCAGTCTTCGGCGTCGAGCGCGAAGCCGTCGATCAGGTCCCAGGCGAAGCGGTGCGGCATGTGCGTCTCGGCCGCGACGATGCGCAACGCGTCGAACGCGGCGTCGCCGACCCATTCCCCTGCCAGTGCCGCCGCGGTGCGCGCGCGCACTTCCGCCAGCCGTGCTGCCGGATCGGCGACACGCGTCATGCCGTGGCCATGGTCCTGCCCGTCGACGATATCGTCGCAGCGGCGGCACCAGGCATAGAGCAGCCAGGCGCGCTCGCGGGTCTTCGGATCGAACAGCTTGCTGGCCGCGGCGAAGCTGCGCGAGCCGCGGGCGATCGATTCGCCCGCGGTCGCGACGATCGCATCGCGGCCGGGAAAGCGCATTACAGCTGTTCGCGGCGCAGCTGTGCGATCGGCACCACCGGCTGGGCCTCGGCCATCTTGGCCAGCAGGCCGTCGATGGTGGAGTCGACCAGCAGCAGCCCTTGGTGCTGCGGGCGGACGAAGCCGATCGTTCCCATATGCTCCCAGAATTCGACCAGCTTGTCGTAATAGCCGGCGATGTTCAGCAGCCCGATCGGATCGGCATGATAGCCGAGCTGCGCCCAGCTCATCGCCTCCCAGAGCTCGTCCATGGTACCGGTGCCGCCGGGCAGGTTGATGAACCCGTCGGCCAGCTCGGTGAAGCGCGCCTTGCGCTCGTGCATCGTCTCGCAGACTTCGAGGCTGGTAAGGCCGCGATGCGCGACCTCGGCATTGACGAGCAGGGTGGGGATCACGCCGATCACCTCGCCGCCGGCCTCCAGCGCCGCATCGGCAACCGCGCCCATCAGCCCGAGGCGGCCGCCGCCATAGACGACGCCGATGCCGCGCTCGGCGAGTGTGCGGCCAAGGGTGCGGGCGGCTTCGATATAGACCGGATCGGCCGGGCTGGCCGAGCCGCAATAGACGGCGATACGCTTCATGACATGCTCCTGTGGCGGGGCTGATAGCGTGTTTTGGCGGGTAGGGAGAGGGGGTACTTAGCCCCTCCCCTTCAGGGGAGGGGTTGGGGTGGGGCTGTGTCTAACCGAGACCAACGTTCGTTCTGGAATCCCTCCACCCCCAACCCCTCCTCCCAGGAGGAGGGGCTTAAGTCTGGCAGCTTACGCCATCTCGCCCAGCATCAGCTCGGCCGTGGCCTTGGCGCTCCCCACCACGCCGGGGATCCCCGCGCCCGGATGCGTACCCGCGCCGACGAAATACAGGTTCGAGATCGCGTCGTCGCGGTTGTGCACGCGGAACCAGGCGCTCTGCGTCAGGATCGGCTCGAGGCTGAAGCCCGAGCCGTGATGCGCGGCGAGATCGTCGCGGAAGTCGGTCGGCGCATAGTGGAACTTGGTGACGATCCGCTCGGCCAGGTCCGGGATCAGCCGGCGCTGGACCTCCGCCAGGATCCGCGATTCGAGGATCGGCCCCACTTCGTTCCAGTCGGCCGGGAACTTGCCGAGATGCGGCACCGGCGCCAGCGCGTAGAAGGTCGAATGGCCTTCGGGCGCCATGCTCGGATCGGACGCGCTCGGGTGATGGAGGTAGAGCGAGAAGTCCTCGCTCACCACGCCGTGGGTGTAGATGTCGTCGAGCAGCCCCTTATAGCGCGGCCCGAACAGGATCATGTGATGCGGGATATCGGGGAAGGTGCCGCGCAGCCCGAAATGCACCACAAATAGCGAGGGCGAGAAGCGCTTGTTGACGAGGCGGTTCGCCGTGCGCCGTGCGCTACGCGAATTGCGGAGCAGGTCGCGGTAGCTGTGCACGATGTCGGCGTTGCTCGCCACCGCATCGACCTCGACCTCGAAGCCGCTATGCGTCCGCACGCCGACGACACGGTCGCCCAGCGTCAGGATCTCGTCGACCGGATCGCCGATGCGTACCGTGCCGCCCAGCCGTTCGAAATGTTTGACCATGCCGGCGATCAGCCGGTTGGTGCCGCCCTCGGCCCACCAGACGCCGCCGTCGCGCTCCAGCTTGTGGATCAGCGCATAGATGCTGCTGGTCGCCATCGGATTGCCGCCGACGAGCAGGGTGTGGAACGACAGCGCCTCGCGCAGCTTCTCGTTCTTCACATAGCCGGCGACCACCGAATAGACCGAGCGCCAGGCTTGGTTCTGCATCAGCGCGGGTGCCGCCTTGAGCATCGACTTGAAGTCGAGGAACGCCTTGGCGCCCAACTTCACATAGCCTTCCTGATAGACCCGCTCGGAATATTCCAGGAACTTGCGATAGCCGGCGATGTCGCTGGCATCGAGCTTGGCAATTTCGCCCGCCAGCACGGCGTCGTCATTGGTATAGTCGAAGGTCGTCCCGTCGGGCCAGGACAGGCGGTAGAAGGGCGTAACCGGTTTGAGGTTCACGTCTTCCGAAATGTCGTGGCCGGACAGGCGCCACAGCTCCTTCAGCGCGTCCGGATCGGTGATCACCGTTGGGCCGCCGTCGAAGGTGAAGCCGTCGCGCTCCCAATAATAAGCGCGGCCGCCCGGCTTGTCCCGTGCTTCGATCACGGTGGTGTCGACGCCTGCCGACTGGAGGCGAATGGCGAGGGCGAGGCCGCCGAACCCGGCGCCGATCACGACTGCGCGGCGCATCAGCGGCCCCAGATCGCGGAGAGGGCGCGGCCCACCGGCACTGGAGGCTTGCCCGAGAGCACGCGGACGCGGTCTCCCCAGGTCGATTGCGCGGCGTAGAAGCGCTGGATCAGTCCTGCATCCAGACGGTAGAATCGTTCCAGCACGCGATAGCGCTCCTCGGGTTCGGCCGCCTTGAACAGCATCGCGGCGAGCATGCGATAGAAGCCGCGCTTGCGCCAGAGCGCGCGCGAATAGCCATACAGCATTTGGTGCAGCGCCTCGCCCGAATAGTCGTACGCGTCGGCGATCGTGGCGGCGGTGCGGATGGCATCGGGGAAGGAATAGCCGGTCATCGGGTGGAAGAGCCCCGCCTTCATCCCCGCCTTGGCGATGCCGCGGCCGCCGGCGGCCCAATAGGCGGCATGGTCGCCGCCCATCGCCACGGGCAGGCTGCCCACTTCCTCGCGCAGCACGCGATCGACCTGCCAGCCTGCGGCGTCGGCGTAGGCCTCGATCCGGTCGCCGGTGGCGAGCACGTCGATCGACGGCGTGTCGCTGTAATAGGTGTCCTCGACGAACATCCGCGTCGGGCTGAACGGCAGGCAGTAGACGAAGCGATAGCCGTCGATCTGCGGCACTGTCGCGTCCATGATTACGGGCCTCGTCACGTCGTGCAGGTCGCTGAGCACCAGTTCCGCGCCGTGGAATTTCTGCCAGCCGAGCTGGAGCGCGCTGGTATCGCCGACGCCGCGGCAATCGATCACGCCCTCGGCCTCGACGAGGTCGCCGTCCGCCAGCGCTACAGCGGTGGGGGTGATGTCCGCCGCCTCGCGTTCGAGCAGCAGGCTCTTCTCGCCGAGCTCGGCGCGCACCACGCGATCGAAATGCTCGGACTCGACCGAGTAATAGCGCGAGGGCAGGCTGCGGAAATGGCCGGGAAAAGCGACGTCATAGCCGTTCCAGCCATGGCCGATCAGCGGCGCCGACAGCCAGCGATGCTCGGGCGCGACATCGTCGGCGAAGAACGACCAGAGGTGATTGCCGCCGATCCGTGCCGAGCCTTCGATCAGGCGGACGGTGCAATCGGGTTTCTTCTTCCGGATTGCCAGCGCGATAAGCCCGCCGGCAAGGCCGCCGCCGACAATGGCGACGTCACAACTGATGGTTGAAGGCATGGCCGCCCGCCTAGCCCAAGCCCGGGGGTGTGGGAACCCCACCCTTGGGGACGCGGCGCGAAACGGTCGCTGGCGGGGGGCGCCCCGGCGCAGTCCCAAGCCGTTCATTTTATTTTAACTATCGTCACATGGCTTGCACACTTCGTCCCTAAAGCCGGTCAGCCGCGCTTGCGGTTTGTGAAGTAGGGGAACCAAAGCAATGCAGAAGAAGCTTTTTGGCGCGACGCTGGTCGCCGCCACGCTGCTCGGCGCGCCTGCCGCGCAGGCCCAGGTCGCGCTGACGGCCAAGACCTACAGCCAGAATTTCGACACGCTGGCCTCCAGCGGCACCAGCAAGGTGCTGCCGACCGGCTGGAAGCTCGACGAGCGCGGCAGCAGCACCGCGGGTTCGGACGACGCCTATGCGACGACCAACGCCAACGCGGGCACCGCCTATGCCTTTGGCACCGGCAGCGAGCGGGCGCTGGGCAGCGTGACCTCGGGTAATGCCACGCCGATCCTGTTCGGCGCCTTCTTCACCAACGCGCTGGGCAGCGCGATCCAGTCGTTGACGCTCGACTATGTCGGCGAGCAGTGGCGCCTCGGCACCGCGAGCAGCGATACGCTGCGCTTCGAATATTCGCTCGATGCGACGTCGCTGTCGAACGGCAGCTGGATGGCGTTCAACGCGCTCGACTTCGCCAGCATCAAGAACGGCACGGGTTCGGGCAGCGCGAGCAGCGCACTCGACGGCAATGCCGCGGGTAACCGCAAGGCAATCAGCGCGACGATCGGCAACCTGCTGATCGCCGATGGCGGCGGCTTTGCGATCCGCTGGACCGATCGCGACGTCGGCGGCTCGGATCATGGCCTGGCGATCGACGACCTGACGCTTACCGCCACGCTGGCGCCGAGCGCGGTGCCCGAGCCGGCCGCCTGGGCAATGCTGATCGGCGGCTTCGGCTTCGCCGGCGCGGCGCTGCGCCGGCGGGCAAAGAAGGCGGTACTTGCCTGAAGATCGGGAGGCGCCGGGCGGACCGGCGCCTCCTCCACGGCTCAGAAGTCGAGCTTGGCCGATAGCGAGACGGTGCGGCCGTTGATCGAACGGCCCCAGCCGATGCCGTTGGCGGGCACTTCACTCTGGTTGAACTCGAAGAAGCCGGCCTTGTCGAACAGGTTGCTGGCGTTGAGCATCACCCGAACGCGGTCGATCGGCTTCACCACCAGGAAGGCGTTGACCACGGTGAAGCCCGGCATCTTGAGCAGGTTGCTGTCCTGCGCATAGCTGCTGGTGATCGTCACGACGTTCGCGCCGAAGGTTGCGTTGCGCAGCTCGATCTGCGGCGTCGCCTCCAGTGTCCAGGCGGGCTGGTGGCGCGGTTCCTTGCCGGTCAGCGTCGCATCCAGGAAGTCCTTGGTGATTTTGGCGGTGGTGTAGGTAGCGCCCGCGGTGATGCTGAAGATGCCCCGGCGATAGCCGCCTTCCATCTCCACGCCGGTCGCGCGGTAGCTGCGGATGGTCTGGTTGGCCGATCCGTTGAGGACGTTATGGTCGTCCGCGGTCGCGCGGAAGGCGGTGACGTTGAGCGTCGCGCCGGCATGGCGGAACTTGAACCCGCCTTCGAGCTGGCGGACCTCGTCATATTTGTCCGCCGCGTTGGGTACGCTGCCGTCGATCGCGCTTACCGCGGGGGTGAACAGGATCTTGTCGGCATTGGCGCGCGCACCGCGGCTGTAGCGGGCGAAGACCGAGAAGGGCTCGGCGACGCGGTAGTTGATGCCGCTCGAATAGCTCCAATAGCCGTAATTGTAGTTCACCGGCGCGGGCGTATCGAGTGGCAGGAAGGCCACGCGGGTTTCAGGGGCCGAGATCACGCCGTTGCCGTTGATGTCGAACTGCTTGATGCCGACGCGGCCGCCGCCCAGGTCCGCACCGATCAGCGAGCCGCGCACCCGGCCGCGATCATAGCGGACGCTGCCGCCGATCGAGAGCTTGCCGACATGGTAGTTCACCGAGCCATAGGGCGCGAGGATGTCGTACGACACGTCGAAGATGCGGCGGAATTTGCTGCCGTTGCGGCTGAAGGTGTAATAGCCGTTCTGGGTTTGCGCGACGCCGCTGGCGCTGGTGACGTTGACCATCGCGGTCTGGCCGTCGCCCGCCACATCGGTGTCGATGCCCGAGTGCAGCCAGGTAGCGTACAGCTTCTGGTTGGCCTTGTAGAGGCCTCCGGTCACCGTCAGGTCGCCCTGGCCGAGCTTCCACACCTTGGTCGCGCGGACGTCGTTCGTGAAGTTGTCGAGCGCGCCGATTCGGGTCTGCGCCATGTAGTTGAACGACAGCAGGCCGTTGCCGTTGGCGTTTGCCGGCACCAGCTTGCCGATGTTCGGGCCGCTGGCATAGGTCGCCACTGCACCTGCGCCCGCCTGCGAGGCGGCGATCGTCGCGATCGGCCCGACGGCGGAGGGGAAGACGCGCAGGAAGTCGCCCGAATTGGCGGAGTAGCGCGCGCGCTCGCTGATCGTGATGCCGGCGACGTCGAACTGCGCCTCCAGGCCGATCGTCTTGCTCTTGGCGTGCATGCCGTTGGCGACGTCATAGCGGGCGAGCTGGTTGTTGCCGTCCAGCGTCGTCACCGGGCCGATGAACGGCGAGAGCAGCGAGTCCTTGCGGATGTCGAAGCCGCTGACGCTGCTGACCACGGGCTTGTCGTTCGTGCCGGTGATCCTGATCGGATAGGGCGCGAAGGTGGGCGAGCGGTCGTCCAGCCACTTGCCGCTCACCCGCACATAGCCGGCGGCGAACTGCTTGGTGACGTTGAAGCGGATCTGGCCGCCCTTGTACCCGGTGAAGCCGATGTCGCGGGGGCCCTCGCCCGAGCGGTAATAGCCGCCGACATGGAAGCGCCAGCCATTGCCGAGCGGCTGGCCGTAATCCATGTCGACGCGCTTCTCGCCATAATCGAGTCCGACCGTCGCCTGCACGGCGCCGCCGCGGGTCTCGCCGGTCTTGGAAATCAGGTTGATCAGACCACCGGGCGCGTTGGACGAAAAGGTGGAGCCGGAGCCGCCGCGAATCGATTCGATCGCGGCGACGTTGAAATCGGCGCGCATGAACACGTCGACGCCGACGTTGAAGATGTCGCCGAATTCGAGCACCGGCAGACCGTCTTCCTGGAACTGCATGTATTTCGAGCCGCCCGCCGCCAGCGGCAGGCCGCGCACGGTGTAATTGGCGTTGCCCTCGCCGATGCCGCTCTCGACGCGCAGGCCCGGCATCGTGCGGAGCACGTCGCCGAGCGGCCGCGGCCCGAGCTTCTCGAACTCGCTGGCGCGGAAGGCGCTGGTCGAGGTTGCGCTGTCGAGCCTGTCGCGGCCCTTGGCGACGCCGGTCGAGAAGACTTCCTTCTCAGGCACCTGCGTGGCTTTGGCAGGCTTGGGTGCATCGTCCTTCGACTGGGCGAGTGCAGGATGGACGATGACGCTCGAGCAGAAGGCGAGCAGTAGATACCGCAGTTTCACGACAAACTCTCCCGACCCGTGAATATTCTTATTGGGGCGGTGCAGTCTATGCGGCGGGGTGTTTAGATTCTGGTGCCAAGATTCTTCGTAGAAGTACGAATGTTACAGCGAAGCAACAGTTCGCGCCGGCGAGCAATCGTGTTTGCGCCGCATTGCCGCTCGCCGCGCGAAGGGGTAGCAGCCGGAGACATGGACATCGCCCTCGCCATCCTCGCCTCCGCCATCGCCATGACGGTGATCGTCGGGGTGCGCTATGTCGCCGCCTCGGCGGGATTCGCATGGGCAACCCGGCTGCGCCATCCCGGCCTCTATGCGGGCCAGGGCAAGCAGATCCGCATGGAGATCGGCTGGAGCCTCGCCTCGGCGGCGATCTACGGCATCCCCGCCGGCATCGTCGCCTGGGGCTGGAAGGCAGAAGGGTGGACGCGGATCTATGCCGATGTCCATGCGCTGCCGCTCTGGTACCTGCCGCTATCGGTGTTCCTCTACCTGTTCCTGCACGACACCTGGTTCTATTGGACGCACCGGGCGATGCACGTGCCTGCGCTGTTTCGCCGCTATCACGCCGTCCACCATGCCAGCCGCCCGCCCACCGCCTGGGCGGCGATGAGCTTCCATTGGGGCGAGGCGCTATCGGGCGCGATCGTGATTCCGCTGCTGGTCTTCGTAATTCCCATTCATGTCGCCGCGCTCGGCTTGGTGCTGACGATCATGACGGTTATGGGAGTGACCAATCATATGGGCTGGGAGATCTTCCCGCCCTGGATGTGGCGGGGGCCTCTGGGTGCATGGCTGATCACGGCGAGCCATCACCAGCGGCATCATGAGCGATATGGGTGCAACTATGGATTATATTTCCGGTTCTGGGACCGGCTGTGCGGGACCGACCAGGGGTTGGGGCAGTTCGATCCTGCGGCGCGGCGCATGGGCACTCGTCGCCTTGCCGCTGCTGACCAGCGCCGCGCCGCTGGCGACGCTGGAGCTTGATTTCACCAAGCTGCGCTCGACGCGCGGGCTGCTGCAGATCTGCATCGCGCCTGCCGCCAGCCAGTTCCCCGATTGCCGCGACGGCCACGGCGCGATCAAGCGGACCATTCCCGCCGCCGACGGCAAGCTGCGCCTGAGCGGGCTCGCCCCCGGCGACTATGCCGTGGCCGTGATCCATGACGCCAACGGCAACGGCAAGCTCGACACCTTCATGGGAATTCCGCGCGAAGGCTTCGGCTTCTCGCGCAACCCGGTGATCGGCTTCGGGCCGCCGCGCTTTTCCGCCGCGCAATTCCCGCTCGAAGGCGGCAGCGATCGGCAGGAAGTGAAGCTGCGCTACCTGCTCTAGGAACTGCGCGAGATTGCAGGCGTTCCCCGGGTTCTGATCCTCATGATCCCGTTCCCGGAGTACCTGCATGCCTTTCCTGCGCACCGCGACGCGCGCCGCGCTCGCCTCGCTCCCGCTGCTCGCGGCGGCGCCTGCCTTCGCCCAGCAGAACGCCGATTCGCCGCCCGACCTGACCCGCGACACCGTGACGCTCGGCGTCGGCGCGGCGACGGTGCCGAGCTATGACGGTTCGGACAAGAACGTCGTGACCGCCGCGCCGCTGGTCCGCGGCCGCGTCTCGGGCATCAACTTCGTCGTGCTGGGCAGCCGCGCCTGGGCCGACGTGATCGCCGACAACAATGGTCCCGGCTGGGACTTCCAGGCCGGTCCGGTCGTCAACGTCAACCTTAACCGCACCTCGCGGATCGAGGACCGGCAGGTCGAGGCGCTGGGCAAGGTGAAGACGGCAGTCGAGGCGGGCGGCTTCGTCGGCATCGGCAAGCAGGGGCTGATCACCAGCGACTATGACAAGCTGACGGTAAGCTTCTCCTATCTCCACGACGTCGGCAACGTGCATAAGAGCTATGTGATGTCGCCGTCGGTCAGCTACGGCACCCCGCTCAGCCGCAAGGCCTATGTGCTGCTCAACCTCTCGGGCAATTACATGGGCAACGGCTATGCCCAGACCTATTTCGGCGTGACGCCCGGCGGTAGCGCGCGCAGCGGCCTGCCGGTCTACTACGCCCGCAAGGGCTGGAAGGACTGGACGCTGGGCGCAATGGGCAATGTCGCGCTCACCGGCGATCTCACCCATGGCCTGTCTGCGGTGGGCGGCGTTGCCTATCGCCGCATGCTAGACGACGCGGCGGATTCGCCCGTGGTCCGCATCGCCGGTTCGCGCAGCCAGTGGTTCGGGGCGGTGGGCCTTGCCTATACGTTCTGACGCGTCCCGAAATTGCGACGAAACGTCCCGCTTTTGAACGACTTGTGAATTGCGAAGCACTGTCGGGGGGATTAGCCTGCAATTCTGAGAATCACGCCGCATCTATTTGCGGAGAGACAAGAAGGGGGAGGTATATGAACGTTGCTGCACTATTCGGCGCCGTTGCTCTGCTCGGCGCCACGATCGCGGCGCCCGCCGCGGCATCCGCGATCGATACCAGTGGCGGCTACGCGGCGAAGATCGACTATTTCGGGGCGCGCTACACGCCCGCTTATGGTCAGACCTTCACTGTCGGCAGCGACAATGCGCTCAACGGCTTCACCTTCTATCTCGGCGGCGGCGCGGCGAGGGTGCGCGCCTATGTCTATTCCTGGAGCGGCGTCGGGGCGCTCGGCGCGGCGCTGTACGCCAGCGACGCGCGGAACTTCGGCGGCACCGCGGGCGATGCGTTCGAGGCGCTGCGGTTCGACGTCGGCGCGCTCGATCTGCGCGCCGGGCAGCGCTATGTCGCCTTCCTCACCACGGCGGGGCTGAACCAGCCCGCCGGCAGTGAGAGCAGCTGGATGCCCACCGCAGGCAGCTTCGGCAGCAATGCCTATCGCGACGGCGACTTCGTCTTCAGCAACGCCGGCGACAGCCTCGATGCGATTGTCGGCCAGCCCTGGGACGACGTCCATGGCGTGTATGGCGACGTGCAGTTCACCGCCGATTTCAGCCCCGGCGCCACGGCCGGTGCCGGCGTACCCGAGCCCGCGGCCTGGGCGATGCTGATCGGCGGCTTCGGCCTCGCCGGGGGCGTGCTACGCCGTCGCCGCACGCGGACGAGCGTGCGTTTCGCCTGATCTTCCTAACCTTTGGCAGGCACGCGGCGCGTCGGGATTGCCCGGCGCGCCGCTTGCGCGTAGATGACTATGCATTCCCCGGGGGACCGCTGGTGCAGCGGTTGAGAGGAAGGCTGCAGCCTTCGACCCGCTGAACCTGATCCGGTTGACACCGGCGTAGGGAGGGAGGGTCTTGTTTCCCGAGGTCCGTCTACTCCCTGCGTTTCGCCCGAAGGAGTAGACGAGCATGGCCGACATTCCCGCCAAGACCGAAATCGGCGTTACCACCGGCCCGATCCGCGGCAGCCGCAAGATCCATGTCGGCAAGCACCGCGTGGCGATGCGCGAGATCCATCTCGAGCCGGGCAGCGGCGAGGCGCCGGTGCGCGTCTACGACACCTCGGGCCCGTACACCGATCCGAACGCGCAGATCGACATCATGGCTGGCCTGCCGGCGATCCGCCGCGACTGGATTCTCGGCCGCGGCGATGTCGAGGCCTATGATGCGCGCGAAGTCCGCCCCGAGGACAATGGCCTGAAGGGTCCGGACCGCTCGGCCGGCGTGCCGCAGTTCCCGAACGTGGTGAAGCGCCCCTTGCGCGCCAAGCCGGGCATGAACGTGTCCCAGATGCACTATGCCAAGCGCGGCATCATCACGCCCGAGATGGAATATGTCGCCGAGCGCGAGAATCTCGGCCGCGAGCGGCTGGCCGAATATGTCCGCGACGGACAGGACTGGGGCGCGTCGATCCCCGATTACGTGACGCCTGAATTCGTCCGCGACGAGGTCGCGCGTGGCCGGGCGATCATCCCCAACAACATCAACCACCCGGAAAGCGAGCCGATGGCGATCGGTCGCAACTTCCTGGTCAAGATCAACGCCAATATCGGCAACTCGGCGGTCGCCAGCGACGTGGCGTCGGAAGTCGACAAGATGGTCTGGTCGATCCGCTGGGGCGCGGACACGGTGATGGACCTCTCCACCGGCCGCAACATCCACGACACTCGCGAATGGATCCTGCGCAACTCGCCGGTGCCGATCGGCACGGTGCCGATCTACCAGGCGCTGGAGAAGGTGGGCGGCATCGCCGAGGAGCTCACCTGGGAGATCTTCCGCGACACGCTGATCGAGCAGGCCGAGCAGGGCGTCGACTATTTCACCATCCATGCGGGCGTCCGGCTGCCGTACATTCCGATGACCGCCAAGCGCGTCACCGGCATCGTCAGCCGCGGCGGCTCGATCATGGCCAAGTGGTGCCTCGCGCATCACCGCGAATCCTTCCTCTACGAGCGGTTCGACGAGATCACCGAGATCATGAAGGCCTATGACATCGCCTATTCGCTGGGCGACGGCCTTCGCCCCGGCTCGATCGCCGACGCCAATGACGAGGCGCAGTTCGCCGAGCTCTATACGCTGGGCGAACTGACCAAGCGCGCCTGGGAGCAGGACGTGCAGGTAATGATCGAGGGCCCCGGCCATGTGCCGATGCACAAGATCAAGCAGAACATGGAAAAGCAGCTCGAGGCGTGCGGCGAGGCACCCTTCTACACGCTCGGGCCGCTGACCACCGACATCGCGCCGGGATACGACCACATCACCAGCGGCATCGGCGCGGCGATGATCGGCTGGTACGGCACGGCGATGCTCTGCTACGTCACGCCCAAGGAGCATCTGGGGCTGCCCGACCGCGACGACGTGAAGGTGGGCGTGGTCACCTACAAGCTGGCGGCGCATGCGGCGGACCTCGCCAAGGGCCATCCGGCCGCCAAGGTGCGCGACGACGCGCTCAGCCGCGCGCGCTTCGAGTTCCGCTGGCGGGACCAGTTCAACCTGTCGCTCGATCCGGACACGGCGGAGCAGTATCACGACCAGACGCTGCCGGCGGAAGGCGCCAAGACCGCGCATTTCTGCTCGATGTGCGGGCCGAAATTCTGCTCGATGAAGATCACGCAGGAAGTGCGCGATTTCGCCGCGAAGCAGAACGCATCGGCCGATACCTTCCTGGCGGCGACACCGGCGGCTCCCGCGGAGGCCGAAGCTGGCATGGCGGAGATGAGCAAGGTGTTCCGCGAGACCGGCAGCGAGCTCTATATGGGCGCCGGCGGCCGCGAGCACGATTGAGGACCGAAGCGGGGCGATTCTCAAGTCGCCCCGCGTTCGTTGTCGCACCTGATAGATTGAGCGCGGTTGCGCGATCAATTCGTACCGGACTGGAGCAAATACGAGCGTCCAATCCCATGCCCCGCTCCAGAACGGAGCGGCTCGCGCAACAACATCCTCACCGCTTCGGCTAAAACCGTTTTGTCGTTCAGGCAATAGGTGGAGGGGATTGGCTATGTCGAACTATACGGGTACCTTTTCGGTTCAGAACAATACGGGAAGCACGATTACCAATGTGATCGTTGTTCATACCTGCGCCGACTTCGTGAACACCATCGCTGCAGCGCAACTCGCGAATGGGCAGGCGACTCCGACATCGACCCTGCAGTCGCAGACGGGATCCAATGATCTCTGGAGCGTCTACTACACGTTGGGTTCCACGCTCTATTACCGTGTGGGAAAGCAGTGCAACTATGAGCAGTCGGATTCTCCGCAGAATTGCTCGATTACGCTGACGGTAGGAGAATTCTCCGTAAATACCCCAGTGAGCTCTTCGTGCACGAACAACTACATGGATTCGACGTCACAAGGTTGAGACCGAAGTGCCACCGCTCGCAGCGGTGGCACCATACGTCAATCCAGTGCCGGCAACGCCCAATCGATCGGCTTTTGCCCGATGCTCTCCAGAAACGCGTTCGCCTTGCTGAAATGCCGGCTGCCGAAGAACCCGGAATGCGCCGAGAGCGGGGAGGGGTGCGGCGCCTTGAGCACCAGATGGCGGCCGCCCTTGTCGATCGAGTCGACGAACGCCGCTTTCTTCTGCGCATGGCTGCCCCAGAGCAGGAACACCACGGGCTCCGCCTTCGCGTTGACCAGCCGGATCACCGCATCGGTGAAGCGCTCCCAGCCGCGGCCCTGATGGGCGGCGGCGCGGCCCATCTCCACCGTCAGCACCGCGTTGAGCAGCAGCACGCCTTGCTCCGCCCAATGCTCCAGGAAGCCGTGCTGCGCGCGCGGGATGCCGAGGTCGGTCTCCATCTCCTTGTAGATGTTGACCAGGCTCGGGGGCACGCGCACCCCCGGCTTCACCGAGAAGCACAGGCCGTGTGCCTGGCCTTCGCCATGATAGGGATCCTGCCCGAGGATGACGACGCGCACCTGCTCCAGCGGCGTCAGGTCCAGCGCCCGAAACCAGTCGCTACCGGCCGGAAAAATGCGCTTCCCCGCCGCCTTCTCGGCGCGCAGATAGTCGCGCAACGCGGCCATATAGGGCTGGGCGAATTCCTCCTCGAGCGGGGCCAGCCAGCTCGGGTGCAGCTTGATCGTCGGCATGGCGGCATGCTGTCCGCCGCCGGCGCCGGTGTGTCAATGACCCGCTATTGACAGCGTTGACGCCTGCGATAGCGTGCAGCGTAACGAAAACAAGCAGGAGGGGTGCCATGAAGATTTGGCCGATGGCGGCCGCGTGCTGCCTGTCGATGCTGGCGTCGCCGGCGCTGGCGCAGGCGCAGCAGCAGGGCGACATTTCCAAGCAGATCATCAACGTGCCGACGCCGGAGGCGTTCACCGTCTACGGCCTCAGCGCCAAGCCGGGGGTGGTGAAGGACAAGAACGTGCAGGGCGGGCGGGCGTTGCGGGTGCCGATCCTTACCGCATCGGACCAGCCATGGAGCGTCGGCCTGATCTCGGCGATCACCCAGCCGGTGAAGAAGGGCGACAAGCTGGTGATCGCCGTCTGGGCGCGGGCGGAAAAACTGCCGGAAGGTGCCACCAGCGCCAGGCTCTCGACGATCCAGATCGGCCTTACCAAGGAGCCCTATACCCCCGTGTTCAAGGGCGAGGCCGAGATCGACGGCACGTGGAAGATGGTCCACGTCGTCGGCACCGCGGACCGCGACTATGCACCCGGCGACATCTCCGTATCGCTTCACCTCGCAAGCGCCAAGCAGGTGCTCGATATCGGGCCGATCCTGCTGCTCGACCTCAGCAAGTGAGCCTTGGCCGCCGTCCGCGGCTCAGGCGCGGACGGCGGTGACCAGATAGTTGAGCGCGTCGTGCTCGTTCACTACGAAGCCGCGAGTGGGCGAGAAGGTCAGGCCGCGGCGATCGAATACCTTCAGGCCGGCGTCGATCAGCAGTGCCTCGAGCTCCTCGGGCTTGAGGAAGCGGCTCCAGTCGTGGGTGCCCTTGGGGATGGCGCCGGTGCCCTCGGCGAGCGTGATCATTGCCAGGCGCGAGAGTGGCGTGCGGTTGGGGGTGGAAAGGACCATCAGCCCGCCCTCGGCCAGCGCACCGGCCAGCCCGCGCACGAAGGCGGCGGGATCGCTCACATGCTCGATCACTTCCATCGAGGTGACGAGATCGAAGGTCCGCCCCGACAGATCCTCGATGCCGCCATGGACATAGTCGATCGGCAGCCCGGACAGTTCGGCATGCGCGCGCGCCGCGCCGATATTCTCGGCCGCCGCGTCCACCCCGGTTGTCCGCGCGCCGAGTCGGGCAAGGGGCTCGCACAAGAGGCCGGCGCCGCAGCCTACATCGATCGCAGTTTTGCCGGTCAGCGGCATGAAGTCCGCGGAATCGCCTCCCCAATGCGCATCGATCGCTCGGCGGATATAGCCCAGCCGCGCAGGATTCAGCCTATGAAGCATCGCCGAGGAACCCTTTGGATTCCACCAATCGGCCGCGAGACGACCGAAATGTTCAGCTTCACGGGGGTCAATCGTAGCTATTGTTGCGTTCGGCATCCGTGGCTCCTATCAGGCTCGCCCATCTCTCCCAAGGGCAGGAAACAAGCAACCAGCCATGGCGCGTATCGTAATGAAGTTCGGCGGCACATCGATGGCCGGGATCGAGCGTATCCGCAGCGTCGCCGCCCGCGTCAAACGCGAGTGGGAGGCGGGCAACCAGGTCGCGGTGGTCGTCTCGGCAATGGCGGGCGAGACCGATCGGCTGGTCGGCTTCTGCCGCGAGGCTTCGTCGCTCTACGACCCCAAGGAATATGACGTCGTCGTCTCCGCCGGCGAGCAGATCACCAGCGGGCTGCTGGCGATCGCGCTGCAGGCGATCGGCGTGCCCGCGCGCTCGTGGCTCGGCTGGCAGCTGCCGGTGCAGACCTCTGACGCGTTCGCCAAGGCACGGATCGAGGATATCGGCACCGACGCGCTGCTCGCCAGCATGGGCAAGGGCGAAGTCGCGGTGATCCCCGGCTTCCAGGGCGTGCACGAGGACCGGATCACCACGCTCGGCCGTGGCGGCTCGGATACCTCGGCAGTGGCGGTGGCGGCGGCGGTGAAGGCCGATCGCTGCGACATCTACACCGATGTCGACGGCGTCTACACGACCGACCCGCGCATCGTGCCCCGCGCACGCAAGCTGAAGCGCGTGACCTATGAGGAAATGCTCGAACTCGCCAGCGTCGGCGCCAAGGTGCTCCAGACCCGTTCGGTCGGCCTGGCGATGAAGGAAGGGGTTCGCGTGCAGGTGCTGTCGTCCTTCACGGGCGACGATGCGCCGATGGCAGATACATTGCCCGGGACGATGATCGTGGGCGAAGAGGAGATTCAGGACGTGGAACGCCAGCTCATCACCGGCATCGCGCACGACAAGAACGAAGCCAAGATCACGCTGACCGCGGTGCCGGACAAGCCCGGCGCGGTGGCGTCGATTTTTACGCCGCTTGCCGATGCCAGCATCAACGTGGACATGATCATCCAGAACATCGCGCACCAGAGCGCCGGCAGCGCCAGCGCGACCGACGTGACCTTCACGGTGCCGGCAGCGGACCTTGCCCGTTCGCTGGAGATCCTGGCGCAGCAGAAGGACGCGATCGGCTTCAGCGGCGTCAGCCACGACACGCGCGTGGCAAAGGTGTCGGTGGTCGGCGTCGGCATGCGCAGCCATGCCGGTGTCGCCGCGACGATGTTCCAGACGCTGGGCGCGCGCGGCATCAACATCCAGGCGATCACCACCTCGGAGATCAAGGTCTCGGTGCTGATCGAAGAGGATTACACCGAGCTGGCGGTGCGCGTGCTGCACACCGCTTATGGCCTCGACGCGGACGACGTCGCCGCCTGATCTTGCGCGGGGGCGTAGCCGGTCCGGCTAGGCCCCCGTCGTCACGACGAGGCGCTGCAGGACGACATTGTCGTCGATGCGCCAGACCTTCACGACAAGGGCGCCAGCCGCCACCGCGGGGAAGCGCGCGGTAAGCGTGCGGCCGTTTTCCTCGACCGCCTTGTTCCAGTCGCGCTGGGCCTGGGTCTTGGTGTCGTTGGGGGCGGGGACGAGCGTGTCGGTGAGGATCTGCACCGGACCGTCGTTCACCGACACGCCAATGCGCTGCTGGTTGCGGCCGGTGGTGTCGAGCGTCGGCACCAGCTCCAGTGCGACGGTGAGCGGGCCACCCTTCGGTAGCACCACTGCATAGTCGACATGGACGCCGTCCGCCGCAGCGGTGGCGGGGCGACCCTGCGGGAAGGTCGTCACCGCGCCCTGGGTACGGCCGAGGTGCGGCACGCGCCGCCAGCTTAGCCCCTTGCCGCCGCTGGCCGCTGCGAAGTCCGGCGCCTCGATCAGGATCTGATCGGCGGGGGCGGAAGGCGCGACGAAGACGATCGGCCCCGCCTTGCCGACGACCCGGCGCACCGTCGGCATCACCTGCTGCTTGGGCTCCTGCCAGTTCGTGTAGCCGATATGGGTCTGGGCCATCATCCCGTCCCACTTGCCGCCGTTCAGCGTATGATAGGCGGCGGTGATCTCCGCATCGCGGGCGAAGGCGCGCTCGGCCTGTTCGGCAAAGACGTTGGCGCGGGCATCGCCGGCAGCGGCCAGACGGAGGTTCCAGGCGACGGCGTAATAGAGCCGGTAGACGTTCGCCACGGCGATAATCGGGTGCTCGACCAGCTGGAACCATGCGTCGCGCGCATCGGCGGCGATGCGCGGCTTCACCGCCGCCATGTCGCGCTCCAGCGCCTCCCATTCGGCAATGACACGGCCGAAGTCGCCGCCATCCAGCTTGCCATCGCTGCGCACCGGGCCGAGCGCGAAGCTGTCGGCATCGAGGAGTTCCGGTTTCCGCCGCGCGGCGAGCTGGCCGTAGCGGGTGAGCAGCGCGCCGACCTTCTCGCCCAGCGCCGGCCCGAACGCCGCGCCTGCCCAGCGCGCCGGATAGGCGGTCATCGCCTCCAGCGTCATTGCCTCCGGGTTCCACGCCTGATCGAGGAAGAAGCTCAGCGGATATTCCATCGGCTTGAGGTCGCCGACATTGACGATCCAGATCGTCCGCGCGCCCCGCTGCCAGGCGAGGTCCATCTGCTGCCAGCTCTTCTCGATCTGGTTGGTATTCAGCCACTTGTAGTTGCGCGGCGCGCCCACGTAATCGAAGTGATAGTAGACGCCGTAGCCGCCCTTGCGGTTTAGATCAGCGGTGGCGAGGCGGCGGATCTGGCCCCAGTTATCGTCGGCGAACAGTAGCGTCACGTCGTCCGGCACCCGCATGCCGTGGTCGTAATAATCCTGCACTTCCTTGTAGAGCGCCCACATCTGCGGCGTCGCCTCGGCCGGGCGCTTGGTCACATCGGCCAAAATGCTGCGCTGGTCCGCCACGATCTTCTCGAGCAGCTCGGTCGCGGTGCCCTCCGCCATCGCCTCGTCACCGTCGCCGCGCATGCCGACCGTGACCAGGCAGTCATAGCCCTTGCCGTCGCCCTTCGACATCATCCGCTCGATCCCGCCGCGCCAGAAGCGGCGGAGATTCTCGGCATTGGTCGCATAGTCCCATTTGCCGCCGGTGACGCCCTTGTCGGTATTGCGGTGCCATTCCTCCTGCGCGCGGGTCATCGGCTCGTGGTGCGAGGTGCCCATTACCACGCCCATCGCGTCGGCGAGCACCATGTTCTGCGGATCGTCGTCGTTGAACGCCTTGCCCCACATCGCCGGCCACAGATAATTGCCCTTCAGCCGCAGCAGCAGCTCGAAGACATGGGCGTACATCGCGGCGTTGATCCCGCCGAAATGCTTCTTGGCCCAGCCGCTGAAGGCTGGGTCCTCATCGTTGATGAAGAAGCCGCGATAGCGCACCCGCGGCTGGTCGCGCCGGCTGCCGGGGGCGAGCGTCACGTCGGCGCGGCGGCGGACCGGCACGTCGGCGAACCAGTGCCAGGGCGAAACGCCGATCCGCTGGGAGATGTCATAGGTGCCATAGACGGCGCCGCGCCGATCCGACCCGATGATCACCAGCGCCTGGGGGATACCGGGGGCAGGGTGGTCGAGGACGATCTGGCGATAGGCTTCCCATTCGCCAGCCAGGTCGCGCACGTCGATCCGGCCGTCGCGCACCAGCGCGTCGAGAATCGGCGAGCGGCCGAGCTGGGCGATCAGCACCACCGGCCCCTTGGCGTCCGAAAGTGTCTGGACGCGGCGCGGGGCGGTGCCGCCGACGCGGGCCAGATCCTGCGCGAAGGCGTCGGCGACATGGGCGAGCGCGGGGTCGGCACCCGCCTCGACAAGCAGCGTCGCGGGGACGCCGCCGCGGATCAGCGGGAAGCCGGCGCCCTTGTCCTCCATCAGCCGCAGCGGCTCCGGTGCGGTGCCCGCATGCGCGCTTGCCGTAGCCAGCGCGGCGGCAGCGGCCGAGGCTTGCAACAGCGTGCGGCGATCGACCGCGAGGGTGGGATCAACGGGGGAGGACATCGCAACTCCTGGATTTTCTTATCATTGATAGCGCTATCATGCGCATTTGCGGCATGGCGGGCAAGGACGAAACCGGCACAGCGCGATGCTTGCGGCCCCTTGCAGAGTCCGCCCGCACGGGGCTAGGCGCGCGGGATGATCAGCACCTCTTCGATCGGCGCCGAGCGCCTGGCCCGCCGCATGGCGCGCGGCTGCGAGTTCCTGGGCAGCGAGGTCGCCATTCTAGGCGGCGCGATGTCCTGGGTATCCGAGCGCAATCTCGTCGCCGCCATTTCCAATGGGGGCGGCTTCGGCGTGATCGCGTGCGGCGCGATGAGCCCCGAACTGCTCGATGCCGAGATCGCCGCGACCAAGGCGCTGACGGACAAGCCCTTCGGCGTGAACCTCATCACCATGCACCCGCAGCTGTTCGAGCTGATCGACGTGTGCGGCAAGCACGGCGTCGGCCATGTCGTGCTCGCGGGCGGACTGCCGCCGGCGGGCTCGCTCGATGCGATCAAGGGGCACGGCGCCAAGCTGATCTGCTTCGCGCCGGCGCTGAGCCTAGCCAAGAAGCTGATCCGCTCGGGCGTCGACGCGCTCGTCGTCGAGGGGATGGAAGCCGGCGGGCATATCGGTCCTGTCTCGACCAGCGTGCTCGCGCAGGAGATCCTGCCGGAAGTGGCCGCCCAGGTGCCCGTGTTCGTCGCCGGCGGCATCGGCCGCGGCGAGGCGATCGCCGGCTATCTCGACATGGGCGCGGCGGGCGTCCAGCTCGGCACCCGCTTTGCGGCGGCGACCGAGAGCATCGCGCACCCCAATTTCAAGAAGGCGTTCATCCGCGCCTCCGCCCGCGACGCGATCGCCAGCGTGCAGATCGATCCGCGGCTGCCGGTGATCCCGGTGCGCGCGCTCAAGAATGCCGGCGGCGAGCTGTTTACCGCCAAGCAGCGCGAAGTGGCGCAGGCGCTGGACCAGGGCGGAATCGAAATGGCCGAGGCGCAGCTGCAGATCGAACATTACTGGGCGGGCGCGCTGCGCCGCGCGGTGATCGACGGCGATGTCGAGCATGGCAGCGTGATGGCGGGCCAGTCGGTCGGCATGGTCACCAAGGAAGAGCCGGTCGCCACGATCATCGCAACGCTGATGGCCGAGGCCGCCCACGCGCTGGAGAAGCGCGCGGCGTAAGGGGCCGCGCCTTCCACAAACCCACCGTCATCCCTGCGAAGGCGGGGATTCATTGGCGCTGAACCCGAGGTTCCTGCCCCGAGCGCCCTGGCAAATGGATTCCCGCCTTTGCGGGAAGGACGATGGTTGGTTCGGCGGGCATTCTCTGCCTGCCGCGACGTTCGCGGTGCCGCTTTCCGCGCTTTTGCTGCGCACCCGGCTTGGCGCGGGTGCGCACAATCTGTTAGCGCTGTCGCATGGCCTTGACCGCAGCCGCCTCCGCCCGGGAAATCCTCACCCGCCTTCACGATCTGATGGCGAAACGGCTGCCGGTCCAGTCGAAGCTCAATTCGGTCGTCAACATCATCGGCGAGGCGCTGCACAGCGAGGTCTGCTCGATCTACCTGCTGCGCGAAGGCGTGCTGGAGCTGTTCGCGACCCGAGGCCTCGCCCAGGAGGCGGTGCACGTCACCAGGCTGGGGCTGGGCGAGGGGCTGGTCGGCACGATCGCCGCCCATGTCGAGACGCTCAACCTCGACGAGGCGACCAGCCACCCCAATTTCGTCCATAACCCCGAGACGGGCGAGGACCGCTTCCACAGCTTCGCCGGCGTGCCGATCATCCGGCGCGAGCGGGCGGTGGGCGTGCTCGCTGTCCAGCATGTCGATCCGCGGCGCTATGCCGATATCGAGATCGAGGCGCTGCAGACCGTCGCGATGGTGCTGTCCGAGCTGATCGCCAATGCCGAGCTGATCGATGCGGCCGGCGGCACCTCCACCCGCCTCCAGCCGACCGCGGCGGGCACGATCCGCGGCTTCCGGCTCGTCGAGGGGATGGCGCGCGGCGTCGCGGTGTTCCACCAGCCGCGCATTGTCATCGAACATACCGTCGCCGAGGATACCGAGGCCGAGCGTCACCGCGTCTATGCCGCGTTCGACAAGATGCGCGAGCAGATCGACCGCATGACCAGCCAGGCCGAATTCGGCGTCGGCGGCGAGCATGAGGAGATCCTCGCCACCTACAAGATGTTCGCCTATGACGAGGGCTGGAGCCGCCGCATCAACGAGGCGATCGATTCCGGTCTGACTGCCGAGGCGGCGATCGAGCGCGTCCAGCAGCGCACCCGCCAGCGCATGCGGGAGATCGACGATCCGCTGCTACGCGACCGGATGCACGATCTGGAGGACCTGTCCAACCGGCTGCTGCGCATCGTCTCGGGCCAGCTCGGCACCGCCGCGCAACTGGGGCTGCGGCAGGATTCGATCCTGATCGCGCGCAACCTGGGGCCGGCCGAGCTGCTCGAATATGACCGGCGGCGGCTGAAGGGCGTGGTGCTCGAGGAAGGCTCGCTGACCGCGCACGTCACCATCGTCGCGCGCGCCATGGGCGTGCCGGTGCTCGGCCGCGTCCGCGAGATCCGCCGCGAAGTGGCCGAGGGCGACCTGCTGCTGCTCGACGTGAGCGAGGAAAGCGTGTTCGTCCGGCCCTCGCTGGCGATGGAGGAGGCGTTCGAGGCCAAGCTCGCGCTCAGCCAGAAGCGGCGGGCGGCGTTCGCGCAGCTCAAGAACGTGCCGCCGGTGACCAAGGACGGGCACAGGGTGACGCTGATGGTCAATGCGGGCCTGCGCGACGATGTGTCCGCGCTCGACCTGACCGGCGCCGACGGCATCGGCCTGTTCCGCACCGAATTCCAGTTCCTCGTCTCCGCGACCCTGCCCCAGCGCGAGGCGCAGCGGCGGCTGTACCGCGACGTGCTGGAGACCGCGGGCGACCGGCCGGTGGTGTTCCGCACCGTCGACATCGGTGGCGACAAGGCGCTGCCGTACCTCAATCACGACGAGGATGGCGAGGAAGAGAACCCCGCCATGGGCTGGCGCGCGCTGCGGTTGGCGCTCGACCGCGATGGGCTGATGAAGGCGCAGGCGCGCGCGCTGATCGAGGCGGCGGCGGGACGCACGCTCAACGTGATGTTCCCGATGGTCTCCGAACCCTGGGAGTTCGACGAGGCACGGGCGCTGTTCGAGGCGCAGCATGCCTGGCTTGCCGCGCGCGGGCGCAAGATGCCGACCGAGATTCGCTACGGCGCGATGCTCGAGGTACCGGCGCTGGCCGAGGTGCTCGATCTGCTGCTGCCCAAGCTGCAGTTCCTGTCGATCGGCACCAACGACCTCACCCAGTTCCTGTTCGCCGCCGATCGCGCGCATCCCAAGCTGGCGCTGCGCTACGACTGGCTGAGCCCGGCGATCCTGCGCTTCCTCAAGCGGGTGAGCGACCAGGCGCGCGCGGAAGGTGTGCCGGTGGCGGTGTGTGGCGAAATGGGCGGGCGGCCGCTGGAGGCGCTGGCGCTGATCGGACTCGGCATTGACCGGCTGTCGATCACGCCGGCCGCGGTCGGCCCGATCAAGGCGATGCTGCGCTCGCTCGATCGCGGGGCGGTGATGGCCGCAATGGAGGACATGCTGCGGCACCCCGAGGCACCCTTGCGCGACGTGCTGACCGGCTGGGCTGAAGCGCAGGGCGTCGAACTGGCCTGACCATCCACCGGAATGATTTCCTCCCGGCGTTGACAGCAACACGGCCGGGAGGGCATCCCCTGCAGCATAAGGCGGACGTTCCAGGGTCTAACGCGTTCGCCGGAGGACAGAATGCAAGGCGACATGCCCGAAGAATCCACCCCGTCCACCGTGCGTCCCGGCGAACGCCTGCGCGCCGCACGCGAAGCCATGGGGCTGGATCTCCCCGAGATCGCCGCGCGTACCCGCATTCCGCAGCGCCACCTCGAAGCGATCGAGCAGGGCACCTATTCGGGGCTGCCGTCGATCACCTATGCCAGCGGCTTCGCCAAGGCTTATGCCCGCGCGGTCAACGTTGACGAGGTGTCGATAGCGCACGACGTCCGCGCCGAGCTCGGCCAGATCGAGCGGCCGGCGATCACCCCCGAATATCCGCTGCAGGAGCCGTCGCGCGCAGCCCCCGGCGGAATCGTCTGGTTCGGCGTGATCGTCGCGCTGGTGATCGTCGCCGGCATCGGCATCTGGTATGGCACCGACTGGTTCCGCGGCGGCAGCGCGTCGCAGGGCGACAGCCTGGTCCAGCAGCTCGAACCGACCCCGACCCCCACGGCCGCCGCCTCCGCGCCGACCCCGACGCCGACTGTCCCCGCGGTCGAGCACGTGACCCTCGTCGCGCGCGGGCCGGCCTGGATTCGCATCACCGATGCGACGGGCAAGAAGCTGGCCGAGAAGGAGCTGGCCGCCGGCGAGCGCTACGAGGTGCCCGACGACGCCGATCATCCGCGCATCCGCACCGGCCGTCCGGACCAGCTGCAGGTGCTGCTCAACGGCAGCGAAGTCGCCCCGCTCGGCACCGAGGTGAAGGTGGTCGAGGCGGAGCTGACCTCGGCTGCGCTGCGTGCTCGCGGCCAGCCGGGTGCCACGCCCTCGCCGACGCCGGACGCGACCGCCGCCGCGACGCCGCTGCGCGAACGCCCGGTCCGTCGCCGCAGCACGCCGCGGTCCGAAGGCGCCGATGCGACCGCCGCGCCGGCGACTGCTACGCCGGCGGGTGACACGCCCAACCCCTGAGGGGGTGGCGCAAGCGGGCGCCGCTTGGCTATAGCGGCGCCACGCCTCCGTTCCCCGGGAGGCGCGTAAGGATTGATCGACGATGCGTATTGCTCTCGCAGCGGCACTCGCCTTTGCCGCGTTCGGCTTCAACGGCACCGCCATGGCGCAGGCCCAGGACGGCAATGTCGGCCAGCGCGTCGACAAGCTGGAGCGCGAGATGCGCGCGGTGCAGCGCAAGGTCTTCCCCGGCGGCGCCGGCATGACCGTCGAGCCGCAGATCACCCAGCAGGTCGACAACACGCCCCCGGGCGTGCCGGCGACCACGCCGCTGGCCGACCTGACCGAACGCGTCGCCGCGCTGGAAAGCCAGATCCAGACCATGACGGGTCAGATCGAACAGAACCAGTATCGCATGCGCCAGCTCGAAGAGGCGTTCGGCGCCTACAAGGCCGCCACCGACGCGCGGGTGAAGGCGCTCGAGACCCCGCCGCAGCCTGTCGCCGACGCGATGCCGACCGACGGCGCCGTCGCCGCCTCGGGCGATTCGGCCGCGGCCCCGGCGCAGCCGTCGGGCGACCGCGCTGCCAAGGTCGCGGCGGTGGGCAAACCGAGCACCGGCGATGCGGGCGAGGACCTGTATCTCTACGGCTTCCGCCTGTGGCAGGCCAAGCTCTACCCGGAAGCCGCCAAGGCGCTGGAGCAGTACAAGGCCAAATACCCGACCGGCAAGCGCGCCAGCTTCGCGCGCAACCTGCTCGGCCGCGCCTATCTCGACGACAACAAGCCGAGCCTCGCGGCGGTTGCGCTGTACGAGAACTACACCAAGGACCCGAACGGCGAGCGCGCGCCGGACAGCCTCTATTATCTGGCGCAGGCGCTGGTGAAGCTGAACAAGCCGTCGGGCGAGGTTTGCAAGGTCTATGACGAGCTGAACAAGGTCTATGGCCCCGGCCTCTCGGCCGAAATGCGCGCGGGCGTCGCCAAGGGCCGTGCGGATCAGCGCTGCAAGTGACGCGTCGCTGATCGACGCGATCGCGGGCGCGGATGTTGCCCGCTTTACCGCCGACTGGCGCGCGGTAGCCGGGCGGATGCCCAGCGCCGAGGCACCGGTCGGCGTTGCCGTTTCAGGCGGCACGGACAGCCTGGCGCTGCTGCTGCTCGCCCGCGTCGCCTTCCCCGGGGCCGTCGTCGCCGCCACGGTCGATCACGGCCTGCGCGCGGAATCGGCGGCGGAAGCGGCGTTCGTCGGCACGCTCTGCGCGCGGATCGGCGTGCCCCATGCGGTCCTGCCGCCGCGGTCCGAAATGCTCGCGGGCGGCAATCTCCAGGACCGCGCGCGGGCGATGCGCTATCGCTGTCTCGCCGACTGGGCGACGGCCGCCGGTGCCCCGTGGGTCGCGGTGGCGCACCAGCAGGACGATCTCGCCGAAACCTTCCTCCTCCGCGCCCGGCGCGGGGCGGGGCTGGGCGGCCTCGCCGCGATGCTGCCAAGCCGGCCGCTGCGGACCGGCGCGCCGACAATGCTGATCCGCGCGCTGCTCGGCTGGTCGCGCGCCGAGCTGGCCGCCCTGGTCCACGCCGCCGGCATCGACCCCGTCGAGGACCCGTCCAACCGCCACCCCCGTTTCGACCGTAGCCGGGTCCGGCGCCTGCTTGCCGAAACCCCCGAACTGCCGCCGTCGCGTCTCGCCCTCGCCGCCACCAATCTGCGCGATGCCGAAGCGGCGCTCGACTGGGTGGCCGCGCGCGAATGGGCCGCCCGTGCCGAGGTCGAAGACCGCAAGGTCATGCTCGACCTCGCCGATCTCCCCCGCGACCTCCGTCGCCGTCTCGTCGCCCGTGCGCTCAAAACGGTGGTCGACGCGCCGCCCCCGCGCGGTTCCGGGCTTGACCGGCTGATCGCCGCGGTGGATGCCGGGAAGGTGGCGACCTTGGCCGGAGTCGTGGTGCGACCGGGGCCCCGCTGGCGCTTCGCGCCGGCGCCCCCGCATCGATCACCATGATCGACGTTGTTCCATTGTCATTGACGCCGCCGCGCCTATCTTAGGGCTTGAAAGGTACCGGGTACACGATGAGCGATAACGGCAAGCAGCAGGGTCCGGAAAACGGGGGCAACAACCCCTGGATGAAGAGCCTGCTCATCTGGGTGGGTATTCTCGCAGCCCTGGCGCTGTTCGTCACCTTGTTCGACACCCGCACCGCGCAGCCCACGGGCAATGCGATTCCCTATTCGACCTTCCTCGACAAGGTGCAGTCGGGTGACGTGAAGGACGTCAACATCGCGGTCGGCTCCGGGGTGATCACCGGCAGCACCAGCGAGGGCAAGTTCCGCACGAACAACCCGGGCGATCCCAAGCTGGTCGAGACGCTGCGCTCGAAGGGCGTCGTGATCAACGCGCGTCCCGAGGACAGCCCGTCGATCTGGCAGTATATCCTGGTCCAGTCGCTGCCCTTCCTGCTCTTCCTCGGCATCGCCTTCTTCGTGCTGCGCCAGATGCAGAAGAATTCGGGCTCGGGTGCGATGGGCTTCGGCAAGAGCCGCGCCCGCCTGCTGACGCAGAAGGAAGGCAAGGTCACCTTCGACGACGTCGCCGGCATCGACGAGGCGCGCGAGGAGCTGCAGGAGATCGTCGAGTTCCTCAAGGACCCGTCGAAGTTCGCGCGGCTGGGCGGCAAGATCCCCAAGGGCGCGCTGCTGGTCGGCTCGCCCGGTACCGGCAAGACGCTGCTCGCCCGCGCGATCGCCGGCGAGGCGGGCGTGCCCTTCTTCACCATTTCGGGTTCGGACTTTGTCGAGATGTTCGTCGGCGTCGGCGCGAGCCGCGTGCGCGACATGTTCGAGCAGGCAAAGAAGTCGGCGCCATGCATCGTCTTCATCGACGAAATCGACGCGGTCGGCCGTTCGCGCGGCGCGGGTCTGGGCAACCAGAATGACGAGCGCGAGCAGACGCTGAACCAGCTGCTGGTCGAGATGGACGGCTTCGAGGCCAACGAAGGCATCATCATCGTCGCCGCGACCAACCGCCCCGACGTGCTCGATCCCGCCCTGCTGCGTCCGGGCCGTTTCGACCGCCAGGTGCAGGTGCCGCGTCCCGATATCGAGGGACGCGTGAAGATCCTGCAGGTCCACATGAAGAAGGTGCCGATCGCGCCGGACGTTGATGCCCGCGTCATCGCGCGCGGCACGCCGGGCTTCTCGGGTGCCGATCTCGCCAACCTGGTCAACGAGGCGGCGCTGCTCGCGGCGCGTCGCGGCAAGCGGCTGGTGGCGGCGCAGGAATTCGACGACGCGCGCGACAAGGTGCTGATGGGCGCCGAGCGCCGCTCCATGGTTATGACCGACGACGAGAAGCGGATGACCGCCTATCACGAAGCCGGCCACGCCCTGGTGTTCGCGCACGAGCCGACCGCCGATCCGATCCACAAGGCGACGATCATCCCGCGCGGCTTTGCCCTCGGCATGGTGCAGCCGCTGCCGGAGCGCGATTCGTACAGCTATCACCGTGACAAGATGCATGCCGACATCGCCGTGGCGTTCGGCGGCCGCGTCGCCGAGGAACTGATCTTCGGCTATGACAAGGTGAGTTCGGGCGCCTCGAACGACATCATGCAGGCGACCCGCCTCGCCCGTGCGATGGTGACCAAGTGGGGCCTGTCGGACAATCTCGGCCCGCTGGACTTCTCGGAGAGCGAGGACAGCTTCACCGGCTATTCGGTGCAGCGCTCCAAGCCGATGTCGGACGAGACCGCGCGGCTGATCGATGCCGAGGTGAAGGCCTTTGTCGAGAAGGGCCTGAACCGCGCGCGGCAGATCCTGGGCGACCATACCGACCAGCTCCACACCATCGCGCAGGCGCTGCTCGAGTACGAGACGCTGACCGGCGAGGAGATCAAGAAGCTGATCGCCGGCGAGACGCTGGATCGCGGCGACCCGACGGGCACGCCGGGCATGCCCGCGGTGGGCGGCACCTCGATCCCCAAGACGCGCAAGCTCAAGGATCCGTTCGGCAACCCGGCACCGCAGGGGGCCTGAAGCGCCCCGGCATTGCCAGGTTCAGCTTCGCACCGATGAAGAACGCTCCCGGGAACCCTTTCCGGGAGCGTTTTTGCATGCGACGACTGTTTCTGGCGGCCGGTGGACTGATGCTGGTGGCGGTCCCCGCCCAGGCGATGAGCGTGGCCGACTTCGTCGCCAAGGTGAGCGCGCTCAAGGCCAAGGGCGCGATGGCGATGTTCTCGTCCGACATCGGAGTGCTCAAGCAGGAGATCGAAGGCGCATCGACTGCCTATCGCGGCGACCTCGCCGCGGAGGCTGCTGCGGGCAAGAAGCCGAGCAGTTGCCCGCCGCCCAAGGGGCAGGCGAAGATGAGCAGCAACGATCTGATCGCGGCGTTCGAGAAAATTCCGCCGGCGCAGCGCGGCATCAGCGTGAAGGCGGCGTTCGCTGCGATGATGCAGCAGCGCTTCCCCTGCAAATGATCCTGTAAACATAGGATAGTATTGGCGAAATCCTCGGAACGCCGATTGTTTCCGGGCGGTTGGTTGACCGCCGTCCGGCACCGAATGCCGGGCGCATCGATCACACGAAGCGCAAGGAGCGGACCGATGGACTATCGCAAGCTGGGATTTGGACTGGGCGTTTTCTCGATCGGGCTCGGCATCGCCGAACTCGCCGCCTCGAAGCGCATCGCGCGCGGGCTGTCGGCTGAAGACCATGACGGCGTGGTGCGGACCTTCGGCGCGCGCGAGCTGTTCGCGGGCGCGGCGCTGCTCGCCGGCCCGGCGCACAGCGTCCGCGTGTGGAACCGGGTGGCCGGCGACGCGATGGACATCGCCGCGCTGGGCTTGGCGGCGCGGCGGGCACCCCAGAACAAGGCGGTGTGGGGCGCGATCGCCTTCGTCGCCGCGGCGACGGCGCTCGATATCGTGACGGCGATCGGACTGGATCGTACCACGGGGAAGACGCTGCCGGTCGGGCAGGAGGAGGAAGCCGAGCGCGCGGCAGTAGCGGAGACACCCTCGGTGACCGCGGACAAGCCGACGTCGATCGAGCCGGGCGGCGCACAGGCCCTCGCGCCAGCGGTGGGGTGACGCCGCTCCCCCTCCCGCCTGCGGGAGGGGGGCGGGGGGAGGGTGTGACGTGGAGGCTCTTTCTGCGAGGCCTTCGCCTGCTACCCTCACGCACCCTCCCCTAGCCCCTCCCGCAAGCGGGAGGGGGACTAAAAGGCAGGTGGATATCTCCTACTCCCCCTTGGTAGTCGCGTTGGGATTCGGGCCGCCCTCATAGTTGATATGGCTCTGCCCACCATGGCCCATCAGATGGCCAGGGCCTTCCTTCTCGGCCTTGTCCGGATAGGGGTTCGGATAGGCGCCGCCTTCACTCTCGCCCGCGCTGCGGCCATGGGTGTCGGCGTCCGAGACGCCGTCGGGCGCGCCCTTGCGCGCGTCGCCGCCGCTCGCTTGCATCGGTTGTTTGTCGCTCATCTGGCAAGCTCCTGATGTTCCGTGCTTCTCTCGTCGGTCAACGAAGGGTCGCCGCTCCCCGTTCCGTTGATCGGCTGGCTCGTTCAGCGCGCAAGCGACAGCTATGTTGAAGAAGCCGGAACGACCCGCGCAGTCCTGCGCATGAGGGTGCGTAGTTAATTCAGATCAATCACAAATAATCGATCAACGCAGAAGTATCTGAACCATGTGCACGGCCATCCGCTGTCTTCCCGTACGCAATGCTCAAGGAGAGACTGCATGTTCATGCACAACAAACGCCTGCAATATACGGTGCGGGTGGCCGAGCCCAACCCGGTCCTCGCCTCGCTGATGCTCGAGCAGTTCGGTGGGCCCGACGGCGAGCTGGCGGCGGCGATGCGCTACTTCACGCAAGGCCTCGCCGAGGACGATCCCGGCCGCAAGGACATGCTGCTCGACATCGCTACCGAGGAGCTGAGCCATCTTGAAGTGATCGGCTCGATCGTCGCGATGCTCAACAAGGGCGTGAAGGCGCATATCTCCGAAGGCGATATGGAAGAGGCCGAGCTCTACATGTCGCTGACGCAAGGCGGCAACAGCCACACCCAGGCGATCCTCTATGGCGGCGGCCCGGCGCTGACCAACTCGGCGGGCGTGCCGTGGACGGCGGCCTATGTCGACAGCCGCGGCGATCCGACCTGCGACCTGCGCTCGAACATCGCCGCCGAGAGCCGCGCCAAGATCGTGTATGAGCGGCTGATCAACATCACCGACGATGCCGGCATCAAGGATGCGCTCAAGTTCCTGATGACGCGCGAGGTGGCGCACCAGAAGTCGTTCGAGAAGGCGCTCTATTCGATCGAGGACAATTTCCCGCCGGGCAAGCTGCCGGGCGTGCCGGAATATTCGAGCATGTACGTCAACACCTCGCAGGGCGAGGGCGACATGCGCGGTCCGTGGAACGACGGGCCGGAATGGGACCGGGTCGACGATCTCCAGCAGACGCTGCCCGCCGACAATGGCGACGGTATGCCGACGGTGACGCTGGGTTCGGCCGACACCGCCGCGCTGACCCAGCTGGCCGAGCGGACCAAGTCCGATCCCTCGACCAACCCCACCACCGGCGCCGATCTCGCCGCCGGCCCGGGCGCGGGGCGGACGAAGACCGACGTGGAAGCCTGAACCTTCCGCTTCCCGGCCGGGCACTGCTCGGCCGGGACCCGTTCAGCGGCGCTCCAGCTTGTCGAGCCAGGCACCGAGCTTGCCACGCGAATAGGTGAGCGCCTGGTAGAGGCCGAGCGACACCCTGGCCCAGCGGATGTACAGACCCGGCGCGCCGAACCGATCCGCCGCCCAGGCGATACGGTGGCTCCAGGCCGCGATCCCAGCGCGGGTGCGATAGACGAGCTTGCGTCGCCACCCGATCCCTGCCGCACTCGGGGCCACGCGCTTCTTCGGGCGAATCCCACGCCGCGCCCAGGTCAGCCGATAGGCGAGTCCCTCGCGGCGATGGCGCAGCCCGGCATCCTGGGTTCCCGCAATGAAGTCGGCGTCCACCGCATCCAGCGCCAGCCGCCCGTCGCCGATCGCCGCCGCCACCACGTCGCGCAGCTGCGGCGACCGGACGATCACGACATTGGTGCCGCGGCCGTCGGAGGAATAGGGCTCCACCCAGGCGTCGCCGAATGCGATGTCGGCGGTCTCGGCAACGACGTCGTCGCACATGTTGCACGCGCTGTTCTGGAAAAAGCCGGCACCCCAGTCGCCGTCCGCCAGATGCCACCAGTCCTGCCAGCGTGCGCTGCCGTCGGCGAGGGTCAGGTGCGCGGTGTACCAGTTGGCGGGACGATCGGCATCCTTGCGGCGATACTCCACCGCGGTGACCGCGTCGGGATCCACATCCAGCTGCCAGGCGAAGCTGTCGACCAGCCGCCCGCTCTTCATATGGCCGCAGAACAGCCCCAGCGTAGCGGTGATCCGCTCGGCGAGTACCGGCTCGGCGGCGCGGGCGAGGTGGACCGCCTTCACGAAGCAGGGAATGCCGACCACCGCATAGCGGCCGGGGACGCGGCGGATCTCGTCGAGCACATGGGCGAGGTGGACCGGATGGTAGCGCGAGCGCGCGCCCTCGGCGATCTGCTCCAGGCTGCGCGAGATGCGATAGCCGAAATGCGGGGCGCCGGGACCCGGCAGCGGCACGACATGCGCGACGCCGTCGATCAGCCCGCGCCGCAGCAGTTCGGCGGCGACCCAGCTGACCATGCCGCCCGAGCTGCCGCCGGCGCGGAAATCCCCCTCGGCGACATGGCCGACATAGGCCGTCTCGAACCGGCCGATCCGCTGGTCGGCGATCGGCGCGCTTGGAAAGCGATCTTCGGCGATCGCATTCTCGTCCACGGCTTCCGGCGAGAAGGGGCAGGTGGCGGCGAAGCGCGGCGTCGGGGTCTCGTGCCAGCCGGGCGGCCCCTGGGGCTTGAGCTGGCGATAGCCGTCCCATCCCATATGCCCGCCGCCGCCGTCCGACGCGCAGCCGCCGCAGCCGATGCACAGTCCCGAGCGAATGATGGCGGCCGGGCTGGGCGCCTCAGCCAAGCACCTTGTCCAGATAGGCGTTCGACCGGTCGCGCATCGCCTCGATCCGGCCGCCGATCGCCGCGTCCAGCGGCACGTCGAGGATCGCGCCGAGATCGATCCGCGCGCCGGGCACCAGCAGGTGCCGCTCCGCGCCGAGCAGCTCGGTCAGGTCGCGCACCTTGTTCATCCGATAGGGCGAGGGCGCGCAGGCAAAGGGCGTGTCGTTGAGCAATGCGAACACGCAGCCATGGAAGAAATTGGTCAGCACCGCCTGCGCGCCCGCCATCGCCGCGGCGAAGTCGTGCGGGCCGGCATCGAGCCACTGCTCATCCGCCCAGTCGTTGCGATAGCCGATGCTGATCAGCCTTATGCCGCGTGCCGACGCCCAGCTGCGGGCGGCTGCGGCGAAGTCCTCGGGCATGCCATGGCCATAGACCAGGGCATAGTTGCCCTCGGGCACCGGCGTCGCGGCATCGGGCTGGGGCGGGAATTGCAGGCAAGGATCGAGCACCAGCGGAGGCGACTTGCCGGTCGCCTGCGCCACCAGCCGGCGGCTGTTCTCGTCGCGCACCGCGATCGTGTCGAACCGGCGCAGCTGATCCTGCCAATAGGGGTCGAGCCCGGCATCGGCATCATAGCTGCCGAAGCTGGCGGCATAGGCGGCGACGCATTCGGCGTTCAGCCCCTGGCCGAAGAAGATCGAAGCGCCGCCATACCAGGGGTGGCGCAGGTTCCACACCTCGTCGCTGCCGACCAGCACCGTATCGACACGCGGCATCTCGAGCGGATCGACCAGGTCGAAGCCGGGCGAGAGCGGCAGCGCATCGAAGGCGCAGAGAAACTTGCGGAGCTTGGCGCCGTACAGCCGGCGGTCCTCGGCGCTGGATCGTACCGGCAGCGTCGGCTGCAGCGCGTTGCGCCACTCGGCGCGGGTGACGTGCGGCGATTCATGATCGAGCAGCATCACCCGGTGGCCGCGCGCATGCACGCCCTCGGCGAGGCAGCGGGCCTGCCAATAGGAGCCGTAGTTGATGCAGCGATGGAAGGTGAGGATGCCGACGCTGCGCGTATCGCTGCGCAGGTCGTAGAGAAGCGTCGAAGAATCGTCGGACCCCGGAAGTTTCATGCGCGCGCGCACCCGGTGCCGAAAACGGCCGAAGCCATGTGGTGTCCTCCCTCTGGTTTCGCCTTGAACGAGGGGGAGGGCGTGCGGTTGCGCCTTAAGCCTAAATATTGAAGGTTAACGTTATCCTGACCAGGTCTCGGGCCAGTACAGACGCATCGGATTGGCGACGAGCAGCTTGTGCTGGAGCTCCGACGTCGGCGCGATGCGCGGAATCATGTCGACCAGCGCGCCGTCGTCGGGGATCGCATCCTGCATGTTGGGGTGCGGCCAGTCGGTGCCCCACAACACGCGGTCCGGATAGTCGGCGACCAGCGGCGCCACCGCAGCCGCGAAATCGTCCCAGGGCGGCCCCTTGGCGTCGAGCCGGTCAGGGCAGGTGACCTTGGTCCAGATATCGTCGCGGCTGTCGAGCAGCGCGCGGAACGCCTGCATGTCGGAGCCATGCGCCCCCTGCGCCACGTCCGGGCGACCCATATGGTCGATCACCAGCAGCGTCGGGATCGCGTCGAGGAACGGGCGGAGCTCGGCGAGGATATCGGCCTCGAAATAGACGACGACGTGCCAGCCGAGCGGCTGGATGCGGCGGGCGACCTCGAGGAACTTGTCCTTGGGGGCGTCGTCGACCAGGCGTTTGAGGAAGTTGAAGCGAACACCGCGAATGCCGCCTGCGTGCAGCGCTTCCAGCTCCGCGTCGCTGATCGCCGGATCGACCACGGCGACGCCGCGTGCCTTGCCGTCCGACTTCGCGATGGCATTGAGCGTCGCGGCATTGTCGGTGCCGTGGCAGCTCGCCTGGACGATGACGTTGCGAGAAAAGCCGAGCCGGTCGCGCAGGGCGAACAGCATCTCCGGGCCCGCATCCTCGGGCAGATATTTGGCCTTGGCGCTGAACGGGAAGTCCGCCATCGGCCCGAACACATGGCAATGGGCGTCCACCGCGCCGGGAGGCGGGCTGAAGTGCGGCACGCTGGGATCGGCGTGCCAGCTGGTGATGCGGCTCATGCGAAAACCTCTCCGTCCATCAGCTTGCGCGCGGTGCGCAGCATCGCAGCGGTGACGACCGTGCCGCGCGCGTCCAGTTCCATCACGCAGGTCGTCTCACCGGTGGGGTGCTCGACCGAGAGCGTCTTGCGGCTGCCCTCGGCAATCTCCGCCACCTCCGCTGCGGGCGAACCGGGCAGCAGACAGGCGGTGGCGACGCTCACCGCGCCGAGCACGCCGATCGAAGCATGGGCGCGATGGGGGATGAAGCTGCGTACCGTCACCGCCCCGCCGTTCCGGGGTGGGGCGACCAGCATCATCTTGGGCACCGATTTCTCGCGGACGTCGCCCAGGTTCATCCGTTCGCCCACGGCGAGGCGGATCGCTTCGATACGGGCCTTGAGCGCGGTATCGGCGTCGAGCGTGTCGCGGTCCTCATAGCCGGTGACGCCCATGTCCGCCGCCTTCATCACCACGCAGGGCATGCCGTTGTCGATCAGCGTGACGGGCACGCCTTCCACCACGTCCACGGCATTGCCCGTGGGCAGCAGCGCGCCGCAGGAGGAGCCGGCGGTATCGCGGAACTCGAGCGGAATCGGCGCGGCGGTGCCGGGCACGCCGTCGATCCGAGCATCACCGGCATAGGTCACGCGGCCCTGCGGCGTCTGCACCGTGGCGACGGCGCGCTGGCCGGTATTCTCCAGATAGACGCGGATGCGCGTCTCCCCCTCCTGCGCCTCGACCAGCCCGCGCTCGATCGCGAACGGGCCGATGCCGGCGAGGATGTTGCCGCAATTCTGCGCGTCCGAGACGATCGCCTGGTCGACGAACACCTGGAGGAACAGATAGTCGACATCCGCCCCCTCGCGGGCGGATTTGCGGACCACCGCCACCTTGCTGGTCAGCGGATCGGCACCGCCCATGCCGTCGATCTGGCGCGGATCGGGCGAGCCCATGATCCGCAGCAGGAAGGCATCGCGCGCAGCGGGGTCGGCGGGCAGGTCCTCGGTGAGGAAGAACGCGCCCTTCGAGGTGCCGCCGCGCATCCACATGACGCGGGCCGAAGCGGGCTCAGACATATTTCAGGCCCATTGCTTCGAGCTTCGGGCGCATAGCGTAGATGTCGAGCCCGAGTTCGCCCGCCGCCAGCCGCTGGCGCCGCGCCTCCTCGGAGGCCTCGCGCGCCTGTGCCTTTTCCAGCACCGCCGCCGCAGTGGCGCGGGGAACCACGCAGACGCCGTCGTCGTCGGCGACGATCACGTCGCCGGCGTTGATAAGCGCATTGGCGCAGACCACCGGCACGTTCACGGAGCCGAGCGTCGCCTTGATCGTCCCTTGCGCATGCACCGCCTTCGACCAGACCGGGAAGCCCATCGCGGTCAGATCGCGCACGTCGCGCACGCCCGCGTCGATGATCAGCCCGCGGCAGCCGCGCGCCTGGGCCGAGGTGGCGAGCAGGTCGCCGAAATAGCCGTCGGTGCACGGGCTGGTGGGGGCGAGCACCAGAATATCGCCGTCGCGCAGCTGCTCGATCGCGACATGGACCATCCAGTTGTCCCCCGGCGGCGCGGAGATGGTGACGGCGCTGCCCGCGATCCGCGCGCCTGCATAGATCGGCCGCATATGCGGGGCGAGCAGCCCGGTGCGGCCCTGCGCCTCGTGGACGGTGGCGACGCCGGCATGGGCGAGGCCGTCGATCACCGCAGGATCGGCGCGTTCGATGTTCTGGACGACGATGCCCGACATGGCAGCTCCTCTGGTCTTTTGCCGATGGAGGTGCGCGTGTGGGGCGGCGGCATCCAATCGGAAGGATGCCAGGGCCATTAGTTTTTGCTAATTGTATTCCGTGCACGTCGATCAGCTCAATATCCGCCATCTCGCCGCCATGGCCGCCGCGGTGCGGCTGGGCAGCGTCAGCCGCGCGGCGGAGGCGGTAAATCTCACTCAGCCGGCGGCGACGCAGGGAATCGCCAAGCTGGAAGCGCAGCTGGGGACCGCCCTGTTCGAGCGGCGCGCGACCGGCATGGTACCCACCGAGGCCGCCCACCGGCTCGCCCCGCGGGTGGAAGTCGCGCTGCGACTGATTGGCAGCAATCGGGTGACGGCGGCGCAGCTGCGTGCGTTCGTCGCGCTGGCGCAGCAGGGCAGCTACCCCGCGGCGGCGCAGGCGGCGGGCGTGACTGTCTCCTCGCTGCACCGCGCGGTCGGCGATCTCGGGCTGGCGCTGGGCCAGCGGCTGGTCGACCGGCGGGGGCGTGGGCTGGTGCTCACCCATCACGGGGGGCAGGTAGCGCGGCGGCTGCGACTGGCGCTTGCCGAGCTGCGCGCGGGGGTGGAGGATCTCGGCGAACTGCTCGGACGCAGCGCGGGCCGCATCTCGATCGGCGCGATGCCGCTCTGTCGGGCGCGGCTATTGCCCCATGCGATCAACGCCTTCCGCCGCGACCATGCGGGTATCGACCTGCTGATCCACGAGGGCGCGCATGGCGAGCTAGTCGGCCCCTTGCGCGACGGGGAGGTCGACCTGATGATCGGCGCGCTGCGCGATGCCGAGACGCTGGGGCCGGACCTCGTCCAGGCGCCACTGTTCGACGACCGGCCGACGATTATCGCCCGCGCCGGGCACCCGCTGGCGACCGCGCCGGACCGGCTCGCGGCGCTCCATCGCTTTGGCTGGATCGTGCCCCCCGAGGGCACGCCGCTGCGTACCTTGTGGCGCAACCTGTTCGCCGCGATCGGCGGGCCGCTCCCCCCGGTGCCGATCGAATGCGGTTCGGTGATGACGATCCGCGAGCTGCTCCAGGCCGGGGACGAGCTGACCCTGCTCTCGGTCGACCAGCTCTCGGTGGAGCTGGCCAGCGGGCTGCTCGTCGATCTGGGACCGGCGCCGGGCGCCGTCACGCGGACCATCGGGGTGACCTACCGCGCCGACTGGCGGCCAACCCGCGCGCAGGCAGCGTTTCTGGCCACGCTCCATGCTTCCGCGGCAACGCTATATACGTAAAAACTTATAGCGTGGCGGCGGATTCGATTGGAGACCCCGGCGCGGCTCGGCCATGCCGGGCCCATGCAAGACAGGATCGCCCTGATCGGCTTTGGAGAGGCAGGCTCGACCTTCGCGCGCGCTGGCGGCTGGGAAGCCGATGCGCGGGTGTTCGATCGCAAGACCGACGGCGCCGATGCCGCCACGATGCGCGCGCGCTATGCCGATGCTGGAGTGGAAGGCGCGGCGACGCTGGCCGAAGCACTGGCCGACCGCCCGCTGGTCCTCTCGCTCGTCACCGCCGACCAGGCGCTCGCCGTGGCGCAAGCCGCCGCGCCGCATCTGGCCCCTGGTGCCCTGTACTGCGACGGCAACAGCGTCGCGCCGCAGACCAAGCAGGCCGCCGCCCGTGCGGTGGAGGCGGCGGGCGCGCACTATGTCGATTGCGCCATCCTCGCGCCCGTCGATCCCGCGCGGCTCGCGGTGCCGCTGCTAGTGAGCGGGGCGCAGGCCGAAGCTGCGGCGGCGGTGCTGGCCGCGCTAGGCTTCCAGAATATCAGCATCGTGGGCGATGCGGTCGGCCGCGCCTCGTCGATCAAGATGATCCGCTCGGTGATGGTGAAGGGGCTCGAGGCGCTCACCGCCGAATGCCTGCTCGCGGCCGAAGCAGCGGGGGTGCGCGACGCGGTGCTCGCTTCCCTAGATGCCAGCGAGCGGCCGCGTCCTTGGGAAGTGCGCGCCGACTATAATCTCGACCGCATGTTGGTCCACGGCCTGCGCCGCGCCGCCGAGATGGAGGAAGTGGTCAAGACGATTGAAGCGCTGGGCACCGGCGCCGCGATGACCCGCGGCACCGTCGAGCGCCAGCGCGCGATCGGCACGCTCGGGCTCGGCACCCCGCCCGAGGGGCTGGCGCCCAAGCTCGCCGCGATCGAGGAGAGGACGAAATCGCAATGACGATGATCATCGACTGTCACGGCCATTACACCGTGCTCCCCAAGGCGCACGACGCCTGGCGCGAGGCGCAGAAGGCAGCGTTCAAGGCCGGCACCTGCCCGCCGCCCTATCCCGAAATCAGCGACGACGAGATCCGCGAGACGATCGAGGCCAACCAGCTGCGCCTGATCAAGGAGCGCGGCGCCGACCTCACCATCTTCTCGCCCCGCGCCTCGGCGATGGCGCCGCATGTCGGCGACGAGAAGGTGGCGAAGGAATGGGCGCGCCGCTGCAACGACCTGATTGCGCGCGTCGTCGACCTGTTTCCCGAAACCTTCGTCGGCGTGTGCATGCTGCCGCAGAGCCCCAAGGCGGACATGGCGGGTTCGATCGCGGAGCTGGAGCGCTGCGTCACCGAACTCGGCTTCATCGGCTGCAACCTCAATCCCGATCCGGGCGGCGGCCACTTCACCCATCCGCCTCTGACCGACCGCTACTGGTACCCCTTCTACGAGAAGATGGTGGAGCTGGACGTACCGGCGATGATCCACGTCTCGGGCAGCTGCAACCCGGCGATGCACGCGACCGGCGGCTATTACATCGCAGCCGACACGATCGCCTTCATGCAGCTGCTGGAAGGCGATCTGTTCAAGGATTTTCCGACGCTGCGCTTCATCATTCCGCATGGCGGCGGCGCGGTGCCCTATCACTGGGGGCGCTATCGCGGCCTTGCGGACATGCTCAAGAAGCCGTCGCTCGACGAACATCTGATGCACAACATCTTCTTCGATACCTGTGTCTATCACCAGCCGGGCATCAATCTGCTGGCGGATGTGATCGACAAGAAGAACATCCTGTTCGGTTCGGAGATGGTCGGCGCGGTGCGCGGCATCGATCCCACCACCGGCCAGTATTTCGACGACACCAAGCGCTATGTCGACGCGCTCAACCTGCCCGAGGCGGAGCGCCATGCGATCTTCGAGGGCAATGCCCGCCGGGTATTCCCGCTGCTCGACGCCAAGCTGAAGGCGCGCGGGCTGTGAGCGGGCCGCGCGACATCCACGCCTATCTGGCGGAGTTCGACGACATCCCCGGCACCCGCGTCTACACCGCGGCGCGGGCGCGGCAGGGATATTGGATGAACCAGTTCGCGATGAGCCTAATGACGGCCGAGAATCGCGAAAAGTTCAAGGCCGACGAGCGCGCCTATCTGGACGCGTGGCCGCTCACCGAGGCGCAGAAGCAGGCGCTGCTCGACCGCGATTACAACCGTTGCCTCGATCTGGGCGGCAACATCTATTTCCTCGCCAAGCTCTTCTCCACCGACGGCCTAAGCTTCCTCCAGGCGGTGGGCACGATGACGGGGATGCGCCCTGAGGAGTATCAGGCGATGATGGTCGCCGGCGGCCGTAGCCCAGAGGGCGTCCGCTCGATCCGGGAGAAGCGTTGATGGCTCGGATTACCGCGGGCGTCGCCACCAGCCATGTCCCCGCCGTGGGCGCGGCGATCGATCTCGGCAAGACGGCCGAGCCCTATTGGCAGCCGGTGTTCGCCGGATACGACTGGTCGAAGCAGTGGATCGCGGGGGAGAAGCCCGACGTCGTGATCCTGGTCTATAACGACCATGCCTCGGCCTTCGACATGCGGATCATCCCCACCTTCGCGATCGGGTGCGCCGAGCGCTACGGCATCTGCGACGAGGGCTGGGGGCCGCGTCCGGTGCCCGACGTGATCGGCCATCCCGATCTCGCCTGGCATATCGCGCAGAGCTGCATCCTCGACGAGTTCGACCTGACCATCGTCAACGAGATGCAGGTCGATCACGGCCTCACCGTGCCGATGAGCCTGATGTTCGGCCAGCCCGAGGCGTGGCCGGTCAAGGTGGTGCCGCTGGCGGTGAACGTCGTCACCTATCCGCCGCCTTCGGGCAATCGCTGCTGGCTGCTCGGCGAGGCGATCGCGCGGGCGGTGGAAAGCTATCCCGAGGACCTCAACGTGCAGGTCTGGGGCACCGGCGGCATGAGCCACCAGCTCCAGGGGCCCCGCGCCGGGCTGATCAATGCCGCATGGGACAATCGCTTCCTCGATATGATGAGCGGGCCCTATGGCGACGAACTGCGGGCCATCCCGCATATCGAATATCTGCGCGAGACCGGCTCGGAGGGGATCGAGATGGTGATGTGGCTGATCATGCGCGGCGCGCTGGGGCGCGACGTGCGGGCGCTGCACCGCCATTACCATGTGCCTGCTTCCAACACTGCGGTCGGGCATCTCGTGCTCGAACCCGTCCGCTGATCCAAGACTTACAGGAGACACCCATGCGTATTGCCCTGGCCGGTGCCGGCGCGTTCGGCGAAAAGCATCTCGACGGCCTGCAGAAGATCGACGGCGTCGAGATCACTTCGATCATCAGCCGCACCGCCGAGCAGGCCGCCGCCGTCGCCGAGAAATACGGCGCCAAGCACCATTCCACCGAGCTGGCCGATGCGCTGGCCCGCGACGATGTCGATGCGGTGATCCTGTGCACCCCCACCCAGATGCACGCCGAGCAGGCGATCGCCTGTATGAATGCGGGCAAGCACGTCCAGGTCGAGATCCCGCTGGCGGACAGCTGGGCGGATTCGCAGGCCGTGCTCGCCAAGCAGCAGGAGACGGGGCTGGTCTGCATGGTCGGACACACGCGGCGCTTCAATCCGAGCCACCAATGGGTCCACAACCGCATCACCGCGGGCGAGCTCGCCGTCCAGCAGATGGACGTGCAGACCTATTTCTTCCGCCGCAAGAACATCAACGCCAAGGGCCAGCCGCGCAGCTGGACCGACCATCTGCTGTGGCACCACGCCGCGCACACGGTGGACCTGTTCGCCTATCAGGCGGGCAAGATCGTCCAGGCGCATGCGGTGCAGGGGCCGATCCATCCCGAGCTGGGCATCGCCATGGACATGTCGATCCAGCTGAAGAGCGAAAGCGGCGCGATCTGCACCCTGTCGCTCAGCTTCAACAATGACGGGCCGCTGGGCACCTTCTTCCGCTATATCTGCGACAACGGGACCTATATCGCCCGCTACGATGATCTGGTGAACGGCAAGGAAGAACCGATCGACGTCAGCAAGGTCGACGTGTCGATGAACGGCATCGAGCTGCAGGACCGCGAGTTCGTGTCGGCAATCCGCGAGGGGCGCGAGCCGAACAGTTCGGTGGGCAAGGTGCTGGATTGCTACCGCGTGCTCGGGCAGCTGGAGACGCAGCTGGCGGGTTGAGCCGTCAGCGCACGCCGAGCAGGGTCAGCGCGCGGGCGAGGTCGGCCTGGCGGAAGGGCTTGGGGAGATGCGCGAAGTCGCGCCCCAGCCCTTCGACATCGGCATAGCCCGAGACGATCAGCGTCGGCAGCGTGCCGAGCCGCGCCTGTACGGTGCGCGCCAGCTCGGTGCCGGTCATCCCCGGCATCAGGTGATCGGTGACGAGCAGATCGGGCACTAGCCCCCTGTCGAGCATCCCCAGCGCCGCCTCGGCCGAATCCGCCAGCTGCACCTGATAGCCCAGGGCCTGCAGCATCTCCGCCGCCGTGCCGCGGACGATATCCTCGTCGTCGACCAGCAGCACCGTGCCGGCGCCGTCATGCGGCTCGTGGCGCTGCGGCGCGTCGGTCATGGCAGGCGCCTCGGCGCTGACCGGCAGCCACAGCTCCACCTCGGTGCCTTTACCCGGGCGGCTCGACAGGCCCATGGTGCCGCCCAGCTGGCTCGCCAGGCCGTGCACCATCGACAGGCCGAGCCCGGTGCCGCGCCCGACCCCCTTGGTCGAGAAGAAGGGCTCGATCGCGCGGGCAAGCGTGGCGGCGTCCATTCCCGATCCGGTATCGCGCACCGCCAGCCGCACATAGTGACCCGCGGCGAGCGGCGTCGGCGCATCGCCCGCATCACCCAACCCGAGCCGCACCTCCAGCGCGCCGCCTTCCGGCATCGCGTCGCGCGCATTCACCGCCAGGTTGAGCAGCGCCATTTCGAGCTGGTTGGCATCGGCATGGGCGGGCGGCAGCGTCTCGGGCCTGGTCACCGACAGCGCGATCTTGGGGCCGAGCGTACTGGCGAGCAGCGGCACCATGCCCTCGACCAGCGCCGCCATGTCCACCGGCGCGGGCTGGAGCGGCTGGCGCCGGGCGAAGGCGAGCAGACGCTGGACCAATGTGCTCGCCCGCTCGGCCGAGCGCATCGCGCCGTCGAGCAAGCGGTGGAGCACCGGATCGTCGCCGCGCTTGCGCAGGATCAGGTCGAGGCTGCCGATGATCGGGGTCAGCAGGTTGTTGAAGTCGTGCGCGACGCCGCCGGTCAGCTGGCCCATCGCTTCCATCTTCTGGCTCTGGCGCAGCGCCGCCTCGGTCTCGTGGAGCGCGGCGGTGCGTTCCTCGACGCGGCGTTCGAGCGTCTCGTTGGCGGCGCGAACATCGGCGAGCAGCCCGGCATTGTCGATCGCCACCGCGGCCTGCGCGGCGAGGCTGCGCGCCAGTTCCTCGTGCCGTGCGGTGAACCGGCCGGGCTGGGGATGGCCGAACAGCAAGCCGCCCAGCACCGAGCGATCACGCGAGACCACGGGCACGCCCAAATAGCTGGTGATTACCGGATGGCCTGCCGGCATGCCGCGATGGGGTGCGTTCTGGCCGTACTCGGGCTCGCGGGTCACGTCGTCCGAACGGATCACGACATTGCGGAAGATGGGGCCGAGAATGCCGGTCGCGCGGGGACGGCCCATCTTCTCGAAACGGCTGCGATCCTCGCCCGACAGGGTGAACAGGTGGAGCCGCTCGCCGCTCTCGTCCATCACATTGTGGAAGAAGGCGCCGACCGTGGCGCCGGTCAGTTCTACCCCCGCATCGGTGAGCATCTGCACCAGCCGTTCGAGGTCATGCTCCGCCGAGAGCGCGGCGCCGACCCGGTTGAGCGTTTCCAGCGCCGCCTGGGCGCGGCGTTCCTCGGTCACGTCCTCGCACGAGATGGCGATCTGGTGGACCTTGCCGTCCCAGTCGTAGATCGGCACCCAGTTCTGGCGCCAGCTGGAGTTTCCGTCGGGCCGCCCGCGGGTCGGCCCGCTGATCTCGATCCCGAGCTGCGGCTCGCCGCCCAGCACCCGGTACAGCGTCTCCACCACCTGGTCGCTAAGCTCGGGGACGATCTCGCTGACATGCCGGCCGATATGCGCGGCCACCGACAGGCCGTTCCATTCGGCGAGCTGGCGGTTGATCCGCAGGTAACGCAGGTCGGTATCGAGCACCGCCAGCCCGACCGGCGAGTTGTCGTACATCACCGCCAGTTCGTCGGCCTGCTCGCGGGCGAGCGCCTCGCTGGCGCGCAGCGCCGCCTCGCTCTCGCGCAGCCGGCGATCGCCCTTCACCCGCTCGGTCGTTTCGGAGACGACCGACATCACGCCGCCGACCACGCCGTCTTCGTCCCGCACGGGGGAGACCGAGATATCGAAATAGACGATTTCGCCGAAGCCGTAGCGCTCGGTGTAGAAGCGCCGGTCGCGTGCCGACAGTGTCTTGCCGGTCGTGCGGACATGGTCGAGCATCGGTCCCAGCTCGTCCCAGGTCTCGGCCCAATGGGGCTGCGCCGGGTTGCCGAGCGCCTCCGGGTGCTTGTTGCCGATCGTCTGGGCATAGGCGGGGTTGTAGAGCGCGATGTACTGGGGGCCCCAGAAGATCGCGACTTGGGCGTGCGACGGCAGCATCAGCGCCAGCGCGTCGCGCAGGCTGCGGGGCCAGCATTCGGGCGGACCGAGCGGCGACCCCGACCAGTCACGCGCCGCGATCAGCCGATCGAGCGGCGTCGCGCCGGGGGCGTCGAGGCCCGCCGGCGGGTTCATCCCTCGGCGGGCACGATCGGATTGACGTCGCGGCGGGGACCCGTGGTGCGCCGGTCGAGCGCGGCGCGGATGCGATCGGCCAGCTGCTCGCGCCGATAGGGCTTGCCGATCACGTCGAGGTTCGAGCCGCGCGGAATATCGGCGACGAGATCCTCGTTATAGCCGGTGGTCATCAGCACCGGCGTGTCCGGGTGGGTTTCGCGGAACTGCTCGACCAGTTCGAGCCCGCTCATGCCGCCGGGCATGACGATGTCGGTGAACAGCAGGTCGATCGTCTCGGTCTTGAGCCGCTCCAGCGCCTCCTCGCCGCTCGATGCGAGCACCACGCGGTAGCCCAGGGCCGCGATCTGCTCCTGCGCCAGCGCGCGCACATCGTCGCTGTCCTCGACCAGCAGGATGGTTTCGCTGCCGCCGGTGGCACCCTGGCCGCTGGCGCGCTTCGGCGCAGGCGCGGGCGGTGGGGTCGCGCCGGCCATCGCACTGGTAACCGGAAACAGCATGCGGATCTCGGTTCCTTCCCCCGGCGCGCTGTCGATCTCCAGCCGCCCCAGCGATTGCTGGACGAAACCATGGACCATCGCAAGCCCCAGCCCGGTGCCCCGCTCGGCGCCCTTGGTGGTGAAGAAGGGCTCGGTCGCGCGGCGGCGGACATGGTCGGGCATGCCGTCGCCTTCGTCGCGGATGGTGAGGACGACATAGTCCCCCTCGGGCAGCTGGTGCATCGGCGCGTCGCCGTTGAGCTTCCACAGCCGGGTCGCGATGGTAACGGTGCCGCCCTTGGGCATGGCGTCGCGTGCGTTGAGCAGCACGTTGAGGATCGCCATTTCGAGATGGGTGGGATCAATCTGCACCGCCGGCAGCCGCCGCTCGAGCGCGGTGACCAGCCGGATCTGCGCGCCGACGGTATTGTCGAGCAGATCGCCGAACTCGTGGATCAGCTCGTTCATGTCGACGGTCTTGGGCTCGAGCCGGGTCTTGCGCGCGAAGGCGAGCAGCTGGCGGGTGAGCTTCGATCCGCGATCGGCGGCGCGCGCGGCGTTGTTCAGCAGCCGCTGGTGCCGCTCGTCCTCGACCTGGCTCGCAACGATGTCGACATTGCCCGAGACGACCTGGAGAAGGTTGTTGAAGTCGTGCGCCAGACCGGCGGTGAGCTGGCCGATCGCCTCCATCTTCTGCGCCTGGCGGAAGGCCTGTTCGGACTCGCGTCGCCGCGTCACATCGAGCTGGCTGGCGAAGAAATAGAGCAGCTCGCCGTCCTGCCCGAGCACCGGCGCGATGAACACCGCGTTCCAGAAGGAGCTGCCGTCGCGGCGATAGTTGATCAGCTCCAGTGCGATCGCTTCCTTGCGCGCGATCGCTTCGCGCAGCTCGGCCACCGAATCCCGATCGGTCTCGGCGCCCTGAAGGAAGCGGCAGTTGCGGCCGAGGATCTCGCTTTCCTCATAGCCGGTCAGGTCGAGAAACGCCTTGTTGGCGAAGACGATCGGATTGTCGTCCTGCCGCGGATCGGTGAGGATCATCGGCATCCGCGTCATCTGCAGCGCGGCGAAGAACACCGTGCTGCGATCGCCAAGTCCCGGCGCGCCGATGATCGCGCGCTTCCAATGATGCGTCGGATGGTTGCCCGTCGGGCTGTAGGAGGTCGAATCCCTCAGATCGCCGGCGGGCTCTCCGGTCGCGCTCGGCTTGTGCTCGTCGTCGTTCTGCACGCGTCTAGCTTCCTCGTGATCACAGCAACCCGCCAGACAAATGCGCGAAACGCCGTTTCGGTTGCGAACCTTTTGGAAGCACTAGGAAAATCTCAAGCGCGACGCCAGTCCAATCGTGCCCAACCGCGTGCTGCCGCAAGCTTCGCCAAGGGGCCGTGGGCGTTGACCGCGAACGCCTCGTCCGCCCAGCCGAGCAGCGGCGCGTCGGAGACATGGTCCGAATAGGCGCGGACGTAACAGTTAGCGCGCAGCAGACCCTCTGCCGCCAACCAATTTTCGATCATGTGGAGCTTTACGGGCCCGTAACAGTTCTCGCCCTCGAGTTCGGAGAGAATATGCCCTTGCCCGTCCCGCTTCGCATTGGTGGCGATCACGTCGTCGAAGCCCAGCCTTTTGCCGATCGCCTCGGCGTAGTAGCGGTGCGAGGCGGTCGCCATCACCAGCCGGTAGCCGGCGGCGCGATCGGCTTCGATCTGCGCGCGGGCGCCCTGCAGCACGCCCTTTTGCAGCTCGAGGTCGGCGAAGGCCTCGGCCACCGCGGTCATCTCGGCGGGGGGCAGCGCGCGGCCGAGCAGCAGCCGCTGCGACAGGCGCTTCAGCCCCGCGCGATCGATCCGGCGCGCCAGATAGGCGAGGCCGCCCAGCCCCACCACCGGGAACAGCCCCAGCCGCCACGGCGCACGGGTGCGCGCGACGTGCAGCAGGAACCGCGTCCAGGTGGGTTTCGCGGTGATGGTCTTGTCCATGTCGTAGATGGCGAGGCGTTGCATTGCGCTCTCTAGCCACGGAGGAACTTGCCGTTCCAGCCAGAATCGCGGAAAGGGGGTTTCGATGAGGGCACCCGCCGACTTTGAACGGTCCGACGACAACGGCGAGGCGGTGCTCCGCTTCTCCGGCAATCTTTCGCTTGCCTGCCTGGGCGACCTGCCCGCGCGGCTGGAAACGGTGGAGGGCGACGTCGCCCGGCTCGACCTCCGCGAGGTCGGCCGGATGGACACGGTCGGCGCCTGGGTGGTCCACCGCTTCGCCCGCGATCGCGGCGCGACGATCGAGGGCCTCGGCGCGGACGAGCAGCATCTGCTGGAGCAGGTGATCGCCGCCGAGCATCCGATCCAGCTGCCGCCGCCGCCGCCCGGCTCCATCACCCGCGCGCTCGACGAGATCGGCGGCGCCGTGATCAATTCGGGCAAGACGCTCTACGGCCTGCTCGGCTTCATGGGGGCGACGGTGCTCGCGCTGTGGCACGTCATCACCCATCCGCGCCGTTTCCGTTTCAACGCGACGGTGCAGCGCTTCGAGGTTGTCGGCGTCGGCGCACTCGGCATCATCGCGCTGATGAGCTTCCTGATCGGCATCGTCATCGCCCAGCAGGGATCGGTGCAGCTCCGCCAGTTCGGCGCGGAGATCTACACGATCAACCTGCTCGGGCGGCTGACGCTGCGCGAGCTCGGCATCCTGATGACCGCGATCATGATCGCGGGCCGTTCGGGATCGGCCTTTGCCGCGCAGCTCGGCACGATGAAGCTGACCGAAGAGATCGACGCGATGCGCACCATCGGCGTCTCGCCGATGGAGGCGCTGGTGCTGCCGCGCGTCTTCGCGGTGGTGTTCATGCTGCCGCTGCTCGGTTTCTATTCCTCGATCATCTCGATTCTCGGCGGCGGCCTGCTCTGCTGGGTGGATCTCGGCATCACGCCGGTCACCTTCATCCAGCGCATCCGCGAAGTGGTGCCGCTCACCGATCTATGGGTCGGGCTGGTCAAGGCGCCCGTGTTCGGCGCGATCATCGCCATGGCCGGTTGCTTCCACGGCATGCAGGTGGAAGGCGATGCCGAGCAGGTCGGCCAGCGCACCACCACGGCGGTGGTGCAGGCGATATTCCTGGTGATCGTGCTCGACGCCTTTTTCGCGGTGTTCTTCACCAATGTGGGCTGGACATGACCGACGCTGCACGCGGCGACGACCGCGAAATCCTCATCCGCGTCCGCGGCCTGCGCAACGGCTTCGGCGAGCAGATCGTCCATGACAATCTCGACCTCGACGTGCGTCGGGGCGAAATCCTGGGCGTGGTCGGCGGCTCGGGCACCGGTAAGTCGGTGCTGATGCGTTCGATCATCGGGCTGCAGACCCCGCTCGACGGATCGGTGGAGGTGTTCGGCGAGAACACGATCGGCCGCGAGGAAACCGAAGCGGTCAACATCCGCAAGCGCTGGGGCATTCTGTTCCAGGGCGGTGCGCTGTTCTCGACGCTCACCGTGTCCGAAAACGTCCAGGTGCCGCTCAAGGAATTCTATCCGGGCATCGACCAGGCGCTGCTCGAGGAAATCGCCGCCTACAAGGTGGTGATGACCGGCCTGCCGCCCGAGGCCGGCCCCAAATATCCGGCCGAGTTGTCCGGCGGCATGAAGAAGCGCGCCGGCCTGGCGCGCGCGCTGGCGCTCGATCCCGAACTGCTGTTCCTCGACGAGCCGACCGCCGGGCTCGACCCGATCGGCGCGGCGGCGTTCGACGAGCTGACCGCATCGCTGTCGAAGACGCTGGGGCTCACCGTGTTCCTGATCACCCATGATCTGGATACGCTCTACGCGATCTGCGACCGTGTCGCGGTGCTGGCGGACAAGCGGGTGATCGCGGTGGGGACCATCCCCGAGCTGCTGGCGTTGGACCATCCGTGGATCCAGGAATATTTCAACGGACCGCGCGGGCGCGCCGCGGTCGCGGGCCCGAACCGGCCGGTGCATGAGGATAAGAGGGGCTGATGGAAACGCGTTCCAATCATGTGCTGGTCGGCGCGGTGGTGCTGATCCTGCTGGCAGTGCTTGCGCTGTTCATCGTCTGGCTGTCGCGGCTGGGTGGTGGCGACGAGCGCCAGTACGACATCTTCTTCAAGCAGTCGGTCGACGGTCTCAGCCGCGGCTCCTCGGTCAGCTTCTCGGGCGTCCCCGCCGGCACGGTGAAGGACATCCAGTTCTGGCGTCCGGACCCCAGCCTGGTGCGCGTGCGCATCAGCGTGCAGCCCGACGTGCCGATCCTCGAAGGCACCAACGCGACGATCCAGGGCAGCTTCACCGGCCCCAGCACCGTGCAGCTGGACGGTGCGGTGAAGGGCCAGCCGCCGATCGAATGCCCCAAGGACAATCCCCGCGCCGCCTGCCCCCTGGGCGTGCCGGTGATCCCGACCAAGGCCGGCGGACTCGGCGCGCTGCTCAGCTCGGCGCCGAAGCTGCTCGAGCGGCTGACCACGCTCACCGAGCGCGTGTCCGACCTGCTCGACGAGAAGAACCAGGCCTCGATCTCTGGCATCCTCGCCAACACCAACCGGCTGACCAAGTCGCTGGCCGATCGCGGGCCCGAAATCGCCGCGACGCTGGCCGAAACCCGCATCGCGATCCAGCAGGCCGGCGCCGCCGCGCAGCAGATCGGCGAACTGGCCGGCACGACCAACGGCCTGGTCAACAGCGACATCAAGCCGACCATCGCCAACCTGAACGCGACGATCACCTCGGCGCGCAAGAGCGTCGAGACGCTGGACGCGACGATCGGCGATGCCCGGCCGGGGATCCAGGCCTTCTCGAACAAGACCATGCCCGAGGTCGGCCAGCTCGTGCAGGATCTGCGCGAAATGTCGATCGCGCTCACCAATGTCGCGCACAAGCTCGATCAGGGCGGAGCCTCCAGCCTGATCGGCGCGCCTGCGCTGCCCACCTACAAGCCGAAGAAGTGAGGTTCCGGATGAACAAGTCCGCCATCGCCGCGCTGCTCGCCGCCGCGTCGCTTTCCGGCTGCATCTCGTTCGCGGCCAAGCCGCCCGCCTCGCTGCTGACGCTGCAGCCGGCGGCGGTGCTGCCGGCGGGCGAGGTCCAGCAGTCGGGCACGGTCAAGGCCGTGACGATCGGCCCGGTCAACGCGCCGCAGGAACTGGCGACCACCCGCGTGCCGGTCCATTCGGGCCCGGGCGGCACGACGATCGCCTATGTGAAGGATGCGCAATGGGTCGAAGGGCCCGCCAGCCTGTTCGGCCGGCTGCTCGCAGACACCATCGCCGCGCGCACCGGCCGCATCGTGCTGAGCCGCCGCCAGTCGCTGAGCACCCCCAGCGCCAGCCTGGGCGGCGACGTGCGCAGCTTCGGCGTCGATGCGACCAAGATGGAAGCCGTGGTGGTGTTCGACGCCTCGCTCGGCCGCGAGGGCACCCAGAGCTTCGAGCGCCGCCGCTTCGAGGCGCACGTGCCGATCACCGCGGTGACCACGGCCGCGATCGGCCCGGCACTCAACCAGGCCGCCAACCAGGTCGCCGCCGAAGTCGCCGACTGGGTCGGCAAGTAAGCGATCAGGGCCGGCGGCGGATTGCTGCCGGCAGGTCGCAGACGTTGAGCCCCGTCGCCACGGTCGGCGGGGCGGGGTTCTCGCGCAGCGCCAGCATCGCGCCATAGCGCGGATTGTCGGTCGCGCGGACCTGGAAGTGCGGCCGCTCGTCGGGCGGCAGCTGGCTGGCGAGCCGCACCCAGGCGATGCCGGTCCGCTCGGCTGCGGTCGCATAGACGCCCATCGCCGCGTCGCTGCGCGGCAGCGCCGAGAGATACTGCATCCCCTCGATGATCCGCCCGACCACCGTATAGTTGCGATCGAGCCGCCGCGCGGACTGGCCGATCGGGGTGAACAGCTCCGATCCGCTGCCGGTATCGGGCAGCGCATCGCGCGCCACGCCCACCATCCCGTAGCAATGGGTGAGCCATGCCGCCTTGCCGTCGCTGGCGATCGGCCAGCCATCGGCGGTGACGCCGGTGGCGGTCGCGTAGGAGTCAGGCTTGGAGAGGCGCTGGGCAGGGGTGAAGGCGGGAATCTCGAACTCGGCCGGCGGCCGGGTGAGAAGCTCGGGGGGCAGCGGCTTCTTCTCGGTCGGGTCGCCCCATTGCGCGACCCAGTTTTCCTGGACCCGGTAGACGCTTTCCCCATCCCACCAGCGCGCCGCGGCGAGCTTGCGGATGTTGGCGATGTGCGCGGGCGCGAACCGCGCGGCGAGGCGGATCGCGACCTGCTTGCCGCTCTGGAGCTGGATCAGCAGGATCTCGTCATCGGGAATGTCGCGCCAGTCCTCGGGCGCCGGCTCGGCCGCCGAGGGGGCAGGGCGCGGCGGCGCGGCGGTCTGCGGGGCAGTCTGGGCGGCGAGCGGCGCGGCGGCGAGGGCCGCGGCGAGGACGAGCAGGGTTTTTGCCATGGGGTGAGCTTGGCACGCCAACGGACGCTTGCCTAGCCGCCCAAGGAACGGTAGGGCCGCGCCTTCCAGGTATCCTGCGGAGCGGTGGCCGAGTGGTCGAAGGCGCTCGCCTGGAAAGTGAGTATACGGCAAAACCGTATCGAGGGTTCGAATCCCTCCCGCTCCGCCACCTGCGCCCTTTTTGGGGCTCCCCAAACCTCCTAAAAACTGCTAAAAAGCCGCAGAAATCAGCGGTTTTTTCGTTCCGCTGCGTTTCACTCAATCCGACACGATCTCACGCGAAGTGTGGGGAAAAGTGTGGGGAAGAATGAGGTGGAGGTGGCATGGGAAAGCTCACTGCGCTCAAGATCCGGTCGCTTACCGAACCCGGTCGCTATTCCGATGGGGATGGCCTGTTCCTCGAAATCAACGGCAAGGGAGCGGCCAGCTGGATCCTCCGGGTCCAGAATAATGGGAAGCGCCAGGATATCGGGCTGGGCTCCTCAAAAGCCGTTTCTCTCAAAGAGGCTCGGGAAGCTGCCTTTGCTACCCGCCAGAAGATCGCGCAGGGCATCGACCCTGTCGCTGAACGCAAGCAGGAACGGCAGGTCATCCCAACGTTCCGCAAGGCCGCCGAAATGGTCCACGAGGAACACGAAAAGGCTTGGAAGAACGGCAAGCATCAGAACCAATGGATCACGACGCTGAAGACCTACGCCTTCCCGAAGATGGGCGACCGCTTGGTCAGCGAGATCGAGGGGCCGCTAATCCGCGATGTGCTGGCACCGATCTGGCTGTCGAAGCCGGAGACTGCGCGCCGCGTCCGGCAACGCATCGGCACGGTCCTCGACTGGTCGTATGCGCGTGGGTTCCGCGCAACGGAAGCGCCTATGCGCTCGTTGTCCAAGGGGCTGCCTCGCCAGCCCAAGAAGGACAACCATTTCGCGGCTCTGCCTTATGCTTCGGTCCCGGATTTCATGGAGAAGCTGGCCGCGCGTGAATCGGTGGGGCGCGTAGCGTTGGAAGCGCTGATCCTGACAGCCGCGCGATCAGGCGAAATTCGGGGTGCGACCTGGTCAGAACTCGACCTGGAAGCAGCGTTGTGGACTATCCCGGCCGAACGGATGAAAATGGGGAGAGTGCACGTCGTGCCTCTCGCACCACAAGCGGTGGCCGTGTTCGAGCGCGCCAAGAAGTTCAAGGCTGGCGCTAGCGACTTGGTGTTCCCTGGTCAGAACGTGAAGAAGCCGCTCTCGGACATGACCCTCCTCAAGATCCTACGGGATATGGAGCTCGCGGTGACCGTGCACGGGTTCCGTTCGGCATTTCGCGACTGGGTTGCGGAGCAAACCGACTATTCCGGCGAGATTGCAGAGGCGGCGCTCGCCCACACGGTCTCGAACAAGGTCGAGGCAGCGTACCGTCGAACCGACTTCCTCGATAAGCGACGGCTCCTCATGCGCGATTGGAGTGCCTTCTGTACCAAGGCGCCCGTTCGAACGATCAGCGATTAGTTGGAAGTGGGCGAATCTGGAAGAAGTTGACTTCGAACCTCCCCCGTGTGTTATGTGGATAACACACGGGGGAGGTCTTGCTTGCACTCTTCAATCGGGTTTTGGCTCGCTTGCCTAACCGCCACCACGACGATTGGCGGCCCATCGGCAATGTCGCAGCGATCCGTTTCGGAAGGCGCTGCTCCATGGCCCATCCAAGTCAGCGCGATGGTACCATACGCTCCCAGCGCTTTTCCGTCCGAGGGCGCGCAGCACCTATTTTACGAGGTGCACCTGACGAATTTCTCGGGATCGCCGATCCAATTGCAAGGTCTCGACGTGATCGATGGCGACGCCCCGGCGGCAGCGCCGCTTGCCAGCTTTTCGTCGGAGGCTCTGGCGGCTCTTGTGCGCACGGTTGGTCAGGAAGACCGCGCGGCAATGGTGCCGATTCCCGCAGGGGGAACGCAGATCGTCTTCGTCGAGCTCAAGATCCCAGCAGGGCATGCGATTCCCCGGCATCTCGTTCACCGCGTCTCGATCGGCGACGGCACCATCGTCATGGCGGCGATACCTGTGCGTCGTGCCGTGAAGATGCTCGGGCGGCCGGTCACGGGGAGCGATTGGATCGCAGCGGACGGACCGGGCAGCGATCCTGACAACCATCATCGTCGCGGCCTTTTCATCAGCAACGGATCGCTGACCGACTCGCGACGCCTCGCGATCGACTGGAAGGTGATTAGGAACGGCCGATCCTACAGCGGCGATGCGCACGCCGCGACCTCCTACTATGCCTATGGTCGGCCGCTGCTTGCGGTGGGCGACGCCAAGGTGGTGCGCGTCGAGGACGGTCATCCCGATAACCCCGCCGGGCACGGCGCCGACTTCCACCCTGCCGAGCCGATTACGATCGACAATGTGGGCGGCAATCTGATCGTGCTCGACCTGGGAGATGGACAATATGTCCACTATTTTCATCTCAAGACCGGTAGCGTCCGGGTCCGGGTGGGCGATCATGTGCGAAAGGGACAAGTGATCGGCGCGATAGGTGCATCAGGGGATGCTCGCGAGCCACATGTCCATCTGGAAGTCACCGACGCGAGCGAGACCTTGGAGGGCGAAGGCCTGCCCTATGTCATCGATCACTACAGCGTGATGGACCCGAAGACCGGCGTGCGTAGCCCTCGCACCGGCCAGTTGCCGCTGAACGGCATGATCATCGACTTCGGCATGTAGCAGCGGACGTCTTAGCTAATTCCCGCCACGCGGCAGTCTCGCCTGGCGGGATCAGGCAAGGCGCTCCCCAACATCGATCCGGTTTCCATCAGGGTCGGCGAAGACGAAGGCGCGCTGGCCATACTCCTTGTCTGCCAACCGCTTGATGATCCGGACCCCAGCCTCTTCGCACAGCGCGTACAGAGCCGCAGCATCGCTGACGAACATATGCATCACGTTGACCGTCGAGGGTTTGTGGTCGGGCTTCCGGCTGAGATGGATCTCGGCATCATCCTTCTTCAGCACCATGAAGCCGACCGGATCTCCGTTCTCGAACACCTTCTCGAAGCCAAGTACGCGCACGTAGAAATCATGTGCGGCCGTGAGGTCCCGTACACGAATTCCGGGCGCGGTACGGCCGAAGGTGATGTGCGTTGCAGCGGACGGCGACATGCTTTTCTTCCAGGTCAGGCAGCGGCGGCGGTGCGCTTGCCGGTTCAGGAGCGGTGTCCGAACGATGCGCCTGCGGGCAATCGAAGGATCTGTCAATCGTGGCACGGCGGCCGCACGTCAGTGAGCAGCTCGGTCTGCTATCGCGCGCTTCCACATGCGGCGGCTACCGACGCCTCTGCATCCCGTTCAACTGCTCGCGAATCCGCGGACCTTCACCTCGCTGAAATGCGCTTCCGTCCCCGGACCGACCCAGAGTGCCACGGCGCCCTTCGCGCTGGCACCGTGCTTGAGGTCGTCGACGATCAGGGTCGGCTGTAGGGCGCCATCGACATAGAGCCGGGCATGGGTTCCTGCCACGACGATACGCACCTGCGTCCACCGACCCGGCTCGAGATCGACATAGGTCTCGTACTTGCCAGGGGTTTCGGCGCGCAGTCGCTCCCATGGATAGTCGGGATGCGAGACGTACTGGACGGCGTGGTTGCGGCGCAGCTGGTCGTCGGCCCTGCCGTTGGTCGGGCGCAGATAGATGGCTTCCAGCCTATCTCCGTCCTGCACACGGAAGGCCAGCCCGACGAACCCTCGCGCCGTGGCACTTGCCGTGGCCATGGAGGCGCCGCTGATCCAGGCTTCGAGGACGCCGTCGCCGAAAGCCGGCGTGTCCAGCATCACCAATCTGTCGGGACCCGAGACATCCTCCAAGGCGATGGCGCGCAGAGCGGCACGGCCTTTATAGGCCGTTTGCACCGCCTCGACGCCCATCGCGCGGATCGTGCCATGCTCCAGCCCTGTCCGCCCGGAGGCCCGTCGCGTGGCAAACGCAGGCACGGGCGCAGCGGAGGCCACCGTCATAGCGGCGGCCCCGAGCACGGCCCGACGGCTCAGCGGATCGTCGTACATCGCGGCCCTTTCCTCGTGACATCATGCAGCCTGCACCCCTAGCGCGTGGTGGCGAGAACCCCAACTTCCTTGAAGCGTATCCAGCTCTCGCTGCCAGCGTGATCGGGTCTTTGTGAGTCCCAGCCTTAAATTTTCCGGGGCGGGCGAGAACGGAAATCGGAGTGGGTCCTCGGGGGCTGCTCCCCAATCGAGTGGAGCGCACCTGTGCGGGCAATCGATTTCGTTTGATGCAGCAGGTTCTTCAGCGCGTCTCGTGCGGCAGATCTGGCACGATCAGCCTCCGCCAGCGGAGAGGCGGCATCGGCGTGGCAGCTTCCGGTTCCAACCAGCGTCAGCCCTGGGATTGCCTAATTCGCGTTGCGCATCGCGGGCGTTCGGCTTCCACCTTGTTCTCGACGCCCTGCACGATATGCCCGTCGGACGTTCGCAGGCATATGCTGCGCCAGCAGGATAGCGGCAGCACCGGGACAGTGCCGTGGGCTTGCCAGCCGCGCATCGAACCGCGTTTCCGGATCCATCGGGTCGTACGCCTTGCAGAAGGCGACAGCCGCACGGTCGACCCGGCGTACCAGCTTGGCGCGATCGGCCGCCGTATCAAGCCGCAGACCGCGATATGCGACTGTCATGCGAGGTGGAAATGCCAGCGCCGACGTGCCGCTGGCGCAAGCCGGCAGCAGCGCGGCGCCGAGGAGCACCAACAACTTCATGATCTTCTCCTGTCAGGTTGGGTCGATCTCTCCGCAGAGAAGCGGCCACGGTTCCGCCGGGCAGCTTTATCGCCCTCGTTGGCGACGCGGCCGGCTCACCTCAGGCGGCGGAAATGGAAGTTTCTGACGAAGGGCGCTCCACCGGCGTCCGCCGCCGCCGCAGATTCCGTCATTTCCTTGCCGTCCGATGAGATTGCATAGACCCGTACCGAGCCGAGCATCTTGTGCTTCGCAAGGCTCATGACCAGCACGTTGTATGCGGGCTGGTTGATCGCGGCGCTGTCCGCTTCCGATAGGTCGCCATCGCCTGCCGACGCCGATCCGTCGCGCGCATAACGCACCGCCATGTGCCGGACGCTGCCGTCCGGCGCGGTGATGTCGACGGTCGTCCGCCACTGACCAGCGCCGACATCCTCGAAGGTGTAGAGTACCCGGCGGGGCGGCGGACCATAGTTGCCGGGCATGCGGCTGAGGTCCAGTTCCCAGGTTCCCAGGAAAGGGGACCGGCTCACGGGGGAGCCCTCCGGTCCCGCAACGGCCGCCCCGACGGGCATCAGGAACAAGGCTGTCGCCGAACAGCACAGGATGGAACGCAGGGCTGCGGTTCGCATGCATCATCTCCTTGCCCCGAGGATGCGGCGGGGGCTCCGCAGCGACGAACGCGTCGCTTCATGGCACCGCTTGCGGCCATGCGGCCTCGTGCTCCGGGGCGGTGCACCCGAAGATCGTCTTGCATTCCGTCGCGGTGCGACGCGCTTAGCGGACCGGCGTGGGTGCCGGACCGGGCGAGAAATGCGCGTGCCAGCGCGCCACGCTGGCGATGATCGCCAGCTCGATCGCGAGCACCGCACCCTGGAGCAGCGCCTGCCGGCCATCGATGAACAACACGCTGAGGAACGTCACCAGTGTCGCCGATGCAGCCAAGCTCAGGCTGCCCCAGCGGAGCGCTGCCGCCCAATCGCGCTCCAGCACCACCCAGGCGATCCGCAGATGCCCCAGCCCGATCAACAGCTGCAGCAGCGCCAAGGACGGGATCGCGGCTTGGTAGACACCGCGCAGCAGGCTCTCCTGAAGGCCGCCGTCGATCAGCGCGCCGCCCAGCCCGTGCCGGCCGGGATAGAGATAGGGCAGCCCGAACAGCGCGCAGCCGATCTGCAGCGCCGCCATCGGCAGCAGCACCCCGATCGCCACAGCATAGCTGGTGAGGACAAACTGTCCTTCCTCAGCGGCGAACAGTCCACGCCCTGCTGCCAGAAGGCACCCGAACGCGAACTGCACCGGCGCACCTTCGGCGATTGCCGTGTCCAGCTCCGCTTCCATCGCCATGGCCCAGTCGCGCTTGCGCTCGCCCAAACAAGCGGCGGCCAGGCGGAGCAGCGCGCGTGCGAACGATGCCTTCATGCCAGCGCTCCCTTGAACGATTGGCCCGGCGCACTGCCCGCGAGGTCGCGCGCGAGCGCGGCACCTGCCGAGGTCAGGCGGTAGGCGTGGCGGGCGGGTCGTCCGGGCTGGGCGGGCTCGCGCCACTCGGCCTCGACGAGCCCCTGCTCTGTCATCCGCATCAGCAGCGGATACAGCGTGCCGGACAACAGGCCGGTGGCCTTCATCAGGTCGTACCCGTGCCGCCATTCGCCCTGCGTCTCCGAGAGCGCGTCCAGGAGGCGACACATCTGCTTCGAGGGCTTTCGATTCCGAACCATGCATCATACCAACATATGTAGATTTAAGAGTCAAGCTCACGCCATATTGCTCGGGTCAGCGGTCCTTGCCCGTTGCGGCCGGCGCCGCGGTCGTCCGGACAAGGCGCATCGGCGGCCCGCCTTCGACGATCGTGAAACTTGCATAGTCCGCATCGAAGGCAATCACCACGCCGAGCGCGTTGGAGAAGAACCGCGTCGGCGACAGCGCCGCAAGCCGCTCCGGACTGGGCGCGCCCGCGTCGGCGAACAATCCTTCAGGACGGGCTTCCAGGCGCACCGAAAGGCCGCCGCCCTCGAACCGCCCCGCCGCCTTCGCCAACACGGCAAGCGGGAGCTGCTGTTCCTGCACCGCGGGCGGCGCGATGTCCGTCCAGCCATAGTCGGTCGCCACCGCGCGGACGACTTCGTCGATCAGCCGACGTCCCTGACCGCCATTGGTGAGCGCGACAATGCCCTCGCCCTTGCCGGCATAGGCGATCATGTACGACTGGAAGCCTTCATTGACCCCGTCATGCCCGAAGCGTTCGGGCGCGGTGGTGTAGAGCTCGACGCCCAGCCCCCAATGGTCTTTGACCGGCCGCAGCATCGCCCGCGCCATTGCCGGGGACAGCCGATGGCCCCGGCGACCGGCGGCCGACGCCTGCAGGTCGATCAGCAGGCGCGCGAGATCGCCGGCGCTCGTCCACAGCCCGGCCGGCGCCAACTCGGGATAGACGTGATAGTTGCCGGGGACCGGCTGACCCGAGACATGGCCGAAGGCGATGTTTGCAAGGATGTCGGCGGACGGCGGCTGCGCGAACGCGCTCCGCGTCATGTGCAAGGGACCGAGGAGTTCGCGCTGCGCGAGCTCGGCAAAGGGCAGGCCGGTAACATCCTGCAGGGCGAGTTGCGTGACGACATAGCCACCGCCGGAATATTGGAATTGCGCGCCCACCGGCAGCACGCTGCGCACCGCCATGTTGTTGGCCGGCGCCGCGCCCTCCAGGATCTGCACCGTCGTCGGCAACGGCGCTCCGGGGAGATAGCCGTCGAAGCCATGCACGCCCAGCCCGGCCGTGTGGCTCAGCAGTTGTCGCAGTGTGACACCCCGCGGCGCGAGATGGGTGTCGCCGGGGAGGTGCCAACCGCGCAGGGACCGGTTGATGTCGCTGTCGAGCGCCAGTTTGTGCTGCTCCACCAAGCGGAGTGCGATAACGGCGGTGGCAACCTTGCTGATCGACGCGGCCTGGAACGCCGTATCCGGCGTGACGGGCGCGCAGCTGGCAGTATCCCGCACCCCCCAGCCGCGGGCCCAGTCGATCCGGCCCCGGTGGATGACCGCGATGCTGATCCCCGGTACGCCATAGAGGCGCATGCGTGCCGCCAGGCTGGACGGTGCTTCCCCCGGTGCACGCACCGGCGGCGTCAGGTTGGTCTCGACGACGCGGGTATGGATGTTGCTGCGGCCACCTGCGGCACGGTCCGGCATCGGGCAAGGCAATGGCGAGGCTTGTGCTATGGCTGGCTCCGCGGCGGCCGTGCCGGCCAGGAGGGCGAGCATCGCGGTCAGTGCGAAGGTCATTGTTGCATCTCCAGCGACGTCGATCGGCGGTACGGAGTGCCCGCCCAGAAACTCACGCCGAACACATCATATCAACATATGTAGACTTAGTGGTCAACGGCAGGGGCTTGAAAAATGGGACGCAGGGTCGACGGGGCCAAGGTACCCAGCCGCGCGATAGCTAGCGCCTCGGCCTTCTTCAGCCCCGACATCTGCAGAACCGCGGGCACGGGATCGAGAGGAACCTGATCTAGGTAAGTCCGTTAACGAATACGGTCTTCGAAACGGCCGAGGGAAGGATGATGAGAGGCGCAGGCACCTTATGGTGTCGTCTGCCGCCAGGGAGACGGTAGGTTGCTTCAACGCCGCTCGGACCACTTGCAATTCCCCGCGAACGGCGCCGTGGAGCCATTTCCGTCTGCTCGGGGCGCCCCCCTGTGCCACTTTCAACCCGGCGACCCTATTAGGAAGAGAATGCTCCGCGCATGACTGACGAAATCGACGGAGCGCTCTGCTTGGAAGAGGCTGAGCGGCACGAAGCACTGCAGGGCTTTGGGCTGGCAGACTTGATGGGTAGCGCCGAATTGACGCGCATCACCGATTTCGCATCGGCATTGTGTGCTTCTCCGATTGCGCTGGTGAGCGTCGTCGAAGGCGAGCGGCAGTGGTTTCCCGCGCGCACGGGGTTGGATGTGGGCGAGACACCGCGCGAGACCTCGTTCTGCGCGCACGCGATGTTGGGTGCGGACATCATGGTCGTGCCCGACGCGACGAAGGACCCGAGGTTCGTCGACAATCCGCTGGTGACCGGCGATCCGCATATCCGGTTCTACGCAGGGACGCCGCTTGTCTCGGAAGACCAGGTCCAGCTCGGCGCGCTGTGCGTCATTGATCGCGCGCCCCGCGCCGGGTTGACCGAGCTGCAGCGCGACGGCCTGACCGTGCTGGCCGCGAACATCATGGCGTTGCTGCATGCCCGGCGCGCGTCGCGCCGCACGGGCCGAGAGTTGGACGAGCAGGAAGCCAAGTTCCGGATTCTGGCGGATGCGATGCCGCAGATGGTCTGGTCGACCCGCCCGGATGGCTTTCACGACTATTACAATGCGCGCTGGTACGAATTCACCGGCGTGCCGGCAGGATCGACCGACGGGGAAGGATGGAACGGCATGTTCCACCCGGAGGATCAGCCAAGAGCCTGGGCTGCCTGGCGCCACTCGCTTGCAACCGGCGATCCCTATGAAATCGAATATCGCCTGAGAAACGCGGATGGCGCATATCGCTGGACGCTGGGCAGAGCGTTGCCGATCCGCGACCGGGATGGCGCGATCACGCGTTGGTTCGGCACCTGCACCGACATCCACGATCAGAAGATGATCCAGGCGCAGCGGGAGGTCGTCGCGCACGAACTCAGTCACCGCATCAAGAACATCTTCGCGGTGATCAGCGGTCTGATTAGCTTCTCCACGCGCCACCATCCCCAGATCAAGCAGGCTGCCGACGAGTTGCGCGAGCGCATTCTGGCGCTGGGCCGGGCACATGACTTCGTGCGTCCGCACAGCGAAGCATCGCGGCCCAGCGCCGTGCAGGACAGCCTTTCCGGAATGCTGGGCGAACTGCTGGACGCCTATGCGGGTCGTGTTGTCCTTGTCGGCGACGATGCGACGATCGACGATCGCTCTGCGACGCCGCTCGCGCTTCTGTTTCACGAGCTCGCGACCAACGCGGCGAAATATGGGTCGCTGTCGTCTCCCGAAGGCGATGTGCGGATAGCGATCGTCTCCGCCGACACGCATGTCCGGATCGAGTGGCGGGAGCGCGGCGGGCCGCTGGTCAGCGCGCCGATCACCGATGGGTTTGGCACCAAGCTGATCGAGCTCAGCGCGATCAAGCAGTTGGGCGGCCGGATTGAACGCGAATGGGCTGCGGACGGCTTGCGGTTGAATCTCGAGCTGCCCGCCGCGGCGCTGCACCGGCAGCAAGGACCATCCCCTAGAGGCTGATCACATCCTGGTGTGTGGCGTCCGGCGTCTCCAGCTGCGCTGCGATCGCAGCTGCCGCTACGATTGCCTCTTCGGAGAACGGCTTGCGGATATAGCCGACAGCGGTCGGTGCTGGTCGGTCGATCTGGTTCGGATTGGCCGTGACATAGACGATCCGCACCCCGAACTTTTCCGCCAATTCGAGCGCAAGGCCGGGGCCGGTCGGCCCGTCGCGCAGGTTAAGATCGACAAAGGCAACCTTCGCTGCTGCTGCAGCGGATAGCGCTTCGCTCTGATCCGCGGCGATCGCGACGACGGTGTAGCCGGCATCCTGAAGAATCCGCTCGATCTCCATGGCAATGAAGATTTCGTCTTCGACGATGAGTACGGATTTCATGACATGGCCTTCATCTGCAGCAAAATGCTGCAACACCGTGGCCGTTCCCTGACAATCGCAGGTCACGCATGCACCGATCCGCGCCCAGGCTGATCTACACGGCGAGCATGGCAGCATGTGCTGGCCCAATGTTGCTGCAGGACACTGCACCGCCACTTCCGCTTCGGCCACGGATGCGGGTCGCGTCCAAGGTCGGAACCTATCCCGGTTACGAATATTTCGTTCATTGCGTTTAATGCGAATATCGGATAGTGGATCGGCCCACGGAGAGCCCCATGACCATGCCAGCCTTTGCCGAGGAACTCGGCAGCCGTCTGCCTTCCGCGAGCGAGAAGGCAGCGGCCAATCAGCTCCGTCAGATCCTGGCGTCGCACGCCTCCGGCGATGCGACCCTCAGAGTTCTGGACGATGACAAGACGTCGACCGAGATTACGCTAACACCAGGCCTGTCGCGGCTGCTGATGGAGTTGCTGCGGCACGTCGGACGGGGCGATGCGGTAACGCTGGTGCCGGTCAGCCAGATGCTGACCACGCAGCAGGCGGCGGACATCCTGAACGTCTCCCGTCCCTTCTTCATTTCGTTGCTGGAGAAGGGCGAGATCGCGTTCGACACCGTGGGTCGGCATCGTCGAATCAAGGCCGAGGACCTGTTCGCCTACAAGCGCGCGCGCGACGGCAAGCGCGGCAGCGCGCTATCAGCACTCGCCGAGTTGGACGCGGAGCACCTGTAGAATTGTTCGCCAATCGGTACACCGCGTTCATTGACGCCTGTACATTGGCGGGCACGCTCAAGCGCAATCTGTTGCTGACGCTTGCCGAGGCCGAGTTTTTCCGCGTCCGCTGGTCCGAACGGGTGATGGACGAAACCGAGGCTGCGATCGCCAGGATCCTCGGCGGCAAGGGTGTGGCGGATGCCGAGGATCGTGCCGCGCGCGCTTGCTCGAGCATGGAAGCCGCGTTCGAAGATGCGGCTGTGGAGGAGTATGACGTCTTCCTGGGCGCGTGTGTCGGGTTGCCCGATCCGAACGATGCGCATGTCGTCGCTGCAGCGCTGAAGACGCAGGCGGCAACGATCGTCACCGAGAATCTGAAGGACTTCCCCGGGGCAATTCTTGCCGGCCTGAATATGGAGGCCCGGTCGGCGGATCAGTTCATCGCCGACACCATTGCACTTGACCCAGGCAGGGCCGTGGCGGCCATTCGACGGATGCGCGAGCGGTTCAAGCGTCCGGAGAAGACGGCCGAAGTGCTGCTGCTCGATATGGAAGCCGATGGGCTGACCGAGACCGTCGACGTGCTGCGGGCGCACGTGCTGTCGCTGTAATGGCGAGCATGTCCGGCGGATCGCGGCGGTGAGGTGAAACGGTGGGCTCGGAGATCTTTCGATGGGCCGAGGCCGTTTCACCGCATAGGATTGGTGCAGTCGGACGTGTGGGAGGGGATCGTCAGGCGCGCGGGCGGACGGCAGCCTCCTGTGCCTTGAGGTTGTCCAGCCATTGGGAGACCGCGGACTCGCGCCAGCCCATGCAGCGGGTGCTGATCCGGGTGTTCTTGGGGAAAGTGCCGGCTTCCATCTTGCGATAGAGAGTGGAGCGGGTGAGACCGGTCAGTGCCAGGACAGCCTTGATCCGGAGGATGCGGTCTTGGGGTGGGGGTTGCATTGCGATCACCTTGCATCGTGTGAGGGTTGGTGGAGCGCTCCGGGGCAAGGTTGCGCCGAGTGGTGGGTCGGGAAAAAGAGCCTGGTTGGGCTCAGATGGGGCAACCTGGGGACTCCCGACCCCCTTATCGTCGAGCAAGAAACATCTGAGGTTCAAGGCAGGCGTGCCAGGGCGTCTCACGCCTTCGGCGTGACTGCGCTCGCACGCCGCTGGCGCGGCACCGAGTCGGCGTGGCCGTCTCGGCCCTTCGGGCTTTGATCGCTGACGCTCGCCGATCCGGTGGATCGGCGGCCGGCAGGTGCCGGCAGCGGAACGCGGGTGCGGTGCACGCGCTGGCGCACGCCTGCGGCGACACCTGGGCGCGCATGTTGTTGGTGCCCGCGTGACACACTTGCCCGGACGGGGGCACGGGCGGCGGCTGGCGCACGTGCTGGCGCGCGCACGCCGCCCGCGCAGGCCCGCCCGGTTGCAAGGGTGCGGTTCTTGTCCGGCGCCGGTGGCGCCCGGCAGCGCGGTTGCGCTGACAGGATGGTCGCCGCGCGAAAGCGCGGCGGCGTTGGTGCGCCGGCACGCGGACGGGCGGGGGGAGCGTCGCTCGCCTCTAGTCCTGCCGCGGCATGCCGCAAGCCGGGCGGTGCCCGGCTCCTTCACTCCGTTGCGGCCCTGCGGGTGCAGCCTGCCTCTGACGGCAGGACTGTCGGTTCGCTCCTGCCGCTCCCCCCGCCCTTCCGGCGCCGGTTGCGGTGTTTTGGAAGGAGCAAGGACCATGGGTGTTGGACACGAGAACCGGGCGAGCCTCTATGCCGAGGTGACGGGACGGGTGATTGCCGAACTGGAGCAGGGACGGCTGCCCTGGGTGCAGCCTTGGGATGCTGCGGCATGTGGCTGCGCGATGCCGGCCAATGCCGTGACCGGGCGGCGCTATTCGGGGATCAATGTGCTGATCCTGTGGGCGGCAGTGATCGAGGGGCGGTACGCCTCGCAGCGCTGGCTGACCTTTAGGCAGGCGCAGGCAGCCGGCGGCAGCGTGCGGCGTGGCGAGCGGGGGACGACGATCTGCTATGCGGATCGCTTTACGCCGAAGGACGAGGCTGAGCGAGCGCGGGACGAGGAGCGCGAGGCGCGGCAGCTGGCGTTTCTGAAGCGGTTCACCGTGTTCAACGTCGAACAGTGCGAGGGGCTGCCCGAGCGGCTGGGGGCGGTGGAGCACGCCGAACCGGTGGCCGAGGCGGATCGCATTCCTGCTGCGCATGCGCTGATGGAAGCGTGTGGCGCTGATATCCGGATTGGTGGTGGCGAGGCCTATTACAGCCCGGGCGGCGACTATGTCGCGGTGCCGCCACAGCTGGCCTTTTACGACCGCATCAACTGGTATCGCACCGTGCTGCACGAGCTTGCGCACTGGACTGGGCATGACTGCCGGCTCGGCCGCGACCAATCCGGCGCATTTGGCAGCGCCGCCTATAGTAGGGAGGAGCTGGTTGCCGAGATGGCGAGCGCGTTCACCTGTGCGTCGCTGGCAATCCGGCCGACCGTGCGACACGCCGATTATATTGGCAGCTGGTTGGCCGTGCTGCGGCAGGACGAAAAGGCGATCTTTCGGGCGGCGAGTGCGGCCAGCAAGGCGGCCGATTACCTGCTTGGGTTCGTCTCGGATGAGGAGGCGGCACAATGATGCGCTGGCTTCGCCTGCGGCGGATGCGTCGCGCCTTCCGTGCACTGCCCGAACGCGATCGGGCAGTCTTCGGATCGGTGCGGTTCGATGATTGCGACTACATCGAAACGGCCGAGCGCCATGGCTGCACGGTGGAAGAGGTGGAGCAAACCGTCGCCCGCGTGCTGATCGCGCTGGGTCGAGCAGAGCGGGGCGAGCAGCCATGAGCGATGCGACACCTCGCCCCGGGGAACCGGGCGAGGTGTACGCCGCCGCATCAGCGCGTTAGGATCGATCCATGAGGACCAGCCTCGACCATCTGCCGCCAGCCAAGCAGCGCGAGCTGGAGCGTGTCGTCCAGATCCTGTTCGAGGAGTTTGGTGACGCGATCGCCATTGCCACGGCGGATTGGAAGAAGCAGGCGCGCATCCTCAAGGTGATCCTGTACGGGAGCTATGCGCGCGGCGGCTGGGTCGACGAACCACACACCGCCAAGGGATATCAGTCCGACTTTGACCTGTTGGTCATCGTCAACAGCGACAAGCTAACCGACCGCGTCGAGTTCTGGGCAACCGCCGAGGACCGGCTGAACCGCGAACTGGCGATCACCAAGACGCTGCGCACGCCCGTCAATTTCATCGTGCACACCCTTCAGGAGGTGAACGACGGGCTGGCACATGGTCGCTATTTCTTCATGGACGTCGCCCGCGACGGCATCGCGCTATACGAGAGCGATCCTACCGAACTGCACCAACCGAAGCCCAAGACGCCTCCCCAGGCGCTGGCGATGGCGCGGGAGTACTTCGAAGAGTGGTTCTCAGCAGCCATGCGCAGACATGACTTCGTGCGCTTCGGCTTAGAGAAGGGGCACTCTCGCGAGACCGCATTCGAACTGCACCAGACTGTCGAGAGCCTCTACCACTGCGTGCTGTTGGTCTGCACCTTCTATACGCCGCATATCCACAATCTTGGGTTTCTGCGTACGCAGGCCGAGAGGATCGATCCACGCCTTGTGGACGCGTGGCCGCGCGACCAGCGTGGCGACCGTTCGCGGTTCGAGAAGCTCAAAGAAGCCTATGTGAAGGCGCGCTATTCGAAGCATTATCGGATCAACGCCGAGGAACTGGCGTGGCTGGGCGAGCGCGTCGAAGTGTTAGGGCAGGCGGTGCAGGTTATCTGCGAAGAACGCATCGCCGCGCTGGAGCGTGCAGCCGCCGCATGATCGCGTCGGCTGCTGGACAGCATCGGGCACCGCACCTAGAGGGCACGCCCCTTTTCACACGGAGAAAACGTCCATGAACAATGCCGATCTCGCCGACCGCGTTTCCGAAGCGCACGGCCTCACCAAGGCCGACGCGCGCAAGCTGGTTGACGGCATTTTCACTGCCATCACCGAGGCAGCGGCGGCCGGCGAGGAAGTGTCGCTGAACGGCTTCGGCAAGTTCAAGGTCAAGGAAAGCGCCGCGCGCGAAGGCCGTAATCCTTCCACCGGCGCGGCGATCCAGATTGCGGCGTCGAAGAAGCTTGCCTTCACGCCCGCCAAGGCCGTGAAGGACAAGCTCAACGGCTGATGGGGATCGAGGCCGTCCGCGCCTTCCTGGAGGCGCGGGCACCCGACATTCCGATTATCGAACGGGCTTCGAGCACCGCAACGGTGCTCGAAGCTGCCGCCACGCTTGATGTGCTGCCGGGGCAGATCGCCAAAACGCTGTCACTGCGCGTCGGCGATGCGGTGGTGCTGGTTTTGGCGGCCGGCGATTACCGGCTCGACAATCGCAAGGTGAAGGACGCGCTCGGCAGTCGCCCACGCATGCTCGCGGCCGAAGACGTCGAGCAGCTGACAGGCCATCCGGTTGGCGGCGTGTGCCCATTCGGATTGCCGACGCCGCTGCCCATCTATTGCGACATTTCGCTGCGCCAATTCGCCACCGTCTATCCCGCCGCTGGATCGCGCACCGCGTCGGTGCGGATCACAACCGAACGGCTCGCAGAACTGGTGGGCGGGACCTGGGCCGATCTCTGTTCGCTGCCGTCATAGTTCTGCGGCGCTTTCGGCAAATGCACGCCGCCCGCGCCGTCGCCAGAGTGTCAGCGCCTGGTCGCGATGTTCGCCCTGCAAGGTAGCCGCGGCTTCGACCATCAGCCCTAACAATACGGCGCGATCGTCGTCGGTAAGGTCGACGAGCCCGGCCTTTGTGACCAGCCCGCCCAGCTCGATCAGCTGGCGCGTTCGTTCGCGGCGCTTCACCATCCATTCCCGCGTGTCATTACGCGCCCGCTTCGCTTCCAATCGGTGCCGTGCTGCTGTCAGCTGCCGCAGCCGATGCCGCACGCGAACGAGCGCCGCCGCGAGCTTTTCCCTGCAGCAGAAAGAAGGCCGCGCCACGCTGGCGCCAGTCCTCCCGTACGATCATGTCGGACGCGCTGACAGCGGTGAGCAGCGCACCCGCCAGTTGCTCGACCGGCAGCGCATCGGCACCGGTCGCGACTACCAGCTCGCCAAGCTGGTGGAGCTTGGCCTGTTTGAGCTGCCTCGCCTTGCTGTCGAGCGCCTTCAGTTCCGAATCGAAGTCCCTCGGTTTGCGCATCGAACTCTCCGAAGTTGATGACTGATGTTCGGTGATTTAGGAACTGCGTCGATCAGCGAAAATATCGTGAAACATCTTGGGATGATCAAGTCGAGAAAAAGATGAAATCTTTTGAGGGCGCGCTTATACGTCGTGCCGACGTCGCTTGTTTGGTGTAAATGGATTGCCGCTATGGCGATCTACCATTTCTCGGCCAAGATCATCAGCCGCGCCAGCGGATCGTCGGCACTTGCCGCTGCCTCTTATCGCTCCGCCTCGCGGCTGCACGATCAGCGACTCGATCGGCATCACGACTTCTCGAACAAGGCCGCCGTCGTGCATTCCGAAGTGCTGCTGCCGGACGGTGCGCCCGAGCATCTCGGCGATCGGGAGAAGCTGTGGAATGCGGTCGAAGCCGTCGAGCTGCGCAAGGACGCGCAGCTTGCACGCGAGATCGAATTCGCGATCCCACGCGAGCTGGACCAGGTCGAGGGCATTCGGCTGGCGAGCGAGTTCGTCCAGGCCGAATTTGTGGACCGCGGCATGGTCGCCGATCTCAATGTCCATTGGGATGTCGGCGCCGATGGCGAAGCGAAGCCGCACGCGCATGTCATGATAGCGTTGCGTGAGGTCGATGCTGATGGGTTCGGCAAGAAGAACCGCGACTGGAACCGCACCGACCTTCTGGAGAAATGGCGTGAGCGCTGGGCGGGGCACGTCAATGCGCGGCTGGCCGACTTGGACATCGATGCGCGCGTGGATCATCGCTCCTTGGAAGCGCAGGGCATCGAGCTAGAGCCGCAGCACAAGATCGGTTCAGCGGCGGCGCGAATGGCCGAGCAGGGGCTGTCGTCCGAACGGCTCGAAGAGCATCACGATATCGCGCGCGCCAATGGCGAAAAGCTGCTGGCCAATCCGGCGATTGCGCTCGACGCGATCACCCGCACCCAGGCGACCTTCACCACCCGAGATCTGGCGATGTTCGTGCATCGTCATAGCGAAGGCAAAGAGCAGTTCGACCAGGTGATGGCAGCGGTGCGCGCGTCGCCCGAGCTCGTGAAGCTGGGTAAGGACGGGTGCGGCGAAGATCGCTTCACCAGCCGCGATATGGTCGAGGCTGAAGCGCGGCTGGAGCGCGCGACGGTGAAGCTCGATGCCAGTCGCGGGCATGGCATGGACGAGCAGCATCGCAAGCTCGCCCTGGCCCGTGCCGAAATGCGCGGGCTGGTCCTGTCGAGCGAACAGCGCAGCGCCTTTGATCATGTCACCAGCGGCAAGGATCTGGGCGTTGTCGTCGGCTATGCCGGTACCGGCAAATCGGCGATGCTCGGCGTTGCACGAGAAGCGTGGGAGAGCGCCGGCTATCAGGTGCGGGGACTGGCGCTGTCCGGCATCGCCGCGGAGAATCTGGAAAGCGGATCGGGCATCACGTCGCGCACGATCGCCAGCATCGAACATCAATGGGGACAGGGTCGTGAACTACTGACCGACAGGTCGATCCTGGTGATCGACGAAGCCGGCATGATCGGCACGCGCCAGATGGAGCGGGTGATCGCCGAAGCTGAGAAGCGCCACGCCAAGGTGGTGTTGGTCGGCGACCCCGAGCAGTTGCAGGCGATCGAAGCCGGCGCGGCGTTCGGTTCAGTCGCCGAGCGGCATGGCGCCATCGAGATTACCGACATTCGCCGGCAGCGCGAGGACTGGCAGCGGATGGCGACGCGGCAGCTCGCAACTGGACGCGCAGTCGAGGCGCTGGAGGCGTATGCCCAGGCCGGCATGGTCGTCGACTCGGAGACGCGAGTCGAGGCTCGATCGGCGCTCATTGCGCGCTGGGATCGCGAGCGGATCGCCGATCCGGGTGCGTTGCGCATCATTCTGACCCACACCAACCAGGAATGCGATGAACTGAATGCGCTGGCCCGCGACGCGATGAAACGCAGTGGGGCATTAGATGCTGATATTGCTGTCGAAACCACGCGCGGAGAACGCTTGTTCGGGGCAGGCGACAGGGTCATGTTCCTGCGTAACGAACGCAGCCTTGGTGTGAAGAATGGCAGTCTCGGCACCATCGAACAGGTCGATCACGCCCGCATGGCCGTGCGGCTGGACGATGGTCGCCAGGTCGCCTTCGACCACAAGAACTACGCCGACGTCGCCCATGGCTATGCCGCCACGATTCACAAGGCGCAGGGTGTCACCGTCGACCGGGTGCACGTTCTGGCGACGCCAGGGCTCGACCGGCACGCTGCCTATGTCGCGCTGTCGCGGCATCGCGACGCCGTGCAGCTTCATTATGGCCGCGACGACTTCGCTGACCAGGGCAAGCTGGCCCGCACGCTGTCGCGGGACCGGCCGAAAGACAATGCCCTCGACTATGAGGCTGCTGCCGAGCGTTTCGCCGCCCGGCGCGGTGTCGAACGGTCGCGCATTCTCGATACGCTTGCCAAAGAGCCGCTGGTCGAACCCGAGCGTAGCGCGCCTGCACCGGGACCCCGTCGCGGCATGTTCGATGGGTTGCGGCTGTCCATCCCCGAGCCAGAGCGAGCGCCCACAAAGCTGCGCTTCGACGGGCTCAAACTCTCGGTGCCGGCGGCTACGCCCGAGGCATCCGCAACGCAGAAGCTGGAGCGGGCGGTCGAAGGCTATGCGCGTGCCGTACAGGATGCAGGCCGCATGACGGGCCAAGGCCGCGCGCCGCTCGAAGTTCAGAAGGCAGCGCTCGCGCGCACCGCCGAGGCGATCAACGCGCTGCATCCCCACGGGTCCCGCGATCTCGACATGGCGTTCGAGCGGACGCCGGGCTTGGTTAGCGAAGCCGCCAACGGCCGCACCGCCAAAGCCATTCGCCAGATGCAGCTGGAGGCCGAGGTGCGCACCAACCCTGAGCTGCGCGCTGATCGGTTTGTCCAGGCCTGGCAGCAGCTTCAGGCGCGTCGGGGCAAGTTGGGCGGGTGGGAGAATGAAGAGAAGCGCGCAGGTGTCGAGAACGCCATGCGCTCGATGGCGAAGGGGCTGGAGAAGGACCCGGCGCTCGGCGCCGCGCTCAGCCGCCGGGGTAGTCAGTTGTTCGGGCGGCAGTGGTCGCCGGAATGGACGCCCGGCAGCCGCGACGGCGGCGTCAGCCGGGCGCTTGGCGATGATGCTCGTACGCGCTCGGTCATCCGCCAGCTCACCTTCTCGATCGATCGGGATCGGGGCCTTGGGATTGGAATGTAGCCATGGGTAGCCAAGAACCTCCCGCCGAAGCGAACCAGACCGTCCAGGCGTTCAACGACATGTCGCGCAAGCTGGCGGGGCTCACCGCTGCGGTCGACGGCTTCGCCGCGCGGCAGCAGGAATTGCATGCGCGTGACTATGGCCCAGACCTGGAGAAGATCCGCGACGGCTACGACAAGGTGTGCGGTGCGATCAACATCCTGGCCAAGCGGCCGGCGATGACGCTGACGCCGCAGGATGCCGCCCCAGGTCATGAGCAGATCGGCAAGAAGACGGGTATTCGGCCAGCGGGCGCGCGCCTCCGCCAAGGTACGCCCGATCAGCGGTTCCGCCTCGGCATCGCGATCCAGCCGCGACAGTGCCTCGCCTTCGAGCCATCGAGCCTTGGCAGCGAGAGGACTCGGCTTGGGCCCCTTGTTAGCAGCGCCCTCGGCAGCACGGGCGGCGGCTAGCGCAGCCTGGGGGTCGGCGAACATGCGGTCGATGGCGCGGGCAACTTGCTGCTCGGCAAGTGGCGCCTGCGCGGAGACAGGCGCTGCGATCAGCATCGTCGTACAAATTATGATCGCGGCTGCTCGCATCGTCCTCCCAGCGCGGAAGGCGCGCTCCCAGCATTATAGGATCGTTGCAGCACAGCGGATCAGTCCGCCAAACCACAGAGGCGAAACGAAAATGGCGAGGCCTGCACCCCGGCGATCTGTGCCTTGGCAGGAAACACCCATCAAACGGATCGCTCGAAATGTTCGACATCGTGGAAGGCCGATGCCGGTAAAAGAGGCTGGGAATCGAGATGCAGAAGCCGACGCCCGTTCTTTCGGCGTTCAACGGGATGCATCGCCCCCAATCCTGCGTCAGAGCAGTTCACTGAAAAACAAGGTTTTGTTCCTAATCTGAGGAGCAAGCAATGGAGGCTGCAACGGTCCTGAACCAGGCAGTCTGAAGAACTTGCATCAAGTCTTTCTTGGTTGCGCAGTTGCATGTCCCACCGTCCTGGCCTTCCCCGTCTCAGCCCCCTTCTGCGGTTCACCACCTTCGTGGCGGCACCAGCGCTCTGCCTTGCAGTGGCGCTGGTTCTGTTCGGAACCTGGAGCTTGTGGGCAACGGCCAATCAGGTCGACGAGTCGATCCGCGCACGGCAGGCGAACGATGTTCATCTGGCTTTGGGCGCGGTGCTCGACGATCTCGCGCAAAGCCAAGCGGGTGTAGCCATCTGGGACCCGGCCTATGTGGAGGTGCAGAAGGCCAAGCCCAATGTCGAGTGGCTCGACAAGAATGTGGGTGTATGGCTGAACTATGTGTTCAATCACGAGCTGGACATTATCATCAACGGTCAGGATCGGCCGGTCTACGCCATGCGAGGCGGTGAGCGGATTTCCCCTGCCATCTTCGCGCGCGTCCGACCGGAGCTGCTCCCCCTGATCCGGGCGGCGAGAGGCGCGCTCCGCCGGGCACCCAACACCCATGAGCGCCTGCCTGGCCAAAAATTGGCGCAGAACAGCACGGTGCGCACTTCGCCGGCCGCATTCCACGCGACCGATCTCGTGCAGATCTCCGGGCGCGTGGCCGCGGTCAGCGTGATGCGGATGATCCCCGATTCCAAGCTCGTGGTCGGCTCTCCAGGGCGGCAGCCCATGCTGGTCAGCATTCGATTTCTGGACAGCAAGCTGATGGGCGATTTGGGCCGCATCCGCGGCATCCGCGATGCGCGGGTATTGTCGGCCCCGGCCTCGATAAGAGCCGGGATGTACAGCGCTCCCCTGCGCTCGTCGCAAGGCGTGCTGCTCGGTCATCTTGGCTGGCGGCCGGACATGCCCGGTCGCGACATTCTCCGGTCGATAGCCAGGCGCGGCGGCGCGGCGGCGGCTGCGCTGATTGCCTTGTTGGCGGCGCTCGTCTTCGTCGTCGGGCGATTGATGTTCAGGGATGCCCGCTCGATCGGCGCGCTTGAGGCCGCACGCGTCGAGCTTCAAGCGAAGGAAGCACGCGCCCAGTATCTCGCCAATCACGACGTGCTCACTTCGCTGCCGAACCGAGCCGCGTTCAATCGTTTCGTCGATGGCGCCGCGGGCAACATGGCCCAGCAGGCGCTCGGCGTGCTGCTCATCGATTTGGACAAGTTCAAGCACGTCAACGACACGCTCGGCCATCTTGCCGGGGACCAATTGGTCCAAAGCGTTGCCGGCCGCCTCTTGGCCCAGTTGCCCAAAGGCGGGCTGCTGGCGCGGCTGGGCGGCGATGAGTTCGCCATCTGCCTGGCCGAGGGCGTCGAGCCGGAAGCGCTCCACGCGCTTGCGGAGGCCTGCCTCGCGGAGCTGCGCAATCCGTTTCCGATCCTCGGATCGGAAGTGCAGATCGGCGGCAGCATCGGCATTGCCACGGGAACTCCCCGCAGCTCCGATCGCACCGAGCTGCTACGCAAGGCCGACATTGCGATGTACAGCGTCAAGGCCAGCGGCCGCGACGGCTATCGCTTCTTCACTGCGGAGATGGACGAGAGCCTCGCCAATCGGCGCGGGCTGGAAGAGGATTTACGAAAGGCGCTGGGCGCCCGACAGCAGCTGTTCGTCGCCTATCAGCCGAAAATGGATGCAAACGGCGCGACGGTGGTGGGACTGGAGGCGCTTGTTCGTTGGGATCACCCGAAAAAGGGTCTGTTAACGCCCGATCTTTTCATTCCGATCGCCGAGGAAGCGGGTCTGATTCACGCGCTGGGAAGCTGGGTGCTCGCGGAAGCGTGCCGCGTCTCGAAAAAGTGGCCCGATCTTACGATGGCCGTGAATGTATCTCCCGTTCAGTTCAAGGCGGCGGGCTTCGTCGCAGCCGCTCGATCCACCGTCCAGCGCTGCGGCGTGCATCCGCGACAAATCGAGCTGGAGGTGACCGAGGGGATCCTCCTCGATGACGGCGAAGAGGTGCGCGCCGCCCTGCATGAACTGCGCGACGCGGGCTTCCGGATCGCTCTGGACGATTTCGGCACCGGCTATTCCAGCCTGAGCTATCTCAAGCAGTTCAAGGTAGACCGGATCAAGATCGACAAGAGCTTCATCAAGCGTGTCGGCCGCGACCAGGAGGCGATCGCGATCGTGCAGGCTGTCATCGCGCTCGGTCATGCGATGAACCTGTCGGTCACCGCCGAAGGCGTTGAGACCAGCGAGCAAGGCTCGTTGCTTCGAACGGCCGGCTGCAATGAGCTACAGGGCTATCTCTTCTCAAGGGCTCTTCGAGAGGAGGAGCTATCCATCGGAATTAACGGCGCTCCGAACCTGCAAATCACCGGCCGACGGGCGAGCTGAGTTTCAAGATCCGAGCTTAGCGATTGCTCTCAGTCGTCAAACCATGGGTCTGCGAGAAACCTACCAGTTTCTGTTGCTGGCCGCTTTGACCAGATGCTATCGTTTGCATCCGCTTTCAGGAAGGGCGGTCGGCCTCCGGAAGGTCCGGCTTTGGGCGCTTAGCTCACCAATCACCATTCCCCCTGCGACCAAATACCCTCTGGGGCGATCTACAATGAGATACCCGAAAGCACGAGTTCTATTTTAGAAGGCAGGCTTCGCTCTTGCGAGTCGGTTCAAATTGCTTGGACGTCGCAGCAGGTGCGCTCCGGCGAGACCTGCCAGCGGGGAGCGTAACGTCGTTGCGAGACAATCAGTGCATGGGTCGAGAGTATGCCTCAAGCACCGTTAAGGCGGTTTCACGAATGACGAGCCACGCTTCCATCTGCTCGAGGTTTCCTTGGGACTGCGTCTCGAAGATCTTTGCGCCCAAGAACAGGTGAACGGCGTCACCGTATTGCTCAATGAGCTCTTCGGCAATCAGAAACGCCCTCGTCTCTTCCTCGGAAGTCACGGGCACCCCTCTCGCAACGGCCATACGCCCGGGTTTGATATTTCGTTTATCTCAGGACAGCTCGGTTGCAAGCGCCGTTTGTGCTAGCTTCTCTCGCTCACGAAAATTCGCTTCCAGGCATGCCTTGGTGAGCTTGAACGATCGAAATCTGGTGCATCAACGCCATCCGCTTGACCTCGGTAGCGCGACACGCCAATTCGACCACGTGGCCAGCGCATTAACCATCTTTTGGGAGCTTGGATGAGGCCTCCGCTCAAGAAACGCAAGGCTACCGGAGAGCCTACGACGTCTAAGGGATGCAGCCGGCGAAGCGAAAGAGATTTTGAGCCGATCTTGGCTGCCACCTAGGCTTCAGGTGGCCTGGCAAGCGAAGGGCCCAGGGGTGTCTACCTGGGCCCTTTTGCCTTTGTGCTCCGGGCGATGGAGCACTCTCAATCCACTTCCGGTGCTCCAATCCCAGATGAGACCATAGCACCGGAAAAGACAGCCTAGATTCAGGCCGCCTGGACCGACCGGCGACCATTGCTCGAGCGACGACGGCGCAGGCTGAAGCCGGCCGCACCGATGCCGGCGATCATGAGACCCCATGAGGCGGGCTCAGGAACGGCGGACGGATCGAAGGTCGCGTTGCTGCCATAGGAGCCCAGACCGCGAGAAACGCCGGTGATGGTGATGGTGTTCAGCACGCCGGCCTTAACCATCGCGTCCGTGAGGGCAAAGGACTCGCTGGCTCCGCAGCTGCCGACGCCGCGGGTGGAACAGACGTTGCCGCCGAGGTCGAACAGAGTGCTGGTAGCAGCGATGCCGTTGAAGACGACCGAGGTGATGTCGAGATCAGTGAACTTCAGGAAGCCCGTCTTGGTGACGCTGGTCGTCACGGACCCGCTTCCGGTGCCGTCCTGGCCAAGCGTGAACTGGAAGATGTCGGTGAAAGCGCCCTTGGCAATGCCGGTGTGACCGAACGTTGCAGCGACCGGACCGGAGAACGGATCGCCCGAAACAACAAAAGTCGTGCCCTTCGGCTGCGAGCTCGGGGTGATGATCGTGGTTGCAGCCTGGGCTGCGGTCGTGCCAAGAAGGCCCGCCGAAATGGCGGCAACGGCCGCGAGATAGCGCTTCATACAGTAGACTCCCTGAAAAGGTTACCAAGCCGTTAACGATTTTCGGCCGGAGGGCCGAACGCCTAGCCAAGTGATTGGTTCCATTCAGCAAAAATGCGATCAAACGAGGCACACTGCCTCAACCGCTCAGCGATAAACTAGGCCGTTCCACAAGTTTGAAATTTTGGCCGCGTTTTCAGAACGCTACGGCCGAAATGTGGGCAACCCTTAGCGCAAACGTTAGGCTGTCGCGGTACCCCGTAGCTCGGGTCGAGAGCAAAAATGACGGGATTATCATGACATTGGACGCAGTGAATGCGGCTGCCGGACGCACGTCAGCAGCCGTTGGATCCCTAGCGGCAGAGTGGTTGCATAAATCGCCGCCTGTGGCCGCTGCCGACTTCGGTATCCGGATCGCATCAAATCGGCAGCACCGGTCCGAAGCTGCAGACCTTCTGAACAGAATGTATGGATGGCGGGGTTATGGCTGCGATCATCAAATTCCTGAGGGAGAGCGTTGCACTACATTCCTCGCCGCATCCGACGAAGCTCTGGTAGGCACACTTACACTGACGGTCGACGGCGGTGCGGGCCTTGCTGCTGATCGTACCTTCGGGGATGTCCTAGACACGTTTCGTGCTGCCCCAGGCGCCAGCATTTGTGAGCTGACGAAATTCGCTTTCGACGCGTCCACCCCTGCTCGGCCCCGCTTGGCGCACCTGTTTCATGCCGTGCTGATCTATGGATCGGCCAAGCACCAATGCACGGACCTCTTCATCGAGGTGAACCCGCGGCATCGAAGCTTCTACGAAGCGATGCTCGGCTTTCGTCCTGTGGGAGACGCTCGAACAAATGAAAGTGTGCAGGCGCCTTCGCATCTACTTTGGCTCAGCGTAGAGACCATAAGGGCGAACATCGCCAGCCACAGGCAAGCGACCAAGGGCAGCTCGCGCTCGCTGTACCCGTATTTCCTCCGAGAAGTCGACGAAGCAGCGATGGCCACCGCGTTCCACGACGTCGAAGTTGCTCGTGCCGTTTCCCCTCAACCCACAGGGCAGGCATGAAGCCAGCCGACGCGGCGGCGGGTCGCGGAATGGATATTCACCGCCTGACCTGAAGCGTGGCATTTTCCTGAAGGCGTAAAAGAGCCCGCCGGCTGCGGAGCATGGCGGGCTCTTTCACAGTTGACGGATGGGGGGTGCGAGAGCCCGCCAACTGCGTAACCTAGTTACTGTTCAGGGACTATGAGAACGAATGCGGTTCCAAAAGGTTGCGGGGTTATAGGGACTTAGCTGGCGCCGTTCGAAGCATGGTGCGCGGACGAGCCGCGCTGTATAGTTCCTTATGCAGCTGGGGAGCCCGAACTAGCTGCCGTCTCCCTAGCCCACCTCGCTCGGACGGCTCGCTCCCTGGGCCCGGCCACCCGCCGAGCGGCGAAAGTCTACCGATTTGCGTCCGCTTTCAGGGCGGTTGATCGCTCCCCTGAATGTCCGGCTTTGGGCGCGTAGCGGTCGGCAGTCGTGCCAGATCGTTCCTGGCAATCTCACAGAAAGTGTGGGGAAAAATGTGGGGGCGCCTTTCGCGGCCTCATATATTAAGATGTAAATTGAATTACTTAAGATCAACCTCAGGCTTCCTCCCGCTCCGCCACGTACTCCTCCGCCGTGATCACCTCCCCGGCAGCGTCGGGGCTGCGGCGCCGTCGGTCATCGTTACCGGCACGATGCGGCCATCCTTGGCATAGCGCAGCCGGTCGATCGCGATCTGGCGCTCGCCGCGATAGGGCTCCGGGCCGCGCGCGCCCTCCCATCGGTGGTAGACGATCAGCCAGTTGCCCGCAGGCGTACGTACGATGCTATGGTGTCCGGGCCCTTGATGCCGTGCGTCCCCCGTCAGAATGGCGCCACGATAGGTCCAGGGGCCCGTCGGCGACGTGGCGGTCGCATAGTGGACCGAATAGTCGGGGCCGTTCCAGCGGCCATGGCTGTACGACAGGTAATAGGTGCCGCCCCGCATATGCAGGAAGGCGCCTTCGGTGAAGTTGGGCGGGGTGGCGACGGGGATCTCGCGCGCGATGCTGGTCATGTCGGCGTTCAGCACCCATACCCGCAGCCGGGCGCCGGCGCTGCCGCCCGCATAGAGATAGGCCTTGCCCGAGCGGGGATCGACGAACACCATCGGGTCGATCGCCTCGAAGCCATTGCCGCCATCGGCGATCAGCGGATGGCCGATATCGCGAAAGGGGCCTTGCGGACGATCGGCGACGGCGACGCCGATGCGGCTGGGCGTCGGGTTCTGCGGCCCCACCGAGAAATAGAGGTAGTAGCGTCCGCGGCGCTGCGCGAGCGCCGGGGCCCAGAGGAAATGCGCCGGGGCGCCGTCGTCCGCGATCCAGGAAATCTGATCGCGGCGGATCAGTTCGCCGCGCGTCCGCCAGTGCCGCAGGTCGCGCGACGAGAAGGCGCCGAAGCGGTCTGCCGCCCAGCTGCCGCCGGGCCCGCCGGTCGGGAAGATCCAGAGCGTCTTGCCGAGGAACACCGCATGCGGGTCCGCGCCGGTGAACTGCGGGTTGTCGGCGAGCGCGGTGCCCGCAAGGAGCGCGGCCAGTCCGCACCCCAGGATGAAGCGTCGCATGCAGGCTCCGTGCACAGGGGGAAGCAGGGCGCAGCATCATGGCCGCGCCCTGCGCGCTTCCGATCAGAAGCGGAAGCGTACGCCCAGCGAATAGGCACGCTCGAGGTAGAGCACCTGCCGCGTGTAGCTGTCGCCGGTATCGAACTGGCGATAGCGCTGCAGCGGATTGCCGAGCACGTTGACCACGTCGAAGGCGATGGTGATGTTCTCGACCGGGGTCACCGTTGCCGACAGGTCGAGCTGGCCGCGGCCCTTCTCGATCACCGGATGGGCGATCGGGTCGAGCGCCTCCAAGCTGTAGAAGGACACGAATTTCGAGCGATAATTGTACGCCACGCGTGCCGAGAATTGCGGCTTTTCATAGAGCGCGACCAGGTTGCCCGACCATTTTGACACGCCCGGGAAGGCCTGCTGGCGGTTGCCATAGGTCGCGGCGAAATTGGGAACGAGGTCGCCCTTGGCGTCGATATAGGTGCCGTTGGCCTGGATGCCGAAGCCCTTGGCCCAGTCCGGCAGCCCGTCGATGTCGAGGAAGCTGGTGAAGGTCAGCTCTGCGCCCTGCAGCTTGGTCTTGCCGAGATTGACCGGCGAGGCCAGCCGCAGCCCCGGCTGGGTGCGATCGTCGACGGTCGCGAGGAAGCCGTTGGCATCGTGACGGAAGATCGCGGCGGTGAACGATCCGGTCCGCGAGAAATACCACTCCAGGCTGGCGTCGTAATTGTCCGAGGTCAGCGGCTTGAGATACGGGTTGCCCGACGATCCGCCGCGGCGCAGGCGCTCGACGCATTCGGGGGTGGTGGCATTCGTGAGACAGGGATCGCCGGGGGCGAGAATCACCGGCTGGCCCAGCGAGGTATTGGGCCGCAGGTCGAAGAAATTGGGCCGGGTGCGGGTCTGGGTGAAGGCGAGGCGCAGCTGCAGCTTGTCGGTGAAGCCGATGCGCGCGCTCGCATTGGGCAGATAGTCGGTATACTCGTTCTTCGCGCTCACCGGCGGGTTGGTGACCACCCCACCCGCATCCTCGACGCGCGAGAAGCCGTTGATACTGGTCTTGGTCTTCACCGCGCGCAGACCGACGACGCCGTCGATATTGGTGCCGCCCAGATCGAAGCCGTACTTCACCTGCGCATAGGCGGCGTAGGACTTCTCGTTGGCGCGGAAGGTCTCGGCCGGGTTGAACGGCGGGATGCCTGCGGGCGCGCCGAAGAAGCTGCGCAGCGCCGGCAGGTTGTTGCGGATGCTGTCGCGCGTGCTCGCCGCATAGAAGACGTTGGGGTACCCGTCGTGATAGGCGAAGCCCGGCAGCGTCGGGCGTACATCGGCACCTGGCAGCGAGGCCAGCGGGATGCGCGACGCCTCGTTGTTGATGTAGAGATTGCCGAGATCGCGCGCCGCCTTGCGGTCGGAATAGCGCAGGCCGACGTCGATCCGCTTGAGGAAGCCTCCGTCGAAATCATAGGATAGGTCGGTGCGCGCCTGCCAGTCGGTGCCGCTCACCACCAGAAGCTCCTGCCACAGCCCGCGGCTGATATAGTTGGCGGGGTCGGTCAGGCTGAAGTTGACGAACTGCTGGCTCGGGCCGCCGTCGACCGGCGCCTCGAACTGTACGTTGCGCACCGGCGAGCTGGCCGCCGCATAGTCGATATTGACGTTGTTCGCGGTGTAGGTGCTGTCGGTATAGGCGACGTCGGCCGAAATGCGCAGCCGGTCACGCGTCCAGATCGCGCCGCCGCCGCCCTGATAGGTGTCGGTATGGCCGTTGAACGAGCCGCTATAGCCGTCCGGGCGCGAGGCGCCGGTCACCGTCATGCTGGCGATGTTCCTGCCATTCGCCTGCGTCGTGATGTTCGACAGCTGCAGATTGTCGCCGAAGATCGGCATGAACATGTAGCGATTGTAATCGCGCGAGCGGAACCCCTGGAACAGCCCGTCGGCATAGATCTCGAGCTCGGGCGTCGGCTTCCACTGGAAGGCGGCATTGGCCGAGGGGCGCCAGCGATCGCCATAGCCGAGGAACAGGCCCTGTGCGTCGGGATAGCGCAGCCCCGCCTGGCCGGCAGGCGCGTTGGCGGCGTTGGTCGTCGCGATCACCAGCGACTGTTCGCGGGTCGAATCGAGGAAGTTGATGCCGACATAGGAAGCGTTGACCAGCAGGCCCATCTCGCCGATGCCGGTGTTCCAGCGATCGCTGACCAGCAGGTTGCCGTTCCAGGTCGTGCCCTTGGACTGCTGCGAGAGCACGCCGTTGACCGAGCCGGACAGCTCGAAGCCCTTGAAGTCGAAGGGGCGGCGGCCGCGGACGTTGATCTCGCCGGCGATGCCGCCCTCGATCTGATTGGCGAGGCCGGACTTGAACACCTCCAGCGCGGCGACGGTGCCGGCGGGGAAATCCTGGATCGCGACATAGCGGCCCTCGGCGGTGAAGATCTGCCGGCCGTTATAGGTGGTGGTAAGGTCGGGCAGACCACGGACGGTGACGCCCGCCGACTCGCCGCCGCCACGGGTGACGTTGACGCCGGCGACACGCTGCAGCGCCGAGGAGGCGAAGGTGTCCGGCAGCTTGCCGATATCCTCGGCGACGATGGCGTCGACGATGCCGTCCGAGTTGCGCTTGATCGACTGGGCGGACTGGAGGCTGCGGCGCAGGCCGGTGACGACGATCGTGTCTTCGGCGCTCGCACCCGTTTCCTGCACGGCAGCGGTGGGCGACGCGGGGTTGATGCTGTCGGCGCTGGACGTCTGCGGTTTCGGCGACTCCAGGGCGGTCTGGGCAGTTGCGGCGGGCGCCAGCGCCAGGCCGATGACGGCCGAGACGGACGCGCACAAGAACGGCTTCATCTTCATGCTATTCCTCCCCTTTTTCACGCCGCTCGTATGGCGGGCTTGTTCGTGCCGCGGAGATTATATAAGCCTGACATCGCAAGCAACATATTTATCATATTTTTACATGTGCGTGTCCCGCACGGTGAGAATCACGAGAACAGCGCTTGGGAGGAGAAGGATGATGAAGGGTGCAATGGCGATCTGCGGCATCGCCGCGCTGGTCGCGCTGTCGAGCCATGCCGAGGCGGCGACCGCCCGGCGCGGCACCTTCGGCAAGATGGCGGACGGGCGCGCCGTCGCCTCGGTAACGCTCAGCAACGGGCGCGGCGTATCGGCGACGGTGGTCGCGTACGGCGCGATGCTGCAGTCGCTGGTCATGCCCGATCGCGCCGGCCGCAAGGCGGACGTGATCCTCGGCTATGACAACATGGCCGACTATCTCGCCAAGGGGCAGTATTTCGGCGCCACCGTCGGTCGCTTCGCCAACCGCCTCGCCGAGGGCCGCTTCCGGATCGACGGCCGCAGCTTCCAGACGCCGGTCAACGACGGCAAGAACGCGCTGCACGGCGGCACGGTCGGCTTCGACAAGGTGTTGTGGGAGGTCGTCTCGGTGAAGGACGGGCCCACCGCCTCGGTGACGCTGCGCTATGTCAGCCGCGATGGCGACCAGGGCTATCCCGGCACGATGACCGTCGACGCCACCTATGCGCTCGACGAGCAGAACAACCTGACGATCACCTACACCGCGACCACCGACGCGCCGACGATCGCCAACATCACCAACCACAGCTACTGGAACCTCTCCGGCGAGGGCGCGACGGGCGGTGCGATGGGCCACCGCGTCACCATTCCGGCGCAGACCTATCTGCCCACCGATGCCGGCGCGATACCCACGGGCGCGTTCAAGAGCGTCGCCGGCACGGTGTTCGACTTCCGCACGCCGCAGGCGGTGGGCGACCGCGTCCGCGATGCGCGCGACCAGCAGATCGTCTTTGGCCGCGGCTATGATCACAACTGGGTGATCGGCCGCGAGGTGACGCCCGACCAGCATCTGATGGCGAAGGTCACTGACCCCGCCTCGGGGCGCGGCTTCGAGCTCTGGTCGAACCAGCCGGGGCTGCAATTCTATTCGGGCAATTTTCTCGACGGCACCACGCATGGCAAGTCCAAGCGGATCTACCGCGAGGGCGACGCAATCGTGATGGAGCCCCAGATCTTCCCGGATGCGCCCAACCAGAAGGGCTTTCCGAACGCCCGGCTCGATCCCGGCCAGACCTATCGCAACGTGATGACCTACCGCCTGACCACCGGCCAGGCCGCGGCGCCGAAGAAGCGCTGAACGACAACAGGGGAGCAGACCAGATGATGATCCGCCGCACATTTCTTCTCGCCGGCGCAGCGCTGGCGATCGCCGCCACCGTGCCTGGGGCACAGGCGCGCGACCAATGGACCAAGGCGCAGGCCAACGCCTGGTATGCCCAGCAGCCCTGGATGGTAGGGGCCAACTTCACGCCCGCCACGGCGATCAACCAGCTCGAGATGTTCCAGGCCGAGACCTGGGATCCCAAGCGCATCGATCTCGAACTCGGCTGGGCCGAGAAGATCGGCATGAACGTGATGCGGGTGAACCTGCACCACCTGCTCTGGGAAACCGATGCGGCCGGGCTCAAGCGGCGCATGGACGAATTCATGACGATCGCGGCCCGGCACCACATCAAGACGCTGTGGATCTTCTTCGACAGCTGCTGGGATCCCGATCCCCATGCCGGCCCGCAGCACCCACCGATTCCCGGCGTCCACAATTCCGGCTCGGCCCAGTCCCCCGGCGCCGCGCGGCTCAAGGATGCGGCGCAGTACGGCAAGCTCGAAGCCTATGTGAAGGACATCGTCACCACCTTCGCCAAGGACGAGCGCGTGCTCGGCTGGGACGTCTGGAACGAGCCCAACAATCCCGGCGGCGGCAATTACGCGCCGACGCCGGACAAGAACAAATATGTGGCCCTGCTGCTGCCGCGCGTATTCGCCGCAGCGCGGTCGGCCGATCCGATCCAGCCGCTCACCTCGGGCGTGTGGATCGGCGACCATTGGGACGACCAGAGCACGCTCGACGCCGTCGAGAAAATCCAGATCGCCCAGTCCGACGTGCTGAGCTTCCACGATTACAGCTGGCCCGAGACGTTCGAACGCCGCGCCAAGCAGATGCTCGGCTATGGACGGCCGGTGCTGTGCACCGAATATATGGCGCGCGGCAACGGATCCACCTTCGACGGCACGCTGCCGATCGGCAAGCGGCTGAACATCGCCATGTTCAACTGGGGTTTCGTCGACGGCAAGTCGCAGACCCGGCTGCCCTGGGACAGCTGGAAAAAGCCCTATACCTATGAGGAGCCGACCGTCTGGTTCCACGAGGTGTTCCACGGCGACGGCAAGCCCTATCGCCAGGCCGAGGTCGACCTAATCCGGCGCCTGTCCGCTGCGCCCAAGGGCGTGGTGCCCGCCGCACGCTGAGCGATGCTCACCAGGCCGGTCGTCAGCGGGCGACCGGCCACCCGTCGCGCGTCCAGCCCAGCCGCTGGATCCGCAGCGTCGGCGTCCCGCCATGCTGCGTGTCATAGGCGTGGTAGACGATGACATCGCCGTCGCGCCGCTGCAGGATCGAGGCGCCGCCGCGCCCGACGAAGCGGGTTCCCCGCCCGTTGCCGAGCACGACCGTGCCGCCGCCCGCGAGCATCGGCCGCCCGTCGCGATCGACATACGGGCCGTCGGGCGCCGAGGACCGGCCGACCACGGTGTGGTAGCTGCTCGCGGCGCCGCGGCAGCAGAAGTCGAACGACACGAACAGATAATAGCGCCCGGCGTGGCGGATCACATACGGCGCCTCCACCGCGCCCGGGTCCGGCCGGGCGGCGAGGGCGCGGGGCGGCTGGTCGCCGGCCAGCCGCAGCCCGGTCGCGGGATCGATCCGGATCAGCTTGATCCCCGACCAGAAGCTGCCGAACACCAGCCAGGCGCGGCCCTCCGCATCGCCGAACGGCATCGGATCGATCGCATTGAAATCGTCGCCCGGCCCCGATGTCACGACGGGACCGCGGTCGGTCCAATGCGCCGCGGGCGCCGCGGGATCGACTCGCGGCGCGGTGGCAAGGCCGATGGCGGAACGGTTTTTCCCGAAGGTCGAGACCGCATAATAGAGCCGGTATTCGCGGCCGGCCTTCGAAATATCCGGCGCCCAAATCCCGGTTGCCCCCGGCACGGCGGTGCGCACCCAGGCCGGCAGCTGCGCATAGCTCGGTCCACGCAGCGTCCAGTGGCGCAGATCGGTCGAGGTGCGCAGCGGCAGCAGGCCCTGCTTGCTGCCCAGATGGCCGGTAGCGAACAGATAATAGGTGTCGCCGTCCTGCAGGATCGCCGGATCATGCACACCGGCAATCGCGCCCTCCAGCACCAGCGGCGCTGGGCGCGGCGCGCTGGCGGTCGCCCCGCCCGCCGCCGCGAGCAGGGCCAGCGCAAGCGATGCCGGGCGCCTCAACGCCGCGGCAGCGGGCCGTTGGCGACCGGCTCGCCGAAGTCCGGCGTGCCGTCGGCGCGGTAGCGGAAATACTGCATGCGGGTGTGGCGATTGGGATCGAACAGCGGGTCGCCCTGGATTTCGGCATAATCGCGCGCATGATAGACCAGCACATCGCGTCCGCGCTCGTCGACCGTGAAGCTGTTGTGCCCCGGCCCGAAGATCTTGTGCGCGGTGGAGGTCTGGAACACCGGCACCGGCGATTTGGACCAGCTGGCCGCATCCATCAGGTCCGCATCGGCGCGGGCGGTGAGCATGCCCAGGCAGTAGCGCGCATCGGTAGCACTCGCCGAATAGGTCATGAACAGCTTGCCGTTGCGGATCAGCACGGCGGGTGCCTCGTTGACCTTGAAGCCCTGCACCTCCCAGTCGAGCGTCGGCACCGACAGCCGCACCGGTTTGGCGGCGAGCGTGAGCGGCGAGGCGAGCGGGGCCAGATAGAGGTTCGAGTTGGTCTCGATGCCGGGCTCGCGCTGCGCCCAGGCGAGATAGCGCCGCCCCTTGTGGACGAAGCTGGTGGAATCGAGGTTGAAGCTGTCCCACGGCGTCTGGAGCTGGCCGAGCACGGACCAGGTGCCCGTCATCGGATCGGGGCCGTCGCACGCTACGGCGTAGGTGCGGATGCGGAACACGTCCTCGCCGCCGCCGCTGGGCCCGGCGGCGAAGTACATCACCCATTTGCCGTCGACCAGGTGCAGCTCGGGCGCCCAGAGAAAGCCCGACATCGGCCCGCGTGCCTCGTGCCGCCACAGCACGCGCTCGGGCGCGGTGGCGAGCCCCGCCAGCGTGTGCGACCGGCGCAATACCAGCCGGTCATATTCGGGCACCGAACCGGTCAGATAATACCAGCCGTCGGTGTGCCGGAAGACCTGCGCATCGGCCCGCTGCCGCACCACCGGGTTGACGATGCTTGCGGTTGCCCGCCCCCATGCCGCGGCAGGGGCAAACGACAGCGCCGCGAGGCCTCCGACCAGGCTTCGCCGGCCGAGCTGCAACGCGGCCGCGCCGTCCGTCTCCGCGTCGCCGCGCCTGTTCGCATCCCGGCCTTCGATCATGACATCCGCCTCATACCCCCAGCGCCCCTACCATCGGCACGCCGTCCAAGGCTTTAGTCAGACAAATTGAAGCGACCGTCAACCCGATGCGGCAGCAGCCCAGGCGCGGGTCTCCGGTCGCCATCCTTGTTTGGACAGCGCAGCGCAGAGTTGTCGCCCGCACGGATCCCGCCACCGTCTCTGCTTCGGATCGTGACAGCGTTGTGCAAAACGGGCAAAATAGTCCGCGGGCGGAACCATCGGCGGGGGCGGGGGAAATGGCGCGGAACATTGTGCTGTGCTGCGACGGTACTTCGAACGAGTTCGCCAAGGACCGCACCAGCGTGATCAAGCTCTTTCACGCACTAGAAAAGGATCCGGCCCGGCAGGCGGTCTATTATCACCCGGGCATTGGCACGCGCGCACCGACCGGCATCGGCACCAGGGTGGGCGGCACCGTCGGCAAGTGGCTGGGGCTCGCCTTCGGCTACCGGCTGCAGGACGACATTGTCGATGCCTATCGCTTCCTGATGAACGCCTACCAGCCCGGCGACCGGGTGTTCCTGTTCGGCTTCAGCCGCGGCGCCTATACCGCGCGGGTGGTAGCGGCGATGCTGTCGATGTACGGCCTTGCGGCGCCGGGCAACGATGCGCTGGTGCCGTTCGCGGTCGAGATGCTGTGGGCGATCCGGCGCGCCAGGCGCGAGTCCGACCGCGCGGATTATTTCCAGCTCGCCGCCGACTTCAAGGCGACGATCTCCGGTCGCGAATGCCCGGTCCATTTCCTCGGCGTGTGGGATACGGTCAATTCGGTCGGCTGGATCGGCAACCCGCTGGCGCTGCCCTATACCCGCAAGGTGCCGGGTGCGGCGATCATCCGCCACGCCATGGCGCTCGACGAGCGCCGCGGCTTCTTCCGGGTCAACTGGTTCGAGGCGATTCCGGGGCGGGACCTCAAAGAAGTGTGGTTTCCCGGCTGGCACGGCGACGTCGGCGGCGGCTGGCCCGAGGCGGACAGCGGCCTGTCGAAATATGCCCTGGAGTGGATGGCGGACGAGGCGCGCGCGGCGGGGCTGCTGCTCGACCAGGCACGGCTCGACGAAGTCCTCGGCAAGACCAATCCGCGCTACGCCCCGGCATCCCCCACCGCGACGCTGCACGACCGGACGATGACCCTGTTCTGGTCGCTCGCCGAATTCGTGCCGAAGAAGCGCTACAGCTTCGACCGGCAGCGCTGGGAATGGCGGGCGAACCTGTTCCGCCGCCGCACCCTGCCCGATGCGCCGCTGGTCCACCGCGTGGCTTGGGAGATCCCGGGCTACGACAAGCGGCTGCCGCCCGGGGCGGTACGGGTCTAGCGGCGACCGGGCAGTTCGCCGCCCGGCATGCCGGAAAACGGCTGCAGACGGCTGTCAACGCGAATAACGGCGCTGGATTGTTGCAAAATGAAGTCGTGTTGCAACTGGCGCTGCGGCAGCCGCTGCTGTCGAAGAAGCCAGGGCAGGGGGCCTTGGCCTATTTTCTTCTTCATGTGCGCGCGCCGCTGGCTGACGCCGTTTTGCGCATGCGGCCAGCTGTCTGAGAGAGAACTTGACACGCAAACCGGAAGCTTCCACGGAGGCCCGGGCAAAGTCATCTCAGTTACTGGAATATCATGTCGGTCAAAGCAGTTATCCTAGCCGGGGGGCTGGGAACCCGCCTAGGCGAAGAGACGTCCGTGCGTCCCAAGCCGATGGTGGAAGTGGGCGGGATGCCGATTCTGTGGCATATCATGAAGATCTATTCCAGTCATGGAATCAACGACTTCGTGATCTGCCTCGGGTATAAGGGCTATATGATCAAGGAGTATTTTGCCAATTACTTCTTGCATACTGCCGACGTGACCCTGGACCTTTCCAAGAACAGCATGGAGGTTCATCAGAACTGGAGCGAGCCGTGGCGCATCACGCTCGTCGAGACCGGTAAGGATGCGATGACCGGCGGTCGTCTGCGCGCCGTTCGCCAGTATCTGGAGCCGGGCACCCCCTTCTGCTTCACCTACGGGGACGGCGTTGCCGACATCGACGTGACGGCGCAGCTCGCGTTCCACCGTGCGCATGGCCGCAAGGCGACGATCACTGCCGTCGCACCGCCGGGGCGCTTCGGCGCGCTCGAGTTCGAGGGTGACAGCGTGCGCAGCTTCGTCGAGAAGCCGGCCGGCGACGGTGGGCTGATCAACGGCGGCTTCTTCGTGCTGGATCCCTCAGTGGTCGATCTGATCGACGCGCCCGATACGATTTGGGAGCGCGAGCCGCTGGAGCGCCTGGCGTCTTCGGGCGAGCTGATGGGTTATCGCCACGACGGCTTCTGGCAGCCGATGGACACGCTGCGCGACAAGCAGCATCTCGAGGCCCTGTGGGCGCAGGGAGCTCCCTGGAAGTCATGGTGAACGAAGATTTCTGGCGTGGCCGCAGGGTATTCCTGACCGGCCACACCGGGTTCAAGGGCAGCTGGCTGGCCTTGTGGCTCACCCGCATGGGTGCCGAGGTTACCGGCTTCTCGCTCGCGGCGGAGCCGGTCAGCCTGTTCCGCCAGGCCGGGATCGCCGACATGGTCACCCATGTCGAAGGCGACATCCGCGACATGGCGGCGGTGGAGGCGGCGATGGCCGCGGCGCAGCCGGAGGTGGTGTTCCACCTCGCCGCGCAGCCGCTGGTGCGCCTGTCCTACGAGACGCCGGTCGAGACCTTCGCGACCAATGTTCAGGGCACCGCGCACGTGCTCGATGCCTGCCGTCGCGTCGACGGGCTGAAGGCCATCGTCTGCGTCACCAGCGACAAATGCTACGAGAACCGCGAATGGGTCTGGCCCTATCGCGAGAGCGATCCGATGGGCGGCTATGATCCGTACAGCGCCAGCAAGGGCGCGGCGGAGCTGATCATCGCGGCCTATCGTCGCAGCTTCTTTGCCAACGGGCCGCAGCTCGCCTCGGTGCGCGCCGGCAACGTCATCGGCGGCGGTGACTGGGCGGCCGATCGGCTGATCCCGGACATCATCCGCGCACTGATCGCAGGCGAGGCGCCGTTCATCCGCTCGCCGGGTTCGATCCGGCCGTGGCAGCACGTGCTCGAGGCGCTGGGCGGCTATCTGATGATCGCGCAGCATCTTGCCGCGGGCGACGCCTGGGCGGCGACCGGCTGGAATTTCGGCCCGGCCGACGACGACACCCAGCCGGTGCGCTGGATCGCCGATCGCATGTGCGCGGCCTGGGGCGGCCCCGGCTGGCGCACCGAGGAGCAGGCGCAGCTGCACGAGGCGAAGATCCTCAAGCTCGACTGCTCGAAGGCGCGCACCGAACTCGGCTGGCGCCCGGCACTGCGGCTTGAAGAAGCGCTGCGCTACATCGTCGACTGGCACCGCGCCGTCGCCGATGGCGGCAATGCGCTTGCAACATCGATCGACCAATTGGACGCATATCGCCAGCAGCTGGACCGCGTGCTGGCGGGGAGAAAGTAGGATCATGACTGTTCAGGAACTGGCTGCCAACCCGGCGGCGCTGGCGCAAGATTGCGACGAGGGCCAGCTGCGCTCGCTGATCCTCAACCTGACCGAGGAATATGCCCGGCGCTTCCACGCGCCCAAGACCTTCATCCCCGGCGAGAGCGTGGTGCCCGTCTCGGGCAAGGTCTATGATTCGAGCGACATGCGGAATCTCGTCGATTCCTCGCTCGACTTCTGGCTGACCACCGGTCGCTTCAACGAAGAATTCGAGGCCAAGCTGGCCAAGCGCCTCGGCGTCGCGCACGCGCTGACGACCAACAGCGGCTCGTCGGCGAACCTGCTGGCGCTGTCGACGCTGACCTCGCATTATTTCCGCGGCGACGCGCTGAAGGCGGGCGACGAGGTGATCACCGTCGCAACCGGCTTCCCGACCACGGTCAACCCGTCGCTGCAGTACGGCCTGACCCCGGTATTCGTCGACGTCGACATCCCGACCTACAACATCAAGCCCGAGATGATCGAGGCGGCGGTCAGCGACAAGACCCGCGCCATCATGATCGCGCACACGCTGGGCAATCCGTTCGACCTCGCCGAGGTGATGCGCGTCGCCGAGAAGTACAATCTCTGGGTCGTCGAGGATTGCTGCGACGCGCTGGGCGCCACCTATAACGGCCAGGGCGTCGGCACCTTCGGCCATATCGGCACGCTCAGCTTCTACCCGGCGCACCACATCACGATGGGCGAGGGCGGTGCGGTGTTCACCGACAAGCCGCGTCTCAAGCGCGTGATCGAATCGATGCGCGACTGGGGCCGCGACTGCTGGTGCCAGCCGGGCCAGGACAATACCTGCGGCAAGCGCTTCGCCCGCAAGCTCGGCACGCTGCCGATGGGCTACGACCACAAGTACACTTATGGTCACGCCGGCTACAATCTGAAGATCACCGACATGCAGGCCGCTGTCGGCCTCTCCCAGCTCGGTCATCTCGACGGCTTCATCGCGGCCCGCGCCCGTAACTTCGCCGGGCTCACCGAGCGCCTGCGCGCCCATGAGGACGTGTTCATCCTGCCGGAGGCGACTCCGAACAGCGAGCCGTCCTGGTTCGGCTTCCCGATCACGATCCGTCCGGAAGCGGGCATCGATCGTGAGGCGCTGGTCCAGTTCCTCAACGATAAGAAGATCGGCACGCGCCTGCTGTTCGGCGGCAACCTGCTGCGCCAGCCCTACATGAAGGGCCGCAACTATCGCGTGGTCGGCGACCTCACCAATGCGGATCTGGTGACCACCAACACCTTCTGGATCGGCGTCTATCCGGGGCTGACCGCCGATCATCTCGACTATATCGTCGAGCAGATCGCGCTCTTCCTGCGTCAGGGCGCCTGAAGCGGAGCCTGGGTGCCGGGCGGCGCAGGCGCGCGCGCCCGGCAGCCACTGGTGGGAACAAGGGCGGCAACTATCCGTCGAATCCCGTAGACAATCGTCAACGATATCGAGCCGGTTAAGGAAGTCGCATCTACAATGATGGAGATTTTCACGGCGAAAAGTGAGCTGGTTCGAATAGCATGGCAAAAACGCGCGTAGCCGATCTCATTGCCCGCATGCTGGTGGAGCACGGGATCACCGACTGCTTCATGCTCACCGGCGGCGGTGCCATGCATCTGAACGATGCATTTGGTCGAGAGAAGGGCCTGAACAAGGTCTTCACCCATCACGAACAGGCCGCGGCTATTGCAGCCGAGGCCTATTGCCGTCTTTCCGGCACGCCGGCGGTAGTTAACGTCACCACCGGGCCGGGCGGCGTCAATGCGCTCAATGGCGTATATGGTGCCTATGTCGATTCGATCGGCATGGTCGTGGTGTCGGGCCAGGTGAAGCGCGAGACCTATGCAGGCAATTATCCGGCCATCCCGCTGCGCCAGCTGGGCGACCAGGAAGTCGATATCGTCTCGATGGTGCGCGGCATCACCAAATACGCCGTGGTGCTCAACGATCCGCTCGACACCCGCAAGGTGGTCGAGAAGGCGCTGTACCTTTGTCGCCGCGGCCGTCCCGGCCCGGTGTGGATCGATGTGCCGATCGACGTGCAGGCCGCGCCGGTCGATTTCGATGCGCTCGAGCCGTTCGACCCAGCAACCGCGGACGAGGCGGGCGAGGTGGCGAACAATCAGGCCGAACTCGGCCTGCTGGAAGGTGCGGCGCTCGAGGCGGAAGTCGCCGCGATGCTGGGCGAGCTCTGCGCTGCCGAGCGTCCGGTCGTGCTGGTCGGCGCCGGTGTGCGCATTTCCGGCCAGCATGCCGAGTTCCTGCGCTTCGTCGAACGGCTGGGCGTGCCGGTGGTGACCGGCTGGAACGCGCACGATGCGATGCCCAACGCGCACCCGCTCTATGTCGGCCGGCCCGGCACGGTCGGCGATCGCGGCGGCAATTTCGCGGTGCAGACCGCGGATTACCTGCTCGTGCTCGGCTCGCGCCTCAACATTCGCCAGATCAGCTACAACTGGCAGAGCTTCGCCCGCAACGCGCGCGTCGCGATGGTCGAGATCGACGGCGCCGAGCTCGCCAAGCCGACGCTCAACCTGCACCGCCCGATCCACGCCGATCTGCGTGCCTTCTTCGCGGCCGCGGCGGCGCTGCCGCTGCCCGAAGGCGACAAGGCCGAGGCGCGCGCCGCCTTCCTGGCGCGCAGCCGCGCGCGTGCCGCGCAATATCCGGTGGTCCTGCCCGACTATTGGGAGACCGACGGGCTGATCAATCCGTACGTGTTCGGCGAGCTGCTGTTCCGCGAGCTGGAGGAAGGCGACATCATCGTCTCCGGCGACGGCACCGCCTGCGTCACGATGTTCCAGGCGGCGGACCTGAAGGAAGGGCAGCGCCTGTTCACCAATTCCGGCTGCGCCTCGATGGGCTATGACCTGCCGGCGGCGATTGGCGCCTATCAGGCCGGCGGCGGACGGCGGATCATCTGCCTGGCCGGTGACGGCAGCATCATGATGAACCTGCAGGAGCTGCAGACCATCGTCGGTCAGCAGCTGCCGGTGAAGATCTTCGTGCTGAACAACGACGGCTATCACTCGATCCGCCAGTCGCAGCAGAACCACTTCCCCGACAACATCGTCGGCTGCGGCCCGGACAGCGGTCTGTCCTTCCCCAATTTCGCCAAGCTGGCAGCGGGCTTCGGCCTGCCCTCGTCGAACGTCGCGACGCATGCCGATCTCTCGGCGGCGATCCGCGCGACGCTCGACGGCGAGGGGCCGCAGTTGTGCGAAGTGATGATCGACAAGCGCCAGGAATTCGCGCCCAAGCTCAGCTCGCGGCGCCTGGAGGACGGCACGATGGTGTCGCCGACGCTCGAGGATCTGTCGCCCTTCCTTCCGCGTGAGGAACTGGCCGAGGCGATGCGCCCGTGATCCGGCACGTCATCTTCGACCTCGACGGCACGCTGGTCGACAGCTGCGAGGTGTGCGTTTCGATCCTCACTGGCATGATCGGCGATCGCGGCGTCAAGCACGCGATCGATCCGGTCGAGGCGCGGCTGCACATGAGCAGCGGCGGTGCTGAGATGGTCTCGGCACTGCTGGGGCCTGCGCGGCGCCACTTCGCGGACGATCTCACCGATTTCCGTACCCGCTATGCGCGCCACGTCACCCGGCGGGAGAGTCTCTTCCCGGGGGTGGCCGCCGGGCTGGAGCGGCTGCACCGCGCCGGCCTTCGCCTCTCGATCTGCTCGAACAAGCCGCAGAATCTCTGTGACAAGGTGCTCGAGGACACCGGGCTGGCACAGTATTTCGAAGTCGTGGTCGGCGGCCAGCCGGGGCTGCGGCCGAAGCCCGAGCCCGATCTGCTGCGTGCGGTCACCGATCGTCTGGGCTGCGCTCCGCACGAAGCGGTGTTCGTCGGTGACAGCGAACTCGATCATGCGGTCGCGCGCGACGCAGGAATGGCCTTCTACCTGATGACCTATGGCTATGCCGATCCCGAATGGGATCCCGGCGAGTCCGACTGTTTCGACTGCTTCACCACCTTCACCGACGCCTTGTCGGAGCGGATCGGGTCGGTCCATGCTTGAACCGGCCGTCGCCCGGCTTCTGGCGGAGGGCGACCAGCATATCGTTCTCGCCGGTGCGGGCGGGTGGCTCGGGCTGGCGACCCTCGACCTGCTGGAGAAGGTGCTTGGCGATGCGCTTGAGGAGCGCGTCTCCTGCTACGGCAGCGCTGCCCGCACGCTGCTGCTGCAGAGCGGCCGCGAGGTGCAGCAGCAGCCGCTGGCCGACTTGCCGCGCCTGCAGGCAGAGCGCATCTGGCTGTTCCACTTCGCCTTCCTCACCAAGGATCGTGCGGAGACGCTGAGCGAGGAAGACTATCGCGCAGCCAATGACGCGATCAGCGCAACGGTGCTGGCGGCGGCGCGGAGCCTGCCGGTCGAGGCGCTGTTCGTCGCTTCCTCGGGAGCGGTGACCAAGCTGGACGATCCGCAGGCGAGCGCGGCAATGCGCCTGTACGGCGAGATGAAGCTGGAGGACGAGCGCCGCTTCGCAGCCTGGGCCGAGGAGTCGGGGCGTCGCGCCGTGATCGGCCGGATCTTCAACATCACCGGGCCCTACATCAACAAGCATGCGGCCTATGCGATCGCCAATTTCATCCTGGATGCGCTGGCCCATCGGCCGATCGCGGTGCGTGCACCGCGCGAGGTGTTCCGGGCCTATGTCGCGATCCGTGAGCTCATTTCGCTGATCGTTGCGATGATGGCAGCCGAGCGCTCGGGCGTGGCTCGGTTCGATTCGGGCGGCAGCGTTCTGGAACTGGGCGCGGTCGCGACCGCCGTGGCCGAGACGCTGGGTGGGGCGGGCGTCGAGCGTGCCGCGGTGATGGAAGCCACGGCCGACCGCTATGCCGGCGACGGCCCGACCTACGCTGCCCTGCTGGCGCGCCACGGCATCACGCCGGTGCCGCTAGACGTTCAAATCCGCGAGACGGCGGCGTTTCTGAGCGCCCGCCATTCCTGATCCGCTCGATGCTGGCCTCCCATTCTGGTGCGTGATAGGGGCTGCCCCGGCGAGCAAGACGACAATCGAAGGACACGAGACTACATGACGGCAATGACCAAGACGGGCAGGCACGCGGCGATGCGCCTTCTTGCCCGCTCCGTATCGGCGAGCGCCTTGCTTCTCGCTCCTCTTCCGGTCTTCGCACAGCTCATCGACCCGAATACGATTCCGCGGACCTCGACGGGCGATCAGAACGCTTCCGACCAGCAGCAGAGCGGTCGCAGGGACCAGAACGATCGGTCGGACAACAGCCAGACGACGACCACCAGCAGCCCCTATGAGCCGGTTGCCGTCCGCGATCCGTCGTCGTCCGAGGGCGATTATGGCGATAGCCGCCGCCTCGGGCCGCGCCGCGGCGCCAACGGCTTGCTCGAACTGGACAGCCTCGATCTGAAGAAGCCCGCCGCGCCCGGCGAGTTCGAAAAATGGGCGCGCGACGTTACCGGTCGCGACCTCAAGCGCTATGGCTCCGACCTCTTGGTGCCGGCGGCACGCGATTTCGCGGTACCGTCGACGACGACCATTCCGCCGGACTATGCGCTGAACGTCGGCGACACCGTGTCGATCTCGCTCACCGGTTCGGTGGAAGGCAGCATCGATCGCGAAATCGATCGCGACGGCCGCATCTTCCTGCCCAATGTGGGTGCGGTCAGCCTGATCGGCGTCCGCTATCGCGATCTCAAGGACCGCATCGCCACCGCCATCGGCCGCCAGTATCGCGGCTATGGCGTTGCGGTCAGCATCAAGAAGCTGGCCGGCGTTCGCGTCTACGTAACCGGCTTCGCTAACAATCCGGGGGCCTATTCGGTCACCAGCCTGTCGACGTTGGTGAACGCGCTTCTCGCGGCCGGCGGCCCGTCCGCGGGTGGCAGCTTCCGCTCGGTCAAGCTGTATCGCAACGGCCGCGAAGTCGCCGACTTTGACCTGTATCAGTTGCTCCGCAAGGGCGATCGCGCCCACGACCCGCTGCTGCAGAACGAAGACGTGCTGTTCATTCCGGCGGTCGGCAGGCAGATCGCGGTCATCGGCAGCGTGAACGAGGAAGCGATCTACGAGACGCGCCCGGGCGAGAGCCTGTCGGACGTGCTGGCGCTTGCCGGCGGCCCCACCACGCTGGCGGATCCGTCGCGCCTCGTGCTGTATCGCCAGAGCGACCAGGATACGGTGGGCAGCCGGCTCATCGATATCGCGCTTGCGGGCAGCGAGCGCGCCGAAGGCGGGGACATCATCCAGCTGCTGCCGCAGGGCTCGCTGACCCGTCCGCTGGAGCGGCAGCAGGCCGTGGTGCGCATCGAAGGCGAAGTGAACCGGCCGGGCAACTATTATGTCCCGCCCAACACGCCGTTCGAGAAGGTGCTGGAAATGGCAGGTGGCATGACCGCGCGCGCCTATGTGTACGGCACCCGCTTCTATCGGGAGTCCGTCCGTGCCCAGCAGCGTCGCAGCTTCCTGGAGGCCGTCGATCAGATGGAGGTGACGCTCGCGGCGGCGCCACTCAATGCCGATCGCATCGTCGATGCCGGCGAGCGCCAGTCGCAGGTCGCCGCAGCGCGCGCCTTTCTGGAGCAGTTGCGGACCAAGGAACCGGACGGCCGACTGGTGATGGACATCGCACCGACGGCAGCCGCGCTTCCCGCCAATCTGGCGCTGGAGAACAACGACCACATCGTCGTGCCGCCGCGGGTTGATACCGTGGGCGTGTTCGGCGCGGTCTACCGTCCCGCTTCGTTCCTCCTCAGCTATGGCAAGCCGCTGCAGGTGAAGGATTATGTCTATCAGGCCGGCGGCGCGATCCGCGGCGCGGACAAGGGCAACATCTTCGTCGTGCGCGCGAATGGTTCGGTGCTGACGCGGTCGCGCGGCGCGATGTCGGCGAAGGTCTTGCCCGGCGACGTGGTGTTCGTGCCGATCAAGAGCCAGTCGTCGTCGATTCTGGCGAAGATCCGCGACATCTCAACGATCCTGTTCCAGTTCGGCATCACCGCCGCGGCGCTTGCGGCGATCAACTGATGACGCCGCCCCGGACCATCATCGGCACCTTCGCCACTGCGCCGGTGCTGCGCAAACCCGCTCTGCGACGCACATTGTTGCTCGTGCTGATCGTGCTGTTCGCGCTGCTTGCCCTGTTCCCGCAGCGCTATCGGGCAGCCACCAGCCTCACGCCGGCCGATCCCTCCAGTCTCGGTCTCAGCGGGACGCTGGGGCAGCTCGGCGCGGTCGGCAACGTGTTCGGCAATCAGGCTGCGGTCGAAATCAGCCTCAAGGTCGCGCGAAGCGAATATGTCCGCTCGATCGTGTCGAAGCAGCTCAAGCTCGAGCAGCGGCTGCAGCGCAATTCGGTGGAAACGCATCGCTGGCTGGATCGGCATGTCGACATCCGCTCGCTGCGCGGCGGCATCGTCCAGTTCGAGGTGATGGATCGCGATCCGGAATTCGCGCGTCAGCTCGTCGGCGCCTATGGCGACGCGGTGCGCCAGCAGCTTTCGATCATCGCGCGCGATCAGACCGCGTTCAAGCGCAAGATCCTCATCGAGCTGGTTGAAAGCGCAAGCGAGCGGTTGGGCAGGGCGCGTGCCGCCTATGACAGTTTCCGTCTGCGCACGCGCTATTCCAGCCCGCAGGCCGCGATCTACGCGGCCGGCGACCGGATCCCGGAACTGGAAGGCATCATCCGCTCGAAGCAGGTGCAGCTCGCCCAGATGCGGCAGTTCGCGACCGACGACAACATGCGCGTCCGCCAGGTGCTGGCTGAAATCGAAGCGCTGCAAGCGCAACTCGCAGCGGCGCGTTCGCTCTCGCCGCAGCAGCAGAGCTCGGTCGGCGAAGTGGTCCGCCAGTCGACCCAGGTGGACAATCTGCGGCGCGAGCTCGACCTGTCACAGAATCTCTACGACAACTACAAGCGCTTCCTGCAGGGTACCTCCGTCGAGGATCTGACCTCGAGCGCGAACGTGCGGGTGCTGGAGCCGGCCTATGTCGACAGCGCGCGCCAGGTGAACATCCTGCCGCTGTCGATCGCGATCGTGCTGCTGCTGCTTGGCGCAGCGATCGAGTTCTACACGATTCGCCCGCCGCTCGGCGAAAGGAGCCTCGCGTGAACGCACCGACAGGGGCGGTGAACCGGCCGGACATTTCGGTCGTGATCCCGTGCTACAACGAGGAAGAGAATGCCGCCGCGATCTGCGCGGCGACGACGGCGGAGCTTGCGCGGCTGGACGTAAGCTACGAGATCATCTTCATCGACAATGACTCGACCGACCGCACGGTCGAGATCCTGCGCGGCATCTGCGCCGAAGACCCCCATGTCCGGCTGATCGTGAACAGCCGGAACTATGGGCAGATGCGGTCGCCGACCTATGGCATCTATCAGGCTCGCGGGCGGGCCGTGATCGGCATGTGTGCCGATTTCCAGGATCCGCCGGCGCTGATACCCTATTTCGTCGAACGCTGGCGCGCCGGCGCGGACATCGTGCTGGGCGTACGCGAAACCGAAAAGACCGGGCCGGTGCTCACCGTGATGCGCCGGCTGTCCTATTGGCTGGCGCGGAACTTCGGCGACTATCCGGTAGTGCCCAACGCCACCGGCTTCGGTCTCTATACCGCGCGGGTGGTAGAAGCGACCCGACGCCTGGCCGAGCCGGAGCCGTTCTTCCGGGCGATGCTGGTCGAAACCGGGTATCGCCTGGAGACGATCAGCTATCCGCGCGCGCCGCGCGCCGCCGGCAAATCGAAGAACAACTTCTTCGCGCTGTTCGATTTCGCCATGTCGGCGCTGGCCGGCTCGTCCAAGAAGCTGCTTCGCATGCCGCTCTATATCGGTGCGCTCGGTGCGGTGCTGACGCTGGTGATGCTGGTCGGCGGAATCGTCGCCTTTTTCCTGGGCAAGCCCATCGCCGGCTGGTTCATCGCATCCGTCGTGCAGGCGGAATTCGCGATGCTGTTCGGCTTCATCGGCCTGCTGGGGGACAATGTCCGAATCATCTCGGAACGTACCCGTCGGACCCCGCTGGTGCTCGAACGCGAACGCGTGAACTTCCCGCCGGATTATTGACCATGGCCGTTTCGCGCGCACGCCTGCTGGAGCTCTGGCGCTATTATCAGATGGGCGTGCTCAATACCGCCTTTGGTCTGGGCACCTATGCGCTGCTGGTTTGGCTGGGCATGAATATGTTCGCCGCCCAGCTGAGCGCGCACCTGCTGGGAATGGCGTTCAACTATTTCTCCTATAGCCGGCACGTGTTCCGCGATGCTGCGCCTGCCAAGCTGCGGTTCGTGCTGTCGTACGGCGCGAATTATCTGCTCGGTCTGGCGACGCTGGCAGCGGTGTCCCGGGTCGTCGCTTCGCCCTATCTGGCGGGGTTCATCTCGGCGTTCCTCGTCTCGATCGTCAACTATTTCGCCCTGAAGCGCCTCGTGTTCCGAGCCAAGGCGGCATGAGTGCCGCGCCCAAGCAAGGCCGCCGGTGGCTGTGGCTCGAATATGCCATGGGCATCGGGGTGTTGCTGCTGATCGGCCGGGCAATGGCGACCCTCTATTTCGAGGGTTATCTGCCCCAGCCGTTCTTCTACGAACCATCCGACACCTTCATGGATTGGTTCAACACCGCCTATTGGGCGCGGGACACCGGCACCTACGACAGCTGGATGACCATCTATCCCCCACTGTCCTTCGTGGTGCTCCGGTTCCTTGGCAAGGCGAGCTGCTATGCCGGCGCGGAAGGGCAGATGGTCCGGGACTGCGACTGGATAGGGCTGGTCGCCATCCACGCCATCTTCGTGATGAACATCGTGCTGGTCGCGCTGACCTACAAGAAGATCAATCGGCGGACCGCCATTCCGCGCGCCATCGCGCTGTCGTCCGGCATGCCGATGATGTTTGCGCTGGAACGCGGCAACATCCTGCTGCTCTGCTTCACGGCCATGCTGCTCGGCTTCGGACCGCTGATCCGCTCGGCTCGGATCCGCTGGATCTTCGCGGGGATCGCGGTCAACTTCAAGATCTACCTGATTGCCGCGATCGTTGCCCAGTTGCTGCGGCGCCGCTGGCTTTGGTGCGAAGGCGCACTGATCGCGACCGTGGTCGTCTATCTGCTAAGCTTCGGCATCCTGGGCGTGGGAACGCCGACAGAGATCGTCCGCAACATCACCGAGTTTTCATCGGGCTTCATCGCGGCCCAGGTGCTCGACGTCTGGTATTCGGTCACCTATGGACCGCTGATCTCGCTGCTGCAGGGCGTGTCCTTCCCGGTCACGAGCATCATCGGCTCGCGCACCGCGGAAATCGGGCTCATCGTTCTCCCCGCCTGGGTGCATCTGGGCCAGGCATCGATCTTGATCGCCGCGGCGGCCACCTGGCTGCGGCCCGAGGTGGTGCCGGCCTATCGCACCGCCTTTTTCGGTACCGCGCTGGCGCTGATCACGTCCGAGGCTGGTGGCTATACCCAGACGATGATCATGCTCTTCGTCTTCATGGAACCCTGGCGAGGGGTGGGGCGTCCGCTGGCCATCATGATCTGCTATATCCTCTGCCTGCCCGGCGACATCGTCGTCGGTTACATCCCGCCGCTGGTCCGGGACAGCTATCTGGCCGGACGCCAGGTGGAAGTGCATCTCGGCGTAGCATTGGGCATGTTCCTGCGTCCGGGGTTGCTGGTGCTGGTCAGCATCAGTCTCTCGGCCGTGACCATCCATGACGTCTGGCGCGATATTCGCCTCCAGGGCTGGCGCAACCGCTGGCGCTATCGTCGCGATCTGCCGCTGCTCCCTGGGGTGGCACGGCCGCAACGCCCTTATCCCGAGCCGCCGGTACAAGCGTGACCGAAGGCCTTTCCCGCCGAGGCGTGCTCCCTCTACCTGCCCTCGCGATGGGCGGCCTCGTCGCCGCGCAGGCGACACCCGCGGCGGTAGCCGCGGCTCAGGCGCCGCGTATCCTTCCCGCCGGCATCCATCGCATTGCCGCCGACCAAACCATCGATGGCGACCTCCAGCTGCAGCCCGGTGCGGTCCTCGACATCGCGGCAGGGGCGACGCTGCGCATCCTCGGCGAATTCGCGGCGCCGGTCGCGCGGGTGTTCACCGGCGCGGGGCGTGTCGACCTCAACCACGGCCGAACGCCACATGCGCATCCAGAATGGTGGGGCGCCGCGCCCGGTAACGGCGCCGTCGACAGTCTGCCCGCGCTGACCGCCTGCCTTGCAGCGCACCCGATATTGCATCTGCTGCCCGCCGACTATTTCCTGTCCGACACCTGGGTCATCGAGCGGCCGTTTGTGCGCGTTTCGGGCATGGGCTTTCGCGGCACAACGGCGGGGACCGGCACCCGGCTAGTGGTGACCAACGGCACGGCCGACGTGCTGCGCGTCGGACCCGCTACGCGACCTGGAACGGTCAACGACTATCCGCAGAACATCGTGGTGACGGGCATCGCGCTCTGCCGGTCCGCGCCCGTGGCTGGCGACTCCGCGTACCCGCCCGCCGGGATGCGGGCGCAGTTCCTGCTGTACGCCCGCTTCGAGGAGCTCAGCGCCGCCGAACACGGTATCGGCTTCGTCGCGCGGGGGCTGGTGCGGTCGCAGATGATCAACTGCGTCGCGTTCCGCTCGATCCCGGGTACGAGGCGCGGTGCGCCGTGGCGCGGCTTCTTCCTCGACGGCACGCAGGCGATCGGACTGGCGGGTGGCAATGCCTCGCTGTTCCTCACCGATTGCAACGCTACCATTGGCGGCGATCCTGCGCTGGGCGACAATGTCGGCCTGCTCCTCGAAGGTGCCTTCGCCGACAGCTTCATCACCAATTTTGAGACGGCGGGACCTGCAACGGGTATCCGCGTCGACGGCAGAACCGCCGCGATCGGCGGGCGCGCGCGCGACGGTCACGTCAATTTGCACCTGCACATGCCGGTGATCGACCAGTGCGGCGCGATCGGCATCGATATTCGCGATACCAGCCCGCAGGCGCTCATCGACATCCTCGATCCCTATATCGCCGCGGCACCGTCCGCCAAGGCCGCGATCCAGTGCGTTGCGCAGCGCGGTGCGCTGAGCATCCATGGCGGGCAGATGGTCGGCGGCACCAACAGCCGCAGCGGTGGCAGCGCAGCGGGCCTTCTCGCCCGCGACAGCGCCGGCGTGCAGGTGACCGGCCTCAAGGTCCTAGAGCATGTCGCGCCGGTCCAGCTCGAGCGCTGCCGGGGCTTCGCAGTGCAAGTCTGGGTCGGCGCATCGCGCGACATGGGCGGGCCGGCAGCGTCGCTGCGCCAGTGTAGCCGCGGATCGGTATCGCTGCTGCTCTGCTGTAACGCCCCCGCCTACGCGACCGGGGTGCAGCTCGATACCGACAGCCGCCGCCTTCGCATCGACACGACCGGCATCGACGATGCCGCGATCGGCGGCGGCGCGGACGGGCGGGTGCGGATCGGCAACCGATCGGCGGCGCAGGCGCGGAGTGCCGACATCCTGATTGAGGGCGCGTGAGCATAGCCTGGCGGTGGAAGCCGAGCTGGGTGCTGGCCATCCTGCTGATCGTCGGGCTGTGGCTGCGGCTTTCGTCGATCGGATTCGGCCTGCCCGCGCTCAACGATCCCGACGAGCTGATGTTCGAATTGGGCGCGATCCGCATGCTGCGCGGGCACACGCTCAATCCCGGTTGGTTCGGCCATCCGGCGACCACGACGATGTATGTCCTCGCGGTCGTCAACGTGCTGGTGGGCTTGGGCGGCTGGATCTGCGGCCGCTTCGCCTCGCTCGAAGCGTTCGGGACGGCGGTCTATGCCGATCCGAGCTGGATCATCCTGCCGGGAAGACTGGCGATGACCGCCTTCGGGCTCGGCACGATCGTGTTGGCCTATCGCCTCGCCAAGCGGCTGGCAGGCCTAGAGGTAGCCCTAGTCGCAGCGGGAGTGCTCACGCTCAGCCCGGTCCACATCACCTATTCGCAGATCATCCGCTCGGACATGATGGCCTGTTTTTTCATGCTGCTGGCGATGCTGGCGGCATTGGATATCGCCGAGCGCGGGCGGTGGCGCGACCATGTGCTGGCGGCGTTCTGGCTGGGCTGCGCGATCACCACCAAATGGCCGTTCGCGCTGAGCTTTCTTCCCATTGCCGGGGGGATCTGGCTGTCCCGTCGTTCGGGTGACAATTCGGTGCGCGCGTGTCTTGCCCGGATGGTCGTCACCGGGCTGTTGGGTCTCTGCTTCTGCGCGCTCCTTTCCCCCTATCTGCTGCTCGACCACGCGACCGTGGTGCGCAACCTTACGGGCGAGAGTCAAATTCGCCACTTGGGATCCACCGGCGGGACGCTCTGGTTCAATGCACGATGGTATCTGACCGGCCCGCTGTTCACGGGGCTGGGTGCTGCGGGGCTGGTGCTGCTGGTCCCTGGCCTCGCCATTGCCGCGCGGCGGCCGCGGATCGCGGTGCTGGTGTTGCCGCTGCTGGCCAGCTTCTTCGTCGTGCTTTGTACCCAGACCATGGTGTGGGATCGCTGGGCGATGCCGATCCTGCCGCTCTGCGCAATCCTGATCGCATTAGGGCTGCGCGGCGTCATCTTTCGCGTCGGCGAGCGCTGGCGCGGCGCAGCGGCCGCGCTGGCCGGCGCCGCGCTGGCCCTACCGCTGATTCTGACTTCGCTGGCACAGGCGCGCGAGCGGATGCACGACACGCGCCAGCTCGCCTCGGCTTGGGCGGTGGCGCACGTTCCTCCAGGCAGTACGGTGCTGGTCGAGCATTTCGCCTTTGACCTGTTGCCGCAGCCTTGGCACTTCCTGTTCCCGATGGCGGAGGTCGGCTGTGTCGACGCGGCGGCGAAGCTGCACGGCAAGATCGGCTATGCCTCGATCGATCAGGCGCGGGGAACGCGCGCCAATGTCGACTATGGCACCGTGGCTGCAGCGAAGCGTGACACGTGCCGTGCCGACTTCGCCATCCTCACCCAATATGAGCGCTACAAGGCCGAACGCAGCGCCTTCCCCGAGGAATATGCCGCCTATCGCGACTATGTCGCACGCGGCAAGACCGTGGCGCGGTTCGTGCCGAAGCCCGGCGAGACCGGCGGCCGCATCGTGACGATCGTCGATTTCCGTGTGGTGCAGCGAGCAACGCGCTGAGCTGGCGCGGGCGCCGTCGCGCGGCCGCCCTGCGACCGACAAAAGTAAGGCCGCAACCTCGCACGGGAGGTTGCGGCCTTTCTTTTGGGGTCCTGCCCGCCGTCGTCGGCGGGCCAGGCCGTATCAGGCGGCGGCGGCGGTGTCCGCGGTGACCGCGATGCGGCGCTCCATCATTTCGATACGCGACGCGTCTTCCGCGGCGATCTTGCTGTAATAGTCGCGCTTGTTCTTGAGCCAGAGCAGCTCGAACTCGACTGCGTTGGCGATGCCGTCGGCGAGCGACTTGCTGGTCGCGGCTTCACCGTCGAAGATCACCTTGCGGGTCTCGAACCGGTCGAGGCGAACCGCGCGGAACTCGCGCAGCGCGTCGATCGCGTCCATCGACACCGAACCGCCGACGACCAGCTCCAGGTCGTTGTTGACGCAGGCCTGAGCGACGCGAAGCACCGCCTCGGTGATGCTCTGCTCGTTCACCGCGGTGCGGGCCATGCCGCGCGACAGGGTGAAGTCGACCCGGCCGAACACGATGCCGTCGACATTGCCCTTTGCCAGCGGCACGATGTCGTCGAGATTGTCGAGCGTGGTCTGGGTTTCCAGGTTGAACAGGAACTCGGTACGCTCCTCATTCGGCCCGTGGGTCTTGTTCTTCGCGTCGATGAACTTGGACAGCGCGTAACGCGTCTCGACCATCGGCGCGATGACATAGTCGATGCCGTAGATCTTGGTCGACAGTAGGTCGGAAACCGCTTCGCAACCGCCGATCTTCAGCGCAACCTTGAGGTCCGCGCGCTGCGCGAGTTCGAGGAGCCGGATGAACTCGTCCGGTCGCGTGCCCTCCGCTTCGAATTCTGCCTTCACGGCGACGACACCGTAATGGTCGCGCCCCTTCTTGAGGCAATCAAGCATCTTACGCTCATTCGGAGTCACAAGGGTTTTCCTTTAGCAGTCAACAAACCAAAGCCGGGATGAACCCCGGGGCGTCGCATCGATCGTGGTGGAACATGGTTAACAAACCCCTAGCCGCGCCTCGCAGGCACCGACCAGGCCGTGCCCCGCGGCCGATCAAACGACACCTAAACGCCGTCGCAAGTGCTGTGCATTCACATTGCAACATTATTTGGTGATATTCGTTGGACCCCGTTTCGCCGTTGGTCAATGCAAAAACAGCCGGCGAAGCCGAATTTGCGGCAATCGGTGGCGACGGTGGAGTAGTTGTTGGGCGTCGCCGCGGTTCCGTTTCGCTCGCGCACCATCACCTGTCCTACCGCGGTGGCGTGGTGGAGACGATGCCGCATCGCATCATAGTTGCGCCAGCAGTAAACGCGCGCATGCCCGGCAGTTGTTCGCGCCGGTGTCGAAGATTCGCCGCACCGACACGCCCTTGTCGTCGAAGAGTTCGCGGCGCTTCATGTTCGTCTAACGCTCGTTTCGTGCCGGCCTCGTGAGTCATCGGAGCGCACGCGGGGCGGTTTGCGCACCGTGGCCTTCCTACCTGCGCCGCCCCGCTACGCCCGCCGCATTGACAAACCGCGCTGCGCAGGGCCTATTGGATCCAATATCGTGCTCGACGCGAGGAGAGGAAAATGAGTCGACCCGCCCCAACCCAGGACGCCGCGCCGCCCTGGCCGCTCCACACCTGGTATGTCGCGGCCGCAGCCGACGAACTCGCCGACCGCCCGCTCGGTCGCACCATTTGCGGGATACCCATGGTATTCTTTCGCGGCGCGGAGGGAGCGGTCGTCGCGCTCGAGGATTTCTGCCCGCACCGCGGTGCGCCGCTCTCCCTGGGCTTCGTGCGGGATGGTGAGCTGGTGTGCGGCTATCACGGGCTGGTGATGGGCTGCGCCGGGCGCGCCACGGCGATGCCCGGCCAGCGAGTTGAGAAATTCGCCGGCATCCGCCGCTTCGCGGTTATCGAGCGCTACGGCTTTCTCTGGGTATGGCCCGGGGAGGCGGAGACCGCAGATCCGAGCAAGCTTCACCACCTCGCCTGGGCCGAGAGCCCGGACTGGGCCTATGGCGGCGGCTATTACCATATCGCCTGCGACTATCGGCTGATGGTCGACAATCTGATGGATCTCACCCACGAAACCTATGTCCACAGCACCAGCATCGGCCAGAAGGAGATCGACGAGGCGCCGGTCGAGACGCTGATCGAGGGCGAGCAGGTGGTCACCCGCCGCTTCATGGACGGGATCGAGGCGCCGCCTTTCTGGAAGATGGCGCTGCGCGGCGCCGGTCTACCCGATGACCAGCCGGTCGATCGCTGGCAGATCTGCCGCTTCACCCTGCCGAGTCATATCCTGATCGAAGTCGGCGTCGCGCTCGCCGGCAAGGGCGGCTATCATGCCGAGGATCGCTGGAAGGCGGCGAGCATCGTCGTCGACTTCATCACCCCCGAGACCGAGACCTCGCACCATTATTTCTGGGGCATGGCGCGACGCTTCGCGGTGGCGGACAGCGCGCTGACCGACACGATCCGCGCGGGCCAGGGCAAGATCTTCGGCGAGGACCTCGAGATGCTCGAACGCCAGCAGGCCAATCTGCTGCGCTATCCCGATCGGCGGCTGATGAAGCTCAACATCGATGCGGGCGGGGTGCGCTCGCGGCTGATGATCGAGCGGGCAATCGCCGCCGAGCAGGCAGCACCGGTCGACGCCGCGGCCTGACCCCTTGGCGTGCCGCCGTGCCGATGCTTTAAGCACGGGCGATGGACAAGCCTGCCAAGCCGGGCCAGCAGGTGCTGGTCGCGCTCCGCCGTATGATCGCCGACGGCACGATCAAGCCGGGCGCACGGATCGCCGAGATCCCTACCGCCGCGGCGCTGGGCGTATCGCGCATGCCCGTGCGCACGGCGCTGCGCGCGCTGGAGCATGAGGGGCTGGTCGAGAAGCTCGGCGCGCGCGGCTATACCCCGCGCGCGGTGAACGCGGCCGCGATCACCGGGGCGATCGAGGTGCGCGGCGTGCTCGAAGGGCTGGCGGCGCGCCGGGTCGCGGAGCGCGGGCTGGGCGAGGCGGAAGCGGCGCAGCTGGACGCCATCCTGGCGGAAGGCGATGCGCTGTTCGCCAAGGGTCACCTCGCCGATGGCGATCTCGACGGCTTCTACCGCTACAACCTCTCCTTTCACGACCTGCTAATCGCGGCGAGCGGCAACCCCTCGATCGCGCTGGCGCTCGGCCGCAACAACCATCTGCCCTTTGCCTCGGCGGCGGCGCTGGCGCTGGACTGGGACGACCTTGAGGGCGAATACCGCCATCTGCTGGCGGCGCATCACGAGCATCGCGCCGTGTTCGAGGCGATCCGCACCGGTGACGCCGATCGCGCCGAGCGGCTGATGCGCGGGCACGCGGCGGTGGCGGTCGCCAACCGCCGGGCGTTCCGCATGCTGGCGGAGTAGAACCGGCTCAGGCCAGTTGCTCGTCCGGCCAGACTTCGGTGTCGACCTGCGCCTGCGCCTCTTGCGCATAGCGCGGGCCGGCGGCGGCATCGGGCGGGAAGAGCGCGTCGACCCGGGCGAGAAGCTCGGGCGCCACCGGATGCGCGAAGGTGCCGAGCAGGTCGTCGAGATGGTCGATCCGGGTGGTGCCGGGAATCGGTACGATAAAGTCGCGCCGCGACAGCACCCACGCCATGCACAATTGTGCCATCGAGCATCCTGCCGCCGCGGCGATGGTGCGGAAGCGCGCGGCCATGTCGAGGTTGCGGGTGAGATTGTCGCCCTGGAAGCGCGGCATGCCGCAGCGCAGGTCGCCCTCCGGCACGCCCTCGGCGCCGACCCCGCCCGCGAGCAGCCCGCGGGCGACCGGCGAGAAGGCGACGAAGCCGGTGCCGAGCTCGGCGCAGGCATCGAGCACCGCGATCTCCGGGTTGCGCGTCCAGGGCGAATATTCGGTCTGCATCGCCGCGATTGGATGCACGGCATGCGCCCGTCGGAGCGTCGTCGCCGACATTTCGGAGAGGCCGATCGCGCCGATCTTGCCCGCCTCCACCGCGCGGGCGAGGGCGCCGACCGATTCCTCCACCGGCACGTTCGGGTCGAGGCGGTGCATGTAATAGAGGTCGATATGATCGGTGTTCAGCCGGCGGAGGGAGTCCTCCAGCGTGCGGGTGATCGCTTCCGGGCTGCCGTCGATCCCGCGCTTGCCGTCCGATCCGCCGAGCACGCACTTGCTCGCCAGCGTGAAGTCGGCGCGGCGGTGCATCACCGTGCGGCCCAGCAGTTCCTCGTTGGCACCGAAGCCGTAGAGCGCGGCGGTGTCTAGGAAGGTTACGCCCGCATCCAGCGCATGTAGCAGCAGCCGCTCGGCATCGGCCGCGTCGGGGCGTGGCAGATAGGCGTGGCTGAGATTCATGCAGCCAAGCCCGATCGCCGAGACGGTGAAGGGGCCGATTTTACGGATGGGCAGCGTCGTCATGGTCAGAGCGGCAATCCTACATAGTTTTCGGCGATCGTCGTCTGTGCCGCGTGCGACGTGGCGATATAGTCCAGGTCGGCGAGCTGCATCCGGCGATCGAACGCATCGGTCTCCGGAAAACGATGCATCAGCTTGGTCAGTTGCCACGAGAAGCGCTCGGATTTCCAGACCCGGGCGAGCGCCTTTTGTGAATAGCCGCCGATCGCGTCCTGGTCGCCATGCCGATAGTGGCGAACCAGCGCCTCGGACAGATAATGGACGTCGGACGCGGCGAGGTTGAGCCCCTTGGCGCCGGTCGGCGGCACGATGTGCGCGCTGTCCCCCGCGAGCAGCAGCCGGCCGTGGCGCATCGGCTCGAACACGAAGGAGCGTAAGGGCGCGACCGACTTCTCGATCGCCGGGCCGCGCGTCAGGTTCGCTGCGGCTTCGGGCCCGAGGCGCACCGCCAGTTCGTCCCACAGCCGGTCATCGGGCCAGTCGCCGAGGTCCTCGTCGAGCGGCACCTGGATATAATAGCGGCTGCGCGTCGCCGAGCGCATCGAAGCGAGCGCGAAGCCGCGGTCGTGGTTGGCGTAGATCAGCTCGTGATGGCAGGGCGGCACATCGGCAAGGATGCCGAGCCAGCCGAACGGGTACACCTTCTCGTAGGCGGCGCCGACGCTGGCAGGAATTGCCTTGCGCGAGGGCCCGTGGAAGCCGTCGCAGCCGCAAATGAAGTCCGCATCGATCCGCTCGGCGCGGCCTTCCCGGGTGTAGGTGAGATAGGGCGCATCGCTTTCGAGATCGTGCAGCGTGACGTCGGTCGCCTGGTAGATCACCTGCAGACCGCGCGCGGGCGCGGCTTCCATCAGGTCGCGGGTCAGTTCGGTCTGGCCGTAGACAAGGACATGGTGGCCGGTGAGCTCGGTGACGGGAATGCGGATCAGCCGATCGCCATCGGCAAGCGCGAAGCCGTCGTGCGGCAGACCCTCGCGGTGCATGCGGTCGGCAAGGCCCACGCGCTCCATCAGCATCGTCGCGGTGCGCTCCAGCACGCCGGCGCGGATACGGCCCAGCACATAATCGGGCGTGGCGCGCTCGACGACCACCACGTCGATGCCCTCCGCCCGCAGCAAATGGCCGAGCAGCAATCCCGCCGGGCCTGCGCCGATGATCGCAACCTGTGTCCGCATGCGCGCCTCTCCAGTTTTCTTGTTGCGCAGCATGGTGCCGAGGCGCGCGCCGGTGCGTGAGGGACACGTCAACCTTTTGCTTGGACGATTCGCCCGGCCGTGCGACGCTCCGTTCATGCGTGCACGGAGCCCGGTCCCGGCCTTTTATCTCTATGGCGAGCCGCAGCGGGGCGTCACCGAGGGGTTCGTCCATGTCGAGGATCTCGACGATCGCTCGCGGCCGAGCGAATGGACGATACGCCCGCATCTCCACCGCGATCTCCACCATGTGATCCTGATCGCCGAGGGCGGCGGCACGATGACCGCCGAGGCCGAGACGGCGACGTTCGCGGCGCCCGCGCTGCTGCTGGTGCCTGCCGGCATTGTCCACGGCTTTGGCTGGCACCAGGAGTCGCGCGGCTGGGTGTGCACCATCGCCGACGCCTATTTCGCCCAGCTGGCGATGCGCGACCCGGCGCTCGACGGATTGTTCCGGATGCCGCGGGCGCTGTCGTTGACCGACGGCGAGGGGGAGGCGATCGCCGCTTCGCTTGGCGAGGTGCAGCGCGAGCTCAGCTGGTCCACACCCGGCCAGCGCGCGGCGGTGGAGGCGGCGCTGCTCGCGATCCTGGTGCGCAGCCTGCGCTGCGGCGGGGCGGCGGCGGCGCGGGGCAGCGGCAGCCGGCGCGAGGCGGAGGTGGTGGCGCGGCTGCGCGCGCGGATCGAGGCGCGGTTCCGCCTGCGCGAGCCGGTGGGGGTCCATGCCCGCGCGCTGGGGGTGAGCGTCACCGCGCTGCGCCTCGCCTGCAGCCGGGTCGCCGGGAGCAGCCCCGCGGCGATGCTCGATGCACGCGCATTGCTCGAGGCGCGGCGGCTGCTGCTCTATTCGAACCTGTCGGTCGGCGAGGTGGCCGACGCGGTGGGGTTCGAGGACCCGGCCTATTTCTCGCGCTTCTTCGCCCGCCACGTCGGCACCCCGCCGCGCGCCTTTCGCGAACGGAGCGGGGCCTCAGCCGCGCGCTAGGATCTTGCGATAGAGCGCGATGTAGCGATCGGCCATTGCCTCCACCGAGAAGCGCGCCTCGATCGCGTGGCGGCACGCGGCGCGGTCGATCAATCCGACGCGGTCGACCGCTTCCACCGCGTCGTCGGCCGAGGCGACCAGCAGCCCGGTTTCGCCGTCGTCGATCAACTCGGGCATCGATCCGCGGCGGACCGCGATCACCGGCGTGCCGCACGCCATCGCCTCGATCACCGAGAGGCCGAATGGCTCATCGAAGTTGATCAGGTGCAGCAGGGCGCGGGCGCTGCCGAGGGCGCGGATGCGTTCCTCGCCGCCCACCGGGCCGTGATAGACGATGCGGTCATCGAGGTGCGGCTGCACCGCGCGCTCGAAATAGCCCTGGTCCTGGATGATGCCGTAGATGCTGAGCCGGCGGCCGGTCGCTTGGGCGACGGCGATCGCCTCGGCGGCGCCCTTGTCCGGGTGCATGCGGCCGAAGAACAGCAGGTCGTCGCTGCCTGCTCCATTGAAGGCGAATTCGTCGAGGCGGATGCCGTGGTGGATCGTCGCGGCATAGCGCAGTGCTGGGTGCCGATCGGCATCCGAGATCGCGACATAGTGCACGCGCTCCTCGAACGGCTTGTACATCGGCAGGATGCGCTCGGAGGAGAAGCCGTGAATCGTCGTCACCATCGGCGTGTCGATCAGCGGGGCATAGGCGTGGGCGGGGAAATCGGCCTGGTTGTGGATCAGGTCGAACTCGGATGCGCGGGCGAAGAGGTGCGACTGGTGGGCATATTCCCACACCTTCGCGTCGATCGCCGGATCTTCCTCGTAGCCGCGCGGCACCACCCCGGCGAGGCGGGCGGTGGTGACCGAGTCCTGCGTGGCGAACAGGGTGACGTCGACACCTTTCGCCACCAGCGCTTCGGTGAGCAGGCTCGTCACCAGCTCCCACGGGCCGTAATGCCGCGGCGGGGTGCGCCAGGCGATCGGCGCGAGCATGGCGATCTTCATGCGGCGATGCCCGAACCGGTGCCGTGCCCCTGCGAAAGCAGGGGCCCAGGGTAGGAGAGCGAATCGCGTGTGGCTCTGGGCCCCTGCTTTCGCAGGGGCACGGGAGGGGTGATCATGTGAGCAAAATGCCTTGGTTGGGGGCGAGCGGGAGGGTGGTGCCCTCCACGCGGAGATCGTGGCTGGGCGTGGTGAGCGCCGGCGCCAGCGCGGCGGCCCATTCCGGCAAGGCCAGCGTCTGCGGCGCGTTCGACAGGTTGAGCGCCACGAGCACGCGCGCGTCGCCATGCCGGCGCTCATACGCCAGCACCGCGCCGTCGCTCGATACGGCGTGCCAGCTCCCCGCCGATAGCGCGGGATGCACCCGCCGCAGCTGGAGCAGCGCGCGGGTGAAGGCCAGCATCGAGCCCGCTTCGTCGCGCTGGGCCATCACGTTGCGCGTTGCCCAATCGGGATTGAGCGGCAGCCAGGGCTCGACGCTGCTGAACCCGGCATGCGCGCTGGCGTCCCAAGGCATCGGCGTGCGGACCTCGTCACGGTTGAACGCGGTCTCGGGTTCGCGCAGCGCCTGCGGGTCGCGCACCCGGTTCGTCGGGATGGCGACATTCGGCATGCCGAGCTCGTCGCCCTGATACAGCGTCGGCGTGCCGCGCAGCGTGAGCAGCAGCATCATCGCCACTGCCGCCTGCTCCGGCCCCACCCGCGAGGCGACGCGGGGCTTGTCGTGGTTGCCGAGGACCCAGTTGGGCCAGCCACCGGCGGGCAGGGCGCCTTCATAGTCGGCGATCAGCTTGGCCAGCGCCGCGGCGTCCCAGCGCGCGTCGAGCAGATGGAAATTGAAGGGCAGATGCACGCCATTGCCGCCCTCGCCATAATAGGCGACGAGCCGCGGGATCGGCAGGTAGATCTCGCCGATCAGCACCCGCTCGGGATAGGCTTCCGCCACGTCTCGCATCGCGGCGATGATCTCCATCATCTCGGGCTGGTCGGCGGAGTGGAGCGGCAGCAGCCGCTCGATGTCCTGCATCCCCTCGCGCCAATCGGGGTTGGCGGGATTGTCGGGGAAGTCGGGATGCTTGATCGCCAGCCACAGCACGTCGATGCGGAAGCCGTCGACCCCGCGATCGAACCAGAAGCGCATTGCGTCGAGCATTGCCGCGCGCAGATCCGGGTTGCGCCAGTTGAGCTCGGGCTGCTCTTTCAGGAACTGGTGGAGATAATATTGGCCGGTGGCCGCATCCCATTCCCAGGCGCTGCCGCCGAAATAGCTCTGCCAGTTGTTGGGCGGGCCGCCCTCGGGGGCGGGGTCGCGCCAGATATACCAGTCGCGCTTGGGGTTCTTGCGCGAGGAGCGGCTTTCGAGGAACCAGGGGTGTTCGCTCGAGCTGTGGTTGGGGACGAAGTCGAGCAGCAGCTTGAGGCCGCGGGCATGGGCCGCGTCGCGCAAGCGGTCGAAATCGGCGAGCGTGCCGAAGCGCTTATCAATCCCGCAATAGTCCGCCACGTCATAGCCGAAATCGGCCATCGGCGAGGGGAAGATCGGCGACAGCCACACCGCGTCCACGCCGAGATCGACCAGATAGTCCAGCCGCGCGGTCACGCCCGCCAGATCGCCGATGCCGTCGCCGTTCGAGTCGTTGAACGAGCGCGGATAGACCTGGTAGATCACGCCCGTCTGCCACCAGAGCGGTTCGGTCATTGGGGACATCCTTCGATCCTCCCCGAAACGGGGAGGGGGACCGCGCGGCGCAGCCGCGTGGTGGAGGGGGAGTGCGGCAAGGGCACCCGGTGCGGAGGCCCCCCTCCACCATGCTGCGCATGGTCCCCCTCCCCGTTCCGGGGAAGATCTGGGTGGTGCTTCACCGGAATCGCTCTTTCGGGATATGCGTGATCCGGCACGCCAGGTCCGCTTCGCCGCTTGCTACGATGTACCGTTCGCCGGCATCGACCAGCCCGGTGGTGAATACCACCGGCGTCGGCAGGTACAACTGGTGCGCGATGTCCGCGGTCAGCGCCGGATTGGCTTCCAGCAGCGGCACCGTGTCTTCCTGCCGCAGGATCACGCTGGGGTCGTCGCGATCGAGCAGCGCCCAGAAGCTGCGATAGATGCCGACCGCGTCGCGCTTCTCCACGCCGTGATAGATCAGCAGCCAGCCGGCATCGGTCAGCACCGGCTGGCTGCCGCCGCCGATCCGCTGGTTCGAGGTAGAGCCCTTGCGCGCGCGGATGCCCGGCTGGTCGAGCGGCTTCCAGTGCAGCCCGTCGGGCGAGCGGGCGAGGTTGATCGAGGGGCCGCCGAGCCAGGGCGAGTCGTCCGGATAGGCGAAATAGACCTCGCCCAGAGGCCGGGTCAGCGCGTGGAAGAAGCCGCCGATGCGGCCCTCGAACAGCAGCATGTCCTTGTTCTGATGATCGAGCACGACGCCCAGCAGTTCCCAGTCGAGGCCGTTCGTGGAGCGATACATTGCGGTGCAGTGCCGCTCCGCCGAGACGCCGCACACCGTCATCCAGTAGGTGCCGTCGATGCACGTGATCCGCGCATCCTCGACGCCGTAATCCATGTAGGACGCCGAGGGCTGGATCGCCTTGTCGTAATGCACCGCCACTACCTTTCGGGCATCGGCGTCCAGCTCCACCGGCAGCAGCCAGGACAGCGAGGTGAGCCCGAGCAGGCGGGGCGCGCGGTCCTTGAGCGCGAACTGGCGGGGGTCGGCCATGTCGAGCCCCGCCACCGGATGGGCATCCAGCACATAGCCCGAGGGCGTCCAGCGAATCGCCCGCGCATGGCCGTCTACCACCGGATCGCGCAGCGCCTCGGCCACGCGGACCATCAGCAGCAGGTTGCCGTTCGGCAGCCGCGCGAAGCCAGGGTTGAAGGCGCCCAGCACATAGGTCGCGTCGTCCACGCCCGCCCGCAGCGGCGAGCGGCTCAGGTCGACATCGTCGGGCCGGAAGATCAGATAATCGTCGCTCAAGCGCTTGCCCCCATGGGTTTCACGCCCAGCAACGGAGTCAGGCCCCGGCGGTTCCGGCTTCCTGCGCTTGGCGATGATGCCGGATCACCTCGTCGATGATGAAGCGCAGGAATTTCTCGGAAAATTCGGGGTCGAGATCGGCGTCCTGCGCCAGCGCGCGGAGCCGGGCGATCTGCGCTTCCTCGCGGCCGGGATCTGCAGCCGGAAGGCCGGTCTCGGCCTTGTAGCGGCCTACCGCCTGGGTCACCTTGAACCGCTCGGCGAGCATGAAGACGAGCGCCGCATCGATATTGTCGATGCTCTGGCGATAGCGGGTCAGCGTCGCGTCGGTCATGCGAATCTCCTTTGCCGCTGCGGCACGGCCATGCAAGCACCTCTTGCCTTTGCAATGCACAAAGGCCAGAGGCTCGTTGCATATGAGCGCAACCGTCCACCGCCTGGGCTCGCGAACCCAGCCTTCGCTCGATCCGATCATGGCGCTGGTCGCCCAGGACATGAACCTGGTCAACGCGGTGATCCTCGATCGCATGCAGTCCGAGATTCCGCTGATCCCCGAACTCGCCGGCCATCTGATCGCGGGCGGCGGCAAGCGGATGCGGCCGATGCTGACGCTCGCCAGCGCCCGACTGTTCGGCTATTCGGGCACGCGCCACCATAAATTGGCAGCGGCCGTGGAGTTCATCCACACCGCGACGCTGCTCCACGACGACGTGGTCGACAGCTCGGACCTGCGCCGCGGCCGCCGCACCGCCAACATCATCTGGGGCAATCCGGCCAGCGTGCTGGTCGGCGACTTCCTGTTCAGCCGCTCGTTCGAGCTGATGGTCGAGGCCGAGAGCCTGAAGGCGCTGCACATCCTGTCCAACGCCAGCGCGGTGATCGCGGAAGGCGAAGTCAACCAGCTCACCGCAGTGCGCCGGATCGACCTGTCCGAGGATCGCTATCTCGACATCATCGGCGCCAAGACCGCCGCGCTGTTCGCCGCCGCCTGTCGCGTGTCTGCGGTAGTCGCCGAGCGTCCGGAAGCGGAGGAGCTCGCGCTCGACGCCTATGGCCGCAACCTCGGCATCGCCTTCCAGCTGGTCGATGATGCGATCGATTACGTGTCGGACGCGTCGACCATGGGCAAGGATGCCGGCGACGACTTCCGCGAAGGCAAGATGACGCTGCCGGTGATCCTCGCCTATGCGCGCGGCAACGAGGCGGAACGCGGCTTCTGGAAGGAAGCGATCTCCGGCCGCCGCATCGCGGACGAGGATTTCGCCGAGGCGATCCGGCTGGTGCAGAGCTGCCGCGCGGTAGACGATACGCTGGCGCGCGCCCGCCACTACGGCCAGCGCGCGATCGATGCGCTGGGCGGCTTCCGCGCCTGTGAGGCCAAGGACGCGATGGTGGAAGCCGTGGAATTCGCGGTGGCGCGCGCCTACTGACGCGCGCCGACCGGAATCATTCTTCGGTCGACTTCTCTTCGCCGTCCTCCTCGTCGACTTCGAGCGCGTCCTCCTCGTCCATGTCGAGCACCTCTTCGATGCCCTCGACGATCAGGTCGAGCTGCTCGTAGCTCGCCGTCATCTCGATGGTTTCACCGTCCTCGTCCTCGAGGTGCAGCGTGTAATCGCCGTCGCTGTCCGGCGTGATGGTGAACTGGGAAAGGATTCGTGCCATGTCGCGCTCCTCTGGCGGTGAGTCCGCCTAACCACGCTTGTCCCGAATGGTTGCAGCCGAATGACGTCCTCCCTGCCGATCCACGCTGTTTTGCCGGCGCTGCTCGACGCGCTGCGGGGGGGGAGCAACGCGGTGCTGGTCGCGCCACCGGGTGCGGGCAAGACCACGGCGGTGGCACCCGCCCTGCTCGGCGAGGCCTGGTGCACCGGTGAAATCCTGCTGCTCTCCCCGCGCAGGCTCGCCGCGCGCGCGGCGGCGGAGCGGATGGCGGCGCTGGCGGGCGAGAGCGTCGGCAAGACCTTCGGCTATGCCACGCGGATGGACAGCAAGCGCTCGGCGGCGACGCGCGTGACGGTCGTGACCGAAGGCATCTTCGTCAACCGCATCCAGGCCGATCCCGAGCTGGTCGGCGTCTCGGCGGTGCTGTTCGATGAGGTGCATGAGCGCAGCCTCGACAGCGACTTCGGTCTCGCCCTCGCGCTCGATGCGCAAGGCGCGCTGCGGCCCGACCTGCGGCTGGTCGCGATGTCGGCGACGCTGGACGGCAGCCGCTTTTCCGGGCTGATGGGCGACGCGCCCGTCGTGGAGAGCGAAGGCCGCAGCTTCCCGCTGACGCTGCGCCATCTCGGCCGCGCCGCGGAGGCGCGCATCGAGGACAGCGTCGCCGCGGCGGTGCGACAGGCGCTGCGCGAGGAGGAGGGCGGCATCCTCGCCTTCCTGCCGGGCGTCGCCGAGATCGAGCGGACCGCCGAGCGGCTGGGCGACCTGGGCGGCGCGGTGCTGCACCGGCTGCACGGCAGCCTGGAGCCGGCCGCCCAGCGCGCCGCGATCGCGCCCGATCGCGAGGGGCGGCGCAAGATCGTGCTGGCGACCTCGATCGCCGAGACCTCGCTGACGCTTGACGGCATTCGGGTGGTGGTCGATTCGGGGCTCGCGCGGCGGCCGCGCTACGATCGTGCGGCGGGGATGACGCGGCTGGTCACCGAGCGGGCGAGCCAGGCGGCGGTGACGCAGCGGGCAGGGCGCGCGGCGCGGCAGGGGCCGGGAACCGCCTATCGGCTGTGGGAAGAAGCAGCGACGGCGGGGCTGCCGCGCTTCGATCCGCCCGAGATTCTGGAAGCGGACCTGTCGGCGCTGATGCTCGATTGTGCGCTGTGGGGCGTGACCGATCCGCGCCAGCTCGCCTGGCTCGATCCGCCGCCCGAGGCTGCGATCGCCGAGGCGCGGGCGCGGCTGGGCGCGCTGGAGGCGATCGATGGCGATGGGCGCCCGACCGAGCATGGCAAGGCGATCGCCCGCCTGCCGCTGCCGCCGCGGCTCGGCCACATGCTGGTGCGCGCGAGCGAACGCGGGATGGCGCGAACGGCGGCGGAGGTGGCGGTGCTGCTCGGCGAGCGCGGGCTGGGGGGCAATGATGCGGACCTCGAGCTGCGGTTGCGCCGGTGGAAGGGCGAACGCGGCCAGCGCGCGGAGAATGCGCGGCGGCTGGCCGAGCGCTGGAGCAAGCTCGTTCCCCCTCCCGCAGCGAGCGCTCCCCTCCCGCTCGCGGGAGGGGCTGGGGGAGGGGCTGACGTGGCGGCTTCATCCCTGACAGCGCAGCGGGCCAGCCGGCCATCCCCTCCCCCGACCCCTCCCGCAAGCGGGAGGGGAGCGCAGGCTGGGGGGGCGGGAGAAGACGTCGCCCTCTGCGTGGCGCTTGCCTTCCCAGACCGCGTCGCCAAGCGTCGTGACGGCTCGGGCGAGACCTGGGCCTCGGTCGGCGGGCGCGGGTTCAAGCTCGATCCGACCTCGCCGCTCGCCCGCGCCGACTGGCTTGCCGTGGCCGAGACGCAGGGCATGGCCGCCGGCGCGCGCATCCTTTCCGCCGCGCCGATCGACGCCGTGACGGTGGAATCGCTGTTCGCCGACCGCATCGAAACCCGCCGCACCGTCAGCTTCGATCCCGCCACCGGCCGCATCGAAGCCCTGCGCGAACGCCGGCTCGGCGCCGTCCGCCTCTCCGGCGGCAGCGACTCGGGCGCGACGCCGGCGGAAATCGAATCGGCATTGCTGGAAGGCGTGCGCACCCATGGCCTGCACCTGCTTCCCTGGTCCGAGACCGCGCAGGCGCTCCGCACCCGTGCCGCCTATGCGGGCATCGACGCGCTGACCGACGAAGCCCTACTCGCCACGCTGGACGACTGGCTGCCCGCGGCGCTCGAAGGCAAGCGTCGGCTGGACGCGGTGCCCCCCGAATCGCTCACCCAGGCGCTGCAGAACCTGCTCGGCTGGGACGGGCAGAAGACGCTCGATCGCCTCGCCCCCGCGCGCTTCGAAACGCCCGCCGGCTCGTCCCATGCGATCGACTATGCCGCCGAAGCCGGCCCCACGGTCGAGGTCCGCGTCCAGGCGCTGTTCGGGCTGGCAGAGCATCCGATGATCGGCGGCAACGTGCCGCTGGTGCTCAGCCTCACTTCGCCCGCAGGCCGCCCGATCCAGACGACGCGCGACCTGCCCGGCTTCTGGACGGGCAGCTGGGCGGCGGTCGCCAAGGAAATGCGCGGCCGCTACCCCCGCCATCCCTGGCCCGAGGACCCGGCAGCGGCCTCCGCAACACTCCGGACGAAAAACGCTGATGCAAGGGCGCGCGGGGCGCGCTAAAGGGTGGCCCCATGAAGTCCGCTCGCATCTATCAGCGCGTCAAGAACGCGATGCAGTCCGGCCGCGCCCGGACCGACAACTGGGTTCTCGAGTTCGAGCCGCACACGCCGCAGCGGCCCGATCCGCTGACCGGCTGGGCCGGCGGCGGCGAGACCGCGAACCAGGTCCGCATTTCCTTCCCGACGCTGGAAGCGGCCAAGGACTATGCCGAGCGCGAAGGCTATGCCTATCACGTCGTGCCGGCGCCGCAGCGCAAGCTCAAGCTGCAGGCCTACGCCGACAATTTCCGCTGATCGCCGCTGCTTCCCTCGCCCGGCGGGGGAAGTGAACGGTTGACGATGCAGGGCAGGGGGCCGGCGCTTACGCCAGCCCCTCGACCATCTCCGCCAGCTCCAGCCAGCGCATCTCGGCGGCATCCTTCTCCTCGCGAAGCTTGGCGATGCCTTCGCTCAGCTTGGCGAACTTGGCCGGATCCTTGGTGTAGAGCGCCGGATCGGCCAGTGCCGCCTCGTCACGCGCGACCGTCTGGTCGATCTCCTCGATGCGCTTGGGCAGCAGCTCATAGTCGCGCTGGTCCTTGTAGCTGAGCTTGGTCCGCGCCTTGGGCGCCTCGGGCGCCGGTGCAGCAGCCGCCGGCTTGTTCGCCTTCTTCGCCTCGATCCGCGGGCGCCGCTTGGCTTCCCAATCGGCATAGCCGCCGACCACCACGTCCACCGTGCCGCTGCCGTCCAGCCCCAGCGTCACCGTCACCGTGCGGTCGAGAAAGTCGCGATCGTGGCTGACGATCAGCACCGTGCCGGCATAATCGGCGATCACTTCCTGGAGCAGGTCGAGCGTCTCGAGGTCGAGATCGTTGGTCGGCTCGTCGAGCACCAGCAGGTTAGACGGCCGGGCGAATTCGCGCGCGAGCAGCAGGCGCGAACGCTCGCCGCCCGACAGCGTGCCGATCCGCGCCTCGGCGATGCTGGGATCGAACAGGAACTCCTTGAGATAGCCATGGACGTGCTTGCGCGCGCCCTGCACGTCGATCCAGTCGCCGCCGTCCGCCAGCACGTCGCGCACCCGCTTGTCGGGCGCCATCAGGCTGCGCTGCTGGTCGATGATGATCGCGTCCAGCGTCTGCGACAGCTTCACGCTGCCCTCGTCAGGCTGGAGCTCGCCGGTGAGCATCTTGAGCAGCGTCGACTTGCCCGCGCCGTTCGATCCGACGATGCCGATCCGGTCGCCCTTGGTGACGCGGAAGGTCAGGTCCTTGATGATCGTCCGCTCGCCGAAGCGCTTGGTGACGTGTTTGGCGTCGATCACCACCTTGGTCTGATTGCCGTCCGAGGCGGTGGCGAGCGCGGCAGTACCCTGCGGACCCGTCATCGCGGCGCGCTCCGCCCGCATCTCCTTCAGCTTGGACAGACGGCCCTGGTTGCGCCGCCGCCGGCCGGTGACGCCGCGCTGGAGCCAATGCTCCTCGATCTTGAGCTTGGCGTCGAGCCGCTGGGCGTTGCGCTCCTCCTCGGCATAGACCTGCTCGGTCCACGCCTCGAACCCGCCGAAGCCGATCTCGGCGCGGCGGATGGAACCGCGATCGAGCCACAGCGTCTGGCGCGTGAGGCGGGTGAGGAAGGTACGATCGTGGCTGATGACGACAAAGGCGCCCTTGTAGCGCGTCAGCCAGTCTTCCAGCCATTCGATGGCGCCGAGATCGAGATGGTTGGTCGGCTCGTCGAGCAGCAGCACGTCGGGATCCTGCGCCAGCGCGCGGGCGATCGCGGCGCGGCGACGCTCGCCGCCCGAGGCGGTGGCAGCCTCGCGCGACAGGTCGATGCCGAGCTGGTCGGCGATCGCTTCGGCCTCGTGCTGGGCGGGGGCGTCGTCGCCGGAAAGGACATAGTCCATCAGCGTGGTGCAGCCGGCCATGCGCGGCTCCTGCTCCAGCAGGATCACGCGGGTGCCGGGCACGATGGTGCGGCGGCCCTCATCGCTGTCGATCGCGCCCGCGATCAGCTTGAGCAGGGTCGTTTTCCCTGCGCCGTTGCGACCGATCAGCGCGAGCCGATCGCGTTCGCCGACATGCAGGTCGAGATTGCGGAAAAGCCAGCCGGATCCCTGAACGAGACCCAGCCCTTCATAGGAAAGCACCGGAGCAGCCATGGTGCAGCACCTAGGAGGCGGCGGGCCTCCCCGCAAGCGGGCAGGCATGGGGCACGACGATGCACCAATGCCACAATTGCCGAACCGCGACTGACGTTCATGTTCAGGGGCTATTCAATGCCCGGACCCTATGCCATTCCGATGCCGATGTTGGTCAAACCCGTTCTGATCGCGTGTCTTGCGAGCCTCGCGCTCACGAGCCCGGTCCTCGCGCGCCCGATCGGCGCGGAGCAGGATGACGGCCAGCGTGCGGCGCGCGAGCGGCGGCTTCGCGGCCAGAATCTGCCCGCGCGCGAGATCGAGCGGCGGGTGATCCCCCGCATGCCGGGCGCGCAATATCTCGGGTTCGACTATGATCCCGAGCATGACGTTTACACGCTCAAGTTCCTGCGCAATGGATCGGTGATCTGGGTGGAGGTGGACGGTCATACCGGCCAGATCCTCCGCCGCATGGGCAGCTGAGCAGCTAGAAAAGGACGGGACTGCGAATGCGACTTCTGATCGTCGAGGACGAACCCAATCTCGGGATCCAGCTGCGCACCGCGCTCGAGGGCGCGGGCTACGCCGTCGACCTCGCGACCGATGGCGAGGAAGGCCATTTCCTCGGCTCGACCGAGCAATATGACGCGATCATCCTCGACCTCGGCCTGCCCGAGATCGACGGGCTGACCGTGCTCGATCGCTGGCGCAAGGAAGGCCGCACCATGCCGGTGCTGGTGCTCACCGCCCGCGACAGCTGGTCGGACAAGGTGGCGGGGCTCGATGCCGGCGCCGACGACTATGTCGCCAAGCCGTTCCAGACCGAGGAGTTGATCGCCCGGCTGCGCGCGCTGATCCGCCGCGCCTCGGGCAATGCCTCGGCCGAGCTGACCGCGGGCGACATCCGGCTCGACACGCGCTCGGGCAAGGTCACCAAGGCGGGCGAGCCGGTGAAGCTGACCGCACAGGAATACAAGCTGCTCAGCTATCTGCTCCACCACAAGGGCAAGGTGGTCAGCCGCACCGAGCTGATCGAGCATATCTACGACCAGGATTTCGATCGCGATTCGAACACGATCGAAGTGTTCGTCACGCGCATCCGCAAGAAGCTGGGTGCCGATGTGATCACCACCATCCGCGGCCTGGGCTACAGCCTCGACGAAGCCAGCTTCACCTGAGGTCGAACAAGTGAACGCCGCGCCGTTATCCAGCGAGGAGCCCGAGATCGCGGCGTCCGGCCCGTCCGAGGCCGAGTTGCGTGCACATCGGCCGGTACGCGTTACCGGGTCGGTAAGCCGGCGCATGTTGCTGGTCGCGACGGCGTGGATCCTGCTGCTGCTGGTCGGCGGGGGCTATGCGCTCGACAGGGTGCTGACCAGCGCGATCACGCGCAATTTCGACGACCAGCTCGACTATCTCGTATCGTCTATGATCGTCTCCGCGGAGGTCGGCTCGAACGGCGAGGTAGTGCTGAACCGCGAACTGGCCGACCAGCGCTTTCTCGAGCCCAATTCGGGCGCCTATTGGCAGATCAGCGGCCAAGGCTTCGAGCCGTTTCCGTCACGTTCGCTGTGGGACCGTAAGCTGCGCGTGGATCAGGTCCACAATGATCGCGAGATGCACTTCTACGACAGCAACCAATTTGCCGACCAGAAGCTGCGCATCGCGGAGCGGGACCTGAAGCTGCCCGGATCGCCGGTGCGCTGGCGCTTTCAGGTGGCGGAGAGCCGCGAGGTACTCGACGCGCAGATCGCAACCGTCCGCCGCACGCTGGTGCGCAGCTTCGCGCTGCTCGGCCTGGGGCTGGTGGCGATGGCGGCGCTGCAGACTTGGTATGGCCTCCGGCCGCTGCGCAAGGTGCGCCGCGAGATCGCCAGCCTGCGTGCTGGTCGCACGCAGCGCGTGGGCGGGCCGATGCCCGCCGAGGTCGGGCCGATGGTCGACGAACTGAACGCCTTGGTCGAGCACAACGATCGCCAGGCGGAGGAGGCGCGGCGCCATGCCGGCAACCTGGCGCACGCGCTCAAGACCCCGCTCAGCGTGATCATGAACGCCGCCGCCGCGGGCCAGGAGGACCTGCCCGATACCGTGATCCGCGAGGCGCGGACGATGCGGCGGCAGATCGACCACCATCTCGCCCGCGCCCGCGCCGTTGGCCGCCGCGGCAGCGCGCACAGCCGCGCCGAAGTATGGCCGTCGATCGAGGCGGTGGAGCGCGCGGTGGCGCGGCTCTATCCCAATGTTCGCATCGATGTGGACGGGGTGAAGGACGCGGTCGCGCATATCGAGCGGCAGGATCTCGACGAGATCCTCGGCAACCTGGTCGAGAACGCCGCAAAATATGGCGGCGGCAGCGTGTTCGTGACCGCGAGGCTCGAATCGGGCTTCGTCGAGATCATGGTCGAGGACGACGGGGTCGGCATTCCGGAGGCGGACCGCATCCGCATCTTCGATCGCGGCGTGCGGCTCGATACCGGCAAGCCCGGCACCGGGCTGGGGCTCGCCATCGTCCGCGATGTCGCCGAGATCTACGGCGGCACGGTCAGCCTGGAAGAGAGCGAAGACCTGGGCGGGCTGCTCGTTCGCCTGCGGTTGCCCGCCGCCGGCTGAGGTTCATGCCGGCTCGACCGCGCGCATCGCTTCCGCCGCGATTTCCAGGCTGCGCTTGCGGGCCTGGTGGTCGAACATCGCGCTGGTCAGCATCAGTTCGTCGGCCTGGGTGCGTTCGATAAAGGCTTCGATCTCGCGGCGGACCTTGGCCGGGCCTCCGACGGCCGAGGCCGACAGCACATGGTCGAGCACCGCATTGCCCTGCGTGCCCAGGCTCTCGCGATAGCCGCGTACCGGCGGCGGTAGCTGGATGCCGCGCCCGGTGGTGCGGATCGCGACGAACGCCTGTTGCTGCGAGCTGGCGAGATATTCGCCTTCCTCGTCGCTGTCTGCGGCGAAGACGTTGAAGCCGAGCATCACATGCGGCTTGGCCAGCGCCTCGGACGGGCGGAAGTTGCGGCGATAGACGGCGATCGCCTCGTTGAGCAGCCCCGGCGCGAAGTGCGAGGCGAAGGCATAGGGCAGCCCCAGCGCCGCGGCGAGCTGCGCGCCGAAGGTGCTGGAGCCGAGGATCCACAGCTTCACGTCGGCGCCCGCGCCGGGCGTCGCGCGGATGCCGGTGCGGCCGTCATCGGCGAAATAGCTCTGCAGCTCCATCACGTCCTGCGGGAACTCGTTGCCGTCGCTCTCCAGGTTGCGGCGGATCGCGGCGGACACCCGCTGGTCGGAACCCGGCGCGCGGCCGAGGCCGAGGTCGATCCGGCCGGGGAACAGCGCGTCGAGCGTGCCGAACGCCTCGGCCACCTGCAGCGGGGAATGGTTGGGCAGCATGATCCCGCCCGCGCCGATGCGGATCGTACTGGTCGCCTGCCCGACATGCGCGATCACCACCGCGGTGGCGGCGCTGGCGATGCCCTCCATGCCGTGATGCTCGGCCATCCAGTAGCGCCGAAAGCCGAGCTTCTCGGCATGGGCAGCAAGGTCGGCGGCGTTGGCAAGCGCCTGGCCCACGGTGCCGCCTTGGACGACGGGCACCAGATCGAGCAGGGAATATGCAGTCATGGAAGGAATGTGGGGACGCCGGGGCAGCGTTGCCAGAGGGTTAGCCCTTCAACTCCCCTCCCGCTTACGGGAGGGGCAGGGGGAGGGTGCGTGGGGGAAGCGAGGGCGAAGGCTGAAGAAGGAAGGCTGCGGCCCAAGCCCTCCTCCACACGGCGTCGCCCGCTACCCTCACTCACCCTCCCCTAACCCCTCCCGCAAGCGGGAGGGGGATTTTGCTCACTCCGCCGGCTGTACCTCCTCGTCACCCGGCTTGTGGTCGATCGCGCCGTGCGGCCCGGCCGCTGGCCCAAGCACGCGGCTGCCGTCGTCGCCCGGGCGATAGGTGAGCAGGCGCCGCGAGAGCCGCGGCCCCAGCCAGCCTTCCAGCCCCACCGCCAGACTGAACAGCGCCGGCACGATCACCAGCGTCAGCAGCGTCGAGACGATCAGCCCGCCGATCACCACCACGCCCATCGGCGCGCGGAACGACGAGTCGCCGTTGAGCGACAGCGCGGTCGGCACCATGCCCGCCACCATCGCGATCGTCGTCATCACGATCGGCTGGGCGCGCTTGCGGCCGGCATCGACGATCGCCTCCATCTTGGACACGCCCTTCTCCATCTCCTCCAGCGCAAAGTCGACGAGCAGGATCGAGTTCTTGGCGACGATGCCGAACAGCATCAGCATGCCGATATAGACGGGCAGCGATACCGGCATGCCGAGGATCGCCAGCATGACCAGCCCGCCCAGCGGCGCGTTGAGCAGCGATCCCATGTTGACGATCGGCGAAACGAAACGACGATAGAGCAGCACCATCACCGCGAAGACCAGGAAGATGCCCGAGGCCAGCGCGACGATGAAGTTCTGGATCATCTCGCCCTGCCACTTGGCCTGGCCCACCGTCATCTCGGACACGCCCACCGGCAGCTGCTTCATGATGGGGAGATTGTGGATCTCCTTCATCACCTCACCCGAGACATAGGGCTTGCCCGTCGCCGGGTTCATCGCGAGGTCGGCGCCCACCACCAGGCGGCGCTGGAGGTTGAGCCGTTCGACCTTGGTCGGCCCCGCGGCGAAGCGGATGTCCGCCACCGAGGAGAGCGGTACCGAACTGCCGGTCTGGGTCTGCACGCGCATGTCGCGCAACGTATCCAGCCGGGTGCGCGAATCCTGGTCGAGCGCGACGCGGATCGGGATCTGGCGATCGGACAGCGAGAATTTCGCGCTGTTCTGCTCGATGTCGCCCAGCGTCGCGACGCGGATCGCATTGGACAGCGCCGCCGTGGTCACGCCGAGGTCGGCCGCCAGGTCGAGCCGCGGCGAGATCACGATTTCCGGCCGCTGCAGGTCGCCCGAGATGCGCGGCGCGACGAGGGACTTGAGGCCCTCCATCTGCTTCATCAGGGTGAGCGCGGTCTTGTTGAGCAGCTCGGGATCCTCGCCGCCCAGCGTGATCGTCAGGTCACGCCCCGACGAGCCCCAGCCGAACTGCGAGCGGAAATTCACCCGCGCATCGGGAATGGCGAGCAGCTTGGGCGCGAGACGCTTCTCGAATTCGGTGCTGGTTTCGGTGCGCGCGGGCGTGTGCTTCTCGGCAAGCGTCGCGGTGACGCGGCCATTGCCCACCTGGGTGCGGGCGTAGGTGTGCTGCACCGCCGGCTCAGCGCGCAGGATGCCGGCGACCTCCTGGACGACTCGGTCGGTCTGCTCCAGCGTGGTGCCAGGCACCATCTCGACCGTCGCGGTGACCGTATCCTCGTCCTGCGCCGGCTGGAAGGTCTGCGGCATGGAGACGAGCAGGAAGATCGTCGCGCCCAGCGAGCCGACATAGCCGAGGATCGCCACCCAGCGGTGCATCAGCGTCCATTCGAGCAGGCGGACATAGAGGCGCATCACCGGCCCGCCGCCATGTTCGACATGGCCGTGCGCCTTGAGGAAATAGGCCGCGATCATCGGCGTGAGCATGCGCGCCACCGCCAGCGACATCAGCACTGCCGCAACGACGGTGAGGCCGAAATTCTTGAAGAACTGGCCAGAGATACCCGGCATCAGGCCCACCGGCAGAAACACCGCGACGATCGACATGGTGGTAGCGAGCACGGCGATGCCGATCTCGTCCGCCGCGTCGATCGATGCCTGGTAGGCCGATTTGCCCATCCGCATGTGGCGGACGATGTTCTCGATTTCCACGATCGCGTCGTCGACCAGCACGCCCGCGACCAGGCTGAGCGCCAGCAGCGTCATCTGGTTGAGCGTGAAGCCCATCATATCCATGAACCAGAAGCTGGGGATCGCCGACAGCGGAATCGCCAGCGCCGAGATCACGGTCGCCCGCCAGTCGCGAAGGAACAGGAACACGACGACGACGGCGAGCACCGCACCCTCGACCATCGCCTCCATCGCGGTATCGAACTGTTCCTTGGCGTATTTGCTGTAATTGTCGAGCAGCTCGAAATGGACCTTGGGATTGTTCTTCTCGAGCGCCTGCAGCTTCTTCTGCGCTTCCTCGTAGATCGTGACGTCCGAGGCGCCCTTGGCGCGCTGGATGTCGAACGAGATCACCGGATGCCCGTCATAGCGCGCGAAATTGCGGCGCTCGGCATAGCCGTCCTTCACCGTCGCGATGTCGGCCAACCGCACGGTGCGGCCGGTGCCGGTGGCGATCTGGGTCTGGCCCAGCGTGTAGGCGTCCTTGGCGTTGCCGACGACGCGAAGCGACTGTTCGAATCCCGAAATTTCGGCGCGACCGCCCGCAGCGTTGAGGTTTACTTGGCGGAGCTGCTGGTTCACCTGGCTCGCGGTGAGACCGAAGCTGGCGAGCTTCACCGGATCGAGGACGACGCTCACCTCCCGGTTGACGCCGCCGTTGCGCTGCACCGCGGCCATGCCGCTGATCGACAGCAGCTCCTTCGACACGCTGTTGTCGATGTACCAGGAAAGCTGTTCGACAGTCATGTCCGTCGCGGTAGCGGTGAAGCTCGCGACATCGTTGTTGCTGGCGCTGTCGACGCGGCCGACCTGCGGCTCGAGGATGCCGTCGGGCAGATTGCCGCGGATCTGCTGAATCGCGCTGCGGACGTCTTCCACCGCGCGATCGATCGGGGTGCCGATCGCCAGCTGGACGACCGTCTGGCTGTTGCCTTCGGAGACGGTCGAGTTGATCTCGTCGATGCCCTGCAGGCTGCGGACAGCGCTCTCGACCTTTTGGGTGATCTGCGTCTCCAGCTCGCTCGGCGCGGCGCCGGGCTGGCTGATCGAGATCCAGACGATCGGAAAGTCGATGTCGGGGCTGTTGTTCACGTCCATGCGGCTGAAGCTGACCAGCCCGGCAATGGTGAGAAACAGGAAGAGGACGATCGGCGGGACCGGGTTGCGGATGGCCCAGGCCGAGATGTTGCGAAAGCTCATCGCGCCGATCCCTTACTTCTTCTGGAGCTGGGGAATGACCTTCTGGCCCGGATTAAGGAACGCGCCCGCAGTCATCACCACGCGCTCGTTGCCGGTCAGGCCGCTGGTGATCCGCACGCCCTGATCCGAAACATCGCCGGTCTTCACGTCGCGGCGCACCGCCTCGTTCTTGTCGTTGAGGATATAGACATAGGTGCCCAGCTGATCACTCTGCACCGCCGACTGGGGCAGGATCACCGAGGTGACTGCCCCCGCGACGATCCGCGCGCTGGCGAAGCCGCCGGGGCGCAGCGCCGGATTATAGGGCAACGCGATTCGTGCCGTGCCGAGGCGACTCGTCGGGTCGATCACCGGCGAGACCTGCCATACCTGGCCCTTGAAGCTGGTCTGGGTGCCGACCGGCGTCACTTCCGCCGGCGCGCCGACATGGAGCTTCTGGATGTCGGCTTCGGCGAGCTGGGTGCGCAGCTCGAACTGGCCGTCCATCGCCATGCGGAACAGCGTGCCCGAGCCCGAGCTGACGATCTGGCCCGGCTCGATCTGGCGGGCGAGCACCAGACCCGCCTCCGGCGCGCGAATGTCGAGCCGGCGGTTGCGCGCTTGGGTTTCCGCGAGCTGCGCCTTGGCAACGCGGACCCGGGCAAGCGCCTGATCGCGCGCGGCGGTTTTCTGGTCGATATCGGCGCGAGAAATGAATCCGTTTCCGACAAGCTTTTGCGCGCGATCGAGATTCGCCTGGGCGAGCTTGGCGTCGGCTTCCGCGACGCGGATCTGCGCGGCGAGCGATTCGGCGGTCTGCGCCTGGACCGAACGATCGACCACGGCGAGTACCTGGCCCTTCTGCACCCAGCTGCCGGCATCGACCAGCACGCGGGTGACGAGGCCGCCTTCACCCGCGACGCCGACCGGCATCTCGCGCTTCGCGGCCAGGCTGCCGGTACCGCTGACGATCGTCGACACGGTCTGCTGGCCCGGTGCCGAAACGGTGACGGTGAGCAGCTGGCTCTGGTCCTTGCCCCCCTTGGCGGCGGGGACGGGCTTCGTCGCGGAGCGCCCCATCATCAGGAACCCGGCGATCACGACCAGCACCAAGGCGCCGAGGCCGATCCACAGCCACTTGCGCCCACGCCGCGCCGGTTCCCCCTCGAACCCGAGCTGCTCCTGCCGATCCAACATCCCTGCCTCGTAATTCATGCGCCCACCTCGTCCGGAGCGCGTGCACGCCCCTCGTCGCACTGTATTATAGGAATATATCACCGACGGCAAGGCCGGTGAAGCAACGCGCGGCGGCATGCCCGGTTGCATGTATCGGCGCAAGTGACACCCAAGAAAAAGAGCGGCTTCTGCCGGGCCTTGCAAGTAATGCCAATCGTTTGTTGTCGCCGCTTCGTTCAGCCTGCGTTCGTGTGCAGGCGTCGACAAGCCGGTGCATGACGACGACAAACCACAGGAGGAACGTCCCCATGATCCGCTCCCTGCCGCTCGCCGCGCTGCTCGCGCTGGCCGCTTCGCCCCAGGCCTTCGCCCAGGTGCAGCCGGCCGCCCAGCCGATCCCGGCTGACGGCACCGTGCTCGACATCGTGGCCGAGGGCACCAGCACCCGCGTGCCCGATCTCGCGCTGATCCAGGCCGGGGTAGTCACCGCCGCGGGCACCGCCGGCGAGGCGATGCAGCAGAACGCCGCGCGGATGGCCGCGGTGCTCGGTGCGCTGCGCAAGGCCGGCATCGCCGAGCGCGACCTGCAGACCAACTCGGTCAACCTCGCGCCGCAGTACCGCTATCAGGAGAACAAGCCTCCGGTGATCACCGGCTACCAGGCGTCCAATCAGCTGACGGTGCGCTTCCGCGACGTCGCCAAAAGCGGCACGATCCTCGACGCGCTGGTCGCGCAGGGGGCGAACAACATCTCGGGCCCGAACCTCACGCTTGCCGACGAAGAGGGTGCCGTCGACGAGGCACGGCGCGACGCGATTACGAAGGCCAAGGCGCGCGCCACGCTCTATGCACAGGCGGCGGGGCTCAAGGTCGATCGCATCCTGCTGATCTCGGAGGCGGGCATGCCGCAGATGCCGCAGCCGGTACCGATGCTGATGCGCGGCAAGGCGATGATGGCCGAAGCAGATACTGCAATCGTGCCGGGTGAGCAGAAGGTCACCGCCAGCGTCTTGGTCCGGTTCCTGCTGAAATGATCCGGACATGAAAAAAAAGGGCCGCCCCGGCTGGGACGGCCCTTTTTGTTGGTCTGGTGGAAGCGGGATGCTTAACGCACCGCGCCGCGACGCACCAGGTTGACGATCGCCAGCAGGATGACCGCACCCACCAGCGAGACCAGGAAGGTCATCGGGGTGATCACGCCGCTGTTGATGTTGCCGCCGAACAGCAGGCCACCGACGAACGCGCCGACGATGCCGACGACGATATTGAGGAAGATACCCTGCTGGGCATCGGTACGCATGATGATGCTAGCAAGCCAGCCGACGACGCCGCCGATGACGAGCCAAACGATAAATCCTACCATTGGTCCCTCCTTTACAGGCCCGGCGACCCGGGCAACGTAAAGGAAAATCCGCAACGTGCGTATTTGGTTCCGTGGCGATATTTTGCGTTGTCAAGGGAACTTTCGTGCGGAAAAACGAAAATATCAGAATTTCTGCTGGCGCTCGTACAACGAACGATAGTGCTGGATGCGCGTGACGCGCAGGCCCGGCATTCCCGAGCGATCGATCGCGCGCTGCCAGCCGGCGAATTCCTCGACGGTGAGGCCGTAGCGATCGCACACCTCGTCCACGGTCAGCAGCCCGCCATTGACGGCGGCCACGACCTCTGCCTTGCGCCGCACGACCCAGCGGGTGGTGTTCGGCGGCGGCAGGCTGTCCAGGGTCAGCGGCTCGCCGAGCGGACCGATTACCTTGGCAGGACGGATCTTCTGGTTCTCAATCATCTACCAACCTCTTCGGGGCCGGCCGCCCCTGTTACGCAACCGTGAAACGACTTTTACCGGCCTGCCTTGAACATCGGCTAAAATGGCAAGGTAAACGCCCGCTTCACGCCTCTCCCCACTGGTGCAGCGCAGTTGCGGCGGCGCGATGGAAACAGCCATCGGTCGGCGCGAGCAGCGCTGCCACGGGAAGTGGCATCGAAAGTCGGGTCTGGAGTCGCGCGGTGAAGCTGGCGGCCTGCCGGCTCGTCACCATCGCCATCAGCACGGCGAGTCCCGTCGGGAGCGTCGCAGTGCCCAAGTCGCGGTTCGGATGGGCAAAACTCAAGTCCACCAATGCGTTTCCAGTCGTCCTTCGAGCCCGCAGTATAAGCCGCGAGTGCTGAAAGGGCCGTAAAGGCGCCGAAAACCTCGGCTTAACTTCCATGTCTGGCAGGTTTCCGCGCACCCCGGGTGGCATCCGGTACGGGGCTGTCCTATCTGGGCGGCCATGAACCCCGGTGATTTCCAGCTAGCCGAGCCGCTTTCCGGGCGGCGCATCGTCGTCGCCATGTCGGGCGGCGTCGATTCCTCCGTCGTCGCCGCGCTCGCCGCGCGCAGCGGGGCGGAGACGATCGGCATCACGCTCCAGCTCTACGATCACGGCGAGGCTGTGGGCCGCGCCGGCAGCTGCTGCGCCGGCCGCGACATCCGCGACGCGCGCGCGGTGTGCGACAAGCTCGGAATCGCGCACTATGTGTTCGATCACGCCAGCAGCTTCCAGACCCAGGTGATCGACGACTTCGCGGACGAGTATCTGGCGGGGCGCACCCCGATCCCCTGCGTGAAGTGCAACATGGGGCCCAAGTTCACCGACCTGTTCGCGCTCGCCCGCGACCTGGGCGCGGACTGCCTCGCCACCGGCCATTATGTCCGCCGGGTCGTGGGGGCTGCGGGCGCCGAGCTGCACCGCGCCGCCGATCCCGCGCGCGACCAGAGCTATTTCCTGTTCGCGACCACGCAGGCCCAGCTCGACTATCTGCGCTTTCCCTTGGGTGGCCTGCCCAAGCCCGAGGTGCGTGCGCTCGCCGCCGAACTGGGGCTGGGCGTCGCCGGCAAGCCCGACAGCCAGGACATCTGCTTCGTCCCCGACGGCGACTATGCGACGCTGGTCAAGAAGCTGCGTCCCGAAGCCGAGGCGGGCGGCGAGATCGTCGACGAGAGCGGCGTCCGGCTGGGCGAGCATCGCGGGCTGATCCACTTCACCGTCGGCCAGCGCCGCGGGCTGGAGATCGGCGGCGCGCCCGAGCCCTATTATGTCCTCCGGCTCGAGCCCGAGACCAGGCGCGTCGTGGTCGGCCCGCGCCGGGCGCTCGCGGTGGGCGCGGCGCGGCTGGAGAATATCAACTGGCTGGGCGGCGACTATGCAGGTCCGATGACCGCCAAGGTGCGTAGCCTCGCCAAGCCGGTGCTGGCGCGGATGGAGGGCGACCGGGTGGTGTTCGAGACGCCCGAGTACGGCGTGGCGCCGGGCCAGGCGGCGGTGCTCTATGCCGGGGATCGCGTGCTCGGCGGCGGCTGGATCGCCGAGACCGAGCGGGCGCAGGCGCTCGCCGCCTGAGTCGACCGATCGTGGAAAATGGGTCCAGGGGGTTCTGTTGCCCGGCCCCCCTGGCGGCCGCTGGAGTCCACTTCTGTTGCCCGGTGTGGCCCGACCGCGCATTTTAGAATAACCTTAGGCCGTTAGGCCGTGGGGTTACGCCGCAATAGCGAGTGCTTCGTTATCGTTGGCACTTGTGTAATGGGCCGTTGCGGTGGTCCCATTCCGAGCGAAGACAGCGCTTTTCAATACACGTCGATCCTGGTTCGGCCCCGTCAGAAACGGTGTCCAGATACACCACCGGTTATGGTGGAGCCGCCGGGTACTGCCCCCGGGTCCGCTGCATCTATTGCACGCCATTGTTTATCGCCATAGCCGGGCGAACCCGGCAAAACCCTATATAGGGCCTTCTCGCTTAATGAAAAGGTCAGGTTGCACGGATTAAGCGCCTTCACACCGCCCCATTCGGTTGGCATGGAGAAGGCATCATGTTGACGCAGCGTTCCCGCTACGCGCTCCGCGCAATGCTCTTCCTCGCAGAACAGCCGATCGCCGGCGCGCCCGTGCCGATGAACCGCATCGCGGCGGAAGCGAACGTACCCCGCAAATTTCTCGAGCTGATCCTCGCCGACCTGCGCGAGGCGAGCTTCCTCGTCTCCACCCGCGGCAAGATGGGCGGCTATCGCCTCGCCCGGCCCGCGCACCTAATCTCTCTGGGCGAGATCATCCGGGTGATCGAAGGGCCGCTGGCGCTGGTCCCCTGCGTCAGCCGCACCGCCTATCGCCCGTGCAACGACTGCAAGGACGAAGCCGCCTGCGCGATCCGCCGCGCGATGGCCCGGGTACGCGACGAGACCGCCCGCATTCTCGATGGCACCAGCCTGGCCGATGCGGCGGCCGAGGAACTCGCGGCCGCGTAAGTCTGCCGGTGTATCGACCGCGGCGGACCTGCCGCCGCAAGATCGGATGCACACTTCCGACAACCATCGTCATCCCCGCGAAGGCGGGGATCCATTCGCCTGTGCGCTTGGGGAAATAACCGCCGCTTCAGCGCCAATGGATCCCCGCCTCCGCGGGGATGACGACTTTGAGGCGTAAGGCCCCGCCGGCTCTCACGCCCCGGCGTTGCGCTTCTTCAGCTCGTCGCGAATCTCGCGCAGCAGCACCACGTCGGCCGGATCGGCGGCGGGCGGTGCGGCACCGGTCGCCTTCTCGCGCTCGGCGGCGGAGATGATCTTGTTTACCGTGCGCACCAGCAGGAAGACGATGAAGGCGAGGATCAGGAAGTTGATCACCACCGTGATGAACTGGCCGAAGCCGATCAGCGGCACCCCCGCTGCCTTGAGCGCGGCATAGTTGGACGGCGAGCCGGTATAGCTGGGCGGAATCGCGCCGAGCCGCAGGAAGTAGCCGGAAAAGTCCACCCCGCCGAAGATCCAGCCGACCAGCGGCATGATCATGTCGTCGGTCAGCGATTTGGTGATGTTGCCGAACGCCGCGCCGATGATCACGCCGACCGCGAGATCGAGCACGTTGCCGCGCGCGATGAACGCCCTGAATTCCTTCAACATTCGCAATCTCTCCCATAGCGAAGGCTTCGCGACCTTGCCGAAGTCCCGGACACAGGCCAACCCCCGAACGTCCGATTTCGCTTCCTCCCCGCGGTGTAGGCGTCGTATAAGACACCCCGTTGATGGGATTTGGAGGTTGCTTCCCCATGAAGTTTCGTACCGCACTCGTGCCGATCGCAGCCCTGTCGCTCTCGGCCTGCGGGCTCAACAGCGTGCCGACCGCCGAGGAAAACGCCAAGGCGAAGTGGGCGGACGTGCAGGCGCAGTATCAGCGCCGCGCCGACCTGGTGCCGAACCTGGTGGCGACGGTGAAGGGCGCCGCCGCGTCCGAAGGCAAGATCCTGACCGACGTGATGAACGCGCGGGCCAAGGCGACCTCGGTGCAGGTCACCGCCAACGACCTCACCGACGCGGGCAAGGTCCAGCAGTTCCAGCAGGCGCAGCAGCAGCTCGGCGGCTCGCTGTCGCGGCTGCTCGCGACGGTGGAGGCCTATCCGGACCTCAAGAGCCAGGGCAACTTCACCACGCTGATGAGCCAGCTGGAGGGCACCGAGAACCGGATCACCATCTCGATCCGCGACTATAACCAGGCGGTGCAGGACTATAACACCCGCATCCGCACCTTCCCCGACGCGGTTGGCGCCAAGATCTTCTACGGTGCCAAGCCGCTGACGCCGTTTCAGGCCAAGGCCGGCGCGGACGTCGCGCCGACGGTGAACTTCGGGAACGGCAGCTGATCCACGCGGCGCTCCTTGCGGGCGCCGTGCTGCTGCACGGCTGCCCCGTCGGGAAGACGACACCGGCACCGCCGGTCGCTGCCACCGGCGAACACCCGCTGCCGTTGCCGAGACTGACCGGAAGGGTGGTGGATAACGCGCACCTCCTATCGCCCGCGCAGGCCACCATCCTCACACGGCGGCTTGCCCAGGCGGAAGTGCGGACCTGCCATCAGGTTGTGATCGTGACGGTGCAGAGCCTTGCGGGCGAGTCGATCGAGCATTTCGGGCAGCGGTTAGGCAATGGGTGGGGGATCGGGAGGCGCGGCTATGACGACGGCGTGCTGCTGATCGTCGCGCCCATTGAACGCCGGGTGCGGATCGAGGTTGGCGATGGTCTGCGCAAGACGCTGACGGACGCAAAGGCCGCGCGCATCATCCAGAACGACATCCTCCCGCGTTTCCGAAAAGGCGCCATGGCCGCCGGAATCGACGCCGGTGCTACCTCCATTCTGCGTGAGATCCGCTGATGATCCTGTTGCGTTTGCTTCTGGCCCTGCTCGTCCTGACGCCGCTACCGGCGCTGGCCGACCCGACCTTCCCCAAGCTGACCGGTCGCGTGGTCGACGACGCGCATCTGCTCTCGCCCGAGCAGGTCGCGCAGCTCACCCAGCTGTCGACGGAGGTGGAGCAGGCTTCCAGCCGCCAGCTGGTGGTCGCGACGATTCCGGACCTGCAAGGCTATGACATCGCCGACTATGGCTATCAGCTCGGCCGCGCTTGGGGGATCGGGCAAAAGGGGGCGAACAACGGCATCATCCTGATCGTCGCGCCAGCGGACAGGAAAGTGCGGATCGAGGTTGGTTATGGCCTCGAACCGATCATGACCGACGCATTGTCGAACCAGATCATCAGCCAGGTCATCGTGCCGAAGTTCAAGGCGGGCGACATGGCAGGCGGGATCGTCGCCGGCGCGCAGGCCATCGCCGAGCAGATGAAGCAGCCGCTCGAAGCTGCCGAGCAGAAGGCCAAGGCTGCGCAGGACGCGGCAACCGCATCCTCTGCGCGCAAGCGGCAGGGCGGAGGACTGCCGATCGGGCTGCTGTTCTGGTTCATCATCCTCGTCGTCATCCTGGTACCGATGCTCGCCCGCTTCGGCGGGCGACGCCGGCCGGGTCCATGGGACGGCCAGGCCTATCGCGATCGCGACCATGACAGCAGTATGCTGCCGATCGTGCTGTGGACCATAGCCAACGAAATCGGTCGCGCGGCCAGCCACCGCGACGATGACGACGATCGCGGCGGCGGCTGGGGCGGCGGAGGAGGTGGCGGCTGGGGCGGCGGCGGCGGCGATGGCGGGGGCTTCTCCGGCGGCGGCGGATCGTTCGGCGGTGGCGGCGCTTCGGGGAGCTGGTGAGGATGCGATTGACCGATCAGGACCGCGCGCGCGTCGCGGCAGCCGTGGCGCAGGCCGAACAGGGCACCAGCGGCGAGATCGTCACGGTGCTCGCCCGGCGCTCCGACGATTATGCCGATGTCGCACTCCACTGGGCGGTGCTCGCCATGCTGCTGGTGCTGGCATTGCTCGCCTGGCAGCCCTGGCCGATCGAGTGGCTGCACACGCGGCTGATCGATCCCTGGGCGCAGACCGTCCCCGCGCACTGGTACCTCACTGCCGCGTTGGTGGTGACGGCACTCACCTTCCTGCTCGTGCGCGTGGTACTCGCCAAGGACGCGCTCCGGATCGCGCTCGCGCCCGGTTCGACCAAGACGCGGCGGGTCCATGCCCGCGCGCTGGCGCTGTTCCGCACCGCGGCCGAGAAGCGCACCACGGGTTCGACGGGCGTGCTGCTCTACCTGAGCCTCGCCGAGCACCGCGCCGAGATCCTTGCCGATTCGGCGATCCATTCGCGCGTCACGCCTGAAGTATGGGGTGCGGCGATGGCGGCGCTGCTGGCGGAAGTGAAGGAAGGCCGCCCGGCCGAGGGCATGGCGGCGGCCGTCGCGCAGATCGGCATCGTCCTCACCGGGCACTTCCCGCGTGCTGCCGACGACGTGAACGAGCTTCCCGATCGGCTGATCGAACTCTAAGGGCGTACCCATGACCGACGAACCGATCGAGACCCCCTGGGCGGGCAAGTGGATCACCGTGTTCCGCCAAGGCAAATGGGAATATGTCGGGCGCACCGGCGGTATCCGCGCCGTCGTGATCGTCGCGATCGATGACGAGGGCCGGGTGATCCTGGTCGAGCAGTACCGCGTACCGCTCGGCCGCCGCTGCATCGAGCTGCCGGCCGGGCTGATCGGCGATACGGAAGCGGGCGACACGATCGAGGGCGCCGCCCGCCGCGAGCTCGAGGAAGAAGCGGGCTATGCCTGCGAGCGCGTCGAGGAACTCGGCGAGTATTTCGCCTCGCCCGGCATGGTCAGCGAAAGCTTCACGCTGGTCCGCGTCCACGGCCTCACCCGCATCGGCGACGGCGGCGGCGTGGACGGCGAGGACATCAAGGTCCACCATGTGCCGATGGCCGAAATGCCGGCGTTCATCGCCGAGTGTCGTGCGCAGGGCATGGGCGTCGACGTGAAGATGCTGCTGGTGCTCAGCGGCGCGCTGCTCGGGAGCGGCAAGGGCTGACGCAAACCGGTCTGCACCTCGTGCCGCGAACCTGCAGGCCCGAAACGACGAACCCCGCCGGATCGCTCCGGCGGGGTTCGCGCTACCAGGGAGGCTGGAAGCTCAGTTCTTCGCGTAGCGGACCTTCACCGAGCGGCGCGACGCGCGGAGCATGCCGCCCATCATGCCGAACCCCGCGATCATCAGGCCCCAGCTCGCCGGCTCCGGCACTGCCGACAGCGCGGTTGCCGAAAAGCTGGTCTCGCCATTTCCCTGGGTGGTCAGGGTCAGCATCGCCGGCGTGTTGTCCATTCCGGCAATGCGGAACGTGCCCGATGCGATCAGCTTCAGGCTGCCGCCGACGCTGTCGGACGAGTAGGTCACCGACTGAATCTTGTTCAGGTCGAAGAAGATCGACGAGCCGATGTCGAAGAACGACGCAACCGGCCCGCCCGTGAAGGTCGGCAGGTCCTTGATCGTGCCGCACGGCCCGATGCAGGTGAGACCGGCGAACACGCCCGTCGAGCCCAGCGCCGCGAAGATCGTGCCCGGCGCACCACCATCGCCTGCGGACGAGCCCGGCATGAATGCGTTGTAGAAGTCGAGACCGGTGGCGGCGCCCATGTTGGTGGCGCCGACCGGGCGAACGAACCCGTTAAAGCTGATCTGTCCGAGAATCTGCGCAGCCTGCGCGGGGACTGCCGCGCACAATAAGGCTGCCGCAGCAGCAAGCTTGGTATGAATACGCATTGGCGCACCCTTTCCTTTGTTAACGACGATGTGAGCGACTCGGCTCTGCGGCCGTTAACCCGACGTTAAGTTTATGAAAGGGAACGACAATGAAGTTCTAATACATGCAGATGCGAAGGTTTGCATTGTGCAGTGCCGGGCAAAACTACCCGGATTGGAAAGCTTAACGGCATTTCGGCCGTGCTGCGGATGCAAACGATCGCTCGCAGGGCGCCGTCTGGGTGGGAAAATGGCTGGGTCGACAAGGGAATCGAAACGTTATCGCAACGTTGCTGCAACCGCGACGTCATATTTCGGCTCGTCCCGCCGATCGTGCAAATCTGTGTTTTTTCGAGACAATCTCATCTAAAATTGTGCGCGGGCCGGATATTCAGAGCAACTTGCCCTGTCGCCCGGCGAGTTCGACGACATACTGCCAGGCCACCCGTCCCGAGCGGCTGCCGCGCCGCGTTGCCCACTGGATGGCGTCCTGCGGATCAAAGTGGAGGCCATGCGCCTCCGCATAGCCGCGCACGATCGCGACATAGGTGTCCTGGTCGACGACGTGGAAGCCGAGCGACAGGCCAAAGCGATCGGCCAGTGCGAGATCGTCGTCGATCGAATCGCGCGGATTGATCGCGCTGGATTGTGCCTCCAGGTCGCGCGGCAACAGGTGCCGGCGGTTGGAGGTGACCAGCAGCCGGCAATGCGCCGGGCGTGCCTCGGCGCCGCCCTCCAGCAGCGAGCGCAGCGCCCGTGCATCGGCCGCGGCATCGAAGCCGAGGTCGTCCAGGAAAATCGCGAAGGGGCGGTCGGTGGAGGCGAGCAGCGCGAACAGGTCGGGCAGCGTCTCGAGGTGCGTCGTCGCCGCCTCTACCAGCGCAAGCCGGCCGCCCTGCGCCTGCACCTCGGCGACCGCCCCCTTGACCAGCGCCGACTTGCCGGTGCCGCGAGCGCCCCACAGCAGCACGTCCTGCGCGGCATGGCCGGCGGCGAGCCGTTCGAGATTGGCGAGCAAAGCGGTCCGCTGCTTCTCGACGCCCTGGAGCAGCGCGAGCGGGGTGGGGGCGAAGGCACGCGCCGGCACGATATCGCGGCCGCGCCAGACATAGGCCGGATGCGCTTCCAGATCGGCGGGCGGGGCAGGGGGCGGCGCCAGCCGTTCGAGCGCCTCGGCGATGCGGATCAGCGGATCGGTCATGGCGCGGCTATAGCGCAACTGCGCGCGGGTGCGAGGGGGCCTTCTCTATACGCCCCCTCCCGCCAGCGGGAGGGGGCGTGGAAGATCAGCCCGCTGCCGTTTCCTTGTTCCGCCAGAAGTCCTGGACGATTTCCCAGCCCTCCTCGGCGGTCTCGCAGAAGCGGAACAGGTTCAGATCGCGCGGCGAGATCACGCCCTCGTCGCACAGCGCTTCGAAGTTCACGACGCGGTTCCAGAACTCCTTGCCGTAGAACAGGACCGGAATCGGATCGACCTTGCCGGTCTGGATCAGCGTCAGCAGCTCGAAGCTCTCGTCGAACGTGCCGAAGCCGCCCGGGAACACCGCGACCGCACGCGCATGCAGCAGGAAGTGCATCTTGCGCAGCGCGAAATAGTGGAACTGCATGCTCAGCCCCGGGGTCACATAGGGGTTCGGCGCCTGCTCGTGCGGCAGCACGATGTTGAGCCCGATCGTCTCGGCGCCCACATCCCGCGCGCCGCGGTTCGCCGCTTCCATGATCGAGGGGCCGCCGCCCGAGGTGACGACGAAGTGGCGCTTGCCGGCCGCGTCGACGGGGAAGTTGCTCGCCAGCCGGCCCAGCTCGCGCGCGACGTCATAATATTTGGACTTGGCGACGAGGCTCTCGGCGATGCGCCTCTGCTGCTCGGTCTCGGCAAGCGCCAGCACCGCCTCGGCCTTGGCCGGCTCGGGGATGCGCGCCGAGCCGTAGATCACGAAGGTCGAGGCGATGTTCGCCTCGTCGAGCAGCAGCTGCGGCTTCAGCAGTTCCAGCTGGAAGCGCACCGGCCGCAGATCCTCGCGCAGCAGGAAGTCCATGTCCTGGAAGGCGAGCCGGTAGGCGGGATGCTCGGTCTGGGGCGTGCCGGTGGCGGTGTTGGCGGCTTCGGCTTCCTGCTGGGCAGGGCGGAAGACGCGCGACGGGACTCTCGTATCGCTCATTGACTGCGAAGTAGGCGCATCCGTGGCGCTTGGAAAGCCTCAGGCGCAGAAGGGTCCCCGCCCCATGTCGAGATGGAAATGGTCGCGGTGGACGTAATTATAGTTCGGGCTCAGTACGGTGGCGAAACGCCTGCAGGCGGATCCGTGGATCGTCTCGAGGAATTTGCGGACAGCCGGATCCTGGTTCTGCCAGTCCTTGAGGATGGTGATCCGCCGCCCGTCCCGTAGCACGAAGCCGGAGACGTCGACCGCGTTGGCGCGGCCATGTTCGGAAAGCTTGGTCGAGGCCTGCGGGCTGCCGACGATCGCCCGACAGACATAGGTGCCGAACGTATCCACCCGGACGAGATCGCTGCCCAGGATCTGCCGCGCCGCAGGCGCCACGGCGTACTGCACCCAACCGGTGAAGGCGCGGGCGAGCGGGCAGCGCATCCCCTTGATGCCGCCCACCGGCACGCCGATGTCGATCAGCTGCACCGCGCCCTCGACGATGCAGCCGCCGCCATAGTCGCGATCGGGCATCGCGCTGAACCGCACGCCCGCGCGGGAAAGATCGGTGAAGCATTGCTGGGTTTCGCGCGGCGTCGGCCGATTGAGCGTGATCGGCGGGCTGCCACGGGGGCGGGTGGGGGCGGGGGCCGGTCGCTTGTCGCCGCCGCCGCTGCCGAAGATACAGGCCGATAGCAGCAAGGGCAGAGCCAGCACCGCCAACGGGAACACACGCGAGAACGCCATGGCGCTGCACCCTAGTCGAGTTCGGCGACGGCGCGAACCACGGTTCGTCGCGCGGACGACTCGCTTCGTCAGCGCGTCGCTTCAATGAAGCGGTCGCCGAGGTCGGCGGGAACACGGAGCAGCCGACCCGATGCGCGGTCGAGCAGCGCCCAGGTGGTCACCGCCTCCACCCGCACCTTGCCGTCGTCGCCCAGGAAGCGGACATGGCGGTTGAAACGGGCGCCGCGCGGCGGCTCGGGCACCCAGGTTTCGCCCGTCACCGTCTCGCCGACGCGGACATTGCCGCGATAGTCGATCTCGTGGCGGGTGATCACCCAGACATAGGCGGCCTTGTCCTCGGGCGTGGCGAGGCTGTCCCAATGCGCGACCGCGATATCCTGGATCCACGCCACCCAGACGGCATTGTTGACGTGCCCCAGCACGTCGATGTCGGCAGGCGTGGCGGTGATCTGGCGGGTGAAGCGGGGCATCACGAATCCTCGAGCGGTAACCATGGAGCGTAGCGCGGCGTTCATGCCAGGGGGAGCAGGCTCCGCACCATGCTGCCGCGCCGACCCTCCGCCCTGTTCCGCAGCCGCTGAGCGGCCCTGCTCTGGGCGGCGGGGGTGTTGTGGACCGCGGTGAGTGTCGCGGGCGTCGGCAAGTCCCGCGACCATGCAATGCCGATCGAGAACGCCACCGATGCCACGGGGCAGCCGATCGACAATGACGACATCGCGCTGGTCCGCAACCTTATCGGCGGCTGACTATTGCGCCGGCTTGCCGGGATCGTCCTGGAACTTGATCGCCCGGATATGCCAGGTGCGCTGCTCCGCGGTGGCGCCGTCGATGTCGCCCGCCCGGTGCAGCGTGACCTCGCCGAGCTGGTAGAAAGGTTTGCCCGTCGCCTTGATGCGCGCATAGACCTGCACCGGCACGGTGACGTAGCGCTGGCCCGCACCCGCCTCGATCTGTCCCGGCGCGCCGACATTGGCATGATATTCCGAATAGGGTGCGAAGCGCGCCGCGAAGGCTTTGGCATCGCCGCCCGAGGCCTTGCCGCCGTCGCTCCACAGCGCCCAGGCCTGGTCATAGCGGCCGCTCTCGATCAGCGCGTAATAGGTCTGCACGACATTGGCGGCGCCCTGCGCGCTGTCGGGGGTGAACTTGGCCTCGTTCACCGGCGTGCGGTCGTCGGGCAGGCCGCCCGGCTGGCCGGGGGCGGGCGGCTTGAGCGGTTCCAGCTGCTCGTTGCCGGGCGCGCGCTCGGTGGCCGCCGGTGCGGTCTGGTTGATCTCGGCGTTGCTCGCGGCGCCGGCCGTGTTGTCCGCGGCCGGGGGCAGTCCCGAGGAACAAGCGGCGAGCGAGCAGGCGGCAAGCAGGGCGGGGATCAGGCGCATCCGGGTCTCTTCCAAAACAGGAACTTGCGAACGAGCCACCGGATGCGCCGGTTCCTCAATCGGCCAGCGGCTGGTTACCGACGAAGCCAAGCTTCACGATGTTGGCGCGCTTGATCGCGGCGAGGACGGCGTCGAAGCGTTCGTAGCGCGCCTCCGGATCGGTCTGCAGCTGGAGCACCGCGGCATCGGTGCGCAGGCCCGCCAGTTTGGCCGGAAGCGCAGCATCGGCGAGGCGGGTGCCGTCCCAGAACAGCGCGCCGGCCTTGTCGATCGCCAGCCGGTGCGTCGAATCGTCGGTGGAGGCGGAGCCGCCCTGCGGCAGGTCGACCGGCACCTTGTGGGTCACCATCGGCATGCTGAGGATCATCACGATCAGCAGCACCAGCATCACGTCGATGAACGGCGTAACGTTGATTGCGCCGATCGGCTGGGGCTCGGCGGTGGACACGAACTTGGGCATGACCTCTCCTCCTTCACTGCAATGGTATAACGTACCATTTCACGGCCGAGGAGCGTCCGCAAGAAGCATGCAAAGGGCGCGCAGCACCGGCTGCGCGCCCTCCCGCGAAGATCAGGGGCGCAGCGCGACGTCGTCCGGATCGTCGAGTTCCTCGTCGAGATCGTCCTCGTCGACATCCTCGTCGTCGAAATCGTCCTGGATGTCGTCTTCGTCGAGGTCGTCTTCATCCTCGTCGGCGTCGTCGTCTTCCTCGCCGATCTCGTCGTCCGCCATCGACAGTTCGTCGAGATCGTCGTCGTCGTCCTCGCTGCCGCCGAGATCGGGGTTGATGTCGGTCAGGAGCGAACCGTCGTCCGGCCCGTCGCCCGTCACTTCGAGAATTTCGGCGCGCTGGCTCTCGTCATAGCCTTCCGCGTCATACACGTCGTCGCTGGGACCCTGGGTGCCGCTCATCGCCAAACCTCATCACTGGCCCGGCGGGGATCGCCGGGGTTCGAATGCGCAACGGCGCTGGCCCCGGCTGCGTTCCGACTCAGCTCGGGCGGAACATCCGTCCGCGTTCCGTCACCGCTACTACCACGAGGGAGAGCGCACCCATCAGCAGAAAACCACTATACAGGGGGATGGTGGTGCCATCGAAGGCCTGGCCGATCGCCGCCCCGATCACCGCGCCGACGATGGTGGTGACGAAACCCTGCAGGCTGGAGGCGGTGCCGGCGATTGCACCCATCTTCTCCATCGCCATCGCCGAGAAGTTGGAGGTGGCGAGGCCGAAGCACGCCATCATCAGCGATTGCAGCGCGGCGAAGCTCCACAGCGTCTCTAGCCCGAACAGCGTGACCACCAGGTGCACGCCGGCGATCAGCGTGAGCAGGCTGACCGCGGTATGCGATATCATCCGCATGCCCAGCCGCATCACGATCCGCGCGTTGAGGAACGACCCCACCGCCATCGTTCCTGCGACGCCGGCGAAGATGATGGTCAGCAGCTCGGGCCGGTGGAACACGTCGGCCATCACCTGCTGGACCGATCCGATGAAGCCGAACAGCGCGCCGGAGAGCAGCGCGGTGGCGATGGTGTAGCCGACCGCGGCGCGGTCGCGCAGCATCACGCCGTAGTCGGCGAGCACCCGGGCAGGCACCAGCGACTGCCGGGCATCGGCGGCGAGCGTCTCCGGCATTCGCGCTGCGAACCACAACAGCACCAGCCCGCCGATCCCGCCGATGCCCCAGAAGATCGTCCGCCACGATCCACCCGCCGCTAGGATGATCTGCCCCAGCGTCGGCGCGAAGATCGGTGCGGCCATGAACACGATGAACACCAGGCTCATCACCCGGGCCATTGCCCGCCCGGCATAGCAATCGCGCACCAGCGCCACGGTGATGACCCGCGATCCGGCTGCCGCCGTGCCCATTGCCACGCGCGCGACCAGCAGCAGCGTGAAGCTGCCGGAGATCGCCGCCACCCAGCTGGTCAGCACATAGGTGGCGAGCGCGATCATCAGCACCGGCCGTCGGCCGAACCGGTCGGACAGCGGGCCGTAGAGCAGTTGCGCCGTGCCGAAGCCGATCAGGAACGCGGTGATCACGAACTGGCGATGATTGGCCGACTCCACGCCCAGGCTGACGCCGATCGCCGGGAGGGCCGGGAGCATCGAATCGATGCCGATCGCGGTCAGTGCCATCAGCGCCGCGGCGAGGGTGACGAACTCGGCGAAGCGCAGCGGCGCCTGGCCGGCGGCGGCGGTGCTCGGGTGCGGGGCGTTCATGCCAGGCTCATGGCCCAAGCCTTCCCTAAGGTCACCCTTTTTCCGGTTGACGTGGATGCCTGCGCAACAACATTGCGATGTGCAACCGCCGCAGGAGTATCCGCATGAATCGCCGTTTCGCACCCCTGTTGCTGCCGATCGCACTCGCCGCGTGCCATGGCAGCGCGAATATCAACTTCGACGGCAACGACAGCGACGGCAACAGCGTCATCTCCACCGATTCGAACGGCCGCATCCAGATCAAGGCGCCGGGAATCCAGGGCTCGATCACGCTGCCCAAGATGCCGCTCGACGCGAAGAATTTCGACATCGACGGCGTTACGCTCTATCCCGGATCGACGCTGAAGAACCTCAAGGTCAACGACAACCAGGGCGACAAGGACGGCCAGGTGATCGTCGAGTTCGAGAGCCCGGCAGCGCCCACGGCGGTGCGCGACTGGTTTCGCGACAACATGACCAAGCAGGGCTTCAAGGTGACGACGAAGGACGATAACCTGATCGGCACCACCGATGACGGCCAGCCCTTCGCGCTCCAGCTCAGCGCGAGCGGCGATGCCAGGACCAAGGGGCTGATGCAGGTCGGCCGCTGATCCCGATCGGGACAGGGCGCCGGCCATTGGGAATCTTCCCAGGCTTGTGGGGCCGGTGGTGGCGGGACTAACCGCCGGTTTTTGCGTTCGGAGACTGTGATGTTGGATACCCTCGCCGAAATTCCGGCGCTTTCGCTGAAGGACCAGGCCAGCGATCCGGAGGGCTTTGCCCAGGCGTTCGGCGGATCGTTCCAGCGCTTCGGTTTCGCCGTGGTGCGCGATCATGGCGTGCCGCAGGCGCTGATCGAGCGTGCCTGGGCGCTGACCAAGGCGTTCTTCGATCTGCCCGAGGAGGAAAAGCGCGGATATTTCCTCCCCGGCGGCGGCGGCGCGCGCGGCTATACCCCGTTCAAGACCGAGATCGCCAAGGGCGCGACGCACGTCGACCTCAAGGAATTCTGGCATATCGGTCGCGAGCTGGCCGCCGGGCATCGCTTCGGCGACGTGATGGCGCCCAATGTCTGGCCGAACCAGCCCGAGGGCTTCCGCGAGACCTTTGTCGAGCTGTTCGCCGCGTTCGACACGGCGGGCGACAAGCTGCTCTCGGCCGTAGCGCGCTATCTCGGCCTCTCGCCCGACTGGTTCGACACCGCGGTGAAGGACGGCAATTCGGTGCTGCGCCTGCTCCATTACCCGCCGGTCGCCGCCGATGCGCCCGAGGTGCGCGCGGGCGCGCATGAGGACATCAACCTGATCACGCTGCTGCTCGGCGCCGAGGAAGCCGGGCTCGAGCTGCTCGATCGCGACGGCAAGTGGCTGGCAGTGAAGCCGCCCGAAGGCGCGATGGTGATTAATGTCGGCGACATGCTGCAGCGGCTGACCAACCATGTCCTGCCCTCGACCACGCACCGGGTGGTCAATCCGCCGGCCGAGCGCCGCGGCCATTCGCGCTATTCGATGCCGTTCTTCCTGCATCCGGCGCCCGATTTCCTGATCAAGACGCTGCCGGGCTGCGTCAGCGCGGAGAATCCGAACCGCTATCCGGAGCCAATCACCGCGCATGATTATCTGCACGAGCGGCTGGTAGAGATCGGGCTAATCAAGAAATAAACAGCGCGTGGCGGCGCTCGCCTACGACAAAATCTGTCTTTCCTTCTGGGAAGGGAAGGCGCTAGGGACGGCAGGCGGCGGTCGGGCGAAGGGCTCGGCCGCCGCCTCGCTGTAGAGTTTTAGAGGAACGACGAATGGCGGAAGCGTTGCGCGTGGCACTGGCGGGGCTCGGTACGGTGGGCGGCGGCGTGATTCGCCTGCTCGACGCCAATGCCGAGCTGATTAGCCGCCGCGCGGGGCGCAGAATCGAGGTGGTCGCCGTTTCCGCCCGCGATCGCACCAAGGATCGCGGCATCGATCTGTCGCGCTTCGACTGGGTCGACGATCCTGTCGAACTCGCGCGCCACGCCAACGCGGATGTGGTGGTCGAGCTAGTTGGCGGTTCGGATGGCCCGGCGCTGGCGCTCGCCCGCGCGGCACTCGGCGCCAACAAGAGCTTCGTCACCGCCAACAAGGCGATGATCGCGCATCACGGCCTCGAGCTCGCGCAAGCCGCGGAAACCGCGCAGGTCGCGCTCAAGTTCGAGGCGGCGGTTGCAGGCGGCGTGCCGGTGATCAAGGGTCTGCGCGAAGGCGCTGCAGCGAACGAGATCAGTCGGGTCTACGGCATCCTCAACGGCACCTGCAATTTCATCCTGTCGAAGATGGAGGCCGAGGGCCGCGATTTCGCCGAGATCCTCGCCGAGGCGCAGGCACTCGGCTATGCCGAGGCGGACCCGACCTTCGATATCGACGGCATCGATGCGGCGCACAAGCTGTCGATCCTCGCCAGCATCGCCTTCGGCACCCAGCCGGCCTTCGGTGACCTCAAGGCGAGCGGCATCCGCCACATCCTCGCCGCCGACATCGCCGAGGCGGCGACGCTCGGCTATCGCGTGCGGCTGCTCGGCATCGCCGATGCAGGGCCGCACGGCCTGTTCCAGCGCGTCCATGCGCATCTCGTGCCGCTCGGCCATCCGCTGGCGCATGTCACCGGATCGACCAACGCCGTGGTGGCGGAGGGCAATTTCGTCGGGCGGCTGCTGTTCCAGGGCGCCGGCGCGGGCGACGGCCCGACCGCTAGCGCGGTGGTGGCAGACCTGATCGACATCTCCCGCGGCGAATTCGGCCCGCCCTATGCGATGCCGGCGACTGCGCTCGTTTCCCAGCCTGCGGCGGACAGCGGCGAGCGGCGCGGGCGTTCCTATGTGCGCTTCACCGTGGCCGACCGGGTCGGCGTGCTGGCGGAAATCGCGGCAGCGATGCGCGATGCCGGCGTCTCGATCGAGAGCCTGATCCAGCGCGGCGTGAGCCCGGACGGCAGCGCGCTGGTGGCGATCGTCACCCACGAGGCGCCGGAGCGGAGCATCGCCCAGGCATTGGAAAAGCTGCGGGGGTCGCAGAGCCTCACCGGCGAGCCGATGTGGATGCACATTCTCGACGCATGAGCCGCGTCGCGGCGGCGGTTCAGTAGCTCAGCTTGAGCAGCCGCCGCCCGCTACCTGGGCATACGGGCATGCCGGTGCGGTTGCAGCTCGGGCCCTGCGCCGCGCGGACCATCTCGAGCTTGCGGTCGATCAGCGGCTCCTGCGCACTCGTCAGACGGAAGCGGTTGCGTGCCGCGCGCGTGCCGCAATCGCGTTCGACGTCGCAGGCGGTGATCAGCGGCGACAGCTCGGCATGCGGCCGCGCCGATCGCTTGAGCGTCGCGCGCATCACCCGCGGCGGCGCAACGTCCGCGGCGCGTACCGCACCCGCGATGGTGGCGCTCTGGAGCGCCAGTGCGATCAACAACATATGCCCTCCTGTCGTTTCCCGATCACGCAACGCGTCGATGCGTTGCTGGTTGCGCAACCTTGCAAGCCTCGCAGCGCGATCACGGCGCCAGCTCCCGCTGCTGCATCTTCACCGTGCCGTCGAAGCCCATCGTGGCGGTGAGGCCGACCTTGCCGCATTTCACCGTGAAGGCGCCCTCGCCGCACGGGGTGATTCCCTGCTGGACGGGCTCGCCGATCAGCCGGTTGAGGCGTGCCGCGTCGGAATCCTTGCCGAGGTTCGGGGCGACGAAAGACACCCGGTACCGGTCGGCTTCGCGCCGAGAGCAGACGACAATCTCGCTCTGGTCCGAAGGCGCCCGGCACGGGATTTCCGCCTGGGTGCGCGTCCTATAGTCCGCCACCAGCGTCGACACCGTGTCTTGTTGGGCAAGGAGCAGCAGTATCGGCAGCAACATCGTGTCAATCCTTCACGATTCCACGCAATCATAACCCAAAACTCTTCGTAAATCACTAAAGGTCTTTGGCAAGTGGCATGACAACGCTAGCACCGCTCGACAGGGCTGAACCGGCCCCGTATCGCGGTGCACAAATCGTAAAGGGAATCCCCAGCCGATGCCGAACGCAAGCCATGTTCTCGACCGTGTCCTCGTGCTCGAAATGGTGCGCGTCACCGAAGCGGCGGCGATCTCCGCCTCCAGCCTGGTAGGCCGCGGCGACGAGAAGGCCGCCGATGCCGCCGCCGTGGAGGCGATGCGCGAGGCGCTGAACCAGCTCTACATGGACGGCACCGTGGTGATCGGCGAGGGCGAGCGCGACGAAGCGCCGATGCTCTATATCGGCGAGAAGGTCGGCTCGGCGATTGGCAAGGGCCCGAAGATCGACATCGCGCTCGATCCGCTCGAAGGCACCACGATCACCGCCAAGGCCGGCCCCAATGCGCTGGCGGTGTTGGCGGTGGCGGAGGAGGGCAACCTGCTCAACGCGCCTGACGTGTACATGGACAAGATCGCGGTCGGCCCCGGCTACCCGCAGGGCGTGATCGACCTCAACAAGACCCCGACCGAGAATGTGCAGGCAATCGCCGCCGCCAAAGGGGTGAAGCCCAGCGAGATCATCGCCTGCGTGCTCGACCGTCCCCGCCACGAGAAGCTGATCGCCGAGCTGCGCAGCATCGGTTGCGGCATCATGCTGATTTCCGATGGCGATGTGGCCGGTGTGATCGCGACCAGCGATCCGGATACGACCATCGACGTCTATATGGGCCAGGGCGGCGCTCCCGAGGGCGTGCTGGCCTGCGCGGCGCTGCGCTGCGTCGGTGGGCAGTTCCAGGGCCGGCTCATCTTCCGCAACGAGGACGAGCGCGCCCGCGCCCGCAAATGGGGCATCGAGGATCTCGACAAGGTCTATTCGCTGGAGGAACTCGCCAAGGGCGACTGCATCTTCGCGGCGACGGGCGTTACCGACGGCTCGCTGCTGGCCGGCGTGAAGCGCGTCCGCGGCAAGATGACCACCGAGAGCGTGGTGATGCGCGCCAGCTCGGGCACGGTCCGCTGGGTGAAGGGCGAGCATCGCATCGACTGACCGGAAGCAACGGCGCCGCCGGCTTGATCCCGGCGGCGTCTTGCCGCACCACGTTCCCTCGCTTTCTGGGGGATCGACGAACATGCGGCACTGGCTGGTTACCGTAGCACTCGCGGCGCTTGCCGCCCCTCTAGCGGCGGCCGCGCCGCCGCAGCTTACCCCCACCGCGACCGACGCGCCCTTCACCTTCGAAGAGGCGATGATCCAGATGCGCGACGGGGTGAAGCTCCACACCGTCATCCTGCGGCCGAAAGGCGCCACGGGTCCGCTGCCCATTCTGTTCCAGCGCAGCCCCTATGGCTCGCCCGACGCCGCGCCGGGCCGCGTGCCGAACAGCTGGGCGCCGCTGGTGCGCGACGGCTATATCTTCGTGTTCCAGGACATGCGCGGCCGCTTCAAGTCGGAGGGCGGGCCCTTCACCCTCTCCACCGAAGTGAAGACCGGCAAGGGCGCGGTCGACGAGGCGACCGATGCCTATGACTCGATCGACTGGCTGGTGAAGAACGTCCGCCCAAATAACGGCAAGGTCGGGATGTGGGGCGTTTCCTATCCCGGTTTCACCGCGGCGATCGCGCTCGCCAAGCCGCACCCGGCGCTCAAGGCGACCAGCCCGCAGGCTGCGTGGATCGATTACTGGAAGAACGACGATCTCCACCGCTGGGGCGCGATGCGGCTCACTTATGCCAGCGACTGGGTGAACAGCCTGCAGGCGGACAAGACCAATGACGGCATCGATCTGTACGACCGCTACGACACGTACGACTGGTTCCTCCACGCCGGCTCGCCCGACGACATCGAGAAGAGATATTTCAAGGGCCGGGTGCCGCGCTATCGCGAGATGATCGAGCATCCCGATTATGACGCGCATTGGAAGAAGCAGGTCTGGTCCAACACGCTCGGCAAGACGACGGTGCCGACGCTCAACGTCGCCGGATACTGGGACCAGGAGGATCCCTGGGGCAGCTGGAAGATCTGGGAAAAGCAGCGCGCCAACGATCCGAACAAGCTCGCGCTGATGGTCGCCGGCCCCTGGGCGCACGGCACCTGGCACTCGCCGGCGAACAGCCTGGGGCGGATCCCGTTCGGCGTCGACAGCGGCACGCAATTCGTCGAGCAGATCGAGGCGCCGTTCTTCGCCTATTGGCTGCACGGCACCGGCACCAAGCCCGACTTCGCGCTGAAGAGCTTCCAGTCGGGCTCCTGGCAGTGGAAGACGTATCAGACCTATCCGCTCGCCAACGCGCAGGCGACGAACCTGTATCTGCATGCCGATGGTGCGCTCAGCTTCACCGCGCCTGCGGCGGGGGAGGGCTGCCGCGACTATGTCAGCGATCCCGCCCGACCGGTGCCGTTCCGCCCGCGGCCGATGTCGGCCACCTATGCCACGCCAGACTGGCGCTGGTGGGAGGCGGAGGACCAGCGCTTCGTCGACGACCGCCCCGACGTGCTCAGCTATGTCTCCGCCCCGCTGGAGAACGACCTGACGGTGACGGGGGAGGTGACCGCCAAGCTGATGGCGTCGACCAGCGGCACCGATAGCGACTTCGTCGTCAAGCTGATCGACGTGTTCCCGGAGGATGTTGAGAAGGCGCCGACGGCGCTGGGTGCGTACGCGAAGGGGCTGAACGGCTATGAGCTGCCGATCGCGATGGAAATCCGCCGCGGCCGTTACCTCAAGAGCTTCGAGCAGGCGACGCCGCTGGTGCCGGACCAGGTGACCGCGTGGGACTTCCCGCTGCGCGACCACGACCATGTGTTCAAGAAGGGGCACCGGATCATGGTGCAGGTCCAGTCGAGCTGGTTCCCGGTGATCGACCGCAACCCGCAGACCTTCGTGCCGAACATCTACAAGGCCAAGCCGGAGGATTACCGCAAGGCGACGCAGCGGGTGTGCGCGGGCTCGGCGGTGACGCTGCCGGTGGTGAAGTAATCCAGATCCTCCCCGGGACGGGGAGGGGGACCGCGCTGCGCAGCAGCGTGGTGGAGGGGGAGCCCGGCAAGGGACGTCGCCCGTGGAGAGCCCCCTCCACCATGCTGCGCATGGTCCCCCTCCCCGTACCGGGGAGGATCTTTTAGTTCTTCAGCCGATATCCCGTCCGGAAGATCCACACGATCAACCCGAGACACAGCAGCAGGAACACCCCCGTGAAGCCCAGGCTCCAGGCGATGTCGACATCGCCGTGGCCGAAGAAGCTCCAGCGGAAGCCGCTGACCAGATACACGACCGGGTTGAACAGGCTCACCGTGTGCCAGGGCTCGGGCAGCATATCGATCGAGTAGAAGGCGCCGCCGAGGAAGGTCAGCGGCGTCACCAGCAGCGAGGGCACGATGTTGAGCTGCTCGAAGCTCTTCGCCCAGATGCCGATGATGAAGCCGAACATGCTGAACGTCACCGCGGTCAGCACCAGGAAGGCGAGCATCGCCGCGGGATGATCGACCCGCAGCGGCACGAACAGCGCCGAGGTCGCCAGGATGATCAGCCCGATCACCACCGACTTGGTCGCCGCCGCACCCACGAACCCCACCACCAGCTCGATCGCCGAGATCGGCGCAGACAGCAACTCGAACACCGTGCCGGTGAACTTGGGGAAGTAGATGCCGATCGAGGCATTGGCGATGCTCTGCATCAGCAGCGACAGCATGATCAGGCCCGGCACCAGGAAGCTGCCGTAATTCACGCCATGGATCGCATCGATCCGGCTGCCGATCGCGCCGCCGAACACGACGAAATAGAGCGAGGTGGTGATCACCGGGGTCGCGATTGACTGCCACAGCGTGCGGATCGTGCGCGCCATCTCGAACTTGTAGATCGCCCAGATGCCGGGAAAGTTGATGCCGTTCATGCCTGTGCCCCCACCAGGTCGACGAAGATGTCCTCCAGGCTCGACTTGGACGTGTCGAGATCCTTGAAGGCGATGTTGAGGTCGTGCAGCTTGCGCAGCAGCGACGGGATGCCCGTCCGCTCGGCCTGCGCGTCGAAGGTATAGCGCAGCTTGTGGCCCTCGTCGGCGAGGCTCAGCTGCCATTCGCCGAGTTCGGCGGGGATGGCCGCGAGCGGCTCGACCAGGCTGAGGTCGAGCTCGCGCTTGCCGAGCTTCTTCATCAGCGCGGTCTTTTCCTCGACCAACAGCAGCTTCCCCTTGTTGATCACGCCCACCCGATCGGCCATTTCCTCGGCCTCCTCGATATAGTGGGTGGTCAGAATGATGGTGGTGCCGCGGTCGCGCAGGCGGCCGATCAGCTTCCACATGTCGCGGCGCAGCTCGACGTCGACGCCCGCGGTGGGCTCGTCCAGGAACAGGATGTCGGGCTCATGGCTCAGCGCCTTGGCGATCATCACCCGGCGCTTCATGCCGCCGGACAGCTCCATGATCTTGGCGTCGCGCTTGTCCCACAGCGACAGGTCCTTGAGGAGCTGATCGCAATAGGCATGGTCCGGCGCCTTGCCGAACAGTCCGCGTGAATAGCGGGCGGCGGAGCCGACGCGCGAGAACATGTCGACCGCGATCTCCTGCGGCACCAGGCCGATCTTGGAGCGGGCCGCGCGCGGCTGGCGGATCGCGTCGTGCCCGTCGACCAGGATGGTGCCCGTGCTGGGCGTGACGATGCCGCAGATGATCGAGATGAGCGTCGTCTTGCCCGCGCCGTTCGGCCCGAGCAGCGCGAAGATCTCGCCGCGGTGGATGTCGAGATCGACATGGTCGAGCGCGGTATGGCCCGACGCGTAGGTCTTGCTGACCTGGCGTAGCGACAGGATGGGTTGCATGGATGTGGCCCCGGCCGGAAGGAGCCCGTTAGCTAGGGTGGCGTTCATCCTGGGGCAAGGTGTGCGAAGACGTTTGAGTCAAAGCCGGGTCCGCCTCGCCCAAACGGGTTTCCTCTGAGGATATCCCAGGCCCCTACTTGGCCTTCCGTGCGATCGTGACCGCGTCCACCAGCGCCTGATAGTCGCGCGCGCCGTACAGGATCTGCTTGCCGACCACCCAGGCGGGCGTGCCGTTCATCGCCAGCTTGGCGCCGAGCCGGTGGTTGGCGTCGATTTCCTTGGCGATCGCATCGCTATTTGCGAGCTTCTGCGTCGCGGCCGGATCGAGACCGGCCTTGGCCAGCGCGTCGCTGATCGAAGCGTTGCTCGGGCCATCGCTGGCGAACAGCGCATCGTGAAACGCGCGAAACTTGCCCTGCTGCGCGGCCGCCAGCGCGAAGCGCGCGGCGACGACGCTCGCCTCGCCCAGCACCGGATATTCGCGGTAGACGACGCGAACGTTCGGATCCTTGGCGATCAGCTCGGCAAGACCCGGCAGGCTCGCGCGGCAATAGCCGCAGGCATAGTCCATGAACACGGTAACGGTGACGTCGCCGTTCGGATTGCCCGCCCAGGCGCTGGCGAAAGGCGTGGTCAAGGCCGGCAGCACGGCGGGAACGGCGGCCTGCGCGCTATCCTGCGCCTTTGCCGCCTCGGCAGCTTCCTGCTGCTGGAGCTTCTCCATCATGTCGCGCAGGATCGAGGGGTTCTCCAGCAGATAGCCGTGGACGATCCGCTCGACCTGCGCCTTGTTGCCGCCGATCCCCGGTAGCAGCGCCTGCAACCCCAGCACCACCAGGCCGCCGAGTACCGCGGCCAGCAGCAGCGCGCTGGCAAAAAAGAGCCTCGACCGTGTCATTACTGGAGATTGCGTCCCTTGTTGCGCTTGTCGTCCTTCATCGCCTGTTCGGAGACCATCGCGATGTCCTGCGCGCGAATCCATTCGGGCGAGCCCTGCGCCAGGCCGCCCATCGCCCGGCGCGCACTCACCATCGCGGTGCGCGCATCGCCGATCAGATTGGCCCGCTCGGCGGTGGCGAGCGCGGTGCGCGGCTCGTCGCCCTCGCGATCATAGACGGTGCCGAGGTTGATCCAGGCAAACGGATTGTCGCGGTCGCGGGTGAGCGAATCGCGCAGCACCTGCTCGGCTTCCTTGAGGTTCGCCTTGTCCTCGGTCGCGACCAGCGCGTGGCCGAAGGTGCTCGCGATCAGCGGCGAGTTGTTCGAGAGCTGGGTCGCCTTGCGCAGCGGATCGAGCGAGGCCTGAGGCTGGCCCGATTCGAGCAAGATCTGGCCCTGCAGCTCGAGGAAATAGGGATCGTTGGGTGCCAGCTTGACCAGCGCCGCGGTTTCCGCAGCGGCCTGTTCGGGGTAGCCCGACTGGTGATAGGCATAGGCGCGGGCATAATGCGCCGGGATCGACTGGTCGCTTTGCGGATAGATGCGTAGCGTCTTCTTCGGATCGTTGGTATAGCCGCGCAGCTTGGCCTGGACGCGCTTGAAGCGGCGTTCGAGATCGGGGTCGAGCGGCTTGGTCCAGCTGGGCGAGCCTTCTAGATCGGCCTTCAGCGTCTGGACGCGATCCTGCGACATCGGGTGGGTCTGTGCGAACGGATCGACTTCGGGATCCGTGCTGTAATAGCCGTAGCGGTGCATTTCCTGGGTGAGCTTCTCGAAGAAGCCGAGCATGCCCTTGCCCGTGATGCCCGCCGTGTTGAGGAATCGCACGCCGGCCGCGTCGGCGGAGGATTCCTGCACGCGGCTATAGGCGAGATACTTGCCGATCGCGGCGCGCTGGCCGGCCATCAGGATGCCGGTGCCGGCCTCTGCCGACCCGGCGGCCATCGCCGCGGCGCCGAGCAGCAGGCTGAGGATCGAGATATTGCCATAGCCGCCGTCGCGCTGGAACACCGCGTGCCCGCCGACGATATGGCCGATTTCGTGCGCGACGACGCCCTGCACCTGATTGGCGGTATCCGCCGCGTCGATCAGGCCCGAATTGACATAGACGATCTGCCCGCCCGCGACGAAGGCGTTGATCGAGGGGTCGGCAATCAGCACGACCTTGCCGTTGGCGGGATTGAGTCCGGCGGCGGTGAACAGCGGCTTGGCCATGTCGGCCAGCAGCGCCTCGGTTTCGGCATCGCGGAGCACCGATTGCGCCATCGCCGGACGCGACGCGAACGCGGCAAGGCCGAGCATCGCGAGCAGCGTGGCCAATCGATGGATGCGCGCCATGATCCTACTCCCGGGGACTCAATTGAAGGGCTGCCCTGGCAACAACGCCCTGAACCTACACTGAAAGACCCCGGCGCGACCGGGCGGGCCGCGCCGGGGATCTTGCTCAGGCGCCGAAGGTCCGCTGCCACCAGCCGCGGCGGGGCTGGCCTTCCTCGGCCGGCGATTCCTCGGCGGCCGGTTCTTCGGCAGCCGGGGTCACGTCCTGCGCGACCGGGGCTTCGACGGCTGGTGCCTCGGGGGCCGCTTCGGCCGCGACATCCGCCTTCTTGCGGCGGGTGCGCTTCGGCTTGGCAGGCGCTTCCTCGGCGGGTGCCTCGACGGCGGCGGCCGCAGCCTCCGCCTCGACATCGGCCTTCTTGCGGCGGGTACGCTTCGGCTTGGCCGGCGTTTCCTCGGCGGGTGCCTCGGCGGCCGCTGCCGCAGCTTCCGCCTCCACGTCCGCCTTCTTGCGGCGCGTGCGCTTCGGCTTGGCCGGCGCTTCCGCCTCGGCCTCTACTGCTGCGGGGGCAGGGGCTGCTTCGGCGACCGGCTCGGGCGCAGGGGCGGCGACGAGCGCTTCGGCTTCCGGCTCGGCGGTATCGTCGGCGTCCTCGGCTGCCTGCTCGGCACCCTCTTCGCCAGCACCGCGACGACCGCCGCGACGGCCGCGACGACGGCGCTTGCGGTTGCGCTCGCCTTCCTCGCGCTGCGCTGCGGTTTCCTCGGTCTCGGCAGCCGCCTCGACTTCGGCCGGCTCGGCCTCGTCTGCCTCGACGTCGCCCTCGGCGCCTTCGGTCTCGACCTGCTCGTCCTGACCGGCTTCGCCTTCCTCGCGACCACGGCGGCCACGACCGCGACGGCGGCGACGACGCTTGCCGCGGCCTTCACCGTCGCGCTCGCCACGTTCCGGGCGTTCGCCACGCTCGCGCGGCTCGGCGGCTTCGGTTGCTTCCGCCTCGGCCTCGAGTTCTTCTTCCTCTTCCTCGATCTCCTCGACGAAGTCCTCTTCCGGCTCCTCGATCAGCGGCTCGATCTTGGGCGCATAGGCCGGCGGCGGGCCCGAGGCCTCGACGGTCATGCGCGCGCCTTCCAGCTCGCCGTCGGCCTCGACCTCGACCAGCACGCCGTAGCGATCCTCGATCTCGGCCAGTTCGCTGCGCTTCTTGTTGAGCACGTAGAAAGCCGCTTCCTGGCTGGCGCGCAGCAGGATCTGCGAGCCGCGACCGCGGGCGGCCTCGTCCTCGATCATGCGCAGCGCCGAAAGGCCCGCCGACGAGGCGGTGCGGACCAGACCCGTGCCTTCGCAATGCGGGCAGGTGCGGGTGGAGGCTTCGAGCACGCCGGTGCGCAGGCGCTGGCGGCTCATTTCCATGAGGCCGAAGCCCGAGATGCGACCGACCTGGATGCGGGCGCGATCGTCCTTCAGCGCCTCCTTCATCGCCTTCTCGACCTTACGAATGTTGGAGTTGTTCTCCATGTCGATGAAGTCGATGACGACGAGGCCGGCCATGTCGCGCAGGCGCAACTGGCGCGCGATTTCCCGTGCGGCCTCCAGATTGGTGGCAACGGCGGTCTGTTCGATGCCATGCTCGCGCGTCGACCGGCCCGAGTTGATGTCGATCGACACCAAAGCCTCGGTCGGGTTGATGACGAGATAGCCGCCCGATTTCAGCTGAACGACCGGATTGTACATCGCGGCCAGCTGATCCTCGACGCTGGCGCGCTGGAACAGCGACACCGCATCGGCATATTGCTTCACGCGGCGCACATGGCTCGGCATCAGCAGGCGCATGAAGTCCTTCGCCGCGCGATAGCCATGCTCGCCTTCGACGATCACTTCCTCGATATCCTTGTTGTAGATATCGCGGATGGCGCGCTTGATGAGGTCGCTGTCGTTGTGGATCAGCGCGGGCGCGTCAGACTTCAGCGTATTCTCGCGAATCTCGTCCCATAGGCGAGCGAGATAGTCGAAGTCGCGCTTGATTTCCGGCTTGGTGCGCTGAAGGCCTGCGGTGCGAACGATGCAGCCCATAGTGGAGGGCAGGTTCATTTCCGCGATGATGGTCTTCAGCCGCTTGCGATCCGCCGCGTTGCTGATCTTGCGCGAAATGCCGCCGCCATGGCTGGTGTTGGGCATCAGCACGCA